>CAWIQE010000001.1:0-19088 GCA_963838155.1 uncultured Alphaproteobacteria bacterium
GGCTGGGGAACCTGGATTCGAACCAGGACTAACGGAGTCAGAGTCCGTGGGTCTACCGTTAACCTATTCCCCAAGCGGGACGCGGCGGAATGGCGGCGTCGAGGCGGCATATAGTCGAAAAGGGGTTTCGATGCAAACCTCGCGGCGGAATTTTTGTCGGGGGGCGTGCGATTTGGGCGGCGGCGAGGGGCGGGCGGGGCTTCGGAAAAAGCGTTTGGTGAAAAAACCCGCGCCTGTTAAATTGCCGACAACGACAAACAAGCGAGCGCTTGCAGCGGACACATGGTTCGCGCGCGCCACAGGACAGAACGTGATTGACCCCGGATTCGGCGATCGGCCGGTATATGTCGGGGCGCCGGCAGACGGAACGCGTGCTGCGACGGAAGCGGCCCGTCCGGAGATCGGAAGGGCCGATGTTGCCGGGGCCGGAGGGCAAGGGACGCGCGAGGAAGAGCACGCGGCGGCCCGGGCTGCCGGGGAGGGTGCCTCCACGGCAGCGGATCCCGCCGAGCGTCGAGGCCGGAAGCGGCGCCATCGGTCGCGACGCGGCAAGAAGAGCCAACCGAAATCTCCAGGCTTGGATGCGGCCGGCGGCAACGACGCCGGCACCCCGGAAACGTCCGGAAAGTCGCCCGGCTGCCGGGGCGGAAAGTCGAAGGCGCGGAAATGGCGGGCGCTCCAGGGTCGGCCGCTGGCCGGCGCGAACGGCTCGCGGGCCGGCTCCGCGCCCCGGCCGGAAGCCGACCGCCCGGCGCACGAGCGCCGGGGCGGCGGCCGCGAGGCCTCATCGGAAAGACCGGGCCAGGGCCGCCCCCGCCAGGTTCCGCGCGCCGCGGAGCGTCCCCCGCTTTACGCCGCCCTCGATCTCGGGACCAACAATTGCCGGCTTCTCGTCGCGCAGCCGACCCGGCCGGGCCAGTTCCGGGTCGTCGACGCGTTCTCGCGCATCGTGAGGCTCGGCGAGGGGCTGGTCGGAAGCGGCCGCCTTTCCGAAGACGCCATGAGGCGCGCCATCGAGGCGCTCAAGGTGTGCGGCGGCAAGCTCCAGAGCCGCCCGATCACCGGCCGCCGGCTGATCGCGACCGAAGCCTGCCGCGCCGCGGCCAACGGCGCCGAGTTTCTCGCCCGCGTGAAGGCCGAGGCCGGCCTCGATCTCGAAATCGTCGACCGAGAGACCGAAGCCCGCCTCGCCGTCTCGGGATGCTCCTCCCTCGTCGGCCGCGACGCTCGCTCGGTGGTGCTCTTCGACATCGGCGGCGGCTCGTCCGAGATCGCCGTGATCGACCTCGGCGCCAGCCGTTCGGTGCGCCTGTCCAACCACATAAAGGCGTGGACGTCGCTGCCGGTCGGCGTCGTGACCCTGTCCGAGCAGCATGGCGGACGGGAAGTGACGCGCGATGTCTTCGACGCCATGGTCTGCGACGTCGAGGCCCTGCTGGCCCGCTTCGATTGCCCCGGCAGCGTCACCGGGCACGACGCCGCCGCCGACGCCGCCGGCTTCCATCTCCTGGGCACGTCGGGCACGGTCACGACGCTCGCCGGCGTCTACCTCGATCTTCCCCGCTACGATCGGCGCCGCGTCGACGGCCTGTGGCTGTCCAGCGAAGACGTCGACCGGATGATGGCGCAGCTTCTCGCCTGGGACTTCGACCAGCGTTCGGCCAATCCCTGCATCGGCGCCGACCGGGCCGATCTCGTCCTTGCCGGATGCGCCATCCTGGAGGCCATACGCCGCCGCTGGCCGGCGCGGCGCATGCGGGTGGCCGACCGGGGCCTGCGCGAAGGGCTGCTGACCGAAATGATGGCCGCCGACGGTGTCTGGCGCCGCCGCCGGCGCAGCATGAACCGGCCCCCGAACGGCCACGGCGGAGTGTCTTGATGACGCGTCGCCCCGCTGCCGGCGGCCGTGGACGCAAGCTTGCCCAGAAGGTCCGCAAGGGCAAGCTCAAGGCGTCGTCGCGCCGCTGGATAGAGCGCCACATCAACGACCCCTACGTGCAGCGCGCCCGCCTCGACGGCTACCGTTCGCGCGCCGCCTACAAGCTTCTCGAGATCGACGAGCGGCACGCGATCCTCGACGGTGCGCGCCGCATCGTCGACCTCGGCGCGGCACCGGGCGGCTGGTCGCAGATCGCAGCCCGGACGACCGGCTCCACCGATGCGGAGCCGCGCGTCTCCGCCATCGATTTTCTTCCCATGGATCCCGTCCCCGGCGTGGCGTTCCTGCAGATGGACTTCCTGGACGAGTCCGCGCCGCGCAAGCTGCTCGAGGCCTGCGGAGGCGCGCCCGATCTCGTGATCTCCGACATGGCCTCGCCGACCACCGGACACAAGCGTACGGACCACCTGCGCACCATGCACCTGTGCGAGGTCGCGGCATGGTTCGCCGTCGACGTGCTCGCCCCGGGCGGCCATTTTCTCGCCAAGACCTTCCAGGGCGGCACCGAAAACGACCTCCTGACGATGCTGAAGCAGAGGTTCCGATCGGTCGTCCACGTCAAGCCGCCCGCCTCGCGCGCCGAATCCGTCGAGATGTACCTGCTTGCCCGCGACTTCCGCGGCCGGGACTGACCCTGCCCGTTGTTTTTGCGCGCTTCCGGGCCGAAGACCGGTTTCCACTTTTCCGGGAAGCGCTTGTTTGCTTCACGCGCTTCCGAACGGAAGACCGGTTCCCACTTTTCCTGGAAGCGCTTGTTTGCTTCACGCGCTTCCGAACGGAAGACCGGTTCCCACTTTTCCTGGAAGCGCTTGTTTGCTTCGCGCGCTTCCGGACGGAAAACCGGTTCCCACTTTTCCTGGAAGCGCTCTATGCCCGGCGCCCCGAAGCGGGCGGGCTCGCCGCCGCATGGTGCCCCGACATCTCCTCGCCGGCATCGGTCGGCAGCCGGGAAAACGGGATCAGCGTCAGCGCGCTGAGGCAGGCCACGGCAAAGAACGCCAGGTGAAAGTCGGACACGTCGAGAGGAGCGCCCTTCAGCGCCGAGCTGATCTCCAGGACGGAGCCGCCGAACGCGACGCCGAGGGCCTTGCTGATCTGCTGCGTCACGGCGGCGATGGAGGTCGCCTGGCTGGTGTCGGCGGCGTCGATTTCGGAGAAGGTGAGCGCGTTCGTGCCGGTGAAGAAGAAGGACCGGCAGAAACCGGACAGCATCAGGGGGATCATGATGACGATCCACGGCGTCGTCGAGTAGAACAGTCCGTTGACCGCCGTCAGCACCGAGGCCGCCGCCACGCCGGCGAGCAGCACCGTGCGGAAGCCGGCGATCCGGAAGACCCGCCGGGCGAGGAACTTGGTGCTGAACGCGCCGATCGCGCCGACGAAGGTGATCGACCCCGACTGGAACGGCGTCAGCCCGAACCCGAGCTGCAGCATCAGCGGCATCAGGAACGGAATGGCCGCGGTCGACACGCGGAACATCATGCTGCCGAGCACCGAGGTCCGGAACGCCTGGCTCTTGCGGAACAGCGACAGGTCGAGGATCGGCGCGGGATGGCGCCTGGCATGGGCGACGTAGAGGAAACCGCAGACCACGCCGACCACGCAGATGCCGGCGCCGAAGGCCGGCGGCAGCAGCGGCAGGCTGACGACCGACAGCCCGAAGACCAGCGCCGACGTGGCGAGCCCGCCGAGCAGGAACCCGACGAAGTCGATGGGCGGCGGCGGCTCGCTCTCGATCTCGGGCAGGAAGAGCGCCGACATCGCGATGCCCGCGATGCCGATCGGAATGTTGATCAGGAAGATCCAGTGCCAACTGAAATAGGTGGTGATGAAGCCGCCGAGCGGCGGCCCCGTCATGGGACCGATGAGCGCGGGTATCGTGAGAAGCGCCATGGCCGAGACGAGCTCGCTGCGATTCGTCGTCCGCACGAGAACGAGCCGCGCGACGGGCACCATCATGGCGCCCCCCAGGCCCTGGAGGAACCGGGCGAGGACGAACGCCACCAGCGTGCCGGACGCCGCGCAGCACAGCGAGCCGATCATGAAGACGACGATCGCGTGCCGGAAGATCCGCTTCGCCCCGAAACGGTCCGCCATCCAGCCGCTGATTGGAATGAAGATCGCAAGCGCCACGAAATACGATGCCAGCGCCAGCTTCAGCGCGATGGGATCGACATGAATGTCGTGGGCGATCGCCGGGAGGGCCGTCGAGATGATGGTCGAATCCATGTTCTCCATGAACAGGGCGACGGCGAGGATCAGGGGGACGATTCGGTTCAAGGGGCTGTCCGGGACGATTGTAAGCCTGCTTAGACTATCCGAGATAGCGCAAGTCCGTGCAAATTGCAGTGGCAAAGTCCATCCCGCCCGCCGTCCGGCGCCCGGACCTCTTCCCTTTTGAAACTTTTCGGTTAGATTGCGCAAAATTTAAACCGAAAGATGTATTATGAGATCGAGATTTTCCGTTGCCCTCGGCCTGTCCGCGATGGCCGCCGCGCTCTGCCTTCCCGGCTGCGCGACCCTCGACCGCGGCGAGTGCGAGACCGCCGACTGGCAGGCGCTCGGCCTGCAGAACGGCCAGGAAGGCAAGCCGGCCACCCATGTCGCGCGGCACCGGAAGGCCTGCGCGCGATACGGACTGCCGGTCGATGCGGACGCATGGAGCAAGGGCTGGCAGGTCGGCATCCGCAATTACTGCACGCCGGAGGGCGGCCTGCGCGCGGGAGAACGGGGCCGTTCGAACCCGGAAGTCTGCCCGCCCGATCTCGAAGGGCAGTTCGCCTATTACAACCGCATCGGCCGCCGCCTCTACGACGCCCGTTCGGAGCGCGAGACGGCGCTGTTCGAGTTCGAAAGGCTCAGGCAGGATGGCGACAAGGCCAAACGCCGGGACCGGCGGGCCGCCAGCCACGAAGACGTGCACGACGCAAGGCGACGCCTTCACCGCGCCGAACGCGAACTGCGGCGCGCGCAGGAGGATGCAGACGACGCGGCTGCCGCCCTGCGGTCCGACGCATTGGGAGTCCGATGCCAGGCGTTGGAGCCCGCCGGCCCCGCCGGCCCCGCCGGCATCGACGGTCCAGCCGGTCTCGTCTTCTGCCGCAGGTGAGGGCAATCGACCGGCCGGCACCCGTCCGCGGAGGCGGCGGGAGAGCCCGGTCGATTTCCACTGTTTCCTTTCCCTCGCAAGCGTGTTACCAGCCCTCGCCAACTTCAGTAGAGATCTGAAAGCCGAGAAAGGGCCCCGTGAGTCGAAGGGGCCCGTACCTGTCTTATCCGGAAGGGAGTTGGCGATGGTGCGCATCGTGGAAGCCGCGAACGGGGGCGAGGCCCTCACTTTTGACGACGTTCTGCTCCAGCCGGCGCATTCCGTCGTCATGCCCGGGCAGGTCGACATCGCCACCCGAATCGCCGAGGACATCGAACTCAACCTGCCCATCCTGTCGTCGGCCATGGACACGGTCACCGAGGGACGCCTCGCCATCGCCATGGCGCAGGCCGGCGGCATCGGCGTCGTCCACCGCAATCTCACGCCGCAGGAGCAGGCCGAGGAGGTTCGCCAGGTCAAGAAGTTCGAAAGCGGCATGGTGGTCAATCCCGTCACGATCGGCCCCGACGCCACCCTGGCGGATGCGCTTGGCCTGATGCGGACGTACCGGATCTCCGGCATCCCCGTGGTCGAAAACGAGCGCGGGGGCCGGCTCGTCGGCATTCTCACCAACCGCGACGTCCGCTTCGCGTCCAATCCCGACCAGAAGATCCACGAACTGATGACCCGGGAAAATCTCGTCACGGTGCGCGAGACCGTCGACCAGGAGGAGGCCAAGCGCCTCCTCCACCAGAACCGGATCGAGAAGCTGCTGGTGATCGACACGGACGGGCGCTGCGTCGGCCTCATCACGGTGAAGGACATCGAGAAGTCGCAGCTCAATCCGCACGCCTCCAAGGACGCCCAGGGCCGCCTCAGGGTCGCGGCCGCCACAAGCGTCGGCGACGACGGCTTCGAGCGGGCAGAACGGCTGATCGACGCCGGCATAGACCTGCTCGTCATCGACACCGCCCACGGCCATTCGCAGCGCGTGCTCGATGCGGTGACGCGGGTGAAGAAGCTCTCCAACTCCGTCCGCATCATGGCCGGCAACGTCGCCACGCGGGACGGCACCAGGGCCCTGATCGACGCCGGCGCAGACGCCGTGAAGGTCGGCATCGGCCCCGGTTCGATCTGCACGACCCGCGTCGTCGCCGGCGTCGGCGTGCCGCAGCTCTCGGCGATCATGGCATCGGTCGAGGCGGCGGCGGAAGCCGGCATTCCCGTGATCGCCGACGGCGGCATCAAGTTCTCCGGGGACCTCGCCAAGGCGATGGCCGCCGGCGCCTCGGCGGTGATGATCGGCTCGCTCCTGGCCGGGACGGACGAAAGCCCGGGCGAGGTCTACCTGCACCAGGGCCGCTCGTTCAAGGCCTATCGCGGCATGGGTTCGGTCGGTGCGATGGCGCGCGGCTCGGCGGACCGCTATTTCCAGGCGGAGGTGCGCGATACGCTGAAGCTGGTTCCGGAAGGCATCGAGGGCCAGGTCCCCTACAAGGGCCCCGCATCCGGCGTCCTGCATCAGCTGGCCGGCGGCCTCAAGGCGGCGATGGGCTATGTCGGCGCCGCGAACCTCGCCGAGCTGCACCGCCGGGCAACCTTCGTGCGCATCTCCAACGCGGGGCTGCGCGAGAGCCACCCCCACGACGTCGCCATCACCCGGGAGAGCCCCAACTACCCCGGTGTCTGACGCGGCCTATCTGCCGGCGTCGCGTCGAGGTGCGCGCCGAGTTTCGCCCGGCCCGCCGCCATGACGGCCTCGGCGCTCTCCGAAATGGCGTCGGCGAGCGCTTCGAAATCGTCGTTGAGGGCGCTGCCCGGCCGCCAGGCAAGGCCGACGGTACGGGAGGGCTGGGGATCCTCGAAGCGCAGGATCCGTATTTCGCGGCGCCACGCCTCCGCTTCCAGCGCGATCTCCGGAACCAGCGTCAGCCCCATGCCGTGGCCGACCATCTGCAGCAGCGTCGCCATCGAGGTCGCGCCGAAATTCACCAGCCTGCGCCCGTCGGCCGCCGAACAGACCTTGAGCGCCTGGTCGCGCAGGCAGTGCCCCTCCTCGAGCAGCAGGAGACGCGAAACGTCGATATCCTCCTGGGTCATCGGAGAGGCCGGAAGCGATCGGCCGTCTCCGGGCCCGGCGACCAGGAACCGGTCCCGGTACAGCGGGCGCACCGAAAGGCCGTCCTCGTCGATCGGCAGGGCCACGACGATCGCGTCGAGCCGCCCGACCTTCAGATCGTCGACGAGGTTGCCGGTGATCGTCTCCTTCAGCTCGATCTCGATCCCGGGATAGGCCGAGCGCAGGCCCGGCACCAGCGTCGGAACGAGATAGGGTGCGATGGTCGGGATGATGCCGAGCCGCACCAGGCCTTCCAACACGCCGCGCCGGCGCGGTTCGGTTTCGAGCGCGTTCACCTGCGCGAGTATAGCCCTGATCCGCGGGACGAGCCGCGCGCCGTGGCCCGTCAGCATGGTCCGCCCGCCCGCCCGCTCGACGAGCTTCACGCCCAGATGCTTCTCCATCTGGCCGATCTGCGCGGACAGCGCCGGCTGGCTGACATGCGAGGCTTCCGCCGCCCGCCCGAAATGGAGCGTGGTCGCCAATGCATCGAAATAGCGCATTTGCTTAAGGGTCAGCATAATCGGAAAAAGTTATCGCCCCGTGCGGGAAATACAATTGGAAATTATCGCGAAGGCCTGCCACATAGAGGACTTGAATCGGTTATGACAATCGCCGGTCGGGGCATGCGCCATTCGGGAGCCGCGCGTGCCCGCCGCCTGCTCCATCCGCGCGCCCCCCGGCACATCGACATCCACGAAGGGAGAGAAACATGGACGCAAAAGCCGAAAACACGGGCAAGTGCCCCTTCCTGCACGCCACATCCGGCCTGAGGACGAACCGCGACTGGTGGCCGGAGCAGCTCAACCTGTCGATCCTCCACCAGAACTCGCCGCTCGGCGATCCCATGGGCAAGGACTTCGACTATGCCGAAGCCTTCCGCAAGCTCGACCTCAAGGCCCTGAAGGAGGACCTCCGCGCCCTGATGACCAATTCGCAGGCCTGGTGGCCGGCCGACTTCGGGCATTACGGTCCGCTCTTCATCCGCATGGCCTGGCACAGCGCCGGGACCTACCGCATCGGCGACGGCCGCGGCGGCGCCTCCTCGGGCTCGCAGCGTTTCGCTCCGCTCAACAGCTGGCCGGACAACGTCAACCTCGACAAGGCGCGCCGCCTCCTCTGGCCGATCAAGAGGAAATACGGCAGCAGCATTTCCTGGGCCGACCTGATGGTCCTGACCGGCAACGTCGCGCTCGAATCGATGGGCTTCGAGACCTTCGGCTTCGGCGGCGGCCGCGAGGACATCTGGGAGCCCGAACAGGACATCTACTGGGGCACCGAGGAAGAGTGGCTCGGCGACAAGCGCTACAGCGAGGGCCGCGCGCTCGAAAACCCGCTCGCCGCGGTCCAGATGGGCCTGATCTACGTCAATCCCGAAGGTCCGAACGGCAAGCCCGATCCGCTGGCCGCCGCCGCCGACATCCGCGAGACCTTCAGCCGCATGGCGATGAACGACGAGGAGACCGTCGCCCTGATCGCCGGCGGCCATACCTTCGGCAAGACCCACGGCGCCGGCGATGCCGCGCTGGTGGGACGCGAGCCCGAGGGTGCCGGCATCGCCGACCAGGGTCTCGGCTGGAAGAGCACCCACGGAACCGGCATGGGCGCCGATACGATCGGCAGCGGCCTCGAGGTCACCTGGACCGAGACGCCGACCCGGTGGAGCAACAACTTCTTCGAGAACCTCTTCGGCTACGAGTGGGAGCTGACCAAGAGCCCGGCCGGCGCCTGGCAGTGGACCACGAAGGACGGAGCCGGCTCCGACCGGATCCCCGACGCCCACGATCCGTCCCGCCATCATGCGCCGTCGATGCTGACGACCGACCTCGCGCTCCGCTTCGATCCGACCTACGAGCCGATCTCCCGGCGCTTCCACCAGGACCCCGAGGCCTTCGCCGACGCCTTCGCCCGCGCATGGTTCAAGCTGACCCATCGCGACATGGGACCGGTCGTGCGCTACCTCGGCCCCGAGGTGCCGCAGGAGGAACTGCTCTGGCAGGATCCGGTCCCGGCCGTCGATCACCCGCTGGTGGATGCCGCCGAAATCGCCGACCTGAAGGCGAAGATCCTGGCCTCCGGCCTGTCGATCCCAGACCTCGTCTCGACCGCCTGGGCCTCGGCGAGCACCTTCCGCGGCTCCGACAAGCGCGGCGGAGCGAACGGCGCGCGCATCCGGCTCGCCCCGCAGAAGGATTGGGAAGTCAACGAACCCGGCAGGCTCGCCAGGGTCCTCGACGCCCTCGAGGGCATCCGGCAGGAGTTCGCCTCGGGGCGCACGGACGGCAAGAAGATCTCGCTGGCCGACCTGATCGTGCTGGGCGGCGCCGCGGCGGTGGAGAAGGCCGCCAAGGACGCAGGACACGCGGTCCAGGTGCCCTTCGCCCCCGGCCGCACCGATGCCTCCCAGGAGCAGACCGACGTCGAGGCCTTCGAACCGCTCGAGCCGAAGGCGGACGGTTTCCGCAACTACGTCGAGCACGGCGTCGGCGAGACCGTGCCGACCGAGGCGCTCCTGGTCGACCGGGCCCAGCTCCTGACCCTGACCGCACCTGAAATGACGGTCCTCATCGGCGGCCTGCGCGTCCTCGGCGCCAATTTCGGCGGCTCCACCCACGGCGTTCTCACCGCGACGCCCGGAAAGCTCACCAACGACTTCTTCGTCAACCTGCTCGACATGGCGACCGTCTGGGAGGCGACGTCGGAGGCCGAGAGGGAGTTCGAAGGCCGCGACCGGACGACGAACGAGCCGAAATGGACCGCCACGCGCATCGACCTGATCTTCGGGTCCAACTCGCAGCTCCGTGCCCTGGCCGAGGCCTACGCCCAGGACGACGCGCGCGAAAAATTCGTCCACGACTTCGTCGCGGCGTGGACCAAGGTGATGAACGCGGACCGCTTCGATCTCGCCTGACCGGCCGGACGAAAGCCTCCCGCCGCGCAAAGGGCCGGTGCCTTCGGGCGCCGGCCCTTTGCCTTGCGCGGATCCTGCCGGCGCCGGCTCCTACCAGCCCGGCAGGATATGCCCGGGCCTGAGCCGGGGCAGCCGCGGCAGGGCACGCGTGGGGTCGACCTCCTCGGCATCGTTCGCCGCCGTCGGCGGCGTGATGTTGTCGAGGCTGGCGACGATGTGCTGCATCACCGCGTTCATGAGCTGGGCGGGCGCTCCGCTGCGCCTGATGATGCCGATCTGGATCGGTGCGAGCGCCGGATACCCGTCCGAGGGGGACAGGATCCGCATGCCGGGACGAAGTGCCGATTCCGGCAGGAGCGAGACCGCCAGCCCCGCCAGCACCGCGGAGGCGACGACGGTCGACGACCAGCTGGTGAAGAGGATCTGGTAGTCGCGGCCGACCGAATCGAGCGCCGCGCAGGCGAGCTGCCGCCAGGTACAGCTCCGCCGCCCGACGGCCAGCGGGACGGGCCGGTTCTCATGCGCATTGTGATTGAGCGAGCCGACCCAATAGAGCGGCTCCGTGCGCACCACCTCCGACGCCGGCCTGCGAAGCGGATTGTGGGTGACGAGAGCGATGTCGAGCTCGTCGCGGTCGATCTTCTCGGCGAGGTCGCGCGAGGATTCGCAGGCGATGTAGAGCTCCACGTTGGGATTGGTCTTGGCGAAGCGGGCTATGATGTCCGGCATGTACCTGTCGGCATAGTCGTCCGGCGTGCCGATGCGGATCGCGCCCTCCAGGGAGTTGTCGTCGAAGGCGGCCACCGCTTCGTTGTTCAGGCGGATCAGCTTGCGCGCGTGCAGGAGCAGCCGCTCGCCGTCGTCCGTCAGGCGGTTCGCCCGCCCGTCCTTGATGAAAAGCCGCTTGCCCAGCCGCTCCTCCAACCGGCGCATCTGCATGGACACGGCCGATTGCGTCTTGTGCACATGCTCGGCCGCCCGGGTGAAGCTGCCGTTGTCGACGATGGCCAGGAAGGTCTGGAGCTGGTCGAGATCGAGGGGAGCGGTCATTGGAGAACCCATCAGTGATGTTGATGTCTAAGATTAAAAACATTCGTTAGACTGATCAATCGGAATCTGCGAATTCTGCGTCGTCAACAACGATCACACCAAGCGAAAGCCGGTCGATACGCCGCGCGCCCGATCGTGCGCGGACAATTCCGCAGGTGCGCTTAGTGCGTCTTGTGCAAAGGAGCAAAACGATGACGACGATCGACAGGACTCTCGATCTTGATCTCGCCCCGGCGCGCCGCACGATCGCGATGCGCCTTCTGGAGGCCGCCGGCGGCCTGACGGGCTTTTTCAGGGTATTCCGCAATCGACGCGAGATCGGCAGCCTCAGGGAACTGTCCGATGCGCATCTCGCCGACATCGGACTGACGCGCGCCGACGTCGACGCGTCTTTGTTCGAAAACCGTTTCGGCGACCCGTCCGACTATCTGACGTCCGTCGCTTTCGGCCGTCCGAAAGGCCGGCGGCGGGCTCGCTGAAGCACGATTTCCACGAGGTTCCCGACGGGTGGTATTTGCCCTGTTGCCCGTCACCTGCCCGGCGGTCCGTCTTGGACACGCCGGGCTTTTTCGTGTGCTCGCGCTTGGCGTGCAGGACACATTCCTGATTCATTCCCGCCAGCAAATTGACTCTTCCCGGCGGTATGAAGAACCCCAAAGTGTCCGTTGACCGGCATCTCCGCAGCCCGGATCGCTCCTGAATGCTGACCAGAACTCCGCCGCCTGCTGCGGAAATATCCGAGTCCGACCGGTACGCGCTGCTCGCGCGGCACGGCCGGTTCGCCTTGGCCTATTCCGTCGCCTGCCAGCCCGGGCTCGCGCATTTCGGGGATGCCGAGGGCTTTCTCTCCTACTGCATGGTCGGCCGCACGGCCTTCGTGCTTGCCGATCCGCTCGCCCCGGCCGAAATGCACGGCGCACTGATCGACGCTTTCGTCGCCGAGAAGGGCGACGTCACCTTCTGGCAGGTGTCCCACGAGACCGCCGCGCTCCTCGACGAGCGCGGCTTCGCCGTCAACGCGCTGGGGGTCGAGAGCATCGTCGATCTTGCGGACTTCGATTTTTCCGGCCCCGCCCGGCGCAGCTTCCGCACCGCGACGAACCGCTTCGAACGCACCGGCCACCGGGTCGTCGAGGCGCCGCCGGAAAGCTTCGATCCCCGCCGGGTCAGGTCGATTTCGGAGGCGTGGCGCCGGACAAGGACGACCCGCCGGCACGAATTGAGTTTCCTGGTCCGTCCCGTCGTTCTGTCCGACGAGCCGGGCGTGCGCAAGTTCTTCATCGTCGATTCGCGCGGCGATCCGGTGGCCTTCGCATTCTTCGATCCGCTCTACGAGGACGGCCGTCTCGTCGGCTATCTCTCGGCGACGCGCCGCTGGCTGCCCGAGGCCGATCCGCTCTCTTCCTATTTCCTGGTCCGACGGGCGATCGAGCGTTTCCGCGAGGAAGGGGCCGGGCGGCTCTATCTCGGCCTGATGCCGTTCCACCGCATAGAGGACGACGAATTCACCAAGGACTGGCTCACCCGACGTGTCTTCCGCCTCATCTATACCAACCGCCTCGCCAATTGGCTGATCTACCCCTCGCAGAGCCTTGCGCGCCACAAGGAAAGCTACGGCGGGTTCGCGCGCCAGACCTACTGCGCGCAGAATACCGCCCCCTCGCTGCCGCACCTTCTCAAGCTCCTGAGGGCCTGCCGGGTCGCCTGAGCATCGGCGCCCGCGAAGCGTTCGGTCAGTAGGCGTATTCCTCGAAGACCGGCTCGACGGAGCGGTTCCAGCGGCCCTCGTAGAGCTCGATCAGGGTTTGCGCCGACGTCTTGCCGCGCGCCGTGATTTCCTCGAGCGGCGCGAGGAAATGCGCCTCGTCGTGCCCGTCCGCATTGAGGCGCGCGCGTGCGACGAGCCCGCGCCTGGCGATGCCCAGCACGTCGCGGGCCACCTCGTGGAGCGACCGGTCGCCGATCGTCGCGTCGAGCCCCCTGGCGGGAACCGCGTCACGCAGCGCGTTCGTTTCCTCGAAACCCCAGTCGCGGGTCAATTCCTCCGCCTCGTCCAGCGCGCCCCGGTCGTAGAGAAGGCCGACCCAGAAGGCCGGCAGCGCGCAGATGTTGCGCCAGGGCCCGCCGTCGGCGCCGCGCATCTCGAGGAAGCGCTTGAGACGGACGTCGGGGAAAAGCGTCGAGAGGTGGTTCGCCCAGTCCCCGGTATTCGGCCGCCAGTCGGAAATCTCGCCCTTGAGCGCACCGTCCATGAACTGCCGGAACGTGATGTGCGTGCAGTCGTGGTACCGCCCGTCCCGCACGACGAAATACATCGGCACGTCGAGCGCCCAAGCCGCGTAGTCCTCGAAGCCGAACGTGTCCGCGAACGCGAAGGGCAGGAGGCCGGAGCGCTGGTTGTCGACGTCGCGCCAGATGTCGCCCCGCCAGGACAGAAGCCCGTTCGGGCGGCCCTCGGTGAAGGGCGAATTGGAAAACAGCGCCGTCGCCAGCGGCTGCAGCTTCATGCCCACCTGCATCTTGCGGCGCATGTCCTCCTCCGAGGAGAAGTCCAGGTTCACCTGGATCGTGCAGGTCCGGTACATCATGTCGAGGCCCTTCGATCCGACCTTGGGCATGTAGGCCGTCATGATGTCGTAGCGCGACTTGGGCATGCGCGGCGTCTCCGCCCGCGACCATTTCGGGCTGCCGCCGAGGCCCAGGAAGCGGATGCCGAGCTGCTCGGCCACCTCGCGCACCTGTGCCAGGTGCGCGTTCGATTCGCGGCAGGTCTGGTGGATGGTCTCGAGCGGCGCCCCGGACAGCTCGAACTGGCCGCCCGGCTCGAGCGAGATGGCGCCCTGGCCGGTGGGCTCCACCAGCCCGATGATCCGCCCGGCGTCCATGATCGGCTCCCAGCCGAGCATGGCTTCCATGCCCCGTAGAAGCGCGGCGATGCTGCGTTCGCCCTCGTAGGGGACCGGCGCATTGTCGCGGTAGAAGAACGGGAACTTCTCGTGCTCCGTGCCGATCCGGAAGGCTTCCTCCGGCTTGCATCCGGCGGCGATGTAGCCCGTCAGCTCGGCCATGGAGGTGATCGGCGTTTCGTCTGTCGTGTCACGCGCCATAAAGCCTCGCTCCGCGCTGTCCGGTATGGGGCCGCGACCCTGCCCCGGCGTCTCCGTTTCGGCTGCTTTGCGCGAAACGCCGCGACGCGCAAGCGAAAATCTTTGAAGCCACCGTCAACGTGCCTTGAACGCAAGCGCAGTCAGCGCCAGTCGCCGATGGCGGCCTGGAGGACGGCGAGGCCGGCGACCGCCGCCGTGTCGGCACGCAGGATCCGCGGACCGAGGGGTATGGGCGTGACTTGCGAATGACCATGAAGCAGGCGGCGCTCCTCATCCGAGAATCCCCCTTCCGGACCGACCAGCAGGGCAAATCTCGTTTCCGCCGCCGTTTTCAAGGCGTCGAGCGGATTTTGTTCGGCCGCCCCTTCGTCGCAGAAGAAGAGGCGCCGGTCGGCGGGCCATGACGCGACGAGATCCGCGAGCCTGACGGCTTCGAGCACGGCCGGCACGGCCAGCACGCCGCATTGCTCGGCCGCCTCGATCGCATTGGCCGCCAGCCGCTCGGTCTTGAGGCGGGTGACCTGCGTGTGCTGCGTCAGCACCGGCTGGATGACGCCGGCGCCCATCTCCACCGCCTTCTGGATCATGTAGTCGAGCCGCCCCACCTTGAGCGGCGCGAAAAGATAGACGAGGTCCGGCGCCGGCGGCTGCGGGCGCGTCCGCTCCGTCGCCTCGAGAAGGAGTCGCTTCTTCGAGGGCGACGAAAGCCGCGCCTTCCATTCGCCGTGGCGGCCGTTGAAGACGAGGATCTCCGCGCCGTCCCCCAGCCTGAGGACGTGGGCGAGATAGTGCATCTGGTCCTTCGACGCCTCGAACGACGCTCCCGCGGAGAGATCCGCGTCGACGAAAAGGCGCTGCATCTTGAAATTGGCGCGCATGGAAACCTTCTGGCGCCTGCGCGGCGGGATTTCAAGCGGCGCGATCGACGGCCGTGCCCGCGCGGTAGCCTGCTTTCAGCGCCCCGACGGTCGCGGCGGGCGTCAGCAGGACCGTCCCCTCCGCAGCCGCCGCCTCGACCGGCACCGCCGCTCCGTACCCGGCGAAGGACCAGGGCCGAAGCCGTCCGGCCGTGACGAGAAACGCCGCGCCGCCCGATCCGATCATGCTTCCGTCCGGCAGCCGACGGATCGCGTCGGCCGAAATTTCCGGCGCCGCGTTGCCGGCGGCCGGGCGATCGAGGTGGAGACGCGCATCGATATCGCCAGCGCGCACGGAACCGCATCCGCAGCCTGCGGCAAAAGCGACGGCGAAGCGTTTGGCGCGCTCCCGCTGGCATTCGAAGCACGGCCTGTGTCCCGCCGCCAGCGCCGTCGCCTCGTCGAGGAAGAAGAGTTCCGTGTATCCGGAAGCCATCGGCGTCCGCCGTCGACCGCGGAACGCGCAAAGGCAGATGATCCACGCCTTCGACGTCCATCGTCGCGCCAGGAGGGTGCGCGTGCGCGGGTCGTGGATGATCCCGCGGTTTCCCATCAGCGACCCGCGCTCGGCTCGCGCATGGATCCTACCGAACGGGTCGACGCGGTTTTCGAGCGGCATCGGTCAGGCCGCCCGATGCGCGAAGGCGGCGACCATGCCCGCGCCGATCATGAAGGCACCGCCGGCGCGGCCGGCCCGCCGCAGGACCGTTTCCCGCCGGAACAGCCGGCGCGCCGAGGCGGCGGCGACGGCGTAGCCGGCCGCGTTGAGCGTGGCGAGCAGCACGAAGCAGCCGACGAGCAGGACGGCCTGCGGCAGGAAGGGCGCGTCGCGCCGGATGAACTGCGGCAGGAAGGCGACGAAGAAGACGATGCTCTTCGGATTGAGAAGCGTGACCAGGAACGCCCGGCGGAAGATCGTGGCGCGCGGGACCGCCTCGCCGATGCCGGCCGCGCTCGCCCCCGGCGCCCCCATGGGCGTCCGCCACATCCGGATGCCGAGATAGACGAGGTAGAGGGCGCCGATCCATTTGACGGCAAGGAAGACCGTCGCCGAAGCCGCGAGCAGGGCGCCGATGCCGATCAGCGAGAGCGTCGCGGCCGCGAGATCGCCGAGCGCGACGCCCGCCACGCTTGCCAGCGCCGCCCGGCGGCCGTGCGCCAGGGCCTGGCCGACGACCATGACGATCGTGGGTCCGGGAATGACGAGCAGAAGAAAGCTCACCGCAGAGAAGGCGGCGAGGGTGGCGGGGCTGACGGGCATCTCGGGCCTCTCTCGGTCGTGGCCCGCAATTCAAGCGACGTCCCGCCGCCCGTGTCAATCCGGGGTTTCGGTGCGGCGGGGCTTCGGGGCGATCAGACGAACGCGGCGTGGAGCGACAGATACACCGCCGCCGCCAGGAGCGCCGCCGCCGGCACCGTGACGACCCAGGCGGCGATCACGGTCATGAAGTGCGAACGGCGCACCAGCTTGCGCCGGCGGACCTCCTCCTTGGCGTCGCCATAGGGCCGCCGCTTCGACCGGCCGTTGGAGTTGCGCTGGACATAGGTCGCGCGCCGCGGCGAGCGCTTGGTGTACCATTCGCGGAAGAAGCCGACCCCGAAGACGGCACCGACGGCGATGTGCGTGGAACTGACCGGCAGCCCCAGCCACGAGGCGAAGATCACCGTGATCGCCGCCGACAGCGCGACGCAATAGGCCCGCATCGGATTGAGCCGCGTGATCTGCTGGCCGACCATGCGGATGAGCTTGGGCCCGAAGAGAAGCAGGCCGAGCGAAATTCCGAGCGCGCCGACGACCATCACCCAGAGCGGGATGGAAACGGTGTTGCCGACGGCACCGGAATCGGCCACGCCCACGATCGCCGCCAGCGGCCCGACGGCGTTGGCCACGTCGTTGGCGCCGTGCGCGAAGGAGAGGAGGGCGGCCGAGAAGACGAGCGGGATCGTGAAGAGCTTGCGCAGCGACTGGTTGCGGTTCTCCAGACCTTCGGACTGCCGCCGGATCATCGGACGGCAGACGAGCCACGCCGCAAGCCCGACGGCCAGGCCGATCAGCGATGCCCCGCCGATGCCGATCGGCAGGAGGTGCTTCAGCCCCTTGAGCGCGAGATAGGCCGCAAAGGCGCCGGCCATGATGGCGATCAGGAGCGGGACCCACCGCCTGGCAGCGGCGATCTTGTCGTCCTGATAGATGATGAACGTCTTGATGAAGGCGAGGAAGCCGGCCGCGATCACGCCGCCGATGACCGGCGATACGATCCAGCTGATCGTGATGTTGAGGATGACCCACCAGTGGACGGCCGACAGTCCGACGGCCGCGCAGCCGGCGCCCATGACCCCGCCGACGACGGAATGCGTCGTCGAGACCGGAGCGCCGAGCCAGGTCGCCAGGTTGACCCAGAGTGCCGAGGACACGAGCGCGGCCATCATCGCCCATACGAAGATCGAGGGATCGGAGACCGCGGCCGGGTCGACGATGCCGCTCGATATGGTGTTGACGACGTCGCCGCCGGCGATCAGCGCCCCTGCGCTCTCGAAGATCGCCGCCACGACGAGCGCCGCCGTCATCGAGAGCGCGTTCGCCCCGACCGCCGGCCCGACATTGTTGGCGACGTCGTTGGCGCCGATGTTGAGCGCCATGTAGGCGCCGATCGCCCCGGCCGACCCGATCAGGAGCGCGCCGCCGCCGCTCGACACGAACGTGCCGGCGAACGCCACGACCAGCATGACGAAGACGAGCGCGACGCCCGGACCGACCAGCGAGCGCGAGACGAAGTTCGCCGCCTCCTCGACGTAGCTCAGCTTGTCGAGATCCTTGTCGAGGGTCGGCTTCAGGCTGTCCATCGTTGTCTCGCTCGGCTCGTGTTCCATCAATGCCGGCGCCGCGGCCTCCTCGCTGCCGGCGCGCTCTCCGGGAGAGAACGGGTTCAGGCCGCGATGGGTGCCCGAATAGTGGGGGAGGGGGGAAAGCGCAAGGCGCGTCCGGCGGTCGTCAACGGTCCGTCGCGTGCGCTTCGGGCTCGAAGGACGACAACAGCCGCTTCAGGCCGGGCTCGGCGACGCATCGTGCCGCTTCCTCCGGCGTGAACCAGGCGAGCGTTCGCTGCTTGCGTTCGGGAAACTTCTTCTCGCAGCATTCCACGTTCATCGCGTGCACCTGGACGATGCAGCGCACCGAGAGGCCGCCGCTCAGCACCTTTCCGTAGGTGAAGCGCCCGATCGCGTCCGTCGCGACGGTTCCGCGCATTCCCGCCTCTTCGAAGGCCTCGCGCTCGGCCACTTCAGCCGCAGCGCGCCCCTGCATCGGCCAGCCCTTGGGAATGACCCATCGCCCCGTTCCGCGGCTGCTGATCAAGAGGACCTCGGTGCGGGCGCCCTTCTTGCCGCGTTTCCGCCGATAGCAAAGGGCGCCGAACTGCACGCGCGGGGGACGCCCGAAGAGCAGTCGCAGCTCATCGGCCATTTCCTTCCAGAATTGACGCGTGCGCATCGCGGGCAAGGCCGCGATCCTCGACATGTTCACCCTGGTCTCCTGGCTTCGGCGTCCGGCGAATCGTCGCCCGTCACGATAGCCTATATAGAGTGTCCTTAGAAATTTTTAACCGCACTGAATGCGCATTTCCTCGCCGGGCGGCGGCTGGCAGTGCCCTGCCTGCGCATTGTGCACGGGCGCAGGATGACCGGTTGGCGGGCAGATTTCCGGACGTCGAAAAAAGATTGAATTTTTGCCGATTGGCGCGTTGACAGGGTTTGGTGGTGGGGCCTATATAGCGCTCATCGACGAGGGCGGTGCTGCCGCTGGCGGTGGCTGGGCTTGCCCTTGTTTTTCATGATTTCGGGGTTCGCGATTGCGGGACTTCGGCGGTTTTGGGACCGTATGGTTTTGGGACCGTTGACGGCAAGGATTTGTCGTCGGCTCTTTGACAATTGAATAATGGGAAAGAGAAACGTGGGCGG
>CAWIQE010000002.1:0-620212 GCA_963838155.1 uncultured Alphaproteobacteria bacterium
CACGCGTCGCTCCTTCGAATTCCCTTCCGTCTACCCCGATCCCCTGCCCTGGCCTTGCGCAAACCCGTCGGGTCGCTTCCCGGCGCGGGTCAGCGTGACATCAGGGTCAGCGTCGTCATGGATGCGATGGCTTCGCGCGTTACGCCGCCGAAGACGCGTTCGCGCAGCCTCGAGTGCGAATAGGCGCCGATCACGAGCAGTTCCGCGCCGGTGTCGGCCGCGCGGTTGGCGATGACGGCCGCGGCGTTGGTTCCTTCGGCGATCTCGCGCGTCACGATGACGTTCACGCCGTGCCGGGCGAGGCTCGTTGCCAGGTCCGTTCCTTCCGGAAGCTCCCCGGAGCCGCCGTTGCGCTCCTTCTCGACGGTCAGGATCTCGACCTTGTCGGCCGCCATCAGGAACGGCAGCGCATCGAACACGGCCCGTGCGGCCTCGCGCGTCCCGTTCCAGCCGACCAGCACGCGGCGGATTTTCGGCACGTCCTTGAGGATGTAGGGGACCATCAGGACCGGTCGGCCGCTGTCGAAAAGAAGGCGCTCGCAACGGCCGACCTTGCCTTCCGACGAATCGGCGTCCGGCTGGCGCAGGACGACGAGATCGCAGCTGCGCGACAGCCTGTCGATGGCCGCTTCCCTCTCCGGCTTCGGCGCGTCGACACAATACCATTGCGAGGCGAAGCCTTCGCTGCGCGCGCGCTCGGCGAACGCCGTCTCGGTCGCCACGGCCCGTTCGCGGTTCTCGATCGCGCCGTATTCGAAGTCGATCGGGTAGCCCACTTCCAGCGCGGACTGCGAGCGATAGTCGTCGTCGAGGCTGGCATGGAGCCCCAGGACACGGGCGCCGAACCTGTCCGCCAGGTTGCTGGCGACATCCAGGACCTGGCGGGTCTCCCCCGGTTCGTCGAGGACGGCGAGGATGGACTTGTAGGACATGATCGGCTCCAATGGGGTTATCGTCGCCGAAATCCTACGGGTCCCTCGCCCGCCGTCCTTGATTTCGCTCAAGCGGGATCGCCGCGGCGGCCGTCACCGCCTCAGCACGTTGTAGATGGCCGGGATCACCAGCACGGTGAGCAGCGTCGACGAAGCCAGGCCGAAGAGCAGCGAGATCGCCAGTCCCTGGAAGATCGGATCGGTCAGGATCACCGCGGCGCCGATCATCGCGGCGAGCGCCGTCAGCAGGATCGGCTTGAAGCGGATCGCGCCGGCCTCCAGCAGCACCTCCTTCAGCGGCATGCCGGTCGACTGGGCGTGGCGGATGAAGTCGACGAGCAGGATCGAGTTGCGTACGATGATGCCCGCAAGCGCGATGAAGCCGATCATGGACGTCGCCGTGAACGGCGCGTGAAACAGCCAGTGGCCGATCATGATGCCGATGAAGGTGAGCGGTATCGGCGTCAGGATCACGAGCGGCAGCTTGAACGAGCCGAACTGCGCCACGACCAGGATGTAGATTCCGAGCATCGCCACGCCGAAGGCCGCCCCCATGTCGCGGAACGTCACCCAGGTTACCTCCCACTCGCCGTCCCACAGCAATGTCGGACGGGATTCGTCGGTCGGCTGGCCGTGTAGGCTGATCACCGGCTTCTGCAGGCCGGTCCAGTCCATCCCGTCGAGCGCCTTCTGGACCGCGATCATCCCGTAGAGCGGGGCTTCGTACTGGCCGGCGAGTTCGCCCGTGACCATCTCGGCGTCGCGCGCATTGTGGCGGAAGATCGGATAGGACGTCTTCTCGCGTTCCATGTGGACGACGTCGCCGAGTTCGACCACGCCACGCGCGCCCGGCAGCACGTTGGCCGGCACCGGGACGCTGAGCGTGCGTTCGTCGACGACGGTCTCTCCCTTCGGCCGCTCGATGCGGATCGGGATCGGCTGGCGCCCCTCGCCGCGATGCGAATAGCCCACCGTCTGCCCGTGCCCCAGGATCCGCAGCGTCTGGAAGACGTCGCTCTCCTGAACATGGAAGAAGTCGAGATCGTCGCTGGAAATCACCGCGCGCAGCCGCGGCGCCTGCGTGCCGTAGCTGTCGTCGACGTCGACGATATAGGGCACCGACCTGAAGGCCTGGCGGACCTTCTCGGCGACCGCCCGGCGCTCGGCGGCGGTCGGGCCGTAGATCTCGGCGAGCAGCGTCGACAGCACCGGCGGGCCCGGCGGCGGCTCGACCACTTTCAACCGCGTGCCGGCCGGCACTTCGAGCGCGTCGATCTTCTTGCGGATGTCCTGCGCGATCGCGTGGCTTTCGCGGTCGCGCTGGCCCTTCGGCTTCAGATTGACGGACACGTCGCCCTGCTGCGGCTCCGATCTCAGGTAGGAATGCCGCACCAACCCGTTGAAATCGAAGGGCGCGGCGGTGCCGGCATGGGTCTGGACGGAAACGACTTCCGGGACGGTCATCACGGTCTGCGCGATCTCCTGTGCAACGGCGTCGGTCGCCTCGGTCGACTGGCCGTTCGGCAGGTCGATCATCACCGCTAGCTCCGACTTGTTGTCGAATGGAAGCAGCTTGACCGTGACGTCCTCGGTGTAGAACAGCGCGAGGGAACCGATGGTCAGCACCCCGACGATGCCGAGGAAGATCCAGCTCCGGGCACGGCTTGCAAGGATCGGGCGGGCGACGGCCTTGTAGATGCGGCCGAGCCTCGTGTCGGGATCGTCTTCCTCGTGATTGTCGAACGTCGCCCGCCCGGCGATCTTCAGCATCAGCCACGGCGTCACCATGACGGCGACGAAGAACGAGAAGACCATCGCCGCCGACGCGTTCGCCGGGATCGGGCTCATGTAGGGGCCCATCATGCCGGAGACGAAGAGCATCGGCAGGAGGGCCGCCACGACGGTCAGGGTCGCGACGATCGTCGGGTTGCCGACTTCCGCCACCGCCTCGATCGCCGCGCGCATGCGGTCGCGCCCGTCCCGCATCGTCCAGTGCCGGGTGATGTTCTCGATGACGACGATGGCGTCGTCGACGAGGATGCCGATCGAAAAGATCAGGGCGAACAGCGATACGCGGTTCAGCGTGTAGCCCATCGCCTTGGCGGCAAACAGGGTGAGCAGGATCGTCACCGGAATGACGATCGCCACGACGATCGCCTCCCGCCACCCGATCGCCACCAGGACGAGGACCACGATCGAGATGGTCGCGAGCCCGAGGTGGAACAGCAGTTCGTTCGACTTGTCGTTCGCCGTCGCACCGTAGTCGCGGGTGACGGCGACCCTGACGAATTCGGGGATGACCGTGCCCTTCAGCTCCTGGACGCGGCTCAGGATCCGGTCCGCCACCACCACGGCATTCGATCCCGCGCGCTTGGCGATCGCCACCGTCACCGCCGGCGCGCGCACGATCGTCCCGCCGTCGCGCGTCAGCGTCGACACGATCGACGTCTCCGGGCTCGTGGCCAGTCCGACCTTCGCCACGTCGCGGACGTAGACGGGGCGGTCGTCGCGGGTGGTCAGCAGGAGGTTGCCGATCTCGTCGGGCGTGGAGAGCGTGCGGCCAGCCTCGACGCCGATCTCCAGGCCCTTGTCGCGCACCATGCCTGCCGGAAACGCGGTGTTGGCGCCTCCGACCTTGGCCGAGAGCTCCTGCAGCGTCACGCCGTAGAGCGCCAGCTTCTCGAGGTTCGGCGCGACCTGGATGCGTTCGTCGGCCGAGCCGACGAGATAGGTCAGGCCGACATCGTCGATCTTGGACAGCTGGACGCGCAGCTCGCGGGCAATCTGGGTCAGCTCGTTCGGCGTCACGCTCGCCGCCCTTGCCGGATCCGGCGACAGCGTCAGCGTCACGATCGCGACGTCGTTGATGCCGCGCCCGACGATCAGCGGCTCGGGAATTCCGACCGGGATCTTGTCGAGGTTGGCGCGCACTTTCTCGTGGACGCGCAGGATGGCCGCATCCGACGGCGTGCCGACCTTGAAGCGGGCCGTCACCATGACGTTGTCGTCGGTCGTTTGCGAATAGACGTGCTCGACACCGTCGATGCCGCGCACGATCCCTTCCAGCGGCTCGGTGATCAGTTTGGCGGCGTCGGGCGCCTTGAGGCCGTCGGCGCGCACGTGGATGTCGACCATCGGCACCGAGATCTGCGGATCCTCCTCGCGCGGCAGCGTGGCCAACGCCACGAGCCCCATTGCGAAGGCGGCAAGCAGAAGCAGCGGCGTCAGCGGCGACCTGATGAAGATGCGGGTGAGATTGCCGGCGATGCCGAGCCCTGAGGATGGCAGTTTCATGGCACGACGATGCTTTCGCCCGCCGTCAGGCCGGTCAGGATTTCCACCGAGGGGGTCGCGTCGACGACCATGTGCTCGCCGGGAACGACGACACGCTCGATCGTGCCGCCATCGGACCGGACCGCGACGAAGTCGAGGCCGGACCGATGGGCCACGGCGCTTTCCGGTACGACCAGCGCCTCGCGTTTTCCGACCGGAACGCGCACCAGGACGCGACGGTCGACGAATCGTGTCTGCAGGTCCGGCACCTCGACGTCGGCGATGACGCGGCCGTCGGCGATCTTCGGATAGATCTTGGCGAGCGTGCCGGTGGTGGACCCCGCCTCCCTGACGATCTCGAGCTTCGCCCCCTCTTGCAGCGCGGCCGCGTGACGCTCCGGAATGGCGAGCCGCAGGAAGAAGCCGCCGCCGCCGATGGTGGCCACCGGCTCGCCGGCGAGGATCACCGCGTCCTTCGTCACCGGCACGGCCAGCACCCGTCCCGAGATCGGAGCGAGCACCCTGCCCTCCTTCTGCTGCTGCTCGATGACGGAGCGCTGCGCCTCGGTCGAGGCGATCTGGTTCTGGAAGACCGAGACCTGCGTGCGCAGCTGGTCGAGCTGCTGGGAGGTCGTGACGCCCCGGGCGATCAGCTGCTCGGCGCGGCCGAGGTCGGTGCGGGCGTTGTCGAGTTG
Source organism: uncultured Alphaproteobacteria bacterium (assembly GCA_963838155.1). Taxonomy (GTDB): domain Bacteria; phylum Pseudomonadota; class Alphaproteobacteria; order Rhizobiales; family Rhizobiaceae; genus Pararhizobium_B. The sequence continues at coordinate 4,901 of CAWIQE010000002.1, forward strand.
CGAGCGCAAGGCCTTGAGCTGTGCATCGATCGCCTGGATCTGGAAATCGAGCTTCTCGTCATGGACGTTGGCGATCGGCGTGCCCGCCGCGACGCTGTCGCCCTCGCTGACCTGCAGGCTGGTAATGGTCCCGCCGATCCGCGCCCTGGCGGGTACGGTGGTGCGCGATTCGACCCGGGCGTAGACCGCTTTCCATTCGGGCAGGACGGTCGGCTCGAGCTTGATCGTCGCGGCGGCGGCTGCCTGGCTCGCAAGTGCGAGCAAGCCGGCAAGGGCGAGGCGGATCATCGTCAGAACGCCGATCCGGGTTTCACGCCGAGGCGGCGGAAGGCCCAGGCCGCCGGGCAAAAGCCCGTGAAGGCCGACTGGATCATGTTCAGGCCGATGAAGACGGTGAACCAGACGAAATAGGGCGAAACGGTCCAGGCAAGAAGGACCGAGAGAAGCACCATGCTTCCCGCAAACACGAGAACACTGCGATCGAGCGTCATGACGGGCTCCTTTTTCGAATTCGTGCGGGCGACGGCAGCGGGCCAAGTAGGCCGACCGCCGTCGCAGCGATTGCGACAGTTGCGATCTTGTGGCGAGGATCGTCCCGCGTTGCCTTGATCAGGCTCAATATCCGGCGTCCGGTCCAATCCTCGTTCGTCGAACTTGCATATAACATTCAAATATCTTAAATTCAAGAACATGAATGTCTCAGAGATGATCCCGGCCGCCGGCCGCGCTTCCGAGCTGATGCGCAGCCTTTCCCATCCGAAGCGCCTGCTCGTGCTTTGCGCATTGGGCGACGGCGAGACCTCCGTCGCCGCGCTTCGCGAGAAGCTGGCGATCGAGCAGGTGCCGCTGTCGCAGCAACTCATGCGGCTGCGCGCCGACAATCTCGTCGAATCCCGGCGCGACGGGACGACGATCTACTATCGCATCACGCGGCCGGAGGTGCTGATCGTGATCGAGGCGTTGCAGGAGGCCTTCTGCCGCCGCGGCACGTGAAGGCGGCTTGATCTGGATCATGGCTCGACGGGCGGCGAAAGCTAGCTTCGAGTTGCAAACCCAATTTCGGAGATGGATCCATGGCACATGCAGTCGTACTCGGCGCGGGCCTCGGCGGCGTCATCATGGCTTACGAATTGCGCGAACGGCTCGGATCCGAACATCGCGTTTCGGTGGTCAACAACGGAAACCGCTTCTTCTTCGTCCCGTCCAATCCATGGGTGGCCGTCGGCTGGCGCAAGAGCGAAAGCGTCGAGGTCGATCTCGATGCCGCCTTCAGGTCGCGGGACATCGCCCTCTATCCGCAAGGTGCCAAGCGCCTTCGCCCGGACAAGCGCTGCATCGAACTCAACGACGGGACGTCGCTCGACTACGACTACCTGGTGATCGCCACGGGCCCGGAACTGGCCTTCGACGAGGTGGAGGGTCTCGGTCCCGACGCGCATACACACTCCATCTGCCAGACGGATCATGCCGTGAAGACCCATGAAGCCGTCCAGGCTCTGGTCGAAAAGCCCGGTCCGGTCGTGATCGGTGCAGTCCAGGGCGCCTCGTGCTTCGGCCCGGCCTACGAATTCGCCTTCATTCTCGACAAGGTCCTGCGCGACGCCCGGGTGCGCGACCGCGTGCCGATGACCTTCGTCACCGCCGAGCCCTATATCGGCCACCTCGGCCTCGACGGCGTCGGCGACACCAAGGGCATCCTCGAGGCCGAATTGCGGGGCCACCACATCAAATGGATCTGCAATGCCCGCGTCGACAGGATCGAGGCCGGCCGGATGGCGGTCTCGGAAATCGCGACGGACGGCTCGGTCCACGAGACGCACGACCTTCCCTTCGCCTTCTCGATGTTGCTTCCGGCCTTCCGCGGCGTCGCCGCCGTGCGCGGGATCGAGGGGCTGGCCAATCCGCGCGGTTTCGTCATCGTCGACGAACACCAGCGCAATCCCAGCTTCCCGGACATCTTCGCCATAGGCGTCTGCGTTGCGATCGCACCCACCGGAAAGACGCCGGTCGCCGTCGGCGTTCCGAAGACCGGTTTCATGATCGAGTCGATGGTGGCTGCGACCGCCCGAAACATCGCCCGTCTCGTCGACGAGAAGAGCCCAGACGCCGAAGCCACGTGGAATGCGGTCTGCCTGGCCGATTTCGGCGACCGCGGCGTCGCCTTCGTCGCCCAGCCGCAGATCCCGCCGCGCAACGTCAACTGGTCGTCGACGGGCGTCTGGGTGCACGGAGCGAAGGTCGCCTTCGAGAAATACTTCCTGCACAAGATCAGGAGCGGCGTGTCCGAACCCTTCTACGAGCGCCTGGCGCTCCAGGTACTCGGGATCGACAAGCTGAAGGCCGTCAAGCTGGAGGAGCCGGTCGAATGAGCGCGATGCTCCTCGGCTGCACGCGCTGCGGCCAGACGAACCGGATTTCGAGCGAGAAGAGACCGACGGCCGCACGCTGCGGCAAGTGCCACGAGCCCCTGTTCGCCGGCCGTGCCGTCGAGGTGACCGAAGGCGTCTTCAACCGTCATCTGGCAGCGGACGATCTGCCGATGCTCGTCGATGTCTGGGCGCCCTGGTGCGGCCCGTGCCGGATGATGTCGCCTGCTTTCGATGCGGCGGCCGGGTCCCTCGAGCCGGATGTGCGGCTCTTCAAGCTCAATGCCGACGCGGCGCCGGCGCTGTCGCAGCGTTTTGCGGTTCGCTCGATTCCGACGATCATGCTCTTCCGGAAAGGCGAACTCCTCGGCCGATCGTCGGGGGTGATGAATACGCCGCAGATCGTGGCCTGGACGCGCCAGCACCTGCCGCATGCTGCCGCGGCATGAGGCGGCTGCCTTCGACGACGGTGGGCTCGGGGACGAACCGCGCATGAACGGCCAGTCCCTCGACCATCTTCTCAAGCCCCGGTCCGTGGCCGTCGTCGGCGCGAGCGAACGGGAGCGGTCGGTGGGGCGCGCGGTCTGCCGCAACCTGCTCGATGCCGGCTTTTCGGGCCGGATCCATTTCGTCAATCCGAAGCATTCGAGCCTGTTCGGCCGTCCCTGCCACGCCGCCCTCGGGGACCTCGACGAACCGGTCGACCTCGCGATCGTCGCCACGCCGGCCGCCGCCGTCGCGGACGTCATCGCCGAAGCGGCGGCAGGCGGCACGGCAGCGGCCATCGTTCTCACGGCAGCCATCGCCGACGGCGGGAGATCCGCAGCGGATCGGGTCCTTCGGACCGCTTCCGAAAGCGGCATGCGCATCATCGGCCCGAACTGCCTCGGCGTGCTGACGCCGTCGATCGGCCTCAACGCAAGCTTTGCGCATATTTCGGCCCTGCCCGGCCGTCTGGCGTTCATTTCGCAGTCGGGTGCCATACTGACATCGGTGCTCGACTGGGCGGTCGCTCGGCAAGTCGGCTTTTCGTCCATGGCATCGATCGGCAACGCGCTGGACGTGGCGTTCGCCGATCTCATCGACTATTTCGCCGCCGACCGGGGGACCTCGGCGATCCTGCTCTACGTCGAGTCGGTCCAGGACGCGCCGGCCTTCGTGTCCGCGGCGCGGCGCGCGGCGCGGATCAAGCCGGTCATCGTCATGAAGGTCGGCCGCTACCCCGAAGGCGCGAGGGCCGCGCTTTCCCATACGGGGGCGCTCGCCGGCTCGGACGCCGTATACGATGCGGCCTTCCGCCGGTCGGGCCTGGTACGCGTCTATTCCCTGGAGGAACTCTTCGATGCAGCCGCGATCCTCGGCCTGGAGCGCTCGATCGACGGCGAAGGGCTGACCATCGTCACCAATGGCGGCGGCGCGGGCGTCATCGCCGCCGATTGCCTGCACGAGACCGGCGGCCGGCTCGCGCAACTCGATGCGCGGACCCGCACGGCGCTCGATGCGGCCTTGCCCGGCACCTGGTCGCACGGCAATCCGGTCGACATCATCGGCGATGCGGACGGCCCGCGGTTCGGCTCCGCCCTGAAGACCGTCCTCGACGATCCGCAGACGCATGCGGCGCTGGTCATCAGGTGTCCGACCTCGATCGCTTCGGCCGAGGAAACCGCGCGGTCCGTCGTCGATGCGATCGCCGAGCATCGTCAGACTTTCGGTCGCAACAAGCCGGTGCTGACGTGCTGGCTCGGCCAGAAGACGGTGGCGCAGGCGCGCGCAGAGTTCGAAGATGCCGGGATCCCGACCTTCGAATCGCCCGAAGACGCCGTCCGGGCGTTCATGCACATGATTTCATTGGCCCGCACGCGCGAGACCATGATGCGCACGCCCCGCTTCAGCCAGCAGGATTTTCCGGTCGACCGGCCCGCGGCGGAAGCCGTCGTCGCCGCCGCGCGCCGGGACGGCCGCTCGCTTCTTTCCGAGACGGAGTCGAAGGCGCTGCTGTCCGCCTATGGCATCCGCGTCGCACCGACGACCGTGGCGACGACGCCGGCGGAGGCCGGCGCGATCGTCGAGGGTCTCCTTTCTTCAGCGGATGCGCCCGCCGGCTGCGTCCTCAAGATCGCCTCGCCGGACATCACCCACAAGAGCGACGTGGGCGGCGTGAGACTGGGCATCCGCTCAGGCGCCGCAGCCAGGGAGGCCGCCGAGGACATGCTGCGGTCCGTCGCCGAAAGCCGCCCCGACGCCCGGATCGAGGGGATCGCGGTCGAGCCGATGATCGATCCTGCGGGAGCGCACGAATTGATCGTCGGCATCGGTCGCGATCCGACATTCGGCCCCGTCCTCCTCTTCGGAGCCGGCGGCACCGCCGTCGAGGCGATCGACGACAAGGCGGTCGAGCTGCCGCCGCTGGACGAGCTCCTCGCCCAGGGCATGATCGGGCGCACGCGTATTTCCCGATTGCTCTCCGGCTACCGCAATCGGCCGCCCGCCGACCTCGCCGCGATCGCGGAGGTACTGATCCGCCTGGCGCGCCTTGCCGAAGACCTGCCGGACGTCGCCGAGCTGGACGTCAATCCGCTGCTCGCCGACGCTGCCGGCGTCGTCGCCCTCGATGCGCGCGTCGTTCTGACGAAGGAGGCGGCCGACCCCAGTCGCGCCGCCGAGCATCTCGCGATCGCGCCCTACCCCGAGGGATGGGACGAAGACATCCGCGACGCCGGCGGCGGGACGGTGCATCTGCGCCCGATCCTTCCCACCGACGAGCATCTCTATCCCGCTTTCTTCGACCGCGTCAGCCAGGGCGACATCCGGCTGCGGCTGTTCTCGCCGCGCCGGCATTTCACGCACGGGGATTTCGCCCGCTGGACCCAGATCGACTATCGTCGCGAAATGGCGTTCGTGGCACTCGACGCAAGGAGCGGCGACCTCCTCGGCGTTTCGCGCATCGCCAGCGGGCTCGATCCTCAGTCGGCGGAGTTCGCCATCCTGGTGCGCAGCGACGTGCAGGGACGCGGCATCGGCTATGCGCTGATGCGCAAGCTGATCGCCTACGCCCGCGCCAGGACGCTCGACCGCCTCTGCGGCACCGTGTTGCGCGACAACACCTGCATGCGCAGCCTTTGCCGCGCCCTGGGTTTCACCGAAAGCTGGACCGTGGAGGGCCCCGATACGGTTCTGGTCGAGATGAACCTTACGGAAGCCGCCGGGCGACGACCTCAATAGAGAACCACGCTTCGGATCGATTTGCCCTCGTGCATCAGGTCGAAGGCGGTGTTGATGTCTTCCAGCGGCATGGTGTGGGTGATGAGATCGTCGATGTTGATCTTGCCTTCCATGTACCAGTCGACGATCTTCGGAACGTCGGTGCGGCCGCGCGCGCCGCCGAAGGCCGTGCCGCGCCAGACGCGCCCGGTGACGAGCTGGAACGGGCGGGTGGATATCTCCTTGCCGGCCTCGGCGACGCCGATGACGATCGACTGCCCCCAGCCGCGATGGCAGCATTCGAGAGCCTGGCGCATGACGTTGACGTTGCCGATGCATTCGAACGAGAAATCGGCGCCTCCGCCGGTCAGGTCCACGATCGCCTCGACGACCTTGTCGGTTCCGATCTCGTCGGGATTCACGAAATCGGTCATGCCGAATTTGCGCGCCGTTTCGGCCTTGGCCGGATTGAGGTCGACGCCGATGATCCTGTCGGCTCCGACCATGCGCGCGGCTTGAATGACGTTCAGCCCTATGCCGCCGAGGCCGAAGACGACGACGTTGGCGCCGGGCCAGACCTTGGCGGTGTAGACCACGGCCCCGACGCCGGTCGTCACGCCGCATCCGATGTAGCAGATCTTGTCGAAGGGTGCGTCCTCGCGCACCTTGGCGACGGCGATCTCGGGAAGGACCGTGTAGTTGGAGAAGGTCGAACATCCCATGTAGTGGTAGACGACGCCGTCGTCGCAGGAGAAACGGCTGCTGCCGTCCGGCATCAGGCCCTGGCCCTGCGTGCTTCTGATTGCCGTGCAGAGGTTGGAGCGCTGCGACAGGCATGTCTTGCACTCCCGGCATTCGGGCGTGTAGAGCGGAATGACGTGATCGCCGACTTTCACGGAGGTCACGCCCTCCCCGACCTCGCGCACGATGCCGGCGCCTTCGTGGCCCAGTATCGCCGGGAACTTGCCCTCGGAGTCCAGGCCCGAAAGCGTGTAGGCGTCCGTGTGGCAGACACCCGTCGCCTTGAGTTCGACCAGCACCTCTCCCGCCTTCGGCCCGTCCAGTTCGACGGTTTCGATCGAGAGCGGCTTGTTGGCGGCCCAGGCGACTGCAGCGCGTGACTTCATGATGTCGTTCCCTCCGAAAGATCGGGCCCGTCGCCCGGTGTCGAAGCCGCATCCTATGAAAGCGGCCACCGCGGCTCCATACCTTCGGCGTCTTTTTTTGCGGGGGCGGCGGAGGCCCTCGGGACGGGTCGTCGCCCGGCCGTCAGGCGCCTTCGGGGACCCGTGGCGGGAGGAAATCGGCTATGCCGAGACGGGGGCCGCCGCAGTCGGCCCGGAAGGGTCCGGCCTCGGGCCCGCAACCGGCCTGCGCACGGTAGGGAGTGAGCGGAACGGGGGCGTATCGCGCGGATTGGCTGCAGCCGGCGAGCAGGCACGGGACCAGAAGGAGCAAAGCGATCGCCTTCATCGGGGAACCTCACGGGTTTATAAGCATCATATCATGTATCGCCGATGCTGCGCGAGATTTGAACCCGTTCAAGAGGCGTAGGCGCGTACGATCCGCCGGCCGGACGCGCGAACCGGCTCTGTCGGTGCGACCGAACTCCCTCAAAAGGATCGAATAGGCCCCAGTCCGGCGTGCGGAGCGTCAGTCCCGCAGGAAGCGCCGGACGACCTCGTGCATCGGCCGGGCCGGCCGGCGCGTGGTCGCATCGAGGCAGCACCAGGAGCTGCTGACCTCGGCGAGTACCTGCTCGCCGCGCTTGATGAAGGTGCGGAAGGAGGCCCGGCAGCCCTCGACCTTCTCGGCCACGACGGTCGCCTCGATGCAGTCGCCGAGGAAGGCCGGGCGCCGGTAGTCGATTTCGTGGCGCAGCGCCACCCAAAGGTGCCGAGAGATCGCCTCGGCGGGCGCAATACGGCGCCAATAGCCGACGACGGCCTCCTGAACCCATTTCAAATAGACGGCATTGTTGACGTGACCCATCTGGTCGATGTCGTCCGGCAACACGTGCACTGCTTGCTGATGAGGTGACATCGCTGTCCTTCTCCAGATGCTGGAAAGAGTGAAGCGGCGACTTTCGACCGAGCATACACGATATCGGAGCGCCGGGGAATCGTTACCGTGTCGCACGAGGCGTTTCCGTGTCGCACCGAGCGAGCCGCCGCGGTCCCTCTCCGGGGCACCGGCAGGCCGGCCGGAATGGAGGGAGGCACGCAGCTACCAAAACGCGATTTACTCGACCATTTCTACAACTTATTCGTGCTCCGTAAAGGAATGCCCGTTACGTTCGCCGCCACGGTCGGTCCCGGCCAGGATACGACAGAAGCGGAGGAAACCATGTTGGAGTTGGCGCTCGTAACCGTCATTTTCGTCGTCGGCCTGCTCGTCGTTCTGCCGTCCTGCGAGGACTGACGCGCAGCCGTCGCGAGCCTCCTGAAATGGTGCCCCCGGAGAGACTCGAACTCCCGACCCCCTGATTACAAATCAGGTGCTCTACCAACTGAGCTACAAGGGCGACGCTTTGTTTCTTTTTGTTTCAGCGCGCCAAAAACGGCATTGATCTGAAATTCATCGCTTCGGCAACTTACGTTTGTACCGGTGGTGGCGTTGTAGCCGATTTTGCATCCAACCTCTAGGGCTGAATTCGCCTATTTCGATGGGCGGTTGCCCTCGTGGTCTCCCGGGGGCGGCGGCCCATGGACGGCGTTCAACGAGAAGAGGACGGCGAACGTGATCGCCAAAGCCACGACTATCAGGAATATGATCGTGAACAGATCGTACCGGTGCGCTATGGCATTCGCGACATCTGCGGAGACATTCTGATGGATGGCTATCTTCATGTCGCGAAGTTCATTGAAACAATATGCGCCCGCGAGCATGCATGCGACGCATAGGACAAGCAGGATCGCCCAGGGCGCATTGGCGAAAATCGCGGATACGACGATCGTGACGACGGTCGCCAGCGCCGCAGCGGTGTAGGGTAAGCTCTCACTGGCGTGGACACGGAAGACCGCCGTGCCTTCGAATATCTTCGTAAGCGCCTGAGCCCATCCGAAAACCGCACCCGGCGCGGCGCCGACGATTGTCTTGAGTACCCTGTTCATGACTCAATACCTGTTGATGACGGGGCTCAATACGGTCATCCCGAATCGACCGACCATTTCTCCCTTTTTATCGGTGAATGTCAGGTCCATTTGAGCCGGATAGTACTTGTCCGCCTTGCCAACGGTGAATTGGAACTCGCCCTTCGGTCCGAGTTTCATGGGCCCCTTGCCGACGCTCTCGGCAAACTGCGCCGCGAGGTAGGTCGCATCCGCGGGGAATTCGGCTGCGTACGTCACGTCGTCGGGATTTCCCTTGTCGCGTCCCTCATATGGCTTCGCGGTATAGGAGAAGTACGAATGAAACCGACCTTCGCCGTTCGGCTTCACCCCGTATGTCGCATCCAGTTCCAGCAGGCTATCGTGCCTGATGTCGGTATTCGATGGGAAATACAGCTTGATGTGGTGCTTCCAGCCGTCCCTGGGCGGATCGATCTTGGTCTCGGATATCGGCGGGACATAGTTGACCCCCGCCGCCTTCCGGCAGGCCGCCTCGAACCGTAGTAAGCGGCGGCCCGGGAACATACCAAGCCACCTGCAAGTCCTTGCCCGGGGCGAGATTGCGAATGCAGGTGAAGTAGGTATTGAGCGGCTTCCCCTTTTTCAGCCATGAACCGGTCTTGAAGTCAAAGTCGCCGATATGGTGTCGCTGAAGTGTACCGTGGCAGCTATCGTCGGCAGCGGCCGGTGGTGCAAGGACGGCGAGGACCGGCAATACGGTTACGACTACGAGGAAAAGCGAGCGCATCTCTTCTACCTCTTTCATCTTGAAAGCATTATTCTGCCGCAACGTGAAGTTTATTTCCAGAAGCCGCATGCACTTTTTCGGATCATCCTAACGGCTTATCGTCGGGCTCCTTCCGCATGAAACCGAAATGCAGGTCCGTGCGATCCGCGGGCGGGCGGCAAGGGCGGTGGGATTGTTCGGGCGGGTACGACCGGCTATCAGATGAGAATGTAGCGATATCGGAGCGTTCATGGCCCGGGAAGTCCAGTCTTTGTCATTCGTCGCTTCCGCGAGCAGCGACGCGCAGGAGGCGGCGCGCCGTCTGGCTTCGCTCTACGGGCAGTCCGACCCGACCAAGGCCGACGTGATCGTCGCGCTCGGCGGCGACGGGTTCATGTTGCAGAAACTGCACGACACCATGAACACCGACCAGCTCGTCTACGGCATGAACCGCGGTTCCGTCGGCTTCCTGATGAACGACTATGCCGAAGAGGGCCTGCGCGAGCGCATCGCCGCGGCTGTCGAAAACGTCATTCGCCCTCTGGAAATGCACACGGTGGACAGCGAGGGAGAGAGCTACGCGGCACTCGCGATCAACGAGGTCTCGCTTTTCCGGCAGTCCTACCAGGCGTGCAAGCTGAAGGTCATCGTCGACGGCCAGAGCCGGCTCGAAGAGCTGGTCTGCGACGGGCTGATGGTGGCGACGCCGGCCGGCTCCACCGCCTACAACCTGTCCGCCCATGGCCCGATCCTGCCGCTGGACGCCCCCCTCCTCGCACTCACGCCCGTCAGCGCCTTCCGGCCGAGGCGCTGGCGCGGCGCGCTGCTCCCCAACCGCTCGACCGTCGAAGTGGAAGTGCTCGAGCCCGTCAAGCGGCCCGTCAACGCCGTGGCGGACCATGTCGAGGTCAAGTCTGTCCGCAACGTCCGGATCTCGGAATCGACGACGGCGACGGCACGCATCCTGTCGGACCCGGACCACACCTGGGCCGACCGGATCCTCGCGGAGCAGTTCATGGACTGAGCCGGCGGCGCCGCCTCAGAGATCGATGTCGAGGATCGCCATCGAGAAATTGAAGGACAGGTCGCCATCCTCGTCGTCGCGGAAGATGACGCCGAGGAACTCGTCCCCGATATAGACCTCGGCAGAATCGTCCTTGCGCGGTCGCGCCTTGACAACCATCTGCGGGCTGAACGTGCGCTTGAAGTAGGCGTCGAGCTTCCTCAGTTCGTCGGGTTTCAAAACGCCCTCCGTTCGTTGATTTGCGTTCATGGACTGGCGCGGCTTTTCGCACGCCCGCACCGGTAAAGGCAATGGCCGTTCGGCTCTCGAACCGGACCGCGTTCAGTCCGACAGCAGCTGGTCCATGGCGCGCGACGGCTCGTCGCATCCCGCCGAGCCGATGACGCGGGCCGGGACGCCAGCCACGGTGGAATTCGCCGGGACCGCCTTCAGCACCACCGAGCCCGCCGCTATGCGCGAGCAGCGGCCGATCTCGATATTGCCCAGCACCTTGGCGCCGGCGCCGATCAGGACGCCGTCGCGGATCTTGGGATGACGGTCGCCGCATTCCTTGCCGGTGCCGCCGAGCGTGACGCCCTGGAGAATGGAAACGTTGTCGCCGATGGTCGCGGTCGCGCCGACGACCAGGCCGGTGGCGTGGTCGAGAAAGATGCCCTTGCCCACCTTCGCCGCCGGATTGATGTCGGTCTGGAAGACCTCCGACGAGCGCGACTGGAGATAGAGCGCGAAATCGCGCCGGCCGCCGTTCCAGAGCCAGTGCGCCAGGCGGTGGGTCTGCAGCGCATGGAAGCCCTTGAAGAACAGGACCGGCTCCATGAAGCGATCGCAGGCCGGATCGCGATCGTAGACGGCCTGGATATCGACGCGCAGCACCGCACCCCATTCGGGGCGGTCGGCGGACATGGCCAGGAAGGCCTGGCGCAGGAGGTTCGCCTGGAGGTCGGGATGGTCGAGACGTTCGCAGACACGATGGATCACCGCATCCTCGAGCGACACCTGGTTGAGCACGGTGCTGAACAGGAACGCGGCGAGCAGCGGGTCCGAGGCGGCAGCCGCCTCGGCTTCCTCCCGAACCGCGTTCCAGATCGGATCCATGGCCCGTATGGTATCGGCGCTGCGAACTTCCTGCTTGGCTGGCATGGATCTTCTCCCTGACGTCGGCCTTGCTTGCGGCATAACATAGGCAACGCGGATGGCAAGTTAAATGGCGGATTTCCCGCCGCCTCTCAAGCGCCTCGATGCGACGCCAGGAAATCGACGACGGCAGCCTTGAAGACCTTGTCGCCGACGGCCATCATGTGATCGCGCCGCGGAATGCCGATCGCCGTGGCGTCCGGCAGGAGGCGGGCGAGCGCGTCGCCCGATCCGGCGATTTCGTCCCTGTCGCCGATGCCGATCAGGACGGGAACGTCGAAGCGCGAAAGCTCGGCCGGCGTCAGCGTCGTTCGCGAGGCGCGGATGCAGGCCGCCAGCGCCTTGCGGTCGCTTCCGGTCTGGTCGGCGAACGCCCTGAACATTCGCCCCTTCTCGTCGGCGATGGTCCCGGGATCGTCGGCGAGGAGCGCATCGGCGATCGGATCCCAATCGCCGACCCCCTCGACGAGGCCGATGCCCAGCCCGCCGAAGACGGCCGACCGTACGCGCGCCAGGTCGGCGCGCATGACGTAGGCGGCGATGCGCGCGCCCATCGAATAGCCGAAGAGGTGGGCCGAGCCGATGCCGAGATGGTCGAGCAACGCCAGCGCATCGCCCGCCATCAGGGGCGGAGCATAATATTCGGGATCGTGCGGGCGGGCGCTGCGGCCGTGGCCGCGGTTGTCGAGGGCGACGACACGGTAGCCGGCATTTCCGAGCGTCCCGACCCAGCCGGGATAGACCCAGTTGACATGGGCGGTCGACGCGAAGCCGTGGATGAGAAGAACCGTCGGCCCGTCGGGGTCTCCCGCGTCGAAATAGGCGAGCTCGAGCCCGTCATTGACGAAATTCGCCATGGGAAGATTGTCGAAGTTCATGGTCGGCCCCTTGATTGGCGTGCAACCTAGAGCCCGGACGCCGGAAGGGAAAGCCCTTGCCGGGCGGGCGGGCGTCAAAATGCGTCTACACAATTGCGGCGCCAGTCTGTATGGTCCGGCGCAATTCGAGACCTGAACGCCCAGGAGTTTCCAATGGCCGGCCACGGACTGCCGCACTACCAGAACGACGCGGGACACGAGTCCATCGAAATCGGGGTGCGAGAATTCATGTGCGTCGGGGCAAAGCCGCCTTTCGACCACCCGCACGAGTTCCTCGACATGGGCGACGACGTGGAGAAGGTCTGTCCCTATTGCTCCACGCTCTTCCGCTACGAGCCCGCGCCTGAAGTGGGACGAGACGCGGCCCGAGGGCTGCGCCTATCTCGTGCAGGCCGCCTGAGATCGACCTGCCGGACCTCGTGAGATGAACGTCGTCGTCATCGGCGCCGGCATTGCCGGCCTGACGACGGCGATCGCCTTCGCCCGCAAGGGCGCCGCGGTCACGATCCTCGAGCAATCCCCCGAACTGGCGGCGACGGGCGCCGGCCTGCAGCTCTCGCCCAACGCGACCCGGATCCTGGCGCGGCTCGATCTCCTGCCGGCCGTCGAACGGCGGTGGCACGAGGTCGACCGCGTTGCGCTCAGATCGGGCACGAGCCTGCGCGCCGTCGCCGACGTACCGGCCGGAGAGTTCGCCCGGCGGCGCTGGCATGCGCCCTACGGCGTCGTGCAGAGGAGCGAGTTGCAGAGCGTTCTCGTCGAGGCGGCGACCGCCCTGCCCGGCTGCCGCCTGCTCCTCGACCGGCGCATGGAGGCCGGATCGGCTGACGACCTTCGCCGCGACCTCGCCGAGCGGCTCGGCGCGGCGCCGGACCTGATCGTGGGAGCCGACGGCGTCTGGTCGGCCCTGCGCAAGATCGTCCCCGGAAGCGGCGCGACCCGGTTTTCGGGATATCTCGCCTGGCGGACGATGATCGATCCCCGCGACTGCGGCGGGCTCGGGCTCGACGGGGAGGCCACCACGGCCTTCCTGGGACCGCGGGTTCACCTGGTGGTCTATCCCCTGCGCGGGGCGGGTCTCCTGAACGCCGTGGTGGTGACGCGCGGGGTTCCGGCGGAACCGGCACGCTCCCCTGCGGACGGCGCCCGTGCGCTCGCCCTTTCCCTCGCGGACTGGCACCCTTCGATCCGCAGGATGGTGGCGGCGTCGCAGGCGCCGAGCGCCTGGCCGCTTCACGAAGTGGCGGACGGACACTGGACGGCGGGCGAGGATATCGCCCTCATCGGGGACGCCGCCCATGCGATGATGCCTTTTGCCGCCCAGGGCGCGGCGATGGCGATCGAGGACGCATTCGACCTTGCGGAGAGCTTCACGCGGTCGGGCGCGTCGCCGCTGGAGGCGTTCGCACGGCGGCGCCGGGAGCGGGTCGCGCGCGTCCGCAAACGCGGCGACTTCAACCGCTTCGCCTATCATGCGCGCGGACCGATCCGCATGGGCCGCGACCTGGTGCTGGCCATGCGGCGGCCGGAGAGCCTGGCGGCCGATCTCGACTGGCTCTACGGATACCGCACCCCGGAAGCCTGAGCCGCCTGGAGCCTGTCCGCGTTTCACGGAATCGCGAACAGGCTCCAGCTCATTGTTTTTGCGCGCTTCCGGACGGAAAACCGGTTTCCACTTTTCCTGGAAGCGCTCTAGAGCCTGTCCGCGTTTCACGGAATCGCGAACAGGCTCCAGCTCATTGTTCTTGCGCGCTTCCGGACGGAAAACCGGTTTCCACTTTTCCTGGAAGCGCTCCAGTTAAGGCCCCGAGCGGCTGCCGCCTCAGTGCAGGATCTGGCTGAGGAAGAGCTTGGTGCGTTCGTGCTGCGGGTTGTCGAAGAACTCGACCGGCTCGTTCTGCTCGACGATCTGGCCCTGGTCCATGAAAATGACCCGGTTCGCCACCTGGCGGGCGAAGCCCATCTCGTGGGTCACGCAGAGCATGGTCATGCCCTCCTCTGCGAGGCCGACCATGGTGTCGAGCACTTCCTTGATCATCTCCGGATCCAGAGCCGAGGTCGGCTCGTCGAAGAGCATGATGCGGGGGTTCATGCACAGCGACCGGGCGATCGCGACGCGCTGCTGCTGGCCGCCCGACAGCTGGCCGGGATATTTGTGCGCCTGCTCCGGGATCTTGACGCGCTCGAGGAAATGCATGGCGATCTCCTCGGCCTTCTTCTTCGGCGTCTTCCGCACCCAGATCGGTGCCAGCGTGCAGTTCTCCATGATGGTGAGATGCGGAAAGAGGTTGAAATGCTGGAACACCATGCCGACCTCGCGGCGCACCTCGTCGATCTTCTTCAGATCGTTGGTGAGTTCGATGCCGTCGACGATGATCTTGCCCTTCTGGTGCTCCTCCAGGCGGTTGATGCACCGGATCATGGTCGACTTGCCCGATCCGGACGGGCCGGCGATGACGATGCGCTCGCCCCGCATGACGCGCAGGTTGATATCGCGCAGCACATGGAAATCGCCGAACCATTTGTTCATGCCGACGATGTCCACCGCGACATCCGTTTCCGACACGGTCATCCGGGCCCGGTCGATGTTTTCTGCCAAATTATCCGACATGGGTCTTTCCCCCTACGAGCGGTGGCCGGTATCGAGCCGGCGCTCCATGAATTTCGAGTACTGCCCCATGGAGAAGCAGAAGATGAAATAGACGCCGGCCGCGAAGCTGTAGGCGGTCACGACCTGGACCGGCGAGGTCCATTGCGAATCGGAAAAGCTTGCCTGGATCTGCCCCAGAAAGTCGTAGAGGCCGATGATCAGCACGAGCGTCGTGTCCTTGAAGAGACCGATGAAGGTGTTGACGATGCCCGGGATGACGATCTTCAGGGCCTGCGGCAGGATGATCTTGCCCATCATCTGCCAGAAGGTCAGGCCGAGCGCCATCGCGCCCTCGTACTGCCCCTTCGGGATGGCCTGCAGGCCGCCGCGCACGACCTCCGCCATATAGGCGGACGAGAACATCGCGACGCCGACGAGCGCGCGCAGGAGCTTGTCGAAGCTGACGCCGTCCGGCAGGAACAGCGGAAGC
Organism: uncultured Alphaproteobacteria bacterium; assembly: GCA_963838155.1. Taxonomy (GTDB): domain Bacteria; phylum Pseudomonadota; class Alphaproteobacteria; order Rhizobiales; family Rhizobiaceae; genus Pararhizobium_B. The sequence goes on from CAWIQE010000002.1 coordinate 20,421, forward strand.
ATCACGGACGCCATGAACAGCACCGTGACGAGCGGCACGCCGCGCCAGAACTCGATGAAGATGACCGAGAACAGCTTGACGACGGGCATCTGCGAGCGGCGCCCGAGCGCAAGCACGATGCCGAAGGGAAGCGACACCGCAATGCCCGTCACGGCGAGCACGAGCGTGACCAGCAGGCCGCCCCATCGCGACGTCTCGACCGGCTGCAGGCCGAAATCGACCGCCGTCAGGAAAAGGATGACGGCGAGCAGCCCCATGAAGGCGGCGACGACCTGCAGCGTCGGCCGCGGGTCGCTCTCCGTCCCCTTTGCGATGCCATAGCCGATCCCCATCAGGATCGCCGTCAGGACGAGGAAGTCGACCGCGAATTTCAGCGGCGACGGCGACATCAGCGCGTCGGGCAGCAGGAAACCGGTGTAGTGCACATGCCCGCCGGTGAGCAGGATGAAGGCGGCGACCGGAAAGACGATCAGCACGAAGATGATGTTGGCCGTCTTGAAGGGCGCCTTGGGGATGAGCAGCGGGGCCAGCCCTCCGAAGAAGAGGACGAACACGATGTCGACCCGCCAGCGCAGCGAGATCGGATAGAGGCCGTAGATGAACTGCGCGAAATAGACCCGCACATAGGCCCAGCAGCCGCCGAACCAGTCGGGCGGCTGTATGCCGCCCTGGGCCTTCGTGGCGCAGACGTCGCGCCCGCCGCCGCTCCAGACGCCGTTGACGAAGACGAAGTCGATCGCCGGCACCAGGATGCTGTAGAGGATGTAGAGCGCGATGACCGTCGCCACCGCGTCGCCCCAGGTGGGAAACAGGTTTGTCCTGACCCAGCCGACGGCGCCGGACGTGCGTTCCGGCGGCGCCTGGGAGGCGAGCATCTCCTCGCGGACGAAGGTGATGTCGGTCTCTTCCTGAATAGAGCTCATGGCCTCACCTCTCCACCAGGGACATCTTGGCGTTGTACCAGTTCATGCCGGCCGAGGTGAGCAGCGAGATCGCCAGATAGGTCAGCATGGTAATCATGATGATCTCGACCGCCTGGCCGGTCTGGTTCAGCGCCGTTCCGGCGAAGACCGAGACCAGGTCGGGATAGGCGATCGCGACCGCCAGCGAGGAGTTCTTCGTCAGGTTGAGGTACTGGCTCGTCAGCGGCGGGATGATGACGCGCAGCGCCTGCGGAATGATCACCAGCCGGAGGGTCGGCCGCGCGCGCAGGCCGAGTGCGTAGGAGGCCTCGGTCTGGCCCTTGGAGACCGACAGGATGCCGGCGCGCACGATCTCGGCGATGAAGGCGGCGGTATAGCTCGACAGCGCCAGCAACAGCGAGATCAGCTCGGGCAGGACCGTCGTTCCGCCGGAGGGCCTGAAGCGGCCGAGTACGGGATAGTCGAAGGAGAGCGGCGAGCCGGCCAGCAGGAAGACGACCAGCGGGAAGAGGATGATGAGGCCCAGCGACGGCCACAGGACCGGGAACCGTTCTCCCGTTCGCATCTGGCGGTCCGTGGACCATTTGGAAAGAACGATCGAGGCCATGACGCCGATGGCGAAGGCGGCGAGCGGAACCCAGAAGGTTTCGCCGAAGATCGGCTTCGGCACGAAGAGCCCGCGATTGTTGATGAGGGCCAGCGAGCCGAGCTTGACGCTCTCTTTCGGCACCGGCAGAAGCCGGAGCACGCCGAAATACCAGATGAAGATGTGCAGAAGCAGCGGGATGTTGCGGAACACCTCCACATAGGTCGTGGCCAGGCTTCGGACGACGAAATTCGTCGACAGCCGGCACACGCCGATGATGAAGCCCAGGATCGTCGCTGCGAGGACGCCGAGGATCGAGACCAGCAGCGTGTTCAGCAGGCCGATCAGATAGACGTCGAAATAGGTCGACGTCCCCTCGTTGTAGGGTATCAGCGACTGGCTGATATTGAAGCCGGAGGTGTTGCCGAGAAAGCCGAAACCGGATGCGATATGCGCCTTCCGGAGGTTGTCGAACATGTTTTCGATGCCGACATAGACCAGGTAGACGACGAGAACGAGTAGTACCGTCTGATAGATCCAGCCCCTGATCTTCGGGTCGTTGAAGATCGCAACCCTGGGCGGACCGACGTCCCGAGAAACGTCTTGAAGCGCCATGCAGCCTCGCTTTTTTCCCGACGCTACGCCGCCGCGCCGTGCGGGCGCAGGGCGTTGGCCAGGTCAGTGTTCCCTGTCCGTCTTCTGACGGAGCTTTTTCTTTTGAGGCGCCCGGGCCGGTCCGGACCGGACGCCAGCTGTCGTTTCGCTATGGAGCGACGGTCCTCAGCGGACCGGCATGCCGTATTGCAGGCCGCCCTTCGACCAGAGGGCGTTCTGGCCGCGATCGATCTTCAGCGGCGTGTCGGGTCCGACGTCGCGGTTGAAGATGTCGGCGTAGTTTCCGACGTCCTTGATGATGTTGTAGGCCCACTTGTTGTCGAGACCGATGGACTTGCCGAATTCGCCTTCGTTGCCGAGAAGACGCTTGATCTTCGGGTTGTCGCTCTTGGTCATGTCGTCGACGTTCTTCTGGTTCACGCCGTAGAGCTCGGCCTCGAGCATGGCGTAATGCGTCCACTTGATGATGTTGAGCCACTGGGGGTCGCCCTGGCGCACCGCCGGACCGAGCGGCTCCTGCGAAATCGTCTCGGGCAGGATGACGTTGTCGTCCGGGTTCTTCATCTTCAGGCGCTGGGCATAGAGGCCCGACTTGTCGGTGGTGTACACGTCGCAGCGGCCCGCGTCGTAGGCGGCGACCACCTCGTCCGATTTCTCGAACGCGACGAGTTCGTACTTCATGTTGTTGGCACGGAAATAGTCGGCGAGGTTGAGCTCGGTCGTGGTCCCCGTATTGACGCAGACCGACGCGCCCGACAGCTGCAGCGCCGAGTTGATGTTCATTTCCTTGCGGACCATGAAGCCCTGCCCGTCGAAGTAGTTGACGACGGAGAAGGCGAGCCCGAGCTGCGTATCGCGGCTCATCGTCCAGGTCGTGTTGCGCGACAGGATGTCGACGTCGCCCGACTGCAGCGCCGTGAAGCGCTCCTTCGCCGAAAGCGGCGTGAACTTGACCTTTTCGGGGTCGTTGAAGATCGCCGATGCCACCGCGCGGCAGAAATCGACGTCGAGGCCGGACCAATGACCCTTGTCATCGGGATTCGAGAATCCCGGCAGGCCCTGGCTCACGCCGCACTGGATGAATCCCTTCTTCTTGACATCATCCAACGTCGCAGCGGAAGCCGCCTGGATACCGTACCCCAGGACCACAGCCGCGCCGATAGCGGCCGACAGAAGTGTTTTTTTCATTTGATACAACCTTTTGTTCTGTTGCCCTTGTCTCTCCCACAGCCCTCGGAGCGGAACGCAGATACACGAGCATCCCGCATCGCCGGCCCCAACAGCTTGGACGGGAGGCATCACATGCCGAAATGCCGCAGGGGTCAAGCCTTCCGTCACCAAAACAACAAGCAATCGGCGCATTTCCGTCGGTCTGGCCGCGAAACGGGCGCAATGCCTTTCCTTTTGGCCGCGACTGCCTAGAGTTCGGGCTGAATCGCCGCGTCGGCCGGCGGTCGGCAGCCGCCATGCGAAATCCACACAGCGCGAGGACACGATGAGCAAGAACGACGACAAGACGAAGCGGCACGGCATCAACACCCGGCTCGCGCATGCCGGCTACGATCCGCGCAGCTTCCACGGCTTCGTCAATCCGCCGGTGGTCCACGCCTCCACCGTGCTCTTTCCCGACTCGCGCACGATGGAGACCCGCGACCAGACCTACACCTACGGCACCCGCGGCACGCCGACGACGGACGCGCTGGCCCACGCCATCGACGAGCTCGAAGGGTCGGCGGGAACCATCATCGTCCCTTCGGGCCTCGCCGCGATCTCCGTGCCGTTCCTCGGCTTCCTGTCGGCCGGCGACCATCTCCTCGTCGTCGATTCGGTCTACCATCCGACCCGCAATCTCTGCGACACGCTCCTGAAGCGGCTGGGGATCGAAACGACCTACTACGACCCGCATGTCGGGGCCGGCATCGCCGATCTGATCCGACCGGAGACGAAGCTCGTCCATACGGAGGCTCCCGGCTCCAACACGTTCGAGATGCAGGACATCGGGGCCATCGCGACGGCCGCGCACGCGAAGAACGTCCTCGTGTCGATGGACAACACCTGGGCGACCCCGATGTTCTTCAGGCCGCTCGATCACGGCGTCGACCTGTCGATCCACGCGGCGACGAAGTATCCCTCGGGCAGTTCTGACGTACTTCTCGGCACCGTCTCGGCCAACGAGCAGGCATGGCGCACGCTCCGGGAGGCGCAGATCACGCTCGGCGTATGCGCCGCGCCGGACGACTGCTACCTGGTCCTGCGGGGGCTGCGGACCATGGGCGTCCGTCTCCAGCGACACCAGGAGAGCGCGCTCGCGATCGCCGAGGCGCTGCAGGGTGCGGAGGGCGTCGCCCGCGTCCTCCATCCGGCGTTGCCGGAGCATCCGGACCATGCGATCTGGAAGCGCGATTTCTCCGGGGCTTCGGGCATCTTCTCCATCGTCCTCGACGCAGGCGCGCCGGACCGGCACAAGCCCAAGGCCCGGGCCTTCCTCGACGCCCTGGAGATTTTCGGGCTCGGCTATTCCTGGGGCGGATTCGAGAGCCTCGCGGTCCACGCCAATCTCGACGACCGGACCGTCGCCCGGCCGCCGTCGGAAGGTCCGGTCATGCGCCTCCAGATCGGGCTCGAAGACGTCTCCGACCTCATGGACGACATCCGGCGGGGGCTCGCGGCCGCCGCGGAGGCCTGAGGCGCCTCGCCCCCTACCCCTCGCGTCCGAATCCGTAGAGCTCGGCCGGGTTGTCGACGAGGATACGCCGGATCGCGTCGGCCGGCGCCCAGTCGAGCAGCAGGTCGAGGAGCCCGGCGTCGTCCGGATAGGCGCCGCGCCCGACGCCGACATGCGGCCAGTTGGACCCCCAGACGACACGTTCGGGCGCATGGGCGATGACCCGTTTCGCCATTGGAGCCACGTCCGCGAAATCCGGCGCGCCGGAGAGGCTCGTCTCGTAGCAGCCGGCGACCTTGAACCACGCATTGCCGCGGTCGATCAGGCGGAGAACGAGATCGACGCGCGGATCGTCGGCCGGCACGGGATCGATGAACTTGCCGAGATGGTCGATCGTGTAGTCGACCTCGATCGCCTCGAGTGCGTCCAGATGTCGCTCGATGTCGCGGCCGTTGAACTGGACGATCAGGCTCCACCCCACCTCGCGGACCAGGCGTTCGACGGGCTTCATCGCCGAGATCGGCACGGCCCCGCCGGGCAGGTCCATGATCCGGGCGCCCCGCACGCCGCGCGCATGGAGGTCCCGCAATTCCCTGACGCTCGCCTGCGGCGAGACGGCGACGACCGCTCTGGCCTTCTCGGGGCCGATCGCGTCGAGCGCGGCGAGCGTCGAGCCGTTGTCGAACTGGTAGGCGTTTGACTGGGTGATCACCGTCCTGTCGAGGCCGAGCCGCCGCTGGACCACGGCGTAGTCGGACGGCAGGGCCAGTTCCGCGACGGGCGGTCCCCCGGGCTGGCCCTTAAAGCCGTCCAGGTAGAAATGCATGTGGCAGTCGGTCGCCCCCTCCGGCGCCTTCAGCCTCGGCGCCGGTCCGTCGAGCGGCCTCGTATTGGCGGGTATGGTCTGCATGGGGTAGTCCAGCTATTTCAGGGCGAACCGCGACAGGGCCGCGCGATCGATCTCGATGCCGAGGCCCGGGGCGTCGGGTATGGCCACCGTGCCGCCGACATGCTCGATCGGGCTCGCCAGCACGGCCTGCCGGAAGGGATTGGGCGTCCGGTCGAACTCGAGGATGGGTTCGATCGGGTCGCGGCGCGGCGGGTTCGGCGGCAATGCCGCCATGAACTGCAAGCTCGCCGCGAGCGCCACGCCGGTTCCCCAGACATGCGGCACGAGCCGGACGCCGACCATGGCCGCCATGTCGGCGACGCGCTTCATCTCGGTGAAGCCTCCAGTGCCGCAGATGTCGGGCTGCAGGATGTCGACGGCGCGCCGTGCCAGCGGATCGCGCATGGCGTATCGCCCGTGCCAGGTTTCGCCGCCCGCGATCCTCAGCGGCTGCCCGGCGCGCACCGCGCAATAGGCGTCGAGCTGCTCGGGAAGGACGGGCTCCTCGAACCAGTCGATGTCGAAGCGGGCCGCCCGGGTGCCGAGTTCGACGGCCTCCAGGACGTCGTATCCGTGGTTGGCGTCGATCATGAACCGGGTCTGCGGGCCGATCGCATCGCGCACGGCCGCGATGACGGCGAGGTCCTCCTCGAGGTCGAAGCCGATCTTGATCTTGACCGCATGGAAGCCCTCGGCGACGTAGCCTGCGGTCTCCTGCGCCATGTCGTCGGCGCGGTTCACGCCCTCCCTGCGGAAGCCGCCGGTCGCGTAGGCCCGGACGCTCTCGCGGAAGCGGCCGCCCATGAGCGTGGAGACGGGCGCCTCGAAGTGCTTCCCCTTGATGTCCCACAAGGCGATGTCGATCCCGGACAGCGCCGTCACCGTCAGGCCGCGCTGGCCCTGGTCGCGCAGCAGGTTGTATTGCTCGATCCAGAGCTTCTCGGTCTCCAGCGGATTGCGGCCGACGAGGCTTCCCGCGTAGGCGGCGACGACCGCGGCATTCGGTCCGGCCGGACCCAGGCATTCGCCCCAGCCGGTCGTCCCGTCGTCGCAGACGATCTCGACCAGGCAGTGCTGGCGACGGTCGAAGCGCATGGACGCGCTCTCGAAGGCGCGGTCGAGCGCGTGGTCGAGGATGTGGGTCCTGACGGTTTCGATCTTCATGGGCGGTAGGGCTCGATCAGCCGGGCCATCATTTCGGTCTCCTCCTCGGTGAGATCGGTCAGCGGCGCGCGGACGGGGCCGACGTCGAAGCCGACGAGGCGCACGCCCGCCTTTATGGCCGATACCGCATAGCCGACGTTCCGGTCGCGGATCCGCATGAAGGGATAGAAGAAGTCCCTCAACATGGCGTTCGTGCGGCTGTGCTCGCCGGCCCTGAGGGCGGTGTAGAACTCCTGCGCCAGCTTCGGCACGAAGTTGAAGACCGCCGAGGAATAGGTCGTCACGCCCGCACCGAGATAGGCGTCGGCGAAGAGTTCCGCCGTGGGCATGCCGCCCAGATAGGTCAGCCGATCGCCGAGCGTGGCCGTGATCTCCCGGACGAGCCCGATCTTGCCCGATCCGTCCTTGAAGCCGACGAGGTTCGGACAGGCGTCGCAGAGCCGCGCGAGGGTTTCGGCCCGCAGGATGGAATTATCGCGATTGTAGACCATCACGCCGATCCGCACGGCTTCGCAAACCGCCTTGATGTGGGCGAAGAGGCCCTGCTGGTTGGCGCCGATCAGGTAATGCGGCAGAAGCAGGATGCCGTCGGCCCCCGCATCCTCCGCCGCTTGGGCCAACGAGACCGCCATCCGGGTTCCGTAACCGCAGCCGGCGACGATCGGCGTATCGCCCGCGGACGCCTTGGCGGCACGCACGATGATGGGAACCTCCTCCGGCGCGAGCGAAAAGAACTCGCCCGTGCCGCCGGCGGCGAAGAGCACGCTCGCGTCGAACCCCGACAGCCAGCCGACGTGATCGGCGTAGACCTCGGCATTGAATTCGCCGTCCGCGCCGAACGGCGTCACGGGAAACGACAGGAGGCCGCCCGCGAGGGCGGATTTCAGTGCAAGGGGGTCCATTGTCTCTCCAGATCCTTGAAGGCGCCGTCGCGGCACGTTCGAACGATCATAAGCCTCATCATATCTCTGTCAACAACTCGTCCGACAACTACGCGACCAGATCACCGGCGAATCATGTCGCGGTATCGCTGCAGGCTGCCCTTCAGATGGGTGCGCACCGCATCCCGCGCGCCGTCCTCGTCGCGCGCGGAGATCGCGTCGGCAATGCGCCGATGCTCGGCCTGGATCTGGTCCAGGTAGCCGCTCGCCGTCCGCTCCCCGCCGCCGTCCTGAAGCGACGCGCGCGGGATGACGTTGCGGCCCATCATTTCGAGAAATTCGCGGAAGCGCGGGTTGTTGCTCGCGTCGGCGATCGCGAGGTGGAAGACGAAGTCCGCCTCGGTCGTCGGGCGGCCGGCGGCGATCAGCGCGCCGAGGTCGTCGTATCGCTCGAAAATGACCTCCTCCTGCGCCGGCGAACGCCGAACCGCGGCCAGGCCGGCGGCTTCGATCTCGACGGCGGCGCGAAGCTCGAGAATCTCGATGATCGACGATATTCGCGCGGTTTCGAAGGGCTGGAACGGCGTCGCGCCGGGCGGCTGGCTGTTGAGGACGAAGACGCCGACGCCGTGGCGCGGTTCGACGAGCCCGTCCGCACGGAGGGAGGCGATGGCCTCGCGAACGACCGTCCTGCTGACGCCGAACCGTTTCGTCAGGCCGGCTTCGCTGGGGAGTTTGTCGCCAGGCTTCATTTCGCCCTCGACGATCGCCTCGCGCAGCGCTGCGCCGACCGTCGCGACGAGATTCCTGCGGCCCGGCGCACGCGGCGCGGCCCCCTGCTGCGCTCCCTCGTCGGTTTTCATATCTGCCACGGGACGTCCTTCCGATGTTCGCGTTCGCCACGCGATAGCCTGCATGCCTGCGCCGGAGCGGTTTCCCGAACGCTCCTCAGTCGTCGAGATAAGTGTTGACGACCTGTTTCTGACTTGTATGATGACACCATCGTAAACGTATTACAAGCTATCCGGACTTCGGACATTCAGGGAGGAAAGACATGACACGTCTCCAAAAGATCCTGCGGGCGGGCGCCTTCGCCGGTGCCGCCTTGTGCGTCGCCATGGCGACGCAGGCGTCGGCCGCGAACTGGCGCGGCTGGAACATCCACGCTCCCGGCTACCCGAATACGGTCGCCATGGAAAGCTTCGCCAAGGCCGTCACCAAGGACACCGACGGCAAGGTCACCGCGCAGGTCTACAACAACGCCGTCCTCGGCGACCAGCCCGATGCGATCGAGCAGACGCGCAACGGTGCGCTGGACTTCGCGAACTTCAACATGGGTCCGATGGGCCCCATCGTGCCGATGACCAACGTGCTCTCGCTTCCGTTCCTGTTCAACAGCGTGGAGCAGATGCACCACGTGATGGACGGCCCGATCGGCCAGGACTTCAGCGATGCGCTCTCCAAGAAGGGGCTCGTCGCCCTGTCGTGGTTCGATTCCGGCGCGCGCAGCATGTACAACACCAAGCGGCCGATCGAAAAGCCGTCCGACGTCAAGGGCCTCAAGATCCGCGTCATGAACAACGATCTCTACGTCCAGATGATCGACGCCATGGGCGGCAACGCCACCCCGATGGCATTCGGCGAGGTCTACCAGGCGCTGAAGACCGGCGTCATCGACGGAGCTGAAAACAACTACCCCTCCTACGAGGAGACGAACCACTACGAGGTCGCGAAATACTATTCGACGACCGATCACCTGATCATTCCGGAGTGCCTCTGCATCGCCAAGAAGAGCTGGGACGCCCTGTCGAAGGACCAGCAGGAGATCGTGCGCAAGGATGCGATCGCCGCCGCCAAGGAGCAGCGCGAACTCTGGGCGAAGGATTCCGAAAAGGCCAAGGCGGACGTGGAAAAGGGTGGCGCGAAGATCAACGTCGTCCACGACCTGACCCCGTTCCAGAAGGCGATGGAGCCGGTCTACGCCAAGTTCTACAAGGAAAATCCGGACATGAAGGCGCTCGTGGAGAAAATCAGGGCGACCAAGTAGGCCATCGGACGGATCCGTTGTCCCCGGGCGCTATGTCGCCCGGGGCTTTTCATGAGAGGTCTGATCGTGGTCAACCAGCATGACGATACGGGCGAAGCGATACCGCCAAGCCCGCCGGCCGGGCAGCCCACGGCCGTCGCGAAGCTCCTGGACGGAATTGCCTGGCTCTGCATGCTCCTGGCGGGCATCGCGCTCGTCACGGTCATCTTCACCTTCGGCTACCTGGTCTACGGCCGCTACGTTCTCAACAACACGCCGACATGGGTGGAGCAGCTGTCGCTGCTTCTCGTCTCCTACATCACCTTTCTCGGTGCCGCGGTCGGTGTGAGGCGCAACAGCCATTTGAGCATCGATTTCGTCAGGGAGGGCCTTCCCTACCTGCCGCGCGTCGTCATGCGGTATCTCTCCGACCTGCTGGTGGTCGTCTTCGGCGCCTGCATGGCTTGGGAAGGCTGGGAACTCTTTGCGACGAACCTCGACCGCTTCATCCCGATGCTCGGCGTGGCGGAGGGGTGGCGCGCCATTCCCATGGCCGTCTGCGGCGCGCTCATGGTGATCTTCTGCAGCTTCAACATCATCATGCGCGCGGCCCGGGGCGGCGACGCGGAAGGGTCGTAAATCATGGGTCTGGCCATCCTGTTCGGGCTGTTCTTCCTCGGCCTGATCGTCGGCGCGCCGGTGGCGTTCGCCCTCGGTCTCGCCGCCGTCGCCAGCTTTCTCTACGAGGGCTTCCCACTCTTCGTGGCGTTCCAGCGCATCTTGTCGGGCATCTCCGTCTATTCGCTGCTGGCCATTCCGTTCTTCATTTTCGCCGGCGAGCTCATGCTGCATGGCGGCATCGCCGCGCGCCTGGTCCGATTCGCCGCCGCGGCCGTCGGCAGCATGCGCGGCGGGCTCGGAATGGTGGACGTATTCTCGTCCATGCTCTTCGGCGGAATCTCCGGATCCGCCGTCGCGGATACGTCGGCGCTGGGCTCCATCCTCATGCCGGTGATGAAGGAAAAGGGCTACGATGCCGACTATGCGGTGAACGTGACGGTGACGTCGTCCGTCGCCGGCGTCGTCATTCCGCCGAGCCACAACATGATCCTGTTCGCGGTGGCGGCCGGCGGCGGCATTTCCGTGGGCAAGCTGTTCATCGCCGGCGTGGTGCCGGGGGTGCTCATGTGCCTCTGCCTGGCGGTGGCGGCCTACATCGTCGCGGTCCGCCGCGGCTACGGTTCCGAGCCCTTCCCCGGCTTCAAGGCGTTGCTCTGGAGCTTCGTCCTCTCGATCCCGGGCTTGCTGACGGCGGTCATCATCGTCGGCGGGACGCTGTCGGGCATCATGACGGTGACCGAATCGGGCGCATTCGGCGCCATCTACGCGGTCGTGATCACGGCGCTCGTCTATCGGGAACTGACCTGGAGCGCCTTCGTCAACGCCGTTTCGAACGCCGTCCGCACGACTGCGCTCGTCATGATCCTCGTCGGCTGCGCCTCGGCCTTCGCCTACATGCTGGCGCTCTACCGCGTGCCGGACACGCTCGCGAACCTTCTGACGTCGATCTCGAGCAACCCCTACGTCATCCTGCTCATGCTCAACCTGATCCTGCTCCTTCTCGGGATGATCATGGACATGGCAGCCCTCATCCTGATCTGTACGCCGATCTTCCTTCCGGTCGTCACGCAACTCGGAATGGATCCGATCCAGTTCGGCGTCATCCTGATGATGAATCTCGGCCTGGGCCTCTGCACGCCGCCGGTCGGTGCGTGCCTCTTCGTCGGCTGCGTCATCGGCAACATCAAGATCGAAGAGGCGATCCGGACGATCTGGCCCTTCTATATCGCCATCTTCGTCGCCCTTATGCTGGTGACCTACGTCCCGGCGGTGTCGATGACGCTGCCGTACCTCCTGCAACAGTGAATGCCAAGGAGAACCCATGCTGAGGAAACTTCTCGTGACCGGCGCCGCAGGCGGCGTCGGCAAGGCGATCCGCCCTCTCCTGCCGCAGCTCGCCGACAGCGTGGTCCTGTCGGACATCGCGGCGATCGACGATCCGGGCGCAAACGAGCAGGTCGTGGCCTGCGACCTGACCGACCGCCAGGCCGTCGGGGCGCTCGTCGACGGCGTCGACGGGATCATTCACCTCGGGGGCCTTTCGGTCGAGCACGCCTTCGACGCCATTCTCCAGGCGAATTTCCTCGGGACCTACAATCTCTTCGAATCGGCCCGCAGGAACGGGCGTCCCCGTATCGTCTTCGCCAGCTCCAACCACGTCATCGGCTACTACCGCCGGGACCAGCGGCTGGACGCGAGCGTCCTTCCGAAGCCGGATTCCTTCTACGGCCTCTCCAAGGCGTTCGGGGAAAACCTGGCGAGCATGTATTTCGACAAATTCGGGCAGGAGTGCCTGTCGGTCCGGATCGGGTCCTGCTTTCCGAAGCCGAAAAACCCGCGCATGCTGGCGACCTGGCTTGCCGTGGAGGACTTCGCCGATCTCTGCGCGCGCGCATTCGAGGCCCCTCGCTTGGGCAACGCCATCGTCTACGGCGCCTCCGACAACGACGAGACATGGTGGGACAACGCGCAAACCGCGTTTCTCGGGTGGAAGCCGAAACACTCGTCGTCCAGATGGCGGCAGGAGACCCTGGCGTCGGCCGCGCCGGAGGATCCGACGGATCCGGCCGTGATCTATCAGGGAGGAGGCTTCGCCGCCGCCGGCCACCCCGAAGACGGGCACTGAGGCGGACGAACCGCCGTGCCGGCGCCGATCGGGCGGCAGCGGTCCTCGCCGAAACGAAAGAACCCGAGCCGCAAGGCCCGGGTTCATTTCATGTCCGGAGACCGGAAAGTCTCAGTTGACGGCGTCCTTCAGGCCCTTGCCGGCCGAGAATTTCGGCACGTTGCGGGCAGGAATGTCCACCTCGGCACCGGTCGACGGGTTGCGTCCCTTCGACGCCTCGCGCCGCGAGACCGTGAAGTTGCCGAAGCCGACGAGGCGCACATCGCCGCCCTTCTTCAGTTCCGACGTGATCGCGTCGAAGACTGCCTCTACCGCCGAGCCTGCTTCCCCTTTTGCCATACCGGACCTTTCGGCGACAGCAGCGACGAGTTCATTCTTGTTCATGTTTCCACCCCTTTCGAACGGTTTGAAACAACTCGTTGAAAATATCGAGTGGAGTGTAACCGATGGTCCGGAAAGCTCAACGAGCGGGCACTCGAAGAATCCCGCAATTCAGGGGTTTTTTCGGGAAAGTGTGGCAAAAAAGATGGCCGGGCGCTCGCGCGCCCGGCCACGTTCGGAATTTTCGTCTTGCGCGCGACTCAGTGCGCGACCGGCGACCCGGTTTCGTCGGGCTCGCCGCTCTGGGACAGCGGCGCCTCGACCGCCGGCGGCTTCCACTCGATGGGCTCGGGCATCCGGACGAGGGCGTGCCTGAGGACCTCGCCCATCCGCGACACCGGAACGATTTCGAGCTCGTTCTTCACGTTGTCCGGGATCTCGGGAAGATCCTTGGCATTTTCCTCGGGAATGAGGACCTTCTCGATGCCGCCTCGCAGCGCCGCCAGAAGCTTCTCCTTCAGGCCGCCGATCGGAAGCACCCGTCCGCGCAGGGTGATTTCGCCGGTCATCGCCACCTCGTGACGCACCGGGATACCCGTCATGACCGACACGATCGCCGTAGCCATGGCCACGCCCGCGGACGGTCCGTCCTTCGGGGTCGCCCCCTCCGGCACGTGGACGTGAATGTCGCGCTTGTCGAACATCGGCGGTTCGATGCCGAAATCGACCGAACGCGAGCGCACGTAGGATGCCGCCGCTGAAATCAACTCCTTCATCACGTCGCGCAGGTTGCCCGTGACGGTCATCTTGCCCTTGCCGACCGGCATCATCACGCCTTCGATCGTCAGCAGCTCGCCGCCGACCTCGGTCCATGCCAGTCCGGTCACCACCCCGACCTGGTCCTCGCGTTCCGCTTCGCCGTGGCGGAAGCGGGGCACGCCGAGATACTCGTCGAGGTTTTCCTCCGTTACCGCGATGGACTTCTTCTTCGTCTTCAGGATCTCGGTGACGACCTTCCGGGCGAGCTTCATCAGCTCGCGCTCGAAGTTGCGCACGCCTGCCTCGCGGGTATAGGTCCGCACGACCTCGCGGAGCGCGCCGTCCGTGACCGAAAATTCCTTCGGCTGCAGGGCATGGTCGCGAATCGCCTTCGGCAAGAGATGGCGCTTGGCGATCTCGACCTTCTCGTCCTCGGTGTAGCCGGCGATCCGGATGATCTCCATGCGGTCCATCAGCGGCGCCGGGATGTTCAGCGTATTCGCCGTGGTGATGAACATCACGTTCGACAGATCGTATTCGACCTCCAGATAGTGATCGGCGAAGGTCGAGTTCTGTTCGGGGTCCAGCACCTCGAGCAGGGCCGAGGACGGGTCGCCGCGGAAGTCCATGCCCATCTTGTCGATCTCGTCGAGCAGGAACAGCGGGTTGGACTTCTTCGCCTTCTTCATCGACTGGATGACCTTGCCGGGCATCGAGCCGATATAGGTGCGGCGGTGGCCGCGGATCTCGGCCTCGTCGCGCACGCCGCCGAGCGCCATGCGCACGTATTCCCGGCCGGTCGCCCTGGCGATCGACTTGGCAAGCGAGGTCTTACCCACGCCGGGCGGGCCGACGAGGCAAAGGATGGGACCCTTGAGCTTCTTGGAACGCGCCTGCACCGCGAGATACTCGACGATCCGCTCCTTGACCTTCTCCAGGCCGTAGTGATCGTTCTCCAGCACGTTTTCAGCGAAGGCCAGGTCGTTCTTGATCCGCGAACGCTTGTTCCACGGGATGCCGAGCAACCAGTCCAGATAGTTGCGCACGACGGTGGCTTCCGCCGACATCGGGCTCATCTGGCGGAGCTTCTTCATCTCCGCCTCGGCCTTCTCCTTGGCTTCCTTGGAGAGCTTCGTCTGGGCGATGCGCTCCTCGAGCTCGGCCATCTCGTCGCGGCCTTCGTCGCCGTCGCCGAGTTCCTTCTGGATCGCCTTCATCTGCTCGTTCAGATAGTACTCGCGCTGGGTCTTCTCCATCTGCCGCTTGACGCGCGAGCGGATGCGCTTCTCCACCTGCAGGACGGAGATCTCGCCCTCCATGAAGCCGAGCGCCATCTCGAGACGCTTCTTGACGCTGGTGGTCGCCAGCATGTCCTGCTTCTCGGGAATCTTGATCGAAAGATGCGACGCGATCGTATCGGCCAGCTTCGAGTATTCCTCGATCTGGCTGGCCGCGCTGACCACCTCGGGCGAAATCTTCTTGTTCAGCTTCACATAGCTCTCGAACTCGGACACCACCGAGCGGGCAAGCGCCTCGATCTCGACCGGATCCTCCTCGGGCTCGGGAAGCAGGTGCGCTTCGGCCTCGTGAAACTCGGCCTGCTGAACGTAGCCGTCGATCTCCACACGCGCGCGTCCCTCGACGAGAACCTTAACGGTCCCGTCCGGCAGCTTCAGCAATTGCAGGACGTTGGCGACGGTGCCGATCGGATAGATCTCCGAGGGATCGGGATCGTCGTCGCCGGCATTGAGCTGGGTCGCAAGCAGGATCTGCTTGTCCGCGCCCATGACTTCCTCGAGCGCGCGGATCGATTTCTCCCGACCCACGAACAGAGGCACGATCATGTGCGGAAACACGACGATATCGCGCAGCGGCAGAACCGGATACGTGCTCGTCTCGGCGACCGATTGCTTCTTGTCTTCCATCTTATTTTCCTTTCACCACTCCCTCGCGGGAGGGTTGGAACCGGTCGGCAAACCGCCGGTCCACGGTACCTTGATGTGAAGCGTAGGTGGAGTTCGGAATTGTCTCTTTCAAGTGCGGGATCCAGCGCGGACAGACATGAATGTACGCCGGAAACCCGTTCGTACAATCCGTAAATCGGCATTTACGCACAATACTCTGTACGACCGGATAGCCCGCTCGGAGATGGCCGGATCGGCCACCCACCTCAAAAGGCTGTGCCCGGTCCGGGCGCAGCCCTTACGCGGTTGCGTTGCCTTTTTCCTCTTCCCGCTCCGAATAGATGTAGAGGGGCCGCGCATTTCCGTTGACGACATCGTCGGAAATGACGACCTCCTGCACACCGTCCAGAGCCGGGAGCTCGAACATGGTGTCGAGCAGGATCTTTTCCATGATCGAGCGCAGGCCTCTCGCGCCCGTCTTGCGGACGATCGCCTTCTTGGCGATCTCGCGCAGCGCGTCCTCGTGGAAGGAGAGTTCGACGTCTTCCATCTCGAAGAGCCGCTGATACTGCTTCACGAGGGCGTTCTTCGGTTCCGACAGGATCTGGATCAGGGCGTCCTCGTCGAGATCCTCGAGCGTGGCGATCACCGGCAAGCGGCCGATGAATTCGGGGATGAGGCCGAACTTCACCAGGTCTTCGGGTTCGAGCTCGCGGAGAACCTCGCCCACGCGCCGCTCTTCGGCCGCCTTCACCGTGGCGGAGAAGCCGATCGAGGTCTTTTCGCCGCGTGCCGAGATGATCTTGTCCAGTCCGGCGAACGCGCCGCCGCAGATGAAGAGGATGTTGGTCGTGTCGACCTGCAGGAACTCCTGCTGCGGATGCTTGCGGCCGCCCTGCGGCGGGACGGAGGCCACGGTGCCTTCCATGATCTTCAGAAGCGCCTGCTGGACGCCCTCGCCCGAGACGTCGCGCGTGATCGAGGGATTGTCCGACTTGCGCGAGATCTTGTCGACCTCGTCGATGTAGACGATGCCGCGCTGGGCCCGCTCGACATTGTAGTCGGCCGACTGGAGCAGCTTCAGGATGATGTTCTCGACGTCCTCGCCGACATAGCCGGCTTCGGTCAAAGTCGTGGCATCGGCCATCGTGAACGGCACGTCGATGATGCGCGCCAGGGTCTGGGCGAGATAGGTCTTGCCGCAGCCGGTCGGGCCCACCAGCATGATGTTGGACTTCGAAAGCTCGACGTCGCCGCCCTTGGAGGCGTGCGCCAGCCGCTTGTAGTGGTTGTGCACCGCGACGGAGAGAATCCGCTTCGCCTGGTTCTGGCCGATCACGTATTCGTCGAGCGTCTTGAGAATTTCCTGCGGGGTCGGCACGCCGTCGCGCGACTTCACCATCGAGGTCTTGTTCTCCTCGCGGATGATGTCCATGCAGAGTTCGACGCATTCATCGCAGATGAAGACGGTCGGCCCCGCAATCAGCTTGCGGACCTCGTGCTGGCTCTTGCCGCAGAACGAGCAGTAGAGCGTGTTCTTCGAGTCGCCGCCGTTGCTACCGCTGACCTTGCTCATTTCCAATTCCTTCCGAGCATTCCGGACGCCGCATCCGGACACTTTCCCTGTGGATCACGCACCTAGGCACACTGCGGTCGGAACGCAAAGCAATGAAGGGGAAAAACATCGACGCCGTTCAAAAAACCGTCAACGTCACCGGCAACGAAGCCCCCTGAAATGCAAATGCTATCCCTGAGTTGTTCAACATAGCCTTAACACGTGATCTTAGCGCGTTTGGCCGCCGTTGAAAGCCCCGGAATGCGCCATGCTGTTGCCGGTTTGACGCATATAGGGAGCAAAATGGCGGCCTGCTACCCACTATTCCTTCGCATCGCCCTCCATCAACTCGCGCGACGAGATCACCTTGTCGATCAGCCCGAAGTCCTTGGCCTCGTCGGCGGTCATGAAATGGTCCCGGTCGAGCGTACGCTCGATGGTCTCGTAATCCTGGCCGGTGTGCTCGACATAGACCTCGTTCAGCCGGCGCTTCAGCTTGATGATGTCCTGCGCGTGCCGCTCGATGTCGGAGGCCTGCCCCTGGAACCCGCCGGAAGGCTGGTGAACCATGACGCGGGCGTTCGGCGTCGCGAAGCGCATGTCGCGGTGTCCGGCGCACAGAAGGAGCGAGCCCATGGACGCGGCCTGCCCGACGCACAGCGTCGACACCGCCGGCCGGATGAACTGCATCGTGTCGTAGATCGCCATGCCGGAGGTCACGACGCCGCCCGGCGAGTTGATGTAGAGCGCGATTTCCTTCTTCGGGTTCTCGGCCTCCAGGAACAGCAGCTGGGCGCACACCAGGGCCGCCATCTGGTCCTCGATGGGTCCGGTGATGAAAATGATGCGCTCCTTCAGGAGCCGCGAGAATATATCGTAGGAACGCTCGCCGCGGTTCGTCTGCTCCACGACCATCGGAACCAGCGCCATAGCAGTATCGACAGTGTTCGCCATGAAAATAAAAACCTCTGCTCGTCCGGACCCGCCGACTGCGGAATCACCGACCCTTCGCCTCGCCCTACATAGAGTGTGAGCCCCCCGCTCTTCAAGTCGCAAGGCGACTTCGGGGTGTGCGCGTCCCCTCTCGGCGGGAGCGGGGATCGGGCGCCCGGGATTCAGGCAGGTTGACATCCTGCCAAATGAAGGCACAAGCAATGTCCCGGGAAGCATGGAGGACCACATTGGCGCGTGCCCATCGATCCATCCCTCGCGAAGCGCCCCTGCCGGATGCGGAGATCCACTCGGAGGCCTTCCGGCAGATGCGGCAGTCGCGGCGCGACGCCCTGATGGAGGATTACCTCGAGCTCATCGCCGACCTCATCGACGACGGCAACGAGGCGCGCCAGGTCGACATCGCGGCGCGGCTCGGCGTGGCGCAGCCCACGGTGGCCAAGATGCTGTCGCGCCTCGCCGCGGAGGGGCTCGTCTCGCGCAAGCCCTATCGCGGCGTGTTCCTCACGGAGGCCGGGCGCCGGGTCGCCCACGAAAGCCGCGAACGGCACCAGATCGTGGAAGCCTTCCTGAAGTCGCTCGGCGTCAGCGCGGAAACGGCCCGAATCGATGCGGAGGGGATCGAGCATCACGTCAGCTCCGAGACCCTGGACGCCTTCCGCAAGGCGCTCGATCCCGGTCGCTGAGGGGCGCCCAGAGCGCTTCCAGGAAAAGTGGAAACCGGTTTTCCGTCCGGAAGCGCGCAAACAAAAAACCGCTTCCAGGAAAAGTGGAAACCGGTTTTCCGTCCGGAAGCGCGTAAAAGCAAAGAGACAGAGCGCGTCCGCGATTCCGTGAAACGCCGACACGCTCTAAGTCTAGGGGCGCCCGTCGTGGCGGACGAACACCGCGAAGCCGACGATCACCATCAGCGCCATGGCGAACCAGGTGATCGCATATTGCAGGTGGGCGTTACGGAAATGGATGCGGGTGAGGCCGCCGGCCGGCCATTTGCCGCGCCCGGTCCCGGCATCGGCGTCGACGAAATAGGGCGCGACGTTTCCGGCATCGAGCCCCCTCGCCTTCGCGATGGCCGTAACGTCGCGGGAGTACCAGCGATCCTCGTCCGGCCGGTTCGACCGCAGCCAGGTACCGCCGGGCTCGCTCGTCCTCAACAGCCCGGTGAGCGTCGTCGGGGCTTCCGTCTCCCCGCCCGGCAAGGTCGCCGCCCGGCGCTTTCCGCTCGGGACGAAGCCGCGGTTGACGAACACATAGGTGCGGTCGTCCCTATGGAGCGGGGTCATGACCCAGTAGCCGGGGCCGAGGTCGGTCAGGGCGTAGACGAAGGTGTCCTTTCCGTCCAGGAAGATCCCCGAAAGACGGACGTGGCGATAGCCGTCACGTGCGGCGTCGACGCCGGACCATGCCGCCGGCCCGGGTGCCGGGACCGGGGCCGCGTGCACGCGCGCGTCCACTCTCGATATCAGGGCGAGCTTCCAGCTCCGCCGCTCCAGCTGCCAGATGCCCAGGGCGGTGAAGGCGGCGAACAGCACCAGCGCCGCCAGCCCCGCCAGAATGCGTCGGCGCCGGGCGGTGCGTGGTCCTTCCATGACGGCCGGCGGGCGGGGCGTCAGCTCGGATTCGCCGTCATCATGCCCGGCATCATGTTGACGTTGAGGTGATACATGACCCAGAGCGAGCCGGTCAGCGTGATGAAGACGAGGATGACGGTGAAGATCAGCGCCAGCATGTTCCAGCCGCCTTCGGACCGCGCATCGAGGTGGAGGAAGTAGATCATGTGGACGACGATCTGCACGACGGCGAGGAGGAGAACGATCACCGCCGTCGCCGTCGAGCTCGACAGGACGCCGCTCATGACCAGCCAGAACGGGATTGCGGTGAGGATCACCGACAGGCCGAAGCCCGTCAGATAGCCCTTCCGGGAGCCGTGCGCCGGCTCGTCGCCGTGGACGGGATCGGGGTGATGGGCATGGGGGGCCTCGGAGGTCATTGCAGGACTCCAAGCAGGTAGACGAAGGAGAAGACGCCGATCCAGATGACGTCGAGGAAGTGCCAGAACATGCTGAAGCACATCAGGCGTCGCCGGTTGGCCTCGCCGAGCCCCTTCGTCGCCACCTGGACCATCAGGGTGATCAGCCAGACGATGCCGACGGTGACGTGGGTGCCGTGGGTGCCGACCAGGGTGTAGAAGGCGGAGAGATAGGCGCTGCGCTGAGGCGTCGCGCCTTCGGCCATGAGGCCGGCGAATTCGTGCAGTTCCAGCCCGACGAAGATCGCGCCGAAGACGCCGGTGACGGCCAGCCAGGTCAGGGTTCCCTTCCGGTCGCCTCGTTCCATGGCCAGCATGGCGAAGCCGCAGGTGATGGACGAGACCAGCAGCATCGCGGTGTTCACCGCGACGGTCGGGAGTTCGAGGATATCCTTCGCCGTCGGTCCGCCGGCGAAACTGTGGCTCAGCACGCCGAACGTCGCGAACAGGACGGCGAAGATGAGCGTGTCGCTCATGATGTAGATCCAGAAGCCGAGCATCGTGCTGGACGATGCGTGCGGCTCCTCGGTCAGGTAGAAGACAGGCCTTTCGGCGGCCTCAAGGGCGCGGTCGTCTGCCATCGTTACCCCCTCAGGCGTGCTGCGCGAGCAGCGCGGAACGCTCCTGCTCGACCTTGGCGACTCGTTCGGCCGGAATGTTGAAGTCGCGGCTGTAGTTGAATGTATGGCCGATCGCCACGGCGATCATGCAGACGAAGGACAGGAGCGCCAACCACCACATGTACCAGATCATGCCGAAGGCGAAGCCGATCGAAAGGAAGGCGATGATGGCGCCGGTCGCCGTGTTCTTCGGCATGTGGATCGGCCTGAAGCCCTCCAGCGGGCGCACGTAGCCGCGCCGCTTCATGTCCCACCACGCATCGTGGTCGTAGACGACGGGCGTGAACGCGTAATTGTACTCCGGCGGCGGCGAGGAGGTCGACCATTCGAGGGTGCGGCCGTCCCATGGATCGCCGGTGACGTCGCGCAGCTCCTCGCGTTTGACGATGCTGACGGCGATCTGCACGAAGAACGCCGCGATCCCGCCGGCGATCATCACCGCGCCGATGGCGGCGATGACGAACCAGATCTGCAGCGACGGATCGTCGAAATGATTGAGCCGCCGCGTCACGCCCATCAGGCCGAGCACGTAGAGCGGCATGAAGGCGAGATAGAAGCCGGGAACCCAGAGCCAGAACGACACCTTGCCCCAGAACGGCTCGAGCTTGAAGCCGAAGGCCTTCGGAAACCAGTAGCTTATGCCGGCGAACACGCCGAACACGACGCCGCCGATGATCACGTTGTGGAAATGCGCGATCAGGAACAGCGAGTTGTGCAGCACGAAGTCGGCCGGCGGGACGGCGAGGAGCACGCCGGTCATGCCGCCGATGACGAAGGTCAGCATGAAGGCGATCGTCCACATCATCGGCAGCTCGAAGCGGATGCGCCCCCGGTACATCGTGAAGAGCCAGTTGAACATCTTCGCCCCGGTCGGGATCGAGATGATCATCGTCGTGATGCCGAAGAAGGAATTGACGCTCGCCCCCGACCCCATGGTGAAGAAGTGGTGCAGCCAGACCAGGTAGGAAAGGATCGTGATGACGACCGTGGCGTAGACCATGGAGGCGTAGCCGAAAAGGCGCTTGCCGCAGAAGGTGGCGACGACCTCGGAATAGATGCCGAAGCACGGCAGGATGAGGATGTAGACCTCCGGATGGCCCCAGATCCAGATGAGGTTGATGTACATCATCACGTTGCCGCCGGCGACGTTCGTGAAGAAATGCGTGCCGCCGTACCGGTCGAGCGCGAGCAGCGCGAGGACGGCGGTCAGCACCGGAAAGGCCGCGACGATGAGGATGTTCGTGCAGAGCGCCGTCCAGGTGAAGACGGGCATCTTCATCATGCTCATGCCGGGGGCGCGCATCTTCACGATGGTCGCCACGAGGTTCACGCCGGACAGGAGCGTGCCGAGCCCGGCGACCTGCAGGCCCCAGATGTAGTAGTCGACGCCGGTTCCCGGACTTGCGGCAAGCTCCGAAAGCGGCGGATAGGCGAGCCAGCCCGTCTTGGCGAACTCCCCGACGAACAGCGAGATCATGACGATGATCGCACCGGCGGAGGTCATCCAGAAGCTGAAATTGTTGAGGAACGGGAACGCGACGTCCCGCGCGCCGATCTGCATCGGGACGACGAAGTTCATCAGGCCCGTGACGAACGGCATCGCGGCGAAGAAGATCATGATGACGCCGTGGGCGGTGAAGATCTGGTCGTAGTGTTCCGGCGGCAGGTAGCCCTCGTGCGGCCCGAAGGCGACGGCCTGCTGGGCGCGCATCATGATGGCGTCGGAGAAGCCGCGGACGAACATCACCAGCCCGAGGATCATGTACATCACGCCGATCTTCTTGTGATCGATGCTCGTGACCCATTCGTGCCAGAGATAGCCCCACCAGCGGTAGTAGGTGACGAGCGCAACGACGGCCAGCCCGCCGGCCGCCACCACGAAGAACGTGTAGAACACGATCGTCTCGGGAAGAATCGAATCCCAGGTCAGCCGGCCGAAGATGAATTTCCAAAGTTCCGGGTTGGAGAACATGGTCTTTGCTTCGCTCTTTCCATCGATTGACGGCCGAGGCCGGGTTCTTCGCGGCGCCTATCGCGCTGGCGCGGCATCCTTGTTGCCGTCAGCGCTGCCGGCGTCTCCGCTCCCCGCCTCGCCCGAGGGTTTCGCCTCGTGCCCGCCGTCGTGCGACATCTGCATCTTGCCCATCCCCCCGGCGGCGGCCATGTCCTTGATGCAGGTCTGCGACGGGTCCACGCACATGTTGAGGATCTTCTCGTAAAGATCGGGATCCACGGACGAATAGTATTTCACCGGAACGTCTTCGCTGGGTTTGGCGAGGTCGTTGTAGGCGGCGGTATCGAGCTTCGATCCGGAGGACTTCACTTTCTCCACCCACTTGTCGAAGTCCGCCTGGGGCATGCCGTGGAACTTGAAGTTCATGTGGGAAAAGCCGTCACCGCTGAAGTTGGCCGAGAAGCCGTCGTAGACGCCGGCCTTGTTGATGACGGCGTGAAGCTTCGTCTCCATGCCGGCCATGGCGTAGATCTGGCCGGCAAGCGCGGGGACGAAGAACGAGTTCATGATGTCCGCGGAGGTGATCTTGAAATTGATCGGCGCATCGACCGGCGCGGCCAGCTCGTTGACCGTCGCGAAGCCCTGGTCGGGATAGATGAACAGCCATTTCCAGTTGAGCGCGACCACCTCGACGTCGAGCT
This sequence comes from uncultured Alphaproteobacteria bacterium, assembly GCA_963838155.1. Classification (GTDB taxonomy): domain Bacteria; phylum Pseudomonadota; class Alphaproteobacteria; order Rhizobiales; family Rhizobiaceae; genus Pararhizobium_B. The sequence continues at coordinate 43,710 of CAWIQE010000002.1, forward strand.
GCTTCGTGTCTTTGGTCACCGGCGTCGAGGACGAGATCCGCTCGAGGGGCCGATAGGGATCGAGCGTATGCGTGCTGAGCCAGGTGACGGCGCCGAGCGCGATGATGATCGCAAGCGGCGCCGACCAGATGATCACTTCCAGCTGCGTCGAATGGTGCCATTCGGGATCGTACTCGGCGTCGCGGTTCGACTGCCGGTATTTCCACGCGAAGAAGACCGTGAGCGCCATCACCGGAACGATGATGAGCAGCATCAGGATCGAGGAGATGACGATGAGGTCGCGCTGCTGGGCCGCGACGTGGCCCGACGGGTCCATCACGACCATGCTGCAACCGCCCAGCAGCAGCATGAGCGGGAAAACCAGGATCGTCTTGCGCGGTCTTTTCGTCATTCGTCGTTCTGCGATCTCGAGGCGCATCGTCGCCGCGCCGTTTTGGTCTCGGTGTCTTCGGCCGCCCGGATCGGCTCGTCGCCCGCCGGCAGGCACTTCCGGTTCCGGGGCGAAAGGCACGTCGGGAGCGGCCGTCCTTCACCCCCCGCGGAATTGCTGCACCTGCTAACCAGTTTGGGCCGTCGTGTCATCCCCCATTTTGACGCATGGGCCCGCGACGCCGCCGATTTGCGCGCAAAACCGCTTGGAGCTATTTGACGCACGGCACGACGCGGCTCATATTCGCCGCATTCTGGAGGAAAGCGATCCGCTTCGCTACCCCACCGGCCGCACCGAGAGAAGTCAATGAGCACAGCCAACCAGTCATATGCGGACACGCCGTCTTCGCGGCTCGAAAGGGACATGCGGGAATCGCATGTGCGGCGGCCCGTCGAGCCGGGACGAATCGCCATCGGCGTCGTGATCGGCCGTTCCTCCGAGTTCTTCGATTTCTTCGTATACGCGATCGCCTCCGTGATCGTGTTCCCGAGACTCCTGTTTCCGGCGGTCGACCCGGTGACGGGCACGCTCTACTCGTTCGCCATCTTCTCGCTGGCCTTCATCGCACGGCCGATCGGCTCGGCGATCTTCATGAGGATCGACCGGCGGCACGGGCGCGGCGTCAAGCTGACGGTCGCCATGTTCGTTCTCGGCGCCTCCACGGCCGGCATCGCATTCCTGCCGAGCTACGACGACGCGGGGGCCTTTTCGATCTACTTCCTCTGCTTCATGCGCTTCGTCCAGGGCATCGGCCTCGGCGGGGCCTGGGACGGCCTGGCCTCGCTTCTCGCGCTGAACGCGCCGCCGCACCGGCGTGGCTGGTATGCGATGATGCCTCAACTCGGGGCGCCCGTCGGCTTCATCCTCGCCTCGGCGCTGTTCGCCTATTTCCTGATGAGCCTGTCGACGGCCGACTTCCTCGCCTGGGGCTGGAGATATCCGTTCTTCGTGGCGTTCACGATCAACGTCGTCGCCCTGTTCGCGCGCCTGCGCCTCGTCGTGACCGAAGAATTCGGCTCGCTGCTCGAGCGCAACGAACTCGGAGCGGAGCGCATCGGCGAGATGCTTCGGACCAACGGCTCCACCGTTCTCATGGGCGCTTTCGTCCCGCTGGCGACCTATGCCCTCTTCCACCTGGTGACCGTGTTTCCGCTCAGCTGGGTCTTTCTCTACACGCATCACGCCGTCAGCGACTTCCTGCTGGTCCAGATGGCGGGCGGTGCAGTCGGGGCCGTCGCCATCGTCCTGTCGGGCGTCCTGGCCGACCGGATCGGCCGTCGCAAGCTGCTTGCGGCCTGCGCCGTGGCGATCGGGCTCGGCAGTTTCGCCACGCCCTTCCTCTACGGCCAGGGACTGATCGGCGAGGATACGATCGTGATCGCCGGCTTCGCGGTGCTCGGGCTCTCCTTCGGCCAGGCGTCCGGCGCGCTCGCATCGAACTTCCAGCGCCTTTACCGCTACACCGGAGCAGCGATCACCTCGGACCTGGCCTGGCTGATCGGAGCCGGCTTCGCGCCGCTCGTGGCGCTCGGGCTGAACGCCCGGTTCGGCCTCATCGCCGTTGGCGTCTACCTGCTCTCGGGCTCGGTCTGCACCCTCGTCGCGCTCTATTTCAACCACCAGCTCGAACGGATGAACGACTGACGGAAGCTCCCGTGGCTTCCGTCCGAAGGAGAAGCCGGCCGCTGCGCGTCCTGCCGCTTGAGGCAGAAAACGGGCTCAGCCGTAGGTGCCGCGGGGCTTCTGCTGCGTACCGGTGAACTCGACCCCGCATCGGTCGTTGCGGCGCCAGCGCAGAACGCAGCGATAGGTCACCCCGTCGTGCGGGACGTAGAGGAGAAACTCTCCGGGCACCGGGTCTTCGGGAAGGATCTTCAGTTCGGCGCCGTGGGAATGCATGTTCCGGATCGCGCAGGCGATCTCCGGCCGGTTGCTCCCGGCGACGATGAGACCGCGTTTCAGGACCCGGGCCCGGTGCTCTCTTCGATTGTCTGCTGTCATATGTGCGGTTCGGATCTGGAAGGCATTTTCCGCCGATCGGAGGCCCCGACCGACGAGGCCGCAACGCCGAGCGGCGCGGAAGGGATCCACCGCGCCGGCGCTCGTTCGTCGCGACCTGCGCCCAACCTATCCCATTCCGGGAAAGTCCGCACAATTATCGACGGTTGCCCACGACGGAAACGAGACCGGCACCCGAACCCGCCTACGGCCCATCACCGTCGCCCCGAATCTCGGGGGCAAATATTGATATGGCCGGGCTCAAACAACGGGAAAACATGGTCGGAGTGGCAGGATTTGAACCTGCGACCCCCTCGTCCCGAACGAGGTGCGCTACCAGGCTGCGCTACACTCCGACTGAAGGCGGAGGCGTGCTCCGCGGCGACAGCTTCCTAAAGGCTTGGCGGCTGCTATGCAAGGCCAATATCGACGAAATTTCATGTGGTCCGCCCGATCATCGGAAGATCGAGCCCCTTTGCGCGGGCACAGTCGATCGCGTCGCCGTAGCCGGCGTCCGCGTGCCGCATGACGCCGGTCGCCGGGTCGTTCCAGAGCACGCGGGCGATCCGTTTCGATGCCTCCGGCGTCCCGTCGCAGCAGACCACCATGCCGGCATGCTGCGAATAGCCCATGCCGACGCCGCCGCCGTGGTGAAGGGACACCCAGGTCGCGCCGCTGGCGCAATTCAGAAGCGCGTTGAGAAGCGGCCAGTCCGAGACGGCGTCCGAGCCGTCCTGCATCGATTCGGTCTCGCGATTGGGAGAGCTCACGGAACCCGAATCGAGATGGTCGCGGCCGATGACCACGGGCGCCTCGAGCTCGCCGCTGGCGACCATTTCGTTGAAGGCCAGTCCGAGGCGGTGGCGATCGCCGAGGCCGACCCAGCAGATGCGTGCCGGCAGGCCCTGGAAGGAGATGCGGGCCGCGGCCATGTCGAGCCAGGTATGCAACTGCGGATCGTCGGGGATCAGTTCCTTCACCTTGGCGTCGGTCCGGGCGATGTCGTCGGGGTTTCCCGAAAGCGCCGCCCACCTGAAAGGCCCCACGCCCCTGCAGAACAGCGGGCGGATATAGGCCGGCACGAAGCCCGGAAAGGCGAAGGCGTTCGAAACGCCCTCGTCCTTGGCCATCTGCCGGATGTTGTTGCCGTAGTCGAAGGTCGGGACGCCGGCCTCGTGAAAGGCGAGCAGCGCCTCGACATGGCGCGCCATGGACCGCTTCGCCGCCGCGACGGTGCCGTGGGGATCGCTGGCGGCGCGCTCGCGATACTCCTCCCAGCTCCAGCCGGCCGGCAGGTATCCGTTGAGCGGATCGTGGGCGGAGGTCTGGTCGGTCACGAGATCGGGGCGCACGCCGCGGCGCACCATCTCCGGCAGCACCTCGGCGGCGTTGCCGAGCAGCGCGACGGAGACCGCCTCGCCGCTGCCCGTCGCCTCGCCGATCATCGCCAGCGCCTCGTCGAGATCGCGCGCCTGCCTGTCGACATACCGGGTCCGCAGGCGGAAATCGATGCTCTGCTGGCGGCACTCCACCGCGAGGCAGGAGGCTCCCGCCATGGTCGCCGCCAGGGGCTGCGCGCCGCCCATGCCGCCGAGACCCGACGTCAGCACCCAGCGGCCGGAAAGATCGCCGCCATAGTGCTGCCGGCCGGCCTCCGCGAAGGTCTCGTAGGTGCCCTGAACGATTCCCTGCGATCCGATATAGATCCAGGATCCCGCCGTCATCTGTCCGTACATCGCCAGGCCGAGCCGGTCGAGCTCGTTGAAATGCGTCCAGTCGGCCCAGTGCGGCACGAGGTTCGAATTGGCGATCAGGACGCGCGGGGCGTCGGCATGGGTGCGGAAGACGCCCACGGGCTTGCCCGACTGGACGAGCAGCGTCTCGTCGGCCTCCAGGCGCCTGAGCGTTTCGACGATGGCGTCGAAACAATCCCAGTCGCGGGCCGCCCGGCCGATCCCGCCATAGACGACGAGTTCCTTCGGGTTTTCCGCGACGTCCGGATCGAGGTTGTTCATCAGCATGCGCAGCGGCGCTTCCGTCAGCCACGAGCGGGCCGAAAGCCGGCTGCCGCGGGGCGCGCGGATCTCGATGTCCCGGAACCGTCGATTGCTGAGCATGGCATCATCCTCCGACTTGTATATACATCCTATCGCAGGCTACACCTTTCCGGCGCGCCGGCAAGCCGAATCAGCCGCCGAAGGCGCCTTCGAGGCGATAGCGCGAGCCCGGGTAGACGAGCCGCGCCGTGGTCACCGTGCGGCCGGCCGACCAGGTCCGGCGGCGGACCGACAGGCACGGCTCGCCGCGCGCGATGTCCAGGAGGTCGCATTCCCAGTCCTGCGGCAGGACCGCCTCGACGCTCTGCTCGGCACGCGAGATCGGCGCGACGCCGGTGAGATAGGCATTCGGCGTGGCGGCGACGAAATCCTGCGCGAGATAGTCCGGGGCGGCGAACGGATTGACGAGGCGGTCCTCGATCTGCACCGGGACGTCGTTCTCGTAATGCACGATGACGGAGTGGAAGACTTCGGACCCGGGCGGCAGGCCGAGGGCCTCGCACGCCGCCGGCTTGCCCGTCTCCGCCGACAGCCGGGCGACGCTGGATCTGTGGAGGTGGCCGCGCTCCCGCACTTCCTCCGCGATGTTGCGCACCTCCACCAGCGCAGACACGCCCTTCGGCTGGCTGACGAACGATCCGACGCCCTGGACCCGGCGGATCAGCCCCTCGTGCGCCAGTTCCCGCAGCGCCCGGTTCGCCGTCATGCGGCTGACGCCGAAGCTTTTCACCAGCGCGTGCTCGGACGGAATGCGGTGGTCCGGCGGCCATTCGCGGTTCTCGATGCGCCGGCGGATCTCCTGCTTCAGGCCCAGATAGAGCGGGCCCGGCGTGGACAGCGCGCCGGCAAGACGTTCTTCCTGTTCCGCCATGCGACGTTCCTCCCCGCGGCATAGAGCCGTGGATCCGGCGGCTTTGCAAGGAGGCCGGAATTCCGCTTGCGCCGGATCGGATTCCGAATATGGTTGTCTTTACAAGTTAGCACCGGTTCGCTCGATATGCCACATGAACCTGACCGCCAACTCTTTGCCGCTGATGCCCTGCTGCCGGAGGGCTGGGCGAAGGACGTGCGCGTTGCGTTCGCCCCCGACGGCACCATCGCGGCGGTCGAGGCCGGGGCCGCCCCGCACCCCTCGGACGAGCGCGCGAACGGCCCTGTCGTGCCGGCGCTCGCCAACCTGCATTCCCACGCCTTCCAGCGCGTCATGGCGGGCCTTGCGGAAGTGTCCGGCCCCGTCGAGGACACGTTCTGGACGTGGCGGGAGACGATGTACCGCATCGCCGGCGCGATCGCGCCCGCCGACATGCAGGCGATCGCCGCCCGCCTCTACGTCGACATGCTGAAGTGCGGAACGGCGCATGTCGGCGAATTCCACTACCTGCACAACGACGTCGACGGTCGGCCCTACGCCCGCCGGACCGAGGCCGCCGAGGCGCTGATCGCGGCCGCCCGGGCGAGCGGCATCGCCATGACCCTGCTGCCCGCCTTCTACGCCCACGGCGACTTCGGCGGCGCCCCACCATCCGAAGGACAACGGCGCTTCGTCAACGACATAGACGGCTTTCTTCGCCTCGTCTCGGAACTTCGTCCCGTCACAAGCGAGGCCGGGGTGCGCCTCGGCTACGCCTTTCACTCCCTCCGTGCCGCGACACCGGACGAAATGCGCGCGATCCTCGCGGCGAAGCTGCCGGGGCCGGTGCATATCCACGTCGCCGAGCAGCGGCGGGAGGTCGAGGGTTGCCTGCGATGGTCGGGCCGGACGCCGGTCTCCTGGCTCCTGGACGAGATGCCGGTCGATGCGGGCTGGTGCCTGATCCATGCCACCCATTCCACCGGCGAGGAGATCGCCCGGATCGCCGGCAGCGACGCCACGGTCGGCCTCTGTCCGACGACGGAGGGCAGCCTCGGCGACGGCATCTTTCCGGCGACCGCGTTCCGTGCCGCCGGCGGCTTCTTCGGCATCGGCTCGGACAGCCAGGTGTCGACGGACCCTGCCGAGGAGCTCCGCCTGCTGGAATACGGCCAGCGCCTGCGCGACGAGCGCCGGCTTCGACTGACCGACGGGCCGGCGCGCTCGAACGGGCGGGACCTCTTCGCGGCAGCGCTTGCCGGCGGCGCACGTGCTCTCGGAGACGACAAATGGGGGATCGCGGCGGGCGCGCCTGCGCGGCTGACCGTGCTCGACGACCGCCATCCCTTCATCGCGGCGGCCGAAGGCGATACGCGGCTCGACCGCTGGATCTTCGCACTCGGCGGGAAGGCGGTTCGCGACGTGATGGTGGACGGGACCTGGCGGATCCGGGACGGTCGGCACCCGCGCGACGAAGAGATCGACGGAGCGTTCGCCGCCGCGGTGACGAGGCTCGCCGCGGCTTAGAAGGCGACCGGCGAAAACGGAGGAGGCCAAGGGAGAGCGATGCAGACTCTTTGGACGAATGCGCGCGTGGCGACGCTCGCGCCCGGATCGCCCGGGCTCGGCGTGATCGAGAAGGGCGCCGTGCTCGCCGGTGCCGACGGCCGGATCGCCTGGGTCGGCGCCATGGGCGACATGCCCGTCGCCGACGGCGAGGTCATCACCTACGACCTGGCCGGGCGTTGGATCACGCCGGGCTTCATCGACTGCCACACCCATCTCGTTCATGGCGGCGACCGGGCGCTCGAATTCGAGATGCGCCTGGAAGGCGCCGGATACGAGGAGATCGCGCGCGCCGGCGGCGGCATCGTCTCGACCGTGAAGGCGACGCGGCAGGCGAGCGTCACGGACCTGGCGGCGAGTGCCGGGGCCCGGCTCGACCGGCTGCTCGCGGAGGGTGTCACCACGGTGGAGATCAAGTCCGGCTACGGCCTGGACGTCGAGACCGAGCTGGCCATGCTGCGCGCGGCAAGGGCGCTCGCCGAGCGACGCAGGATCTCGGTCGTCACGACCTGCCTTGCCGCCCACGCGCTGCCGCCGGAGTTCAAGGACGACCGTACGGGCTATGTCGACCTGGTGGTCGACCGCATCCTGCCTGCGGTCGCCGCCGAGGGGCTCGCCGATGCCGTCGACGGTTTCCTGGAGACCATCGCCTTCGACGCCGGCGAGATCGCCCGCGTCTTCGACAAGGCGAAGGAACTCGGCCTGCCGGTCAAGCTTCACGCCGACCAGTTGTCGAACCTTCACGGGGCCGCGCTCGCGGCCTCCTACGGCGCGCTTTCGGCCGACCACCTGGAGTGCACCGACGAGGACGGCGTGCGGGCGATGGCGGCCGCCGGCAGCGTCGCGGTGCTCCTGCCGGGGGCCTTCTACACCCTTCGCGAAAGCCGGCTCCCGCCGGTCGACGCCTTCCGCGCCCACGCCGTGCCCATGGCCGTGGCGACCGACGCCAATCCGGGCACCTCGCCGATCACCTCGCTCCTGACCGTGATGAACATGGCCGCGACGCTCTTCCGCCTCACCGTCGACGAGGTCCTGGCCGGGGTGACCCGCGAGGCCGCCCGGGCGCTCGGCCTGTCGGCGCAGAGCGGGACGATCGAGCCCGGCAAATGGTGCGATCTCGCCATCTGGGACATCGAACGGCCGGCCGAACTGGTCTACCGGATCGGTTTCAATCCCCTCCACAAGCGCGTCTGGAGGGGCCGATGACCCCTGCCCTGCGGATCGTACCGGGCAGGGTCCCCCTCTCCGCCTGGCGCGAGATCCATTTCGGCGCCGGGTGCAGGGTCGATGCGCGCGCCAGGACCGCCGTGGAGGCGGCCGCCCGGACGGTCGAGAGGATCGTGGCGAAGGGCGAGCCGGTCTACGGAATCAATACCGGTTTCGGCAAGCTCGCGAGCGTGCGCATTCCCGACGCGGACCTCGCCCGCCTGCAACGCAACATCGTGCTCTCCCACGCGGCCGGCGTCGGCGACCCGCTGGAGGCCTCCGTCGTCCGTCTCGTCATGGCGCTGAAGATCGCGAGCCTCGCGCAGGGCTTTTCCGGCGTGCGCTGGTCGACCGTCGAGATGCTTTCGGCCTGTCTCGACCGCGGCCTCTTGCCGCTCATACCCGCGCAAGGCTCGGTCGGTGCGTCGGGCGACCTCGCGCCGCTCGCGCACCTTACGGCCGCCCTTCTCGGCGTCGGCGACTTTCTCGTCGACGGGCGGCCCGTGCCGGCGGCCAAGGCGCTCTCCGATGCGGGCCTGGAGCCGCTCGAACTCGCGCCGAAGGAAGGGCTGGCGCTCCTCAACGGAACGCAGGTCTCGACCGCGCTCGCCCTTGCCGGCCTGTTCGAGGCCGAACGCGTCTTTCACGCCGCCCTCGTCGCCGGCGCGCTGTCGACGGACGCCGCGCGCGGCTCCGACGGCCCCTTCGATGCGCGCATCAACGCCGTGCGCCGCCAGCCGGGACAGATCGAGGTCGCCCGCACGCTGCGAGACCTGATGAGCGGAAGCGCCATCCGCGCCTCGCACCTCGTCGGGGACGCGCGGGTTCAGGACCCCTATTGCCTGCGCTGCCAGCCGCAGGTGATGGGGGCGTGCCTGGACCTCCTTCGCAGGGCCGCCGCCACGCTGGCGGCGGAGGCGAACGGCGTGTCCGACAACCCCCTGGTCTTTGCCGAGGACGACGACGTCGTCTCCGGCGGCAATTTCCATGCCGAGCCCGTCGCCTTCGCCGCGGACGAGATCGCCATGGCGATCTGCGAGATCGGCTCGCTCGCCGAACGCCGCATTGCGATGCTGGTCGATCCCGCGCTTTCCGGTCTTCCCGCATTCCTGACGCCGCGGCCCGGCCTGAATTCGGGCTTCATGATACCGCAGGTGACCGCGGCCGCGCTCGTCGCGGAGAACCGCCAGCGCGCCTTCCCGGCCAGCGTCGATTCGATACCGACCTCGGCCAACCAGGAAGACCATGTGTCCATGGCCGCGCACGGCGCGCGCCGCCTGTCGCCGATGGCGGCGAACGCGGCCAACATCGTCGGCATCGAGGTCCTGGCCGGGGCGCAGGGCTGCGACTTCCATGCGCCGCTCGCCTCCAGTGCCAGCCTCGAGGCGGTCCGTGCCCTCGTCCGCGCCTCGGTGCCGCATCTGGAGGACGACCGCCACTTCGCGCCGGACATCGCGGCCGCGGCAGGGCTGGTCCGCACGGGGGCGCTGGCCGCGACCGTCGCCGCCGGCATGCTGCCGGCGATATCGGGAGAAGAGGAATGACCTGGCTTACCGTTCGCGAGGGGCACTCGCCGCTTCTCGTCAGCCTGCCCCATACGGGAACCGACATACCGCAGGAGATCGCCGCCGCGCTCCTGTCGCTGCCGCTCGCCCGGACGGACACCGACTGGTGGATCGACAGGCTCTACGATTTCGCGGCCGACCTCGACGCCACGATCGTCCGCACCTCGATCTCGCGCACCGTGGTCGACGTCAACCGCGATCCCTCGGGCGCCTCGCTCTATCCGGGCCAGGCGACCACCGGCCTCTGCCCGCTCACCACCTTTGCCGGCGAGCCGCTCTACAAGCCCGGACGGGAGCCGGACGCGGAGGAGGTCGCCGCCCGCCGAAAGGCCTATTTCGATCCCTATCACGCCGCCCTGGCCACGCAGATCGCGCGCCTGCGCCTGCGCCATCCCACGGTGGTGCTCTACGACTGCCATTCGATCCGGTCCGTCATCCCGCGCCTCTTCGAAGGCGAGCTTCCGGTGTTCAACATCGGAACCGACCGGGGGAGGAGCTGCGATCCCCGCGTGCAGGAAATCGTGGAGACGGCGTGCATGCAGTCGGGATTTTCGACGGTGGCGAACGGCCGGTTCACCGGCGGCTGGATCACGCGCAGCCTGGCGGATCCCGCCGGCGGCGTGCACGCGGTGCAGATGGAACTCGCCTGCCGTGCCTACATGGAGGAATCGCCCGATCCCGAGCCGGCCCCCTACTCGCCGGCGCGTGCCGCGCAGGTGCGGGAGACGTTGAGGCCGCTGCTTGCCGACCTTCGCGACTGGGCGCGCGGCGCCGTTCGGGGAGAAAGCGGCGTCAGGTCGTCGGCTCGCGAATGAATTCCCATCCGCCCTGCCGGGCCACCGACTGGCGCGCGTAATAGCGGTAGGACGTACTCGTCCACGGCTTGACGCTGTTGTTCAGGTTGTCGAGGACGAAATCGCCGGAGTCCGTACGCACGGTCAGCAAGGTGTGGCCCTCGTCCGAAAAGCGCGGACGAACGACCGTCAGGAGCAGGCTGGAGGCGGGCCAGCCGAGGGCCATCAGGCGCTTCTTCTTCAGGATCGCGATGTCCTCGCAGTCCCCGACGCTGGTGGCCACGGTCCAGACGTCCTCCGCGCCTTCGCTGACGGAATCCGGAACTTCCCGGACGCTCGCGTTCACGGACGCGTTGACGCTCTGCAGCTGCCCGATGCGCTCGGCGTTCAACGCGACCGGGTCGCGTTTGCCCTTGGTGCTGCATAGCCTCTTTTCCCTACTACAGAAGCTGTAGAAGGAGGGTGGGGCGAGAGCGTCCCCGTAGGTCTTCATGAGGGCCGGCCGGCCGATAGAGCCGGTCGGATTGACGTCGATCGAGCCCGTGACCGTCGGGCTACAACCGCTGGCGCACAAGGCCGCGCCGGCCATTACGGCGAAGGCTGTCCTGGATAATACCACGCTCGATCCACCCACAAGCGAATGCCCCAGGTGAACTTGCCATCTAATCCTTAAGGATTAGTAAATTTGCAGGAACACATTTAAGAAATCGTTTATAAAGGAGCAGATGCGGTTTGTTACCTTTCGGAGTTGCGTAATGGCGTTGCGTATCAATCCAAGACGGTCAGTCTTAATTCTCTTGCTCGCGGGTCTTTATTCGTCCGGAGCCTACGTAGGAGCGGCGTCGGCCCAAGGGCTCGGTGTCGCGGCGCTGGGAAAAGCGTGCAGTTCGGAATACCGGGCGTCGCCCGAATTCGATCCCTCCAAATGTCCGCCCTTGACGACGTCGGTCATCCGGGACCAATCGACGAATATCGGCGAAGGCAGCGGCCTCAACTCCAACGGACGTAACGGCGGTCGCTCGGGCGGCGGCGGCGGCACAGGCGGTGGCGGCACTGGCGGTGGTGGCACCGGTGGTGGCGGCACTGGCGGTGGTGGCGGCACTGGCGGTGGTGGCACCGGTGGTGGCGGCACTGGCGGTGGCGGCCACGGTGGCGGCGGCCACGGCGGCGGCGGTCACGGTGGCGGCGGTCACGGTGGCGGCGGCCACGGTGGCGGCGGTCACGGCGGCGGCGGTCACGGCGGCGGCGGTCACGGTGGCGGCGGTCACGGTGGCGGCGGTCACGGCGGCGGCGGTCACGGCGGCGGCGGTCACGGCGGCGGCGGCCACGGCGGCGGCGGTCACGGTGGCGGCGGCCATGGTGGCGGCGGTCACGGTGGCGGCGGCCACGGTGGCGGCGGTCACGGTGGCGGCGGTCACGGTGGCGGCGGTCACGGTGGCGGCGGTCACGGTGGCGGCGGTCACGGTGGCGGCGGTCATGGTGGCGGCGGTCACGGTGGCGGCGGTCACGGCGGCGGCGGCCATGGTGGCGGCGGTCACGGTGGCGGCGGCCACGGTGGCGGCGGTCATGGTGGCGGCGGTCACGGTGGCGGCGGCCACGGTGGCGGCGGTCACGGCGGCGGCGGCGGTCATGATGGCGGCGGTCACGGTGGCGGCGGCGGTCACGGTGGCGGCGGTCACGGTGGCGGCGGTCATGATGGCGGCGGTCACGGTGGCGGCGGCGGTCATGGTGGCGGCGGTCACGGTGGCAGCGGCCATGGTGGCGGCGGTCACGGTGGCGGCGGCCACGGTGGCGGCGGCGGTCACGGTGGCGGCGGTCACGGTGGCGGCGGCGTCACGGTGGCAGCGGGCACGGTGGCGGCGGTCACTCCGGTGGCGGCGGGCACGGCGGCGGCGGCCATGATGGCGGCGGTCACGGCGGCAGCCATGGCAGCAACCACGGCAACAACTCCGGCAACGGCAGCAGCCATGGCGGATCTTCGGACAGCCGTGGACGCTAGGACTTAGGGCAACAGCCCAGCGCAGGCGGGCGGCACGCCGCTCGCCTGCGCAAATCCGGCCAAAAAGCCGGATCCCACTTTCCTGAAATTCGGTCTTTAGTTTTCCCGGTCGACCTTTGCCGCGATGACGTCGCGAAGGATGTCGCCGGAAACGACGGCCCGCGGCCCATCGGCCGGGGTCTCGCCCGGTTCCTCGTCGACGACCGTATAAAGCTTGTCGTCTCGGAAGGCGCTCGCCATGTCGGTGGTCTTACCGTCGCCCGGCGCCGCCGGTACGTCGCGGAAGTCGGCTTCCGCATCGGCGGCCACGAGCCTGGCATCCGCGGGGGAGTATGCCCGCACGACCGCTTCGCCCTGATAGGTCGCCATGTCCCAGCGCGGGTCGTTGGCGGCGGCAATCGGCACGAGCCGGTAGAGGGAAAGCGTCTGCGGCGGATCGGCGGGTATGGTCGAGCGCTTCGGATTGGGGTTCGTCATCGCTGCGTCCTCCGGTTCTGTCATGGTTCCAACCTCTCCGCCGCCGAATCGTTCCCTTTCCCGGCCGCGCGCTTGGCTGCGACATGTTGTCGGCGGAGGAACCAATGCCGCCGTCCCGCATTTTTCGAAGGCGGTGGCCCAGGCGGTCGCCGGGCTTTCTGCAAGACGCAGGTGGACATCATGCTCGCGACCCCCGATCCGGTCTGGATATCCAGGACTGAGGGGCAAAACGTCGCGTTTCTTCCCGGCATGGTGATGGCCCCGGAGTTCTGGCGCCACTATGCGCCGCCCTCACTCCGGTCGGGCCGAGTCTGCGCCTATCCCCTTCCCGCCCATTATCCCTGGAAGACGGGCATGGCGAACGGCCTCCTCTCCGCGGAGGAAATCGTCGAGGCCTATGCGGCCGCGTTGCGGCGCGACTTCGCCGGCGAGAAAGTCACGCTGGTCGGCCACTCCACCGGGGGCTTCATGTCGCTGCTCCTGGCAGGGCGGCACGGCGAGCTCGTCGAGAGGATGATCCTGCTCGGGGCGTTCGGCTGCGGCCGGTTCGAAGGCGCGGGGCGTTTCGCCATGCGACTGGCCTCCTGGCCGCTGATGGGCCGGATGATCTTCACGACGCTCCTCGCCCGCTGGGTGTCGACGCCGGAGCGGTTCCGCCGGGGATCGCTGACCTGCGTGCACCGCGACACGGCCGAATGGTACACCGAGCCGGCCACCCTCGCCCAGGAGGAGGTCCGGCTGGCGCTCGGCAAATCCGATCTCAACGAGATCGCCGCCCTCGTCCGCTGGCTCTACGGCCAGTCCGTCATGGGGGAATTGCCCTCGATCCGGACGCCGACGCTGTTCATCGTCGGCTCGAGGGACTGCGTCGTCCCGCCCGTGCATCAGCTCAGTACGGCGAGGCGCATGCCGAACGCGGCCGTCGTGATTCTCCCCGACGTGGCCCATCTGCCGATGGTCGAGGCACCGGAAGCATTCGACCGCGCCGCCGCCATGTTCGGGGAAATGACCTTCGCCGCCGCGGCCGACAGAAGCATCCAGGCGCGGCTCAAACGGCTCGCGCGCCTGTCGGCCGGTCGGCGGAAGCGGGCCTCCCGGCCGCCCGGTCCGGCCGTCGGGCCGTTCACGACCGCCGGGTGAGCGTGGCCGAAGCGGCGCCCGTCGCCATTTCCCGTGCAGTGAAGCAACGATCGAGGCGGATTCTCTCGGCCGGCGGGCGAAGGCGCTGGACGGGGGCGCAGCCGATGCTTATCTCTTTTGCGTCGGTTTCGTTTGAGGACAAGGAGACCTGTCATGACGGACGCTCCCCTGACCCGCTTCTCGCATGAACTGCGCCCGTCCTCCGGCTGGCTCATATTCCTCGGTATCGTCCTGATCGTCGGTGGGGGCTTCCTCCTCATCGCGCCGCTTCTGGGTGGGCTCGTGGTGACGACGTGGGTCGCCGCCATCTTCATCGTCGGTGGCGTGTTCCAGCTCATTCACGCCTTCAGCGCCCGTGGCTGGAAGTCTTGGCTATGGCAAAGCCTGAGCGGGCTGGTCTACCTGGTCGGCGGCCTCCTCGCCTTCTTCAATCCGCTCGCTGGCGCGGTTGCGCTGACGCTCGTCCTGGCTGCCACGTTCATCGTCGACGGCATCGTGCGCATTGCGCTTGCGCTGGGCTCCCGGCCGCTCGACCACTGGGGCTTCGTGCTCGCCGGCGGCATCGTATCGCTGGTCGTGGGCCTCTATGTCGCCTTCATGATCGGCTCCGGCCCGGAGTCGCTGATCGTTCTCGGCATCTTCGCCGGCGTTTCATTCCTTTTCGAAGGCGTGGCCTTCCTTCTGTTGGGTCTCGGAGCACGATCGGCGCATTAAGGCTCCGACCGGTCCTCCCCGGGATCTCCCCCTCGAGGGGGAGATCGACTTGGGTGCGGCAGGCATGCCGCTCAGGCGGCGCGCCTCTCGTGGCGGCCTTCCTCGATTTCCTCGATGATCTTGCCGACGAAGGCGTCGAGATCCTTGGGGGAACGGGATGTCACGATCCCCTCGTCGACGACGACTTCCTCGTCGACCCATTCGGCGCCCGCGTTCTTCACGTCGGTCCGGATGGAGGGATAGGACGTGGCGCGGCGCCCGCGCAGTGCGTCTGCCTCGACCAGGAGCCACGGTCCGTGGCAGATGGCCGCGACGGGCTTGCCGGACTCGACGAAGCGCTTGACGAAGGCGACCGCGTCGCCGTTTACGCGCAGGAGGTCCGGGTTGATCTGGCCGCCGGGGATGACGATCGCGTCGTAGTCGCCGGCGTCGGCGCCGGCGACCTTGCGGTCCACCGGGACGCTGTCGCCCCAATCCGTCTTGTCCCAGCTCCTGATCTCGCCCTCGTCGAGGGAAACGATCTCGACCGTGGCTCCGGCCGCTCTCAGCTTGTCGAGCGGCACGCGCAGTTCGGAGCGCTCGTAACCGTCGGTGGCGAGCAGGGCAATTCGTGCGTCCTTTATGGTCGGCATGGTGGTCACTCCTTTTGGGTTGGTGTTCCTGCGCCGGAACGACAACCGGCGGACGCCCGTTCCAACCCTTTCGGCAAAACCACGAAATCGCCTTTTTCCCACCTGCCGTACGTCAGGACCGCGGTTCGGTCGTAGCGATGCCCGTATCCCGCAGCGCGTCGTGATCCTCGCGCGACTGCGTCTCGATGAAGACCCGGCCGATGCCCGGGAAACGTTCGCGGATGTTGCGCTCGAGGCGGCTCACCGTCGCCTCGATTTCGGCAAGGGTCGCGTCGTCCCGGAAATCCAGGCTGATGGTCACCAGGAGGTCGTATGGCCCGAAATGCACCGTCCTCAATTCGTTGATGCCGGTGACGGGCTCTTCGTCCAGGGCGATGCGGCGGATGGCCTCGACCGTCGGTCCCGTTGCCGCCTCGCCCGTCAGCAGTCCCTTCGTCTCGTAGGCCAGGCCGGTCGCCACGACCGCGAGGATCACCGCGATGACGAGCGACGCCGCCGCGTCGGCCCACGGGACGTGCAGGAACTGAACCGCGAGCAGGCCGCCGAGCGCCGCGACGAGGCCGAGCAGCGCCGCCGTGTCCTCGAAGAGGACGGTGAAGACCGTCGGATCCTTGGAGCGCCGGATGGCGAGGATCATCCCCTCGTCCCCGCGGCTGCGATTGAATTCCCGATAGCCGACCAGCCACGACGCCCCCTCGAAAAGGAAGGCGGCGGCGATCACGACGTAGTTCGCCGTGAAGCTCTCGATGGGCTCCGGGTTCATCAGCTTGCTCACGCCCTCGTAGAAGGACACGCCCGCGCCGAGACCGAAAATGAGCATGGCGACGACGAAGCTCCAGAAATAGATCTCCATGCCGTAGCCGAAGGGATGGGCGGGGTCGGCGGGCTTCGCCGACCGGCTGAGGCCGAGCAGGACCAGGCCCTGGTTGCCCGTGTCGACGACCGAGTGGATCGCCTCCGACAGCATCGCCGACGATCCCGTGTAGAGGGCCGCCCCGAACTTGGTGACGGCGATGAGGAGATTGCCCGCCAGGGCCGCATAGGCGACCTTGGCCGAACCGCTGGTGTTGCTGCGCGTCATCTTTGCCTGATCGTCCCTCGCTGTGGTTCCCCGCCGGCCCTGCGGCCGGACCTGTTGCGGCGCACGGCAAGGGCGGGTATCCCTGACGCCGACAAGACCAGTTGAATGGCCAATGCGCAAGGTGAGAGGGGGTTCCCGACGCCATGTCCGATAGTTCCGGGAGGCTGACGGCCTTCGGCGAGTGCATGATAGAGTTCTCGCGAACCGCCGACGGCGACGGGTGGGTCCGGCGTTTCGCCGGCGACACGCTGAACACCGCCTGGTATTTCCGCCGGCTTTCGCCGCCCGGCTGGGAGACCTTCTATT
The DNA here is from genome assembly GCA_963838155.1 of uncultured Alphaproteobacteria bacterium. Lineage (GTDB taxonomy): Bacteria > Pseudomonadota > Alphaproteobacteria > Rhizobiales > Rhizobiaceae > Pararhizobium_B. Next base: position 60,525 of record CAWIQE010000002.1, read on the forward strand.
TCACGACCGTCGGCGACGATGCGCCGTCGCGCGACCTCGTCCGGTTCATCGGCGAGAGCGGGATCGGCACGGACTATGTCCGCGCCGTTCCCAACGCGTCGCCGGGGCTCTACCTCATCGAGCTGGAAGGCGTGGAACGCCACTTCTCCTACTGGCGCGACCAGTCGGCCGCCAAGCGTCTCGCCGACGATCCCGACCATCTCGCCACGGCCATGGGCGACAGCGACATCGTCTATTTCTCGGGCGTCACGCTCGCCATCCTCGCCCCCGCCGATCGCGCCCGGTTCGTCTCCGCCCTCGCCGAGGCGCGCCGCCGGGGCCGCACCGTGGTGTTCGATCCGAACATCCGGCCGCGGTTGTGGCCCTCCATCGCCGAGATGGGCCGCGCGATCTCCGAGGCGGCGGCGACGGCCTCCCTCGTGCTCCCGACCTTTCCCGACGAGCAGGTCGTGTTCGGCGATGCGGATCTCGCGGCCTGCGCCGAGCGCTACCGCGGGCTGGGGGCCGAACTCGTGGTCGTCAAGAACGGCGAGCACGCCTGTCTCGGCGTGTCCGAAACGGAAACGGCGAGCGTCGAGGCGCGGACGGTGGCGAACCCGGTCGACACGACGGGCGCGGGCAATTCCTTCAACGGCGCCTTTCTCGCCGCACGGCTTGCCGGCGCCGGGCTCGGCGAGGCGATCGCCGCCGCCCACGAGACGGCGGCCCGCACCATTTGCGGCAGGGGGGCACTCGTGGCCTGATCGCCGGGCGCGACCCGCGGCGCGCGACCGGCGTCCCTGCCCCATGAACCTTACCTTCGCCGTTGCGTTGAGACCCGGCGGATGCCGCCGGCAGGAGAGCGAGACATGAGCGACAGCGAAACGGAAGCCGCATCGGTCGGCCTTGCACGGAAGACGGTGCTCGTCGCGGCCATCGTCTGCGCCTTCCTGCTCGGAGCGGTAATCCTGTGGGTCGCCTCCACCGCCGTCGCGGCCTTCGCCGTCGGCATCGTGCTCGCGGTCGTCCTCGACGCCGGCACGCGAGGCCTGCGCCGCGTCCTCCCGTGGCGCCGTCACGTCTGCCTCCTGCTCGTCATGCTGCTCGGGACGCTGGCGTTCGCGGCCATTGCCTGGTGGAGCGGCAGCACGCTGGTCAATCAGTTCAACGAGCTGCTCTCGGCCATCAGGACATCGGTCGACCGCGCCCAGTCGATGATGCAGGATTCGAAGTTCTTCCCCAATCACGAGGGCCTGCGGGCGATCCTGCCGGACCCGAAGGCGTTGCTCGGAGGAGCCACGAGCTTCGTGCCGCGCGCCTTCAGCGCCATGTCGATACTGGTGGCGATCGTGTTCATCGCTCCGTTCCTCGCCTGGGAACCCGAGGCCTACAAGGCCATCGTCCTCAGCCTCATCCCGAAGGCCCGGCGCGCGCGCGTCGACGAGGTGCTCGACGGCGCCGCCCTCAGCATGCGGCACTGGCTTTTCGGCCAGAGCATCAGCATGGCCGTCATCTTCCTGTTCAGCCTCGTCGTGCTGCTGGCAATGGGCATGCCCTACGCCATCCTGCTTTCGGTCATGTCGGGCCTGCTCACCTTCATCCCGACGCTCGGTCCCTTCGTGTCCGGCATCGTGATCATGCTCGCCGGCCTGTCGCAGAGCCCGACGCTGGCGCTTTACGGCCTGCTGGCCTATCTCGGCATCCAGTTCCTGGAATCGAACCTCATCACGCCGGTCGTGCAGGAGCGCACCATCAAGCTGCCGCCGGCGGCGACCCTGGCGGTGCAGCTCGTCGCGGGCCTGCTTTTCGGGCTTCTCGGTCTCGCCTTCATCGTGCCCCTGGCCGCCGCCGCGAGCTACATCGTGCACGAACTCTACGTCAACGACTGCCTCGGCGGCAGCTGGTCGGCCCCCGGGGAGACAGACCGCGGCTGGATGGAGAAGCTGATCGATCGCTGGCTTTCCCGGAAGGGGAAGGATGCCGCCGGCTAGAACGCCGGCGCCGCGCCTCAGCCCTCCCCGATTTCCTGCTGCAGCGCCGCGATATGCGGGCCGGCCGCCGAATGGGCGGCGCGCTCGATCGCACGGAAGCGGCTGACGACCGCGAGGCCGGCCGGCGTCAGCTCGGTCCCGCCGCCGTTGCGGCCGCCGGGCTGGGGCGAAACGAGCGGCTTGCCGAAGAGCCGGTTCATCTCCTCGACCAGGTCCCATGCATGCTTGTAGGACATCTTCATGTTGCGGGCGGCGGCCGAAATCGACCCGAATGCCGCGATGTGCTCGAGCAGCTCGATCTTGCCCGGCCCGATCCGGCCCTCGGGATCGAGATTGATCCTCAGACTGAGTGACGGCATGGCATGACCTCCGCAAGCGGGGCGCCGTCGCTGGGGGCGTCCCGGAAGAGCGTTATATTCATCGGATCATAACCGCCGCGCCACGATACCGCCACCTCAAGACCGGCGCGCCAGCGCGACGCCCTTCACCTGGGCATAGACCTCCATGCCCTCGCGAAGGCCGAGGCGCGAGCGGGAGAGCCTCGTGATGCGGGCCAGCATGCGCTGCCCGCCGCCCCCCTGCCCGAGGCCCAGAACGACGATGACTTCGTGCTCGCCGGACGGCGACATTTCGAGGATCCGCGCCGGCATGACGTTCAGGATGGTCGTATCGGCCGGCGGGGACAGCGTCAGGCTGACGTCGCCGGCCGCCACGCGCAGCCTCAGCCGCACGCCGGCAAGCCGCTCCCGCGACGCGGGAACGACGAAGGTGCCGCCGTCCACGTCCAGCCTCGCCAGCCCGTAGGCGGCGTCGTGCCCGCTCACCGTCGCCTCGAAGCTCACGGCGGCGTCGCGGCTGAGCGCCAGCGGCAGGCCGGGATCGCTCTGGATGTCGTGGAGCGGGCCGCTCGCCCTGATCCGCCCCCCGTCGATCAGGACGAGGTGGTCGGCCAGCCGTTCGACCGTTGCCATCTCGTGCGTCACGATCAGGATCGGCATCCCGAGCGAACCGTGCAGGCGCTCCAGGAAAGGCATGATCTCCTCGCGCCTGTCCCGGTCCAGCGCGGAAAGCGGCTCGTCCATCAGCATCAGCCGCGGCTCCGACAGGAGTGCGCGCCCGATCGCCACCCTCTGCCTCTCGCCGCCCGACAGGCGATCGGGCGCACGGGCGAGCAGCCCCGAAAGGTCGAGCAGGGCGACGACGTCGTCGAAGCCGATCCGGGCCGGGGGCCGCCGCTTACCCGCCGCACGGGCCGGAAAGAGCAGGTTTTGCCGGACGGAGAGGTGCGGGAACAGGCTCGGCTCCTGGAACACGTAGCCGATCGGCCGCCTGTGGGTCGGCAGGAACGTATCCCGGTCCTGCCAGACCTCGCCGCCGACATGGCAGGTGCCCTCCAGCCTCTGCAGGCCCGCGATGCACCGCAGCGTCGTCGTCTTGCCGCTGCCCGAAGGTCCGAAGAGCGCCGTGATCCCCTGCGACGGCACGTCGAGCGCCACGTCGAGGCCGAACGCGCCCAGGCGTCCCCGGAACGCAGCCTTTACCCCCTCCCCGCCGGTCATTGGCCGATGCGGCGCATACGCCGCTCGAGAACCGTCACGGCGAGGATCACGACGAAGCCGAACACCACCATGCCGCCCGCCAGGAGGTTGGTCTCGCGCCATTGCTGCGTCTCGACGAAATCGTAGATGGCGACGGACATGACCTTCGTCTCGCCCGGAATGTTGCCGCCGATCATCAGCACGACCCCGAACTCCCCCACCGTATGGGCGAAGCCGAGTACGGCGCCGGAGAGAAAACCCGGACGCGCGAGCGGCACCGCCACGGTCCAGAAGGCGCGCAGCGGCGAGGCCCGGAGCGTCGAGGCCACCTCCATCGGCCGGTCTCCGACGGCCTCGAAGGCGTTGCGGATCGGCTGGACGACGAAGGGCATCGAATAGACCACCGACCCGATCACCAGGCCTTCGAATGTGAAGGCCAGCGTCCTGGCGCCCCAGAGGCCCGCTATCGCGCCGCCCGGCCCGTGCGGTCCGAGCGCCACGATGAAATAGAAGCCGAGGACGGTCGGAGGCAGCACCAGCGGCAGGGCCACGACGCTGGCCACCGCTTCCTTCCACCAGGCCCGCGATCGGGCAAGCCACCATGCCAGCGGCGTGCCGAGTGCGAGGAGGATCACCGTGGTCACCGTCGCCAGTTCCGCCGTCAGGCGGACCGACGTCCACACCTCCGGAGAAAGGCCGCCCACCTAGTCCGCGCCGCCCGTCGCATAGCCGTAGCGGGCGATGATCCGTGCCGCCTCCGGTCCCTTGAGGAATGCCAGGAAGGCGCGTGCCGTCGCCTCGCCGGAGCCGCCCTTCAGCAGCACCGCATCCTGGCGTATGGGCGCGTGGTCGGCATCCGGGACCACCCAGCGCGAGCCACCTTCCCGTCCGGCGAGCTCGGACAGCGCGACGAAGCCGAGCTCCGCATTGCCCGAGGCGACGAACTGGAACGCCTGCGCGATGTTGTTGCCCTCCACGATCCTGGGCTTCAGCCGGTCGTAGACGCCGATCGCCTTCATGGTCTCGACGGCTGCCGCTCCGTAGGGGGCCGTCGAAGGATTGGCGATCGCGATCTTCCGGAATGCCGCCGTCTTCAGCGTCTTCTCCCCGTCGACGAGTTTCGGATCGGCGCTGAAGAGCACGATCCTGCCGACGGCATAGGCGAACGCACTGCCGGCGACGGCGTAGCCCTTGTCGACGGCCTCTTGCGGCCGGCGGGAATCGGCGGCGAGGAAGGCGTCGAACGGCGCCCCTTGCGAGATCTGGTTGTAGAGCTGCCCGGTCGAACCGAAGCTCAACTCCACCTCGTTGCCGGTGCCGGATCGGAAGGCGGCGGCGATCTCCCTGGCGGCCGCGGTGAAGTTCGCCGCGACGGCGACCTTCGCCTGCCCTGCGAGGGCCTGGCCGGCGCCGCCGCAGGCGAACAGCAACAGGACGAGCGACAGCCTCGCAAATCTTCCTGCCGACATAGGTCCGCTCTCCCTTCTCAGCCGCACGCAGACGAACCGCCGGAACCGGCAAGCGTTATATTCCAACGGATATAACTATGCGCGGCTGCGGTCCGTCAACATCGACGTTGGAGCCTGTCCGCGCCTTCACCGGACGGAACCCGGTCAGAAGGGCAGCCCGACATAGTTCTCGGCGAGCGACGTCATGGCGGCGGTCGAATGGAAGAGGTAGTCGAGCTCGGCCTCCTGGATGCGCTGCCCGAAGGCGCCGTTTTCGGGAAACAGGTGCATCGTCGTCGTCATCCACCAGGAGAAGCGGACGGCCTTCCAGACGCGGGCGAGCGCCCGTTGCGAATAGGTGTCGAGCGCCGCTCCGTCCGCACTGCCGAAGAAGGGAAGCAAGGCCTCGACGAGGTAGTGCACGTCGGAAATCGCGAGATTGAGCCCTTTCGCGCCCGTCGGCGGAACGATATGCGCGGCGTCTCCGACGAGAAACAGGCGGCCGAAGCGCATCGGCTCGGCGACGAAGGACCGCAGCGGCGCGATCGATTTCTCGAAGGACGGGCCGGTCGTCACGCAATCGGCGGTCGCCGGCGGCAGGCGGCGGCGCAGCTCGTCCCAGAAGCGCGCGTCCGTCCAGTCCTCGACCTTCTCTCCCTCGGCGACCTGCACATAGTATCGGCTCCTCGTGTGCGAGCGCATGGAGCAGAGCGCGAAGCCGCGGGCGTGATTGGCGTAGATCAGTTCCGCGCTGACGGGCGGGACGTCGGCCAGCAGGCCGAGCCAGCCGAAGGGATAGACGCGCTCGAACGTATCGATCGCGGCCTTCGGCACGGCCTGCCGGCTCGGGCCGTGATATCCGTCGCAACCGGCGATCACGTCGCAGTCGATCCGGTGCTCCAGACCGTCCTTGACGAAGGTGACGTAAGGCCGGTTCGTGTCGAAGGCATGGGGCGCGGCGTCGCCGGCATCGTAGAAGGACCGGGCGCCCGAGGCGTCGCGCGCGTCCATGAGGTCCTTCGTCACCTCGGTCTGGCCGTAGACCATGACGTGCTTGCCGCCGGTCAGCGCCGACAGGTCGATCCGGTGACGCCGCCCGTCGAATGCGAGGTCGAAGCCGTCGTGCAGCAGGCCTTCGCTGTGCATGCGGCCCGCCGCGCCCGCCCGTTCGAGGGTGTTCATCGTGCCCTGTTCCAGCACGCCGGCGCGCACCCGGCCGAGAATATAGACGCGGTCGACGCGATCGATCAGGACGTTGTCGATGCCGGCGCGGGTCAGCAGTTCCCCGAGCATCAGCCCGGAGGGTCCCGAGCCGATGATCGCGACCTGCGTGCGGGAACGCGTCGCCATCCGGCGGCCTCAGCCCGTCTCTCGTTCGAGGGCCATCGGGCCCGCGGCGGGGCTGGAGCCCGCTCTCCTGGCGGAGCGATTCGCGGCCGGGACCGCCGGGCCGGCGTAGAGCGCTTCGCGAGCCTGCCGCGCGGCTGCCCTCAAGGGTTCCAGCATGGTCATGAGCACGGGACGGGCGAGCCGCGAGGACGGGCCGAAGACGGACATGGTGCAGACGACGTCGCCGCTGCGGGCATGGACCGGGACGGCGACGGCGTTGATGTCCGCCTCCCCCTCGCCGAGGTTCAGGGCATAGCCCCTCCGGCGGATCGTCTGCAGCTCCTCCAGAAGCGCCTCCCGGCCGGTCACGGTCCTTTCGGAAAAGGCCACCCGGCGGACCTCGTCGAGGTAACGGTTCAGGCGCGCCTGCCCGAGATTGGCGAGCAGAACCTTGCCGTGCGCCGTGCAGTATGCGTCGAGCCGGCTGCCGATGCGGATGTCGACATAGAGCGGTCGCGTCGAAACGGCCTTGGCGATGCAGGTCATCATGTCCGCCTCGAAGACCATGGCCATGGTCGCTTCGCCGGACGTGTTGCTGAGGGATTCCAGGATCGGCTGGAGGACCCCCGCGATGTTGTCCTGGGCGAGCGCCCGGCCGCCGAGATCGGCGAGCGAAAAGCTCAGCCTGTAGACCCCGCGCTGCGTCGAGACGAGCGCGCCCGCCCGCTCCAGCGACTTCAGGAAGCGGTGCGCGGTGACCGGGCTGAGCCCCAGGGCTTCCGACACCGCAGGCCCCGAGATCTGCGACCGTCCCTGGTCGAACAGCCTCAGGATCTGGAAGGCCCGCACCACCGAGCCGTTGATCTGGGTCGCCATTTCCGGGAATCGCTCCTCCGTTCCTCCCCGGTCATGATTGACAACAGAGGGGCCGGCCGTCAATCTGCAGATAAAGGAATTTCGAATATAGCAATTCAGGGTCTTTATGGCGAAAGGATCCCGGCCCGGCGGCCGCGACAGGAAAAGGGCGCCCGCAGAGGGCGCCTCGAAGAAAAGCCGGGTGGAAAACGGGCATCGAGCCCTCGAGCTGACCGCAGGCGGCGCGCTTCTGGCGCGCCTCAAGACCGTTGGCGTCGATTACATCTTCGCCAATTCCGGCACGGACTTTCCGCCCCTCATCGAGGGTCTCGCCGAGGCCGCGGCGAACGGCATCGACCTTCCGCAGTCCCTGGTGATACCGCATGAGGGCGCTGCCATGGGCATGGCGCACGGCTATTTCCTTGCGACGGGCCGCGCCCAGGCGGTGATGGCCCACACCAATGTCGGCCTCGCCAACTGCGCGCTCGGCGCGATCAACGCGGCGACGGAAAGGGTGCCGATCCTGCTCTTTTCCGGCCGGACGCCGACGCTCGAAGCCGGCCGGCTCGGCGCACGGACGGTGCCCATCGGCTGGGGCCAGGAAATGCGGGACCAGAGCGCGCTGGTGCGCGAGGCCGCGAAATGGGATTACGAGCTGCGCTTCCCGGAGCAGGTGCCGGACGTCGTCGACCGCGCCTATGCGATCGCGACGTCGACCCCTCGCGGACCGGTCTATGTCAGCCTTCCGCGCGAAGTGCTCTGCGCGCCCTGCCCCTCCGCACCGCTCGCCCTGCCGCCCGCGATGGCGGCCCGCGTCACTCCCTCCGCTTCGCTGGTCGAGGAGGTCGCCGCGCTCCTCGCCGCGGCCGACAATCCGGTCTTCTTCGCCCAGCGCGGCGCCGGTTCGCCCGCCGGATTCGCCGCACTCGCCGAAATCGCCGACATCTGGTCGATACCTGTCGTGCAATACTGGGCGGTGCAGCTCGCGCTCGCCACCGACCACCCGATGGCGGCGGGGGCAGACCCCTCGCCATGGCTGGAGGAAGCCGACGTCGTCGTCGTCCTGGATTGCCTCGCTCCGTGGTCGCCTGCGCTCCACGCGCCGAAGGCGGACTGCCGGGTGGTGCAGATTGGCGCGGACCCGCTCCATGCCCGCTTTCCGGTGCGCGGCTTTCGCGCCGACATATCGGTCGCCGGCGAGCTGGACGACATGATCGTCGCCCTTGCCGAAGCCCTGCGGGGCCGCGCGGACGAGGCCTCGGACAGGCGGTCCGCACGCAGGGCGCGCGTCGAGCCGCGCATCCGGAGGATCCGCAGCGACATCCTGTCGGCGGCAGCGGGCGGGCGCGGTTCCCCGCCCACCAAGGAGTTCGTCGGCCTCGCTTTGTCCGACGCCATCGCCGGCAAGCGCGTGACGGTGCTGTCGGAACTCGGCGCCCCGCTGTTCCCCATGCAGCTCCGCGCGCACGGCAGCTGGTACCAGGAACCGCATTCCGGAGGCCTCGGCTGGGCGTTTCCCGCCGCGCTCGGGATGCAGCTGGCCGACCGCGAGCGGCTGGTCGTGGCGACGATGGGCGACGGATCCTATATCTTCTCCAACCCCGCCGCCTGCCACCAGATCGCCGAGGCGCTCGCGCTTCCGGTCCTGGTCGTCGTGCTGAACAATGCGGAATGGGGCGCGGTCCGCCAGTCCGTCCTCGGCCTCTATCCGGACGGTCATGCGGCCCGAGCGAACGAGATGCCGCTGACGTCGCTTTCCCCGAGTCCGGATTTCACCAAATACGCGCAGGCCAGCCGCGGATGGGCGGCACGAGCCGACAGCCCCGAGGGGCTCGAGACGGCGCTCGCCGAGGCCATCGCCCATATCGAGACGCACCGCACCCACGCCCTGATCGACGTCACGGTGCGCGCCTGACGGACGGCCCGGGAAGGCAATTAGCAAACTATTTCCCATCTTAGACCAAAGTAGAACAATAACCTTTGATTGAGTGATATGTGGCACTGGCGTTGCTGGCGCCGGAGCCGACTTTGATCTATCCTTAGCCCTGCAATCGGAGAATAAAAACAAACTCTTGCGGCGTCGGGAGCGGTCAATTGCCATTGAGGCGAGCGATTGCTCGCGGCTTGTAGTTGCGCGATTGCGAATTTACCCGATTTCTACCATAGGAGGAACCGTCAAGTGGAGCGCTTCAGTCCCGCCGACCGGCACCGATTACCCCCGAATGCCCTGGACCACCTTCCCGATGCGGACTTCCGCGTTTCCTGTTCGACTCCCCATGGATGGAAGGTCGAGATGCTGACCCCCCGGGCTCGCCTCTGGGCGAGGACCAATCTGAGCTGCGACCAGTTCGATACCGCCGAACCGGTTTTTTCGACGGATCTGGCAGGCGCAAACAGCCTGATCCACAGGGCCCGCCTGTCGGGCCTGGTGTCCGAATATGCAGGCCCGCTGGCGGCCGTCAGGATCTAGCACTTCGAGGAGGAACCGGATTTCCGTCCGGCATTTTCGTAAATTCGACGAGACGGCCCATCCGCGGGGGCGGACGGTCTCCGGCGCGGTACCGGACGGGCATTTGCGACCGGCAATGCGACATGGGCAGAAGCGGAGCATGCCGCCAATTCCGTGAATCGGCGGCATGCTCCCAATCGCACGCGCATGCGGGTTCAGATGCGCGATATCGCCTTCGCCAGCTTTTCGTGGACCGTGTTGGCGAACCGGGACAGTGTCTCGGCCCCTGCGGGCACGGGGATGGCCACCGGATTGTAGGCGCTCACCTCCACCGCACCCGGACCCGTCCGCCGCAGGATGACGTTGCAGGGCAGCATGACGCCGGTGCTCGGATCGGTCCGGGCAGCCTCCACGACCATTTGCGAACTGCAGGCGCCGAGGATCAGGTATCCGCCGCTGTCGATGCCAAGCTTCGCCTTCATCGTGGCGTTGACGTCGATTTCGCTGACCACGCCGAAGCCTTCCGCAGCGAGGGAGTCACGCGTGCGCCCGGCGATCGTGTCGAAATCCGCCGCTTCGAAACTGCGTTCGATGCTGTCGTAGGGCATGGTCCTCCTCCGCGTACCTTTTCACGGCGCATAAAATGGGCGCAATCGACGCCGCCGTCATCGACCCCTTTTGGGTAGGGGCGGAAAAGCGGCGGTTCGATGGGTAACCGACGACGCACGCCGCGCCGGCATGTCGCGTTTTGGCCTTGCATCGGGCGGCGAACGTGCCAGAACTTCGGTTCCGGGGAAACGCCGGCCGGGATGCGAACGCGAAGGAGGATGCGGTATGAGAGAGCATGCGAGAGCGGTCGTCATCGGCGGGGGCGTCGTCGGATGTTCGGTCCTCTACCACCTCGCCCGGGGCGGCTGGACCGACGCCGTCCTGATCGAGCGCTCCGAACTCACCTCCGGTTCGTCCTGGCACGCGGCCGGCGGCTTTCATACGCTCAACGGCGATCCCAACGTCGCCAAGCTCCAGGCCTACACGGTCAAGCTCTACAAGGAGATCGAGGAGCTCTCGGGACAATCCTGCGGGTTGCATCTGACCGGCGGCGTCATGCTGGCCGACAGCCCCGAACGCATGGATTTCCTGCGCCTCGCCCATGCCAAGGGCCGCTACCTGGGCATGGAGACGGAACTCATCACGCCCTCCGAGGCGAAGGCCATGTTCCCGCTGATGGACGAGACGAACTTCGTCGGTGCGCTGTGGGACCCGGTGGAAGGCCATCTCGACCCCTCCGGCACCACCCACGCCTATGCCAGGGCCGCGCGCGCGCTCGGCGCGGAGATCGTGCTCAGGAACCGCGTCGTCGAGCTGACGCAGGAACCCGACGGCACATGGCGCGTGGTCACCGAGCAAGGCACGATCATTGCCGAGCACGTCGTCAATGCCGGCGGTCTCTGGGCGCGGGAGGTCGGGCGCATGGCCGGCCTCGAGCTGCCGGTGCTCGCCATGGAGCATATGTATCTCCTGACCGAACCGATGCCCGAGGTCGAGGCCTTCAATGCCGAGACCGGACGGGAAATGGTCGGCGTGCTCGACTTCAAGGGTGAGATCTATACCCGCCAGGAGCGCAACGGCGTGCTGCTCGGCACCTACGAGAAGGCCTGCAAGCCCTGGTCGCCCGTGACGACGCCGTGGGACTTCGGACACGAGCTGCTGGCGCCCGACCTGGAGCGGATCGCGCCCTCGCTCGAGGTCGGCTTCCGGCACTTCCCCGGCATCGAGAATGCCGGCATCAAGCAGATCATCAACGGACCGTTCACGTTCTCGCCGGACGGCAATCCGCTGGTCGGGCCGGTGCCGGGGCTCACCAACTACTGGACCGCATGTGCCGTGATGGCCGGCTTCAGCCAGGGCGGCGGAGTCGGCCTGGCGCTGTCCGAATGGATGATCAACGGCGATCCCGGCGCCGATATCTGGGGCATGGACGTCGCCCGGTTCGGCGAATGGGCGACGCTCAGATACACCAACGCCAAGGTTCGGGAGAACTATTCGCGCCGCTTCTCGATCCGCTTTCCCAACGAGGAACTGCCCGCCGCCCGGCCGCAGCAGACGACGCCGCTCTACGACATCATGCGCTCTCGCGGCGCCGTGATGGGCGACAGCTGGGGCCTCGAGACGCCGCTGTGGTTCGCCCCCGACGGCGTCGAGCCGAGGGACGTCCTGTCCTACCACCGCTCCAACGACTTCGCCCATGTCGGCAACGAGGTGCGGGCCGTCAGGGAGCGCGTCGGCGTCACCGAGATCGCGAACTTCGCAAAGTACGCCGTCACCGGCGCCGGCGCGGAGGCGTGGCTCGGCCGGCTGATGACCAACACCATGCCGAAGCCGGGCCGCATCGTGCTCACGCCCATGCTGAACGCGCGCGGCAAGCTCATCGGCGACTTCACCATCGCCCGGGCCGACGACGGACGCTTCATGGTGTGGGGGTCCTCGGCGGCGCAGCGCTATCACATGCGCTGGTTCCGCGCGCACCTGCCCGCCGACGGCTCGGTGCGCGTCGACCGGCTCGACATGAAGCTGGTCGGGCTGTCGATCGCCGGGCCGAGGTCGCGCGCCGTCCTGGAAAAGCTCGTCGACGAGGACGTGTCGAAGGGCGCCTTCCGGTTCATGGATTTCCGCGAAATGGCCGTGGCCGGCTGCCCGGCCATGGTCAATCGCATCACCTATACGGGCGATCTCGGCTACGAGATCTGGATGGAGCCCGCCTACCAGCGCAAGGTGTACCTGGCGATCCTGGAAGCCGGCGCGGAATTCGGCATCGCCGATTTCGGCATGCGGGCGCTCCTTTCCATGCGGCTCGAAAAGAACTTCCCCACCTGGTTCCGCGAACTCCGGCCGATCTACGGCCCCTTCGAGGCCGGGCTCGACCGGTTCGTGAAGCTCTCCGGAAACGACTTCATCGGCCGCGAGGCCGCCGCCCGGGAGCAGCGCGAGGGTCCGAAGCTGATGCGCGTCACCTTCGTCGTCGAGGCGACGGATGCCGACGTCATGGGGGACGAGCCCGTCTGGGCGAAGGTCGGCGACATAGACTACGGCACGGTCGAGCCGCCGCACGGCTACGGCGCGAAGCGCTTCGGCCCGGACGGTGCGACGCCGGCGGAGGGAACGACGGGCATTCGCGACGGCGACTGGCGCGTCATCGGCTGGGTTACGTCCGGCGGCTATGCCCATCATGTCGGCAAATCCCTCGCGCAGGGCTACGTGCCGGCGGCGCTGGCGGCCGTTTCGGGCCCCGGCATGTTCGAAATCGAAATCCTCGGCCACCGGCGTCCGGCGACCATCGCGCCGGAACCGCTGTTCGACCCGTCAGGCGAGAAAATGCGGGGCTGACACCGGACCGGCAGCCCCTGCGTCGTCCTAGAGCCTGTCCGCGCTTCACGGAATCGGGGACAGGCTCTAGCTCATTGTTTCTACGCGCTTCCGGACGGAAAACCGGTTTCCACTTTTCCTGGAAGCGCTCTATTCGGTCCTCACCACCGCGTCTCCGCGCGCGGCGAGCGCGGCCAAATCCGCCGGCTTCAGTTCCACCGATTCGCCGCAGCCGCAGGCCGACGTCTGGTTGGGGTTCCTGAAGACGAAGCCGGAGCGGATCTTCGTCACCTCGTAGTCCATCTCCGTGCCGAGCAGGAAGAGCACGGCCTCCGGGGCGACGTGCAGGGTCGCGCCGTCGTGCACGATCACGTCGTCCTTGCCGTTCTCCTCGCTCACGAGGTCGACGGTATACTCCATGCCGGCGCAACCGCCCTTCTTCACGCCGACGCGGATTCCGCTGGCGTCTCCGCCGGCATTGGCGACGATCGACTTGATACGGTCGGCAGCCGCGTCGGTCATTGTCATCACGGCAAAATTGCCCATATGTATCTCTCCACTGCCGAAACCAAGGGATTCGGATTTTTCTACCAGGAATGTAGTGTCGGGGTGGCCCGAGGACAACCGACCGAAGATGCTCCCGGTGCGGCGGCATCGGCTTACCGCCACCGGCCGAATGCCCGAAGACTTCGCCCCCACTTCATCGAGACCGGCATCGTTTCCAGAATGCGTCTTTATCCCGAACCGCGCACCGTTCAAAGGACCGGCGACCATACGCCGTCCGCCTCCATCTGGGGCTACGTCAAGCGGATGACCGGCTGGCACCAGCTGTTCGCCTGCCTGCTCGCGCTCGCCATCGCCGCGGTGGACGTCGCGCCGCTCGACCTGCAGAGGCGGATCGTCGACCATGCGGTGAAGGAGAAGGACATCCACCTTTTCGTCGTGCTGGCCTCCATCTACCTGGGCGTCGCCGTGCTTCACAAGGCGCTGAAGTTCGGCCTCGGCTTCTACCAGAACTGGATGACGGAAAGCGCCGTCTTCTATACCCGGGCGCACATCTTCGAGATCTACGGGCATCACCTCGTCGAAAACGCCGCCGAAAACCGCGACAGCGGCACCGTCGTCTCGATCATAGGCTCGGAGACCGACAGCATCGGCGAATTCGTCGGCACCGCGATCTCGGAGGCTGCGATCAACATCGCGACGATGATCGGCGTGATCGGCTACATGCTGGTGATCGACATGCGGATCGCGCTGATCGGCATCCTGCTGCTCATTCCCCAGATCGTGCTGACACCGCTCGTTCAGCGAAAGCTGAACCGCCTGGTGGCCCTCAATGTCGGCCTGCTGCGCGCGCTCGGGCGGGACGTCTCGCATCTCTCCCAGGCCGGAAGCACGTCGGACCGCGCGCTCTGGCGCACCATCTACCGCAACCGCATGATCCAGTCGCTGATCCGCAACGGCCTGAAGGCGGGCCTCAACTTCCTGAACGCTATGGCTCCGCTCGCCGTCCTGATCGTCGGCGGCTACCAGGTGATGCACGGCCAGACGACGATCGGCGTCATCCTCGCCTTCATATCGGGCTTCGACCGCATCTCCGAGCCGATCCGCAATCTCATCACCTTCTACCGCAACGCCCAGCAGGCCAATGTGCGCCACGCCATGATCGCGCGGTGGATGATCCGCGACATCCGCATCGGCGCGCCGAGGCCGAGCCTGGCGGAAGCGGCGACGGCGAAGGACGTGTCGCCGATAAGGGATTGACGAGAACGGCGACCGGCGGTCAGTACCAGCCGATCGCCACCTGGGCTTCCTCGGACATGCGGTCGGGCGTCCAGGGCGGATCGAAGACCATGTTGACGTCGACGTCGGAAACGCCTTCCACGGCGCTGACGGCGTTCTGGACCCAGCCCGGCATCTCGCCGGCGACGGGGCAGCCGGGGGCGGTCAACGTCATGTCGATCCGCACCGAGCGGTCGTCCTCGATGTCGATCTTGTAGATCAGTCCCAGCTCGTAGATGTCGGCTGGAATCTCCGGATCGTAGACGGTTTTCAGGGCCGACACGATATCGTCCGTCAGCCGCGCCAGCTCTTCGCGCGGGATGACCAATTCCTCTTGCTCTGTACGAGCTTCTTCCGTCATGGTGTTCGATTCCTTCACGAAAAGAACGTTCGCGCCTTGTCGAGCGCTTCGGCCAGAGCGTCCACTTCGCCGCGCGTGTTGTACATGCCGAAGGACGCCCTGCAGGTAGAGGTCACGCCGAAGCGTTTCAAGAGCGGGCTGGCGCAATGGGTTCCGGCGCGCACGGCCACGCCCGACCGGTCGATCACCATCGACACGTCGTGGGCGTGGATGCCCTCGATCTCGAAAGAGACGATGGCGCCCTTGCCGGGCGCGGTGCCGAAGATCCGCATGGACTCGACGCCGGCCAGGCGCTCGTGGGCGTATTCGACCAGCGCCGCCTCGTGGGCGGCGATCGCCTCGCGCCCGACCGCCTGCATGTAGTCGAGCGCCGCGCCGAGACCGATCGCCTGGACGATGGGCGGCGTTCCGGCCTCGAAGCGATGCGGCGGGTCGGCATAGGTGACCTCGTCGAGCGACACGTCCTGGATCATCTCGCCGCCGCCCTGGAAGGGACGCATCGCATCGAGCATCTCTTTCCTGCCGTAGAGGACGCCGATGCCCGATGGGCCGTAGACCTTGTGTCCGGTGAAGACGTACCAGTCGCAGCCGATGTCGCGGACGTCGACGGGCAGGTGCACCGCGCTCTGGCTGCCGTCGACGAGGACGGGGATGCCGCGCTCGTGGGCGATGCGGCAGACTTCCTTCACCGGGACGATCGTGCCGAGCACATTGGACATGTGCGTGATGGCCACCAGCTTGGTGCGCGGGGTCAGCGTCCTCTCGAAGTCCTCGAGGGAAAAGGAGCCGTCGTCGGCGACGGGCACCCAGTTCAGCCGCGCGCCCTGGCGTTCGCGGATGAAATGCCACGGCACGATGTTGGAGTGATGCTCCATGATCGTCAGGCAGATGTCGTCGCCCTCGCCGATATTGGGCATGCCCCAGCCATAGGCGACGGTGTTGATCGCTTCCGTCGTGTTCCGGGTAAAGACGATCTCGTCGCCGGAGCCGGCGTTCAGGAAGGACCGCACCTTCTCGCGCGCCGCCTCGTAGGCGTCGGTCGCCGCGTTCGACAGGAAATGGAGGCCGCGGTGGACGTTGGCGTATTCGTTGGCATAGGCGTTCGACACCGCGTCGATGACCGCCTGCGGCTTCTGTGCAGAGGCGCCGCTGTCGAGATAGACGAGCGGCTTGCCGTAGACCTGGCGCGACAGGATCGGGAAATCCCGGCGGACCGCCTCGACGTCGTAGCGGTTGGTAAGCGTGGACCCATCCATGTCAGCCATGCGCCTCCAGCCAGTGCGACACGACGCCTTCGAGGGCGGCGATCAGGCCCTCGTCGTTCAGTTCCTCCACCACCTCGGCGATGAAGGCATTGACGAGCATGGCGCGGGCCTTCTTCTCCGGCACGCCGCGCGACATCAGGTAGAACAGATGGTTGGCGTCGATGTCGGTCACGGTCGCGCCGTGGCCGCACTGCACGTCGTCGGCGAAGATCTCGAGCTCCGGCTTGGTCGAAAACTCGCCCTCGTCGCTGAGGAGCAGCGTGTTGCAGGCCATCTTGGCGTCCGTCTTCTGCGCTTTCGGCGCGACCCGGATCTGGCCCTGGAAGACGCCGCGCGCCCTGTCGAAGACGACGTTGCGCACGGTCTCCGTCGAGGTCGTGTCGGCGACTTCGTGGCCGAGCGACAGCGTCACGTCGGTATGGCTGTCGCCGCCGATCAGGTTGATGCCGCGCATCGTCAGGTCGGCGCCTTCGCCCTCGACCGTGCCGCGGATTTCCTGCCGGACCAGGTGCCCGCCGGCGTTGACGACGTAGAGCATGAGGCGCGCGCCGGCGCCCAGCCTGAGGTCGATGCGGCCGAAATGGCTGTCGCGCAGCCCCTGCTCCTGAAGCACGATCCAGGTGACCTCGGCTCCCTCGCCGAGGCTGAGATCGGTGATGGACGACGTCAGGGCGTCCTCGCCCGACATCGCCCGATGACGCTCGACGACCGTCGCGCGGGCGTTCTCGCCCACCCTGGCGGGAAAGCGCGTGTGCGCCTGGCCGCCGCCGTGCAGGACCTGGATTTCCAGCGGTGCCGGGAGCGTCGCCCCCGCGGCGAGATCGAGATCCAGCCCGTCCGTGACGAACGCCCCGTTGATCCGTCCGACGGCATCGTCGTCGCCCTGCGCGGTCAGGAGCTTGACGACGCCCTCGTCGGCCAGCCGGTCGGCGAACGCCGCGGCGGCCAGGCCGTCCGGCAGGCTGCCCGTCGCATCCGCACGGCCGTTCGCGACGCGAAGCACCGTCGATCCCTCCACCAGCGGCGCGAGCGCCGGCACGTCGCCGGAGGCCGCTTCGACCGGAACCTCGCGCAACAGCGTGCGAAGGTCCGTGTAGTGCCAGGCCTCGACGCGGCGGTTCGGAAGGCCGGACGCCTTCAGCTCGTCCATGAGGCGCCGGCGCATTGCGCCGACGGGTTCGCTGCCCGGGAGCGATGCGCTCCGGTCGGCGAAACTGTCGAAAAGCGCCTGTTCGGCCGCCGTCGCCGGCGGCTTCGTCTGCATGTTCATGCGTGTTGCTCCTTCGCCCATCGCCGCCGCCTCAGGCCGCAGCGCCGATGATGTCGGCGTAGCCGTTTCGCTCGAGCTCGAGCGCCAGCGCCTTGTCGCCGGTCTTGATGACCTGGCCCCTGTAGAGCACGTGAACCGTGTCGGGCACGATGTACTCCAGCAGCCGCTGGTAGTGGGTGATGACGACGATCGCCCGGTCCGGCGAGCGCAGGGCGTTGACGCCGTCCGCGACGATCTTCAGCGCGTCGATGTCGAGGCCGGAATCGGTCTCGTCGAGGACGCAGAGCCGCGGCTCCAGGAGCGCCATCTGCAGAATCTCGGCGCGCTTCTTCTCGCCGCCGGAGAACCCGACGTTGAGCGGGCGCTTGAGCATGCCGGTGTCGATCTCCAGCTCGCCGGCGGCGGCACGCACCTTGCGCATGAAGTCCGGCGTCGTCAGCTCGCTCTCGCCGCGCGCCTTGCGCTGCTCGTTGAGAGCCGTCTTGAGGAACTGCATGGTGGCGACGCCCGGGATCTCGACCGGGTACTGGAAGGCGAGGAAGATGCCCTTCGCGGCACGCTCGGCGGGATCCAGCTCGAGGATGTTCTCGCCGTCGTAGAGGATCTCGCCCTCGGTGACCTCGTAATCCTCGCGGCCCGCCAGCACATAGGAGAGCGTCGACTTGCCGGAGCCGTTCGGCCCCATGATGGCGGCGACCTCGCCGGCTTTGACCGAGAGGTTCAGCCCGCGGATGATCTCGGTGCCGTCCTCGGCGATGCGGGCATGGAGGTTCTTGATTTCAAGCATTTCGGCTTCCCTGAACTGACGGCGCAGCGCTTGGCCGCTGCCGGATTGAAAAAACGCCTTGCCGGAAGAGGCAGTTTCCCGTGGCCTTCTCCCGTGGATGTGCCCTTTCGCTCATACGCAGCCGCCCTCGGTCGTCGGCTCCCGCGCGGTAGATCCTCGCCACAAGGGCGAGGATGACGGCGAATGGAGAAGTCCGGAGCCGACATCGTCGGGAAGCTCGCTTCGCGGTTCGGCCGTCCAAACCACGGGGAACGTCATCCTCGGGCTTGTCCCGAGGATCTGCCCAGGTTTCTCCCACTCGGCGTCCGCCGGACGCCACGGTCTCTCATCAGTTGTAGTGGTGCCACATCGCCGTGCCAGGATGCGGCCGACAGACATTCTCGATTTCATCTATGCGCTCGCACAAATCTTCCCAAGTTGGATTCAAGCCTTCGATCAACGCGATCTTCCACTCTCGCCGATAGCGCTTCAACGACTTCTCGCGCTGAATGGCGAGGACGATATTTGGATGCAGTTCGAACCAAACCAGATTTTTCGTTTTGTATTTCGAGGTAAATCCCCGATATGCTCCGTTCCGGTGCTCCCAGGCTCTCCCATGAAGATCGCTGGTCACCCCGATGTAGATCACCCCGCGCGGCCTTTCGGACATCATGTAGACAAAGCCGGTCATCGTGGATCCTCACCAGCCACTGCAATTCTCGTCCGCAAGCGCCGAGGTCATTCGTCACCCGACGCTCCCTTCGAGCGAGATGTTGATCAGCTTCTGCGCCTCCACGGCGAACTCCATCGGCAGCTTCTGGATGACCTCCTTGACGAAGCCGTTGACGATCAGGGCGATGGCCTCCTCCTCGGGAATGCCGCGCTGCATGCAGTAGAACAGCTGGTCCTCGGAAATCTTCGACGTGGTCGCTTCGTGCTCGAACTGGGCCGTCGCGTTCTTCGCCTCGATGTAGGGCACGGTGTGCGCCCCGCAGCGGTCGCCGATCAGCAGGGAATCGCACTGCGTGAAGTTGCGCGCGTTGGCGGCCTTGCGATGGGCGGACACCTGACCGCGATAGGTGTTCGACGAGACGCCCGCCGAAATGCCCTTGGAAATGATGCGGCTCGACGTGTTCTTGCCGAGATGCAGCATCTTGGTGCCGGAATCGATCTGCTGGTGGCCGTTCGACACGGCGATCGAATAGAACTCGCCGCGCGAATCGTCGCCGCGCAGGATGCAGGACGGATATTTCCAGGTGATCGCCGAGCCGGTCTCGACCTGCGTCCAGGAGATCTTCGACCGCGCGCCGCGGCAGTCGCCGCGCTTGGTCACGAAATTGTAGATGCCGCCCCGGCCTTCCGCGTCGCCCGGATACCAGTTCTGGACGGTCGAGTACTTGATTTCGGCATCGTCCAGCGCGACGAGCTCGACGACGGCCGCGTGCAGCTGGTTCTCGTCGCGCTGAGGCGCCGTGCAGCCCTCCAGGTAGGAGACGTAGGCGCCCTCCTCCGCGATGATCAGCGTGCGCTCGAACTGCCCGGTGTTGCGCTCGTTGATGCGGAAATAGGTCGACAGCTCCATCGGGCAGCGCACGCCCTTCGGCACGAAGACGAACGAGCCGTCCGTGAACACCGCCGAGTTCAACGTCGCATAGAAGTTGTCCGAGTAAGGCACGACGGAACCGAGATATTTCTGCACCAGCTCCGGATGCTCGCGGATCGCCTCCGAGATCGAGCAGAAGATCACGCCGGCCTTGGCCAGCTCCTTCTTGAACGTCGTCACCACCGAGACGGAATCGAAGACGGCGTCGACCGCCACCTGGCCGCGCGCGGCCGCCGGCTCGCCGTCGCCGTCGAGTTCGCTCGGTTCGTCCTGCCGGCGCACGCCGGCGAGGATTTCCTGCTCCTTCAGCGGAATGCCGAGCTTCTCGTAGGTCGCCAGCAGCTCCGGGTCGACCTCGTCGAGCGAGCGCGGCCCGGCCGTGCTCTTCGGCGCGGAGTAATAGTAGATGTCGTTGAAGTCGATCCGGGGATAGCTGACGCGGGCCCAGGAAGGTTCGGTCATGGTCAGCCAGCGCCGGTAGGCCTTCAGCCGCCAGTCCAGCATCCATTCCGGCTCGTCCTTCTTCGCCGAGATGAAGCGGATGATGTCCTCGTTCAGGCCCTTCGGCGCCTTGTCGGATTCGATGAGCGTCTCGAAGCCGTACTTGTACTGGTCCACGTCGATCTTGCGGACCTGGTCGATCGTTTCCTGCACTGCAGGCATTGCGCTCTCCAATTCTCGCCGGTTCAAGGCCGGCGGCTGCTGGCTGCGGTCCTTACCGCATATTTAGTCTTTTATAGTCAAGTTTTCACCCCGCCGAAACCGAAAGCCGCGCTTGCGGGCCCGGCGGACGGGAGGTTCAGGCTGCGCTCTCCATCGTTCCGGCCCTGGCCCGACGCCGCGCGTCGACCGCCGCGAAGACCGCGAGGAAGCGGTCCACGGCCTCCTCGCCGGTCGTCGCCCCGATGCTGACGCGCAAGGCGCCCTGGTCCGCGTCGGCGCCCATCGCCGCAAGGACGTGGCTCGGCGCGACCTTGCCCGACGAACATGCGGACCCCGCCGACAGCGCCATGCCCTCGAGATCGAAAGCGATCTGTCCCGTCTCCGCCTTCAGCCCGGGCAGCGTGAAGAACGTCGTGTTCGCCACGCGCGGCGCGGCGCTGCCGTGGATGGTCATGTCGCCGGCGATCTCGGCCATCGCCGCCTCCATCCGGTCGCGGAGCCCGCCGACCGTCGTTGCATAGGTGCCGGCTTCCCCGGCCGCCTCCCGGGCCGCCGCGCCAAACCCTGCGATCGCCGGCAGGTTCTCGGTTCCCGAGCGGTGGCCCCGTTCCTGCCCGCCGCCGGAGATCAGCGCGGCCGGCATCAGGGCCTCGCCGGAGGAAACCAGCGCGCCGGCGCCTTTCGGGCCGCCGATCTTGTGGGACGAGAGGATCAGGAAATCGGCGCCGAGTTCCCCGATCGAGAGGGGAATCCGCCCTGCCGCCTGAACCGCATCCACCACGAGGATGCCGCCATGCGCCTTGACGGCCCGCGATATCGCGGCGACCGGCTGGATCACGCCGGTCTCGTTGTTGACGAGCTGGACGGCGACCATCGGCGGACCTTCGCCGCCGTCATGCGCGGCGAGCCGGCTCGCCAGGACGTCCGGATCGACGAGGCCGTCGCGCCCGACGGGGACGGACGACACCCTATCGCGCGGAAAGCGGCCGCCGGCGAGCACCGCGACGTGCTCCGTCGCCCCGACATGGAGCCGCGAGACCGCAAGCGGGGCCCGGCCCATGCGGAAATCGGGCGTCAGGACGTGGCAGGCGGCCTCCGTCGCGCCGCTGGTGAAGACCACATGCGCCGGCTCCGCACCGGCCAGCGCCGCGACCGCCGCGCGCGCCTCCTCGACCGCGGCCCGCGCCTCGCGGCCCTCCGCGTGGACGGAGGACGGATTGCCGGCGAGATCGAGCGCATCCGACAGGGCGCGGCGGGCCGACGCCCTGAGCGGCGCGGTCGCATTCCAGTCGAGATAGACGCGCTCCTTTGCCATCGGTGCCTCTTTCGTCCTCTTCCCCGGCGGGGCCGGTTCATTTTCCTTGAATTCGCGAACCGGCTTGCCTTATGACGCTAAACCGTGAAACCGGGCCGTGCCCTGCAGTTTCGAATAATTCTAAACTGGTTTCTAGGAAGACCAATTCGCGCCGTCAAGGTCGCGAGCGACAGGATGAAGGGCCTTCGGGCCGCCATGCGCCGCGCCGGACCGCCGCCTGAACGGAGTTACAATGCCAGAGGTCATCTTCAACGGTCCCGCCGGTCGCCTGGAGGGACGCTATCAGCCGTCCAAGCAGAAGAATGCGCCGATCGCCGTCGTGCTGCACCCGCATCCGCAGTTCGGCGGCACGATGAACAACCAGATCGTCTACCAGCTCTTCTACATGTTCCAGCAGCGCGGCTTCACGACGCTGCGGTTCAATTTCCGCGGCATCGGCCGCAGCCAGGGCGAGTTCGACCACGGCGCCGGGGAACTGTCCGACGCCGCCGGCGCCCTCGACTGGATCCAGAGCCTGCACCCGGATTCCAAGAGCTGCTGGGTCGCCGGCTATTCCTTCGGCGCCTGGATCGGCATGCAGCTCCTGATGCGCCGGCCGGAGATCGAGGGCTTCATGTCGATCGCCCCGCAGCCGAACACCTACGACTTCTCCTTCCTCGCGCCCTGCCCCTCCTCCGGCCTGATCATCCACGGCGAGCACGATCGCGTCGCCCCGGAGAAGGACGTCCAGGGCCTCGTCGACAAGCTGAAGCAGCAGAAGGGCATCCTCATCACGCAGAAGACGGTGCCCGGGGCCAACCACTTCTTCTCCGGCCACGTCGATACGCTGGTGGAGGAATGCTCGGACTACCTGGACCGCCGCCTCGCCGGCGAGCTCGTGCCCGAACCGGTCGCCAAGCGCATCCGCTGACGGCGCCCCCGGCTTTTCCCGCATGTCAGCTGCCGGGGGGCCCGTGCGGACCGTCCGGTCGCGATAGTTCGCCGCCGGTGACCGGCCGGGCGACGGAGGTCGTTCCCGGCCAGGTGAGCGGCAGGCCCCGCAGCGCCCGCACCGCGAGATAGGCCCAGGCCTCCGCCTCGACGGCGTCCCCGTCGAGGCCCGCGTCCTCGGCGACGGCGACGCGCGCGTCCGGTCCCGCCAGGTCGCGCATGTCCTGAAGGATGACGCGGTTCATCCGCCCCCCGCCGCACACGATCCAGACCTTCGGCGCCTCCGGCAGGTGATCGGCGGCCTTGAGGATCGCCGCCGCGGTGACGTGGCCGAGCGTGCGCGCCCCGTCCTCGAGGCTCGCTTCGTCGTCGGCCGGCGGCAGAAAGTCGTTGCGGTCGAGCGACCGGCGGCGGCCGGCGGCGAAGAAGTCGGACGCCATGTAGCGCCGCACCAGTCCCGGCAGCACCCGTCCCTCGCTGGCGATGGCGCCGCCCTGGTCGAAGGGAATGCCGGCGTGGCGCTCGACCCACTGGTCGATCAGCGTGTTGCCGGGACCGGAATCGAAGGCGAGGAGCGTTTCGTCCCGGCCGACATAGGTGATGTTGGAAATCCCGCCGATGTTGACGAAGACCGCAGGCAGGCGCCTCAGCCCGTCGGGAAGATTGGCCGCGAGAGCGCGATGATAGGCCGGCGCGAGCGGGGCGCCCTCGCCGCCGTGCCGCATGTCGTTGGCGCGCATGTCGTGGACCACGGCGCATCCCGTCTCGCGCGCCAGCAGCTTGCCGTCGCCGAGCTGGACCGTCAGCCCCTGCAGCGGGCGATGAAGCACCGTCTGGCCGTGGAAGCCGACGACGTCGACGACGGCACGGTCGATGCCGTGCCGGCCGAGGAAGGCGTCGACGGCGCGCGCGTGGCGCAGCGTGATCTCCCGCTCGATGTCTGCGAGGTCGCCGGGCCGTTCCTCCCGCCGCGAGATGGCCTTCGCGGTCTCCAGCGCCCCGGCAAGGCGCCTGCGGAAGGCCGGATCGTAGGCCACGCCCATGAACGGCCCGCGTGAGACGACGCCCTCTCCGTCGGTCTCCAGGAGCGCGACGTCGATGCCGTCGAGCGAGGTGCCGCTCATGAGGCCGATCGCCCTGCGGACCTTTCCTTCGTCAGCCACGTCCCGCCTCCCGTGCTCCGCCGCCGTCAACAAAGGGGTGAATTTGCCCGGAAAGGGTGATAAACGCACGCTCCGTGCGCGCCGGCCCCGGACCGCGGGGCACGCGCGGCCCCTTCCAGGAAAGACAGGTCATGTCAGCGTTCAAATCCGATTTCCTTCGCACGCTCGCCGAGCGCGGCTTCATCCAGCAGACGTCCGATGATTCCGGCCTCGACGCATTATTACAGAAGGAGACGGTCACCGCCTATATCGGCTTCGATCCGACCGCATCGAGCCTGCACGCCGGGTCGCTGATCCAGATCATGCTGCTGCATTGGCTGCAGCAGACCGGGCACCGGCCGATTTCGCTGATGGGCGGAGGCACCGGCATGGTCGGCGACCCGTCCTTCAAGGACGAGGCCCGCCAGCTGATGACGCCCGAGCGGATCGAGGAGAACATCGCGTCGCTGAAGACGGTCTTCTCCAGCTATCTCGACTATGGCGACGGGCCGACCGGGGCGCTGATGCTCAACAACGCCGAGTGGCTGCGGAACATCAACTATCTCGAATTCCTGCGCGACGTCGGCCGGCACTTCTCGGTCAACCGCATGCTTTCCTTCGATTCGGTGAAGCTGAGGCTGGACCGGGAGCAGTCGCTCTCCTTCCTGGAGTTCAACTACATGATCCTCCAGGCGTATGATTTCGTCGAGCTGGCGAAGCGCTACGGCTGCCGCCTGCAGATGGGCGGGTCCGACCAGTGGGGCAACATCGTCAACGGCATCGACCTCGGCCACCGCATGGGCACGAACCAGCTCTACGCCCTCACCTCGCCGCTGCTGACGACGGCGTCGGGCGGCAAGATGGGCAAGTCGGCGACGGGCGCGATCTGGCTCAACCCGGACATGTTGTCCGCCTACGACTTCTGGCAATACTGGCGCAACACCGAGGACGCCGACGTCGTCCGTTTCCTCAAGCTCTACACGACGCTGCCGATGGAGGAGATCCGGCGGCTCGAAGGGCTCGGAGGCAGCGAGATCAACGAGGTCAAGAAGATCCTCGCGACCGAGGTGACGGCCATGCTCCACGGCCGCGCCGCCGCCGAGGAGGCCGCCGAGACCGCCCGCAAGACCTTCGAGGAAGGCGCGCTCGCCGACACGCTGCCCACTCTCTCCGTGCCCTCCGGCGAAATCGACGACGGCATCGGCGTCCTCGCCCTCTTCGTGCGCGCGGGGCTCGCCGGATCGAACGGCGAGGCCCGCCGGCACGTCAAGGGCGGCGCCGTGCGCATCAACGACCTGCCCGTCTCCGACGAGCGGCGCGTCGTCGGACCGGACGACCTCACCGGCGACGGCGTCATCAAGCTGTCGCTCGGCCGGAAGAAGCACATGCTCGTGCGGCGCGCCTGAAGCGCCCAGAGCGCGTCCGCGCTTCACGGAAGCGCCGACACGCTCCAGCTCATTGTCTTTACGCGCTTCCGGACGGAAAACCGGTTCCCACTTTTCCTGGAAGCGGTTGTTTGCTTGCGCGCTTCCGGGACGGAAAACCGGTTCCCACTTTTCCTGGAAGCGGTTGTTTGCTTGCGCGCTTCCGGACGGAAAACCGGTTCCCACTTTTCCTGGAAGCGCTTTGGCCGCTCAATACTCGAAGATCTGCCGGAAGATGCCGGGCGCGATGACCGAGAGCGGGTTGACCTCGACCTTCGGCGAGGACACCGTGCCGGTCAGCCGGAAGGTGATGCCGATCAGGCCGCGGTCGCGCCCGTTGCCGAGAAGGGCGCCGACGATCGGCACGTCGGCGAAGAGGCGGTTCAGGCCGTAGGCGGGCATGAACGTGCCGGTGACGTTCATGCGGCCCTTCGAATCGTAGACGGTGCCCTGGAACGTGGACCCGATCTGGGAGCCGCGAAGGATGCCGTCGGAGACCAGCAGGTAGTCCGCGCCGAGCTCGACCCGCGCGGAGGCCCGCTGGAACTGCGCCACCGAGAGATCGAGCGGAGTCTTGACCGTTTCGCGCAGGCTGCGGCCCGTATCGCCGGCCCGCTCGTTGACGAGCGAATTCAGCCGGCTCTCGCCCTTGACCGAGAAGTTGCGCAGATCGATGGTCCCGCGGTAGGGCGATTTCGGCGTCTTGCGGAGCCGGGCGTTGAGGAGCCCGCCTTGCAGCTTGGCGTAGACGTCCGCGAAGCGGGCGAGCGCCCCGGCGTCCCCGCACGACAGGGTGACATCGGTGCCCCCGTCCCTCGGGACGGCCTTGCCGACCAGCGCCTCGCCGCTTCCGGTCACGGCCTTGAGGTCGAGGGATCGGATGGACGCCCCCCGCCCGGAATAGCTCAGGTCGAAATTGCCGAGCCGCTCGCCGTTGAAGCCGGTGGCGGTGTCGACGTTCGCCTCGAGCGAGACCGGCGCCGTCCCGGCCGCCGTGCCGCCCGACTTGCCGTCGCCCTTGACGCCCTTGATCAGAGACCTGAGGTCGATGGACGATCCCGTCACCTTGACGCGGTAGCCGTCCGAGCCGCGCCTGAGGCGCACCGCGAAGTCGTCGGCGGCCGACAGCTTGACCTTGTCGAAATCGGCAGACGTCAGGTTGCCGCCGGCGATCTTCAGCTGCCCGGAGGCCGAAAAGCCGTCGCCCTTCAGCGAAAAATCGTCGACGGTCAGTACCTTGCCGTCGTCTTCTGTCACGAAGGACGAGCTCGCCCGCACGCCCGCGCCTTTCGTCCAGCCGATGCCGGGCACCGTGACCGCCGTCGCCGTGAGATCGGCGGTGACGGACTGCCGGCCCGGCCCGGTCCGGGTCATCGTCACGTCGACGGGGCCGCTGAGGACGTCGTTCAGGCCCGGGAGAAGCGCCTTGCGGGCCGCGTCGCCGAGCGTCGCGGTGATGACGCGCTGCTGCTTCACCGGGCTGTTCTGCTTGAACGGCTCGGTCAGCGCGACGTGCATCGGGAAGCCGTCCACGGCCGCGTCGGTATCGAGGACCGCCTTCTCGGGGTCGACGCTCAGCGTTCCCGAGAGGTTCCTGAAGTCGTGGCCGTCGACCTTCGGCTGCAGGTCCACCTTGTCGAGCCTGGCGTCGACCTTCCACACCGGCGGCGGCGGGTTCTGCTCCTGCAGGAGGCCGAAGGTCGCCGTGACATGGGACACCACGTCTCCGGCGACGAAGTCGGACGGTTTGTAGTCGGTTCGGTCCAGGGCGTCGATGGGCCGGTAGGAGACGAGTTCGGCGACGGCGTTCGCCTTGCCGGAGACCTTGATGTCGAGGGTGGCCATCAGAGGATGGATGTCGGTGTCCGGGATCGAGAACACGCCGTCGGACACGTCGACCTTCCGCCCGGTCGGGAAATAGGCGGTCGCGCCGTTCAGGGCGATGTCGAGCCGGGAGCCCTGCAGCTTCAGGTGGCCCACGGTGTCGCGCAACGGCGGTATGTCGCCGGCGACGTTGAGCCGTGCGTTCTCGTAGTCGAAATCGATGCGCAGCTCCTCGGGGCCGAAATTCATGTCGCCGGTGTTCTCGGCAATCTTGTCGGCGGGCACGAACAGCTTGATGGAGGCGTTGGAAATGGAGCCGCCATAGAGGTTGTGGAGCACCCACTCGCGCGCATGGACGGCGAGCCAATAGGGCCAGAGCTGCTTGACGGCCGTCGTCTGCATGGAGTCGATCTTCGCGACGAAGCTTATTTCGGGCGATTTGGCGGCCTGCTTCACCTGCAGCGATCCGGCGAGGGAGCCGAGGGGCGTCGAAATCGCCATCTGGTCGACGACGAACTCCCGCTTGTCCTTGAGGTATTTCAGGAAGACCTTGCCGTTGAAGGGCAGTTTCGGCTCGTCCGAATCGAGCGGCTGCGACACCGCGCCGTTGGACACCAGGTCGAAGGCGAATCCCTTGCCGCTCCGTTCGGGAAGCTTGGACAGGTCGATCACGCCGCCGTCGAAGGGGAATTCCGATTCGCCAATTCGAAGGATGGACGGCTTGATCTCGATGGAACCGCGGTCGAAGCGGTAGGCGAGGCTGATCTTGCCGCCCTTGATCTCGGCAGGCGTGCCGTCGGCGTAGAACCGGCCGGGAGCCAGGTCCAGCTCGGCCTCAAGCGTCGGCTTGCCGTTCGCGGTTCCGCGGCGGGCCGAAAGGGCCAGGTCGACGAAGGTCGAGACGCCGAGCGCGGGCGCCCCGTCGGCATCCTTCTGCATGAGGAAGGGCGTCGTGTCGAAATGGGACAGCCTGGCATCGATCGCCTCCACCCCGCTGCCGCCCCGGCCCGTCCGGGCCGTCGCCCGCAGCCGCGCGGTCTGTCCGCCCTCGTCCACCGTGCCGGCGAGTTGAAGGCTGCCGTCGGCGCTCTCGCGCAGCGTCAGGAGGCGGATGAAGACGGGGACGCCGCCGCCTTCCGCACCGGCGATCTGCGTATCGGTGATGCGGATCTGCCCGGCCTGTCCCTGCCGGAGCACGCCGAGAAAGCGGTCTGCCCCCTTGAAGGCGGCCTGCACGAGCTTGCTGACGTCGTCGACGCGAAGGCTGTTGAAGTCGATCGGCTGTCCCGAACCGAAGGCGGAAGGATCGAGCCTCACGCCCTCGATGTTGAGCGAATCGACGGCGATCCGGCCCTTCAGGAGCGACATCGGCGAGAGCCGGATCTCGACGTTCTTCGCAAGGCCGAGCGTCTCCGCGCTGTCGCGGTCGCTGATCTTCACGTTCTGCGCCTCGAGCCTGAGCTCGCCGTTGTCGGCGATGCGGATCCGCGCGCTGGAGAGCGTCGGCACGAGCCCTTCGCCGAGCGCCTGCTCGAGCCCCGCCCTCGCGCGGGCGGTCAGGAACCGGTCCGCCGTGCCGGCCTCGATCAGGCCGACGGCAAGGGCGGCGAGGAGGACGACGGCGAGGAGGACGCCGACGATCCATTTCGCCATGCGGCGCCACCGCCGCCGCGGTCGCTTCGCCCCGGCGACCATCGGTTCGTCGATATCCGCCGGCGGCGGCTCGCGGGCCCCGTCGGCCTCGTCACGGCGGTCTTCGTCGCGCTCCTCGGTCAACCGGCGGGTCCTCCCCGCGCGGCCAGCCCGAGAAGCGTCGTCTGGAAGGAACCGATACGCTGGACGAGTCTCATTGCAGTAATATATCGCACTTTTCGTTTCCGAATTCACCGATACGACAGAGAAAGGCGAGAGTCATGACCGAGTTGGCCGAGGGGGCCGCAGCCCCTTCCTTTTCCCTACCCCGCGACGGCGGCGGCACGGTTTCCCTGGCGGACTTCGCCGGCAGGCCGGTCGTCCTCTATTTCTACCCCAAGGACGACACCAGCGGCTGCACGAGCGAGGCGATCGCCTTCACGGGCCTGGCGGAGAAGTTCGCCGACGCCGGCGCCGTCGTCGTCGGCATGTCGCCGGACTCGCCCGCAAAGCACGACAAGTTCGTCGCCAAGCACGGGCTCGACGTGATCCTGGCCTCCGACGAGGACCGCTCCGTTCTCGAAGCGTACGGCGTCTGGAAGGAAAAGAGCATGTACGGGCGCAAGTACATGGGCGTCGAGCGCACGACGTTCCTGATCGACAAAAATGGCGGAATCGCGAAGGTCTGGCGGAAGGTGAAGGTTCCGGGCCATGCGGAATCGGTGCTGGACGCGGTGCGCGCGAGCCTCGGTCGTAGCGGCGTCCCGGTTCCGTCGTTCGGGTCGCCACGCCGCTCCCGTCGCAGGCTCCCGGGAAAGCTTTGTTAACCCTAATGCGTCATGATTTGCGCAGTTGGGGTGGACAGGTTCCGGGGACGACATCGTGCCGCAGGCAAGACACGACCGGGTTTTCGGCAGGCGGAATTCCGAGCATACGATCATCATCGCCAGCGGAGACCGCATCAGGCATTTCACGGTCCGGCCGTGGCAGGCGGGGCTGTGCGCGGCGGTCGCCTGCCTCTTCCTCGTCGGGTACATGGCGGCGACGGCCTGGCTCTTCATGCGGGACGACCTGGCGAAGTCCGCCCGCGCCGGCGAAGCGAGCATGGCGCGGCAGTACGAGGAACGCATCGCGAGCCTTCGCGCTCAGGTGGACCGGATCAAGAGCCGCCAGCTCGTCGGCCAGCAGGAGATCGAGGACAGCATCGGCCGGCTCCTGCGCCGGCAGGAGCTGCTGTCGCTGCGCCACGGGGAACTCGCGCCGCTCGTCGAGCGCGCCCGCTCGGCCGGGCTCCTCGCCGCCGGCGTTCCCGTTCCGCAGCCGCGGCCGACGGACGACACGTCGTCGCAATCGGCCCTTTCGGCGATCGAGGCCGCGACGGCGACCGGCAAGGCCGCGAAGCCAGCGCCCGCCATTCTCAACGCCTACCTGCCCGAAAGCGGCGCGGCGGACGGGACGGACCCGCTGCGCGGACTGCGGGCCTCCGGCACCGACGAAGACGCCGTGCAGAAGATTTCCGGCTCGCTTTCGCAGATCGAGACCGACCAGTCCGCGCGGCTGGAGACGCTGACCGCACGCGCGATCGAAAAGGCTCACTCCATCCGCACGGTGCTCGCCGGGACCGGTGTGGCGGTCCCCGACGAGGGCGGGCCGGCCGGGCCGGCAAGGACGCGAGGCGGCTCGAAGGCCGCAGCCCCCGGCATGGGCGGTCCGTTCATCCGGCTCGACGATCCCGACCGCTTCCACGCGGGACTGAAGCGCCTCGACCTTGCGCTCGACCGCCTCGAAAGCATGCGGTCGCGGGCCGTCAAGCTGCCGTTCGGCCGCCCGCTCGACCACGATGTCGTCACCAGTCCCTTCGGCTCACGCGACGATCCGTTTCTCGAAAAGCTCGCCTTCCACCCCGGGGTCGACCTGCGCGCCTCCCGCGGAACGCCGGTTCACGCCACCGGGGCCGGGACCGTCGTGCATGCGGGACCGGACGCGGGCTACGGCAACATGGTCGAGATCGACCACGGCTCCGGCGTGACGAGCCGCTACGGCCACCTCTCGCAGGTTCTGGTGAGCGTCGGCGACAGGGTCCGGACCGGTGACGTGGTCGGCGAAAGCGGCTCCACCGGCCGCTCCACCGGGCCGCACCTGCACTACGAAGTGAGGCTCGACGGGCATCCCGTCGACCCGGAACGGTTCCTGAATTCCGGCCTCATGCTGCAGGCCCTCCTGCGCCGATAGCCCGCCACCGGCCACAAAACGTCGGCAAACGCGCCCGGCATCGAACGGATTCCTTGACTTGTCGGCTCCGGCGAACTATGTCCCGGCTAGCTTTTGACGGGTTGTATCCCACAGTTTCACCACGATCTCTGGATCCGGAACGGAAACACACTCTCCTTTGACGACATTCTCCGAGCTTGGGCTAAGCAAAAAAGTTCTGTCGGCGGTCGAAGACGCCGGCTACACGGAACCCACACCGATCCAGGCAGGCGCCATCCCGCCGGCCCTGGAGCGCAGGGACATTCTGGGCACCGCACAGACGGGCACGGGCAAGACGGCCGGATTCGTCCTGCCGATGCTGACCCTTCTGGAAAAGGGCCGCGCGCGGGCACGCATGCCGCGCACGCTGATCCTCGAACCGACGCGCGAGCTCGCCGCGCAGGTGGCCGAGAACTTCGAGAAATACGGCAAGAACCACAAGCTCAACGTCGCCCTCTTGATCGGCGGCGTTTCGTTCGAGGACCAGAACCGCAAGCTCGAGCGCGGCGCCGACGTGCTCATCGCCACGCCCGGCCGGCTTCTCGACCATTTCGAGCGCGGCAGGCTTCTGATGTCCGCGGTCGAGATCTTCGTCATCGACGAGGCGGACCGGATGCTCGACATGGGCTTCATCCCCGACATCGAGCGAATCGCGCGGCTCGTGCCCTTCACCCGGCAGACCCTCTTCTTCTCGGCCACCATGCCGGCGGAGATCCAGGTGCTGGCCGACCAGTTCCTGCAGAACCCCGCCCGCGTCGAGGTCAGCGCCCGCTCCTCCGCCGCCGAGACCGTGAAGCAGCACCTCGTCGCCGCCAATTCCAAGGATTTCGAGAAGCGCGCCAAGCTGCGCGACCTCATCCGGGGCGAACAGGATCTCAAGAACGCGATCATCTTCTGCAACCGCAAGAAGGACGTCGCCGACCTCTTCCGGTCGCTCGAGCGTCACGGCTTTTCGGTCGGCGCGCTTCATGGCGACATGGACCAGCGGTCCCGCATGGCGATGCTGCACAATTTCCGCGAGGGAGGCATCCAGCTTCTCGTCGCCTCCGACGTCGCCGCGCGCGGCCTCGACATTCCGGACGTCAGCCACGTCTTCAATTTCGACGTGCCGATCCACGCCGAGGACTATGTCCACCGCATCGGGCGCACCGGTCGTGCCGGCCGCTCGGGCAAGGCGTTCACGCTCGTGACGCGGCGCGATTCGAAGTACACGGACGCCATCGAGAAGCTGATCGACCGCAGCATCGACTGGCTGCCGGGCGAGGAAATCGCCGCCCAGGCGACATCGGCCGACGACGAGGCCCCTGCCCGCAAGCGTCGCGCTCCCGCCAGGAAGGGCCGCGCCGAGAAGTCCGAGGCGCCGAAGGCCGAGGCTTCGAAGCCCGAAGCGTCGAAGCCCGAGGCGTCGAAGTCCGAGGCGGGCCCCGCTTCGGAAAAGAAGGAAGCGAACGGCAAGTCCGGCCGGAAGCCGGCCGCGAGCGAAAAGCCGGCCGCAGCCGCTCCCCGCCATCCCGCCAACGACGACAACCGCACGCGCCGCGGCGGACGCCGCAGGGATGACGACGGGCATACGCCGGTGGGTTTCGGAGACGACATCCCGGCCTTCATGATGATCGGCGCCAAGGGCTGAGTCTCGGCCGCGCAGGTCGCCGGTAAGGCCCCGGTTCACCCTCCCTCGCTCCGTCATCCTCGCCCTTGTGGCGAGGATCCACCAACGCCCGCCGCGGATGCGGCGCCGACTGCAGATCCTCGGGACAAGCCCGAGGATGACGACGGTGGGGGTGAGGATGACGACGGTGGGGGTGACGGTGACGACGGTGGGGGTGACGGTGACGACGGTGGGGGTGACGGTGGAGGCTGGAGCGCTTCCGGACGGAAAACCGCTTCCCGCTTTTTCTGGAATTGAGTCTTCGTCTACGCAATTCCGGACGGAAAACCGGTGCCCACTTTTCCTGGAATTGCTTTATTTCGCCGCCCTCAGTCCCGCCTCGCAGGCGAGACGGACCCATTTCGTCATCTCGTCCGGGTCGTCCAGCGCGGGATCGGGTATCGACCAGTAGGGCATGGCGCCGATGCGGTCGCTGTTGCGGCGCCGGTAGGTCCATTGGGTCGCGCCGGCCTCGCGGAAGAGCGGAGCGGTTTCGGCATCGGCCTTGAGCAGGATCTCGCCGCCGACTTCGAGCGCGACGATGACCCCCTTGGCGTAAATCCCCTTGCCGCCGAACATCCGCCGGATCACGACCGGACCGACGCTGTCGAACATGTCCCGGATTGCGCCGTCGTCCATGGTCTTCTCCCTCGGGACGCTCAGGCCCCGTCCGTCTCCAGCACGCCCCCGGCCGCCCGGATCGCCTCCGGCGTGTCCACGTCGAGATGCGCGGCCTCGCCGATCTCCACGTCGACCACTTCGTATTCGCCCGACTCGACGATCGCGCGGGCGCCGAGGTCGCCGGTAAGCTTGCGCAGCTCCTCGAATGCGGCCCGCGGCAGGATCACGGGATTGCCGCGCCGACCGTCATGCGACGCACGAACGATGGCCTTGCCGCGACCGGCGCGAAAGGCCGCCGCCAGCTTGGCGAGATGCGCCGCCGAGAGACCCGGCATGTCGGCGAGCAGCAGCAGGGCGCCGGCAGCCTCGGGCGAAACGCGGGCGATGCCGGCGGCCAGCGAACCGGCCATTCCGGACGCGAAATCGGGATTGCGGACGATGTCGACGTCGAGGCCGGCCAGGGCCTCTTCGATCGCTTCGCCGCGGAAGCCGACGACCGCATGAACCGCGCCGACCTCGAGCGCCGCCCGGGCGGCGCGGCGCACCAGCGGCTCGCCGTCGAAGAGCGCGAGCAGCTTGTGGCCGCTCTCCTCGCCCATGCGGCTCGCGCGCCCGGCGGCCAGCAGCACGGTCTCCACGACGACGGTGCCGCCCTCCCCTCGATCCGCGCGCGGCTGCGGGCGGCTCGGGATTTCCATCAGCAGGCCGCCGACGCCCATCGCGGTAATCTCCGGCGCGCGGGGGTCCTCGCCCGCCAGCACCCGCGCCAGGACCCAGTCGAACCCGTTCTCCTTCGGACTGCGCGCGCAGCCCGGCGCTCCGATGACCGGTACGCCGTCGATCGCGCCGATGACCAGGAGGTTGCCGGGATCGACCGGCATTCCGACCTGGTGCACGATGCCTCCCGCCGCGCGGATCGCCGCGGGCACGACGTCATCCCTGTCGACCACGGCGGACGCGCCGAAGAGGACGACCAGATCGTTCTCGGCGGCCACCGCCAGGAGCGCCTCGCCGACGGCGCCCGTTTCGTGCGGGACGCGGCGTTCCTCCGTGAGCCGGCTTCCCGAGGGCGCCAGGCGGCGCTGCAGGAGTTCGGCCGTCTTGTCCATGACCTTCGGCTTCAGGGTCGGGAGCGTCGTCGCGACGAGCGCCGTCCTCATGCTGCGGAACGGCTTCACGGCGATCAGCCCGGCTTCGCGGATGGCTCCGAGCGCCGCGTCGAGCGCCGTGCCCGGCACCGCGAGCGGAATGATCTTGATCGTCGCCACCATCGTGCCCTCGTCGACCTGCACGTGGTCGTCCAGGCATGCGAAGGTGATGGCCGGATCGATCCGGTTCAGCCGGTCGACGAGCGCCCGGTCGGCGACGAACAGTCCGCCGTGGGCGGCGAAGACGTTGACCCTTCCCGTGCTCGCCTCGGACACCGAGAGGCCGGGACGCGCAATCGCCGCTCCGAGCCGGGCGGCGGCGTCGTTCTCGGCGACGTCGCCCTCCCCGAGCGCCGCGGCGATGACGCTCGCGACCCCAGCCGAACGCAGGGCCGCGACGTCGTCCGCCGAAAGGCGCCTGCCCTTCTTGAACCGCAGGTCGCCCGCCTTCAGCGAATGGGCGAGGATGGCGCCCTCGGCAGCGTCGGTCGCGATGTCGCCGAAACGCATGGGCCTATCCCGCCGCCGCGGACTTCGCGCGCCTGCGCAGCGCCCCGATGATCTGGGCGAGGATGGCGACGGCGATCTCCGCCGGGCTCGCCGCGCCGATATCGAGGCCGATCGGTGCCGCGATGCGGGCGATCGTCGCCTCGTCGAGACCGGCCTCCGTCAGCCTTTCGACCCGCTTCGCGTGGGTTTTCCGGCTGCCGAGGGCGCCGACGTAGAAGCAGCCGCTCTCCAGCGCCGACTTCAGCGGGAAATCGTCGATCTTCGGGTCGTGCGTCACGGCGACGAGCGCGGTGAACGGGTCGAGCGGGCGGTCGGCAAGCACCTCGTCCGGCCATTCGGCGAGGAGCTCGACGTCGGCGAAGCGCTCGGGCGACGCAAAGGCGGTGCGCGGGTCGACGATCGTCAGGTCGAAGCCGGCGATCTTCGCCATGGGCGCGAGCGCCTGGCTGATGTGGACGGCGCCGATCACCACGATGCGCGGCGGCGGCAGGTGGACGTTGAGGAAGTAGCTGCGCCCGTCCGCTTCCACGATGCCCGACTTACCGCTCTGGAACGCCTTGCCGACGGCCTCGCCGAGGGCACCGGCTACCGGGTCGTTCTCGTCGATCACGCGGTCGCTTCCGTCGCCGAGATCGGTCACCAGCATGACGGCCCGGCGTGCCCTCCGGGCGTCGTTGAGCCTCTCGAGATGTGCCGGGTCCATCAGCCGACCCGCTCGACATAGACGCGGATGCGGCCGCCGCAGGACAGGCCGACCCGCCAGGCGGTCTCGTCCGCCACTCCGAACTCCAGCATCCGCGGCTTGCCGCTTTCCAGGACGTCCATCGATTCCCCGACGACGGCGCCTTCGACGCATCCGCCCGAGACGGAGCCCTCGAAGTTGCCGTCGGCGTCGATCACCAGGTGGCTGCCCACCGGGCGCGGGGCCGAGCCCCAGGTCTCCACCACGGTGGCGATGGCGACGCTGCGCCCCGCCTTCACCCAGGTCTCAGCCGTCGCCAGCGGATCCAGGCCGCCGGGTTCCATCGTTTGTGCATCGCTCATGATCGTACCCTCGTTCTTCTGCCATGCGGCATCTTCATATGGTCACGCCGCCCGCGCTGCGCCACCGGCTTGCGTCAGGAGGCGCCTCGGGTCCGCATCGCGTGCGCCGCCTGCGCCGAGCGCGGCAACCAGATCGCCGATGGCGGCGAGATTGTGCACGGCGCGGATCTCGTCGACATGCGGCAGCATGGCCCGCACGCCGCGCGCCCGCGGCTCGAACGCGTCGAAGCGCAGGAGCGGATTGAGCCAGATCAGGCGCCGGCACGAGCGATGGAGCCGGTCGGTCTCCGTCGCGAGCTCGCCGATCGACTCCCGTTCGAGGCCGTCGGTAATGAGGATCACGACCGCGCCCTGGCTGAGGACACGGCGCGCCCAGAGCCGGTTGAATTCGTGGAGCGCCGCCCCGATGCGGGTGCCGCCGGACCAGTCGGAGACGGCGGTCGAGCATTCCTGAAGCGCCTCGTCGGGATCGCGGTGGCGCATCTGCCGGGAGACGTTCGTCAGACGCGTGCCGAAGAGAAAGGTGTGGACGTGGCGGCGCTTCTCCGTCAGCGCGTGCAGGAAATGCAGGAAGATGCGCGTGTACTGGCTCATCGAGCCGGAAATGTCGGCAAGCACCACCAGCGGCGGATGCACCATGCGCCGCTCGCGGAACCGCGGCAGGATCAGCGATCCGCCGGTGCGCATCGCGGCGCGCATGGTCGCGCGCGGATCGACCTTGCCGGGCCGGTTCGACGGCCGGTAGCGTCGCGTCGCGACAAGGTCCGCCGGCAGGACAAGCGATTGCAGCGCCTTCTTCGCCTCCAGCATCTCGGCGGCCGTCATCTGCGCGAAGTCGCGGCTCTGCAGCACCTCGCTGCCGGAACTGGTGTGGCGCGCGTCGATCTCTATCTCGGGTGGTTCGTCCTTCGGGCGCGCCTCGTCCCGACCGCCGAAGAGCGCCTCGGCGATGCGCGCCTCGCCTGGCTTCGCCTTCTCCCTGCGGTTTCCCATCGCCACCGGCGAGAACATGGCGATCATCTTCTCGACGAGATCGCGCGACCGCCAGAAGAGCCGGAACGCCTCGTCGAAAAGCGCATGGTCCTCGTGCCGGCTGACCAGGACCGAATGCAGCGTCCAGTAGAAATCGTCGCGCGATCCGATGCCGGCGGCCTGCACCGCCTCGATGGCGTCGCGCACCGTCGCCGGCCCGACGCGCATGCCGGCCTTGCGCAGCGCCCGCGCGAAGTGAACGATGTTGTCGGCCAGGCGCCCGGCCTCGGCGGGGCTTTCGCCTGCGGTCTCGTCGTCGGCCATCGCGGCTACTCCGCGGCCGCCAGCTCGGCCTTGACGGCCTCCAGCAACTTCTTGCCTTCGCTGCCCTCGATGCGGGCGATGTCGTCCTGGTACTTGAGCAGCGTCCCGAGCGTATCGGACACGGTCTCGGGATCGAGCGCCATGCGGTCGAGCTCGGTCAGCGCGCTCGCCCAGTCGATCGTCTCGGCCACGCCCGGATTCTTGAAGAGATCGAGCGTCCTCAGCTTCTGCACATAGGCGACCACCTGGCGCGACAGCTCCGCGCCCGATCCCGGCACCTTGCGCCGGACGATCTCCAGTTCCTGCTCGGCGGCCGGATAGTCCACCCAGTGATAGAGGCAGCGCCGCTTGAGGGCGTCGTGGATTTCCCGCGTGCGGTTCGTCGTGATGATGACGATCGGCGGTTCCGCGGCCCTGATCGTGCCGATCTCCGGGATCGTCACCTGGTAGTCCGACAGCACCTCGAGCAGGAATGCCTCGAACGCCTCGTCGGTCCGGTCGAGTTCGTCGATCAGGAAGACCGGCGCCCGGTTCGGCATCGATTCCAGCGCCTGCAGCACGGGCCGGCGGATCAGGTAGCGGTCGGAGAATATGTTGCGCTCGATGGCGTCGCGGTCGCCGACGCCGGTCGCCTCGGCCAGCCGGATCTCCAGCATCTGCGCCGGATAGTTCCACTCGTAGACCGCGGAGGAGACGTCCAGCCCCTCGTAGCATTGCAGGCGGATCAGCGGCCGGTCGAGCGCATGGGCGAGAACCTTGGCGACTTCGGTCTTGCCGACGCCCGCCTCGCCTTCCAGGAACAGCGGGCGCCGCATCTTGAGCGCCAGGAAAAGGACCGTGGCGAGCGCCCGGCCGGCGACATAGTCGCCCCGGTTGAGAAGGTCGAGCGTCTCGTCGATGGAGGTCGGCAGGTTCGCCGGTGCGGCTTGTTCGTCGGCCATGAAGGCTCCCGTCGCTTTCGTGCGGGGGGCCGTCGCGCGCGCCTCCCGCATCAAAGGTGGTGATAGTCCCTGTTCATATAGAGCAAAGCCGGCCGATGTTCACCCAGCCGAAGGCCCGCGACCTCGCCATAAAGGATCATGTGGGTGGCGAGCGGCGTATGATCGACCAGCCGGCAGTCGAACACGACAGGCGCGTTGACGAGCGTCGGGGCGCCGGTGGCGATGGCGTCCCACTGGCCGTGGGCGAAGCGCTCCCCCTCAGTGAGGCCGGTCTCGCCCGAGAACGCCGAGGCGAGCGACCGCTGGTCCGCCGCAAGCGTGTTGAGCGCGAAGACGCCGCTGTCGATGAAGATGCGGTTCTTGGGATTGGAGCGGTTCAGGCAGACGAGAACCGTGGCCGGATTGTCCGATACGGAACACGCGGCGGTGACGGTAACCCCGCGCCGCTGGTCCCCGAGGACGGTCGTCACCACCTGCACATGCCCGGCGTAGCGTGCCATGGCGTCGCGGTAATGCTTCGGCTCGATCAATTGACGTTTCAGCACTCTCTGCTCCGATCCGGTGTCGGCTTAAGGGACATATGTAAGCTCTTCGTCCCGAAATGACACCTATGCAGGTAGAATCTTAATGTGCAGCTTGCGCTTTGCAAATATCGGTCCACGACGGCCGGCAAACCGCTCGAATGCGCCATTTCCGCTTTGAAGCGGCGTGCGTTCGAGCTAGAAGGGCCCATGAACCGTGCCTTTCTCGCCCTCGTCGCCGTCGCCACCCTGGCGGCCTCCGTCCCGGCCCGGGCCAGCCTTGCGATCGGCGTCGTGGCGCCGGAAGGCAAGGACAGCTTCGCCCTTCTCGGCGACCAGCTTCGCGCGGGCGTCGACATCTACGCCAAGGCGGCCGGCAAGGCCGTTTACGACCGGGTGGTCAGTGCGCCGGAAACCTGCGACGCCGCATCGGGACGACGGGCTGCACAGGCGATGGTTTCGGCCAAGGTCGACGCCGTCGTCGGCTTTCTCTGCCCGGAGAGCCTGAACGCAGCCCTGCCCGTCCTTTCGGCGGCCGGGATCGTCACGCTGACGACGTCCGTGCGCGCCGACATCGTCATGGAAGACGCGGTCAAGCGGAACTGGCCGTTCTTCCGGCTTGCGCCGCACGAACGCCAGGAGATCGACAGGATCGTCGAGACGATCTCCCATCGCTGGTCGGGCGAACCCTTCGCGCTCGTCGAGGACGGGACGATCTACGGCCGCGCACTGACGGAGAACGTCCGCGTCGCGCTCGAGGACATGGGCGTGAAGCCCGCCTTCATCGATACCTACCGCCCGGCCGAGGACAAGCAGTTCGGGCTCGCCCACCGGCTGAAGCGGGCCGGCGTCACCCGCGTGTTCGTCGGCGGCGAGCGCTCCGACATCGCCATCATCGCCCGCGACTGCGGCAAGCTCGGGCTGAACCTGGTCTTCATGGGCGGCGATTCCCTCAAGGCGCCGCCGGGGGACGTGCCGCTGGCCGACGGCGTGCTCGGCGTCATGACCCCGGTTCCGGACAGCCTGCCGAGCGCGGCCCACGCCGTGGCGGCCTTGCGCGCCGGCGGCGCCGAACCCTACGGCGAAGGCGTCGCGGGCTATGCCGCGACCGACATCCTGGCCGCGGCCGCCAGCAGCGGCCGGCCGATCGCCGAGGCGCTTGCGGACGGCACGTTCCACACCGCGCTCGGCACCATCCGCTTCGACCGCGGCCACGAGCGCGCCGACAACCCCTTCGAGCTGATGGTCTGGCGCGACGACCATTTCTTCCCGGTCGATGCGAAGGGTGTCGGCCTCGGCGAGTAACCACGACCGACGCCACGCGATTGTGCCGGCTATCGGCGAGTGCTATCGCGTCGGGACCACAGACAAGGGCCGGAGCCAGGCATGGACAGACCGATCGCGATCGCACCCTCCATTCTCGCAGCCGACTGCGCGCGCCTCGGCGAGGAAGTGCGCGACGTCGTCGCCGCGGGTGCCGACTGGCTGCATCTCGACATCATGGACGGCCACTTCGTGCCGAACATCTCGTACGGGCCGGGCGTCGTCGCTGCGCTGCGCCCGTTGACCGACATCCACTTCGACTGCCACCTGATGATCGCCCCTTGCGACCCCTATCTCGAGGCGTTCGCCAAGGCGGGATGCGACGGCATCACGGTCCATGCGGAAGCGGGGCCGCATCTCCACCGCTCGCTGCAGGCGATCCGTGCGCTCGGAAAGCGCGCCGGGGTCGCGCTCAATCCCGCCACGCCGGCATCGGCGATCGAAACCGTGCTCGACACGGTCGACCTCGTGCTGTGCATGACCGTCAACCCCGGCTTCGGCGGACAGAGCTTCATCGACGCCGTCACGGACAAGATCCGCGCCGTCCGGCAGATGATCGGCGACCGTCCGATCGATATCGAGGTGGACGGCGGCATCGCCGGAGACACCTCCGGAAAGGCGGCGGCGGCCGGCGCCAACGTCTTCGTCGCCGGCTCCTCGATCTTCCGGGGCGGCAAGCAGGCCTACGGCGCCAACATTCAGGCGATCCGCGACGGGGCGAGAACGGCGCGCGACGCCGCCGGAGGGCGGCAGTGAGCGCGCCGACGCGGCCGCTTCACGCTTCGGGCCGCCCTTCGGCCGGCCGAAGCCGGTTGCCGGGATCGCTCTAGATGGAAGCGCGACACGCGCCCGGCTTCGTGCCGCCGACCCACGCGGCCGCAAGGCCGTCCGGCCCGGGGCTGGGGGAGCGCGTCCTGCGGCCGGTCCGGGCCTGGCACAGCGCCCTCGCCGGCAGCCTGCTGTGGGCGGCCGCCATGACGGCGGCCTCGGCATCGGCGCTCGGCCGCATCACCGGCTGGGTGGACCCCTATCTGGCGACGATCCTCTGCATGTATTTCCTCGGCGGACTCGCGGCATTCGTTCCTTCCATGATGATCGCCGGCCTCGTCGCCACCGGCAGGCAAGCCGAGGCCCGGTTTTCGGCCGCCTTCGTCACGCTCGCGACCGGCACCGTGCTTTCGACCGGCATCGCCTACGGCCTGCAGCATATCCGCCTCGACGTCGATTGGAGGGGATTTCCGGGCCCGCCCTTCGAGCTTCTCGACATTCCCGCGTCGATGATGGAGTCCATGGTGCACTACCTCGTTCTCGGCGCCCGCCTGTTCGCGCCCGAAGGCCTGGTGCCCCTGCTCTTCGCCAGCCTCTGGATTGCCCGCCGCCTGCGTTGAGCTTGCCGGCGGGCTCTGCTAAAGCGAAGCCCGTTCTCCCTAGAGCGGATCCGCGCTTCACGGAATCGCGGATACGCTCTACCTCATTGTTTTGACGCGCTTCCGGACGGAAAACCGGTTTCCACTTTTCCTGGAAGCGCTCTAAGGAAAGACCGAGCAAGCCGCATGATCCCTCGTTACTCCAGGCCGGAAATGACGGCCATATGGTCGCCCGAAACGAAGTTCCGCATCTGGTTCGAGATCGAGGCGCACGCCTGCGACGCGCTCGCCGAGCTCGGCGTGATCCCCGCCTCCGCCGCCCGGGCGATCTGGGAGAAGGGCGGAAAGGCCGAATTCGACGTCGACCGGATCGACGAGATCGAGCGCACGACGAAGCACGACGTCATCGCCTTTCTCACCCATCTCGCCGAGATCGTCGGGCCGGAGGCGCGCTTCGTCCACCAGGGCATGACCTCCTCGGACGTCCTCGACACGTGCTTCAACGTCCAGCTGGTGCGCGCGGCCGACCTGCTGCTCGCCGACCTTGAGGCGTTGCTCGCCGCGCTGAAGCGGCGCGCCTTCGAGCACCGGGATACCGTAACCATCGGCCGCTCGCACGGGATCCATGCCGAGCCGACCACGTTCGGCGTCAAGCTCGCGCAGGCCTATGCGGAATTCGCCCGCTGCCGCGACCGGCTGGCCGCCGCCCGCGAGGACGTGGCGACCTGCGCCATCTCCGGCGCCGTCGGAACCTTCGCCAACATCGACCCGCGGGTCGAGGAGCACGTTGCGAAGGCCATGGGGCTCAAGCCCGAACCGGTCTCCACCCAGGTCGTCCCGCGCGACCGGCACGCCATGTTCTTCGCGACGCTCGGCGTCGTCGCCTCCTCGATGGAACGCCTCGCCGTGGAGGTCCGCCACCTCCAGCGCACCGAGGTGCTGGAGGCGGAGGAGTATTTCTCGCCGGGCCAGAAGGGCTCCTCGGCGATGCCGCACAAGCGTAACCCTGTGCTTACCGAAAATCTCACTGGGCTTGCCCGCATGGTGCGCGCCTATGCCCTGCCGGCCATGGAGAACGTCGCGCTGTGGCACGAGCGCGACATTTCGCATTCCTCGGTCGAGCGCATGATCGGCCCGGACGCGACCGTCACGCTCGATTTCGCCCTCGCCCGGCTGACCGGCGTGATCGACCGGCTGCTGGTCTATCCGGACAGGATGATGCGGAATCTCGAATCGTTCCGGGGTCTGGTGCATTCCCAGCGCGTGCTGCTCGCCCTGACCCAGGCGGGCCTGTCGCGCGAGGACGCCTACCGGCTCGTCCAGCGGAACGCCATGAAGGTGTGGGAGCAAGGCAAGGATTTCCTGACCGAACTTCTCGCCGACCGGGACGTGACGGACGCGCTTTCGGAGGCGGAACTCCGGGAGAAGTTCGATCTCGGCTACCACACGAAGCATGTGGGCACGATCTTCGCGCGGGTGTTCGGAACGGACGGAAACCCCGGCTGAGCATCGCCCGCCGGGGTTCCCGAAACGTCGGTTCCTGCGTCCGGGGGCGTCAGCCCTGGAGCGCGGTTTTCAGCTTCTGGCCCTTCTTCGCGGCCACCTGGCCGCCGATCAGCTTCTTCGGCGAAACCTTCTTGCCGTAATAGCCGCGATTGTTGTCGTCGGCCCAGCTGATATCGGAAACGCTGATCGTCGCGCCGGCGTAGGCGCCTTCC
The DNA here is from genome assembly GCA_963838155.1 of uncultured Alphaproteobacteria bacterium. Lineage (GTDB taxonomy): Bacteria > Pseudomonadota > Alphaproteobacteria > Rhizobiales > Rhizobiaceae > Pararhizobium_B. Next base: position 103,841 of record CAWIQE010000002.1, read on the forward strand.
GTATCCGACCAGAAGACGATGTCACCCTTGCCGGCGGAGGTCTGGGCGTTGGCCGAGTAGTTGACGATCGAGAGCCCGGCGCCGCCGTTCAGCGAGAACTGGTTGCCGCTCTTGAAGGCGTTGACCGCGTCGCGGGACATCAGGATGAAGGCCACGGAGCCGCCGGAGCCGCCCGCCTGCGCGCCGACGCTCACTCCGCCGAAGTCGAAGAAGGCCGGATCCGTCCATTTGCCGTCATGCTTGGCGAGCATCACGCCCGCGCCGCCACGGCCGCCGACGATGAAGCCGCCGCGTCCGAAGTCGGGCACGATGTAGACGCCCTTGGCCTTCTTGAGCAGGCGCGCGACGTCCTGGTCGGACTTCATCTGGTCGACCACCTTCACCGCGCCGTTGACGATGTCGCGGGCGTCGGCGGTGTCGCTCTTGTCGGTCTTCATCGTCTTGTCGGTGCCGGCCGACTTGGCGGCGTTCGTGTCCGTGGACATGCCGGCCTTGACGTTGCCGTTTGCCGTTGCGCCCGTCGCCATGCCGCCGGTAGTGGACGTGGAGGAATTGTCCATCGTCGTCGCGGCGGAATTGTCGGTCGTCGGCTTCATCTTGACCGCGCCGTCGGCGCCGGCCGCCATGGCCGTGCTGCCCATCAGGGCGAGTGCGAGGGGTGCCGTGAGAAATATCGTACTCTTGCGCATGATCGGTTTCCTTTTTCCGTTTCGCTTCAGCCGCCACACCGGCGGCGTTGCTGACCCAACAGGAGACCGGGGGGATGAGTTCCAAGCGTTTTTTTTGAGAATCGATGGAACCGTGCGACGGAACGCCGCGCGAAGGTCGGCCTTTAAACAAATGATAAATCAGGGAACTTTCTGGCACGCCGCTGGCAGGCGCAGTCTCGCGCGATGCGCCGCCGCGGCCGCCGCTGCGGCAGTCGGGCGTCTCGAAGCTCGCGAGGAAAGTCCGGGCGGGACGGGAAGCGCGGGCGGCGCGCCTGCCGACTTGACAGGCGCGCGCCGCTCGCGCAATTCGCCACCCATGAAAGCGTCCCAGGCAGATATCCTCATCGTCCCCGGCTACACCAACTCCGGGCCCGACCATTGGCAGTCCCGCTGGGAACGGAAAATCAGCACGGCCCGGCGGGTCGAGCAGGACGAGTGGTCGAAGCCGGTGCGGGAGGACTGGGTCGCACGGCTGGCCGACTGCGTGAACGAAGCGACCCGACCGGTGGTCATCGTCGCTCATTCCCTCGGGGTCGCGACGGCCGTCCTCGCCGTCCCCCTCTTCCGCAAGCCGGTCGCCGGTGCGTTCCTGGTCGCCCCGCCCGAGGTGGCCAATCCGAAGATACGGCCGCGGCACCTGATGACCTTCGGCCCCTATCCCCGCGATCCCCTGCCGTTTCCCTCGATCGTCGTCGCCAGCCGCAACGATCCCTTCGGCTCCTTCGAGGAAGCCGACGACATCGCCGCCGCCTGGGGGTCGCAGATCGTGGATGCGGGGCAGTCCGGCCACATCAACGCGGAGTCGGGCCACGGACCCTGGCCGGAGGGCACCATGGTCTTCGCACGGCTGATGAGCCGCCTTCGGGCCGACGAGGACGGCTAGTGCGCTTCCAGTAAAAGAGGAGACCGGTTTTCCATCCGGAAGCGCTCCGGCCTCCGCCGTCACTCACCCTCACCGCCGTCACTCACCCTCACCGTCGTCATCCTCACCCCCACCGTCGTCATGCTCACCCCCACCGTCGTCATCCTCGGGCTTGTCCCGAGGATCTGCAGTCGGCGCCGCATCCCCGGCGGGCGTTGGTGGATCCTCGCCACAAGGGCGAGGATGACGAAGCCAGCGAGGGTGAACCGGTTTTCCGTCGGGAAACGCGCAAATGCGATAAGCCGAAGCCTGTCCGCGATTGCGTGAAGCGCGGACAGGGCGGTGGCGCTAGCGCCCTGCCGCCACGAGCTCGAACGCGCCGGCCGAGAGGATCATCTGCTCGGTGCCGCACGCGATCAGCCGGAACCCGAGCTCCCGATAGATCGGAACCCGGGCCGCGCTGACCGCGAAGATCGCGGCATGCTTTCCGGCCGAGCGCGTTTTCTCGGCGATATCGCGGATGGCGCCCGACATCTCCTCCAGTTCGGCGTTGACCGTGGCCCCGTCGGTGAAGGAGATCGAAAAATCGGAAGGGCCGACGAAGACGCCGTCGATGCCCGGCACCGCGAGGATGTCCCCGAGGGCTTCGACCGCCGCCATCGTCTCGATCATGGCGAAGGAGAGGACATCGCGGTTGGCGCGCTCCAGATAGTCCGCCGGCTTCGAGAACCCGTGCACCTGCAGCGCACCCGCCGGGCCCCACGACCGCTTTCCGACCGGCGGGTATTTCATCGCGGCCGCGAAGGCTTCGGCGTCGGCGACCGAATTGATCATCGGCGCGATGACGGCCTCGGCGCCGAAATCGGCCGCCCGGCTGGCCATGTCGTTGCGGCCGACGGGGATGCGCACCACGGCCGGCTTTCCCGCCGCGACCACCGCGGCGACGCCGTAGTGGACGCTTCGCTCGTCGTGGGCCCCGTGCTGCATGTCGAGGGTGACGACGTCGTAGGACGTCCGCGCGAGCGCGGAAACCACGTCGGTCGAGGGCATGCCCGACCACGCGGTCAGCAGGGCATCGCCCGCATTCAGTCTTTCGGCAAGCTTCATCGGTTTCCTTCGCCTTTCTCCTGCCCCGTCCTCAGCTCCGCCGAGGGCGTCAGGTCTTCCGGACCTCCTCGGCCGCCACCGGCAGCAGGGCGAGCATCTTCTCGCGAATGTCCGCATCGGTCCGCGACACGCCGTTCGCATCGAAATCGGACCGGATCTTCTCGAAGACGTCCTCGTGACCGGAGCGCTGGAAGTCCGCCGCCACGACCTCGGCGGCGTAGGCGCTCGCGTCTTCGCCGCTCTTCCCGAGAAGCTCCGCCGCCCAGAGGCCGAGAAGCTTGTTGCGGCGGACGACCGCCCTGAACTTCATCTCCTCGTCGTGGGCGAACATGTTTTCGAACGCGTGTTCCCGATCGTCAAGGATGTTCATTGCCTTCAATCCCTTTGCAGTTGACCCTGACCGGAAATATGGCGTGCCCTCTCGCAAATTGAAAGGCGGGTCCGTTCCGTGCGAAAACCCTTGATCGCCCGGAACGGCCGATTGTGCAATGCGGCCAATTGGGATAAGCACGCGGAAAAAGCCAGAGCAACGAACGTAACGCCGGCAAGGCATCGCCGAACCGGCCTGACAGAGAAGACGATCATGAACCGTCGCCGCCGGATCTACGAGGGCAAGGCCAAGATACTCTACGAGGGCCCCGAGCCCGGCACGCTCATCCAGTTCTTCAAGGACGATGCCACCGCCTTCAACAAGAAGAAGCACGACGTCGTCGACGGCAAGGGCGTGCTCAACAACCGGATTTCCGAGTACATTTTCACCCACCTCAACCGGATGGGCATCCCGACTCACTTCATCCGCCGGCTCAACATGCGCGAGCAGCTGATCAAGGAAGTGGAGATCGTGCCGCTCGAGGTGGTCGTGCGCAACATCGCCGCCGGGTCGCTCGCCAAGCGCCTCGGGATCGAGGAAGGCACCGTGCTGCCGCGTTCGATCATCGAATTCTACTACAAGGCGGACGCGCTCGACGATCCGATGGTCTCGGAGGAGCACGTCACCGCCTTCGGCTGGGCCTCCCCGCAGGAAATCGACGACATCATGGCGCTCGCGATTCGCGTCAACGACTTCCTCTCCGGCCTCTTCCTCGGCGTCGGCATCCAGCTCGTCGACTTCAAGATCGAGTGCGGGCGGCTTTTCGAAGGCGACATGATGCGCATCATCGTCGCCGACGAGATCTCGCCCGATTCGTGCCGCCTCTGGGACATCGAGAGCCAGGAGAAGCTCGACAAGGACGTCTTCCGCCGCGATCTCGGCAATCTCGTCGAAGCCTATCAGGAAGTCGCCCGCCGCCTCGGCATCATGAACGAGAACGAGCCGCCGCGCGGAAGCGGCCCGGTCCTCGTCAAGTAGCAAGGGAAAGGAGCGAGGCTTTGATCAGGGCCCGCGTCACCGTCACGCTGAAGAACGGCGTCCTGGACCCCCAGGGCAAGGCGATAGAGGGCGCGCTCTCCACGCTCGGCTTCGGCGACATCGGCCATGTGCGCCAGGGCAAGGTCTTCGACGTGGAGTTGCAGACCGCCGACCGGGCCCGCGCCGAGGAGGAGCTGAAAGCCATGTGCGAGAAGCTTCTGGCCAATACGGTGATTGAAGACTATGCTGTGGAGATCGCGCAGGGGTTGAGTTGAGTCGGAGCGTGCCGTGGCCGAAGTGACGAATGAATTGATGTACGAGCTTTTGAAGGCCATTCGCCACGATATCGGCGCGCTGAAGGAGACGTCTGCCGAAACGCGGATCGAGCTGAACAATCTTCGCAGCTCGATGATTTCGATCCAGGGTGACATCAACAACATCTACGGCGTCCTCGCCCGCCACGACCGGCACCTCGAGCGCATCGAGAACCGGCTGGACCTGCGCGAGATGGCGGAGCCACCGCGCCCGTACGATCCGGGGAGCTGAGGCAACCACTGCCTGTGCCGACCCTTCTGGTCAACGCAGCGATTGAAGATTACGCTAGGCGGATCGCGCAGGAGTTGAGCTGAGTCGGAGCGTGCCGTGGCTGAAGTGACGAATGAATTGATGTACGAGCTTTTGAAGAGGATGAACCACCGTCTCGAAAACTTGGAGAACGGGGTTTCGGATTTCAGGCATGAATGCAACAGCATGCGCGGGGTGATGTTGTCGATCCAGGGGGACGTCCACAACATCTACGGCATCCTCGCCCGCCACGACCGGCACCTCGAACGCATCGAGAACCGTCTGGACCTGCGCGAGATGGCGGAGCCGCCGCGCCCGTACGATCCGGGGAGCTGAGGCCTGCCTTCCCGTGGCGTGTCGGCATCCACGGCAATTATTTTCCCTACGTCTCGCAAAGCGCGGAAAAGCCGGTTATCTCTGATCTCACCGCTCGCGACCGAAAGGGCCGACAGCCATGAAATCAGCCGTAGTCCAGCTTCCCGGCCTCAACCGCGACCGCGACATGATCGCGGCCCTGACGCGCATCTCTGGCGAGCCGCCGGTCACCGTCTGGCAAACCGAGACGGAGATCCCCGACGTCGACCTGATCGTCATTCCGGGCGGCTTCTCCTATGGCGACTACCTGCGGTGCGGCGCGATCGCCGCCCGGATGCCGGTCATGCGGGCTGTCCGGGAGAAGGCCGAGAAGGGCGTGCGGGTCCTCGGCGTGTGCAACGGCTTCCAGATCCTGCTCGAAGCGGGCATGCTGCCGGGCGCCCTGATGCGCAACCGGTCGCTGCGCTTCGTCTGCCGCGAGGTGAAGCTCGAAGTGGTGAATGCCGACACGGCCTTCACGATGGCCTATGAAAAGGGACAGGTCATCCGTTGCCCGGTCGCCCACCACGACGGCAACTATTTCGCCGATGCCGATACACTGGGAAGGCTGCGGGACGAGGACCGCATCGTCTTCCGCTATGCCGAGGGCACCAATCCCAACGGCTCGGTCGACGACATCGCCGGCATCGTCAACGCGGCGGGGAACGTGCTCGGCATGATGCCGCATCCGGAAAATCTCGTCGAGCAGGCCCATGGCGGGCTGGACGGGCGGGCGCTGTTCGCCAGCGCGCTCGACATGGTGGCGGCATGAGGGCCGTGCGAACGGGCCGGCCCGCCGCCGCGGCGCTTGCCGTCGCCGCCGGCCTCGCGCTCGCTTCCTGCCAGTCCGCCACCGGCCCGGGCAATCTCAGCGTCGCGTCGTCGGGCGCCGCGGTGCCGACCATGGAGCGCATCATGAAATCGGCGACGACCTGCTGGTTCGACAGCGGCGCCGGCGACTTCAGCGGCTATCGCCTCGCCCCGGAACTCAACGCCATCGCCGGCCCGCCGCGGCTGCTGCTGGTGCCTGCCGGCAACCCCCACGGACGTCCCCTCGCCGTCATCGAGGCGTCGGGAACCCCTGCCCGGGTTGAGGCCTACGGGCCCCTGATGGAACGGCCGGTCGGCGCGCGCATCTCCGCCGACGTCGGGCGCTGGGCGGCCGGCAGCACGGACTGCGGCACCCGGGCCTAGTCGCCATGCCCCCGCCGGCGGCCCCCTCTCCGGCCGTCGCTTGTGCACAGGCCATCGGCGCGTGGCTGTTCGCAATTGCGGAAAAACGGGCTATATGCCGGCTACGGGTCCGGCCGGAACCGGGATCCATTCGAGCGAACGAGCGAAGACGACAGGCATGACGCACCCGAATACCGTCGAGATCACCGGCGAAATGGTCGCCGCGCACGGGCTCAAGCCGGAAGAATACCGCCGGATCCTGGACCTGATCGGCCGGGAACCGACCTTCACGGAGCTCGGCATCTTCTCGGCCATGTGGAACGAGCACTGCTCCTACAAGTCCTCCAGGAAGTGGCTGCGCACCCTGCCGACGTCCGGGCCGCAGGTCATCCAGGGCCCCGGCGAGAATGCCGGCGTCGTGGACATCGGCGACGGCGATTGCGTCGTCTTCAAGATGGAGAGCCACAACCATCCGTCCTATATCGAGCCCTACCAGGGGGCGGCCACCGGCGTCGGCGGCATCCTTCGCGACGTCTTCACCATGGGCGCGCGGCCGATCGCGGCGATGAACGCGTTGCGCTTCGGCGCCCCGGACCACCCCAAGACGCGGCACCTCGTTGCCGGCGTCGTCGCCGGCATCGGCGGCTACGGCAACGCCTTCGGCGTCCCGACGGTCGGCGGCGAGGTGGAGTTCGACGAAAGCTACAACGGAAACTGCCTCGTCAACGCCTTTGCCGCGGGCCTGGCGAAGACCGACGCAATCTTCTACTCGAAGGCCGAGGGCGTCGGCCTGCCGGTCGTCTATCTCGGCGCCAAGACCGGGCGCGACGGCGTCGGCGGCGCGACCATGGCCTCGGCCGAATTCGACGAGACGATCGAGGAGAAGCGTCCCACCGTCCAGGTCGGCGATCCCTTCACGGAGAAATGCCTGCTGGAAGCCTGCATCGAGCTGATGGCGACCGGCGCCGTCATCGCCATCCAGGACATGGGCGCGGCGGGCCTGACCTGCTCGGCCGTCGAGATGGGCGCCAAGGGCGACCTCGGCATCGAGCTCGACCTCGACCGCGTCCCCGTGCGCGAGGACGGCATGTCGGCCTACGAGATGATGCTCTCGGAAAGCCAGGAGCGCATGCTGATGGTGCTGCGCCCGGAGAAGGAGGCCGAGGCCGAGGCCGTCTTCCGCAAGTGGGGGCTCGATTTCGCGATCGTCGGCAAGACCACCGACGACCTCCGCTTCCGCGTCCTGCACCAGGGCGAGCAAGTCGCCGACCTGCCGATCAAGGACCTCGGCGACGAGGCACCGGAATACGACCGGCCGTGGCGCGAACCCGGCGCGTTCTCGCCGATTTCCGCCGCGCAGGTGCCCGAACCGGAGGACTATGCGGCGACGCTGCTCGCCATGGTCGGCTCGCCCAACAACGCCTCGCGCCGCTGGGTCTTCGAGCAGTACGACACGCTCATCCAGGGCAATTCCCTGCAGCGGCCCGGCGGAGACGCCGGCGTCGTGCGCGTCGAGGGCCACCCGACCAAGGCGCTCGCCTTCGCCTGCGACGTGAACCCGCATTATTGCGCGGCCGACGCCTACGAGGGCGGCAAGCAGGCGGTCGCCGAGTGCTGGCGCAACCTGACGGCGGTCGGCGCCGAGCCCCTGGCGGCCACCGACAATCTCAATTTCGGCAATCCGGAGCGCCCGGAGATCATGGGGCAGTTCGTCAAGGCGGTGGAGGGCATCGGCGAGGCCTGCTCGAAACTCTCCTTCCCCATCGTCTCGGGCAACGTGTCGCTCTACAACGAGACCTTCGGCGAGGCCATCCTGCCGACGCCGACCATCGGCGGCGTCGGGCTGATCCCGGACTGGCACCACACCGCCCGCGTCGGCGGTGCCCGCGACGGCGATGCGGTGATCCTCATCGGCGGCGACGGGACCCATCTCGGCGCGTCGGTCTACCTGCGCGAGATCGCCGGCCAGGCCGAGGGTCCGCCGCCGCCGGTCGACCTCCACCTCGAACGGCGCAACGGCGACTTCGTCCGTTCGGCCATCCGCAACGACCAGGCCACGAGCTGCCACGACATCTCCTCCGGCGGCCTCGCCCTGGCGCTGGCCGAGATGTGCATCGCGTCGGACCGGGGCATGTCTTTGTCGCTTGCCGAGTCCGACGGACCGACGCACGCCCTGCTCTTCGGCGAGGACCAGGCCCGCTACGTGATGACGGTGCCGGGAGATCTCGCGAATTTCCTGTGCATGAACGCCGAAGGGGCCGGCGTGCCCTTCCGGCTCCTCGGCAAGGTGGGCGGCTCCACGCTGACGGTCGCCGACGTCCTTTCCGTCGGCGTCGCCGACCTTCGGGCGGCCCACGAGCGCTGGTTCCCGGACTACATGGAAAAGGCCGGCGCGTCGTCCGAGGCGCAGGAGCAGCCGGCGCCGGGCCAAGACGATTGACGCGGGGCGGCCGAGCCGCCATACCATTGAAACCAGCGCGAGCGACCGGAGATCCTTCGAGATGGCCATGAATGCCGGGGACATCGAAACCATGATCAAGGCGGCGATCCCGGACGCCCGGGTGACGATTCGCGACCTGGCGGGCGACGGCGACCACTATGCGGCCGAGGTCGTGGCGGAGAGCTTCCGCGGCAAGACCCGCGTCCAGCAGCACCAGATGGTCTACGACGCCCTGAAAGGCAACATGGGCGGCGTCCTCCACGCGCTCGCCCTTCAGACCTCCATTCCCGACTGAACAGGCCGGCATGAGCGCTCCCGCGGAAGCGTCGCTGCCGATCGGGCGGCGCATAGTCCTGCATTTCCCCGGCTTCGAGCCGCTCGACGGGCGCGCCCACTTCGAGCGGTACCGCCGCGTCGCCGCCGACAGCGCCCGGGTCTGGAACCACGCCGTCGAGGTCGGCCCTTTCCGCGAAACGACCGGCAGCTTCGACGTGCGCGCCGCGGGCCGGGGCTGGCGGGTCGCCAGCCGCATCCACCTCCTGGACCATTCCTCCCGCATCGAACGCTACCGCGACCGTCCGCTGGCGGTGCGCATCGCGGCGGGCTATGCGGCTGCCGCACGGGTCGTCGCCGAGGGTGCGGCCTGGCGCTATTTCCGGACGGCCTGGCGATTCGGGCTGTTCTTCGTCTTTCCCTTCCTTCTGATGGCGGCCGGCATGATCGCCGCGGCGGCGATCGCCTGCCTCCCGCTTCTGCTTCGGGCCGGCCCCTGGCACCTGTGCTGGAGCCTGCCTCTCGCCGCCGCCTTCTTCCGTTTCGTCTTCCTGCCGTTTTCGGAACGCTTCCATACGCTCCACCTCTTCTCCGACTGGCAGATGGCCTCGGCGCTGGCGCGGCTCGACGATCCCACGACCAATCGCCTTCTCGGCGATCTCGAGCGGCGCGTGGCGGCGGCGCTCGCGGAGCCGGCCGACGAGATCCTGATCTCCTCCCACAGCATCGGCGCGGTCCTCGCTACCCACATCGTCGGTTCGCTCCTGGAGAAGCAGCCGGACCTCTTCGACGGACGCCGCGTCGCCTTCGTGACGCTGGGCGGGGCGGTGCTGCAGAGCGGCCTGTTCCGCAGCGCCGGTCTTTTGCGCGCGCGAGTCGGGCTGATCGCCCGGCGGGCGTCGGTCTTCTGGCTGGACGTGCAGTGCCTCACCGACGCGGTGAACTTCTACCGCTCCCGCACCTTCGAGCTCTGCGGTCATCGCGACCTGCCGCCGGCCCCCTTGCTGCTGCTGCGGTTCAAGCGGATGCTCGACGCCGGCCACTACCGCCGCATCAAGCGCGACATGCTGCGGGTGCACCGCCAATACGTCCTCGGTCCCGACAGGAGGGCCGATTTCGACTTCACGCTGCTGACGGCCGGGCCGTTCCCGGCCTCCTCCTTCGCCGGCTTTTCGCCCGAGCGGCCCCCGCCCATCGGCGAGGACGGTGCGCTGGCTCCGGCATGGGCGCGCGTGCCCGCAGGCGCCTGAAAGCAAGGGGCTCCGACGCGTCACCCCTCCCCGGCCCGCTTGTCTCGACGCGGGCGATCCTCTATCTAGGGTGCTGAACTCGAATTTTCGATTTCCGGCCTTGAACCGGACAGAGAAAGGCAGCGCGACATGAGCGGCATCAGCGAATTCATCGACAGCGAAGTCAAGAACAACGACGTGGTCCTCTTCATGAAGGGCACCCCGCAGTTTCCCCAGTGCGGGTTCTCCGGGCAGGTCGTCCAGATCCTCGACTACCTCGGCGTCGACTACAAGGGCGTCAACGTGCTCGCCGACGACGAGCTTCGCCAGGGCATCAAGGAGTACTCGAACTGGCCGACCATCCCGCAGCTCTACGTCAAGGGCGCGTTCGTCGGCGGTTGCGACATCATCCGGGAGATGTTCCAGGCGCAGGAGCTCCAGTCCCATTTCGAGGAACAGGGCATCGCCGTGAAGGGCGCGGCCTGACGGTTTAGAGCAATTCCAGGAAAAGTGGGAACCGGTTTCCGTTAGGAATCGGGTCCGGTAGAGGCGCCGGCCCGACCTGAACGAGCCGCGACCGGACACCGCCCGAAGCCCGGGCGGTCTTTAGCTGCGGTGGCGTCGAACCCGCGGGATGCCTCCTTCGCGGGCGCTTTCCTGCCTCCAGGCACGGTATCGGAGAGGGACCATGGCCGACGAAGCCGTGACAGAGCTTTATTCCCGCCATGGCTCCCGCCTTCACCGTCCCGAGTTCATCGGCATGCTGGCAGGCCTGATGGCCGTCAACTCGCTGGCCATCGACATCATGCTGCCCGCCTTCCCGAACATCGCCGCCTATTACGGCCTCGGCGACGTGAACGGCGCGCAGTACGTGCTGCTCTTCTACATCGTCGGCTTCGGGGTGGCCCAGCTCGCCTTCGGGCCGATCTCGGACCGTTTCGGGCGGCGCGGGCCGCTCTTCGTGGGCATGGTGCTCTATGTCGCCTGCGCGGCGCTCGGCGCCGTGGCGCCGACCTTTTCCGTCCTGCTCGCCGCGCGCTTCTGCCAGGGCGTCGGGGCGGCGGCTACGCGGATCATCTGCCTGTCGATGATCCGCGACACCCATTCCGGGCACCAGATGGCCTCGGTCATGTCGCTGGTGATGATGGTGTTCATGATCGTGCCGGTCGTCGCACCGTCGACCGGACAGATCCTCGTCCTCATCGGCCACTGGCAGCTCATCTTCGTCTTCATGGCGGTGCTGTCCGGCGGGATCGGCCTGTGGACCTATCTGAGGCTGCCGGAGACGCTGCTCAACGAACGGCGCCGGGCGCTCACCCTGGCCTCGGTCGTCGAGGCGTTCCGGATCGTCCTCGGCAATCGCATCGCCTTCTGCTACGCCGCCGCGACGGCCTTCTATTTCGGCGCCCTCTTCGCCTTCATCAACTGCGCCCAGCAGGTCTATGTCGGCATCTACCACCTCGGCGTCTGGTTCCCCGCCGTCTTCTCCTGCGTGGCGCTGCTGATGGCGCTGTCGAATTTCGGCAATTCCGTGCTCGTCGGGCGCGTCGGCCAGCGGCGGCTGTCGCATGCGGCGCTCGTCGTCTACGTGGTCGTCTCGCTGTTCCTGCTCGCCATGGCCTGGAGCGGACCCGTTCCCTTCTGGATCTTTCTCCTCTGCATCGCGCTCATGATGCCGCTCTTCGGCTGGGTGAGCGCCAACTTCAATTCCATCGCCATGGAGCCGCTCGGCGCCGTCGCCGGCACCGCCTCCGCGGTGCTCGGCTTCACCCAGACCGCCGGCGGCGGTCTCGTCGGCGCCCTCGTCGGGCAGCAGTTCGACGGCACGCTCCTGCCGCTCGTCACGGGCTTCACCGTGCTCTCGCTCATCGCGCTCGGCTTCGTGGCCTATGGCGAGAAGGGCCGGCTTTTCGGCCGGGGGTGAGCCCCTCGGCTCAGGAGTCCCAGAGCATCCGCTTGAGTTCGCTCCAGCTCTGCCGGTCCGGCGCGGCGAGGATCTGCCCCGTCCTGTCGCCGACGCGGTAGGGTTCGCCGTCGAGCTTCGCCGAATGGCCGCCCGCCTCGGAGTGGATCAGCAGCCCGGCGAGATGGTCCCAGGGCATGACTTTCGTGTAGCAGGCGAAGTCGGCGTAGCCCTCGCTGATCAGGCGGTATTCCTGGGCGGCGCATTTGTAGTTCATCTGGCCGAGACAGCGGGTGTGGTTGGCGGCCACGCGGCTTCGCATCGGTTCCTCGAGGAACTGCCAGGAGACCGATCCCGTCATCTGCGAGACGTCGACGGGCTCGGCCACGTGCGCCGGCGTCATGCCTCCGCTCCCGTCGCGGACGAAGGCTCCGGACCCGCGCCCGGCGAGGATCCAGTCGCCGCCGACGGGATCGTGGATGATGCCCGCCACCGTTTCCCCGTTCACCGCGACGGCGAGCATGACGCCGAAGAGCGACACGCCCGAGGCGAAGTTGAACGTGCCGTCGATGGGGTCGAGCACGAAGGCGAGTTCGGCCTGCGCCAGACCGTCCATCACGCTTTCGTCCACGCTGGCCGCTTCCTCTCCGACGACGAGGGCGCCCGGGTATCGCTCCCGCAGCGCTGCCGTCAGCCGCCGTTCGGCGGCCACGTCGCCTTCGGTGACGAGGTCGACGCGGGATGTCTTCTGCTTGACGCTGCTGCGGTCCAGCCGCCGGAACCGCGGCATGATCTCGGCCTTCGCCGTCTCGGCGAGCAGGTCGGCGAGAAAGTCGATGTGGCTGTCGTCAAAGGTCATGGTCCGTCCTTCCGTCGGTCGCGGCGCCGAGCGCTGCGAAATCGAAGAGCCTGGGGTCGAGCAGATGGCTCGGCCGGACATTGGCGAGCGCCCGGATCATCACGTCCTTGCGGCCGGGCATCCGTTTCTCGATGTCGGCGAGGAAGCTCTTCATCGCGTTGCGCTGCAGGCCGTCCTGCGAGCCGCAGAGATCGCACGGGATGATCGGGAACCGCATGTGGGCCGCAAAGCGCGCGAGATCGTCCTCGGCGCAATAGGCGAGCGGCCGAAGCACCGTGACGTCCCCTTCGTCGTTGAGGAGCCGGCCGGGCATCGCCGCCAGCCGTCCCCCGTGGAAGAGGTTCATGAAGAACGTCTCGAGGATGTCCTCGCGGTGATGGCCGAGGACCAGCGCCTCGCAGCCCTCTTCACGCGCGATGCGGTAGAGGTGCCCCCGCCGCAGGCGCGAGCAGAGCGCGCAATAGGTGGCGTTCTCCGGCACCTTCTCCGTCACGATCGAATAGGTGTCCCGGTACTCGATGCGGTGCTCGACGCCGTGGCGGGAAAGGAAGCCGGGCAGCACGTCCTTGGGGAAGTTCGGCTGTCCCTGGTCGAGATTGCAGGCAAGCAGGTCGACCGGCAGGAGGCCCCGCCACCTGAGGTCGAGGAGCAGCGCCAGCAGCCCGTAGGAATCCTTGCCGCCCGAGAGGCCGATCAGCCATCGCGGCCGGCGGCCGTCGCCCGGCAGCATCGAGAAGTCGGCGATCGCCTGCCGGACGTTTCTCAGCAGGCGCTTGCGCAGCTTGTTGAAGCCGACGGAGGACGGGACGTCCCGGACCATGGGGGGACAGGCCTCCCCGGTCGGTCCGTCCGCGGCCGCCTCTTCGCTGGCGAAGGCCGTGTCGACGCCGGTTTCCATGAGCTTCCCTCGCATCGGCGGTTACGGGATCGGTCGTCCACGCTCCTACCGAAAACGCGCCCGCTCCGCAATTTCGCAGGCGGGCAATGTTCGCGCACAAAGCAAAAAAGCCGCCCGGAGGCGGCTTTTCCCGAAAGACGGCCGCGAGGCCGGTTCGTCAGCGCGAATAGAACTCGACGACCAGGTTCGGTTCCATGTGCACCGGATAGGGCACGTCGGCGAGGCCGGGCACGCGGGCGAAGGTGGCGGTCATCTTGTTGTGGTCGGCGTCGATGTAGTCGGGCACGTCGCGCTCGGCGAGCTGGACCGATTCCAGGACGATGACGAGCTGCTTCGACTTCTCGCGCACCTCGATGACGTCGCCGGCCTTGCAGCGGTAGGAGGGCACGTTCACCCGACGACCGTTGACGTTGATGTGGCCGTGGTTGACGAACTGGCGCGCGGCGAAGACCGTCGGCACGAACTTCGCGCGATAGATGACGGCGTCGAGGCGCGACTCCAGCAGGCCGATCAGATTCTCCGGCGTATCGCCCTTGCGGCGGTTGGCCTCCTCGTAGATCTTCCGGAACTGCTTCTCGCGGATTTCGCCGTAGTAGCCCTTCAGCTTCTGCTTGGCGCGCAGCTGCACGCCGAAATCGGACAGCTTGCCCTTGCGGCGCTGGCCGTGCTGGCCGGGGCCGTATTCGCGGCGGTTCACCGGGGACTTCGGACGGCCCCAGATGTTTTCGCCCATGCGGCGGTCGATCTTGTACTTGGACAATTCGCGCTTGCTCATCGCATTTCCTTTCAAACACTTGCACCGGCTTCCCGAGAAGCCGGATCCGAAGGAAACGCGCCCTCCTCTGGTCCCCGTTTCCGGGACCTGACAGGATGGCCCACGCACGCTCTGCGGCTGCCATCCACGGGACACGTCGGTAATGGACGCGAGGGCCGAGGCCGCCGCGTCCGCGCGGTGAGTATTCGTTCCCCATGCAAATGTCAACGCCGGGGCGGCGGGCCGTGCGCCCGGTCAGTATTTGGCGATGACCCACACCGCGTGCACGATTCCGGGGATGTAGCCGAACAGGGTCAGGAGGATGTTGATCCAGAAGTGCTTGCCGAGGCCCACCTGCAGGAACACGCCGAGCGGCGGGAGAATGATTGCGACGATGATGCGGAGGATATCCATGAACGCTCCCTTCCTGTCACCCGGAAACGCCGCGGGGCGCGGCCGGTTCCTTCGGGCCCGGTTCAGGCGCCGGCGAAGCCGAACCCCTGCATGAGCCGCAGCACTGCGGCATTCGGGCGCCCGGACGTGAAGTGGACGCGGTCCGGGGCCCGGTCCCCGCCTGCGGGAGCGAGGGCCTCCCCGGCGAGCGACAGGGCGCGGCGGGCGATCGCCTCCGACGTGTCGATCCAGTCGACCGGCCAGGGCGCGGTCTTGCGCATGCGGTTGACGAGGAAGGGATAGTGCGTGCAGGCGAGCACCACGATGTCGGTTCGCTTCCCGTCGCGCTCGATGAAGCACGGCTCGATCTCGGCGCGCACCGCCGCCTCGTCGACGAAGCCCTGGCGCATGTACTCCTCGGCGAGCGTCGCCAGGTTCAGGCTGCCGACCAGCCGGACGTGGCACTTGCTGGCATAGGTGCTGATCAGGTCGCGGGTATATTGCCGCTTCACGGTGCCGGGCGTGGCGAGGACCGAGACGAGGCCGGAGCGGGTGCGTTCCGCCGCGGGCTTGATCGCCGGCACCGTCCCGACGAAGGCCGCGTCCGGGTAGGCCTGGCGCAGCGCGGCGATGGCGATCGTCGAGGCGGTGTTGCAGGCGATCACCGAGAGCGAGGGCGAATATCGCGCGAGCAGCTCGCCGAAGAGGCCGACGAGCCGGTCGCGCAGCGCGTCCTCCTCCCAGGCGCCGTAGGGGAAGGCCGCATCGTCGGCGACGTAGACGTAGCGCCGGTCGGGCAGGAGGATGCGCGCCTCCTTGACCACCGACAGGCCGCCGATGCCGGAATCGAGGAAGAGGATCGGGCCGTCACTCGCCATCGCGCGCCTTGCCCCGCCGGCCCGGTGCCGCCGTCCCGCGCGGCTCCTGCCGGGTGAACCGGTCGAGCGAGCCGATGACGCCGCGCAGCACGCGGATTTCCGGCTCGAAGAAGCCCTGCCGGGAGAGAACCGCCCGCAAATTATCCACCATCTTCGGCTTCTTGTCCGCCGGGCGGAAGTAGCCGCGCGCGTCGAGCGCCTCCTCCAGATGGTCGAAGAGCCCCTGCATCTCGGCCTTGGTCGCCGGCCGCATGTCGGGGCTCGAGAACGGCGTCCGCGTCTCGTCCTCCATGCCGCATTTCATCCACTCGTAGGACATGAGCAGCACCGCCTGGGCGAGATTGAGCGAAGCGAAGGCCGGATTGACCGGGAAGGTGACGATCTCGTCGGCGAGCCCCACCTCCTCGTTGGTCAGCCCCCAGCGTTCGCGTCCGAAGAGGATGCCGGTCGCCTGCCCCGCCGCGAAGCGGCCGCGCAGCGTGCGGCATGCCTCGACGGGGCTGCGGACCGGCTTGAAGCCGTCGCGTTCGCGCGCCGTCGTCGCATAGACGAAATTGAGGTCGGCGATCGCCTCCTCGACCGTCTCGAAGACGGTCGCCGCATCGACGACATGGTCGGCGCGGCTCGCCGCCGCGCGCGCCTTGTCGCTCGGCCACCCGTCGCGCGGCTTGACGAGGCGCAGTTCGGCAAGTCCGAAATTGGCCATCGCGCGGGCCACCATGCCGATGTTCTCGCCGAGCTGCGGCTCGACCAGGATCACCGCCGGGCCCTCGGCAATGAGATCGCGCTGTCTGTCGGTGCCTGCCATCGTCGCTCTTCCCGTTCTCGCGCCGGTTCCTCGCACAGTTGGAAAAGAAAGGAAACGGGCAACTTCGCCGGTTCCAGGGGAAGCCCCGCCATTCTTTACGCCCATCGCCTCAGGGGCTATAGGGGCAGCACCGAGCCGGTCGCGACCGCGCGTCCGGCGCCCAAGTTTCACTCACAGCGAGGCTCATTCCATGGCAAAGATCAAGGTCGAGAACCCGGTCGTCGAGCTCGACGGCGACGAGATGACGCGCATCATCTGGCAGTTCATCAAGGACAAGCTCATCCATCCCTATCTCGACATCGATCTGAAGTACTACGACCTCGGCGTCGAGAACCGCGACGCCACCGACGACCAGGTGACCGTGGATGCCGCCAACGCCATCAAGACCTACGGCGTCGGCGTCAAATGTGCGACGATCACCCCGGACGAGGCCCGCGTAGAGGAATTCGGCCTCAAGAAGATGTGGCGCTCGCCCAACGGCACGATCCGCAACATTCTCGGCGGCGTGATCTTCCGCGAGCCGATCATCTGCAAGAACGTGCCTCGCCTCGTGCCGGGCTGGACGCAGCCGATCATCGTCGGCCGCCACGCCTTCGGGGACCAGTACCGCGCCACCGACTTCCGCTTCCCCGGCAAGGGCAAGCTGACGATGAAGTTCGTCGGCGACGACGGCCAGGTCATCGAGCACGAGGTGTTCGACGCGCCCGCCGCCGGCGTCGCCATGGGCATGTACAATCTCGACGGATCGATCGCCGATTTCGCCCGCGCGTCCCTCAACTACGGCCTGCAGAGAAAGGTCCCCGTCTACCTGTCGACCAAGAACACCATCCTCAAGGTCTATGACGGGCGCTTCAAGGACATCTTCCAGGAGATCTACGAGAAGGAGTTCGAGGCGAAGTTCAAGGAAGCCAAGATCTGGTACGAGCATCGCCTGATCGACGACATGGTGGCGGCCAGCCTCAAATGGTCCGGCGGCTACCTCTGGGCCTGCAAGAACTACGACGGCGACGTGCAGTCCGACACGGTCGCTCAGGGCTTCGGCTCGCTCGGGCTGATGACGTCGGTCCTGATGACGCCGGACGGCAAGACCGTCGAGGCGGAGGCCGCCCACGGCACCGTGACCCGGCACTTCCGCCAGCACCAGAAGGGCCAGGCGACCTCCACCAACTCGATCGCCTCGATCTTCGCCTGGACGCGGGGCCTCGCCCACCGCGCCAAGCTCGACGGCAACGACGAGCTGGCCCGCTTCGCCGGAACGCTGGAGAAGGTCTGCGTGGACACGGTGGAATCCGGTTTCATGACCAAGGACCTCGCCCTCCTCATCGGCCCGGACCAGAAGTGGCTGTCGACGACCGGCTTCCTCGACAAGATCGACGAGAACCTGCAGAAGGCGATGGCCTGACGACACTGGCGAAGCCCGCGTCGCACCACCGGCGCGGGCTTCGCACGACTTCCGGGCGCCGCCGACCGAGGGGGTCTTCGGCGGCCGCGGCCGGGGGGCGGCAGCGCGATTTTGCCTCGGCGACAATCCCACGGACCGTTTTGCGTGATCGCCAGCGTCATGCCCAGCCGCCACCGCCGCTCACCCCCCTCTGTCCTGCCGGACATCTCCCCCTCAAAGGGGAGATCGAATTGGGGCGAGCGCCTTGCGATTCGGCTGGCGTCGGCGGGGGCTCCGCCTTCTTGCGAACGGCCGCCGCTTCGCCGAACCGCCGCGGCAGTCTCCAATCTCCCCCCTTGAGGGGGAGATGTCGGCGCAGCCGACAGAGGGGGGTCTTCGGTGGTGGCGGCAAGGGCTGGCAGCGCGGCTTTTCCTCGACGACGAACTCCCGCGGCCGCTTTGCGCGAACGCCACCGTCATCCCCAGCCGAACCGCCGCGCACCCCCCTCTGTCCTACCGGACATCTCCCCCCCAAGGGGGGAGATCGGCTTGGGGTTGGCGCTTTGGGATGCGGCGGAGGGGTCTGCCGCTCTTCAGGGGGGCGGCTAGGCTTTCGCCAGTGCCTGGTCCAGGTCGGCGATGATGTCGGCGACGTCCTCGATGCCGATGGAGAGGCGGACGACGTCCGGTCCGGCGCCGGCGGCGGTCTGCTGCTCCGGCGACAGCTGGCGGTGGGTGGTGGAGGCCGGGTGGATGACCAGCGAGCGGGTGTCCCCGATATTGGCGAGGTGCGAGATCATCTCCAGCCCCTCGACGAAGCGGATGCCGGCCTCGTAGCCGCCCTTCAGGCCGAAGGTGAAGACGGCGCCGGCGCCCTTGGGCGAATAGCGCTGCTGGAGGGCGTGGTTGGCGTCGTCCTCGAGCCCCGAATAGGAGACCCAGCCGACCTTCTCGTGCCGCTTCAGCCATCCGGCCACCTCGAGCGCATTGTCGCAGTGCCGCTGCATCCTGAGGGGCAGCGTCTCGCAGCCGGTGAGGATCAGGAACGCGTTGAACGGCGAGATCGCCGGACCGAAATCGCGCAGCCCGATCACCCGGGCGGCGATGGCGAAGCCGAAATTGCCGAAGGTCTCGTGCAGCACCATGCCGCCATATTCCGGCCGCGGCTCCGACAGCATCGGATAGTTCCCCGACTTCGACCAATCGAAGGTCCCGCCGTCGACAAGGACGCCGCCGACGGAATTGCCGTGTCCGCCGATGAATTTCGTCAGCGAATGCACGACGATGTCGGCCCCGTGTTCGATGGGCCGCATCAGGTAGGGCGTCGCCATGGTGTTGTCGACGATCAGCGGCACGCCGTGGCGGTGGGCGATGTCGGCGATCGCCGCCACGTCCACGAAGGTGCCGCCGGGATTGGCCAGGCTCTCGATGAAGACGGCGCGCGTGCGCTCGTCGATCTGATTCTCGAAGCTCGACAGGTCGTCCGGATCGGCCCAGCGGACATGCCAGTCGAACGATTTGAACGAATGGCCGAACTGGTTGATGGAACCGCCGTAAAGCTTTCTGGCGGCGATGAAATTGTCGCCCGGGCGCATGATGGTGTGGAAGGTGATCATCTGCGCGGCGTGGCCCGAAGCGACGGCCAGGGCGGCGGTGCCGCCTTCGAGCGCGGCGAGCCGCTCCTCGAGGACCGCCTGCGTCGGGTTCATGATGCGGGTGTAGATGTTGCCGAAAGCCTTCAGGCCGAAGAGCGAGGCGGCGTGGTCCGCATCGTCGAAGACGTAGCTCGTCGTCTGGTAGATGGGCGTGGCGCGCGCGCCGGTCGCAGGATCGGGCTGGGCCCCGGCGTGGATGGCCAGCGTATTGAAACCCGGTTCGCTTTTCGGCATGTCGTCCTCCCTTGCCATGGAATGAAATCGCGTCCGCTTATCCCATCTGGCGGCGACGGGCGCAAAGGGGAATCGTCCGCTTCGCCCGCGCTGGCGGGAACCGTCGTGCCCGATGCGCCGCGGGGGCGACCTTATTTTTCTCCCCTGCCCCCCGGAACGCGGATCCCAAAGCTCTGGTAGCCGGTCCTGAGAACCGGCTTGCGCGACGAGATGACCCGGCTGTTGACGCCGTTCCAGCCGATTTCGCCCGAAAGCCGCGCATATTCGATCTTCGGGCAACGGTTCATCACCACCTTGATGCCCGCCTCTTCGGCTTTCCGGGCGGCGGCGTCGTCGCGCACGGTCAGTTGCATCCAGACGACCGCAGGCAGCGGATCGAGCGCGAGCACCTCGTCGACGATGGCCGGCACCGCCGCGGAAGGCCGGAAGATGTCGACCATGTCGACCGGCTCGCCGATATCGGCAAGGCGGGCGTGGACCCTCTGCCCGAGAATCTCCTTGCCGGCCTGGCCCGGGTTGACCGGAAGGACGCGATAGCCCTTGTCGATGAGGTACTTCATGACGAAGAAGCTCGGGCGCACCTCGTTGGCGGAGGCGCCCACCACCGCGACGGTCTTCACCGTCCGCAGGATCTCGCCGATGAATTCGTTGGAATAGGTCTCGTGGCTCATGGCAGAAGTCTTAGGCCGATCGGCGGCGAAGGCAATGCCGGCGGTCGACGCTCCGTGGCCGGCCGGGTGACGCAAAAGTGAACCGGGACAGGATCGGAAGCTCCTTGAGTTTTCGCACGAGCGCTACAACTTTCGCTGAACCAACCGCATTCTTCAACCGGGAGCCGTCGCATGAGATCGCTTGAATTCGCCGCGCTCGCCCGGGGCCTCGCCTTGGCCGGCGTCGTCCTCTTTCCGGCCGCCGCCCAGGCGATCGAGCGCTACGACGTGGACGGACGCAGCTGCGCCGACGCGCAGGCCATCGTGCAGCGCGAAGGCGCGGCGATCCTGCGATACCGCGCCCCGAGGTCGGGCCAGATCCTGTACGACCGCTATGTCCGGGACGGAGAGCTCTGCCAGGCCTATTCGACGGCGGTGGTCGACTACATCCGGACCGCCGACAATCCGAGTTGCCCGGTCTACCATTGCGTCCGCACGGACACCCTTCCGGGCAGTTTCGGCCGCTGAGGCCGTTCTCCGGAACGGGTTCGGCTCACTCGCCCGTCCACCTCGGCTGCCGCTTTTCGAGGAAGGCGCAGATGCCCTCCTCCGCGTCGCCGGCCATCATGTTCTCGACCATGACGCGGGCCGCGTAGTCGTATGCCTCCGGCAGGGTCATCTCCGCCTGCCGGTAGAACGCCGCCTTGCCCGTCCTGACGGTCGCCGCCGACTTGCCTGCGATGGTCGCGGCGTATTTGTCGACGACCTGGGCGAGATACTGCCGCGGCACGATGCGGTTCACCAGGCCGAATTCCTTGGCGGTGGAGGCGTCGATCGTCTCGCCGGTGAGAAGCATCTCCATCGCCTGCTTGCGGTGGACGTTGCGCGACAGCGCCACCATGGGGGTGGAGCAGAAGAGGCCGATATTGACGCCGGGCGTGCAGAAGCCGGACGTGTCCGTGCAGATCGCCAGGTCGCACGACGCCACGAGCTGGCAGCCGGCCGCCGTCGCGAGACCGTCCACCTGCGCGATGACCGGCTGCGGCAGGGCGACGATCGCCTGCATGACCTCGGAGCAAAGCCGCATCGTCCGTTCGAAGAAGGCCCGGCCTCCGTCGGCGTCGCTACGGTGCCGGGTCAGTTCCTTCAGGTCGTGGCCGGCCGAAAACACCTTGCCGCCGGCATCGAGCACCACGACGCGCACGTCGCGATCGCCGGCAGCCGCCTCCAGGCGCTGGCCGAGGGCTTCCAGCACCGCGAGCGAGAGCGCGTTGGCCGGCGGGTTGTTGAGCGTCAGCCGGAGCACGCCGTCCGCCTTCCGGGCGACGACGGCCGTATCCTCCTCTTGCTGCTTCAGGGCGACGACGTCTGCCATGACACTCTCCATTTTCTCCGGTTTGCCGTTCCCGCCCGGACCGGATGCGCCAGCTTGACGCTGCCGGCTCCATCGCATTCTATGCGCCTCGAACGGGGCAGGTACAATGACATTCAAGCCGGTCATGGACGCCGGGGCGCTGAACGCCTTTATCGAAGCGGAATTTCCCGAGGTCAATGCCGACGGTCCCTTCTATTCCGTCCTGTCGGTGGTTCCGGGGGCGGCGACGATGCGGCTGACGCCGGACCGCCGGCACCTCAGGCCCGGCGGAACGGTTTCCGGGCCGACGCTCTTCGCGCTCGCCGACCTCGCCGCCTATGCGGCGATCATCGCCCATATCGGCCCGGTCGCGCTGGCCGTGACGACGAGCCTCACCATCAATTTCATGCGCAAGCCCGACCTCGGGCCGCTCGACGGCGAATGCCGGCTGCTCAAGCTCGGCCGCCGCCTCGCCGTCGCCGAAATCGCGATCGTCCCGGCCGGCGGAGGCGAGATGCTGGCCCACGCGACGACGACCTACTCGATCCCGCCCGAGCGGCCGCAAGAACGGTCCGATTGAGCGGTATTATCGTACCTCTCGATTAACTTGTTGTTTTTGCATAGCTTTAAATTGCGGATCGCGAGTTTCGCGCGCTTGACTGTCCCCGCACGGCCCCGTATAAGCTCGATCCGTCGCGGTCCTTGCGGGCCGCGTGGCTTTCGTCGCGCCCGGCGCGCCGAATCCAAGCAACAAGAAACGCTCCGGTTTCCGGAGATCCACGAGAGAGTGACCATCATGAAAACCTTCTCGCAGAAGCCTGCAGAGGTGGAAAAGAAGTGGGTCGTCATCGACGCCGAAGGGCTCGTCGTCGGACGTCTCGCCTCCGTGATTGCCCTGCGCCTGCGCGGCAAGCACAAGCCCACCTATACGCCGCATGTCGACGACGGCGACAACGTCGTCGTGATCAACGCCGAAAAGATCGTGCTGACCGGCAAGAAGTACGCTGACAAGAAGTACTACTGGCACACCGGCTATCCGGGCGGCATCAAGGAGCGCACGGCGCGCCAGATCATGGAAGGCCGCTTTCCCGAGCGCGTGCTCGAGAAGGCCGTCGAGCGCATGATCCCGCGCGGCCCCCTCGGCCGCCGTCAGATGAAGAACCTGCGCGTCTACGCCGGCCCGAACCATCCGCACGAAGCCCAGCAGCCGGTCGCGCTGAACGTCGCCGCGCTGAACACCAAGAACGCAAGGAGCGCCTGAACATGGCCGAGCTCAATTCCCTGCAGGAACTCGGCGACGCCGCCCCGGCAACGACCGAACCGGCAGCCCCCGTGCACGTCCGCAAGGTGGACGCGCAGGGGCGCGCCTACGCCACCGGCAAGCGCAAGGACGCCGTCGCCCGCGTCTGGCTGAAGCCCGGCTCGGGACGCATCGTCGTCAACGAAAAGCCGATGAACGAGTATTTCGCGCGTCCGGTCCTTCAGATGGTCCTGCGGCAGCCGATCGTGGCCGCCGCCCGCGACGGCCAGTTCGATATCGTCGCCACGGTGGCCGGCGGCGGCCTTTCGGGACAGGCTGGCGCAGTCCGTCACGGCATCTCGCGCGCGCTCACCTTCTTCGAGCCGGGCCTCCGCGGCGTGCTCAAGAAGGGCGGCTTCCTGACCCGCGACAGCCGCACCGTCGAGCGCAAGAAGTACGGCCGCGCCAAGGCGCGCCGCTCCTTCCAGTTCTCGAAGCGCTGATTTCGGAGCGCCGCTCCGGCGGCGCCCCGCCCATGCCGCCGGTTCCCGGCCGGCGACTGCTTGCGATTGAGAGCCGGCAACCGCGCGCTGCGCGTTGCCGGACATCAACCTCACGACGGGAGGCGCGGTAGGAATGTTGACCGGATCATGGGGAGCGTTCGTCCCGGCGGTCGGTTCGGCATTCCTCGCCTCGACCGTGGAAGTCGTCGAGGCCTTCACGATCATCCTCGCCGTGGCCACCCTGCGCGGGTGGAAGCCAGCCGGCATCGGGACCGTGGCCGCACTCGCGGTTCTTGCGGCCGTCGTGGCCGCGCTCGGGCCGCTGCTCGGGCTCGTTCCCCTGCACGGGCTGCAATTGTTCATCGGCGTGCTCCTCCTTCTCTTCGGCCTCGGCTGGCTGCGCAAGGCGATGCTGCGCGCGGCCGGCTGCATGGCGCTGCACGACGAGGCGGCGATCTTCGAGCGCGAGAGCCGGGAGCTCGGCGAAGAGACCTCGGCCCGGGCGTCGTCGGCGGACTGGATCGCGGGGCTCGCGGCCTTCAAGGCGGTGTTGCTGGAAGGCCTCGAGGTCGTTTTCATCGTCATCGCCGTCGGGGCCGGCCGCGGCCTGCTGCTTCCGGCCGCCATCGGCGCGCTGGCCGCCTGCTTCGCGGTGCTTCTCGTCGGCGTCCTGATCCACCGGCCGCTGTCGCGCGTGCCGGAAAACACGCTCAAATTCGTCGTCGGCGTGATGCTGTCGTCCTTCGGGGTGTTCTGGACGGGCGAAGGCCTCGGAATCCGCTGGCCGGGGGCCGATCTCAGCCTCGTCGCACTCGTCGCGATCTTCCTCGCCACCTCGGCCGGAACGGCATCTCTCCTGAAGTCCTGGCGGGAGAAGACCGCATGAGCGTACTTCTCGAGGTCGCGAAAGAGCTTTTCGGCATGTTCGTCGCCGACTTCAGGCTCGCGGTCGGCGTTCTTTGCCTGGTGGGCCTCGTCGCCCTGGCCGTCGACTATCTGCACGTCGCGCCGATGCTGGGCGCAGGCCTGCTCGTCCTCGGCAGCCTGCTCATCGTGGTGGAGGCCACCATACGCGAATCGCGCCGCCGATAGCCGGCCATCGCTGTTCCGGACAGAAAACCGGGTCCCGCTTTTCCTGGAATTGGGTCTTTTCCTGGAATTGCTTTTAGTCCACCAGCGCCTCTGCCGAGGCCACGGCGGCCGTCTTCCGGTCGGCGATTCCCCGGCTCGCCCAACCGGGGTCTACTTAGGTCGGCCCCCAGGCCGATTTTCCGCATCGGCCATCCAAAGTTGCAACGGCAAAGGGATTTTCGCGCATGCCACGCCGTGGTAGCTTTCCCCCGGGAGGATATGCTTCTTACGGCCCGCGTTCCTGCAGTCCCGACGGCATCGGGGCGCCGGATGAGTTTCGCCACGACCATTTCGAGACATGGACGTCGCGTCCGGCCGCACGCAGCGGCGGTCGCGCGCTGCCACGCTTCCGCAAAGTCGTCATCGCGGAAGGCCCCGTGCTTTTGGCCAATTCGCGCGGGCGCCTTGCCGGCATCGAACGACGGCGCGGGACCGAGCATGCCGCAGCGGAAAGCCGTTCACCGGCGGAGGACATGCGATGGAACACCGCGCCAGGGCGGTCGTTGGTTTAGGGAGCGCAAGAGAGCCCCTGCCCCGTCCGGGCGCGCCGTTGACGATCGATGATGTCTCGATCGGTTTCGCGCGGCAACGTCGAAGGGGTTCCTCCACGGCTCGCGCGGAGGTCCTGCGATGACGACGGCTGCCGAGGTTTGGGTCATCGACGATGACGACGCCGTGCTCGACTCGTTCGTCGCCCTTCTTGAGACGGCGGGCTACCGGGTGACCGGCTTTCCTTCGCCGGCCGCGTTTTTCGAGGCTGAAAGGCGGGACATCGACTGCCTGATCATGGACCTCAAGCTTCCCGGGATCACCGGCATCGAGCTGCAGCGCCGCCTGGCGGAGGAGGATTTCACGCCGCCGATCATAATCGTCACGGCGTTCGGCGACGTCGATAGCGCGGTCGAGGCGATGAAACTGGGAGCGGTCGATTTCGTCAAGAAGCCCTTCGACGACGAAGCGATTCTCGCAGTCGTCGCCGCGGCGATCGAGCGGGGGCGGAACGTGCGGGAAAAGACGGCGCTGGAGCGCGACGCGCGCCAGAGGCTCGCCTCTCTCTCGAAGCGTGAACGGGAGGTTCTCCTGCATGTGGCGCTCGGCTCGCCCAGCAAGAATATCGCCCACGATCTCGACATCTCGCGGCGGACCGTCGAAATCCATCGCACCAACATCATGCGGAAGGCCAATGTCCACAATCTGGCCGAACTGGTTCGCCTCGCCCATCTCGCGGGGTTCGCGCGGGGACCGCTGAGGCCTTGAGATACACCTATATCAAATATATTTATTGAAGTTGCAAAGTATTTTTTATCACCTGCAAGGAAAATTCGGCTGGTGATATTCCATCGATACAATCGATCGCGCGACGCTACGAATCATAAAATCCGTCATCCGAACAACTCGTGTGAATTTGCCGTTCATCGCGTCTATCCGAGATTCACTTAGGTATTTTTACATATCGCGTTACTCCGCGGAATTAATCCCACGTAAGTAAATGCCCCCGACTATTTGCGCAGAAATTACCGGTTGTGGGGGAGCGAACCATGCAATTGAAATCTCCGTTGCGGAACGATTCCGGGGCTTCGGCCGTCGAGTTCGCCATCGTCGCACCCCTTTTCATTCTGGTCCTGCTCTCGATCGTCGCCTATGCGATTTATTTCAGCGCCGCCGTGACCGTGCAGGAGCTGGCCGCGGATGCGGCGCGATACTCCATAGCCGGCGTCACGAATTCCGAGCGGCAGACGCTGGCCCGGGACTACATCCAGACCGCAACGCTGAACGATCCGCTGGTCCAGCGCGACAAGCTCGACGTGACCGTCGAGGCCGACCCGGCCTCCGACCAGCAGTTCGTGGTCCTGCTGACCTATCGGGCGAGCAATCTCCCGATCTGGAGCCTGTTCGCATTCGCGCTGCCGTCCCAGACCATCCGGAAGTCGGCCAGCATTCGGATCGGAGGCGTGTGATGCGGCGCCCGGCCTGCCGGGGCAGGATCCGCCGGCTCCTCCGTTCGCAGTCCGCCAATGTCGCGATCATGGCCGCGCTCTCGCTTCCGCTCCTGGTCGGCTCGCTCGCGCTCGGCGTCGACTACGCCTACCTGTCCTACCAGCGACGGATCGATCAGTCCCAGGTCGATCTCGGCGCGATCCAGGCCGCCTCCCACCTGGACGACGTCCGGGGCGTGCTCGAAGCCTATGCCGAGCGGAACGGGCTCCACCTGAGGATCATGACGGAGGCCGACTACGCGCAGGCGAACGACGTCCAGCCGGCGGACGGTGCCGTGATGACGTTTGCCGAAGGCCATTACGACGGGTCGTCTTCCGTGCCGGTCGGCCAGAGGTTCGTGGCGGGGACCGGGCCCTACAATGCGGTCCGGGTGCGGCTCTTCAGGAAAGGCATGATCCATTTCGCGCGGGTCTTTACCGAGCCGCCGGTGATCGAGACGAGCGGCGTCGCCGGCATCGACGGGATCGCGGCTTTCTCGATCGGGTCCCGGCTGGCGAGCCTGAACGGGGGCGTCCTCAACGCCATTCTCAACGGGACGCTGGGGACGAACGTCTCGCTGTCCGCGATGGACTACAAGGCGCTGCTCGACGCGAAAACCAACGCCCTCGCCTTCCTCGACACCGCGAATACGGAGCTGGACCTTCAAGCGGCGACCTATCGGGACGTCCTGGACGCGAACGTCACCGTCGGGCAGTTCGTCAAGGTGCTCGCCGGTTCGAGCGACGTCTCGTCCGTCGCCCGTGCCGCCCTGTCGACTATCGGGAATACGGCATCCGACCGCCGGCTCGTTCCGCTGGCCCGACTTCTCGGGGTCGGAAGCCTCGCGAGCCTGGCGCCCGGGACGCCGGCAGGCCTGTCCGCCGAGGCCAGCGTGCTCGACATGCTGACTGCGGCCGGCGCGGTGGCCGACGGAACGCATCAGGTCGCCCTCGATCTCGGGGCGAACATACCGGGCATCAGCGGCGCCAGGCTGACGCTGTCCATAGGCGAGCCGCCGCAGCAAAGCCCGTGGTTCTCGATCGGCCGGGAGGGAACGCTCGTGCGCACCGCCCAGACGCGCCTGAAGCTGGCGGTGCAGGTCGGGGGCACGGGCCTGCTTTCCGGCATGGCCTTGCGTCTTCCGATCTATCTCGAGCTTGCCTTCGCCGAAGGAAAGATCTCGGCGATCGAATGCAACGGCGGGTCGGCGACCGACGGCAGCGTCTCCGTCGAGGCACGCCCCGGGGTCGTCGAAGCGTGGATCGGAAACGTGGCCGACTCCGACGTGAACGCGGCGTCCCCCACGCCCAACGTGTCGCAGGCGACGATCCTCGATGCGCCGCTCGTCAAGGCCACCGCCTATGCCCATGCGACCATGTCGCAGGCAACGCCGGAAACCCTCGAATTCTCCGCCGGCGACATATCGGAAGGGACGGTCAAATCGGTCTCCACGCACACGCTGACCGGCCCCCTGGTCTCCTCGCTGGTGGGAGAGCTCGATGTCCACGTCGATGCGCTCGGCATTCCGCTCGTCACGCCCGGGGCGGTCAAGACCGCGGTGGTCACGACCTATTCGGCGATCGCACCGGCGGTGGATGGCGCACTCGACCAGATCCTGCAGGCGCTGGGCATCAAGGTCGGCGAAGCCGACATCCGGGTGACGGGCCTGGCCTGCGGACATCCCGTTCTCGTCCAGTAGCGCCCGTCAGACGCCGAAGGTCACGTGGCCGGCTTCGTCCATCGCCCAGGCGGGGTTCCAGGCGATCTCCCAGGCGTGGTCGTCCGGATCCGCGACGTAGCCGCGAAACCCACCGTGCGGGGGCGCATCGGCAGGCCGCAGAATGCGGCCGCCGGCCTCGGCGAGTCGGTCCATGAGCGGAGCGACATCGTCCTTCTCCGGAACGTTGTGGGCGAGCGCATAGGCGCCGGGACGGCCGGCTGCGGACCGCTTCATGTCGGCTTCCAGGGCCGCCGCCTGCCACGTGCCGAGCACGAGGCCGTTCATCTGGTAGAAGACGATCTCGCCATTCTCGAATACCGGCGTCCAGCCGAAACCTTCGGCATAGAACCGGCGGGAGCGCGAAAGGTCCGAGACGCCGAGGGTGATGACCGAGACCTGCTGCTGCATTTCTGAACCTTTGCCGGCACGCGCGGAACGACCGGATCGAGGCACTCGACCCGGTCCCTCGAGGGTGCCCGGTCCGGGCGGCCGATGCAAGGGTCGGTCGGGGTCAACCGAGGACCGGCCCTGCAAGGAGGACGGCGAGCAAGACCGGAACGACCGGCGCGGATATCGGCGGCAGCTTGCCGGACATCGAGAAGGACCGAATCCGATGGGGATCCTCGGGCGTCCGCCATGGGCCGGCATCGCCGGGCCGAGGCGTGAGCGCGGCGTCCAGCATCGACCGACGCAACTGCGCCATCATGTCGAGACCGGCCCGCATTTCCAGGAACCGGCGGACGGAGCCGGAGATGCCCTGCAGCGCCAGGGCGGCGATCACCACGATGGCGAGCATCGCCAGCGTGTCGCCCGGACGGCCGGCATCCGAAACCACCAAGAGACCGATCGGAAAGGCCAGGACGGCGACGTTGCAGGCAACGGTCAGGTACATGACGGCGGAGAGCCTGCGCAGCACCGCGCGGCGTTCGCTCTCGCGGCCGCCGGCCGATGCGCGCCTACGGGCCGGCCGCCCGATATCGTGGGCTTTGCGGCGGGCCGGGCGGACGGCCTCGACCTTTGCGGTGCGGGGCGGGTCCTTCCGGGCTGCTCGGCCCGGCTTCGCCTGCCTGGCGGGTTCCGCCGGCCTTGCCTCGGTCGGGGACGGGACGGCAACCGCCTGCGCCGGAAGAGCCGGCATCGTTTCGACGGCCGCCGGCGCATCGGCGATGGCGCGGAGGCTCCGCACCGTGCGGTCGAGTTCCTCGAGCGAGCGCTCGACGGCCGCCTCGACCTCGGTCCTCGACCGCTGGTCGATCCGCCGGTGCGCGCCACCGTCGAAATCCAGCGGCTGCCGGTGCGCAAAGAGGCGCCTGCGGCGCGGCGACGGGCTCTCCGCGAGGACGGTCTCCGCTCCCGGCCGGGCGTTCCCGTCCACGGACGTCCTTTCGCTGCCGTTCGGGGCGGGACGCGCCGGCGCGCGGGAACCCGCAAGCGCGGCGCGGCCCCGGAGGGTCGCCCGCGCGCACCGGCCGTCGTCCGGGGCGCTCGCGATCGGGTTGGCGTCGACGCCGGGCCGGTCGAAGAAACGGCGAAATCGGACCTCCCCCACGGGGACGTCCGCCGGACCGACGGAAAGAGCGACTGTTTCGGGGACGCTTTCGCGCATGCCGGGTGCCTCCGCTTTCGGGGCAAGAGCCGGATAGGTCCCTGCCCGATGTGCGACCGCGCAAGGCACGGCCGCATTTCGCCACGGTCCCGTGCCGTTGCCGCATCCCGCCATGCCGCATCCCGACCGGGCCGCCTGAACCTGCCTGGAGCGCGTCGGGGTTTCGCGGACCGAATGCCGGTCTTCCGGACTGCCTCCGAGACTACTGTGCGGCGGGCCCCTGCCATGCCGGAAGCCGCCAATTTGACGTAGACGGATGGGCGGCCACGGTCGGAACGGCCTCGACCGAAGTCGGCTGTCGCCCTGACCCAAGGGAGCTGGTTGCGGCCGGCAACCGTCGGTTCCGGCGCCGAAGGACGGTTTTTCGCGGCCCCGCATTCCGGTAGAGGCGCAGCATCGCCATACTCAATTCGATCTATTAATCCGTTTTGCTCACCCGAAGGACAGGCGGGTGCCCGCTTTAATTATCGGATACTGCTGTTATTCTAAACTCATAATAGATCGGCGAAGACCAGGCAGCTGCGGGTCTCGCGAAGGGGGAACGATGTCCGACGTCGACGGCCTGGCCGAAACGGACATGCACGATGTAATGTCCGACGACGGCACTTCGGGCGGAGACCGACGGAAGACGGTCGTCTTCGTGGCGCCGCCCGGCCGTATTTCCCATGCCCTGACATGTGCGATCGAGGCGGAATTTCCGTGGCTGTCGGTGGTGACGGCCGGCAGCCCGGCGCAGATCTGCAAGCGGCCGCATCCGGAGGCGCAGCTGATCGTCGTCGCATACCGGACCCATTGCAAGGACAAGGGCGCGCTCGCCGAGATCGCCAGGGCGCACGGGCGCGCCGGGCTGGCGCTGATGGTGGAAACGGCGAACGATCTCTCGCTCGAGGACCTGACGGGCTCCCTTCCCCTGCGCGGCGTGCTGCCGATGGACGTCAATCTCGACATCCTGCTCTCGATCCTGCGCATCATGTTGCATGGCGGAAGCTATCTCGCGCCCGCATTCGCCCTCTCTGGGCAAGCGGGGGGCCCGGTTTCCGGCGCGCTCGCCTTTGCGGATCGCGCGGCGCGGGGCGAGGAAGCGCCTTCGGCCACTTCGGTCCGCCGCGCAGGCCCCGGCAGGCCGCCGGCAAAGCCCGGTTCGCCGCTCTCCGGCCTGACGGCGCGGGAATGCGAGGTTCTGCAGCTCGTATCGCTCGGCTGCCAGAACAAGATCATCGCCTCGGAACTGAAGCTTTCCGAAAACACCGTGAAGATCCATTTGCACAACATCATCCGGAAGCTTGCGGTCAAGAACCGGACGCAGGCCGCGGCGCTCTATCTCGTCGACGCGAACGGCAAGGCAGGAACGCCCTCCAGGGCGCCGGCCTACACCGCCGGACCGTCCTGAGGCGGGCGGCCCGCGGCAGCGGCCCGGCCGTCTTGCCGGCGGCGTCGCGAGCCGCGTCTGGTGCAGCGCCGCACTTCATGCTATCGGGCCTCTTTCGCCGGCCGGAGAAGGTCAGGGCCTCTTTCCGGGAACGGCCTGGACCGCTCCGGCGGCCGCCATGAGGGAACCGATTTGCGACCGAACCCGACCAACGACGCTCGCGACGCGCTCGCAGCGCGGCTCCGGCAGCGCGAGGCGACCGCGGGGATCATCGGGCTCGGTTATGTCGGCCTGCCGCTCGCGGCGGCGGTCGCCCGCGGCGGCTTCAGGACCATGGGATTCGATATAGACGAGGCCAAGATCGCGCAGATCGCCGCCGGGCGCTCCTATATCGACGCCGTGTCCGACGACGATATGTCCGAGCTGGCCTCGGCGGGCAAGCTGACGGCCACGACCGACTTCGGCCTGCTATCCGACTGCGACGTGGTCGTCATCTGCGTGCCCACCCCGCTGACGCGGCATCGCGAGCCCGACCTGCGCTTCGTCGAAGGGACGGCACGGGAAATCGCCGCCCGCCTGCGCCCGGGCCAACTCGTCGTGCTGGAATCGACGACCTATCCGGGGACGACGGAAGAGGTTCTCAGGCCCATGCTCGAGGCGGGAGGCCTCAGGTCGGGCACGGATTTCTTCCTCGGCTTCTCCCCGGAACGGGAGGATCCCGGCAATCGCGACTTCCGAACCGCGACCATTCCTAAAATCGTCGCGGGAGACGGTCCGGATGCGGCCGCGCTGGCGGAAATGTTCTACGGCGCCTTCCTCGAGCGGGTGGTGCCCGTGTCGTCGCCCCGGGTTTCGGAAGCCGTGAAGATCACCGAGAACATCTTCCGCGCCGTCAACATCGCGCTCGTCAACGAGCTGAAGGCGGTCTACGCCGCGATGGGGATCGACATCTGGGAGGTCATCGACGCGGCGGCCACGAAACCCTTCGGCTTCATGCCGTTCTATCCGGGGCCGGGACTTGGCGGTCACTGCATTCCGATCGATCCCTTCTATCTCAGCTGGAAATCGCGCGAGAACGGCCTTCCGACGCGCTTCATCGAGCTGGCCGGAGAAATCAACGTCGCCATGCCGCGCTATGTCGTGTCGCGGCTGGAGGAAGCGCTGGACCGCACCCAATCGGTTTCGCTCGGTGCGGCGCGGGTGCTCGTCATCGGGCTCGCCTACAAGAAGAACGTCTCCGACATCCGCGAAAGTCCGGCCTTCGCCATCATCGACATCCTGGAGAGCCGCGGCACGGAGGTGGACTACCACGACCCGCATGTGGCGGTCATTCCGCCGACGCGCGAGCATTCCGCGCTGGCCGGCCGGCAGTCGGTCGACCTGTCGGCCGTCACGCTCGGCACCTACCACGCGGTCGTCATCGTGACGGACCACGACGACGTCGACTACCGGCTCATATCCGGCAACGCCCGCCTCGTCGTCGACAGCCGCAACGCCATGGCGCGCCGGGGACTGCCGCTCGAAAACGTCGCGAAGGCGTGAGGGTCCGCGGGATCGGATCAGCGGTACCGCGAGACGCGAACGGGCTCGATCTCTTCGCCCTCGGAAGCGCCAACACGCTCTAACGAGCGAGGAGGACGTTCTCCTCCGTGCCGGCGACCGTCCGGTAGCCCGCGGCGGACAGCTCCGCCCTCAGGTCGCGCGCCCACAGCGACGCGTGGACGGTCTCCAGCAGCAGGCGGCGCGGCCACAGCGCCTCTTCCGCCTCGCCGAAGAAGGGCAGGAGCGCCCGGTCCTCGAACCCCTCCACGTCGATCTTCATCAGGTCGACGCGCCGGACGTCCCTCTCTTGCAGGACGTCGAGCAGCGGCCGCACCGCCACCCGCACCTGCCGCCTGTCGCCGCCGGCCTCGGCGAGAAACGAGGCGTTGCCGATGTTGCCGCCGCCATCGGAGAGAAGCGTCATCTCGCCCTCTTCGGCCGCCACGCCGGCATTCAGGCGGACGATCCGCTCGAAACCGTTGCAGCGGCAGTTGTAGTCGAGCTTGGCGAATGTGCGCGGATGCGGCTCCAGGGCGATGACGGTCGCCGTGCCTGCGGTGCGGCTTGAGACGAAGAGGCTGTAGACGCCGACATTGGCACCGATATCGA
Organism: uncultured Alphaproteobacteria bacterium; assembly: GCA_963838155.1. Classification (GTDB taxonomy): domain Bacteria; phylum Pseudomonadota; class Alphaproteobacteria; order Rhizobiales; family Rhizobiaceae; genus Pararhizobium_B. Next base: position 137,365 of record CAWIQE010000002.1, read on the forward strand.
CGAAGGTCATGCCGGGTTCGAGGAGATCGGACAGGAGTGCGCGCTCCGGGCCCTCGGGCAGCCGGCCCCTGCCGACCACCGTCCGGTCGCAATGGTTCTCCGTGGGGTAGAGCCGCATCGAAACGCCCTCCGCCACGATATCGAACGGTCCCGGAAAGCGCCGGGCCAGCCGTTTCCGCAACAGGCGGCGCCAGCGGGGCGACAGGTGCCGCTCCGTCGCCCAGCGCCAGGCGAGGCGCGCGGCGATCCCCGGCCGGTGGCTTCCGAAGGGCGCCTCGGTGTCGAGGGGGAGCCCCGGCTGTCGGTCACGGGCGGCGTGCGGGGGGACCGGCGCGTGCATGCCGGCCTCGCTGCCTCCCCAGTTCGCTTCGGGGCGACCGCTCAACGGCCCGCATCTCCGCTGGACGACGCACGCCGCATGGCCGCCTCCTCCTCGTCGATGACGGAGCGCACCGAGCCCGCGACCGCCTCCCGCTGGTCCTCCGACAGGTCCGAGGCCGGCACGCCGTCGGCCAGCCTGACGGTCACCTCGCGATGGGCGAACTGGATCCCCTCTTTCGCGAAGAGCTCCCGGATGCCGGTATAGACGGCCTTCCGGGTGACGAACTGATCGCCGGGCCGCGTCATGAACTTGACCCGGATGATCATCGCCGAATCCTCCATGGAATAGACGCCTTGCGACTTCAGCGGCTGCAGGAAGAGGTGCCCGACCTCGGGATTTTCCAGCAGTTCCTGCCCGAGTTGCTTGACCAGCTTGCGGACCTTCTCGACGTCCGTGCCGTAGGTGACCCGCAGCGGCAGCTTCATCATCACCCAGTCGCGCGAGAAGTTCGTCAGATGCTGGATCTCGCCGAAGGGCACCGTATGCAGCGCGCCGCGGTGGTGGCGCAGCTGGAACGAGCGGATCGAAATCTTCTCGATGACGCCCTGGACGTTGCCGACGGCGATGTACTCGCCCTTGCGGAAGGCGTCGTCGATCAGGAAGAAGAGCCCGGAAAAGACGTCGCGGATGAGCGTCTGGGCACCGAAGCCGATGGCGATGCCGACGACGCCGGCGCCGGCGAACAACGGCGCGACGTCGACGCCGAGATTGGCGAGCACGATCGCCACGCCGACGATCGCCAATATGCCGTAGCCCATGGCCCGAAAGATCGGAAGCAGCGTGGCGAGCCGCGTTTCGCCGACTCCGCCCTCTCCGTCGCTCTCCCCCGGGCCGGGGGGAGCGCCGGTCGCGGCCCCGCCCTCTTCCGCCAGCTTGACGTTGAAATAGTCGTTCAGCGCCTGTAGCGCCAGCAAGCCGAGGATGATCACCAGCGAGCCATCGAGGAGGCGGGCGAGCGGGTGGCCTTCCCGACCGATCTGGACGCCCCACAGGCGGGCGAGTTCGCCGACGGCCACGACGAGCACCGTGGCCGCGATCGCCCCTTCGAAGAAGCGCTTGAAGACCGGCCGGTACTCGAGGTCGGGTGCGCTCTCGCTCTGCTGATGGACGATCATTTCCTCTTCGTCGGAAATCCGGTCGCCCTCCTCCCCGTCCTCGACGATATGAAGCATCGGATCCGTGCCGCATCCGACTGCCTGGCTGCGGCCGCGGCGGCGCGGCGCATGTCCCGGCGTCGCTTCAGCTTCTCGAGGACCCTGCCGGCGCCGAAAGTTCTTTTCCCGGCGCTCGTAGAAGACGTCGAGCGCCAAGATGGCGACGCCGTAGACGACGATCGCGACGATGAACACAAGGATGGGCGCGGCGACCAGTATGTAGCCGCTCCTCAGGCCGAGCGAGAGGCGGAACGTGCTGACCGTCCAGGCGGCCGCCAGATAGAGCAGGATGATCGGCAGCAGCGCCTTCGCGATCGCCTCGCGGACCCGCCGCCTCTTGCCGGTGCGGGCATCGCCGCGAACGATCTCGACGAGGTCCCGCCGATGCGAGATGGCCAGCGCGCCGATCAGAAACGCCGAGAGGCCCGAAGCCCCGATGAACATGAGGCTGTGCAGCTCCTTCGGAACGCCGAGGTCGTAGAGCCACTGGCAGAGGCCCAGGACGATCACCGACAGGGCGATCATCCGGTACCAATCGCTGTAGAGCCTGCGCGCCCGGCGGCCGTCGATCCGGATCATCCGGTAGGCATCCATGTCGGGGGCGAAGAAGTTGAAGAATATGACGTATCTCAGGATCCTGTAGGCGGCGTAGCTGCCGACGATATTGAGGATCGTGAGCCGGGTCGCTTCGTTGCCCGTGTCGAAGACGACCGCGACGAAGACGGTCAGGGCGAACATCACGACGCTCGACATCAGAAGCAGGAATGCGCGCATCAGCAGGTAAGTCAGCTTCTGCGCCCGGGTCGGCGCGAGCTCCGCCCGCCGGTGGGCGAAGGTCTGGCGGATATAGCGCGTTATCAGCTTGTAGACGCCCAGACCGAACAGGATGCCGCCGAGCGCCGTGGCAACGGCGTTCAGGAGCCAGCGGTAGGTTCCGTCGGGACTGGCCTTGGCGAGCACGTCGGCGACGATCGTCGGCAAACGGGCCGAGTCGCGGATCATCGCGACGAGGTTGTAGCGCGCCTCGAGCAGCATGGCGTTGGTATGGGCCATCGTCATGCCCGAAGCGTCGTCGCTCGCCGCCTTGGTCCCGTCCGGGTTGATGACGACGATGGTTGAGCCGTCCGCCTTCGCCTTGCTGATGAGGGTATCGAGTTCGCTCGTGGAGCCGGATGACTTGCTATGCAGAATGTTCGCCGCACCGGCCGCCTGCGCCGGGGCCGCCAGGCCGAGGGCGCCGCAGACGAGAAACGCAGCCACCGACAGGACCAGGAGGACGGCCGTGAACGGCCTGCCGGGCGCTTTCGAACCCGGCTCGCCGCGGCAAGGCGGTATCGCACTTTTTCTCATGGCCTGCCCGTGCTCCGTTTTCGCGCGGCGGTGGCGCTCGCCTATTTACGGCTTGCCGGCAGCCAGTTGCAACTCATGGTGCCGGCTTCAAGCAGAAATGAGTTCCGCGGCATGCCGCATCGCGGTAGCGTGATCGTGAGGGCGCTTCACGAAATGGCGGACGCGCTCTATCTCCGATCCAGACGGAAAACCGGGTTCCACTTTTCCTGGAATTGATTCTTTGCTTCGCGCAATTCCGGACGGAAAACCGGGTTCCACTTTTCCTGGAATTGATTCTTTGCTTCGCGCAATTCCGGACGGAAAACCGGGTTCCACTTTTCCTGGAATTGCTCTAAGTCGCTTCATTCGGAGGTGAGTCCGTGGGAATTCGGTATCTGCAGAGCATCGGCATGTCCTGCCAGACGCGGCACCAGATCGAGCGCTTCGCCGAAACGCCTGCCGCGCGGGCCGCGGGAATCGCGTTCCTTCCGGGCCCTTTCGACTGGCTCGGCGCGTCGCCGCTGCGCATCGCGGGCTTCCTGGACGCCGGCCTGCCGCAGCAGCGCCGCGAGGCGGTCGTCGTGCGCGACGGCCGGGCCTTCCTCGCCGAGCCGGGTTTCCACGCGGTGCACGCCTACCGCGTGAAGGAGCAGGACGGCGCGAAGCGGCTGGACATCGACGCCACGTTCGCGCGCGAGCGCGACAAATTCGTCGCGCTGCGGCAGCGCTTCCTGTCCGTCGACCCCTCGCTCACCTCTTTCGTGCTCTCGAACTGCCAGAACAACATCGTCGGCGATCTGTACGACGCGGACGAAACCGAGGACTATTGCCTGGACGGCACCGTCGTCGATGCGGTTCAGGCAAGCCTGGAACGACTGCTCGGGGCGCCTTGCGCGCTTCTCGTCGTCTCGCGGAGGGACCGCTTCCACGGCACGCCGGACAGGCGCGTGCGCTTTCTCTCGCCGGACGATACCGAATGGAAAGGCGACGATGTCCAGTGGAACGAACTGTTGACGCGGCATCTCGGCCTGGGCCGGGAACCGACGATCGCCGCAGCCGAGCCAGTGTGAGCCCGCTTGCTTCTCTCTTCAACTTCCTTCAGCATGTCTACGACGCATTCGAGGGGAAACATGGACAAGAATGGCATTGACTGAGGCCTTTCGAATCCTGCTCTACAGTCACGACACATTCGGACTTGGTCATCTTCGCCGTAACTGCAAGATTGCCAACGCGCTGGCGGCTGCGCTGCCGGAGGCGCGGATCCTGATCGCGACGGGCTCGCCGAAGGCCGGCTCGTTCGCCCTCGACGACCGTATCGAGCTGGTGCGCCTTCCCGGCATCTACAAGGTGACCGACGGCAGCTACCGGTCGGGGGAAACCGGCCGCTCCTCGCAGGTGCTCCTGGAGGAGCGTTCGCGGATCATCGCGCAGACCGCGCGCATGCTTCAGCCGCAGCTCTTCATCGCCGACAAGGAGCCTCTAGGGCTGCTCGGAGAGCTGGAGGAAACGCTGCACGTCCTGCGCGCGCTCGGCAGCTATCTCGTTCTCGGCCTCAGGGACGTGCTGGACGAACCGCATATCCTTCGCCAGGAATGGGACAAGAAGAACATCACCCCGCAGATCGACGATTTGTACGATGCGTTCTGGGTCTACGGCCCGAGGGACTTCCATGACCCGCTCGCCGGCCTCGACCTGTCCCCCTCGGTCATCGAGCGCACGCATTTCCTCGGCTTCATCGACGCGCCGGCGCGCAAGGAGGCGGAGCCCCGCCTGCCCGGCCTGCCGCCGGAATATCTGCTCGTGACCGCCGGCGGCGGCGGCGACGGCCATGACCTGATGACGGCCGTCCTGGCGGCGTACGAGCGCGGGCCCGCAGTGCCGCTGCCGCCGGTCTTCCTTCTCGGTCCGTTCATGAACGCATCGGATTCCGATGACGTGCGCGCACGGGCCTCCGAGATATCCGGCGCGATGGTCATCGATTTCGCCAACCGACCGGAGCCGCTATTGGCGGGTGCGGCCGGGGTCGTCGCCATGTGCGGCTACAACACGTTCTGCGAGATCGTCGCGCAGGACAAGCCGGCGCTCTTCATTCCCCGCGAGCGGCCGCGGCTGGAGCAGTTCATCCGCGCCGAACACGGCAGCCGGCTGGGGCTGTGCACCATGATGCGTTCCGCGGACGCGCTCGGAGATCCGGCCCCCCTCGCCGCCGCGCTTCGCGCGCTGCCCGACGGCCCCCGTCCCTCAAAGGCGACGGCGACGATGGCGATGAACGGTCTCGACATGCTTTGCGAGCTCGTGCGCGAGCGCCTCAACTTCGACGAGGACTTGGGCCGTGCGCTCAACGCCTGAACCCGGCATGGAGCCGGCCGTTCCCGAACGGGCGATCGCGGTCGTGCTCAAGGGGTATCCGCGCCTTTCCGAAACGTTCATCGCGCAGGAACTGAGGGAGCTGGAGAAGGCGGGCTTCCGGTTGCAGTTCTTCTCGATGCGACGGCCGACGGAGCGGGCGACCCATCCGATCCACCGCGAGATGGCCTCGCCGGTGCGCTATCTTCCGGAATATCTGCACGAGGAGCCCGGGCGCGTCCTGCGCGGCTGGCTTGCCGCGCGGAGGATGCCGGGCTATCGCAGGGCGCTTCGGGCGTTCCTGAAGGACCTGTTGAGCGACTTCACGCGCAACAGGGTCCGCCGCTTCGGCCAGGCTCTCGTTCTCGCCTCGGAACTTCCCGGCGACATCGGCTGGATCTACAGCCACTTCATACACACGCCGGGCTCCGTGACGCGCTATGCGCACATGCTCACCGGGCTGCCGTGGAGCTGCTCGGCGCACGCCAAGGACATCTGGACGTCGACCGAGCGGGAGCTGGCCGACAAGCTCTCCTCGGCCGCGTGGACCGTCACCTGCACGAAGGCCGGCCGGGACCACCTGCATCGCATCGCCGCCGATCCGTCCAGGGTGCACCTCGTCTATCATGGCCTCGACCTTTCGAGGTTCCCCCCCTTCGAGCGCCCGCCGTCCATGCGCGACGGCCGCGCGCCGAACGGACCGGTCCGGATCCTGACGGTCGGGCGGGCGGTCGCGAAAAAGGGCCTCGACGTTCTCGTCGACGCCCTCGCCCGCCTGCCGTCCGACCTCGACTGGCGCTGGACCCACATCGGCGGGGGGGAGCTTTCGAAGGCCCTTCGCGAACGGATCGTGCGCAACGGGCTCACCGACCGCGTCGCGCTGCTCGGCAGCCAGCCGCAGGAGGTCGTTCTCGACAACTACCGGTCGGCCGATCTTTTCGTGCTTCCGTCGCGGGTGGCGGCCGACGGCGATCGCGACGGGCTGCCGAACGTGCTCGTCGAGGCGGCGAGCCAGGGGCTGGCCTGCATTTCGACGCCCGTTTCGGGGATCGTCGAACTCATAAGCGACGGGGAAAACGGCGTGCTCGTCCCGCCGGAGGACCCGGAGGCGCTTGCGGGCGCCGTCGCCGCTCTCGCGGCCGATCCGGCGGCGCGCGACCGCCTCGGGCGGAACGGCGCACAGCGCGTGCGCGACGCCTTCGACCATCGCCACGCCATCCGCTCCCTGATCCGGCTTTTCGAGGCGAGCGGGCTGCCCCGCAGCGGGGCCCCGATCGAACGGACGACCGAAGCCGCATGACGCCCCGCATCATGTTCTATGTCCAGCACCTGATGGGTGTCGGGCATGTCTTTCGCGCCGCCCGGGTTTCGCGTGCGCTTGCCGCGGCGGGCTACGACGTCCATCTCGTCGCGGGCGGGCCTCCGGTTCCCTACGCCGATCCCGGCGGGGCGACGACGCATGCCCTTCCGCCTCTCTCGGCGGCCAGCAGCGATCTCGGCCGGCTGTTGACGCCGGACGGGAGCGAGGCGGACGCGGGGTATCTCGATCATCGGCGCGCCATCCTGCTCGACCTATTCCGGAGGCTCGAGCCGGCGGTGCTGATAACCGAGGCCTTCCCCTTCGGCCGCCGACAGATGCGCTTCGAGCTGCTGCCGCTCCTCGACGCCGCGAAGTCGGCGGCGTTCGCCCCGAAGATACTGGCGTCGGTGCGGGACATCCTCCAGGAAAACCGCAAGCCGGGACGCGACCTCGAGACCCTCGGCCTCGTGGAAACCTATTACGACGACGTGCTCGTGCATGCGGATCCCCGCCTCGTTCGCCTGGATGCGACCTTTCCCCATGGCGACCGCATCGCCGGCAAGCTGCTCTATACCGGCATCGTCGCCTCCGACGTCGCCGTACCGAGCAGCAAACCGTCCGGCTCGCATGAGGTCGTCGTCTCCGTGGGAGGCGGCGTGCTCGGCCGCGAACTGCTCTTCGCGGCGCCGAAGGCCAAGGAACTCTCCGTGCTGAAGGACGCGCGCTGGTGCATCGTCACGGGGATCAATACCGCCGGGGAGGACGTCGCGCGCCTGCGTGCGATGGCCTCGGGCGACGTCGAGTTCGCGGAGTTCCTGCCGGACCTGCGCGACGCGCTTTCCGGTTGCCGCCTGTCGATCTCGCGCGCCGGATACAACACCGTCGCCGACATCCTGCGGGCCGGCTGCAGGTCGGTCGTCGTGCCGCTTGCCGATGGAAACGAGACGGAGCAGTTGCGCCGGACGCGGATCCTTTCGCAGGCCGGCCTCGTCGAGACGGTCGAGGAGGGGGACCACGGGCCCGAGGCGCTGGCGGCGGCGATCGACCGGGTCATGGCGCGCCCCGCCCCCGGCAGCGGCCGCGTCGACCTCGATGGCGCCCGGCGCAGCGCCGAGATCATTTCGGCGATGCTGTCCGGTGCGTCGCTCGACAGCTACCGGTAGGGCCGGATCGATGCCGCGCCGGATCGCGTTCTACGCACCGCTCAAGCCGCCCGACGACCCCACCCCGTCCGGCGACCGGCAGATCGCACGGCTGATGATGGCCGCGCTCGGCCGTGCCGGATACGAGGTCGCGCTCGCCTCGCGCTTCATCAGCTATCAGAAGCGCCCCTCCCCGTCCGTCTTCCGGGAGACGATGGCCCGCGGCCGGGCGGAGGCCGAGGGCCTGATCCGGGGGTTTCGCGCCCTGCCCGCCGAGGAGCGGCCGGAGCTCTGGGCGACCTATCATCCCTATTGCAAGGCGCCGGACTGGCTCGGCCCGGAAGTCGCCCGCGACCTCGGCATACCCTATGTGACGATCGAGGCCTGCCGGACGCGACAGAACACCGATGCGGACTGGGCGGACGGGCGCGCGGCCGTCCAGGCGGCGATCCGGCAGGCGGCGATCAATTTCTGCCTGAAGGCGTCGGACATGGACTATCTCGCCGGGCTGCTGCCCTCGATGGCGACGGTCCGCCGCCTCGCGCCGTTCCTGGATCTCGCCGCGCTTCCGCCGGTGTCGCGGCCGGTCGCGCAAGACGGCGGGACGGTCCTCATCGTCGCCGCCGGCATGATGCGGCCGGGCAAGAAGGAGACCTGCTTCCGCATGCTCGCCGACGCGCTCCGCCACCTGACCGACCTGCCCTGGCGTCTCGTCCTCGTCGGCGACGGACCCGCAAGGGCCGGGCTCGCGCAGGCGTTCGAGCCTTTCGGCGCGGACCGCGTGCACTGGACCGGAGCCGTCGACCCGGCCGAGGTGATCGCCTGGTTCGACCGCGCCGACATGCTCGCCTGGCCGGGTTTCCGCGAGCCGATCGGCATGGTCTATCTGGAGGCTGCTGCGCGCGGCGTCCCGGCGGTCGCCTTCAGGTCCCTCGGCGTGCCGCTGGTCGTCCGCGACGGCGTGACCGGCCTGCTCGTGCCGGAGGGCGACACGGCCGCCTATGCCGGCGCGATCCGGCAACTGATCGAAGATGGAGACCTGCGCCGCCGTCTCGGCGACGCCGGCCTCGCGACGGTGCGGGCCGAACACGACATCGGGGCCGCCAGCGTCACGATGAAATCGGCGATCGAGGGGCTCCATACGGTGCCTGCGGGGCGCTCGCCGTGAGCGCCCGCGCGCCTGACGGACTCGGCGCCGAACTGGCGCGCTGGCGCGACGCCGGCCTCGTGCCGCGGATATGGCTGCGCGACGACGACGCGGTGCGGCCGACGGAGGCGCTGGACCGCCTGCTCGCGCTGACCGGGGACTATCGTGCGCCCGTGCTGCTCGCCATCGTTCCGAAGCCGGCCGAGCCAGCGCTTGCCGAACGCTTGTCGGAGGAGCGTCTCGTCACGCCCGCGGTTCACGGATACGCCCACCGCAACCACGCGCCGGCCGACGCGAAGAAGACCGAGCTGACCGAAAACGCGATCGGCCGCGACATCGACGCGGTCGTCGGTGAACTGTCGGCCGGGCGGCGCAAGCTTGCCGGCCACTACGGCGACAGCCTCTCGCCGATCCTCGTCCCGCCGTGGAACAGGATCTCGCCGGGCGTTGCGCGCTCGGTGGCGACGGCGGGCTTCGGAGCGCTCTCCGTGTTCGGGTGGATCGAGACCGTGGCCGACCTCCCCCACCTCAACACCCATGTCGATCTGATGGACTGGCGCGGCGGCCGCGTCGGGCACGCGGCGCCGACCGTCGCGGCCATGCTTGCCGCCAGGCTCGCGGAGGCGCGGCAGCGGGGCGGCGCTCCGGTCGGGCTGCTGGCCCATCATCTCGCCCATGACGAAACGGCATGGGCGACGCTCGATACCCTGCTCGACGCCCTGGCCGCCGGCGGCCTCGTCCTGTCCGAGGCGGCGGCGTGCCTCCCGGCGGCTCGTTAGAGCGTGTCCGCGCTTCACGGAATCGCGGACCCGCTCTATCTCTTTGTTTTCACGCGCTTCCGGACGGAAAACCGGTTCCACTTTTCCTGGAAGCGCTCTAGGTCTGATAGGGGTCGGCGGCGTCGCGAAGGCCGTCGCCGAGGAAGTTGAAGGCCAGTATGACGACGATGACCGGCACGACCGGAAAGAGCAGCCAGGGATAGAGCACGACGACGTTGATGTTCTGCGCCTCGTTGAGCAGCACGCCCCAGCTCGTCACCGGGGGGCGCAGGCCGATGCCGAGGAAGCTCAGGGACGTCTCGCCGAGGATCATCGTCGGGATGGTGATCGTCGCGGAAGCGATCAGATGGCTCATGAACCCCGGCACGAGATGGCGCATGATGATGCGCCTCGGCTTCGCGCCCATGACCTGCGCCGCCGTCACGTAGTCCTCCTCGCGCAGGGAAAGAAGCTTGGAGCGCACCGCCCGGGCCAGGCTCGTCCAGTCGAGGAGGCCGAGGATGAGGGTGATGCCGAAATAGATCAGGATCGGGCTCCACGTGACCGGCAGCACCGCGGCCAGCGCCATCCACAGGGGTATGCTCGGGATCGACTGCAGCACCTCGATCAACCGCTGGACGGCGACGTCGACCCAGCCGCCGTAGTAGCCGGCCGCGCCGCCGATCGTGATGCCGAGGGTGAAGCTGATCGCGATCCCCAGCAGGCCGATGGTCAGCGAGATGCGGGCGCCGTAGACGATGCGCGAGAACATGTCGCGGCCGAGCCGGTCCGTCCCCAGCAGGAAGACGTCGCCGCCCCGGGCGCAGAACAGGTGCCGGTCCCACCGGACCAGGCCCCAGAACTTGTAGCTGTCCCCCTTGCAGAAGAAGCCGATCGGGTGCGGCCTTGCCGGATCGTCGGTGTACACCCGCTTCAGGAGCCGCATGTCGAGGGTCTTGGTGCGGGCATAGACGAACGGCCAGTGCAGGCTGCCGTCGCGAACCACGTGCACCGCCACGGGCGGCGCGTAGATCGCGTCCACATGGCGCGTCTGGAGGGCGTAGGGCGCCACGAATTCCGACAGGGCGATCAGGAGGTAGAACGCGATCAGGACATAGGCCGACACGCAGGCCAGCCGGTGGCGCTTGAACTTCCACCACATGAGCCTGGTCTGCGAGGCCATGTAGTAGGCCTGCAGCTTCGGCGTCAGCTTTTCGACGGTATGGGGGTCGAACGGCGCCGTCGACACGAAGTGCTCGAGCGGCGGGCCTGCCTCCGGCGGGTCCTGCGACGGCGGGCGCTCGTCCCGGGTATCGTTCATTTCAGTGCCTTCCCCTCCAGCCGGATGCGCGGGTCGAGCACGGCGAGCAGGACGTCGGAAATCAACATCCCGATGACGGTGAGCAGGGAGAGCATCATGAGGAACGAGCCGGCGAGATACATGTCCTGGCTCTGCAGCGCGGAAATCAGCAGGGGCCCGGTGGTCGGCAGCGAGAGGACGATGGCGACGACCTCGGCGCCGGAAATCACCATCGGGAGCGTGTGGCCTATGTCGGAGATGAAGAAGTTCAGCGACATGCGGAACGGATATTTCAGAAGCGCCCGCATCGGCGGGACGCCCTTGGCGCGGGCCGTCATGACGTATTGCTTCTGCAACTCGTCGAGGAGGTTGGCGCGCACGCGCCTGATCATGCCCGCCGTCCCCGAGGTTCCGATGACGACGACCGGGATGACGAGATGCCACGTGATCGAGCCGAATTTATCGAACGACATCGGCCTTCCGAAGTACGCGGGGTCCATGATGCCGCCGATGGACGTGCCGAACCAGACATTCGCCAGGTACATGAGCACCAGCGCCAGGAGGAAGTTCGGCACCGCGAGACCGAGGAGGCCGAGGAACGTGAAGCCGTAGTCTCCCCACGAGTAGCGATGCGTCGCCGAATAGATGCCGATCGGAAAGGCCACGAGCCAGGTGAATATGATGGTGACGAAGGAGACCAGCATCGTCATGAGCACGCGGGCGCCGATGAGCTCCGATACGGGGCGCTCGTACTCGAACGAATAGCCGAAATCGCCGTGCAGCATGCCGCCCGCCCATTGGAGATACTGCTCCCACAGGGGCTTGTCGAAGCCGTATTCCTCGCGCAGGAACTGCATCCGTGCCGGGTCGACGGTCTCGCCCTGCGACTGCAGTTCGACCATGTAGGACTCGAAATAGTCGCCCGGGGGCAGCTGGATGATGGTGAAGATCAGCATGCTGGCGATCACCAGCGTGGGGATCATCGCAAAGACGCGCCAGACCACATATTTCAGCAATTCGGTGCCTCCGCCTGCGGGAGCGGCGTCTCGCGCATCCCCTAGCCTCGCTCGAAATAGAACGTGTCGGGGCGATAGACCCCGAAAAATGCGGTCGGCATCCAGGAATAGAGCCCCTTCTCCGGTATGTTGCGAAGCTTGCGGTTGACCACGACGGGCTGGAACATCTCCCCCGCGATGCCGATCGAGAACACCTGGTCGGCATAGAGCCGCAGCATTTGCGCCCAGATGTCGCGCCGCTCTTCGGTGGTCTGCGACGTGCGCCAGCGCCCGTAAAGGGCGAGGAGCGTGCCCACCTCGCCCGGCGGCGGCTTTTCGCCGGCTCGCCCGCGCGTCTCGAAAAACTGCCCCCAGACCGGCCAATTCGCCTGGACGCTGGAGACCGGCGCAAGCTCCTCCGGGTTGGAATCGGCGGTCGCCAGGCCGATGTCCAGGCCGTTCGAGATCGAAATCTTGGTCTGGCCGTTGAGATAGCGCCGGCGCAGCAGGTCGCGCTGCAGCGAGCGGACGAAGACCTTGATGCCGAGATCGCGCCAATGGTAGCGGATCAGTTCCATGGCGTCGGTCTCGACGATCCTCTCGCCCGCGCTCTCCACGACGAGTTCCATCGGCCGTCCGTCGGGCAGCAAACGCACGCCGTCGTCGTCGCGCCTGTCGAGGCCGATCGAATCGAGCAGCCCGTTGGCCTTCGACGGATCGTGCGAAGTCCACAGCTTGTCGTAGAGCGGCTCGTAGAGCGGCGATTCCCTGAGAACGGTGTTGTTGCCGGGCTTGGCGAGGCCGAAATACAGCTGCTCGTTCAGCTCGTGGCGGTCGAGGCCGATCGACAGGGCGCGGCGGAAGCGGACGTCGTTCATCAGCGCGTTCCACGCCGGGTCCTTGACGTTCATGTTGGGATAGAGAGCGATGCCGGAGCTGGTGCCCTGCGTCCAGAGCCGGACGTCGAAATCGTGGTTCGCCTCCGCCTGGCGCAGCACCGTGTAGTTGTCGAACTGCAAGTAGCGCGCCTGGAGATCGGACTGGCCAGCGGCGGTCTCGGCCGGAATGATCTCGGTCGACCCGAAGCTGGCGATCACCTCGTCGATATAGGGCAGTTGCCGCCCCTCCGGATCGACCCGATGGAAATAGGGATTGCGCTTGAAGACGGCGCGCTGCGTCGCGTCGGCGGTCGTATTCTGCCAGGGCTCGAGAACCGGCAGGTTCGGGTTCTGGTCACGATACATGCGCCCCATGCGGGTGTGGAGCGCGCTCCAGTCCGCGACACCCTTCCGGCGGACCTTGGCCTCGAGCTTCTCACGGTCGGCGTATTTGATGTGAAACTGCTTCATATAGTGGGCCGGCATGTAGACGTAGAGCGGACTGGCACCGGCAAGGGCGAGCGGGAAGGCCGGGTTGGGGACCGACCAGCGATAGCGGACCGTCAGCTCGTCGACGATGGTGAACTCCGGCTTTTCGCCGCCGGAGATCATGGCCGGGTCGATCGCGCCCTCGTTCAGCTTGGGATCGGTCGCGACGTCTTCCCACCAGTAGCGGAAGTCTTCCGACGTCAGGGGGTGGCCGTCGGACCAGCGATGGCCTTCCCTTATCTTCAGCGTGAATTCCCGGTTCTCGACGCTGTCGAAGCTTTCGAGGATGTCGGGTTCGATCTCGAGCTTCGTGTTGAAGCCTATCAGGCGGGAATATTCGATGACGACGACGATGCGGCTGTCCTTGGCCTTTCCGAGAAGGGTGCGCAGCCGGCCGCCATATCGGCCGATCTGTTTTCCCTCGGCTTCGAAATCGATCGTCTTCGGCGTCTTCGGCAGCCTTTCGCGCATGGGCGGGAGTTCGCCCGATTCCACCAGCGCCTGCAGCGAGGGAGGCTCCTCGAGCCCGGCCGCCCGGAGGGGACGAAGGGGGAGCATGGCCAGCAGCCCACCCGACGCCGCGGAGGAGAGAAGGGTTCGGCGCGTGAAACGGGGGGCGTTCGTCATGCTACCCGACTTTCAGGCAGGCTGTCCGCCCTCGCAAGAACGAAATGATCCTGTCCGACCTGGACGAAATCGAGCCGCTCGTCGGCGGCCGGGCGGAACATGGGATCCCAGTCGACGTCGTCCGGGGCGTCCTCCGAGAGCATGGCCGAGAGGTCGAGCTTCCTGTCGAGGTCGATCGTCGGAATGGCGCGCAGGAGCCGTTGCGTATAGGGATGGACGGGATCGTCGAACAGCACGCCGCGGGGAGCGATCTCCACGATGCGGCCCCTTTGCATGACGGCGATGCGGTTTGCGATGTAGTTCACGACCGCAAGATTGTGCGACACGAAGATCGTCGTCAGGCCGAGTTCCTTCTGAAGCTGCGCCAGGAGGTTGAGAATCTGCGCCTGAACCGAAACGTCGAGCGCGGAGACGGGCTCGTCGCAGATCATCAGGTCGGGCTCGAGCGCGAGGGCGCGCGCAATGCCGATACGCTGGCGCTGTCCACCGGAAAAGCTGTGCGGATACCTGTTGAGGGCGTTGGCCGGCAGGCCGACGAGCTGAAGCAGTTCGGCGGCGCGCGCCTTGCGCTCGGCGCGGGTGCCGCGTCCGTGGATCTCCAGCGGCTCCATCAGCGTGTTGAGCACGGTCAGCCGCGGGCTGAGGGATGAGAACGGGTCCTGGAAGACCATCTGGATGTGCGGCCTGAAGTCTTCCAGGTCCCGGCCGCGCAGGGAAAGGACGTCGACCGTTTCGCCGCCCGAATTGAACTCCACCGATCCGCTGTCGGCCGTGATGGCGCGGCTGATCAGCTTGCTGATCGTCGACTTGCCGCAGCCGCTCTCGCCGACGAGCCCGAAACACTCCCCCCGGCGCAGGGTGAAGGAAACGTGGTCGACGGCGCGGATTACCTTGCGCTCGCCGCGGCCGAAAAACCCGTCCTGCTTGCGCGTGACGAAGGTTTTCGTCAGGTCTCGCACGGTCAGGAGATCGCCGCCGAATTCCCTGAAGTGCCTTTCGGCATTGCCGCGCATGGATGCCGGCAGTTCCACCTTGAGGTCGCGCAGGGAGCGCAGTCGTTCTCCCGGGGCCATGTGGACACGCGGCACCGCGGCCAGGAGGGCCTTCAGATAGGGGTGCTGCGGATCGGTCAGCACCGCTTCCTTGGTGCCGCTTTCCATCACCTCTCCGTGATAGATGACGACGATTTCGTCCGCCATGTTGGCGACGACGCCGAGGTCGTGGGTGATCAGGAGCAGCGACATGCCGAGCTTGCGCTGGAGGTCCTTGAGGACGGCGAGCACCTGCGCCTGGATGGTGACGTCGAGCGCCGTGGTCGGCTCGTCCGCGATGAGCAGCGCGGGGTGACAGATCAGCGCCATGGCGATCATCGCGCGCTGGCGCAGGCCTCCGGAAAGCTCGGACGGATAGCTGTCGTAGGCTCGGGTGCCGTCCGGGAAGCCGACCAGCGACAGCATCGACTCCGTCATCCGGCGGGCCTCGGACCTGTCGATTTCCCGATGCAGGAGCAGGGCTTCCTCGACCTGGTTGCCGACCGTATGAACCGGCGAGAGCGAGGTCATGGGCTCCTGGAAGATGATCGAGATGCGGCCACCCTGCAGGCTTCGCATCTGCGCGCCGCGGGCGTCGAGCCGGGCTATGTCGATCGGAGGGGCGTCGTCCGCCGGGTCGTCGAAGAGGATCGATCCTCCGGTGATGGAGGCAACCTCGGGCAGGATGCCGAGAATTGCCTGGGCGATGATCGACTTGCCCGAGCCGCTTTCGCCGACCAGCGCCACCGTTCGTCCGTGCGGAATACGGAACGACACGCCCTTGACCACCTCGAACCCGGCCCGGAATGTCCGGATGCTGATCCTGAGGTCGTCGACGCGAAGAAGGTCGATGCCGCCTTCCCTTGCTGCTTCGCCGACTGGCAACGGGCCCTCCCCGATTGGCAAGCGTCACGGATATCTTGCCGCGCTGCGAAGATTGCACGGTTTCGCAAGAAAATGAATAGCGTGCCTGGGCATCGACGATCGCCGCCGCGCGTCGGCGCCGCTGCGGCCTTTCGCGGGATTTTCGAAAAAGGCTACACTTTGCGCAGGCAATGCCCTAGGTCGGGCTTGAATCAGACTTCAACGAAACGAAGGCGAAGGCACGACATGTCCGAAACGACCCAATATCCATCCACCCAGCTCCTGATCGACGGTCAATGGCGCGGCGGAGTCGAGGGCAAGACTCTCGACATCATCGATCCGGCCACCGAGGAGGTGATCGGAACGGTGGCGCATGCCACCCGGCCCGATCTCGACGCCGCGATCGAGGCGGTCGACAAGGGCTTTGCGACATGGAGCGCGACCCCGGCCTTCCAGCGCTACAAGATCATGCGCAAAGCCGCGGAGCTGATGCGCGAGCGGGCCGACCGGATCGCGGCGATCATGACCCGCGAGCAGGGAAAGCCCCTGGCGGAGGCGAAAATGGAGATCCTTGGCGGCGCCGACACGATCGACTGGTTCGCCGAGGAGGCGCGCCGGACCTACGGACAGATCGTCCCGGCGCGTGCCGACGGCGTCCTGCAGATGGTCGTGAAGCTGCCGGTCGGCCCGGTCGCGGCGTTCACGCCCTGGAATTTTCCCGTCAACCAGATCGTGCGCAAGCTGTCCGCGGCGCTCGCCGCCGGCTGCTCCATCATCGTCAAGGCGCCGGAGGAGACGCCCGCTTCGCCGGCCGAGCTGATCCGCGCCTTCGTCGACGCCGGCGTGCCGGCGGGTGTCGTCAATCTCGTCTTCGGCATACCGGCCGAAATCTCGGAATACCTGGTGCCGCATCCGGTGATCCGAAAGATATCCTTCACCGGGTCGACGCCGGTCGGAAAGCATCTCGCCGCGCTCGCCGGACAGCACATGAAGCTTTCGACGATGGAACTCGGCGGCCATGCGCCGGCGATCGTCTTCGACGACGCGAACCTGGACAGCGCCGTCAAGGTGCTGGCGGCCGCGAAGTTCCGGAATGCCGGCCAGGTCTGCGTATCGCCGACCCGCTTTCTGGTGCAGAAGGGCGTCTACGACAAGGTCGTCGGCGCGTTCACCGAGGCGGCCGGCGCCCTCAAGGTCGGCGGCGGTCTCGAAGAGGGCACGCAGATGGGGCCCTTGGCCAACGACCGGCGCATTCCGGCCATCGAGGCGCTTATCCAGGATGCCGTGGAAAAAGGCGCGGAACTGAAGACCGGCGGCCGGCGCATCGGCAACAAGGGCTACTTCTTCGAGCCGACGGTGCTTGCGGACGTGCCGACGAGCGCCCGGATCATGAACGAGGAACCGTTCGGTCCCGTCGCCTCCTTCGTGCCGTTCTCGACGGTCGACGAGGCGATCGAGGAATCGAACCGGCTGCCGTTCGGCCTGGCCTCCTACGCCTTCACCGGCTCCGCCGAAACGGCCCGGCGGCTCGGCATGGAGGTCGAAGCGGGCATGACCACGATCAACCACAACGGGCTGGCACTGCCCGAGGTCCCCTTCGGCGGCGTCAAGGATTCCGGCCACGGCACCGAAGGCGGCTCGGAGGCGATCGAGGCCTATCTGGTGTCGAAATACGTCACCCACTTCGCCGGCTGAGAGGCGGTCGGGGAAAACCGCAAGCCGGATTTCCCCCAACCGGACTCACGCAGGATCGAGCCCGGACGGCGTCCCGGCGAGCGGTCCCCTCCCGTCGGACGCACGGCAGCTGCCGTGCGTCCGACGGCTCCCCCGTTCAACGGACGACGCGAAGAGACGTCAGGCGTGCCGCCTCAACTGGTCGCCGATGTAGCGCGGCACGTCGAAATTGTCCGGAAGATCGATGGCGTTGGCTTCCATCCATTCGGACAGCTGCTCGAAGACCGACCCTATGTCCTTCCTGAACAGGGCGCGGTTCAGTTCGGTCTTGACCCGAATATCCTTTATGAATTCCCGATCCGGCTGCACGTGCGTGACCCTCGCTTCTGACTTTCGGAGAGATCGATGGTCGCAGAGCCTGCCGGAGAAACCTAGGAAATTTCATGCATGGAAACGGGCGTCGTCATAACGCGCGTCGATGGTCGCAACGAGTTCCGGTATGGATCGACCGCGGCCGAGCGGCGCCAGGGCAATACATAGGAGGCCTGCCGCCACGAAGACTTCCGCCCGGCCGATCGCGACGATGGCGTATCCCGCCGCGACGGGCCCGATCGCCTGGCCGAGCGAGATGAGGAAGAAGGTCGCGCCGAAGCCGATCGACGGCGTGCGCGTGAAAATGCGCATGCTCCACATTCCGTAGAGCGCCGTCGCAAGGATGAACCCGGCTCCGAAAAACGCTCCGGACAGGAGCAGGCCAGCGATGCTGGTCGCCAGGACGGGCAGACCCGCGACCGCCAGGCCGACGAGGACGGTCAGGATCCGGTAGGCCGTGACGAGACCGACGCTGCGGGAAAGATTGCCGGCGAGGCAGCCGACTATGCCGGCTGCACCGAGCACGATCCAGAAGATCGTCGTGTCCCGGGGCCGCCCGTCGAGGGAACGGATGAGATCGACCGCGAAGGTCCAGTAGATCGAGGTGACGATACCGAACACGAACGCGGAGAGGAGCAGCGGAACCGCTCGGGAATCGAGCCTGCGGCCGGCGACGGCGGATGACGCTTCGTCCTGCCCGACGGACTTCCGGCGGGGCGGCAGCGTCCGCCAGTTCCAGGCGGTGACCGCTATCGCCACCACGGCGAAGCCGATCCAGCCGAAACGCCAGTCGCTGCCCGCCCGCATGGCGACCGCGCCGCTGGCGAGCACGCCGAACCCCGTGCCCGAATTGACCCAGGCATAGACCGTCTCGCGCCGGGCGATCGACACGTGGTGGGAAACCACGTCGGAAAACGGCGGATAGGCGAGCCCGGGACTGATGCCCGCGATGAAAACGCCCGCCGTCAGCGTGAGGGGATCTGCGGCAATGCCGATCAGCAGCATGCCGCCGCTCGCCAGAATGCCCCCCAGCACGACGGACGGTCTCGGTCCGGCCAGGGTGGACAGCCACGACCCGGCGAAGGTGGCCATGAGATAGCCGGCATAGGATGCGCTTGCGACCCAGCCGATCTCGGCCTCGCTGAGGGAGAAGGAGGCGCGGATGTCCGGCAGGAACAGCCCGAAGCCGTAGCGTGCGAGGCCGTAGGTCACGGCGACGATGGCGATGCCCGCTACGGTCAGTTCGCCGGTGCGAATGCCTTCAGGACCGGCCGAAGGCCGTGCGTCTCGACAGTTGGAAGACAATCGTCTGGTCACCCGTTGCGTGGCTCGACAGAATTTCGAACGCCCCCGAGCGCGTCCGGCACTCGGCGTACTGTTCCCCGGTGAGCTTGAGGCAGAAGTTCGTGACGAAGAGCTTGCGCTGGCCGGGCCTGGGGGCGAACTCCTCCGCCAGGATCGCAACGCTGGCGATGCGGTCCGGCGCGATCTTCACGGGCAGCAGGAAAACGCGGTTCAGGGACGGGTGATTGCGCCCGACGCCCTTCTCGAAGGCCAGGCGGGAAAATCGCTGCATCAGCGGGTGCCGGTAGAATTCGGCGATCCGCGCTGCGTTGTCGAACTCGTAGAGCTGGCTTTCGCTCAGCAGGATGTCCCCGGGTCTGGCGATGCCGGACAGCCAGGCGTCGACGATGGCGGGATGGTCGTTTCCTTCCTGGAACCCGAGCATGGTCGCCAGGGCGGGCGTCTCGGTCCTGCCGAGGAACCGCTCGAGGGAAAAGGCCTCGAAGGCCTCCGTCACGAAATGCAGCGGCGCGGCCGGCAGAAGCGGCCGCAAGGCCTCCTCCATGGGAGCGGAGGAATTGGGATTGATGTCGACGGCGACGTAGCGCTCGATATGGACGCCGTGCGCCTGCAGCATGCCGATGACGAGTCGGGTCTTGGCGGGCTCCGGCCCCAGTTCGACATAGACGAGCGAACGCCCGCAGAACGCCGCGGCGATGTCGCAACAGGCCGCTTCGAGAGCCGCGCGGAGCGACGGGCCCCTGCCCTCGCAGGTGCCGATTCGGCTGTCCGCCATGCCCGCTTCGTTCAGTTTCCGCATGCAGTGGAAGACGTCCGCCAGGTGCGCGGCTTCGTCGCGGACGGACTGTCCGGCCTCGTATTTCAGCCGGTTCGGCTGGGTCATCAACTGCCCGATCTCGAATTCGGTGTGCCTGGCAAGCGCATGCCGGACAGCCGCCTCAAGCGGCGTTCGCTCGATGGGGGCCGCCTGGGCCCCCGGATTTTCGACCTCGACCGCGTACTTCATCGTCCCGTTCCCCAAAGATGCGCCAAATGCCGCGGAAAACCCGCTATGCGCTATATGTCAAACTTCTTCACTCTATGGTAGTATTTTCGTATCGGCTCATGTTCGAGCGTGCGCTGCAACGGGCAGTTCGAAAAAAATCGGAGGTTCGCGTGATCGGCCGCTTGAATCTGGAACTATTGGAGGCGTTCGTCGCCGTCGTGGAGACGGGCAACATCACCCATGCGGGCGTCCGGCTGAACCGCACCCAGCCCTGCGTGAGCACGCAGATCAGGAGGCTGGAGGAAAGGGTGGGCAAGCCGCTGCTGTCGCGCGGCGCCAGGAGCCTTTCGCTGACGCCGGCCGGGCGGACGCTCTACTGCCACGCGCCGGCGATCCTGCGGGCGCACGAGGAGGCCAAGCGCAAGCTTGCGGCGCCCGAACTGAGCGGCGAAGTCCATGTCGGCTTGCCCGAATGGTACGCGACGGCGCGGCTGCAGACCGTCTTCTGCGACTTTGCGCGCGTTCATCCGCATGTCCGGCTGCGCATGAAGATCGCCGACAGCGCCACCCTGCACGACCAGCTGGCGCGCAACGAGCTGAACCTTGCGATCGCCCTGGTATCGCCGAACACGCCGGTTCCGGAGGACACGGTCTGGGAGCCGCTCTGCTGGGCGGGTTCGCCGGGGCTGGAGATCACGCAGCCCATACCGCTCATCCTTTTTCCCGAACCGTGCCCCTTTCGAGAGGTCGCATTTGCCGCGCTCGCGTCGGCGGGGTTCGGCTGGTACGAGCGAATCACGACGACCACCGTGGCCGCCGCCCAGGTCGCAGTCGAATCGAAGATCGGCCTCTCCGTCCTGCCGGCCGGAGCGCTGACGGGCCGCTTCCAGGCGTTCGGAGCGCAGCATGGCCTCCCGGAACTGCCGAAAACGCGACTCGCCGTCTACAGCCCGCCGGAGGCGCAGTCGGAAACCGTCGTGCACCTGCACGATCACCTGCGCCATTTCCTGCAGACGACCGTCGCCCGAACCTCGATCATCGGCGAGGTCAAGCGCCCTGCCCTGCGCCTGGCCTGAAAGCCACGCACCCAAGCCAGGACCGCAAACGCCCGCCCTTCGGCGAGACCGTCGGCGCTTGTCAATGCCTTTCCGAGGCAGTCCTCAGGCATCGCTAGAGCCTGTCCGCGTTTCACGGAATCGCGGACACGCTCTATCTCTTTGTCTTTACGCGCTTCCGGACGGAAAACCGGTTTTCACTTTTCCTGGAAGCGCTCTAGTCTTCGTCCCGTAGACTTCTTCGAGCCGGTTGAGGTAAGCGAGGCAGGTGAGCGGGCTGCCCGACGCGCAGGCCGTCAGCGCCGCAAGGGTCGTTTCCTTCTCCAGTCGGTTGAGCTCGGCGAGCGTCGCCTTCAGCTCCCCCACCTCGGTCTCGGTGCAGGTACCCGGGTCGGCCTGGCAAGCTGCGAGCCGGCGCTTCGTCTCGGCCTTCTTCGCCGCCTGCTCGTGCGTCAGGTAGTTGTAGTTGACGTTGTCGAGGGCCGTTGCGGCGCCGGCCTCGCCGCCGGTGGCGGCGCCGACGGCGGCGGCGACCCAGTCGGTGATGGCGGTGCGCTGGGCGGCCGTCAGGGTCGGGTCGGCCTCCAGGACCTTCTTCAGCACGCCGTTGGCGATCTCGCTCGCGGCGCCCGACAGCGCGCCGGCGGCGAGGCCGTTGCCGGCGAGTTCGGAGACGAGGGCCCCGACGGCGGCGTGGAGGGCCACCTTGGCGGGCTGGCCCTCCTCGAGGTGGAGGGAGCTGGAGAGATCGCCGACGGCGAGGTTGAGGAGTTCCGACAGCGCCGCCGCGCTTTGCTGCCTGGCCTTCAGGCGGTCGATGTCATAGGGGGCGACCTGCGACCCGGCCTTCGAGAGGTCGGTGTTGAGCGCGGCGAGGTCCTGGGGCCGGTGGGCGAGCGTCAGGCTCCCCGGCGTCAGCGTGGCGCGCGTCGTGCCGGCGCTCTCCTCCTTCACCGGCTGGCCGACCTGCGGGATCGGCAGGCCCTCGGGGCCGAGGGCGAGGCCGATGCTCTTCGCCTTCGCGCGGGAATGGTTCTCGATATCGGAAAAGGCGAGGCTGTCGGCGACGAGGCTGTTCAGCGCATCTTGCGCCGTCGAGGCGATGGCGCCGCCCTTCAGCGAGACCGCGCCGCCGACGGCGACGTCGTAGCCGCCGGAGCCGGCGAAGAGGCCGCTCTGTTCGGCGACATTCGCATAGTCGGCGGTGACCGTGTCCTTGCGCACCCCGCCCGAGACGCCGCCCCCGCCCACCGACAGCGACCCGCCGAGGGCGCGCTCGTCGTAGGTGGCGGTGTCCTGGCGGCTGGCGATCGTCAGGTCCCCGCCGGCGCGCGCGACGACCCGGTGGCCGGCGACGACGGCGCCTTCGAGGTCGATGTCCTTGCCGGCGAGGAGCGACACCGTGCCGGTGCCGGCGACATGGGCGTTCAGCTGGCGCGTCCAGGTGCTGGTCCCCTTCGCGCTCGAGGCCGAGACGGAGGCTTCTAGGCCGCCGGAGCCGCCGCCGGAGCCGCCGATGCTGGCGCCGACGCCGACGCTCGCGGCGAAGGAGCGGCTCGCGCTCTCGCTCCGGCCTTCGGCTTCGACGCTCGTAAGCCGGATGTCCTTGCCCGCCGAGAGCAGCACGTCGCCCGCCCCGCCCGTCGGCCGGCCGAAGGCGTCGACGCCCGCGGCGACACGAAGCGTGGCCGGTGATGCTGCCTTCCGCGCCACCACCGCCACCGAGCCGCGGCGCGGATCGTCGTCACGACGGTCGCGCGTCGTCTCCGCACTGCTCTTCGAATTCACGGCGAGAGATGTCACCGAACCCAGCGTCGGCCGGCGGCACGGCGTCGATGAAATCCTTGCTTGAGCGCGGCACGCCGCGCCGAGGCCCTCGCCCGCCTCGGGCCTGGGATTTCAGCTTCGCCACTCGCCGAGCAGCGCCAAGGCCGCGAGGTGCCAGCATTGGCCGCGCACCCGGCGCATCGGTCGGCAAGGCCGCGTGGTCCCGAAGCGCCTTGTCCAAATCCTGCTCCTGCGCCCAGGATATCGCCTCATCGGACGCTTGCCGGACGTGTCTTTCAAGGATTTCTGGCGCGCGGATATCTATTCCCTTCGATGCGCGGATGATGGGAGCATCCTTCCCGTACCCCGGATCAATGGCCAGGCATGCATTCGAGAAGGTATCAGTCGTAAGCACTAAGCTCGCACCGAACTTTTGTTGATCCCGAAATCCTATTCAGAAAATAGATAATTTGTGCAATCCGATCTTGCAGTGAATATTGAGCAAACTTGTCACCCACTTCATCCGTATAGATTGACCAGCCAAGCGCTTTAAGGGCCTGCGTTGCCTCGTTCATTCTCATTGCCCAGCCCCCGGAAATTCCTTGATTTCAATCGGAATACCGTCAGGATAACCTTGCTCCCGCAATGGAACTCCAGGCCGCAGACCGAAATTTCGTGCTACTTTACCACGTGGAATTGCGTCTCCGCTGTCGATCTGCGGATAAATTTCGCTTTGCCGAATACTCAGCTCGGCATTACCAGTTTTGACTTCAATGATCCTCAGTTTCCCATCAGGTCCTTCATAGACAATGTCCGGACGGCAACGCCCCGTGCCGCAAAAACTGCCAAATGAGATTTCCTTATCCGAAACTTGATAACCTTGGCTCTCAAGCTGTGCCTTCAGGTCATCGACCATCGCCTTATGGTAAGCATACTGATCGCGGATCGTTAGGCGCGCGCCACCTTTCGCACCCCCAAACGTCTTCCCCTCGAGCCCCTCCAGCACCGTTGCGGCCTTGCCGGCGGCGATCTTGTTGACGGCGAAGGCGTAGCCGCCGGCGCCGAGGGTGACGACGATGGCGCCGATGTCGGCGTAGTGCTGGTAGGTGGCGGCTTTGGCGGGATCCATGCCCAAGGCCACCAGCGCGTCGACCACCGCGGTCTTTGCCTCCTTGCCGGTGATCACCTGCCGGACGTCGGCATAGAGGTGGTTGCCGCTGGCGGCGGCGGCGGCGGCGGCGGCGATGCAGCCTGCGGTGAGGATGCCGCTGCTGCAGGCAGGCACGCCGGCCGCGACGCCGCCGGCCACGCCGAGGGCGTCGAGGAAGCCGTTGACGGCGCCTTCGCGGGAGGTGATGTCGGCGATCGCCGCCTCTGTCGCCTGCTCGGGCGTCATCGTGCCGTCGAGGACGGCCTGGTAGTGCTCGGCGAGGATCACGTCGTAGTCGAAGATCGACGCCTTGACGGAGAAGCTGCCGGCGCTGTCGCCGATCGGGATGCCGGCGAGCTGGTCCTGCCTGACCGAGGCGGAGAACTCCACGAGCGCCCGGATGCCGGCCTCGCAGGTCGGATTATCGCCGCTGCCGCAGTCGGCGATCAGCTGGCGGGTGTTCTCCTTCGAAAGGCCGAGATAGTAGTTGTAGCCGCTGGAGAGCTCGGCTCGATATTCCTATGCGGGCGTGTCAGACTTACTATTTGGATCACCGTCTTCGAATGCAATCTCAAAAACGGCGTCGGTGTCGATCTGAGAACAAATCAACTCTCCAACTTTCCCTAAGAACTCTTGATCTGTTGCATAGTCACTCCGATCAATCTCTAACACCTGATCGGGTTGAATTTTTCCGGATTTCAGATAATGAAATCCGGATACTCCGAGTAATTTATGCCCAGACTCCAAGCAATCTAAGAGATATCTGAGCGCCGGTAACGGCCTTAGTACCGGCGCAATGAATCCTTTCACATCTCTTCTTACAGATTCTTGTCCGTATATTTTATTGATTTCATTAAGTTTCATTATCATTTTTACGGCCTATATGGATCACTTATGCTTAAATCCGGCATCCAGTCAGGATCATTTCGGTTGCTAAGCTGAACAAGATCCCCAGTGACGTCATCACGGACAACATAATTCCCTTCCTTGTCAAAGTACGCTGTCGCGGGATTTCCCGTCGCCCGATTGCTTGCGGCACTCGTATGAGCAGGATTATTCACCACGTCATCGATAGAAGACTGGTCCCATCCGCGTGATGTCAATTGGTTAAATTTACGGCCGGAACTTGGAACATTAGTCGTCAGCGTCCTGCTTCTGACCAGATCGCCCCCAAACGTCTTCCCCTCGAGCCCCTCCAGCACCGTCGCGGCCTTGCCGGCGGCTGTGGCGTTGACGGCGAAGGCGTAGCCGCCGGCGACGAGGGTGACGACGATGGCGCCGGTGTCGACGTAGTGGTCCCAGGTGTCGGCCTCCGCCGGATCCATTCCTTTTACCTTGACCAGGAAGTCGTGCAGCGCGGTCTTTGCCTCCTTGCCGGTGATCACCTGGCGGACGTCGGCATAGAGGTGGTTGGCGCTGGCGGCGGTGGCGGCGGCGGCGGCGATGCAGCCTGCAGTGAGGATGCCGCTGCCGCAGGCAGGCACGCCGGCCGCGACGCCGCCGGCCACGCCGAGGGCATCGAGGAAGCCGTTGACGGCGCCTTCGCGGGAGGTGATGTCGGCGATCGCCGCCTCGGTCGCCTGCTCGGGCGTCATCGTGCCGTCGAGGACGGCCTGGTAGTGCTCGGCGAGGATCACGTCGTAGTCGAAGATCGACGCCTGACGGAGAAGCTGCCGGCGCTGTCGCCGATCGGGATGCCCGCGAGCCGGTCCTGCCTGACCGAGGCGGAGAACTCCACGAGCGCCCGGATGCCGGCCTCGCAGGTCGGATTATCGCCGCTGCCGCAGTCGGCGATCAGCTGGCGGGTGTTCTGCTCGGAAAGCCCGAGATAGTAGTTGTAGCCGCTGGAGAGCTCCCGGATCCGCTCCGGGCTGCAGCCGCCGGGTGTCTGCAGGCAGGCCCGAAGTGCCGCGGCGATGTCCTTCGCCTCCTTCAGCTGCTCGTGCGTCAGGTAGTTGTAGTTGACGTTGTCGAGGGCCGTTGCGGCGCCGGCCTCGCCGCCGGTGGCGGCGCCGACGGCGGCGGCGACCCAGTCGGTGATGGCGGTGCGCTGGGCGGCCGTCAGGGTCGGGTCGGCCTCCAGGACTTTCTCGAGGACGCCGTTGGCGATCTCGCTCGCCGCGCCCGACAGCGCGCCGGCGGCGAGGCCGTTGCCGGCGAGTTCGGAGACGAGGGCCCCGACGGCGGCGTGGAGGGCCACCTTGGCGGGCTGGCCCTCCTCGAGGTGGAGCGAGCTGGAGAGATCGCCGACGGCGAGGTTGAGGAGTTCCGACAGCGCCGCCGCGCTTTGCTGCCTGGCCTTCAGACGGTCGATGTCGATAGGGGGCGACCTCGGAGCTGGCCTTCGAGAGGTCGGTGTTGAGCGCGGCGAGGTCCTGGGGCTGGTGGGCGAGCGTCAGGCTGCCGGGGGTCAGCGTAGCGCGCGTCGTGCCGGCGCTCTCCTCCTTCACCGGCTGGCCGACCTGCGGGATCGGCAGGCCCTCGGGGCCGAGGGCGATGCCGATGCTCTTCGCCTTCGCGCGGGAATGGTTCTCGATATCGGAAAAGGCGAGGCTGTCGGCGACGAGGCTGTTCAGCGCATCTTGCGCCGTCGAGGCGATGGCGCCGCCCTTCAGCGAGACCGCGCCGCCGACGGCGACGTCGTAGCCGCCGGAGCCGGCGAAGAGGCCGCTCTGTTCGGCGACATTCGCATAGTCGGCGGTGACCGTGTCCTTGCGCACCCCGCCCGAGACGCCGCCCCCGCCCACCGAGAGCGAGCCGCCGAGGGCGCGCTCGTCGTAGGTGGCGGTGTCCTGGCGGCTGGCGATCGTCAGGTCCCCGCCGGCGCGCGCGACGACCCGGTGGCCGGCGACGACGGCGCCTTCGAGGTCGATGTCCTTGCCGGCGAGGAGCGACACCGTGCCGGTGCCGGCGACATGGGCGTTCAGCTGGCGCGTCCAGGTGCTGGTCGCCCGTCGCGCTCGAGGCCGAGACGGAGGCTTCTAGGCCGCCGGAGCCGCCGCCGGAGCCGCCGATGCTGGCGCCGACGCCGACGCTCGCGGCGAAGGAGCGGCTCGCGCTCTCGCTCCGGCCTTCGGCTTCGACGCTCGTAAGCCGGATGTCCTTGCCCGCCGAGAGCAGCACGTCGCCCGCCCCGCCCGTCGGCCGGCCGAAGGCGTCGACGCCCGCGGCGATCCCGACGCCGTGGCCGGTGATGCTGCCTTCCCGCGCCACCACCGCCACCGAGCCGCCGGCGCGGATCGTCGTCACGGCGGGGTTCGCGTCGGTCTCCGTCTCGGTGCTCTTCGACGACTTGACGCCGATGCCGATGCTCACCGAGGCGAGCGGCGCGCCGGCGGCGACGGCGTCGAGCGCCTCCTTCGCCTTCAGCGCGGCGAGCGCCGCGGGCGCGAGGCCCTCGCCCGCGTCCGGGCCGGAAAGCCCGCCCGCCGCATCGGCAAGCCCGACGCCCGCCCTCACCAGGCTCGACTGCACGTCGAGGCTGATGCCGGCGAAGAGCTCCTTGTGCATGTGGGCGTAGCCGGTCGTGTCGAGCGCGGCGAGCAGGTTCACGTCGCGCACGGCATCGAGGCTGACATTGCCCCCGGCGCCGACATCCGCCGCCTGCAGGTTCACGTCGCGCCCGGCGAAGATGCCGACGTCGCGGCCGGCGGACAGCACCGAGAGCGCGTTCGTGTCGGCCGAGCGGTTCGTCACGTCGTCCGACGTCTTCACCCCGACGCCGATCGACAGGCCGCCGCCGGACGTCGAGACGCCGATGCCGAAGCCCGACTTCTTCGTCTCGCTCGACGAGGCCCGCTCTTCGGCGCCCGGCGTCACGTTCACGTCGCGCGCGGCGGAGAGCAGCAGGTCGCGCCCCGCCGAAACATCCGAGCCGAGAATGGCGGTTCGGAGAGACCGACAAGAAGGAAGCCGATGACTTGATGGCGCGAGAGAAGCGCAAGAAAAAAGCCGGGAGGGCAAAGCCTCCCGGCAGTCGGGTTGATCGGAAGGACGGAGGCGGCTAACGCCGCCAGCGCCTAATTACGGCAGACCGCGCCAGTGCCCGCAGACAGATTCGATCTTCCCGAAACGAATGCGGAAGTAAGGGCTAACCCAAACCATATCAGCACCTCTTTTCAGAAGCGTGGGACTTGAAAAGAGGTGGTCAAAATGCGATTCTGATACTTGGAGAGTGCCAGGAGTCGCGAGGTCCAACCACCTCTTTCCGACTGCTTGGTCATCTAGGCCGTCCTTCCCGGTGCGAACGGGTTGGGCGGCTTTTTCCTAGTCTCCCCTCTGACGCCGATGGCCAGAGCGCGAGGGGCTAATTCGGTCTCTTCAATCCCTACGCTCCCAAGAAGCATGTTGGCGGGAATCGCCCGCGTGCAATTATTTTCGTCGCGACGAGACACCGAGTCAAGTCATCTAAGTCATATTCTTGCTCTTTCATGACTGGCATGCTATACGGGCGCCAGAAATGTTGGAGAGCACCATGAACGAAGTTGCTAGCAAGCCTATCCGCAGCCCGTCTTACCCGAGCATGTCGCTCCGCGATGCGGTTGATGCGGTTGCTAAAATCGAAGGCCAATATCGCGCCTCTCCGGTAGATCGGACAGTGGCGGCCAAACTTATCGGGTTCACGACGCTAAGTGGCCCGGCCAATAAGGCTCTTGCTGCGCTAGCGTCATATGGGCTGTTGGAGCGTGCCGGAAAAGGTGAAACCAGAGTAACGAGCCGTGCGCGTGCCGCTCTCCACGCAAACAGTGACAAAGAGCGCATCGACAACTTATTGGCGGCGGCATCCGAACCGCACTTGTTCCAGGAATTGCGCGAACGCTTTGAAGGTGTTCCGATTCCGCCGGAAGACGGCGTTGTGACGTACCTAAATCGCCAAGGATTTAATCCATCAGCTGTCCGGCCTGCCGCTAAGGCGTTTCTCCAAACAATGGCGTATGTCGAGGAATTAAGCGCAAGCGAAAGTCATGGAAATCAGTCATCAGAGGATGCAGAATTAGAGGCGCCGGGCGGTGGTAGTGACGCCACCTACGGAGGAGCGCGTGTCGGCGATATCGTTCAATGGGAATCACAGGGCGCGCTTCAATTTCCAAAGCCTCTGCGAGTGCGTATGATATCCGACGATGGACAGTGGGTCGCCGTAGAGGGAAGCCGAACGGGTATTCCAATGAGCGAAGTGATTGTTGATACGCCAGCACGACAAACCAACACGCCACCGGTTTTCGAGTTTGATCAGCCGAAAAGGAGTGATCACGATACTGGTGCTCAGGAGTGGTTTCGCGCTCGCGTCGGGCCGGGCAAGCAGGTTGTCATCCTTTTCGAAGGGGCCGAAGACATCAACGCACGCGAAATAGGGAAATTGATAGACGTGCTGGAAGCCCAGAAACTAGCCCTAGAGGATGAGTAAGGCATCCTAGAAACACAAAACCCCACCGGAGCGGGGTTTTGGCTTTGCTAACTTTGGCCGGGCAATACGGTTGATTGGCCTTGATACTTTCCGCCGTCCTGTGCGCCATAGGCGGCACTGGAGCCGAGAGCCTGAGACAGTTTGAAAAACGTAAGCTGGCATGGCTGATCAAGAAGCGGTTGTAGAGATATGATCAGCGGGCCGCTGTTCCGTATCTCAAGAGTGATCTGGCCGCTCCATCCGGGCTGAATCCACGGGGCTGTCTGATGCATCGAAAGCCCGACACGCGCATAAGTGCTTCTTCCTTCAACGAGCCCAATGAGATGGTTCGGGACGGTGATCCTCTCATGTGTAAGAGCCAGAACGAACTCACCGGGATGAAGCTCAAATTTCTCAGGATGGCCCATGCCATCGTCAGCTTTCAGCTTACGGCGCTGGTAGAGGCCGGACTTGCCGATCATACCTAAGCCGCCAGCAACCGAAAAAGTGACGCCGCTGGCTGGTTGAAGTTTTGTGAAGTCAAAGCCTAACCGTAAGTCAACCGATGCTTCCCCCCATTGGCGCTCTTCCAATGGGGGGGCAAACTTCAAAGATCCAGATTCGACCTCTTTCCGGAGATCTGGTTGAGACAACACCATTGATCATGCCGCCATCGGAAGGGGCTGGCTGAAACTGACATTGGCTAGGCCGTTCGTTGAGAAGAAGGAACCTTCCACCATGACCACAAGGTGGTCCGGTTCAACGGACACGACCTCCGCGCGGATGCACATCTGGGAGTTAATTTCACTTACATTGTTGCTCGTGGTGAACCCAGACACCTTTCCATCCATGGTGTCGAATTCGACCAATTGCTCATCCTCGAATGGGCCCTCGCTCACTTGGCACGGAATACCGATCAGATCGCCGACCTTGATTGACGACATGAGACATCTCCCTCCTTGGAATCATCTAGTAGCGGACCTTACCCATCCTATGGTTAAAGGCCCATTAGGAAATCTGGAACATACCAAGAACGGAAAGCCCCGCACAAGGTTCCGATCTGGAACTTTTTTCCAAGTGGTAAACAGGCAAGCATGAAGCATACTCGGCGCAATGGGTCACACAGGTATATAGGTCCCCTTGAAAAGCGCGCTAATCTCGCGGAAGCTTCCATTTTCGTGGTGTTTCATCGAATTGAATTGTCTTTCCACGCCATTCTAATGTGTATAGAGGCTCTTCTGGGAAGTCTCCCATTGTCAAATAGCATTTATCACCGTCGAAATAAGCAGACCAATGAGGATAACCTATTTCTTTTATCCACATTATATCTTCACAGATTAGTTTGTTTATCACAATTGTTTTTTTCATATTCATTCTATTCCAAAAATATTATTTACATCAGCATTCGGGGTTGTACCTCCTTCGATTATCCTCTGCCACAGCGCCTCTCCACTATAACCTTGTGACGTATATTTGTTGACATAATACTCAAATGTCTCCAATGGTCGTTCTCGCGTCAGTTGGTCAGCTGCAGCTCTATCGCTCATCAGATCCCGCGCCTCTTGCTTCAAAACATTTCTACTTTCATAAACCCGCCGTGCAGTAGCCTCATTTACCGGGCCTGAAGTGTCCAATAACTTCAAATTTTGATTATACCAAGCTCGCACTTCGGCACTGCTCATTTCGCCTTTTAGAGAATTCAAAATCTCCCTGGAGGCCGGCCCGCCCCCAAACGTCTTCCCCTCGAGCCCCTCCAGCACCGTCGCGGCCTTGCCGGCGGCTGTGGCGTTGACGGCGAAGGCGTAGCCGCCGGCGACGAGGGTGACGACGATGGCGCCGGTGTCGACGTAGTGGTCCCAGGTGTCGGCCTCCGCCGGATCCATTCCTTTTACCTTGACCAGGAAGTCGTGCAGCGCGGTCTTTGCCTCCTTGCCGGTGATCACCTGGCGGACGTCGCCATAGAGGTGGTTGCCGCTGGCGGCGGTGGCGGCGGCGGCGGCGATGCAGCCTGCGGTGAGGATGCCGCTGCTGCAGGCAGGCACGCCGGCCGCGACGCCGCCGGCCACGCCGAGGGCATCGAGGAAGCCGTTGACGGCGCCTTCGCGGGAGGTGATGTCGGCGATCGCCGCCTCTGTCGCCTGCTCGGGCGTCATCGTGCCGTCGAGGACGGCCTGGTAGTGCTCGGCGAGGATCACGTCGTAGTCGAAGATCGACGCCTTGACGGAGAAGCTGCCGGCGCTGTCGCCGATCGGGATGCCCGCGAGCCGGTCCTGCCTGACCGAGGCGGAGAACTCCACGAGCGCCCGGATGCCGGCCTCGCAGGTCGGATTATCGCCGCTGCCGCAGTCGGCGATCAGCTGGCGGGTGTTCTGCTCGGAAAGCCCGAGATAGTAGTTGTAGCCGCTGGAGAGCTCCCGGATCCGCTCCGGGCTGCAGCCGCCGGGTGTCTGCAGGCAGGCCCGAAGTGCCGCGGCGATGTCCTTCGCCTCCTTCAGCTGCTCGTGCGTCAGGTAGTTGTAGTTGACGTTGTCGAGGGCCGTTGCGGCGCCGGCCTCGCCGCCGGTGGCGGCGCCGACGGCGGCGGCGACCCAGTCGGTGATGGCGGTGCGCTGGGCGGCCGTCAGGGTCGGGTCGGCCTCCAGGACTTTCTCGAGGACGCCGTTGGCGATCTCGCTCGCGGCGCCCGACAGCGCGCCGGCGGCGAGGCCGTTGCCGGCGAGTTCGGAGACGAGGGCCCCGACGGCGGCGTGGAGGGCCACCTTGGCGGGCTGGCCCTCCTTGAGGTGGAGGGAGCTGGAGAGATCGCCGACGGCGAGGTTGAGGAGTTCCGACAGCGCCGCCGCGCTTCGCTGCCTGGCCTTCAGGCGGTCGATGTCATAGGGGGCGACCTCGGAGCCGGCCTTCGAGAGGTCGGTGTTGAGCGCGGCGAGATCCTGGGGCCGGTGGGCGAGCGTCAGGCTCCCCGGCGTCAGCGTAGCGCGCGTCGTGCCGGCGCTCTCCTCCTTCACCGGCTGGCCGACCTGCGGGATCGGCAGGCCCTCGGGGCCGAGGGCCATGCCGATGCTCTTCGCCTTCGCGCGGGAATGGTTCTCGATATCGGAAAAGGCGAGGCTGTCGGCGACGAGGCTGTTCAGCGCATCTTGCGCCGTCGAGGCGATGGCGCCGCCCTTCAGCGAGACCGCGCCGCCGACGGCGACGTCGTAGCCGCCGGAGCCGGCGAAGAGGCCGCTCTGTTCGGCGACATTCGCATAGTCGGCGGTGACCGTGTCCTTGCGCACCCCGCCCGAGACGCCGCCCCCGCCCACCGACAGCGACCCGCCGAGGGCGCGCTCGTCGTAGCTGGCGGTGTCCTGGCGGCTGGCGATCGTCAGGTCCCCGCCGGCGCGCGCGACGACCCGGTGGCCGGCGACGACGGCGCCTTCGAGGTCGATGTCCTTGCCGGCGAGGAGCGACACCGTGCCGGTGCCGGCGACATGGGCGTTCAGCTGGCGCGTCCAGGTGCTGGTCCCCTTCGCGCTCGAGGCCGAGACGGAGGCTTCTAGGCCGCCGGAGCCGCCGCCGGAGCCGCCGATGCTGGCGCCGACGCCGACGCTCGCGGCGAAGGAGCGGCTCGCGCTCTCGCTCCGGCCTTCGGCTTCGACGCTCGTAAGCCGGATGTCCTTGCCCGCCGAGAGCAGCACGTCGCCCGCCCCGCCCGTCGGCCGGCCGAAGGCGTCGACGCCCGCGGCGATCCCGACGCCGTGGCCGGTGATGCTGCCTTCCCGCGCCACCACCGCCACCGAGCCGCCGGCGCGGATCGTCGTCACGGCGGGGTTCGCGTCGGTCTCCGTCTCGGTGCTCTTCGACGACTTGACGCCGATGCCGATGCTCACCGAGGCGAGCGGCGCGCCGGCGGCGACGGCGTCGAGCGCCTCCTTCGCCTTCAGCGCGGCGAGCGCCGCGGGCGCGAGGCCCTCGCCCGCGTTCGGGCCGGAAAGCCCGCCCGCCGCATCGGCAAGCCCGACGCCCGCCCTCACCAGGCTCGACTGCACGTCGAGGCTGATGCCGGCGAAGAGCTCCTTGTGCATGTGGGCGTAGCCGGTCGTGTCGAGCGCGGCGAGCAGGTTCACGTCGCGCACGGCATCGAGGCTGACATTGCCCCCGGCGCCGACATCCGCCGCCTGCAGGTTCACGTCGCGCCCGGCGAAGATGCCGACGTCGCGGCCGGCGGACAGCACCGAGAGGGCGTTCGTGTCGGCCGAGCGGTTCGTCACGTCGTCCGACGTCTTCACCCCGACGCCGATCGACAGGCCGCCGCCGGACGTCGAGACGCCGATGCCGAAGCCCGACTTCTTCGTCTCGCTCGACGAGGCCCGCTCTTCGGCGCCCGGCGTCACGTTCACGTCGCGCGCGGCGGAGAGCAGCAGGTCGCGCCCCGCCGAAACATCCGAGCCGAGAATGTCGACGTCGCCGCCCGTCGCCGTCACGACGACGTCCGTGCCGGCCGTCAGCCCCGAGGCGACGTTGACCACCGACGAGCGCCGGTCGTCCCGCTTCTCCGAGCCCCACACCGAGAGGAACCCGCCGCCGGAGCCGACGAACAGCCCGCTCTTCTTGCGCTCGGCGCTCGAGGAATGGCGCTCCTCGGCCCCGACGATCGCAACCCCCTCGCCCGTGACGCCGAGCGCGCCCCCGGCGGAAAGCTCCGACCCGGAAATCGCCGCAAGGCCCCCGGCCGAGAGATAGACGTCGCCGGAGGACGACAGGCGGCTGGCGACGGTCGTCTCGTCATAGGAGCGGATGTCGGAGGAGGACGAGGCGAGCAGGCCGCTGCTCGATGAAAGCGACAGCTTTTCCTCGGTGTCGACGGCCGAGGCGACCGCGATGTCGTGGCCGGCCCAGATGCCGAGGCCGCCCTCGCCGGCCGTCCCGGCCGAAAGGGCCGACGCGGAGACGACGACGTCGCGTCCGGCGTCGACCGTGAGGAGGCCGCCGGCCGACACGGCGGAACCGCGCACCGTGGACGAGGCCGTGCGATCGAAGGACGAGCCGTGCGAGCCGATGCCGTCGCCGTAGGAGAGCTGCAGTTCGCGGCGCTCGCTGTCCCGGACGGAGGCTATGGCGACGTCGCCCGAGGCCGAGAGCGCGGCGGAGCCGGCGGCCTTCGCCTGGACGCCCGCAAGCGTGAGGTCGGCGCCGGAGGAGACGAAGAGATCGCCGCCGGCCGACAGCGTGGCCATTCGGTTGGTCCGGCTTTCCCGGCTGTCGTGGCCTTCCGCGAAAGTCACGGAGCCCTTGTCTTCGAGCGCGAGGGCCTTGAGGTCGACCGGCCCGCCGGCGGACATGTCGAGCGTGCCGCCGGCGGAGAAGCTGCCGCCCGTCGAGGAGATCGCCCCGGACGCCGAGAGCAGCAGGTCCTTGCCGGCGGATATGTCCGCGGTCGGCGCGGCCTGGTCGTAGGTGCCGTCGGCCGTCTCGTTGCGGTAGACGGTGGTGTCGTTCGCGATCGAGCTTGCGAAGACGGCGGCCGAGCCGGCGGCGGCGATCTTTCCCGACAAATTGGCCAGGCTGCCGCCGGTGTCGATCGTGAGATCCCCGCCCGACAGCAGCGAGCCGCCGAGATTGCGCAGGTCGCCCGACGTGCCGAGATAGACGGAGGTCGCCGCCTGGACGGTGCCGCTGTTGTCGAGGGAAGCGGCCTGGATCTGCGTTGCGTTGCCGGAAATGCGCGCCGAGACGAGATCGACGTCGGCGGCGGTCGCGCCGGCGAGATAGACGCGCGGCACGAGCACCTGCTGGCCGTCGACCGTCTGCGGCTCGAGCCAGACGATGTCGGAGGTGAGCGCCTTCTGCTGTTCCGGCGTGAGCGCGACGCCGGGCGCGAGGTCGAGCGCGGCCTGCTCCTTCAGGGCGTTGTCGTAGAGCGCCGTCATCTGCGACACGGCGTCGACGGCGCCGTCGATGAAGCGCTGGCCGGTCAGGCCGTAGATCTGGTCCTCGACCAGGCGCGTCTCGGCATAGGCGTCGCCGAAGCGCTTCATGTCGAGTTCCGGGTGGAACCCGGCGAACTGATCGAGGAAATAGTCGGAGCCGACGAACTCGCCGGGGTCGACGAAGGCGGACCGGGTCTCGACCAGATAGGGCGCGTTCGGCGACGTCGGGGTGCCGAACAGCACGGACCGGCCGAGGAGGTCGGCGATCTCGTGGCTCAGGTTCCCGGGCGAAGCGGATGCGCCGGGATCGGGCCACACGGACGAGCCGTCCGAGAGGCCGATCGGCGCGGCCCCGCCGTGGACGGCGTCGTTGGCGAGATATCCGGACACGTCGGCGGTCAGCGTGCCGCCGGCCTGGATGGTCCCGAAGACCGCGTCGACGATCGCCGTGTCGGTCGACTGGACCGTGGGCGCCCAGGAGTAGGTGGTCTTGTGGCCGCAGTGGCCCCACCCCAGGAGGCAGTGCTTCGGCCGGATGTGCCAGTCGAGTTCGTCGGTGACCGTCACCGTGGTCCGGATGACGTCCCGGCCTTCGTTGGTGACGCTGCCGGCGACGATCGCAAGGTCGCCGTTCGCGGCGATCTCGCTTTCGGCGTTGTCGAGCGAAACGGCGGCGAGCTGCATGTTTCCGCCGGCGAGGATGCGGGCGGCGCCGGAGTCGGTGGCGACGTATTCGGTCGTCGTCGTCGTGTCCGTCTGGATGCGGTAGATGCCGTCGCAGGGATCGCAGGAGGGAATGGGGAAGCTCTGCGAATCCTTGGCGTTGACCGTCGTCGACGCGATCGAGAATTCGGTTCGGCGGTTGGTGATGGTGTCGGCGTCGATCGCCAGGTCGGATCCGGCCTCGATCCGGCCGGAGCTGTTGAGGAGCCCTCCGGCCGCCTCGCCGGAGAGGCCCGCGATGCTCAGCCAAGACCCGGCGACGACGTCGGCCGAGGTGTTACGGAAGGTTCCGTCGAGCCGGAAGTCGGCCGACGTTCCGGCATAGAGAAGGCCGGTGTTGGAGAGGTCGCCGGAAAGGGCGACGGCGATGCCGCCTCCCTTCGACCCCGCCTGCCCCGCATTGTCGAACGACGCCGCGGCCAGGAGCAGGCCGGCGTCGCCGGAGAGGATCCCGCTCGCGGAATTGACGACCTCGCCCGCTGCCCCGGTACCGGTATTCTCGATCTCTAGGAGCCCGCCCGCCGACAGCGTTCCGTCGTTGACGAGGCGTGCGGCGGTCCCGATCCCGAAGTTGCCGCCGACCGCGACGGTGCCGTCGTTCGTCACCGCGCCGTCCACCGTCAGGTCCGCCGCGCCGGCGATCGAGATCGTGCCGCCGTTCGACAGGCTGCCGCCGACGTCCGCCACGAGATTGCCGTTGCGCACGGTAAGCGTGCCGTCGTTGGAGAAGGAGGCGGCAGCGAGCTTGGCGCTTGCGACGTCGATGGTGGCGCCGGCATCGTTGCGCAGGGCGCCGCTCTCGGCCGCCGTCAGGCCCGAGAGGTCGTAGACGCCGTTCGACAGGATGGAACCGGCGTTCTCCAACGCGCCGTCGATCGAGAACGAGACGCTCGAGGCCCCGAGGATCGTGCCGTGATTGACCACGTCCCCGTGCGCGGCCACCGAGAGCGTGCCGCCTTCGGGCGTCACGGTGCCGTCCGTCTGGAGGCCCGCCGCGGCAATCGCGCCGTCGGCCAGCGAGACCGTCGCGCCGGCGAGCGCCACGTCCGCGGCAGCCGCGACGATCGCTCCGGCGTCGAGCTGGACCCCCGCGGCGGCGGAGACGTCGACGGCGGTGTCGGAATAGACGGTGCCGCCGACCTCGACGCCCGAACTGCGGGAGCGAATCGCAATCCGCCCGCCCCTGGCCGAGGCGCTGCGCAGCACCAGCCGCCCGTCCGACGTCAGGGACATCTGGCCGGCGTTCGAGGCCATGCCGGCCTGCATGTTGACGCCCGAGCCCTTGTCGGTGGACAGCAGGCTGATCCGGCCCGCATACATGCCGCCGAGGAGCGAACTGTCGATGGCGACGGCCGGCTCGGCGCCGTCGGATCCGAGCGGGGTCGCGACGCCGTCGGCGTAGGAATAGCGGTTGTGGCCGGCGACGAGGTCGATGCGCCCGGTGGCGGACCCGGCGACCGGCCCGAGCACGTGGATCTGGCGGGAGACGACGTCGAAGACCTGCTGGGCCGACAGATCGGCGCCGTTCGCTCCAATGGTCACGTCGCCGCCGGACACCGCCAGGGCCTTGAGCGCGCCGTCGGCGCCGAGCTCCGGCACGCCGGTGGAGAGCGTCACCCGCGGAGCGTTGACGAAGCCGCATCCGTCGCAGGTGATGCCGTTGGGATTCGCGACGACGAGGTCCGCGGCCGCGCCGAAGACCTCGAGCCGTCCGCCGAGCATCGAGCGGCTCGTGCCCGTCACCTCGTTGAGGATCACCCTGGCGGATCCCGTCGACGCCAGGTTGGGGTTGCCCGCCAGGAGCCCGCCGAGTTTCGACGTCGCCAAGGGTGCCGTCGAATTGTTCAGGATTGCGCCGGCGGCGTCGGTGTTGAAGTCCAGGTAGCGGTTATGCGAGAGGCCGGCGGAATTCGGCGCGACGATATTGACGGCCGGCACCCCGTTGCCTGCGGGGACGACGCTCGGCGCCTGACCCGGCCGGCCCGGATCCGCCCGGATCAGCGGCCCTTGCGCGAGGGCCGGTTCCAGCGCGAGCAGGAGGATCAACCCGGAGACGCCCAGGCGATGCAGGAAAGCGCCGATGCGGCCGCGTCGCCTTGCCTCAAGAGCTACCATCGACATTCCCCCACTCACGGCGCGCGACCTCGCGGCGGCGCCAACCTTCAAAACGACATCGAGAGACTTGCGGCGAACATTCCGTTCCGGCCGACGGCGGTCCCCGAAGAGTGCGCCACGATGCGCGAATAGCTGAGATCGAGATGCAGCGGGCCGCCGCTCGAGCGCAGGCCCAGCGTCGCGCCGGCGATGGTGCCGCCGGCGATGCCATCGGCAGGCTGCCCCCAGACGTGACCCGCGTCGAAACCGGCGTAGGCTTCGAGCGAGCCGATATCCTTGCCGCAGACGCCGAGGTCGTCGGGGCCGGCCACCGGAACGGACACCGTCTGCCGGAGCACGGCCGCCCGGTTGCCGAACAGCGCGGCCTCGCGCACGCCGCGCACGGAGCCGGGACCGCCGACGGAGATCTGCCGGGAGCTGTAGAGCCGGTCGTTCGACCACTGCGCGGACAGCGACGCCTCGTAGTTGAGGCTCGTCGACTCCAGGGCGAACGCACGGGCGAAACTGGCCGAAAGATCGAGGCTCGAGAACTGGGCCTGCGGCGAACCCGCCGGCTCCTCGCCGTCGTCGGACGCGCCGAGGGCGTCGAGGCCCCGGCTCCAGCCGAGGGCGATCCTGCCGGCACCGCCCCAGATCCGCCGGTCGTGCGCGAGTTCGATCCGCAGCACGGCGAGCTTGTAGCTCGAGACGTCGATCAGGCTGCCGAGTATGTAGCTGCGGATGTCCGTCCAGGTGAGCGAGCCGCTCAGCGTCGTCTTGGAGATCCGGTCCCGCGCGATGACCCGTCTTGCGTAGGCCGCGACCGTATCCGTCTTGCCGGAGGTCGGTATGGGGCCGAGGGAGGCCGCCAGCTGCGAGCGGTAGCCGAGGCTGGAGGCCGACAGGCCGAACGTCCAGTAGCCCCAGGGCACCTCGTAGCCGGCGGACCAGCCGTCGCCGTGAGGACGATCGTCGGTGATGTCGACCGGACCATCCGCCGACGAGCGGCTGTAGCTAAGGCTCAGACGGTCGTTCAGGCCCAGGGGATCGGCCAGGACGACGTCGATGGTGTTCTCGTAGATGCCGGTCGCCGTGGAACCGAGATTGTCGGATCCGGCGTCGACGAACAGACGCCGAGGCGCCTTCCGCTTCACCGCAAGGATCGAATCGCCCGGCTTGCCGCCGGCCTCGATCGACATCTTCGCGTCGACGCCCGGCAGGCGGCTCATCTGCTCGAGACCCTGCTCGACGTCCCTGAGATTGACGGGCTTTCCGACCAGGCCGGGAAACGCGGTCTGCCGCTCGCCGGATTCGGCAGTGCCGCTCCCGTTCATGGTGATCCCGGACAGCCTCCCCTCCACGACCGCGACGTGCAGGGTGCCTTGCGACAGGTCCTGCTCCGGCAGGTACGCGCGAACCGCGACGTAGCCGCGGCGGACATAGGCGAGCGTCAGTTCCTTCAGGACGCCGTTGATCTGCCGGATCCCCAGGCAGTGGCCCTCGAAGGGCCTGACGGCGGCGGAGACGCTTCGAGTCGGCAGAAGACGCACGCCGGTCACCGCGATGCGGGCGATATCGACGCATGCCTCGCCCGGTCGCGCCAGTGGCACCGTCGGGGACGGAGGCTCGATACCGGACGGCGGAGACGGGCTCTCCGGCAGTCTCTGCCGTTCCGACTGTTGCCTCTGGATGCGTGC
Source organism: uncultured Alphaproteobacteria bacterium (assembly GCA_963838155.1). Lineage (GTDB taxonomy): Bacteria > Pseudomonadota > Alphaproteobacteria > Rhizobiales > Rhizobiaceae > Pararhizobium_B. The sequence continues at coordinate 177,224 of CAWIQE010000002.1, forward strand.
GGCCTGGTCGGCGGCCGTCTCGGCGACGGCCGGAGCGCCGGCGAACGCCGCCGCCGCGAACGCCACGCCGACGAGACAGGAACATCTAATCCGAATGGGTCGCCCTCCCCCTTTTTCCGAGCCGTCGACGCTGGACGCGAAGGACAAGGCCCCCTCCGACGCAGGCATGCGGCACGACTCACTTTTTGTTGTATTTCTTCTTTTTTTCCCGCTTACCGTGTGTTCCGCGGTTTGTAAAGAACGCCGAAGCGGCGCGCGGTCGCGCCCGAGTGGTCGAGGCGGATTTCTCCCCTTCCGGCGCGAAACATCGACGGCGGTCGCCGCGGCTTCAATTTTTGTTAACTACTTGCGGAACACAAATAGAACATATAGGGTTCGTTCTGGATTTGTTTCTCGGTAGCCGGAGGGCGAGATGCTGACGCGCAAGCAACATGAATTGCTGCTTTTCATCCACGAACGGATGAAGGAGAGCGGTATTCCCCCTTCGTTTGACGAGATGAAGGAAGCTCTCGACCTGGCTTCGAAGTCGGGCATCCACCGCCTGATCACCGCGCTCGAGGAGCGCGGCTTCATCCGCCGCCTTCCGAATCGGGCGCGCGCGCTGGAGGTAATTCGGCTTCCCGAGGCCTACAATCCCGCGCCGCAGGTCCGAAAGCCGTTCTCGCCGAGCGTCATCGAAGGCAGCCTCGGCAAGACGCCCCAGCCTGCGCGAGCGAAACCGCCGGAGGTTTCGGACTCGCCCGGGACCGCCAGCGTGCCGGTGATGGGACGCATCGCGGCCGGCGTTCCGATCTCGGCCATCCAGAACACGACCCACGACATTTCGGTTCCCGCCGACATGCTGGGCAGCGGCGAGCACTACGCCCTCGAAGTCCGGGGCGATTCGATGATCGAGGCGGGGATCTTCGACGGCGACACCGTCATCATCCGCAACGTGTCGACCGCCAGCCCGGGCGAGATCGTCGTCGCCCTTGTCGACGACGAGGAGGCGACGCTGAAGCGCTTTCGCCGCAAGGGCGCCTCGATCGCCCTCGAGGCGGCGAACCCCGCCTACGAGACGCGCATCTTCGGGCCCGACCGGGTCAAGATCCAGGGACGGCTCGTCGGGCTAATCCGCCGGTATCACTAGGGTCGAGCGTTTCGTGCCGACGCCCGCGAAGTCGAAGCCGCGGCTATGCCAGTCGTAATAGCGCTGCACCGTCCACGGGCGGAGGACGCCGCCGAGCGCGGTGGTGATCGTCAGGCGATAGGCGGCCGGCGCTTTCGCGCCTTCGGGCGGAGGCCGGGCGCGGCGACGTCCTCGAGACGGGATGTCCGGCCGGCTCTCGGAGGGCACGATGCCGTCCACGGCGATTTCGACCGATCCGGACCCTCGCAGGGTGCGCCCTGTCAGCAGAAGGGCGCCGGACCGGCAGGCTGCCAGGCGGATGGGCTTCGAGACGACGACGATGCGGGCAAGATCGCAGGCCGTGCCGACATAGGCGGGATCGGCGACCGTCACGATCGGCAGGCCGCCGGAGACCGTGGCCGCACACCATTGCCGGGCGTAGCAAAGGAAGCCCGCTTCGCGGCGTTCGACGGCCGCCCGCATCGCTTCGATCGCCTTCGGATCGGCGGCCTGCCGTTCGGTGCGGCCTCGTGCGCGGCCCTTTGGCTTCCGGGTGCCCATCGCCGGCAGTTTCTTCGACGGGACGGTTCGTCTTTCGGCCAGTGCGGACGACCACTGGCCGAGAACGAAGGAGGACGGGCGGGGACTGTTGGTCGCGATGCCCGCCTTCGTCAGCAGGCCGACCAGCCTGCCGTCTTCGGAAACCAGGATATCGGGGCGGCGCGGCGCCAGGGCGGACATGTCCAGGGCGCAGGCGGCGACGATCCCGAGAATCCCGGCCAGGCGCAGCCGCGACCTCAAGAGGACGAGCAGCGTAAAGCCGACGATGAACAGGATCAGGACCGCGACCGGCATGCGGCCGGTCATCACTGAGCCGCCGAGCGCCTGAACCCGGTAGGCGATCCCGATGACGATCCGCAGGCCCTCTCCCATCAGGGTCAGGGGCCAGGATTCGAGGCCATAGGGCATGAGCAGCGTCGCGACGAGACCTGCCGGCATGACCAGGAACGTGATGAAGGGCATCGCCAGAAGGTTGCCGAGGATACCGAGAGTGGCGACGCGCTGGAAATGGTAGGCCGCGAAGATGCCGGTCGCGAAGCCGGCGACCAGGGACGTGAAAAGGATCGCGCCGGCGAAGCGGGCGACGATCCAGAGCGGGGAGCTCGCCGCCGGTGCGTGGCGGCGGACCTGCCGCAATGCGGAATAGCCGGCGATCAGGGCGGTCGTGGCTGCGAAGGACATCTGGAAGCTCGGCCCGACGACCGCCGCGGGGTTCGTCGCGACGATGACGAGAGCGGCGATGGCGACGTTGCGAAGCGTCAGTGCGGGCCGGTCCAGCAGGACGGCGACCAGGACGATGGACAGCATGATCCAGGCGCGCAGCGTCGAGACGGCCATGCCGGAGATCGCGAGATAGGCCGTCGCCACCGCGAGCGCCGCCCCGGCCGCCAGCTTCTTGACGGGCAACGCCCTCCGCCACCCTCGTCGAAAAGCCCAGGAGGAAACGAAGGGCGAAGAACACGGTCCCCGCGACCAGCACCATGTGCAGGCCGGAGATCGCAAGGATATGGGCAAGGCCGGCATCGCGCAGCGCGGCGACGGTCGGGTCCGGTATGGCGCGGCGGTCGGCGACGATGAGGGCGGCGGCCAGGGCGCCCTCCTCTCCCGGCAGGACTGCGCGGATGCGTCCGTCGATCGACTGCCGCAGCGCGGCGATCGAGAGTTCCGCCCTGGCGACGATGCCGGGTGGGCGCTCGGCGGTGGGGTCCCGGTGGGGAGGACCGTAGAAGAAGCCGATCGCGCCGATGCCCTGGAAATACGCGTTGAAGCCGAAGTCGTAGCCGCCTGGAAGCACCGGCCCGGACGGCGGCAGCAACCGCGCCACGCCGCTGATCCCCTGCCCCGGGTCGATCGGCGCCTGCCTGCCGCGCGAAACGAGCCGTACCCTGTCGGGGGGACGGTGAATGACCGGGCCCGACGTGGACGATACCTGCACCACGTAGCGCCATGCCGTCCCGCCGGCCGCTTCCCGGGACAGGACGACCCCCCGCAAATGCGTGACGACCGGGCCGTCGAGGACCGGCGTCTGCCAGATGGCGACCTGCAGCGCCGCGGCGGCGAGCCCGGCAAACAGCGCCGCCGCACCGATTGCGATGGCGGTGCCCCGATGCCCTGCGACACGCATTCGCCAGGCAAGGACGGCCAGGGCGCCGAGGGGTATCAGGATGGCTCCGAGCGGGATGTCGCGCGGCGCCGAAAGACCGGCGGCCGACCCGGCGGCCATGAGGACGGGAATCCAGAGGAATCCATGGCCGAAGCGGGCCTCTTCGGCGAGCTTCTCCGCGGCCCAGCGACGCACCGATTCCGGGGTCGGGCGGCGCCGGCGCGTCCGGTCCGCAAGGAAGGCCGCCGAGCGGGCCGGAGATGGTCCGGGCCCGGCGTCGCGGGCCCGCGATTGCACCTCGACGCCGCGCGCACCCGTTCCCGCCCGTCTCGATTCGATCGGATCGGCTTGTTCGATCATGGCCCCCGCCAGCCGCTTGAAATGCGATGATAGCCCGCTAATTCCGTTCTGTCGCACCCCCGGTTCACGGGTGGGCCGGCCGGGGTTATCGCCTTCGGATCCGGCCGCGAGAAGGCATTCCGGTTGTGCGTTGCAACCAAAGAATGTACGTCGGAAGCCTTTGGATTTTATTGGTGTTTTTCCAGCGCCTTGCCGGGCACCCTCCTGCTCGGCAGTGGCATTGCGTCGCAGCATCGCAGATGCGCAAGCTTGGCACGGGCGCTGAAATCATATAGCAAAACGCATCTCCTTACTGCGGGTGACATGCGTCCGGCCGCAATGAAAAGACGGGAAGGGTTCATCATGAAAAATGAAGATGCAAAGCTGATCGCCGACGGCAAGGAAGTCGAGCTTCCGGTGCGTACGGGATCCATCGGCCCGCACGTCTACGACATCGGCGCGCTGTACAAGCAGACCGGCGCCTTCACCTACGATCCCGGCTTTACATCCACGGCGGCCTGCGAATCCAAGATCACATACATCGACGGCGAGGCCGGCGTCCTCCTGCATCGCGGCTATCCCATCGACCAGCTGGCCGAACACGGCGATTTCCTCGACGTCTGCTACCTGCTGCTCTACGGCGAGCTGCCGACGAAGGCGGAAAAGGAAGATTTCGATTATCGTGTCACCAACCACACGATGGTCCACGAACAGATGAACCGCTTCTTCACCGGCTTCCGCCGCGACGCCCATCCCATGGCGGTCATGTGCGGCGTCGTCGGCGCCATGTCGGCCTTCTATCACGACTCCACCGACATTACCGACCCGCATCAGCGCATGGTGGCGAGCCTGCGGATGATCGCCAAGATGCCGACGATCGCGGCGATGGCCTACAAGTACCATATCGGCCAGCCCTTCGTTTATCCGAAGAACGATCTCGACTACGCGTCGAACTTCCTTCGCATGTGCTTCTCGGTGCCCTGCGAGGACTACGAGATCAACCCCGTTCTCGCCCGCGCCATGGACCGGATCTTCATCCTCCACGCCGACCACGAGCAGAATGCCTCGACATCGACCGTTCGCCTCGCGGGGTCGTCGGGAGCCAATCCTTTCGCCTGCATTGCGGCGGGCATCGCCTGTCTCTGGGGCCCGGCCCATGGCGGCGCCAACGAAGCGGCGCTCAACATGCTGGCGGAGATCGGCAGTGTGGAGCGCATTCCCGAGTTCATCGCCCGCGCCAAGGACAAGGACGACCCGTTCCGCCTGATGGGCTTCGGTCACCGCGTCTACAAGAACTACGACCCGCGCGCCAAGATCATGCAGAAGACCTGCCACGAGGTCCTGGCGGAGACCGGCCACGAAGAGGACCCGCTGCTCGAAGTGGCGATGGAACTGGAAAAAATCGCGCTGACGGACGAGTATTTCATCGAGAAGAAGCTCTATCCGAACGTCGACTTCTATTCCGGCATCACGCTGAAGGCGCTCGGCTTTCCGACCACGATGTTCACCGTCCTGTTCGCGGTGGCGCGCACGGTCGGCTGGATCGCCCAGTGGAAGGAGATGATCGAGGACCCGAACCAGCGCATCGGCCGCCCGCGCCAGCTTTATACCGGCGCACCGCAGCGCGAATTCGTGCCGATCTCCAAGCGCAGCTGAGAGACCGCGCACGCTCGACAACAACGGCGCCTTTCCGGCGCCGTCGCTAGAGCCTGTGCGCGTTTCACGGAATCGCGAACAGGCGCTATCTCATTGTTCTTGCGCGCTTCCGGACGGAAAACCGGTTTCCACTTTTCCTGGAAGCGCTCTATTTCCGGCGGCGGTCTTCGAACGTCCGAAGGACGACTTCGGCGGCATGTTCGCTCGGCGGTCGCGCCGTGGCCATGCGCGCGCGCACGAGGTCGAACCCCTCGATCATGGCCTGTCTCTGCAGCGTTTCGCTCGACAGCCGCTCGATCCAGCGGGCGAGACGTGCCGGCCGAACCGTCTCGTTGACGTATTCCGAGATGACGGGGTAGTCGGCGATGAGGTTCGGCAGCGCGGCAGACCATGTCCTGATCCTCCGCATCATCATGCGTGCCAGCGGGTCGAGCTTGTAGACCGACACGCATGGCACGCCCGCGATGGCCAGTTCGAGCAGAACGGTGCCCGACGCGGCCATGGCGGCGTCCGCCTCGCCGAAGGCCTGCCATTTCGCGGCCGGCCCGACGACGATCTCGGGCTTCACCGTCCACCGCGCAACGGTCTCGCGAATTCTCGTCTCGTGACGGCGGACCGCCGGCAGCACGAAGCGCATGCCGGGGTTGCGGGCGGCGAGTTCGGCCAGGGCGAGCTCGTAGACGGGGAGAAGCCGCACGAGTTCGCTCGTGCGGGATCCGGGAAGGACCAGGCATGTGCGAGGCGCGGCGTCCGCCGCGGCCGGGGCGCGCCGCTTCGACTGCTTCTCCCTGGCCGCGACAAGCCCGGGGTCGCTGACCAGGGAGTGGCCCACATAGGTTATCGGCGGCCCGCCGAGGGCGGCGACGATATCGGGTTCGAACGGCAGGACCGATAGAACGTGATCGACATAGCCGGTCATCCTCCGCGCCCGATAGGCCTTCCACGCCCACACGGTCGGGCAGACATAGTTCACGATCGGAACGTCCGGCAGCGCCCGGTGAACGAGCCGCGCGACGCGATGGGTGAAGCCGGGACTGTCGATGATAACGAGCATGTCCGGCTTCGCCCGGATGATGGCGCGCGCGGTCTGCCTGATCCGCCAAGCGATCAGCGGCAATCGCGTCACGACGGCGCTGGCGCCGACGATGGACAGGGCGTGATAGTCGAAGAGGGATCGCAGGCCCTGCTCCTCCATCGCCTCCCCGCCGACCCCGACAAGATCGAGATCGTGGTCCAGCCGCCTGCGGAGCGCATCGATGAGGGCCGCCCCGAGGGCGTCCCCCGAACTTTCGCCCGCGACGATCGCCAGGCGGCGGAAACCGGGCTCCCGATCAGACGTCATTGCCCCACTCCATCGGTCCGAGTGATGCCGATCACGAACAGGCCGAGGGAGTTGGCACGGGCCGCCAGTTCTCGGCGCTCCAGAACCAGGGATCTGCCGGCCTCGACCGCGATCCCGGCCAGCCCTGCCGCCGCCGCGTTCTCGACGGTGGAAGGCCCGATCGAGGGAAGATCGGCGCGCTCGTCCTGCTGCGGCTTGCAGAACTTGACCAGCACGCCACGGCGGCGCGCCGAGATCCGGCCGCCGGCGCGCAGGCGCGCTACCCGTTCGAGCATCTGGTCGGTTCCCTCCGCTCCCTCGAGGGCGACGACGCGGCCGCCGACGGCCACCGCACCCTGTCCGACGTCCAGCCGCCCGAGCGCCAGGGCCGCAGCGCGGCCCGCCTCGATGTCGATCCAGTCCTGACGGGACGGACGGGCGTGGGCCAGCGGGCCGGTTTCGGCGAGGAGATCGGGGACGACGTCCTGGGCGCTGATCACGGTGAAGCCGCCGGTTTCGATCAGATCGATGACCATGCGGAGCACGACGTCGTCGCCCTTGCCGAGGAGGATTCGCACCACCGAAGGCATCCGTGCGATCAGCCGGAGGGTCGGGCGAATGTCGCGCCAGTCCGGGCGGCGCTTGACGGCGCCGGACATGACGATGCGTCGGACGCCCTTTTCGCGAAGGGCCCGGTAGAGCGCCGACGCGTCGCCGATCCCTATGGCGAGATGGTCGAAGTCGCTCCAGTCCCGGTCGGCTTCATCCTTCAGGGCGACGATGAACGGCTCCTCGCCGGCCCGGCGCGCGGCCAGGGCCACATCGTGCGGCAGGCGGCCCTGCCCGGCGATGATGGCGAGCCGGCCTCCACCGTCCCGGCTTGCGGAGGGCGCCACGCCTAACCCCTGTGGGATCTCACCGTCGAGGTCAGCGACCTCTCATGATCGGAAAGAATGAAATCGAGGATGTCGCCGATGACGGGGTTGTCGGTTCCTGAGGCCCGCATGGCGTCGGCATTTTCCCTGACGGAGCCCTTGCCGTGGAAGATCTGCTTGAAGGCCTGGCGCACGTTGCGGATCTCGTTCTTGCCGATGCCGCTGCGCTCCATGCCGATCACGTTCAGCCCGATCAGCACGCCGGGCATGCCGAACAGCATGCCATAGGGGATGACGTCGTGGCTGACCCCCGACATGCCACCGATGAAGGCGTGATGGCCGATATGGGCGAACTGGTGGACCGCCGCGCCGCCGCCCATGATGACCCGGTCGCCGACCACGACGTGCCCGGCGAGCATCACGTTGTTCGACAGAATGACGTCGTCGCCGACCTTGCAGTCGTGGGCCACATGGGAATAGGCGAGGAACAGCGAACGGTTTCCGACCGTCGTGACGCCGCCGGCGTTCGGCATGCCGATGTTCATCGTCACGCCTTCGCGGATCGTGCAATCCTCGCCGATCACCAGTTCCGTCCGTTCGCCACGATAGTGGACGTTCTGCGGCTCGCCGCCGAGGACGGCTCCGGGGAAGATCCTGGTTCGTTCGCCGACGGTCGTGCGGCCGGTCAGGACGACGTGGCTCGTCAGCACGACGCCGGACTTGAGCTTCACGTCCGGCCCGATATGGCAGAACGGCCCTATGGCCACGCCGTCGCCAAGTTCGGCGCCCTCCTCGACGATCGAGGAAGGGTGAATACGGACTTCTGCCGAGGTCATAAGTTAATTGCTTTCCTCTGTGATGAGCATGGCACCCACGTCGGCCTCCGCTACCCGGGCGCCCGCAACCAGCGCCACACAGCGGAACTTCCAGATGTTGCCGCGCTGCTTGCTCTTGCTCACGTGATATTCGACACAGTCGCCCGGCACAACCGGTTTGCGAAAGCGAGCGTTATCAATTGTCATAAAAAAAACGGTGTTGGCTCCGCCGCCCTGGTTCCGGGCGCAGATTGCGCCCGCCGTCTGCGCCATGCCTTCGATCAACAGAACGCCCGGCATGATGGGGTTCTCTGGAAAATGGCCGGTGAAATGCGGCTCGTTGATGGTCACGTTCTTGATGCCGACGGCAGAGGTGTCTCCGTCGATGTCGACGATCCGGTCCACCATGAGAAAGGGATAGCGATGCGGGAGCAGCCGCATGACTTCCCGTATATCGATGCTCTCCAGAACCACCGTCTCACTCTCGCTCATCTTTTCTTTCCTGCTCTCGATCCCTTCCAAAGGCACGGGCGTTGCTCTCCGCCGCGTCCCGCAGGAACGACCGTATCGGCCGCGCCGGCACGCCACCCCATTTCACGCCGGCTGGTACGTCCCCCACGACGCCGCTCAGCCCCGCAATCTGGGCACCGTCTCCGACCGTAATATGACCGTTGATGCCGGCGCCGCCTCCTATCATGACGCCGTTCCCGATGCGCGCACTGCCGGCGATGCCGACCTGGCTCACGATGATCGACATGCGGCCGATCTGGACGTTGTGCCCGATCTGAACCAGATTGTCGATCTTGGTGCCCTCGCCGATCACGGTGTCGTCGATCGCGCCGCGGTCGATGGTGGTGTTGGCTCCGATCTCGACCTCGTCCTGGATCACGACCCGGCCGATCTGCACGATCTTCTGGATCCCGGCCGGTCCCGGCACATAGCCGAACCCGTCCTGTCCGATCCGGGCGCCGGGATGGATGACCACGTTGTTCCCGACCAGGGCATGCTGCAGGCAGACGGATGCGCCGACCACGCAGTTGCGGCCGATCTGCGTGGCGGGGCCGATGGCGGCTCCCGGTCCGATTCGCGTCCCGCGCCCGATGCGCACGCCGGACCCGACGACCGCAAAGGGCTCGACCGTAACGCCCTCCTCCAACTCGGCGTCGGGCGCAATGCTGGCATTGACGGACACACCGGTCTCGGACGTGAAGGGACGGGGCTGGGCCGCATCGGGATACAGGTGCATGGCGGCCGCGGCGAAGCTGGCCTGGGGACTCTTGCTCACCAGTGCGGCCGTTCCTTTCGGGACGGAGTTCGCCATGTCCTTCGTGCAGAAGACCGCCGTCGCGGCGGTCTTGGCCAGCACCGCCGCCTTCCGGCGGGTGGTGACGAAAGACACCCTGCCCGGACCGGCATTTTCAAGCGAGGCGATGCCGACTATCAGGCTTTCCCCATAGCGCGCATCCGTCAACTCCGCATTGGTCAACGACGCCAGGGCTGAGACGCTGACTCCCTGGTTGAGCGGGAAGAACGCTGACTGATCCATAAAAAACCGCACGGCCCGTACGATCGCGGCAAAGGTAGCGCCGCGACCGTCATTTCCTAGAAGCGAGTAGACGCACCAAACCGGAAATGTTGAACCTCGTCAAAGTTTTCTTTTGCAATCGGGAACGCGTAGTCGAAACGCAGCGGCCCGAACGGCGAGGCCCAGATTATGCTGGCGCCGACCGAGGCACGCCACTGCATGCTGTCGCCGACCACCGTATCTCCATAGGTGTTGATCGCCGAGCCGTAGAGCGTTCCCGCATCCGCGAACACCGCACCGCGAATTCCGATGTCCTCCGGAATGACCGGCATCGGGAAATTCACTTCGGCCGTCGCGTTGAAATAGGTCGTGCCGCCGAGTGGGTCGTCGTAGCTGTGCCCGGTGTTGCAGGATGCGCCGGACGAACACAAGGCACGGGGACCGATGCCGCGCGTATCGAAACCGCGCACCGTCTCGCCGCCCATGAAGAACTGGTCGAAGACGTCGACATTGCCGTTCGTCTTGAACAGATGCCCGCCACCGACGGACAGCTGGCCGATGACGTCGGCCGATTCGATCAGCGGGTGGTAATAGTCGGCCCGGCCCGTCAGCTTGAGATAGTCGGCATCCCCGCCGATCCCGGCGTACTCCGCCGCGCCCTTCACGAAGAAGCCTTCGCGCGGCATCTTGTGGTCGTCGATCGTATCGTAGGTCAGGCTGAAGATGCCCGACGAGACGGTATGACTCTGGTTCAGCGCGTTGTAGTAGGTCTGCGAAATGTCCGTCGCCACCGAGCTGTACTTCGTATTCGTGAAGCTGTAGGCGAGGCCCGCCTTCAGCGAATCGGTGATCGGGGCGGCGAAGCGGAGCGTGACGTTGTTCTGCGTGTAGTCGTACTGCGAGAAGTGGTTGTTATTGACACGGCTCAGGTCGAAGCCCGCCGCCAGCCTGTAGCCGAGGAAATACGGCTCGGTGAAGGACAGCTGGTAGTTCTGCGAATCCGTTCCGCCGCCGGCCTCGACCCGGATGAACTGGCCGCGCCCGAGGAAGTTGCGCTCGGTGATGCCGGCCTGGACGGTCGCGCCCTGGTCGGTCGAATAGCCGCCGCCGATGGAGAACTCGCCCGTCGGCTGGTCCTTCACGTCGACGACGATGATCACGCGATCGGGCTCGGAGCCCGGCTCGGTCGAGATGTTCACCGAGGCGAAGTAGCCGAGATCCTCGAGACGCTTCTTGGCCTTCCGGATGAGGGTCCGGTTGAACGGATCGCCCTCGCTGATGTCGAATTCCCGGCGGATGACGTAGTCGCGCGTCCGCGTGTTGCCGCGGATCTCGATGCGCTGGACATAGGCCTTGGGGCCCTGGTCGACCAGATAGGTCACGCCGATCGTCCGATTGGCGAAGTCACGGTCGCCGCGCGGCGTGATCTTGGCGAAGGGATAGCCTTCGCTGGCGACCCGGTCCGAAATGTCCGTGATCGACTTTTCCACGTCCTTCGCGCTGTAGGTGCTACCCTTGCGCGTTTCGATCAGGCCCTTCAGCTGCTTCGGATCGACGCCCTCGACGGAGCTCTCGATGCCGATGTCGCCGAACTTGTACCGCTCGCCCTCGTCGACGGTGAAGGTGATCGTGTATTCGTTGTCCTTCTGGTCGAGATCGGCGGCAGCCGACACGACGCGGAAGTCCGCATATCCGTGATTGTAGTAGAACTGCCGGAGCAGCTGCTCGTCGGCGTTCAGCTTGTCCTGGTCGTAGACGTCCTTGCGGGTCAGCCAGCTCAGGAAATTCGACCGCTTCGTCTTGATGGTGTCGGCGAGACGGCCGTCGCTGAAGGCGTGATTGCCGACGAAATTGATGGCCTTGATCTTGGTGCGATCGCCCTCGTCGATGTTGAACGCGACGTTGACGCGCCCGCCCTTGAGGTCGACGACCTGGGTCGTGACGCTCGCGTCGCGGCGGCCGATCGCGTTGTACGCGTCCTTGATCGTCTGGATGTCGCTATCGATCCGGGCCTTGTTGAACGGGCCGAGCGGCTTCGTCTGGACGATCGATTCGAGCTGCTTGTCCTTGATCTTCTTGTTGCCGTTGAAGACCACGGCATTGACGACCTGGTTCTCCTTGACGTCGACGACCAGCGTGCCCCCGGAGACGCTGATCTTCACATCCGAGAAGAGGCCCGTCTCGAAGAGCTTCTTGACCGAGTCGTTTATGTCGGTGCTGCTGAAGGACTTTCCGGGCTTGATGGTGAGATTGCCGCGGACCGTCGATGCGTCGACCCGCTGGTTCCCGCGGACCGCAATCCGGCTGACAACCGCAGCCTGTGCGACAGAGACGGAGGCGAGCGTCGCGACCCCCACGCCAGACGCCATAATGCCGACCGACAGGGCAGCCGCCGACACAGCGTTCAACAAGTTTGAACCGGCCTTCATCGTGGATTCTTTACCTTTTTACCCAGTGTCCCCGCAGCGCAAATTTGCGCATGGCTCCCGCGCCGTTTGTGCCGTTTTACTCGCTTTTGGCATACAAGCAAGTGATCGCGTTAATTTCTGTTTACTTCAATTGCGGCAGTGGCTCAACGGCGACACATGCCTGCAAACAGCGTAAACGTTTGGTTTAGCGCGCCGTCGTAAAACCCGTTTCATTAAGAGTTCTCCCCTCTTCCGCTCATCCGAGAAGCCGGCTGACGTCGTTCCAGGTCGCGAACACCATCAGCATGAGAACGAGCGCCAAGCCGAAACGGAAGGCCATCTCCTGCGCCCGCTCGCCCACCGGCCGGCCGCTCAGGCCCTCGATCGCATAGAAGACGAGGTGGCCGCCGTCGAGCATGGGGATGGGCATCAGGTTGAGCAATCCGATCGACACGGAAAGGACGGCGATCAGCTGGATGAGCGCCTCCGGCCCGAGCGTCGCCATCTGTCCCGAGACCTGGGCGACCCGGATCGGACCGCCCAACTGGTCCGCCTTCTCCCGGCCGCTGAAGATATTGGCGACGTAGCCGCCCGTGCGCGCGACGATTCGCCAGCTCTCCAGCCCTCCCTGGGCCACCGATTCGAGCAGGCCGTAGTGGACGATGCGGAAGTTGCCGGCGGACTTGTCGGTGATGACGCCGATCAGGCCGACGTCCATCTTGTTGCCGAACCGGTCCTTGATGACCGTCGCGCGCGGGGTCAGGTCGACCGTCATCAGGCGGCCGCCGCGGTCGAGCTCGACGCTGATGTGTTGTCCGGGGCGCGGGCTTATGTATTGGCGCACGTCCTCGAACGTCGGCATGGGGTGACCGTCGATCGACACGAATCGGTCGCCGGGCTGGATCCCGGCATCGGCCGCCGCGCTGTCGGCCTGCACCCGGGCCACCACCGGGTCGGCGATCATGCGCCCGTTGAGATAGAACATGACCGAGAAGACCGCTATCGCCAGGACGAAGTTGGCGATCGGGCCCGCGGCCACCGTCGCCGCGCGCCGCCAGACGGAGGCGCCCGGAAGGGAGTGGGACCGCTCCTCGTCGCTCATGGCGGCGACCTCGTCGAAACCCGGTGCGCTTGCCGCGTTCTCGTCTCCGAGAAACTTGACGTAGCCGCCGAGCGGAACCGCCGAAAGGCGCCAGCGCGTTCCCCGGCGGTCGTTGAAGCCGAGCAGCTCGGGACCGAAACCCACCGAGAAGGTCAGCGCCCGGATGCCGCACCACCGACCGACGAGATAATGGCCGAGTTCGTGGAAGAAGACGACCGCGGTCAGGACGATCAGGAACGGGATGATGTATCCGGTCAGGACACTTGCCGCCGACGTCAGAAATTCCATATCGTGCGCTCCTCGAATTCGCGCTTACCCTTGCCGTCCGTTCCGGGCGACCACGCGGCGGACGACGCCGCCGTCACGCCGCCCATGGACGCCGTGGCGTCGGCATGGGCCGGTACTCCGGTCCCGAGCAGGATCGCCGCGAAATAGGCGGCGGATGCGGCAAAGGCAAGGCCGTCGACGCGGTCCATGATGCCACCGTGACCGGGTATCAGGTGGCTGGAGTCCTTCACGCCGAACCGGCGCTTCACCCAGGATTCGAAGAGGTCGCCGATCTGGCTCACGACGGACAGGACGAGCGAGACCGCCAGGATCGAAACGCCCGGTCGCAGCCCGAAGGCGAGAGCGACGAGCGCCCCGGCAACCACGCCGGCCAGTGCGCCGCCGACGGCGCCCGACCATGTCTTGGAGGGCGAAATGCGCGGGGCCAGCTTCGGGCCGCCGATGGAACGGCCCGCGAAATAGGCGCCGATGTCGGTCGCCCACACGATCGCGAAGAGGACGAGGATCGTCGCCAGCCCCTCGGACGGGACGGCGCGCAGGGCGGCGAGCGCGATGGCCGGGAGCGCGGCGTAGAGAACGCCGAGACCGATCCAGACGCGACGGGCGGCGAAATATTCCCATAGAAGGGCCACGAGCCCGCCGAAAACCGCGACGAAAGCGGCGTCCGAACCATTCGCGGTCGCGACGAGAAGCGCGCAGGCGACGACGACGATCCAGCAGAAGGCATTGATCCTGAACGAGGAACGCGCCGCCGAGACGATCGTCGACCACTCATGGTAGATCAGGATTGCGGCCAGGGCGACGAGGAGCCGGAACGCCGTACCGCCCGACCAGACCGCCGCCAGAACGACCGCGGCGAGGATGATGCCCGAGACGATCCGACGGCCGAGTTCGCTCATGCGGAACCGACGGCGACGCCGCGAGGCTCGACGGCCCCGAAACGCCGGTTGCGGCCCCGATACTGGTCGAGCGCCGCAAGGAACGCCTTGCGGTCGAAGTCCGGCCAGAGGCAGGGGACGAAGACGAACTCGGCGTAGGCCGCCTGCCAGAGAAGGAAGTTCGAGAGGCGCTGCTCGCCGCTGGTGCGGATGATCAGGTCCGGGTCCGGGATCGCCGCCGTATCGAGATGCCGGCTGATCGTTTCCTCGCTCACCGTCGCCGGGTCGATCTCGCCCCGGGCCACGCCGCCGGCGATTCGCCTGACGGCACGGGCGATCTCGTCGCGACCGCCGTAGTTGAAGGCGATGACCAGGTCGAGCGCGGTGTTGTCCCTGGTGCGGTCCTCCGCCTCCTGAAGCAGCGAGAGAACCTCCTCGTCGAGCGTATCGCGGGCGCCCACGACGCGGACCCTCACGTTCTCCCGATGCAGCTCCGCCAGGTCCCGCCGGATAAACAGCTTCAGAAGACCCATGAGGTCACGGACCTCGTCCGCCGGGCGGCTCCAGTTCTCCGAGGAAAACGCGAACAGGGTCAGGTACTTGACGCCGGCCTCTCCGGCGACGCGCACGGTTTCCCGCACCGCCTCGACGCCCTGCCGGTGACCCAGGGTACGCGCAAGCCCGCGCTGGCGCGCCCAGCGCCCGTTGCCGTCCATGATGATGGCGACATGTTGCGGGGTGCTCAAGATCTCAGACTCCATTCGTCGCCGCCGGGATTCTACGCAAGTGCCCTCGTTGCGCGAGTCTACACCTGCATGATTTCCTTTTCCTTATCGGCAAGCAAGCTGTCGACCTGCGAAATCATCTCGTCGGTGAGCTTCTGGACCCTGTCGGATTGCGAACGGCTCTCGTCCTGGCTGATCTCGCTGTCCTTTTCGGCCTTCTTGAGGTTGTCCATGCCGTCGCGGCGGACATGGCGGATCGCGACCCGGGCGCTTTCGGCATAGCCGTGGGCGACCTTGACGAGTTCCTTCCGCCGCTCCTCGTTCAGTTCAGGCAGCGGGATCCGCAGGTTCTGTCCGTCGACGACGGGATTGAGGCCCAGATTGGACTCCCGGATCGCGCGGTCGACCGCGCCGACCATCGATTTGTCCCAGACATTGACCGACAGCATGCGCGGTTCCGGGACGGTGATGTTGGCGACCTGGTTGAGAGCCATGCGCGATCCGTAGGCCTCGACCGACACCGGGTCGAGCACGTTTGCCGAGGCCCGTCCGGTCCGCAACGCCGCGATGTCGGACTTGAAGGATGCGACCGCGCCCTCCATCCGCCGCTTGAGATCCTTGATGTCGATCCCGTCACTCATATTGCTTCTCCCGTTCCAGTGCATTGCAGCGCTGCCGCCGCGGCCGACGGAGCTCAGTCGTCGCTGACGAACGTCGCATGGCCACCGCCGCGCAGAATAGCTGCAAACTCACCTTTTTCGTGAATCGAAAAGACGATGATTGGGATGTCGTTCTCGCGGGCGAGCGCGACGGCCGCGACATCCATGACGGCCAGCCCCTTCGAAAGGACCTGGCCGTGGGTCAACCGCTCGAAGCGAACCGCAGTGGCGTCCTTCTTCGGGTCGGCCGAATAGATGCCGTCGACCTGGGTCGCCTTGAAGATCGCCTGCGCGCCGATCTCGGCCGCCCTGAGGGCCGCCGCGGAATCGGTGGTGAAGAATGGATTGCCGGTGCCGCCGGCGAAAATCACGACCCGGCCCTTGGCGAGATGGTGAAGCGCGGCCCTTTGCGAGAAACTCTGGCAGATCTCGGGCATGGAAATGGCCGAAAGCACTTCGGTATCGATGCCGAGCTTGCGAAGCGACGTCGCCAGCGCGAGCGCGTTGATCACCGTGGCGAGCATGCCCATGTGGTCGCCCGTGACCCGATCGCCGCCCTTCGAGGCCACCGCGACGCCGCGGAAAATGTTCCCTCCACCGACGACGACACCCACCTCCACGCCGAGCTCCCGCGCTTCGGCGATGTCGGAAGCGATCCGGTCGGCCACGGCGACGTCGATGCCGAATCCCTGCCCCCCCATGAGCGCCTCGCCGGATGCCTTGAGGAGCACACGCTTGTAGATGGGGTCTGGCGCCATGGTCGTCCCTTGCTCCTCATTCGCATCGAATGCCGGATACACGAAGGGCATCGCGATGTCACGCGATGCCCCTCGCCATTCGCACCGTAAAAGGCGCTCAGCTCTTCGCCGCGGCCGCCACCTCGGCTGCGAAGTCGCTCTCTTCGCGCTCGATCCCCTCGCCGAGCTGGAAGCGGACGAAAGCGACGACCTCCGCCGGTGCGCCGATCTTCGATTCCGCGGCCTTCAGCGCCTCCCCGACCGTCTGGTCGGGGTTGATGACGAAGGCCTGCGACAGCAGCGCGACTTCCTCGTAGAACTTGCGCATGCGGCCTTCCACCATCTTCTCGACGATGTTCTCCGGCTTGCCGGATTCGCGCGCCTGCTCGGAGAACACCTTGCGCTCGCGCTCGGCGACCGCCGGGTCGACCTCGTCCTTGGTCACGGCGAGCGGGTTCGTCGCCGCGACGTGCATGGCGATCTGCCGGCCGATGGCGTTGAGCTCGTCCACGTTGCCGGCGGACTTCAGCGCCACCAGCACGCCCAGCTTGCCGAGCCGTTCGCTCACGGCATTGTGGACGTAGGTGGCGACGACGCCCTGGGCGACGACCAGCTTGGCCGTGCGGCGAAGGGTCATGTTCTCGCCGATGGTGCCGATGGCGTCCTTGATCGTGTCCGCCACCGACTTGCCGGTATCCGGAAAGGTCGCGGCCGAAACGGCTTCCACCGAACCGTCCGTCGACAGGGCAACGGTCGCCACGCCTTCGACGAGCCGCTGGAAGGAGTCGTTGCGGGCGACGAAGTCGGTCTCGGAGTTGAGCTCGACGACGACCGCTTCCGTGCCCTCGGCGGCGATGCCGATCAGGCCTTCGGCGGCCGTGCGGCCGGACTTCTTGTCGGCCTTGGAAATGCCCTTGGCCCGCAGCCAGTCGATCGCGGCTTCCATGTCGCCGTTCGTCTCGGAGAGCGCCTTCTTGCAGTCCATCATGCCTGCGCCGGTCTTGTCGCGCAGTTCCTTCACCTGTGCGGCTGAAATCGTCATGTTCGCCTCTTGATCCTAAAAGCGTCGGCGCCCTCGCCGGACTTCCGGCGACGAGCGCGCGATGGCACGTTCAAGTGCCGATTCTTGTTTGGGCGGGCGGCGGCGAAAGCGCCGCCCCGTCCCGATCAGGACTTGGCCGCCGAAGCGTCCGGGGCCGCGCCGGCCGCCGAAGCGTCGGGGGCCGCGCCGGCCTCGGAAGCCGTCTCCTGCGTGGCGCCCGCGGTCTCTGCGGCAGGTGCCGCTTCTTCCAATGCGGGCTCGGCCGGCGTTTCCGCCGAGGCGCCGACATCGATGCCGGCAGCGCCCTGCTGCCGGGCGATGCCGTCGATGCAGGCCTTGGAGATCAGGTCGCAATAGAGCGAGATCGCACGCGCCGCGTCGTCGTTGCCCGGGATCGGATAGTCGATCGGATCGGGATCGCAGTTGGAATCGATGATCGCGACGACCGGGATCGACAGACGCTTGGCTTCCTGGATGGCGATCAATTCCTTGTTGGTATCGATGATGAACATCAGGTCCGGAACGCCGCCCATGTCGCGGATGCCGCCGAGAGCGCGCTCGAGCTTGTCGCGTTCGCGCTCGAGGTTCAGACGTTCCTTCTTGGTGAAGCCGGTCTGTTCCGCAGTCAGGGTCTCGTCGAGCTTGCGAAGGCGCTGGATCGAGTTCGAGATCGTCTTCCAGTTGGTCAGCATGCCGCCGAGCCAGCGGGCGTTGACGTAGTACTGCGCCGACCGCTTCGCCGCGTCGGCGACGATCTCGGAAGCCTGGCGCTTCGTCCCGACGAAGAGCACGCGTCCTCCGCCGGCGACGGTGTCGCTGATGATCTGGAGCGCGCGCGACAGCAACGGAACCGTCTGCGCTAGATCGATGATGTGGACGTTGTTGCGCTCGCCGAAGATGTAGGGACGCATCTTCGGGTCCCAACGGTGGGTCTGGTGGCCGAAGTGCACGCCTGCCTCGAGAAGCTGGCGCATGCTGAAATCAGGCATAGCCATGCCTTTTTCTCCTTTCCGGTTGAACCTCCGCGGAGCCGAAAAGCGCATTGCGCCACCGGTGGAAACGGACGGATGTCTCCCGTCTGCTCCCTAGCTCCGCGTGTGGAATGGCTGCGATATAGAGACAGTCGCCGGCGAATGCAAGCCGCAAGCGCTCCGGTCTATTGCGTGCAGGCCGGCTGCTTGAGCCGTTCCAGCTTGACCAGCCGGCCGCGCAGCGCGAAGTCGCCGTAGTCCATGGTGAGATCGCCGCTGACGCCGTTCCCGTAGAGCTTGAACGCGATCCGGTAGGACGGCGTCTCGTCGGCGTTCGTCGCCGCGTCGAAATAGGCCACCGTGGCCGGCCAGAACGGTTCGGACTGCTGCTTCCCGAGTGCGGGCTCATCGCTGACGACGCGCTTCGGCCTCTGCATGGCGCCGAGGACGGTCGTCGTCATGGGCGCATGGTCGGCATCCTCGGATCCGTCGAAAATGCGCGACTGGTACATCGTGTCCCCGGACCGGGCATGGCGGATCATGCCCAATATGTGCTGCGTGGGGAATTCGCTGCGCGGCAACTGGATATGGCGTTCGGTGGGGTTCGTCAGCTCGACGGTGGTGCCGGATTCGGTTTCGTGCGCGGTGCCCCGAACCTCCTTGTCCGCCTCGCCGTTCAGGAACGTCCGCGTCACGAAACGGAATGTCCGGGTGGCCGGGTTTTCGTAGGTGGTCGTCTGCTGGTCGGTGAGCCGGCTGTCCGCGCCCGAGCGGATCTGGGTCACCAGGCGAAAGCGCGTGGTATAGCCGTCGCAGGGAGAACCGTTGAATTCGTAGACCATGCGGCCGACCATCGAGTCGATGCCCGAGCGATCGGTCGCGCTCTTCAGGTCGAGATCGTAGACGGCACGGTGGGCCAGCAGCGCTTCCGCGGCGCCGGCGTGCGCACGAACGGGAAGAAGGGCCGTCGCCATCAGTCCGGCCGCGACGACGGCGGTGGCATATGCTCGGAGCATACCGATTCTCCTGTTGAACTCGCCTCGGATGATATAAACATCCGAAGGTCGAATGCGCGACATTCTCGCGCGCGGCGCGTCACTATTCAATTCCAGATTACCGGAGCTTTCAATGGCCGACACCATCGCCGAACGGTTGAGCGAACGAGGCATCGCACTTCCCGACGCCGCCCCGCCGGCAGCGAACTATCTTCCCTACGTCATTTCCGGCTCGTCCCTCTATATTTCCGGACAGCTGCCGCTTCAGGACGGCAAGCTCGCCGTACGCGGCCATCTCGGCCGGAACGTGGACGTCGCGGAGGGGCAGCGCGCGGCCGAACTCTGCGCCATCAACATCCTGGCGCAGGCCAAGGCGGCGCTCGGCGATCTCGAACGCATCGGACGTCTCGTCAAGATCAACGGCTTCGTGTCGTCGGCGCCCGATTTCGTCAGCCAGCACCTCGTCATCAACGGGGCGTCGAACCTCCTCGCCGACATCCTGGGCGAACGCGGCAAGCATGCGCGGGCCGCCGTGGGCATGGCCGCCCTGCCGCTCGATGCGGCCGTCGAGATCGACGCGATCATCGAAATCGCCTGAAGGACGCCAGATGAACAGACCCGACTGGCTCGTGGCGCGCCCGATCGCCCATCGCGGCTACCACGACATGAACCGCACCGTCTACGAGAACACGCTCGCCGCCTTCCGGCGGGCGATCGACGCGGACTTCGCCATCGAGTGCGACCTTCAATACGCCGCCGACGGCGTTCCGGTCGTCTTCCACGACGGGAACCTGAAGCGGCTCTGTCCGGTCGAGGGCGACGTGCGGAGCAAGCTGTCGAGCGAGCTCCGGCAGACGTCCATCGGCGGGACCCGCGAGTGCATACCGACGCTCGAGGACATGTTGAAGACGGTCTCCGGACGCGTGCCCCTCGTCATCGAGCTGAAGGGACGGGAGGGCGACGACGACGGCTTCGCCGGCGCCGTGCTGGAGACGCTGGAAGGGTACGACGGACCGGTGGCGCTCATGTCCTTCAACGCCTGGCTGCTGGCGGAACTCAAGGAGCTCGGCGCCCCCTACCCGCTCGGCCTGACGGCAGAAGGCCCGGGCGAGAACGATTTCGCCAGGAACAAGGCCGTGATGGACCGCGGCCTCGACTTCATTTCCTATTGCGTCGATCACCTGCCGAACCCGTTCATCGCGGGACTGAAGGCCGAGGGTATGCCGATCATCACCTGGACGATAAGGAATGCGGCGGGCGTGGAGACGACGCGACGCTATGCCGACCAGATGACGTTCGAGGGCTTCGATCCGCGTGAAGCGATGGCCTGATTTTCTCGGGAATGGCGCCGGCCGGGTGCTTGCCGCAACGCACAATCGCTTTAGATTCGCGCGTGTCGGCGAGTATCAACCGGAACATCTGATGGAACAGGGCAAGGAAATCCGGATCCGCGTGGCGACGTCCATGAGCGAGGTCGATGCGGCCGGCTGGGGCGCGCTTGCCGGAGCCCAGCGCGGGCGGGCGACGGACGAGCACCCCTACAACCCCTTCGTGTCGCACGCCTTTCTCTCCGCGCTCGAGGAGTCCGGCTCGGCCACCGCCGAGACCGGCTGGCTCGGCCAGCATCTGGTCCTGGAAGACGAGGCCGGCGGGATCGGCGGCGCGATGCCGTGCTACATGAAGACGCACAGCCAGGGCGAATACGTCTTCGACTACGGCTGGGCCGACGCGTTCGAGCGCGCCGGCGGCCGCTATTATCCGAAGCTGCAATGCTCGGTCCCCTTCACGCCGGCGCGCGGCCCGCGCCTGCTGGCGCCCGCCGGCGAGACCCGCGAACCGGTGCAGACCGCCCTCAGCGAAGGGCTGAAGACCCTGGCCGGCCGGCACGGCGTCTCCTCGGCGCACGTGACCTTCGTTCCGGACGACGAGATCGGCATCTTCGAAGAGACCGGCTACCTGCACCGGACCGACCAGCAATTCCACTTCCTCAATCCCGGCTACGGCAGCTACGAGGATTTTCTCGAGACCCTCGCCTCGCGCAAGCGCAAGAACCTGCGCAAGGAGCGGCGCGCGGCGCTGGAGGACGGCATCGCGATCGACTGGCTGACCGGACGCGACCTCACGGAGGACATCTGGGACACCTTCTACCGTTTCTACATGGATACCGGCAGCCGGAAATGGGGGCGGCCCTACCTCACCCGCAGCTTCTTCTCGCTCATCGGCGAGCGCATGGCCGAGGACGTCCTCCTCGTCATGGCGAAGCGCGACGGCCGGTACGTCGCCGGGGCCATCAACTTCATCGGCAGCGACTGCCTCTACGGGCGACACTGGGGCTGCATCGAGGAGCATCCCTTCCTGCACTTCGAGGTCTGCTACCACCAGGCGATGGACTACGTGATCGCGCACAAGCTGTCTCGCGCGGAGGCGGGAGCGCAGGGGCAGCACAAGCTGGCGCGCGGCTACGTGCCGGTCACCACCCACTCTGCCCACTACATCACCCATGCCGGGCTGCGCCGGGCGATCCGCGACTACCTCGAACAGGAGCGCGACGAGGTCGAACACGTCGGCGAGATCCTGTCGGGCCACGTGCCCTACCGCAAGGGCTGACGTTTCCGGCGCGGCATGCTATTCGGCGCCGTCCATCCGTTTCCTGCGATGCCGCGGAGCCTGCCTTGACCTATGTCTTTCTCGCCGTGGCGATCTGCTGCGAAGTCGTCGCGACCTCCGCCCTGAAGCAGACCGACGGCTTCACCCGGCTCGTGCCCTCGCTGGTGACCGTGGCCGGATACGGGCTCGCTTTCTATTTCCTGTCGCTGCCGATCCGCACCATGCCCGTGGGCGTCGTCTACGCAATGTGGTCGGGGGCCGGCATCGTGCTCATCGCGGGCATCGGCTACATCGCCTTCGGCCAGACGCTCGACCTTGCGGCGATCGTGGGAATCGGCCTGATCATAGCGGGCGTGCTCGTCGTCAACCTCCTTTCGGACACGGTTCGCCATTGACCGCTTGACGGGACGGGCGGACGCTATCCATCCTGTGGGCGACGACGAAACGAGACGGAAGAGATCATGACGACGCCCGCCTACGACCCGGACAATATCTTCGCCAGGATCCTGCGCGGCGAAGTCCCCTCGGAAAAGCTGTTCGAGGACGACCACAGCTATGCGTTCATGGACATCATGCCGATGGGGACGGGCCACTGCCTGGTCATTCCGAAGGCGCCGTCCCGAAACCTCCTGGACATCGATCCGGCGGATCTCGGCCATCTCATGACCTCGGTGAGGAAGCTCGCCCGGGCCGCCAAGGCGGCGTTCGATGCCGACGGCGTCCTCGTCCAGTCCTATAACGAAGCGGCCAGCGGCCAGACCGTCTTCCACACCCACGTTCACGTCATCCCCCGTTTCGAGGGCGTGCCGCTCAAGCCTCATACCGGGGAGACGGAGAATGCGGACGTGATCCGGGCCAATGCGGACAGGATCCGCGCCGCCCTCGCGCGCGGCTGATCAAACCGGCTGGAGAGGCCAGATCTGCAGGCCGAGGAGAAGGCAGGCGAGCGCGACGGCGATGCCGACGAATATGCGCTTGCCGCCGACGAGGAAGGCGAGGAACCCGATGGCAGCCGACGCGATGCGCAGGAAGACGGGCGCTTCGGCCAGGGTCCCGGTCGGATAGAGGATCAGTTTCGCGACGACCGCCGCCACGAGCGACGTCGCGACGGCGCGCACGAAGGTGAGCGCCGGCGAATCGTCCTTCAGCCGATTGCCCGCCACGACGCCGAGCCAGCGCCAGATGTCGGTGGCCAGCCAGCCGCCGATGGCGATGAAGACGAAGGGCCACCACCAGGTGTGGATCGCGTCGTAGGTCATCGGCTCCGTTTCCTTCCTCGCAGAAAGCGATCCGCGGCGAAGGACAGCGCACCGCCCGCGATGCCGGTATAGAGGAGATCGAACTGCGGGTTCAGCATGTGGAAGAGCGGCGCGAGCAGCAGGCCGGTCACCATCGCGATGTGCACGACCCTTTCACGCGCCGAGGCCCACAGGGAGGTGAGGAAATAGACCGGCGTCAGGAAGAAGAGCGCGCCGCCGACCATGGCCGGCAGCTGGCTGACGAGATGGTAGCAGACCGCGACGAGCAGCATGTTCGCGCCGACCAGCGTCAGGCCGAGGCCGGCGAAGAAAGGCAGCCGTCCTTCGCGGGGAATTCTCGGTATCTGCTGGACGGTATAGACCCAGGCGGTGACGGCGACGAAGTGCGAGAGCAGCAGGAGCAGCCATTGCGGGGTGTTCTTCCCGCGGATCTCGGGGATCAGCGCCGCGACCATCGGCGCCATGCGGATCGACGAAAGCGTGACCGCCAGGAAGGCGGCGGGCAGCGAGGCGCCTCCCGTGATCGAGCCGATGAGAAGCACCTTCGCCGGCAGCGCCCAGACGATGCCCACCATGAAGACCGTTTCGGTCGCCGGAATGCCCGAGCTCACCGCGAAGCCGGTGAAGCCGACGAAGGCGCTCAGCAGGATCAATGCCGGCAGGGAGAAGATGCCGCGCATGCCCAACAGGAACCATCGATAGGGCGGACGGCCGGACAGCATGTCCATCACGATTCGGTCCGGATCTGGCGGGCGAAAAAGGCGCCGCGGGACTTGCCGCGGCGCCCTCGTCGGATTGCTGGTGGACGTGCCGCGCTACTTCGAGCGCGGCACCTTGGGAACGCTGGACCCCTTGCGGCCGGCCGGCGACGAACCGTCGTCGCTGCCCACGGGCTCGATGCCGCCGTCGCCCGACTTCTTGCCGCGCCCGGTCGAGGACGATTTCGGCGTATCCGCCTTCTTGCCCTTGGCTTTCGAGCGCGCCGGCGGCGTGGCCGGCTTCACGGGCGTCTGGTCGGGGATGGCCTCCAGCAGGAGGCCGTTCGTCCCGTCTTCCTTCTTGCCGACGGTCACCTTGACGGTGCCGCCCTTCTTGAGCTTGCCGAACAGCACCTCGTTGGCGAGCTGCTTCTTGATGTGCTCCTGGATGACGCGGCCGAGCGGGCGGGCGCCCATGCGCTCGTCGTAGCCCTTCTCCGCGAGCCAGGCGATCGCCTCCGTGCTGAGGTCGAACGTCACGCCGCGCTCGGCGAGCTGCGCCTCGAGCTGCATGACGAACTTCTGGACGACACGGTGGATGACCGGCGTCGGCAGCGCGCCGAACGGGATGATGGCGTCCAGCCGGTTGCGGAACTCCGGCGTGAACAGGCGATTGATCGCCTCCACGTCGTCTCCCTCCCGCCTGGACGAGCCGAAGCCGATCGCCGACTTCTGCATTTCCGAAGCGCCGGCGTTCGTGGTCATGATCAGGATGACGTTGCGGAAATCGATCTTCTTGCCGTTGTGGTCCGTCAGCGAGCCGTGATCCATCACCTGCAGCAGGATGTTGAACAGATCCGGATGCGCCTTTTCGATCTCGTCGAGAAGGAGGACGCAATGCGGATGCTGGTCGATGCCGTCGGTCAGGAGGCCGCCCTGGTCGAAGCCTACATAGCCCGGAGGCGCTCCGAGAAGCCGGGACACGGTGTGACGTTCCATGTATTCCGACATGTCGAAGCGCAGGAGCTCGACGCCGAGCGACGAAGCGAGCTGCTTGGCCACCTCGGTCTTGCCGACGCCCGTCGGACCCGAGAACAGATAGCTGCCGATGGGCTTCTCGGGCTCGCGCAGGCCGGCGCGGGCGAGCTTGATCGCCGATGCCAGCGCCTCGATCGCCAGATCCTGGCCGTAGACGACCGATTTCAGTTCCTGCTCGAGATTGGCCAGCACCGCCTCGTCGTCCTTGGAGACGGACTTCGGCGGGATCCGGGCCATCGTCGCGATGGTCGCCTCGATCTCCTTCTCGGTGATCATCTTGCGCCGCTTGCTCTGGGCGAGCAGCATCTGGGCGGCGCCGGTCTCGTCGACCACGTCGATCGCCTTGTCCGGCAGCTTGCGGTCGCTGATGTAGCGCGAGGAGAGTTCCACGGCCGAGCGGATCGCCTGGTCGGTGTATTTGACCTTGTGATACTCCTCGAAATAGGGCTTCAGCCCGCGCATGATGTCGATCGCGTCGTCGATGGACGGTTCGTTGACGTCGATCTTCTGGAAGCGGCGGACAAGCGCCCTGTCCTTCTCGAAGAACTGGCGGAACTCCTTGTAGGTCGTCGACCCGATGCAGCGAATGCTGCCCGAGGAGAGCGCCGGCTTGAGCAGGTTCGACGCGTCCATGGCGCCGCCCGACGTCGCGCCGGCGCCGATCACGGTGTGGATCTCGTCGATGAAGAGGATCGACCCCGGCATCTCCTCGAGTTCCTTGACGACCTGCTTCAGCCTCTCCTCGAAGTCGCCGCGATACCGCGTGCCCGCGAGGAGCGTGCCCATGTCGAGGGCGTAGATCGTCGCTTCCTTGAGAACTTCCGGCACGTCGCCCTCGACGATCCGCTTGGCCAGACCTTCGGCGATCGCCGTCTTGCCGACGCCCGGATCGCCCACATAGAGCGGATTGTTCTTCGAACGGCGGCAGAGCACCTGGATCGTCCGGTTGACCTCGGTATGGCGCCCGATCAGCGGATCGATGCGTCCCGCCTTGGCCTTTTCGTTGAGATTGACGCAATAGGCGGTCAGGGCATCCTGCGCCTTCTTCTTGCCGCCCTCCTCCTGGTCGCTCGCCGCCTTCTCGGCCTCGGCCTCCTCCTCGGCGCCGCGCACCGCACGGCCTTCCGACGCGCCCGGCCTCTTGGCTATGCCGTGCGAGATGAAGTTGACCGCGTCGTAGCGGGTCATCTCCTGCTCCTGCAGGAAATAGGCCGCATGGCTTTCGCGCTCGGCGAAGATGGCGACGAGCACGTTGGCGCCCGTCACTTCCTCGCGACCGGACGACTGGACATGGATGACCGCGCGCTGGATGACGCGCTGGAAACCGGAGGTGGGCTTGGAGTCCTCGTCGTAGCCCGTGACCAGGTTGGTGAGTTCGTTGTCCACGTATTCGGTGACGATCTTGCGCAGCTGGACGAGATCGACGTTGCAGGCGCCCATGACGGCGGCCGCGTCGCTATCGTCGATCAAAGCGAGCAACAGGTGTTCGAGGGTCGCGTATTCGTGATGCCTGTCATTGGCCAGCGTCAGCGCCTGATGCAGGGCCTTCTCGAGACTGGGGGAAAATGTCGGCACGTCAGGTCCTCATTTCTTTTCCATTACGCACTGCAACGGATGCTGGTGTTGGCGGGAGAAATCCATCACTTGCGTGACCTTCGTTTCCGCCACCTCGTAGGTGAAAATTCCGCATTCGCCCACGCCGTGGTTGTGCACGTGGAGCATGATGCGGGTCGCCGCCTCCCTGTCCTTCTGAAAAAAGCGTTCCAGGACATGTATGACGAACTCCATCGGCGTGTAGTCGTCGTTGAGAAGGAGGACGCGGTACAGACTCGGCTTCTTGACCTTCGGCTTGGTGCGGGTGATGACGGAGGTGCCGCGATTGCCTCCGCTCCCGTCTCCATCCTTTTCCCGGGACATTGCGGTCGTCCTGGCGAGCATCTCTTCATCCCTCATGCACTCGGCGGGCTGCAGGCGCCGCACGGTCCGCCTGCGATCGGCCACGAACTTTACTTAGGTCGTTCGCCGATCATTTTAAGCCCCCGCCGCGCACTGGCAACGATAAACATTCGATGATCGTTCCTGCAATCCGTCCAAAAGAAAAGGCCCGGCTGCGGGCGTGCAGCCAGGCCTTTCCGGTGGGGAGAGAGCGCCTTTTCGGAAAAGGCGCAAGGACCTCGCGGTCAGGCAGAGACCTTCGCGGCCGCCGCCTCGTAGGGCTTGTAGGCTTCCTTGGCGATATCGGTATAGATTTCGCTCATCTTCGTCGCCTGTGCGACGAACGACTCGTAGGAGGTCTTGGCGAAGTCGCTCTGGATCTCGAAGGCCTTTTCGACGCTCTTGGCGCTGGCAAGCTTCTCGAACAGGACCGCGCCGTCGTCGTAGCTCTTCTTGGAGTAGTCGGAGGCTTCCGTGGCGAGCGCCTGGAAGCCCTTGGCCATCGAAGAATAGCTCTTCAGCATCGTGTCCATGGCTTCCTTGCCGATCTTGTTGGCTTCGTCGAGATTGAACATGTCCATGCGTCCCTGAGGTTGGTGTTGGGCTGCGATGGATTTAGGTGCAATGCACAAAAATGTCAAGAGAATTGTGCGCCGCACCATCGCGACCGAAAATCGACAATCAGAAATTTTCCGTCAACCAACGCTTCATCATAAACGGATTGGTAAGGCGGACCCCTTAGCTTCCGGGGCTCTTACGGTCGCTTGGGGGTAGGTGCGACCGACGAATCCATCCTTCGGTCCCGTTCAAAGAGTTCCCTCGTGTCTCATTTCCAAACGATCCTGGCCCAAACAATCCCGGCCCGCTGCCGAAACGGCAAAAGCGCGATCTCCATCCTTCAGGTTTTCATGCTGGCAGCCGCCCTCATCGGGGCACACGCCTCGACTGCGTCCGCCGATTCCAACGACGCCGCGATCGTGGTCGACGCGAAGACCGGCAAGACGCTCTATGCCTCCCATGCGGACGCACATCGCTATCCCGCCTCGCTGACGAAGATGATGACGCTCTATCTCACCTTCGAAGCGCTGGCGGCCAACAAGATCTCGCTGTCCACGAGGGTGCCGGTAAGCCGGCATGCCGCGGCGCAGCAGCCCTCGAAGCTCTATCTGAAACCGGGCGAGAGCATCAGCGTCCAGCAGGCGATCCTGGCCATCGTGACCCGGTCGGCCAACGACGTCGCGACCGCACTCGGGGAGATGCTCGGCGGCTCCGAGGACAATTTCGCGCGGCTGATGACGCACAAGGCCCGCCAGCTCGGCATGTCGCGCTCGACGTTCCAGAACGCCAACGGGCTGCCCGACCGCAACCAGGTGGTGACGGCGCGCGACATGGCGCGGCTCGGGATCGCGCTGAGGGAACATTTCCCGCAGTACTACCACTATTTCTCGACGCGAAAATTCGTCTACAACGGCCATACGATCGGAAACCACGACCATCTTCTCGGCAGCGTGGACGGCGTCGACGGCATCAAGACCGGCTACACCTATGCGTCCGGCTTCAACCTCGTCACGTCGATCAAGAAGGACGGCCGCAGCGTCGTGGCCGTCGTCATGGGCGGGCGCAGCTGGCGTTCGCGCGACAACGAGATGCGCAGGCTCCTGGCCAAGTACGTGCCGGACGCCTCCCGCAGCGGCCCCGGCGACCTGGTGGCCGAAACCCGGGATGCGCCGACGCTGGCCGCGGTCGAGCTTCCCGAGCACGGCCCCCGGCCGCAGCTGCGGGCCACATCGGCGGACCGCGTGGCCCTCGCCTATGCGGACGACTCCTCCAACGTCGATTTCCCGATGCCCGACAAGCGTCCGGTCGTCGGCCGGGAGGCCCTGATCCAGACCCTCCAGCAGCAGGAACAGAAGCTGTCGGCACCGGTCTCCGACGAGCGGACCGACAGCATCGCAAGCGTGGCCGTTCCGGCGACGCCCGCCCGTGTCGACACCGTGACGACGGCGGCGACCGACACCGGCAAGCCGTCCGGCTGGGTGATCCAGATCGGAGCGACGCCGGACCATTCCTCGGCGATCCGCCTGCTCGACAAGGCCAAGCGCGACAACGGCCGGCTGCTCGCCAGCGCCGACCCCTTCACCGAGCCCTACTCGGACGACGGCAGCCGGATGTACCGGGCCCGCTTCGGCGGCTTCGGGAACAAGGACAAGGCGTGGGCCGCCTGCCACCGGCTGAAGAAGAAAGGCTACGGGTGCTGGGCGACCCAGCAGTAGCGAAGCGCCTGCCTCGCCCGCAGGGGCGGGGCGGCTCCATGCATCCTCGACTGTTTGTATTTGCGTAGCGAGATTGCTGAATGACGATACCGGAGAACCTGCGCGGCAACGACGGCCTCGCGAACGCACCGTCGGGCGAACGACCAGCCAGACGGCGCTACCGCCTGCACCCCCTGCACGAGGCGGCGATGCGGATCGCCGAGATCGGGTTGGGGCGGTCGCGCACGCGGACGCGCGACCTGGTGGCCCTCCTCATGTGCCACGGCGCAAGGGCCTGGCGTGCGTCGCAGCCGAGGACGGACCTGCGCCTGCAGGTGGAAGGGCCCGATTGCAGGCCGGCGATCCGGATGCAGTTCGACTGACCGGCCAGCCGAGCCGGGACGTCAAAGAAGTCCGAGGTCGGACAGCTCCCGGCGAAGATCCGGCGGGAGGCTCGTGACGCCATCCTCCCCGCCGAGATCGGCTGGGGCGTCGGCCGCCTTCAGGTAGCGCCATCCCTGGAAGGGCCGCCGCGGCTGCCAGCGCGTCGGATGCAGCGCGGGATCGAGGACGAGGCGGCATCGCGAAATGCCCTCCCCGTCGACGAAGGGGCGAATGTCGAGCAGGCGCTGGCGGACCTGCACGTTGCCCTTGATCACCCAATAGAGCGAACCGCCGTCCAGCAATTCGTCCGATCTCTTCGGCACCATGCGGGTCGTATGGAACTGTTCCGCCGATTGGCCGCGCGCGCGCGCGGCCTCGATCCGCGACGCGATCCAGTTCTCGAGATCCTCGATCGTTTCCGCACCGACGCAGAGTTTCAGCAGGTTCAGGCCCATGCCAGTGTGATAGGCCGTTCTCAGGCGGGGTCAAGCGAGCAGGACGGCGGGACGGCCGGCCTGTCCACAAGCTCAGCACTCGACGACGTTGACGGCGAGGCCCCCGGTGGAGGTTTCCTTGTAGCGCTCGTTCATGTCGAGCCCGGTCTGTCGCATGGTCTCGACGCAGGCGTCCAGCGGCACGAAATGCTTGCCGTCGCCCTTGATCGCAAGGGAGGCGGCGGTGACGGCTTTCACCGCCCCGAGCGCATTGCGCTCGATGCACGGCACCTGCACCAGTCCCCCGACAGGATCGCAGGTCATGCCGAGATGATGTTCCAGCGCGATCTCCGCCGCATTCTCGATCTGCTCGGGCGTGCCGCCCATCACCGCGGCGAGGCCGGCGGCGGCCATCGACGCGGCCGAGCCGACCTCTCCCTGGCATCCGACCTCGGCACCGGAGATCGACGCATTGTGCTTGATGATGCCGCCGATCGCCGCGGCGGTGAGGATATAGTCCCGAAGCCCCGCCTGGTCGGCGCCGTCGTGGAAGCGCAGGAAATACTTGACGGTCGCCGGGACGACGCCGGCCGCTCCGTTGGTGGGAGCGGTCACGATGCGGCCGCCGGCGGCATTCTCCTCGTTGACGGCCATGGCGTAGACGCTCAGCCAGTCGTTCGCCAAGAGGGGGTTGCGCCGGTTCTGCTGCCATTCCTCCTGCAGCTTGTCGTGCATGAGGCGAGCGCGGCGCCGGACCTTCAGGCCGCCGGGCATGATGCCCTCCTGCGTGAGGCCGCGTTCGATGCTCGCGTTCATCGCCGTCCAGAGCCCGTCCAGGCCGGCGTCCAGCGCCTCGCGGCTCATGTGCGTTTCTTCGTTCGCCCGCTTCATCGCCGCGATCGACAGTCCGGAGCTCTCGGCCATCTCGAGCATCTGGCGGGCATTGGCGAATGGAAAGGGCACGCCGGCGTCGACCGCGGGGCGGGTCTCGCGGTTCTGCGCCTCCAGCTCCGTGTCGGACAGGACGAACCCGCCCCCGACGGAATAGTAGACGCGGCGCAGGAGCAGGCGTTCGTCCTGGTCGAATGCGGAGAATTCCATGCCGTTGGCGTGGCCGGGCAAGGGCCGCTTCCTGTCGTAGACGAGGTCGCTCGCAGGATCGAAGTCGTAGCCGGGGTGACCCTCCGGCGTGACGCGCCTCGTGCGTTCGACCGTCGCGACGATCTCGTCCATCCTGTCCGGATCGACCGTGTGCGGCTGCTCGCCCATGAGGCCGAGGACGACCGCCCTGCCCGTTCCGTGCCCGACGCCTGTGAAGGCGAGCGAGCCGTGGAGGGTGACCCTGAGCGCGGTGACGCGGGCGCCGGCCGGCCGGGGCCAGTCGTTGCCGATCAGTTCGTCGAGGAACCGCACGGCAGCGGACATCGGGCCCATCGTGTGGGAACTCGACGGTCCTACTCCGATCTTGAAGACGTCGAAAACCGAAAGGAACATGGCTCTACACCGTTGCCCGACACTCGCCGCACGCTACCCGAGAATGCCGTCAATGCAAGGACAGGAGCCGACATGGGCGAGACCGCGCGCGACATCGCCTGGACGTGCCGGGACCCGCGCATGGTGGCCCCGAGAATCGAAAACGGCACGGGACCGTCGCCCGCGCCGTTTTCCGCATGCCAGGCCAGACTTTTCAGATTCCGCCGAGGAAATAGGCGAGAACCAGAAGTCCGGCAAATCCGATCACTGCGCGGGCCGTTACGCCCCAGCAGGATTTCTGAACGGTGTCTTCCATCGTGACTCCGATTGCCCTGTTAGCGCCGGCCAGCTCTTTTCCTGTCTTCCCGGCGCGGCGGGTTCGTACAAGAACGTGGTGCGTCTCGCAACTGCAAAAAAGGCCTTTGTGGGGCGAATTTTCTCAGGGCAGCAATGCGCGCGACGCAAACGTCCCTTTGAGAACATGACCTTAAACCCCGGGGCCCGACCCTCGAATCACGCAATACACTGTCCTATTTTGCCCACAGATCCTTCCAAAAGGTAAACTTTTATCGATCTCGACGACGGATGCCGCCGTCTCCTACGGTGCGTCCCATTCCGGCGAGAAGTCGAAATCGCAGATCCTGCGGTTGGCCGAGCGCAGCGCATCGATGGCCTCCATCTCGTCCGGGGAAAGCTCGAAATCGAAGATCTGCGCATTTTCGACGACGCGTTCCGGTCGCGACGTTCGCGGCACGCAGACCACCGCCTCCTGCTGCACCTGCCATCTGAGGACGGCCTGGGCGGGCGTCTTCCCGTGCCTCTCCGCCGCGGCGAGCACCGGTTCGGCCTTCAGAACGTCGCCGCCGCGGCCGAGCGGCGCATAGGCGGTCATGGCCATGCCGTGCGCGCGGCAGGCGGCGTGGATCCGGCGCTGGTCGAGGAAGGGATGCGATTCCACCTGGTTGCACACGAGGGGTGCGGCCGAGAGGCTGCAGGCCTCTTCCAACAATGCGAGCGTGAAGTTCGAAACGCCGATGTGCCGCGTCATGCCGCGCTCGCGAACGCGGTTCAGAGCGCCGATCGAGTCCGCGAGGGGAATATCCGGGTTCGGCCAGTGAATGAGGAGCAGGTCCACGTGGTCCGCGCCGAGCCGGCGAAGGCTTTCCTCCGCCGCACGTTCCAGGTCGCCGGCGCCGATGTCGGTGTACCAGACCTTGGTGGTCAGGAATACCTCGTCGCGGGGCACGCCCGACGCGGCGATCGCCCGTCCGACTTCCGCCTCGTTGCGGTACATGATCGCCGTGTCGACATGGCGATAGCCCGTCGCAAGCGCCTTTGCGACGAGGCTCTCGCAATCGCCTTCGCGAAGCGTCCAGGTTCCGAACCCGAGCGCCGGAATTTCGGCGCCGTTGGCATTGACCGTGTGCATGATTGGTCCTCTCGTCTCCGGCTTTTCGATCCGAACGTCCCGTCTTGCCATCCGGCATCGGGCCCGCAACTGTTCCCGCCGCGCGACTCCTGCGCTACAGACAACGAAACACTAGGGCCGGCATGGACGAAGCACACCCCATTTCCGAGCAAATCGCACGCGCGCATCCCAAAGGTCGGATCGTCTGGGTCGACGTCGCGCGCGGCGTGGCGCTCGTCGCGATGGCGATCTATCACTTCGCCTGGGACCTGCAGCACTTCGGCTACATCACGCCGCCGACCGTCGACGTCGGCGGCTGGAAGGCGTTCGCCCGGGCGGATGCGTCGAGCTTCCTCTTTCTCGTCGGGGTGAGCCTGGTGCTCGCGAACGGCCCGGCGATCCGGTGGCGCGGTTTCTGGAAGCGGTTCGCGACGATCGTGGCGGGCGCCGCCGCCATCACCCTCGTCACCTACGTCGTCACGCCGGCGGACTTCATCTTCTTCGGAATATTGCACTGCATCGCCGCGGCGAGCCTGATCGGGCTGCTCTTCCTGAGGGTTCCGGCGGCCGTTACGCTGCTTGCGGCCGCCGCCGTCCTTGCTGCGCCGTTCTTCCTCGCCGGCCCGGCATTCGATCATCCGGCGCTCTGGTTCGTCGGCCTCTCGACCAAGCTTCGCCCGTCGAGCGACTACGTGCCGCTGCTGCCGTGGCTGGCGCCCGTCCTGGCGGGGATCGCGCTCGCCAGGATCGCCGGGCGCAGGGCCCTGTTCGACTGGCTGCGGGCCCGCGACCCGGACAACCACGTGACGGGAGCGCTCGCCTTCGGCGGCCGCCACAGCCTTGCCGTCTACCTTCTGCACCAGCCCGTTCTTTTCGGCCTGGTCTTCCTGGCCAGCCAGGTCGCGCCGGCGCCGAGACCCGATCCCGTGCCGGTCTACATGTCGAGTTGCACCGCCCATTGCAGCGCATCGCGTGACGCCGAGTTCTGCGAACGCTTCTGCGGCTGCACGGTCGACGGACTGAAGGCCCGCGGGCTCTTCGACGGCGTCTTCAGCGGCAAGATCGACGTCTCCAAAACGCCTGCGATCCGGGATCTCGCAGAGCAATGCACCCGCAAGAGCGAGTCCGCGGAGCCTCCCGGCTAGTGGTCTGATCCAAACGGACGGGTACCCATCCGTTTGGAAAAGTCAGCCCACAAGCTATTGATCCGGTGGGGCGATTTTTCCTAACAGATGGTACCATCCGTTAGGATCGCACCACTAGGAGCGCCTTCAGGAAAAGTGGAACCCGGTCTTCATGTACTGACGCCGATTTCCGCCAGACGGGTGAGACAGGCCTCCTCGACATTGTCGAGTTCGGACAGCGTGTCGTCGATGTCCTTGCGCTTCTGGCGGAGGTGTTCGCGCTTTTCCTCGACCCGCTTCATCAGCAGGCGAAGCTGGCCCGCCTCCCCGGGGGGATCCTTGTAGACCTGGATGATCTCCCGGATTTCGGCGACCGTGAAGCCGATGCGGCGGCCGCGGAGGATTTCGCGGATAAGACGGCGGTCGGCCAGCCGGTACAGCCTGGTGCGCCCGCGTCTTTCGGGATGGATGAGTCCCTCGTCCTCATAGAAGCGCAGCGTCCGGGTGGAGACTCCGAACTCGCGGGTCAATTCGGTTATGCTGTAATATTTGTCCAAAGCACCAGACCACCGGTAATTCGGCGATTGTATTTACTCTTACGTGAAAGTCAATTCGCTCAACCGAGCCCGAACCACCATGTGGCGATGCCGAGAAAGGCGAAAAAGCCCGTCACGTCCGTCACGGTCGTGACGAAGACGGCCGAGGAGACGGCCGGATCCGCTCCGATCCGATCGAGGACCAGAGGAATGACGATACCGGCGAGCGCGGCGGCCAGCATGTTGATCACCATCGCAACGGCGATGATGACGCCAATGTCGCGGCTGGCGAACCAGAGTGCCGCGATGACACCGATGACGATTCCGAAAATGAGGCCGTTGAGGATGCCGACGAAGATTTCGCGGCGGATGATCCGTGCGGCGTTGTGTATCCCGAGGTCGCGGGTGGCGAGCGCCCGCACCGTGACCGTCATCGTCTGCGATCCGGCATTGCCGCCCATTCCGGCGACGATCGGCATCAACACCGCGAGCGCCACGATCTGCTGGATGGTCGCGTCGAAAAGCGCGATCACCGAGGCCGCCAGGATCGCGGTCGCGAGATTGACCATCAGCCACGGCACGCGCGAGCGCGAGGTGTCCCGGACGCTGTCCGACAGTTCTTCGTCACCGACGCCGCCGAGGCGGCGGATATCCTCCTCGGCCTCCTCGTGAATGACGTCGACGACGTCGTCGATGGTCAATATGCCGACGAGACGGTTGTTCTCGTCGACGACGGCGGCCGACAGCAGGTCGTACTGCTCGAATATCTGCGCGGCCTCTTCCTGGTCCATCTCGGCGGGGATCGGATGGCTCGTCTCGCGCATGATGTCTTCGATCTTCGTGCCGCGCTTGGTGCGCAGGATGCGGTCGAGATCGACGGCTCCGAGCAGCTTGAAGGTCGGATCGATGACGAAGACCTGCGAGAACGATTCCGGCAGGTCCTCATCGTCGCGCATGTAGTCGATCGTCTGGCCGACCGTCCAGAAAGGCGGCACGGCGACGAATTCGGTCTGCATGCGCCGGCCGGCGGTGTCTTCCGGGTAGTCGAGGGAGCGGCGCAGGCGGATGCGTTCCGTGAACGGCAGCTGGGCCAGGATGTCCTCCTGGTCCGCCGTATCGAGATCTTCGAGGATGTAGACCGCGTCGTCGGAATCGAGTTCGCCGAGGGCGAGCGCGATCTTCTCGTTCGGGAGATTTTCGATGATCTCCAGCCGGATCGCCTCGTCGACCTCCGTCAGGGCCGCGAAATCGAAATTGTCGCCGAGGAGGTCGACGAGACGGCTTCGCTGGTCCTGGTCGAGCGCCTCGAGCAGATCACCGAGTTCGGACTCGTGCAGCCGAGCGATGTCCTGGCGCAGCAGGTCGACGTCTTCCTGCTCGATGGCCGCCTCGATCCGCTCGAGATAGTCGCCGCGGATCGACCCCTCCTCCGTATAGATGTCGGTCGCCGCATCGGCGGGCTGGCCGTCACCCGCACGCGTCGCCTTGTCGTCTCGTTCCAGGTCGCGAAGTTCGCCCATGGCGCCATCCGTGCGTTGATTTCGGTGCCGCGGCCGCCGGACGGCGGATTTCGCGGCGACACTATCCGTTTTTCGCGAAGCGACAAAGGGTTAAGGAGACAGGCTCGTGCGACGGCATGCCCCAGAGGCTGCCGGCCTCGGCGGCCGATTGCGAAGGATGCCGGCCGGTCGCGCGAGGATGGACCGCCCGATCCGCAAACTAAACCGAAAGAGGTAGACGACGCCCGCTACCCCTCCTGCCGGCTAAATCGCTTGATACAGCGGGAACTTATGTGCGCCGTCCATCGTTCGGCAGTCCGTCCGGTAACTATTCTGGTCGAAGCACACGGCGCTCAATCTTGTATTCTCTGGAAAATTCCATCATATTTGAGACTTGGGGTTGCAGACGGTGTTCGACGGCCGGCCAGACCAAGCATGGTCAGTGCCGGATCGGCGCGATTCTTGAGGTGGGGGATGATCTCGACCGAAACTGCAATCTTCCGCACGCATGCGGTTACGGCGTGCGTTCCCGACGCAGTCCGTCTCTCGGACGTTTTCCCAATGCGTCGGTTTTCCAGATCGACTGAATCGACGAGGACGCAATATGTCTTGCACTTCGATTGATCGCAGCAGCGAGTTCCCCGCCGCCGTGGACCTGTCGTCGCTCGACATTCCGAATGCTCGGCAACGCGTCTACTCCCCCGGCAGCGCCGTGCTCAACCGCGGCGATACGGTAGCGACCACGCGCCTCGTCAAGACGGGCTGGATGCACAGTGCGATCGAGCTCGCAAACGGCAGCCGTCAGATCGTGGACATCTATCTGCGCGGCGACGTCATCGAGCCCATGCTCCTGGACGGAAAGAGCCACGTGTCCCTGCGAGCGGTGGACTACGTGACGACGACCGAGTTCCGCTACGAGGATTTCATCGACGCGGTTACGACGAAAGCCGAGCTTGCGAAACTCTTCTCACGCGAAATCGCCCGCATGCGCGCGATCCGGCTCGAGCGGATCATCAGTCTCGGGCGGCGGGATGCGACACGGCGCACGGCTCACCTGCTCCTGGAGTTCGGGGAGCGCCTCCAGCAGGTCGGCGATGCCGACGAACTGGATTACAGCTGCCCCTTGACCCAGGCGGACCTCGCCGACTGCCTCGGCATGACGGCGATCCACATCAACAGGACGTTGCGCGAACTGCGGGAGATGGGGATGCTCGTCTTCAAGGGAGGAAACGTGACGATTTTCAACAGGCACCGGGTCGCGGAGTTCGCTGAATTCAATCCGGCTTATCTCAAGCGATCCACATGGCCGCCGCGCCCCTCGGGCGCCGCCTGAGGGGAGCGAATCGCATCCGTCATGCTAAATATGAATAATCCCTTAACAAATGTTAGTGAAATTGAATTTTCAACCGATATCATTCAAACGCCTTAAAACTCTCGACGATTAGAGACATTTAAGTCTTAGCGTCCGTTTACGTTTTGGCGTAGTCGGGTGTACAAAAGAACTGCGTCGAAGTCAGAAAGGTGGTCTTTTCGTGGGTTTCGATCGACGAAGATCTAAGAAGAAAAATGGATTGGGGCTTTTATTTCTCACGGAGTAGAAGCGAAATGCTGACAATATCGAGCAACAACAGCAACTTAAGAACTGCGAACAACCTTCCGGCTGGGGCCCATCAATCTCTTGACATGATCAACGATGTCGCCTCCGAAGACGAGAGTGAACAGGGCGTAGTTGTCGTCATTGACAATCGTCAACTTGCGCGCGAGTGTTTCACAAAGAGCCTTCTGGCACACAACCCGAGTGTTGCGGTGACATCCTTTGCTACGACGGAGGACTGGCGCAGGGCCAGTGCGCGTATCGGCGAGCAATCGATCATTCTCCTTAACGTCGGGAATCGCCGTATCACCGAGGTCGGCGTCGCCAGCGAGATCGCTCGCGTCGTCAACGAAGCCCAACCGACTCCGGTCGTCGTCATCTCGGACAGCGAAGAGCTTCCACAGATCGTGAAAGCCCTGGAATGCGGCGCAAAAGGCTACATTCCGACGACGGTGAGCATCTCCGTCGCCGCCGAGGCGATCGAACTGGCGTTGGCGGGAGGAATCTTCGTTCCGGCCAGCAGCGTCATGGCAATGCGCACGGTCATCAACTCCGGCCCCGTGGCCGATCGCCCGATGGCCGGGCTCTTCACTGCACGGCAGATCGCGGTCGTCGAAGCGCT
The DNA here is from genome assembly GCA_963838155.1 of uncultured Alphaproteobacteria bacterium. GTDB lineage: Bacteria > Pseudomonadota > Alphaproteobacteria > Rhizobiales > Rhizobiaceae > Pararhizobium_B. The sequence goes on from CAWIQE010000002.1 coordinate 215,695, forward strand.
TCGGCGCGGAAAGGCGAACAAGATCATCGCATACGAGCTGAACCTGAGGGAAAGCACCGTAAAGGTGCATATCCGGAACATCATGAAGAAGCTCAAGGCGACGAACCGTACCGAAGTCGCCTTCAAGATCCGGGACATGTTCCCCGAGCAGACCGGGCCGGACCTTTAGGGTCCGTCGCCGTGGCCGACAATCAAGGCCGCAGCCGTTCGCGGGTGCGGCCTTGCGTCGTTCTGGACTGCCCCGCCCCGTGGCCGGGCGCCGACGCTTGCCGAAATTTCAGTTCGTAAGGTCTATCGCGCACCGACCCTCGCCTCGCCCGGCGGGGCCGGAATGCGTCGCCTGGCGCCCGCGTTCTAGAGCGCTTCCAGGAAAAGTGGAAACCGGTTTTCCGTCCGGGCGCGTAAAGACAACGAGATAGAGCGTGTCCGCGATTCCGTGAAGCGCGGACAGGCTCTAGCTGCGGTCCCTGAACCGGTTGGTGATCGGATAGCGGCGATCCCGCCCGAAGTTCTTTTTGGTGATCTTGACGCCCGGCGCCGATTGACGGCGCTTGTATTCGGCTATGTAGAGCAGGTGCTCGATGCGGTGCACGGTCGCGATGTCGTGGCCGCGGGCGGCGACCTCCCCGACCCCCATCTCCCGTTCGACGAGGCATTCGAGGATGTCGTCGAGTTCCGGGTAGGGCGGCAGCGAGTCCTGATCGGTCTGGTTTTCGCGCAGCTCGGCGGACGGTGCCTTGGCGATGATGTTGGGCGGGATGACCGCGCCCGAGGGGCCGAGTGCGCCCTTCGGGACCGCCCCGTTGCGCCAGCGCGCAAGGGCGTAGACCTGCATCTTGTAGAGATCCTTGATCGGATTGAAGCCGCCGTTCATGTCGCCGTAGAGCGTCGCGTAACCGACCGACATTTCCGACTTGTTGCCCGTGGTGACAACCATCGAGCCGAACTTGTTGGACACGGCCATCAGCACCGTCCCGCGGGTGCGGCTCTGCAGGTTTTCCTCGGTGACGCCTTCCTCGGTGCCTTCGAAGATTTCGGCAAGGGCCGCGGTGAACCCGCGGACGGGCTCCTCGATCGGGACGACGTCGTACCGGCAGCCGAGGCTTGCCGCGCATGCCCGTGCGTCGTCCAGCGATTCCGACGAGGTGTACCGGTACGGCAGCATGATGGCGCGCAGGCGCTCGGCCCCGAGGGCGTCGACGGCGAGCGCCGCGCAGACCGCCGAGTCGATACCGCCGGACAGGCCGAGAACGACGCTGCGGAAGCCGTTCTTGTTGACGTAGTCCCGCAGCCCCAGCATGCACGCCGTGTAGTCCGCTTCCTCGTCTTGCGGAATGGACTCGGAAGGCCCGTCGGCACACCGCCATCCTCCCCCGTCGCGTCTCCAGACGGTCGTTTCGACCGCTTCCTCGAACTCCGCCATCTGGAAACCGAGCGTCTTGTCGGGATTGATCGCGAAGCTGGCGCCGTCGAAGACCAGTTCGTCCTGGCCGCCCAGCTGGTTGGCGAAGAGCATCGCCAGTCCGCTCTCGATCACCTGGCGGATCACAACCTGCTGGCGGACCTCGAGCTTGCCCCGGTAATAGGGCGAGCCGTTCGGCACCACGAGCAGCTCGGCGCCGCTTTCGGCGAGGGTTTCGCAGACGCCGAGTTCGCCCCAGATGTCCTCGCAAACGGGCACGCCGATGCGCACGCCGCGAAAATTGACCGGCCCCGGCATCTCTCCGGCGATGAAAACGCGCTTCTCGTCGAACTCGCTGTAGTTCGGCAGGTCCACCTTGTCGCGCACGGCGACCACCGAGCCGCCGTCCAGGACGGCGACGGCGTTGTGGCGGCCTTTTTCGCCCTGGCGCGGAAAGCCGACGATCACGCCCGGGCCGCCGTCCGCCGTATCGTCGGCGAGCGCGTCGACGGCGCGACGGCAGGCCTCCATGAAGGCCGGCTTCAGCACGAGATCCTCGGGCGGATAGCCCGAGATGAAAAGCTCGGTGAACACGACGAGATCGGCACCTTGCACGGCTGCCCGGCGCCTGGCCTCTCGCGCCCTCTCGAGATTGCCGGCGACGTCGCCGACGGTCGGGTTGAGCTGGGCTACCGCGATGCGAAAGGTGTCGGTGATCGGTGCGCTGGTCATGCTGCTGCTTTAGCTCGACACCGCCGCCACTGCAACGGAGAAGCCGGCGTCGGGGGTCTCAGCCGACAAGCGCCGAGTAGAGGGCGGCGAGCCAGATGGCGCCGGCGAGCACCGTGGCCAGGAGGACGGCGGCGGAGCCGCAGTCCTTGGCGACCTTGATCTCCTCCATGTATTCGCGGCTCAAGCCGTTGCAGACCTGCTCGATCCCCGTATTGAGCATCTCCACGATCATGATCATGACGATCGAGCCCACGAGCCAGATGAAGGTCGGCAGGGATGCCGCAAGCCACCAGGCAAGCGGTATGGAGACGACGAGCACCGCAACCTCGCTGCGAAACGCGGCCTCGTTCGCGAGCAGATAGGAGATTCCTGCCTTGGAATTCCAGAATGCGTTGATGAGGCGGCGCATGGCGGCTCCCGAATCGTCTTACCGGCGCAAGCATTATCGCAGAACAAGCCGGAATGCGATTGGTCAGGCCGCTACCGCCTCGAATGCGAAGGCATCCATCGAAAGCACCCCGAACTCGTGGCTTTCGTGGATCTTCCTGGCGCGCCAGTCGGGGCCGGCCGCGCCGATTGCGACGTAGAGCGGCATCAGGTGCTCGTCCGTCGGGTGGTTCCGTTCCGCATGGGGAGCCTTGTGCCTGTAGTCCAGAAGCGCGGCCTCGTCCGCGGCCTCGATGCGGCTGTCCATCCATTCGATGAACGAGGCGACGTGCTCCGGCATGGCGGTCCGGCGCTGCCCTGCGCGCAGGGCGGCGAAGGCCTCGCGCAGATTGTGCGTGAAGGAGCCCGAACCGACGACGAGGATCTCCTCTTCCCGCAGCGGCCCGAGCGCCCGGCCGACGCCGATATGGTGCCGCGGCCCCAGCGCGGGATCGACGGACACCTCGACCACCGGAATGTCCGCGGCCGGATAGAGGAGTTTCAGCGGCACCCAGGCGCCGTGGTCGAAGCCGCGGCCGTCGACCGGACGGGCGACGAGACCGGCTTTCGTGAGGTCGCCCGCGATACGCTCGGCCAGTGCCGGGTCGCCCTTGGCGGGATACTGGATCTCGTAGAGTTCGGCGGCGAACCCTCCGAAGTCGTGAATGGTCTCCGGCGCGGCGTCATGCGTGACGGCCACCCCTCCCGAGACCTCGAAATGGGCACTGGCGACCACGATCGCCTTCGGCCTCGGCAGGTGCGACGCGTAGGTTTCGAAAAAGGTCCTGGCCGCCGTGGCGGCGATTGCCGTGTCCGGCGAGCCGTGGGACACGAACAGGGATGGCAGCGTTGGCATGGGCGTCTCCGATCGAGACGAAGATAGGGGTTCGGCGGTCTTCCCGGAAGCTCCCGTCGCCGTCACACATCGTTCACCGTTTTGCCCGCGCAGGCCGTCTCAGGCGCCCTCGAACTGGGGAAGCCCGTCGGCGATCTCGTAGTAGTCTCCCTTGTCCGCGCAGAAGATGTGCCGGGCGAGCCGCAGGCCGGAGGGAGCGTCGAAGGCCCCTGCCATCAGGGAGGTCATGCTCTCGGCTTCGGGCTTCCAGAAGAGCGCCGAGCCGCAGGTCCCGCAGAAGCCGCGCCGGGCGGCCTCGCTTGCCTTGTACCAGGTGACGTGCTCCAGGCCCTCTATCCGGAGCTGCTCGTCGGCGACGTTGGTCGCCGCATAGAAGTGACCGCTCTGGCGGCGGCACTGCGTGCAGTGGCAGGCAACGACCTCGCGCAGCGGTCCGAATGTGCGGAAGCGCACGCGGCCGCACAGACAGCCGCCGGTATGGATCTCGTCCGACATGAATCCCTCCGGGCAATCTCGGCCGAAGCATACCGAGCCGGCGCTCCAGGTCGATTTCGAAATCCTTATGCCTGCGATCAACGGCGTTGAAGCCGTCTCATGCCTCGAGGAGGTGGCGCGAGCGCTCGTCCCTGCCACCCTTCATCCGCTCGGCCAGAAGGAACGCCATCTCCAGGGCCTGGTCGGCATTGAGCCTCGGGTCGCAATGGGTGTGGTAGCGGTCGGACAGGTCCTCGGCCGAAACGGCGCGGGCGCCGCCGGTGCACTCGGTGACGTTCTTGCCCGTCATCTCGATGTGGATGCCGCCCGGATGCGTTCCTTCCGCGCGGTGGATCTGGAAGAAGGCGTCCACCTCGGAGAGCACGCGCTCGAAGGGCCGGGTCTTGTAGTTGTTGAGGGTGATCGTGTTGCCGTGCATGGGATCGCACGACCAGACGACCTTGCGCCCTTCCTTTTCGACCGCCCGGATCAGCTTCGGCAGGTGCTCGGCGACCTTGTCGTGGCCGAAGCGGCAGATCAACGTCAGACGGCCGGGCTCGTTCGCCGGGTTCAGGATGTCGATCAGTTCCAGCAGGCCGTCGGGCGACAGCGACGGGCCGCACTTCAGTCCGAGGGGGTTCTTGATGCCCCGGGCGAATTCGACATGGGCATGGTCCGGCTGGCGGGTCCGGTCGCCGATCCAGATCATGTGGCCGGACGTGGCGTACCAGTCGCCCGAGGTCGAATCGATCCGCGTCATCGCCTGTTCGTAGCCGAGCAGCAGCGCTTCGTGGCTGGTGAAGAAATCGGTTTCCCGCAGGGCCGGATGGTTCTCCGGCGTGATCCCGATGGCCTTCATGAAGTCCATCGTCTCGGAGATCCGGTCGGCCAGCAGCCGGTAGCGTTCGGCCTGGGGGGAATCCTTGACGAAGCCGAGCATCCACTGGTGCACGTTGTCCAGGTTGGCATAGCCGCCCTGGGCGAAGGCGCGCAGCAGGTTCAGCGTCGCGGCCGACTGCCGGTACGCCATGATCTGCCGTTCCGGATTGGGGATGCGGGCCTCTTCGGTGAACTCGATCCCGTTGATGATGTCGCCGCGGTAGCTCGGCAGCTCGCGATCGCCCTGCCTCTCGATGCCGGAGGAGCGCGGCTTGGCGAACTGACCGGCGATGCGGCCGACCTTGACCACCGGCAACTGCGCCCCGAAGGTGAGCACGACGGCCATCTGGAGGAAGGCGCGGAAGAAGTCGCGGATGTTGTCGGCACCGTGCTCGGCGAAGCTCTCCGCGCAGTCCCCGCCCTGAAGGAGGAAACCGTTGCCTTCGGCGACCCTGGCGAGCCCTCGTTGCAGCTGCCTCGCCTCGCCGGCGAAGACCAGCGGCGGGAAGCTGGCCAGGCGTTCTTCGGTGGCGGCGAGCGCAGCCTGGTCCGGGTAGTCCGGCACCTGCATGATCGGCTTCGTCCGCCAGCTCTCGGGGGTCCAGTCCTTTGCCATAATGCTTTCACCTGTTGGGGTTCGGCCGCCTGCGCGGCGCCGCGGACGAGCATCCTATACCCTATCGCAATCCGCGGGCTTATAGCGCCATTGCCGCCTCATGCAAACCCGATAAGCGGCCGGCGGCGCCGACCGGAGGCGCGAGCGCGCTAAACCGGCAGGAAGACGACACCGCGCTCGGCGAGGAGCGCGTCGAAGAGGTCGATCTCCGCCCGCGACAGGTCGACGGCGCGCGGATAGAGCGGCCCTCCGCGATCCGCCAGAACCGGTATGTCGAAGCCGCCGGTGCCGAAGACGAACTCGCGCAGGCCCGTTTCGCCGTGCTCGACGAGGAATCCCTGCAGGACGGCATCGAGATAGGATTGATAGATCGGGCATGCGACCGAGACGTCGGGGACGGAGTCGTGCGCCTCGTAGACATAGAGGGCGATGCCGTCCGGCAGCGCTCGATCCCCGACGGCAAGGTCCTCCGGCAATATCGGCCGCCGCAAATATCGCTGCTCGCGCAGGTCCACCGCCGGCAGGTTCTCCGCCCGGTCGATCACCAGGAGCCCGTCCGTCGCCGCACCCGCCTCGCGGCCGACCGTCAGCAGGGAAACCGGCGTCGCGGCCGCTTCGTCGAACGGCATGTCCGGTCGCGGCCGCCAGAACCGCCGCCAGCCGTGGAGCCGCGCGGGAAAGGCCGCGACGATCTCGGTGCGGTGCGTCGCGCGATTGACGAGCGAGCCGTAGCCGAAATAGCCGATGAGATCGTTTGTTGCTCCGTCAGCCACAGAGGAACCGCCCTACCCGTCCCGCTTGCCGTCGCGGATGACGTAGCTCGGCCGGTACATCGTGACGAGTTCCTCGCCGGCCGTCGGATGGACGGCCATCGTGCGGTCGAACGTATCCTTCGTGGCCTTCGCCTTCAGGGCGATGCCGAGAAGCTGCGCCATCTCGCCGGCATCGGGGCCGAGAACATGTGCACCGAGCACGCGCCCGTCGGACCCGTCGACGACGAGCTTCATCAGCATCCGGTCGGGCTTTCCCGTCAGCGTGTGCTTCATGGGGCGGAATTCGGCGCGGTAGACCTCGACGTGGCGGAACTCACGGGCCGCCGCGTCTTCCGACATCCCGACCGTACCGATTTCCGGCTGCGAGAAGACGGCCGTCGCCACGAGATCGTGATCGGGAGCGGTCGGGTTGTCCTTGAAGACCGTCTCGACGAAACACATGGCCTCGTGGATGGCGACGGGCGTCAGCGCCACTCGGTCGGTCACGTCCCCGACGGCATGGATGTTGTCGACGCTGGTGCGGGAGAACGCATCCACGACGACCGCTCCGTTGTGCCGCAGCTCGACGCCGGCGGCCTCGAGGCCGAGATTCTCGGTGTTCGGAATACGCCCGAGCGCCAGCATGATTTGCTCGACGTCGATCGTCTCGCCGCAGGCGGTTCTTCCGCGAAGGCCGGCCTCGCCCACCCTTTCGACATTCTCGAAGACGTCGTGGCAAAGGATCCGGATGCCTTTTTCCTCCATCGCGGCGTGGAGCATGCGCCGCAGGTCCCTGTCGAAGCGCGACAGGATCTCGGCGCCCCGGTAGATCAGCGTCGTTTCGACGCCCAGCCCGTGGAAGATGTTGGCGAATTCGACCGCGATGTACCCTCCGCCGGCAATCGCGATGGACTTCGGCAGGGTTTCAAGGTGAAAGGCCTCGTTGGAGGATATGCAGAGTTCGTGACCTGGCAGCGCCTGGTGGGGATTGGGACGCCCGCCGACGGCAAGGAGGATCGTTTCCGCCGTCACGGATTTCCCGCTGGCCGCCAGGCGAACGGTATGCCGGTCGGCAAGCTCGGCGCGGCTGTCGATGATCTCGGCTCCGGCGTTGGAGAGGCCCTTGCGGTAGAGGCCCTCCAGGCGGGCGATCTCCCGATCCTTGTTGGCGATCAGCGTCGGCCAGTCGAAGCGCGTGTCCCCGACCGTCCAGCCGTAGCCGGCGGCATCCTCGAAATGCTCGGGAAACTGCGAGGCGTAGACGAAGAGCTTCTTAGGCACGCAGCCGCGGATCACGCAGGTTCCGCCGTAGCGGAACTCCTCGGCGATCGCGACCTTCTTTCCGAGCGAGGCCGCCACGCGCGCCGCCCTGACGCCGCCCGAGCCTCCTCCGATGACAAACAGATCGTAGTCGTATCCAGCCATCTTCAGGCTCTTTCGGGTCGTTTCGGCATGATCGCCCGGCGGTCCGGAGCGGCCGGCCCCGGCGGAGGCCGGCCGGGACGGGCCCGGCGACCGTCGCCGCTCAGTTCTGCTTGACCGGAACGTCCGGCGTCTTGACGTCGACGTTCTTGCCGATCTTCTTCTGTATGGCCTGGTTGGTCGCGTCGGCAAGATCGCGCGCAATGCCGTTCGCCCAGATATGGGCTGCGCGAAGGGTCTGGTCCGTGACGTTGGAGCCCTCCTCGAGTAGCTTCTTGCCCGGAGCGGAGTTGTAGAATTTCGCGATGGCGTCGAGTTCGTCCTTGGAGAAGGTCTTGGCGTAGATCGTCGCGACTTCCTTTTCGAGATCGCCGCGACGGCTGGCGAGTTTCAGCGCCTGCTCGTCGACGGTCTCGTTGATGGTCTGCTCGAGGTTGGGCTCCGCCTGGATGAGCGAGCGCTTCAGGGCGGCGGCCGCGTTCGGCAGGATGCCGTCGAAATCGTCGGTGGCGTGCAGCGCCTTCACCGCGGCGCGGGCTGCGTCGATCTGCCCTGCGCTCGGCTCCTGTGCCCTGGCGGCCGAGGAAAGCCCGAGCGCAAGGGCGATGACGAATGCCGCCGCAATCCGGCAGGGGCCGAAAATCTTGAACATAACCGTGTGTGCTCCTGTTCGTGCTCAGTTTGTCAGCGTGCGCACGCCGGCGGGGCCGGCGATCACCGCAGCTGATGTCATGGAAAGAAAGAGGCCGTGCTCGACGACCCCGGGGATCCGATGCAGCGCTTCCGAAAGCGCTTCTGCATCAGGAATACGGCCAAAAGACGCGTCCAGAATCAAATGCCCGCCATCCGTCTCGAACGGCCCGGCATCCCCGGGACGCACCTCGATCGATCCGGAAAGACCGAGGCGGCCGGAGGCCTTTTCGACCGCGATGCGGGTGGCGGCGATGCCGAACGGATTGACCTCGATCGGCAACGGGAAGGCGCCGAGCGTGTCGACCAGCTTGCTCTCGTCGGCGATGACGACCATGCGTTCGGAGGCGGCCGCAACGATCTTCTCGCGCAGCAGCGCGCCGCCGCCGCCCTTGATCAGCCGCAAGGCATGATCGACTTCGTCGGCGCCGTCGACGGTCAGGTCCAGTTCCGGCTCCTCGTCGAGGGAGAACAGCGGAACGCCGAGTTCGAGACAAAGACGGGCGGTGCGCTCGGAGGTGGGAACGCCGCGCACGACGAGGCCGTCGGCCACCCTTTCCGCGAGCAGGCGGACGAATTCCTCCGCCGTCGATCCCGTTCCGATGCCGAGCCTCATTCCGTCCTCGACATAGGACAGAGCCGTTTCCGCGGCCCTGATCTTCATTTGACGGGCATCCATCCGCCGCCGTCCTCCGTGACATCGTCGGCCGCTGTTATCACGGCTGGCCGCCGGAGCAAAGATGCTGCCGGGCGGGTCGGGGGCTGCCGCCGGCGGAGTTGTGTTTTCCCGCCCGATGGCATAGCGGAACGCTGCAGCCTGTCGCTGCGACCTCGAGACGGACACGGAAGCGCATGACCGACACCCCCACCGCCTACGGCGAGCCTCTCGTCATCTTCGATCTCGACGGGACGATGATCGACACCGCGAGGGACCTCGTCGAAAGCCTCAATCATGCGATCGGGACCATGGGGCTCGCTCCCTTCGCGGGTGCCGACATCGCCCATCTTGCCGGCAAGGGCGCCCGCGTGATGATCGATCGCGCGCTCGAAATGCGCGGCGCGGGGCGATCGGAGGAGACGATCGCCGGACTGCTCGACGTCTTCCTCGCCCATTACGAGGCGAGCATGCCGGGTCACTCGCGCCCCTACCCCGGCCTCGACGCCGCTCTCGACCGGCTTTGCGCGTCGGGCATGCGCCTGGCGGTGTGCACGAACAAGTTCGAGGCGCTGGCGCGCCGGCTGCTCGATTCGCTGGCGATGACGGACCGGTTCGTCGCGATTACCGGAGGCGATACGTTCGTCGTGCGCAAACCCGACGCCGGCCACATCCTCGGCACGATCGAGCGTGCCGGCGGCCAGCCCTCGGCCGCCCTGATGATCGGCGATTCGATCAACGACATCGCCGCGGCGAACGGAGCGGGCGTGGCCTCGGTGGCGGTCACGTTCGGCTACTCCGACGAGCCGGTGGATTCGCTCGGCGCGACGCGGGTTATCACGCATTTCGACACGCTGACGCCCGACTTCGTCAACGCGCTCATCGGCCGCTGAGGCCACCGTCGGAGCGCACGAGTTTCCGCTTGACCTCGCGGCGCACGTCATCCTATAGGGCGCCACGTCCTGCCGCCTCGGGCGGCTCGGAACGGGCGCGTAGCTCAGCGGGAGAGCACTCCCTTCACACGGGAGGGGTCACAGGTTCAATCCCTGTCGCGCCCACCATCATGCCGATGCGCCGGGCGCTTTCGCGTCGGCCGAATCCCTGAACCGGAGAAGACGACGTCGGGCGAAGGCCCGAGCGGTCGCCGGCTTGCCGTCCCGGCGGGCGGGAATCCGGACCGTTGCCGGCCGCGCGGCCGTTGTTGACCGGGGGCGGATTGGCCTTTAAAGGTTATACTATAACGTCCCCTCCCCGAGCGGAAACGAACGCGTGCGCCCATCCGTGCCTTCCAGAGACCATGCAGGGCGGCCCGCCGTGCGGACGCTTGCGGACCAAATCGGGACCCGGGGGTCTTGAGCGCCGTCCGGTTCGACGGCGTCACGCTCGACTACGGGCGGCGACGCGTTCTCGAGGGTGTCTCCTTCGATCTCGAGCGGGGCAGCTTCACGGGCGTGCTCGGGCCGAACGGCGCCGGAAAGTCCACCGTCATGCGCGCCATCCTGGGACTGGTCACGCCCAGTGCCGGAACGATCTCCGTCCTCGGGCGGCCGGCCGCGCGCGGCGGACGGACGATCGGATACATGCCCCAGCAACGGCGCGGCAATGCCGAAATCCGCCTCAGCGCGCGCGAATATCTCGTCGCCGCTGCGGCCGGGACCGACTGGGGCCTGCCATTCGCTTCGGCATCCCGGCGCGGGGACGTCGACGCGGCGCTAAAGGCAGTGGGCGCGGAGGCCCTCGCCCGGCGGCCGTTGAGCGACCTTTCCGGCGGCGAACGCCAGCGCATCTACATTGCGCAGGCCCTGACCGGAGACCCCGACATCCTCGTTCTCGACGAACCGCTGAGCGGCCTAGATCCCGCGCACCAGAGGTCGATCGTCGAGCTCGTCGGCCGCATTTCGCGCGAGCGCAACGTCGCCGTGCTGTTTTCGGCCCACGAGATCAATCCGCTTCTCCCCGCGGTGGACCAGGTCCTCTATCTCGGGGGCGGACGCGCCGCCGTCGGTTCGGTCGATGCGGTGATCAACGGCCCGGTGCTCTCCGCCCTCTACGGAACGCCGGTCCATGTCGCCCGTGCGAAGGGCCGCATCTTCGTCCTCGCCGAGGATTGCGAGCTGGAAAGCCATCCGCACGACCATCACGGCCATGTCGATGCGGCGGGGCCGCACGCACGATGATCGCGATGTTCCAATACGAGTTCATGCGCAATGCCTTCGCCGCAGCGACGGCGGTTTCGATCGCCTGCGGCTGCATCGGCTATTTCCTGGTCCTGAGGCGCGAGGCGTTCGCCGGGCATGCGCTGGCGCACGTCGCCTTTCCCGGCGCAACGGGTGCGGCCCTGATCGGCCTTTCTCCCGGTCCTCGGGCTGACGCTCTTCACGATTGCCGCCGGCATCGGCCTGAGCGCTCTCGGCGAGCGCGCGCAGCGCGACGTGGCGATCGGCGTCGTCCTTTCCTTCTCGCTCGGCCTGGGCCTCCTGTTCCTGCATTTCTACACGGGCTCGGCCCAGAGCGTGACGGGCCTCCTTTTCGGCAATGTGCTCGGCATTTCGGGCACGCAGGTGCGGACCCTCGCGCTCATGAGCGCCGCCTGCGTGGCCGGCCTCGGCGCGATGGCGCGGCCGCTTCTGTTCACCAGCCTCCAGCCCGACCTCGCCGAGGCGCGCGGATTGTCGCTCGGCCTCGTCTCGGCGCTGTTCATGATCGTCGTCGCGCTGGCGATCGCCGAAACGGTGCAGATCGTCGGGATCCTGCTCGTCTTCGCCCTTCTGATCGCGCCTGCCGCCACTGCGGCGGCGCTCGCGCGCACGGTGGCCGGCGGGATCCTCGGGTCGGTTGCGATCGCGCTCGCCGTGTCCTGGGCCAGCCTCGCGCTGTCGTTCTACACGGACTGGCCGGCGAGCTTCTGGATCACCGCGCTCGGAACCGGAGCCTATCTCTGCGTGCGGACGGTTGCGAGGGCCGGCGCCTGAGCGGTCCGGAGAGCGCCCGAACGAAAAAAGGCGGCGTCGAACGCCGCCCTTTCGCCGTCAGTGGCCGAAGCGGCGTTTCAGCCTTCCGAGTGCCTGGCGCTTTCGGTGCTGGCGATGGCGCGGTCGAGATACATGTCGCGATCGTAGACGTCGCTGTAGAACTGCACCTTGCCCTCGACGTCCGGCCAGGCCGTGAAATAGGTAAGGAACACCGGGATCTTGTGCGGAACGTCGACCGCGTCGTTCTTGCCCTTGCTGATATAGTCGGCCACCTTCTGGCGCGACACGCCGAGAACCTCGGCAGCCATGCCGCGCGGATCCTGCATGCGCACGCAGCCATGGCTGAAGTCCCTCACCGGGTGCTTGAACAAGCTCTTGGTCGGCGTATCGTGCATGTAGATGGCATGCGAATTCGGGAACAGGATCTTCAGCTGACCGAGCGCGTTGTCCTCGCCCGGGGGCTGCCGCACGGCGAACGCCTTCGTCGAGCCGATCTGGTTCCAGTTGACCGAGGTCGATGAAATATACTTGCCGTGATATTCGAGCTGATAGCCCATCCGGTCGAGATAGCCGGGATCCCGGCGCAGCTTCGGAAGCATCTCGTTGATGATGATGGACTGCGGAACGCCCCAGTAGGGATTGAACTCCACCGTCTCGATCTGGTCGGAGAAGAAGTAGGTCTGGTGGTTCTTCTTGCCGACGATGACCGGGGTCGACAGCTGCTTCTTGTCGTCGACGAAATAGGTCGCTTCGAACGCGGCTTCGTTCACGAACATGCGATGCGGCGGCAGGACCCCCGGCAGCCAGCGTGCGCGCTCCATGGCGAGAACGACCTTGCCGATCTTGTCGGCGTTGGAGAATCCGGTCATCGCGGCGATGGTGTTCCTGCCGATGATGCCGTCGGTTCTAAGCCCCTTCTCCTTCTGGAAGGCCTTCACCAGCGACACCAGGCCGTCCGAATAGTCCGTGCCGCCGGCGTAACCGGCGAGGACGTCGGAAAAGTCGGTCTTGAGCTTGTCGGAGCCGTAGAGCTTTATCGCCTTCACGACGTTCGGAATTTCCGGGCTTTCGCCGCCGGGATGCACGAGCGTCTTCGGATCGATCACCACCTGTTCCGACGGTCCGGCGGCGCGGAGCGTGGCGAGTTCGGCCTTCAGTTCCTGGAACTGCTGGCCCCGCGGGTTCTGCGACTGGAGCCACGACGCCGCGTCGCCCGACTTCTCCATCGAGGAAAGCGCGGCGTCCAGATCGACCTTCTTGCGCGGCAGATCGTGGTAACCCGAAATGCGATCGGCGGCGACGCGGCCCCGTTTGGCGTCGAGGGCATAGGTCAGCGCGGCCGCCGAGAGCTTCATCTCGAAGTTCATCAGGGCCTTCTGGCGGCCCTCGGGGTCGTTCATGTCGTAGGCATCCGCCGGCACGTCGACCTTGTAGTCCTCTGGGTCGAGGCCGACCGAGGCCGCATCCTGCAGCACGGCGACGACCGCCTTTGCCTTTCCGTTGGGTGCCGAGCCCGAAACCCAGATGAAGTTCGGGTCTGACGAGTAATGCGCCTTCAGGGCGGCGATGACCTCCGGCAGGGCGCGTATCTTGATGTCGGCCAGAAACCGGCGCGATTCCTCGAACGGGTTCCGCGTGAGATCCGGCATGCCGTCCGTCGCCACCGAAGCGGTGGTCACCGGATCCGTCAGCTTGTCCAGGGACGCCACGATCGGCCTGTCGGGCTTATAGGTATAATATTTCGGTCCGCTGACCTTCGCGACCGGCTTCGGCGGCGGGGCCGGCGGCTGGTAGTCCTGCGCCTGGGGCCGGGCGTCGTATTGCTGCGGCGGGGCGTAGCGGTCGCCGTCCCTGCGGTAGTAGCCGCCGGAGGACGGTCCGCGCACGTTGTTGTCGTAAATCGGCCGGCGCTGCGGCGGCGAAAACAGCCGCTCGAAGAAATTGGCGGCGCTGGCCGGCGTCGGCGCGCTCACCGAGGCACCTGCCGCCAGCGTTGCTGCCAGAAGCACCAGACAACCCGATCTCTGCATTCTCATTCGCCCAACCCGTTTCGTTCAGTCGAGGCCTTATGCCCGGACTCCTACGCGTACGAAGCCCACTATTGGTTGACACTAGCTTAATAGCCGCGCCAGCGAAACGAACGGTTCGACCCGGGCCCAGGTTTCATGTTCGCCATTGCAAATTTGCCACGCCGAGCCGGCCGCGGTGCGCACCGGAAACGGCAGAACAGCCGTAAGGCGCACTTTCCCGGCGGCTGTTACGCTGCCGGAACGAGCGGTATTTCCCAGAAGGTTAAGATGATACTAACTATTTCCGGTCATAACTAGCCTCAATTAGACTTGCCTAACTTTAAACGAAACGGAATCGAAACTTGGGCCGGAGGAGCGTATGACCGCAGCACTTGCGCAAGGTACGCCGCAGCGTTCCGACATAGGGACGCGCATCGTCCGCGTCATGCAGCAGACGGGCCTCGCCGCCATCCCGCGCAACTACGAGCTGATCTACGAGGCCTTCACCGGCACGAACGCGGAACTGACCCGCGCGGTCAACGACCTCGGCAAGAATCCCTCGCAGGACGACCTGGACCGGGTCGGCGAGAAATATCTCGGCCGCCATCACGAGGCGGGCATCATCCGGCGCGCCCACCGGGAGATCGCGACCGAGCTCGAGACGATCCTGAAGCTTCTGCAGAAGGAACAGAGCTCGCTGGAAAGCTATTCCCGGATCCTCGGCGAGACCTACGACAGGATCGACGCCAAGAGCGCCACGAGCGCCGACCTCCTTCGCAGCGCGCTGCGCGTTCTTGCGGAAGCGACCGGCACGACGATGGCGCAGGGCAGGCAGATCGCCCTGTCGGTGGGCGAACGATCGACGGAGATGGAAAAGGTCAAGTCGGAACTGGACGAATACAAGCGCATCGCCAACACCGACCCCCTCACCCGCCTTGCGAACCGCCGTGCCTTCGACGACGTCATGACGCGTCTATACGCCCGCCCGGACTCGCTGGCGAACTCTGCGCTGATGCTGGTCGACATCGACCACTTCAAGCGGGTCAACGATACCTACGGGCATCCGGTCGGCGACCGGGTCCTCAGCATATTGGGCAACGTCATGCGCGCCAATCTGCGGCGGGACGTCTTCATCGCACGCGTCGGCGGCGAGGAATTCGCCCTCTTGGTGGAGGAAGCGAACGCCGAAGCCTTCCCCAAGATCGCCGAGCGCCTGCGGATCGCCATCGAGGCGACCCCGCTGAAGAACTTGAAGACGGGCACGAATTACGGACCCGTCACCGTCTCGATCGGCATTTGCCTCGCCGACGAGGCGACCGATTGCCACGATCTCTATCGCAAGTGCGACCTGGCCCTCTACACGGCCAAGGCGACCGGCCGAAACCGCACGCAGGTGTTCCACAGCGCCCTCGAGGATTCGCAGAGCGACAAGCTCCTCTACCGCCGCGGCATCGCCTGACGCTCGTCGCTTGACTGCAGCCACGGGATACTGTTGGCTCGCTTCAGTCAGCGAGGGTCGAATGTCCGTGCGCACCGTCAAGGAAATGGTAGAGGAAGCCGAGCGGGTCATCGACGCCGTGGCGCCGCGCGACGTCCCGAAGCTGATCGAGGACCGTGGCCACGACGTCGTCCTCGTCGATATCCGGGACATCCGGGAACTGCAGCGCGACGGCAAGATACCCGACGCCGTGCATTGCCCGCGCGGGATGCTCGAATTCTGGATCGATCCCGAAAGCCCCTACCACAAGCCGGTCTTCGCATCGCGGGACAAGACCTACGTCTTCTATTGCGCCAGTGCGTGGCGCTCCGCGCTCGCCACGAAGACGGCCGTCGAGATGGGGCTGAAGAACGCCCGGCACATCTCCGGCGGCTTTACCGCCTGGCGCGACGAAGGGCTGCCGATCGAACGGCTGGAGCGCAAATAGGCGCCCGAGAAGGGGATCAGCGCCCGAGGCCCTTTTCCTCGAGTTCGGCGAGATACGCCGCCATTCGCCGATCGGCATGTTCTCCGAGTTCGCGCAGGAACGTCCAGGTGAAGATGCCGGTGGCGTGCATGTCGTCGAACTCTATGCGCACCGCATAGCTGCCGACGGGCACAAGTTTGAGGATTTCCACGTCGCGCTTGCCCGAGACCGTGACGCGCTGGCCGGGCCCATGGCCCTGAACCTCGGCGGAGGGCGACGAAACGCGCAGGAGTTCGGCGGGGACGGCAAATTCCCGGCCGTCGTCGAACGCGACGGTCAGTTGCCGACGGTCGCCGGAAACCTTCAGTTCGCTCGGCCAGAAACGGCTGTCTTCGGACATGCGCCATCCTTTCCCGTTCGCGGGCGAGCCGCTCTTCCCTCGATACCGTCCGGGACCGCGATCGGCAATACGGCAGCAATTCGAAAGACGGACCTTGAAGTCGGCCCCGATGCTTGCAACATAAATGCCCAGGGAGACATGACTTTGGACAACGCAATCGGCACTGCAACAGACGGCCTGGGCCTTGGAGCCCCGGAAAGCTCGATGATCGATCCGTTCGGCCGCGCGATCACCTATCTGCGGGTATCGGTCACGGACCGCTGCGATTTCCGCTGCACCTATTGCATGGCGGAAAACATGACGTTCCTGCCCAAGAGGGACCTCCTCTCTCTCGAAGAGCTGGATCGGGTCTGCTCCGTGTTCGTCTCGAAGGGCGTCCGCAAGCTCAGGCTCACGGGCGGAGAGCCGCTGGTGCGAAAGAACATCCTGCACCTGATCGAGGGGCTCGGCCGGCATTTCGAGACGGGGCTTCTCGACGAGCTGACGCTGACGACGAACGGGTCGCAGCTCGCCCGTTTCGCTGAGGACCTCGCGGCGTGCGGCGTGCGGCGGATCAACGTTTCCCTCGACACGCTCGACCCGCAGAAATTCCATGCGATCACCCGGTGGGGAGACTTCGCGAAGGTGATGGCGGGTATCGATGCGGCGCAGGCGGCCGGCCTGGCGATCAAGATCAATACGGTGGCGCTGAAAGGCTTCAACGACACCGAAATCCCGTCGATCATGCGATGGGCCCATGGCCGCGGCATGGACCTGACGGTCATCGAGACCATGCCGATGGGCGAGATCGACGCCGACAGAACCGACCAGTACCTGCCGCTGTCGGAGGTGCGCGCGAGCCTGGCGCGCGACTACACGCTGACCGACATTCCCTACAAGACCGGAGGGCCCGCTCGGTACGTCGCGGTGGAGGAGACGGGAGGCCGGCTCGGCTTCATCACGCCGCTGACGCACAATTTCTGCGAAAGCTGCAACCGCGTTCGCCTGACCTGTACCGGGACTCTCTACATGTGCCTGGGACAGAACGATGCGGCGGACCTGCGGGCGCCGCTTCGCGCGTCGGAGGGCGACGACCTTCTTTCCGCGGCCATCGACGAGGCGATCGGGCGGAAACCGAAGGGGCACGATTTCATCATCGACCGGGAACACAAGCGGCCGGCGGTCCAGCGCCACATGAGCGTGACCGGCGGCTGACAGCCGCAACCGGGACACGACGCTGCGGACCGTTTTCGCTTCGGCCGGCTTTTCGCCGCCGTATGCCGGTTAGGCCGGACCGCGGCGGGTCAGGAGACTTTTCATGCACGTTGTCGTCGTCGGCGCAGGCATTTCCGGCCTCTCGACCGCATGGTCGCTAAGCAAGCGAGGGATCCGGGTGACGCTCCTCGAACAGGCCGGCGTCATTCCCAATCCGCTTTCCGCCTCCGGCGACCAGCACCGCATCATCCGGCGCGCCTACGGCAACCTCGGCGGCTACCAGAGCCGGATCGACGAGGCCTACGAGGCTTGGGACGAGCTTTGGGACGACCTCGGCGAAAAGCCGCTGGTGGACACCGGTTTCCTTCTCGTCTCGCAACAGCCGGGAGACGAGGCGGACGTTTACTACGACGGTCTCCTGAAAGCGGGGTATCCGGTCGAGGACATCGCCGCAGAGCGTGTCGAATCGGTCTACCCCTTCCTCGATGCCCGCACCGTCCGGCGCGTCGGCTTCAGCCCCGAAGGCGGCGTCCTGCTCTGCGAACGGATCGCGGCGGGGATGCTGTCGTGGCTGAGGCAGGCGGGTGCGACGATCATGACCGGCGCCCGAGCCGAGGCGATCGATGCCGCCGGCGGCACCGTGGCGCTTGCCGACGGCCGGTCGCTGCACGCCGACAGGATCGTCGTGACCGCCGGGGCGTGGATCCTGAAGCTTGTTCCGGAGCTCGAAAGCCGGCTGACGCCGTACCGTACGGCGGTCGCCTACCTGACGCCGCCCGACGACCTCAAGCGCGCCTGGGAGACGGCTCCGGCCATACTGGACGTCGGCGGCACGGTGGACGGCTACCTGCTCCCCCCGGTGGCGGGCACCGGCCTGAAGGTCGGCGCCGGCGTGCACAAGCGCCGGTCGGATCCCGACGCCGACAGGACGCCCGCGCCGGACGAGGGTATCCGGATCCGCAACTACTTCTCGCCGCCGCTCGCGCGTATCGACGAATACGGCGTGGAAGACGTCCGTACCTGCGCCTACACCTTTACGTCGGACGAGCATTTCCTCGTCCGGAGCGAGGACCGGGTGACCGTCGTCTCCGCATGCTCGGGACACGGCTACAAGTTCGGCGCCGCCGTGGGCAGGCGCATTGCCGGGGGCCTCGTCGCGAATCGCATGGACGAGGCCCGGCAATGGATCGAGGCGCGGAGCTGAGCTCCGCGCGGCAGGCGCGATGCGCCCGGCGGCCTGATTCGCCCGTCGGCCTCAGGCGGCCTTGATGATTTCCACCAGCTCGACGTCGAAGACGAGGTCCCGGCCGGCGAGCGGATGGTTGGCGTCGACGGTCACCGTCTCCTCCGTGACGTTCACGACGACGATCGGCACCGGCTGGCCGGACTGGGTCGTCGCCTGGAGCTGCAGGCCGGGGGTCGGCTCGATCTCCTCCGGGATGGCGGAGCGCGGAATGTCCTGAACCTGCTCGGGGCGGCGCTCGCCATATGCCTCCACGGCCGGGATCGTGACGGTTTCCTTGGCGCCTTCCTCCATGCCGGCGATCTGGCGGTCGAGGCCTTCGATGATCTGGCCGGAGCCGACCTCGAACTGCAGGGGCTCACGGCCCGAGGAGGTGTCGAATTCCGTCCCGTCCGTCAGCCGGCCGGTATAGTGTACGCGTACGACATCACCGTTTTCCGGTTTGGTCATGCTCGCCTCTCTTGCTTAGCGTTTCGGTTTGTCCACGGGTCCGGCCGGGTTTCCCCGCGTCCTGCGCGGGCGACCGGCATCGCGGCCGCGTCGTTCGCGGCCGGTCTGCTCATGTAAAGCCTAGCGCATTCAAGCCTCATGTAAACCGCCCGGGTCGTGGAATGCGGGTCGGCCGGCTTGCGCGGAGTGCCTTTTCCGGATGAGATTGCACGGGAAGCAGACGCGGGCGCCCCGGCGCGGAGCATCGATTTCAGGGATTGTGCCATGGCTGCCGTTGCGGCGGAAACGATCGTCGGCTGCATTCTCGCCGGCGGCCGCTCGGTTCGGATGAAGCAGGACAAGGCGCTGGCGATGCTCGGCCGGCACACGCTGCTCGACCGTGCCGCTGCCCGGCTGCGGCCCCAGGTCGGCCGGCTGATCGTCAATGCCAACGACCCCTCGCCTGTCCACGAAGCGACCGGCCTGCCGGTCGTGCGCGATACCCTTCCCGGCCACGCAGGACCGCTTGCCGGCATCCTCGCGGCATTGCTTCACGCGGAGACCGTCGGCGGCGCGACCCATGTCGCGACGGCTGCAGTGGACGCGCCTTTCTTCCCGGTCGACCTGGTCTCGAGGCTCGTCCGAGGTCTCGGAGACCCCACGGGCGTCGCCCTGGCTTCGAGCGGGGGGCGGCTGCATCCGGTCTTCGGCCTTTGGCCGGTCTCCCTGCGCGCACCCCTCGACACCTGGTTGCGGAGCACCGAGGATTTCTCGGTCCGGGCCTTCACGACCCGCTGCGCGCCGGACATCGTGGATTTTCCGTTCGTGCAGGTCGATCCCTTCTTCAACGTCAACACGCCGGAGGATCTGGCCATGGCGGCTCGGATCGCTCGCCGGGACGCCTGACGCCGTCCCGCCCCGGCAGGCTGCGCCGGGCGTCTTCATAACGGCTTGCATTTCCTGCTTGAACGGTGGGAATATCGCTCACCCTTCGGGCCGGACGACGGCCCGACGGCCACGGGATGCGGTGATCAACAAGCTGCAGGCAAGACGAGAGGAACAAAAATGAGACTATCCCGCCATCTGATCTTGGCGTTTTCCGCCGCAATTCTCGCATTCGGCATGGGAACGGCGAATGCGAAGGACTGGAAAGTCGTCAAGATCGGCACCGAAGGTGCCTACCCCCCCTTCAACGAATTGAAGCCGGACGGCTCGCTCGTCGGCTTCGACGTAGACATCGCCAAGGCCCTCTGCGAGCAGATGAAGGTCAAGTGCGAATTCGTCACCCAGGACTGGGACGGCATGATCCCGGCGCTGCTCGCCGGAAAGTTCGACGCGATCATCGCATCGATGTCGATCACGCCGGAACGCGAGAAGAAGATCGCCTTCACCAACAAGTACTACAACACGCCCCCCGCGATCGGCGTGCCGAAGAACTCGGGCCTCAAGGGGCCGGCCAGCGGCAAGATGCTCGACCGGGACGCCCTCGACAAGCAACTCGACGGGAAGGTCCTGGGTGCGCAGTCCGCCACCACCCACGCCAACTATGCGCAGGCCCACCTGCCCGACGCGCAGCTGAAGCTCTACCCGACGGCCGACGAATACAAGCTCGACCTGTCGAACGGACGTCTCGACGCGGTCATCGACGACGTGGTCGTGCTGTCGCAATGGCTGAAGTCCAGCGACGGATCGTGCTGCAAGCTTCTCGGGACGCTCAAGGTCGATCCGAAGATCAATGGCGTCGGCGTCGGCATCGGACTGAGGAAGGGCGATACGGACCTGAAGGCGATGTTCAACGACGCCATCGCGGCGATCCGCAAGGACGGCACCTACAAGAAGATCAACGACAAGTATTTCGACTTCGACGTCTACGGCGAGGATACGAACGGCAGCTGACGCCGTCGAAAATCGACATCGACCGGGCAGCGGCGCGTCCTTCGACCGATGGGCGCGCCGTTTGCGTCGGTCGGCGATTCCGATTTCGGGTGGACGCGAAGGGCGTCAGATGATGTTATCGCCGGCAACGAACAGGCGACACGGCCGAGAACGATAAGCGGGAACAGATGAATTCGACCCTGATGCTGCTCGGGTTCGGGAAGGCTGGCTACGGCGACGAGATCGCCATGGGCATGCTGGTCACGACCACGCTTTCGCTCGCCACCCTGCCCTTCGGCCTCGCGGTCGGATTTCTGGTCGCGCTGGCCAAGCAGAGCGGCGAGCGCACGCTGCGTCTTTCGGCCGACGTCTACACGACGATCTTTCGCGGCCTGCCCGAGCTGCTGACGCTCTTCCTTGTCTATTACGGGATCCAGATCGGGCTGCGGCAGCTGCTGACCCTTCTCGGCGTCACCGCGGACATCGAGATCAACACGTTCGCGGCCGGGCTGGTCGCTCTCGGCGTGGTGTTTTCCACCTATGCGTCGGAGGTCTTCCTCTCCGCCTTCAAGGCGATCCCCTACGGCCAGTACGAAGCCGGGGATTCGCTCGGCCTGCACCGAAGCCAGACGCTCCACCGCATCATCCTGCCGCAGTTGATCCGCATCGCCCTTCCCGGCCTCGGCAATCTCTGGATGGTGCTCCTGAAGGATACCGCGCTCGTCTCGGTCATCGGGCTGTCCGATATCCTGCGCCAGACCGGGATCGCGGCGCGCGTCACCAAGGACGCCTTCCTGTTCTTCGGCGTGGCCTGTCTGCTCTATCTCGTGCTGGCCATGCTGTCGTCCATCGTCATCGGCTGGATCGAACAATGGACCAAGAAGGCGGATACGCCGCGATGACGACGAGCGAGGCGATCATCCCGCCCCAGGCACCGCCGGCTCCGCCGCCCCGCCCGTGGACCCGCACGCGCATTGCCGGGACGGCGATGGTCGTCTTCTGGCTGGCCGCCGGAGCAGCCCTGGTCCTCTATCTCGTTTCGGCGTGGGATCCGGAATACGTCGCGAAATACGGTCCGCGCTATCTTTCGGGGCTGGCGACCACCCTGACCCTGGTGGTCATCTCGGTCTGCCTCGGGGCGGTGCTGTCGCTGCCGATCGCCATGGGTCGCATGTCGCGCAATCCCGTCCTGAGGCAGCTCGCCTTCGCCTATGTCTATTTCTTCCGCGGGACGCCGCTGATCGCGCAGCTCTTTCTCATCTATTACGGTTTCGGCACCTTTCACAAACAGCT
The DNA here is from genome assembly GCA_963838155.1 of uncultured Alphaproteobacteria bacterium. GTDB lineage: Bacteria > Pseudomonadota > Alphaproteobacteria > Rhizobiales > Rhizobiaceae > Pararhizobium_B. Next base: position 237,918 of record CAWIQE010000002.1, read on the forward strand.
CGAGGCGGTCGGCCTCTGGATCTTCTTCCGGGACGCATGGAACTGCGCGCTCTTCACCTTCACGTTGAACACCGCGGCCTACCAGGCTGAAATTCTTCGCGGCGCGATCGAAAGCGTTCCTCGCGGACAGCTGGAGGCTGCGGCCGCCCTCGGGCTGAAGACGTTCCAGACGTTCCGCAAGGTGGTCCTTCCGCAGGCGCTGATCGTGGCGCTTCGGCCCTACGGAAACGAGGTCATCCTGATGGTGAAGGGATCGGCGATCGTCGCCATCGTGACGGTGCTCGATCTCATGGGACAGACGCGCTACGCCTTTTCGCGCACCTTCGATTTCCAGAGCTACATCTGGGCCGCGATCTTCTACCTCGTCGTCGTGGAACTGCTCCGCAACGTGCTCGCGTGGATCGAGGTGCGCATTACCCGGCATCTCGTACGCTAGTGGTGCGATCCTAACAGATGGTACCATCTGTTAGGAAAAATCGCCCCACCAGATCAATAGCTTGTGGGCTGACTTTTCCAAACGGATGGGTACCATCCGTTTGGGTCAGACCACTAGACCCTGTCCGCACCCGGGGACGGAAAACCGGTTTCCACTTTTCCTGGAAGCGCTCCAGGACCGCCGTTCCGTTTTGCCCGGCGGCCGCCGGCGATGCAGACCGGCTCCGATGTCAGCAGCCGCTCACCCATGCTGCTAACATCATGATTTGTATAGGTAATTAGTACAATTTTGCGGCGTTCGCAATAGACGTCCGTTCCATTCGCATGCACACTTGACGAGTCGTCATCGTCAGGAAGAGGCTCGAATGAAGAAACATCGGCGAGACATCGAACTGCAGTTGCAGGGCTACGGCCTGACCACTGCGCAAATCCTCTACAGGTTGCCGGACCATCCGACGCTGCTGCAAAGCTACATCTGGCAGGACTACGACATCGCTCCGGACTTCCCCGAGATGTACGGTTTCCTTCGCTTCTGGCGTGAAACGCTCGAAGGCGCGCTGCATTCGGTCCGCTACACCCACAAAAGGCTCGTGGGGGCCAGCGAGTGGCGGTCGCTCGACGGAGAGCTCGTGCTGCATTAGAGCCTGTCGGCAATTCACTGAATCGCCGACACGCTCTATCACTTTGTTTCTACGCGCTTCCGGACGGAAAACCGGTCTCCACTTTTCCTGGAAGCGCTCCAGGGGCGCACCGGGCGGAGGCTTTCGCGGGGCAAGACCGTTGCAGGCCGTCGCCGGGCGGTCTATGACGCCGTCATCCGAACCAGACGCGAACCGGCGAGACATGACGGTCACTTCCCCGATCGACGAAGAGGCGCTCGCCGAGGCATACAATCGCGCGCTGGCGCTGGAAAAGGCCGGCGAACTCGACGCTGCGGCCGCCGCCTACGCGGAGGTGCTGGCGCTCGACCCGGAGGACCATGGGGGCGCGTCGGTGCGGCTCGCCAGCATCGGACGCGGAGAGACGCCGGCCAAGGCGCCGGACGCCTACGTCGCCACCCTGTTCGACCAGAACGCCGAGACTTTCGACGACGTGCTCGTCGAACAGCTGGGCTACTGCGTGCCCCTCCTGGTCCGGCAACGGCTGCAGGCAGAGGGTCCCGTCTTCTTCCCGCGCATGCTGGACCTCGGCTGCGGCACCGGCCTGACCGGAAGCGCCCTGCGGGACATGTGCGCCCATTCCACCGGCATCGACCTTTCCGAAAAAATGGTCGAGATGGCCGACGAGCGCGGCGTCTACGACGATCTCTATGTCGGCGAACTCAGCGACTTCCTCGGCGACATCGACGCGCCGCCGTGGGATCTCGTCGTGGCGACCGACGTGCTGCCTTATGTCGGCGCCCTCGACGACTTCTTCGCCGGCGCGGCACGGTGCCTCGACGCCGGTGCGCTTCTCGTGTTCTCGAGCGAGACCTTGCCCGACGCCGTCTTTGCCGGCCGGCCGTTCATGGTCGGGCCGCACCAGCGGTTCGCCCACAGCGAGGACTACGTACGCCGGGCCCTTGCTGCCGCCGGCATCGACACCGTCTCGGCCGACCCCATCACCGTGCGCCACGAGGAGGGCGCGCCGATCCCGGGACATCTCTTCGTCGCCCGACGGCGCCAGCCGGATCCAGTCCCGAAGAGGGGAGAACGGGTCTGCGGCCGCGGCCCCGGCCGTCATCGGGCCGGTTGCAGGTGCCAGACGCCCGCCGAATGCGCTGCGTAGGCCGCCGGATCGGTCGGGATCGCGATCGACCGCACCGCGACCCATGGCTTGGCAAGGTCGGCATAATGGCGGGAAAAGACGTTGCCCGACTGACCGGTGGTCTGGATGTAGGTGGACTTGTCCAGGTCGGAAAGGTCGAAGATCCCGCGATAGCTGGCCGCATGGGTGTTGCCGAAGGGGTCCTCTTCGTCCGCGACGTCGCCGAGACCCCTGTCGAGGGTGAACGGGCCGCCGGGACTCGCGATGTCGACGTCGAAGATCGACTTGAGGAGCGGCACGTTCGAGAAGGGCCGGTGCCGGCCTTCCGCCATGTGGACCGGGCCCCATTTCCACGCCGACCGGTCGGTGCCGTAGCGCCGCTCCAGATCGGCCAGCGAGGAGGAGAGCGCGCGGGCGAGGATGGCGCCGCAATCTTCCACCTCGGTCGTCCTTCGGTCGTCGCACCAGTCGCGCGCAGGATGCCCGCCGAGCGCCCGTTCTAGTGCGTGGACCCGGATCCTGAACCACGGCCCGAAGGCCGGGCCGAGATCGTCCGCGTAGATGTCCATCATCGCCCGACGGATCCAGGCCATGAAGATCAGCGGTTCCGCGGAGTTCGCCGACATGGTGTCGTCCCAGCTCCGGAGGCCCGACAGCACGCCGGTATCGACGTCGCTGCGGCCGGCCACCAGCTTCAGCATGATCGGCTTGATCTCCGCGAAGGCGGTGGAGTAGACGTCGCCCTGCGCCTTTCGGGAGGTCTCCGGCGTCTGCTTTCCCGCCGCGTTCACGATCAGCTGGTCGATGCGCTGCTGGCGATAGGGCTCGTCCCAGTCGAAAGTCAGGAAATGCGGATAGTCGGGGCCCACCATCTTCGTGTTGGCCGTACCGATGGCGCCCTTCGGCGGGTTCGTCTGCCGCGGCAGGTCGGCGAAGGGGATGGTTCCCTTCCAGTCGTAGCGGGCATCCCAGCCCGGCACCGGCGCGCGGCCGGCCACGTCGTTCTTCGGGTCGCGGACCGGGATGCGGCCCGGCGCGATCAGGCCGATATTGCCGTCGGTGTCGGCGACCACCATCGACTGGACCGGCGAGACGAAACTCTTCATTCCCTCCTGGAAGTCCGCGACCGTCCGGAAGGTCCACATGTCGTAGCCGGTTTCGGCGGTCGTATCGTCATGGGCCAGTGCCGTCCATTCGAGCGCGGCGACGGTGCCGTCCGGAAGCAGCTTGTTCAGGTCGCGATAGGTGGCCGGCAGGACCGGTCCGTGCCGGGTCCAGCGGCGGGTGAAGATCACGTCGTCGCCGCCCTTGACGTGGACCGTCTCGGTCTTCTCGCCGAATTTCGCCGATCCGTCCGGCGTCAGGTACTTCTGGGGATCCTTGGGATCGATTTTTTCGACGAAGACGTCCTGGACGTCGGCGCCGGTATTGGTGAAGCCCCAGGCGATGGAGCTTCCCCGCCCGAGCAGGACGAACGGCGTGCCCGGCAGCGTGACGCCCACGAGATTGCGCGGACGGTCGAACTCCTTCTCGACGCGGAGGTCGGCCAGGTACCAGATGGACGGCGCCGTCAGGCCGAGATGGGGATCGTTGGCGAGGATAGGCTTGCCGCTCTCGGTGCGGCTGCCCGAGACGACCCAGTTGTTGGAGGCGCCGGAGCCGGGAGGCATGGCGAGCCCGGCCAGCATCGACCGTTGCGCCTTCCCCGTCCGGTCCGCCTGCGTCGCGGGGTGCGCGGCAAATCCGAGAAGCTTTCCGAGATCCGGCAGCGCCGGCGGGTGGTCCGACTGCAGCGGCGGCAACAAATCGTCGATCTCGTCCGAACCGAGGCCCTGCCTGGCGAAGGCGAGGCGGTCGATCTCCTCGTCGAGGTTCTGCGCGAGCTGGACCGACATCATCTTGATGGTGACGAGCGTGTCCGCCGGCGTCCACGGCTCCGGATCGTGCCGGAGGATCACGAACTCCGGCGGCAGTTTCGAGGAGAATGCCGGCGGCGCCTGCCTCAGAAACGCATTGACCCCGCGGGCGTAGGCCTCCAGCGCCTTGCGGGCGCCGGGACTGAGCGATTTCAAGGAGTCCTTCGCGGCCCCGTAAAGGTCCATCGACCGCAGCCAGACGTCGGTCGGCACCGTCTTTTCGCCGAAGATCTCGGACAGACGCCCCTGCCCCGCGATGCGGTTCAGCTCCATCTGCCACAGGCGGTCCTGGGCCTGGGCGAAGCCGAGCCCGGCATAGACGTCCTCGCGCGTCGCGCCGTCGACATGCGGCACGCCGTGGGCGTCCCTTGTAATCGTCACAGGTCCCGACAGACCGTCGATGCGGACGGTGCCGGATGCGTCCGGCAGCGACCGGGACAGCCACAGCATGAGCAGCCCGACCGCCAGGACGAGGAGCGGAACGACCGTAAAAATAAGCCGGACAAGACCTTTGAGCAGCCGCCGCATTGCTTTATGTCCCCCTGAGGCGTGTTTGAAACAACCTTTGCAGAAGGACACAGGCGATGGCAACCGTGGCTTTTATCGGCTTGGGCGTGATGGGTTACCCGATGGCCGGGCATCTGAAGGTGCGTGGGAAACACGACGTGCGGGTCTACAATCGAACGTCGTCCAAGGCGGAGAAATGGGCGGCGGAATTCGGCGGCAAGGCGGTCGCGACCCCGGCGAAAGCGGCCGAAGGGGCCGATTTCGTCTTCGCCTGCGTCGGCAACGACGACGATCTGCGCTCCGTCACCCTGACGGAGGACGGAGCGTTCGCCGGGCTCGGGAAAGGCGCCGTCTTCGTGGACAACACCACGGCATCGGCGGAGATCGCCCGCGAACTCGACGCCGCCGCCAGGGAGCGCGGCGCCGGATTTCTCGACGCCCCGGTCTCGGGCGGCCAGGCCGGCGCCGAGAACGGTGCGCTGACGGTCATGGTCGGCGGGGACCAGGCGGACTTCGACAAGGCGAAGCCGGTGATCGACTGCTATGCCCGCATGGTCGGGCTCATGGGACCGGCCGGCGCGGGCCAGCTGACCAAGATGATCAACCAGGTCTGCATCGCCGGTCTCGTCCAGGGTCTCGCCGAGGGCATCCATTTCGGCAAGAAGGCGGGCCTCGACATCGAGAAGGTGATCTCCGTGATCTCGAAGGGCGCTGCGGGATCCTGGCAGATGGAGAACCGCTGGGAAACGATGGACAAGGGCAAGTACGACCACGGATTCGCGGTGGACTGGATGCGCAAGGATCTCTCGATCGTGCTCAACGAAGCGCGCAACAACGGTGCGCGCCTGCCGGTGGCCGCGCTCGTGGATCAGTTCTACGCCGATGTCCAGGCCATGGGCGGAAACCGCTGGGATACGTCCTCGCTGCTCGCCCTCCTCGAAAGACGGAAGTGAACCGAAAGGGACGCGATCAGCTACGCCTGGCAGGGATTTCGTTCCCGCGCTCATGGTCCAGCTCCTGACGGAGCAGGCAGGCGCGGGCGACGATTTCCCTCAGTTCGGCGACGGTACGCGGAACGGGCCGGTCGGACTTCGCGACGAGGCGCATCTCCTCGTCGATGTCCTTGATCATGCGCCACAGCGTCCTGGTGGCGATGCGCGGATCGTCGCAAAGGCGCCGCGCCAATAGTTCGATTTCCTCTTTCACCTGGCAGGCCTCCCACAGTCTCAGGCGGACACGGGCTCCGGCGGACAACGGGCCGGGCGCCGACCCCGGCGCCCGGCTGCGACTATGTAACCTTCCGGGGACGCTGGCTAGTCACTTCAGCGTCTGCAGGACCTTGCAGAAACGGGCAACCCGGTAGTCGTAGCCGCCTCCCGCCGGAAAGCAGCTTCCGGACGCCCACTCCGCCTCCCTGAACGTTCAACGCCGCCCAACGGTTTTCTCCCAGTGCGTGCAACGTTCAACGAATTCTTAATGAAGAATTTCGAATGTTCTGCATCGCGTCGAAGCTGTGCCGAACCGAGGCTTTCGCGCGCGTTCCGCCCAAGCGAGTCACGGTCGGCACAGCTTCGACGCGGACGTTTCAGCCGCGCAGCCACGTAAGCGGCCCTTCCGGCGGCAAACCCGCAATCACAATGCGTAACGGACTCACACCTGGTGAGACCCGCGCGGCATCGGCGGGGAGACGGAGGGCGCGCCCGCTCGCGATCACGCATCCCGCCTCGCAAGGCTCCCGCGACACTGTTGTCGCAAATCGATACATGAGACATATTCGGGCCTTAGCGCATTCACGCATCGTTACGCTTCTTTGCCTTTTCGCCCGACGGGTCGAGCCGGCGTCCGGCGTGGTTTCGAATGCCCGCCACCGCCGGGCGGCCGGGCGGAGGCGATTGTTACAATCTCACGGATCATATCAGCCTGATTCGCAGAATTGTTTGTTTTTGCGAAACATTTTCGCCGGGCAACCCTTATATTTCGACGCACGGCGCGAGGCAGCCATGCGCTCCAATCTTCTAACTCAGGCTGTGGGGTACCCCAGTGTCATTACTTCAAGTCTACCTCCGGGCTCTCAGATATCTGTCCGCTCACAGGACAAGGGTCGGCCTCGTCACCGCGGCGAACGTCGTGCTCGCGGCGGTGATGATCGCCGAGCCGGTCTTCTTCGGCCGCATCATCGATGCGATGTCCGGGCATGGAAGCATCGTCACCAATCTTGTCTGCTGGGCGGTGCTCGGCGTCTTCTCGACCGTTGCCTTCGTCCTCGTGGCGCGCGAGGCCGACCGCCTTGCGCACCGGCGCCGGGTCGAAGTCCTGACGGATTCCTTCAGCCGCGTGATCTCGATGCCGCTGTCGTGGCACAGCAAGCGCGGGACCTCGAACGCGCTGCACACCCTGCTCCGCGCCACCGAGGCCCTGTCGAGCCTTTGGCTGGAGTTCATGCGCCAGCACCTGTCGACCGCGGTCGCCATCGGGCTTCTGATACCGACCGCGTTTTCCATGGACTACCGGCTGTCGTCGATCCTCGTGGTGCTCGGCATCGTCTATTTCATGACGAGCCGGCTCGTCATCGAGAAGACCAAGTCCGGACAGGCGTCGGTCGAGCAGCACCACCATCGGGTGTTCGCGCATGTCAGCGATTCGATCAGCAACGTCTCGGTCCTGCACAGCTACAACCGCATCGAGCAGGAAACGCATCAGCTTCGCGCCTACACCACCAACCTCCTCTCCGCCCAGTTTCCCGTGCTGGACTGGTGGGCGCTCGCGACCGGCATGCATCGCATGGCCTCGACGCTTTCGATGATGGTGATCCTGATCGTCGGCGCGGTTCTCGTCAGCCAGGGCTCGCTCGGCGTCGGCGCGGTGGTCGCGTTCATCGGCTTCGCCAACCTGCTCATCAGCCGGCTCGACCAGCTCAGCCAGTTCGTCAACCAGATCTTCGACGCCCGCTCCAAGCTGGAGGAATTCTACGCCCTCGAGGACGCCGTGGCCGACCGTAAGGAACCGGAAGGCGCAAGCGACCTGGCGAACGTGCGCGGGCACATTCGCTTCGAGGACGTGTCGTTCTCGTTCGACGGGTCGGAAAACGGTGTCTCCTCGATCGATTTCGAGGCCAAGGCGGGCGAGACGATCGCCATCGTCGGCCCGACGGGTGCCGGCAAGACGACGCTGATGAACCTCCTGCAGCGGGTGTTCGAACCCAACAGCGGACGGATCCTCATCGACGACGTCGACATCGCGACGGTGACGCGCAAATCCCTGCGCAACTCCATCGCGACCGTGTTCCAGGACGCGGGCCTCCTGAACCGCTCGATCGCCGACAACATTCGCCTCGGGCGCGAGAATGCGTCGGACGACGAGATCGCCGAGGCGGCCGGTGCAGCGGCTGCGGCCGATTTCATCCAGTCCAAGTGCGCCGGCTTCGCAACGGCCGTCGGCGAACGCGGCGGAAAGCTGTCCGGCGGCGAGCGCCAGCGCATCGCCATCGCACGTGCGATCCTGAAGAACGCGCCGATCCTGGTGCTGGACGAAGCCACCAGCGCGCTGGACGTCGAGACGGAAGCCAGGGTGAAGTGCGCCATCGACTCGCTCAGGGCCGGCCGGACGACCTTCATCATCGCCCACAGGCTGTCGACCGTGCGCGAGGCCGACAAGGTGATCTTCGTCGACGGCGGCCGCATCGTGGAGATGGGCAGCTTCAACGAACTCAGCCAGAGCAACGGCCGTTTCGCGGCGCTGCTGAGGGCCGGCGGCGTGCTCACCGACGCCGAGGTGCGCCGCAGCACGCTCACGCCGGTCAAGGAGCGCGAAGCCGCCTGAGGCGAAAAGCCTTTCGGACGAGAGCAAAAAGCAAAGGCCCGCCCCGGTTTTCCGGGGCGGGCCTTTCAGCGTTGCGGCGCCTGACATGCGGATTTTAGAGCGCTTCCAGGAAAAGTGGAACCCGGTTTTCCGTCCGGAAGCGCGCAAGAATAATGAGACAGAGCGTGTCCGCGCTTCCGTGAAGCGCGGACACGCTCTAAACGGTTGTCAGGGTCCAGGAGACGATGTCGCGGATGACGGCGTCGAAGGATGCGTTCAGCGCAGAGACGAAGGCCGCGTTGCTGCTGCCGCCGACCGGAATGCTCGCCTTGAAGTCGCGATGGGCGCGCACCACGCCGTTCTTGTCGTCGAGGATGCGCACGGAGATCTCCACATCCGCCACGGGTGCTCCGACGGTGGAGACCCCGAAGGCCCGGATTTCGGTGAGCACGCGGTCGTCGATGGCCAGCCCGTCGCCGGGCCTGCCCACGCCGCCGAGGCGGCCGGTGTCCTCGAAAGCCTGGATCAGCCGCGCCTGCACGATGTTGGGAAGGCTGTCGCTCCACTGCGAATTCGAGAGATACTGGATCGACGACGGAGAGGTCCGCACCACGACCTGATTGCTGCCGAGGGCCTTTAGGGCCGTCGGCGTGGGCACGAGCAGCTGACGGCGCCGGGCGGGCGGTCCCGAGACCTTCGAGGGTGCGGAAAGGTCGTAGGTGTCGGGCGGCGACTTGCCGAAAGGAAAGCCGGCGCAGCCGGCAATCGTCGACATGGCCGCAAGCACCAGCACCCCCCGACAGAATCTCGTTCTCTTCATGCCTGCCCCTTCCGCTCGAAACCGTGCTCCCGCACACGGTTCGGCTCCGTTCGTTTACACCATATGCGCGTCAGCGGCGCGGCCGGCCGCCCGCGCCCGGCGAATACTGCTTGACCTCGTTCCCGCCGAATATCAGCCGCTGCGGGTTCTGTTCGAGGGACGAAAGGCTGCTCTGGATCTGGCCGACCGCCTGCCGCATCTGGCCGACCAGCGCCTGGATATCCTTGAAGCCCGATCCCGTGAAGCTCTGCACGTTCGAGGCGATCGGGCCGATGCGGCTGTTGAGATTGTCCGCCATCTGCTTGAACGACTTCAGCGTGCTCTTGGCATCGGCGAGGACCGACGAGGCGTTGCCGTCGCCGAGGAAGCCGTTGACCTTCGCGAGCACGGCGTCGACCCTCGAGGAGGCGGCGTTCAGCTTCTTCGACATCTCGCTGATGTTGGTCAGCGTCTGGTCGATGTCGTCCGTATGCTTGTCGAACTGTTCGATCACCTTGGAAACCTGGGCCAGCGACTTCCTCGCCTCCGCGCTTGCCGCCGCGATGTTGTCGACGGTCTGGCCGACCTTCTTCGGGTCGAGGCCGGCGGCGAGCGCGTCGACGCGGTCGAGCGTCTTCGCAGCCTTCTCGCCGACCGTGCGGTAGGTGTCGGCGGTCTGCCGGAACGCCTGCAGCGTCTGGTCCAGGCCCGTGGAGGCGGTCGCCACCTGCCCCGCGGCCTTGTCGACGTTGGATACGATGCTCTTCACCTTGTCCGGGTCGACGGCGGAAACGAGGTCGCGGACGCTGGCGAGGGATTGGGTGGCCTCGGCGCTCGCCCGGCTGATGTTGTCGACGGCCTCGCCGACCTTCTTCGGGTCGACCTGGGCGACGAGCGTATCGACCCGATCGAGCGTCTTCTGCGCCTTCTCGCCGACCGCGCGGTACGTATCGGCCGTCTCCTTGAACGCCTGCAGGGTCTTGTCGATGCCGGCCGAAGCGGTCGCAATCTGCTTCGACGTCTGGTCGACGTTCGAGACGATGTCCTTCACCTGATCCGGATCGACCGCCTCGACCAGCTTCTGGGCGCTGGCAAGCGTCGAATCCAGCCGGCCGGAGAGGTTGCGGATCGTATCGGAGAGCGAGGAGACCGCGGAGAGGAACTTGTCGATGCCGGCCGAATTGTCGGCCAGAGCCTTGGAGAAGGTCTGCGTGTTCTTGATCGTGCTGGTCAGCGGTCCGCGGGCGTCCTTGGTGAAGCCGTCGAGCTGGTCGACGATGCCGTTCACCTTGCTCAGGATCTTGTCGGCCGTGGACAGGATGTTTGTGACGCTGGACGGCGCCGCCTCGATCGTCGCCGGCTGTCCGGTCTCCAGCGTCTTGCGGAGAAGGTTTTCGCCTTCGATTTCGCCGCCGGAGAGTTCGATGTAGGCCGAGCCGGTCAGGCCCTGGATCTCGAGAATCGCCTTGGTGGTCTTGTAGACCGGCGCATCGGTTCGCACCTCGGTGCGGGCGACGACGAAGTTCGGGTTCGCCTTGTCGATCGTCAGGCCCCGCACCGTGCCGACCTGGATGCCATTGAAGCGGACCGGCGAGCCGACGCTCAGACCGTTGGCCGAGCCGGGAATGCGAACCAGCATCGGGGCCATCTGGCCGGTCCGGCCGTAGTTCGCCATCCAGTAGACGAAGCCGAAGGCGGCCGCGATCACGAGGACGGTGAAAAATCCGACAATTGCGTAGTTCGCTCTCGTTTCCATCCAGGTCCGATCGTCAGTTGCCGCGCATCAGGATTCGCCCCGATGCTGCCGGTTCGGGATGAGTCGCGCCCGTTTTCCGCGAAAGTAGGCCTTCACCCAAGGGTCGTCAAAGGAGAGCATCTTGTCGATGCTCCCCTCGACGAGGACCTTGCGATTTCCCAGGACGGCGATTCGGTCGCACACGGAGAACAGGCTGTCGAGATCGTGGGTGACCATGTAGACCGTGAGGCCGAGCGTATCGCGAAGCTTGGCGATCAGCTCGTCGAAATCGGCGGCGCCGATCGGGTCGAGGCCCGAGGTGGGCTCGTCGAGGAACACGAGGGCCGGATCGAGGGCGAGCGCGCGGGCGAGCGCGGCGCGCTTGATCATGCCTCCCGAGAGCTCGGACGGGTATTTGTCGGCGGCCTCCGGGCCGAGCCCGACCAGATCGATCTTCAACAGCGCGAGCTCGTCCATGAGCGACTGCGGCAGCTTCAGGTATTCGCGCATCGGAACCTGGATGTTCTCCTTCACGGTCAGGGCCGAGAAGAGGGCGCCGTGCTGGAAGAGAACGCCGAGCTGCATGTCCAGCGCGATGCGCCGTTCCTCGTCGGCGTGATCGTAGTCGACTCCGAGAATCCTGATCTCGCCGGACTGGCGCGGCAGCAGTCGCAGGATCGTGCGCATGAGCACGGATTTCCCCGCGCCTGATGCGCCGACGAAGCCGAGGATCTCTCCGTGGTATATGTCGAGGTTCAGGTGATCGAGTACCTTGTGCGGACCGAACGAGACGCACACGTCACGCGCCTCGAGGACCGTCGAACGGGTCCCGGTTCCAACATCCCCATGATCGAGCAGTTCGGACAAGCGGCAAGGCCCTGATCGTCAATGCAAACTTCGAAAGCTGCGATAGCAGAAGCGGCGCGGGTTCGGAATTTCTTATGCGACATATCCGCAAGTTTTCGACGGGTAGTTGCTATTCTGTCAGTAGTCGATGGCCGCGTAGAACATCGCGAACAGCCCGTCCACCAGAATGACCACGAAAATCGCCTTCACCACGGAGGCGGTCACGTGCTGGCCGAGCGATTCGGCGCTGCCTCCGACCTTCAGGCCTTCGACCGCGGCGACGATGCCGATGATCAGCGCCATGAAGGGCGCCTTCAGCATGCCGGAGATCACCGTCGACATGTCGACGGCGCCCTGCAGGCGACTGAGGAAGACGTCGGGGGTGATCTGGGAGTAGCTCCAGGCCACGACTCCGGCGCCGAACAGCGACGAGAAATCGGCGATGACCGTCAGCAGCGGCAGGACGATGACGAGGGCGACGAGGCGGGGAAAGACGAGCACCCCGATCGGGTTGAGGCCCATGACCTTGAGCGCGTCGATCTCCTCGCGCATCTTCATGGACCCGATTTCGGCGGTGATGGCGCTGCCCGAACGCCCTGCGATCATGATCGCCGTCAGCAGCACGCCGACCTCGCGCAGCTGCAGGATCCCCACGAGATCCACGACGAAGATCTCCGCGCCGAAAAAGCGCAGCTGAAAGGCGCTTTGCTGGGTGATGATGGCGCCGATCAGGAACGACATGAGCGCGATGATCGGCACTGCGCGCACGCCCATGTGGTCCATCTGCGAGACGATCGCGGCCGGAGAGGCGCCGCTTGCGCGATTGAACTTCAGCTGCGCGCCGCGGACCGCCGAGCCGAGGATGTACATCGAGGCGACGACGTCGTCCCAGACCCTGTAGACGGTCTGGCCGACCGGGGAGAAAACCTTCGAAAACAGGCCCTGCGGCTCGTCCGCTTCCTCGTAGGCGGGTTCCGGCAGGGTCTGTGGCACCGCTTCGAGAAGGGCGAGTTCCTCCTTGTCGGCCCCTTCGATCGAGACCTCGGAGCCCGCTGCGGACAGCGTGCCCTGGAGCCGCCTTATCAGCCATGCGCCGGCCGTATCCACATGGCGAATCGCCGACATGTCGATGACGAACGGGCCCTGCCTCTCGCGCAGCCCCGGATCGAGCATCTGCTCGTTGACCCCGGCCACGGCGGCGTGCCGCCAGTCGCCCTCCAGAACCAGCCGGGTGTGGTGATCCTCGTCCACGGCCTTCAGGCCGGCCGGCACTTCACGGGCTTCGAGACCGACCGGCTGGTTGACTCGCGATGAGGAAGAAGGTGTCGTCATTCCCGCAGACATAGCCGGTTCGATCGGTCCTGTCACCGTTCGACGGCGATCGGCGCATGCGGCGATTTTTCCGCCCCCGGCGGGCGGCGGCGGGTGCGGCAAGTTTGGCGAAAGTCGGCGATGTCACTCGATTTTCGCCGCGATCCAATCTATCCCTCGCTCAGGCGGGGAGCGGGCGGGCGGATCGCAGGACTCAAGCAGCCGCGAAGCACGCGGGGGGCACACCGGACCGCAGGGGCCAGGAAAGAGGGATCGCGAACGTGACCGACCAGAAGAAAGAGCCGACGAGAGCCGTTGCTCCGTCCAAGCCCAAGCCGGCGAGCGGCGACCTCAACGAAAGCGCCCTCTTCTTTCACCGATATCCGCGGCCGGGAAAGCTCGAGATCCAGGCGACGAAGCCGCTCGGCAACCAGCGCGACCTGGCGCTGGCCTATTCGCCCGGCGTCGCCGCGCCCTGCCTTGCCATATACGAGGATCCGGAAAGGGCCGCGGACTATACCTCGCGGGCCAATCTCGTCGGCGTCGTGTCGAACGGATCGGCCGTGCTCGGGCTGGGGTCGATCGGCCCCCTGGCGTCCAAGCCCGTGATGGAGGGCAAGGCGGTTCTCTTCAAGAAATTCGCCAATATCGACGTCTTCGATATCGAGGTGAACGCCACGACCGTCGACGAGATGGTGCAGGTGATCGGGGCGCTGGAGCCGACGTTCGGGGGCATCAACCTCGAGGACATCAAGGCGCCGGAGTGCTTCGAGGTGGAGCAGCAGTTGCGCGACCGGCTGGGCATCCCGGTCTTCCACGACGACCAGCACGGAACGGCCATCATCGTCGCCGCCGCCGTCCTGAACGGGCTCGAACTCGCCGGCAAGTCGATCCGGAACGCCAGGATCGTCGCTTCGGGCGCGGGCGCGGCGGCCCTGGCGTGCCTCAACCTGCTCGTCGAGCTGGGGGCCAAGCGCGAGAACATCTGGGTGCACGACATCGAGGGGCTCGTATACGAGGGCCGCGAAGCGCTCATGGACCGGTGGAAATCGGCCTTCGCCCAAAAGTCCGACAGGCGGCACCTCAGCGAATCGATTCCGGGCGCCGACGTCTTCCTCGGGCTGTCGGCAGCCGGCGTGCTGAAGCCCGAATATCTGGAGCAGATGGCCGAGCGGCCGCTGATCATGGCGCTCGCGAACCCGGTGCCGGAGATCATGCCGGACCTCGCCCGCACGGCGCGGCCGGACGCGATGATCTGCACCGGGCGTTCGGACTATCCGAACCAGGTCAACAACGTGCTCTGCTTTCCCTACATCTTCCGCGGCGCGCTCGACTGCGGGGCGACGACGATCAACGAGGACATGAAGCGGGCCGCCGTGCGCGCCATCGCCGCGCTTGCCCGCGAGGAGCCCTCGGAGGTGGCCGCGCGGGCCTATTCCGGCGAGACGCCGGTCTTCGGGCCCGACTACCTGATCCCCTCGCCTTTCGACCCGCGGCTCATCCTGCGCATCGCCCCGGCCGTCGCGCGGGCGGCGGAGGAGTCGGGCGTCGCCAAGCGCCCGATCACCGACATGGAGGCCTATGTCGACCAGCTCAACCGGTTCGTGTTCCGCTCCGGGCTGATCATGAAGCCGCTGTTTTCGGCCGCCAAGGGGGCGGAGAAGAAGCGCGTCGTCTTCGCCGAGGGCGAAGACGAGCGGGTGCTGCGCGCCGCGCAGGTCCTGCTGGAGGAGAACATCGCGCAGCCGATCCTCATCGGCCGGCCGGCCATCATCGAATCGCGCCTGAAGCGATACGGCCTGAAGATCAGGCCGGGGATCGACTTCTCGGTGACCAACCCCGAGGACGATCCGCGCTTCCGCGACTATGTCGATCTCTATTTCTCCCTCGTCGGACGGCTCGGCGTCATCCCGGAAGCGGCGCGCACGATCGTGCGGACGAACCCGACGGTGATCGGCGCCCTGTCGCTGAAGCGCGGCGAGGCCGACGCCCTCATCTGCGGCGTGGAAGGCCGCTACGACCGCCACCTGCGGGACGTGGCCCAGATCATCGGCAAGTGCGAGGGGGCGCTGGACTTCTCGGCCATGAGCCTGCTGATCTCGCAGCGCGGCGCGACCTTCTTCGCCGACACCTACGTGTCCCTGAACCCGACGGCGGAGGAACTGGCCGAAACGACCATCATGGCGGCCCGGGAAATCCGGCGGTTCGGCATCACCCCGCGCGCGGCACTCGTGTCGCACTCGAATTTCGGCTCGCGCGATTCGGAGAGCGCGTTCAAGATGCGCAAGGCGATCAGGCTCGTCCACGAACTCGACCCGGACCTCGAAGCCGACGGCGAGATGCACGGCGATTCGGCGATTTCGGAGCTGCTTCGCCAGCGGGTCATGCCGGACAGCACGCTCGCCGGCGAGGCGAATCTCCTCGTCTTCCCGAACCTCGACGCCGCCAACATCACCCTCGGCGTCGTCAAGTCGATGACCGACGGCCTGCATGTGGGTCCGATCCTGCTCGGGAGCGCCATGCCGGCCCACATCCTGTCGCCGTCCGTCACCTCGCGCGGCGTCGTCAACATGGCGACGCTCGCCGTCGTGGAAGCCTCCGTTCCCGCGCTCGCCTGACGGCGGGCCGCGGGCGGACCGCACTGCCGACAACGCGTAAGAACGCGGCGAGAACGCCCCGACAGCACCGGATTTTCAAGACTGAGAGGCGGGATCTGGTGCGGTCGAGAAGACTCGAACTTCCACGGGTTGCCCCACAGCGACCTCAACGCTGCGCGTCTACCAATTCCGCCACGACCGCACGCGGTAGAAGCCAGCGAAGCCGGCGGGCTGCATGTAGCAAAAGGCCCAGGGGCACACAAGAGCGACGGGAGAGATTTTTGGCGTGCCGCGGGGAATGACGCGGCCGTTCGCCGGGGGGCGGCCGACTTGCAGTTTGCGCCGCGAATTGCCAAATGCTGCGCAAGGACAGGAGCGACGGCATGGATCGGGGAGACATCGACATCAGCTTCCGTGCGGCGAGCGGATCGCCGCCGGTCCGGTGGCTGATATCTTCGGGCCTGACCGACTATGCGTCGGCGGTCGACTTCATGGAGAGCGAGGCCGCCGCCATCGCCGAGGGACGCGCGGACGAGCTCGTCTGGCTCGTGGAGCACCCCCCGGTCTACACCGGCGGGACGAGTGCCCGGACGGACGACCTCGTCACGGCGGAGCGCTTCCCGGTCCACAGGACCGGGCGCGGCGGCGAGTACACCTATCACGGTCCCGGACAGCGCGTGGCCTACGTCATGCTCGACCTCAAGCGGCGCAGGCAGGATGTGCGGGGGTTCGTCTCGGCGCTCGAAAGCGTGATCATCGACACTCTTGCCGCCATGAACGTCAGGGGCGAGCGCCGCGAGGACCGGGTCGGCGTCTGGGTGGTGCGCAAGGATCGACCGCCCCTGCCCTCGGGAGCGCCCGCGGAAGACAAGATCGCCGCGCTCGGCATCCGGCTGCGCCGCTGGGTGAGCTTCCACGGGCTCGCCCTCAACGTGGCTCCCGACCTGGAGCACTATTCGGGAATCGTGCCCTGCGGCATTCGCGAGTACGGCGTCACGAGCCTCGAGGATTTGGGGCTGATCGTGTCGATGCCGGAGGTCGATACGCTGTTCCGGCGGGCGTTCGAGGCGGTCTTCGGGCCCACGGTCCTCGTCGGCGCGAACGAGCGGGCCGTCTGAGCGGCCCGCCCGGGCTCAGGCGAATTCCATGATGACCGCATCCACCGCCAGGCTCGCCCCGGGCTCGGCGAGGATCTTTCCGACGACGACGTCGCGTTCCGCCTTCAACACGTTTTCCATCTTCATGGCCTCGATGACGGCCAGCGTCTCGCCCGCCTTGACCTCCTGGCCCTCGGCGACGGCGATCGAGACGACCAGTCCGGGCATCGGGCAGAGAAGCATCTTCGAGGTGTCCGGCGGCAGCTTGACCGGCATGAGGGCAGCCAGTTCCGCCAGGCGCGGCGTCAGCACGCGGGCGGTCGCGGACAGACCCTGCCAGTCGACGCGCAGCCCGTTCGGCATGGGGCGAAGCTGCGCCGTGACCGTCCGGTCGCCGACGCGGCCCCGCCACACGGCATCGCCGGGGCGCCAGTCGGAGGTGACCGTGAGGGGGGCGTCCCCGCCGACGGAGACGTCGAGTTCGATCGGCGTGCCCGGATAGCCGTCTTCCAGCCGGACCGGCACGTCGCTCTCGTTCACGCGAACGACCCAATCCCGCCGCACCTCGCCCGAATGGGGCGCCACGCGGTCCGAGAACCGGTCGAGGCGGTCCTTGCGCAGCAGTTCGGCCGTCAGCGCCACCGCCGCGACGACCTTCTGCTCGTCGGCGTCCGCTTCGGGTGGCGAGAAGCCGTCGGGATATTCCTCCGCGATGAACGCCGTCGACAGCCGCCCCTCGCGCCAGCGCGGATGACGCATGAGTGCGGCGAGAAACGGCATGTTGTGGTTCACCCCGTCGACGACGAAGGCATCGAGCGCATCGCTCATGGCATCGATGGCCGCGAGCCTGTCGGGCGCCCAGGTGCACAGCTTGGCGATCATCGGGTCGTAGAACATCGTGATCTCGGCACCTTCGAAGACGCCGGTGTCGTTGCGCACGACGACGTCGCCGTGCCTGCCCTCCTCCGGCGGACGATAGCGCGACAGGCGCCCGATGGAGGGCAGGAAGCCGCGAAACGGGTCCTCCGCGTAGAGCCGGCTTTCGATCGCCCAGCCCTGAAGGCGGATGTCGTCCTGCGACAGGGCGAGCTTCTCGCCGCAGGCGACGCGAATCATCTGTTCGACCAGGTCGACGCCCGTCACGAGTTCCGTCACCGGATGCTCGACCTGCAGGCGCGTGTTCATTTCCAGGAAATAGAAGTTGCGGTCCTTGTCGACGATGAATTCCACCGTGCCGGCGCTCTGGTAGTCGACGGCCTTCGCAAGGGCCACCGCCTGCTCGCCCATCCGGCGGCGCGTGGTCTCGTCGAGAAACGGAGACGGCGCCTCCTCGACGACCTTCTGGTTCCTGCGCTGGATGGAACATTCGCGCTCGCCCAGATAGATCGCGTTGCCGTGCGCGTCGGCGAGCACCTGGATCTCGATGTGGCGCGGTTCGACGACGAACTTCTCGATGAAGACGCGGTCGTCCCCGAAGGAGCTCCTGGCCTCGGAGCGCGCGCGGTCGTAGCCGTCACGCACTTCGGCACGGCTCCAGGCGATCCGCATGCCCTTGCCGCCGCCGCCGGCCGATGCCTTGATCATGACGGGAAATCCGACGTCTTCGGCTATCTCCTCGGCGTGATCGGCGCTCTCGATCTCGCCGAGATAGCCCGGCACGGTGTTGACCTTCGCTTCGCTGGCGAACTTCTTCGATTCGATCTTGTCGCCCATGGCCCGGATCGCCTTCGGCCGAGGGCCGATGAAGACGATGCCGGTCGCCTCGAGCGCCTCGCAGAAGGCGGCGCGCTCGGAGAGGAACCCGTAGCCGGGATGCACGGCCTCGGCCCCGGTCTGCCGGCAGGCGGAGACGATCCGGTCGATGTCCAGGTAGCTCTGCGCGGCGGGCGCCGGTCCGATGTGAACGGCCTCGTCGGCCATCGCGACATGCAGGGCGTCCGCGTCCGCGTCCGAGAAGACGGCGACCGTGGCGATGCCCATGCGGCGGGCGGACGAGATGACACGGCAGGCGATCTCGCCACGGTTGGCAATGAGGATTTTCTTGAACAAGCGTCTGGCCTCCCGGCAGGTCTTTTCCCTCTTAAGGCATATTTTTTCGCACCGGACAATGCGAGGACCGGCCGTGCGGTCGCCTCATGCGCCGCCGCCTTCGCGCAGCTGACGCTCCCGCCAAACGATGAAGAGGCCCGAGGCGACGATGATCGCGATTCCCAGAAGCTTCGAGGGATCGGGGAATTCGGAGAAGACGAGATATCCGAGGAGCGCGGCCGATACGATCTCGAGATACTGGAACGGCGCGAGGAGAGAAGCCGGTGCCCTCTGGAAGGCCTTGACGACGACGAGGTGCCCGTATGCCGCGATCGCGCCCAGCACCAGCAGCAGGCCGAAGGCGCCCGCCGTCTGCGGCAGCGACGGCTCGAGATTGCCGATTCCCGCCATGCTGCCGCCGCACAGGAGCACCGCCGCGAGAAACAGGCTGCCGCCGGCGCCGGCGACGTATTGCATGACGAGCGCGGTGTCGACCCTGCCGAGGGCGCGGTTCATCAGCATGTAGCTGGCAAAGAGCCCCGCCGTCACGAGCGGCAGCAGGGCGACCGGCCCGAAACGGGCGAAGCTCGGATTGATGACGATCACGGCACCGACGAAGCCGACGGCGATCGCGGTCCAGCGGCGCCAGCCCACCCGTTCCTTGAGCACCAGTGCGGACAGCGCGGTCAGGATGAACGGCTCGACGAAGAAGATGGCGATCGAGTCGGCGACCGGCATGTATTTGAGCGCAGTGAAGAAGAAGAGGCTCGCGCCGCCGAGCAGTGTGCCGCGCAGCAGGTTGAGCCAGAGCCTCCGCGGCCGGAGCGCAGCGGCGCCGCCCAGCGCGACGACGGCCGGAACCGTGAGGACGAACTGGAAGAGGAAGCGGTAGAAGGTCACCTGCCCCGGCGCCATGCCCTCGACCGTGGACAGGTAGCGCGCGATGGTATCCATGACCGGCAGCAGCATGACGCCGCAGGTCATCATGGCGATCCCGTCGAGATATCCGGCGGCGACAGGGCGCGGATCGTTTCGAGAGATGGCCATGGGTCCTCGTCCGGGTTGATTTGCGGCCAAGCTACAGGGGCCGCGGCATATTACAATCGATCTTTCCGCGCATCTTGCGCAGGGGGACCCGCCGATGTCGCTGGTGGCTGGTCAGCGGCGCCACGACGCTCTATTCATGGGAAGGCTACCGGCGGCGAACGAAAGCCCGCAAACCAAGAACGCAATCCGGAGGAAAACCATGAGCAGCATCGCCAATTCGACGGACTCCGTCTTCGACGCACGGGCCGACACCGACACCCTCGGGGGCCGCATATCGCGCGCCCGCGACGCGCTCGACCTCACGACGTCGCAGCTGGCAAGGCGGCTCGGCGTGAAGAGCGAGACGGTCTCCGCATGGGAGAGCGACCGCTCCGAGCCGCGCGCCAACCGGCTGACGATGCTGGCGGGCGTCATGGGAGTCTCGCCGACGTGGCTCCTCAACGGCGTGGGCGACGCGCCGCAGCAGAGCCAGGTCACTTCGGAACTCCATCTGCTCCATATGCAGGTTGCGAGGCTGAAGGAGAGCCAGACGGAAGCCCAGCGCCTCATCGAGTCCATCGAGAGCGAGCTTCGGCGCGTCTCGAAGGGCCTTCACCGCCAGTGACCGCACCCCGGGGCACGGCGGCCGTCATTCCACGGATTGCGCCTGCCGCTCCGAACTGCCCTGCAGCGGCTTCTCCCGCATCGTCGCCAGGCACAGGAACGCCATGAGCATGATCCCGGAGGCGACCGCGAACATGGCCGCAAAGGGCCGTGCCGCGTCGACCGAGCCCACAGTGCCGCCACCTTCCCGGCCGAGCGCCAGGCCGAAGGAGAGCGCGATGGCGCCGAGGATCGCGACGCCGAGCGCACCGCCCAGCGAGCGCAGGAAGGTCAGAACTCCGGTCGCGACGCCGAGATGGGCGCGCTCGACGGCATTCTGGACGGATATCGTCGCGATCGGGAAGGTCATGCCCGTGCCCATGCCGGCGGCCGCGGCCAGCAGTTCGACCATGACCAGCGACGCCTCGCCGGCGATTGCGGCCAGGAGTGCCAGTGCGACGACGGATATCGCCGCGCCGGCCACGGCGATGCGCTTGTAGTGAGGGATGTGCGCCACCAGCCGGCCGCTCATGGTCGCGCCTGCCACCGTGCCGAGCAGGAGGCCGAGCAGCGCCACGCCGGAATCGCTGACCGACAGGCCGACATAGTGCTGCAGGTAGATCGGCAGGAAGACCGACAGCCCGACGGACGCGGCCTGCGCGAGGAACATCGACATCGTCGCCAGGAGCACGATGCCGTTCCGCAGGATCTCCAGCGATACGAGCGGCTCGCGGGCGCGCGCCAGCCGCAGGGCGAAGAGGAACCAGAAGGCTGCCGAGCCGGCGAAGACCCCGGCGATTTCGCCCGACAGCCACGGAAAGGTCGACCCGCCCCAATTGAGGCCGAGCAGCAGAAGCCCGGTCGCGACGACGAGCAGCAGCGCGCCCGCCACGTCGATCCGATGCTCACGTGCGACGACGGGCAGCTTCTTCAGCGGGTTGTTCAGGACCACCATGGCGACGGCGCCGAGCGGGAGATTGATCCAGAAGATGAGCGACCAGGTCAGGTGCTCGGCAAAATAGCCGCCGAGCAGCGGCCCGGCGATGCTGGCGACGGCCCAGGTCCCGGAGATCCATGCAGCATAGCGGGCGCGCTCGCGCGGCGGCACGAGGTCGCCGATCACGGTCTGGGCCAGCGCGATCAGGCCACCGCCGCCGAGCCCCTGCATCGCCCGTCCCGCGATGAGCACGAACATGTTCGGCGAGAGCGCGCTGACGACCGATCCGGCGAGGAAGACCAGTATGGCCCCGTAGATGGTCGGCCGACGGCCGTAGATGTCCGAGATCTTGCCGTAGAGCGGCGCCATGGCCGTCGCCGTCAGGAGATAGGCCGTCACGATCCAGGGCAGGTAGTCGGCGTTGCCGAGCGCCGCGCCGATCGTCGGCAGCGCCGGCGCGACGATGGTCTGGTCGAGGGCGGCCAGCAGCATGGCGATCAGTACGCCCCCGATGATGGCGTTCTTTTCCGTCTCCGTGACGGGCGGCGCCTCGAAGCCGCCCGGCCGGTCGCGATTGATTGCCTTGTCCATGGATCCGATCCGTGTCGCCCGAAAGGGCCGCCTCCGCTGGAACCGAGATAGTCGCGCAACGGCAGGCGGCAATGCCCGCACGGCCGAAGACTTGTCCGGCCCCCGCTCAGAGCGGAATGTTGTCGTGCTTCTTCCAGGGATTGTCCAGCGACTTGCGGCGAAGCAGCCTTAGCGCCCGCGCAACGCGACGTCGCGTGGAACGCGGCATGATCACTTCGTCGACGTAGCCGCGTTCGGCCGCGACGAAGGGCGACAGGAACCGATCCTCGTACATCTTCGTATGGGCGGCGATCTTGCCGGTGTCGTCGACGTCCTTGCGGAAGATGATCTCGACGGCGCCCTTGGCGCCCATCACCGCGATCTGCGCCGTCGGCCAGGCGTAGTTGATGTCGCCGCGAAGATGCTTGGACGCCATGACGTCGTAGGCGCCGCCGAAGGCCTTGCGGGTGATCACCGTGACCTTGGGAACGGTCGCCTCGGCATAGGCGAAGAGCAGCTTGGCGCCGTGCTTGATCAGGCCGCCATATTCCTGTGCCGTGCCCGGCAGGAAGCCCGGAACGTCGACGAAGGTGACGATCGGTACGTTGAAGCAGTCGCAGAAGCGCACGAAGCGGGCCGCCTTGCGGCTCGCGTCCGAATCGAGCACGCCGGCGAGCACCATCGGCTGGTTGGCGACAAAGCCGACCGTGCGCCCTTCCATCCGGCCGAAGCCGACGACGATGTTCTTCGCGAAACTCTGCTGGATTTCGAAAAAGTCGCCTTCGTCCACCGTCTTCAGGATCAGTTCCTTGATGTCGTATGGCTTGTTGGCGCTTTTCGGCACCAGCGTGTCGAGCGAGCGGTCCTCCTCGGTCGCCGACTGGAAGCATTCGATTTCCGGCAGCTCGGAGGCGTTGGACTGCGGAAGCAGATCGACCAGCCGGCGCATCTGCAGAAGGGCTTCCACGTCGTTCTCGTATGCCCCGTCGGCTATCGAGGACCGCGTGGTATGGATCGTGGCGCCGCCGAGTTCCTCGGAGGTCACCGTTTCGTTGGTCACGGTCTTCACGACGTCCGGGCCGGTGACGAACATGTAGGACGTGTCGCGCACCATGAAGATGAAGTCCGTCATGGCCGGCGAATAGACGTCGCCGCCCGCGCAGGGGCCCATGATGACGGAGATCTGCGGAATGACGCCCGAGGCCAGCACATTGCGCTGGAACACCTCGGCATAGCCGCCGAGCGCGGCGACCCCCTCCTGGATGCGCGCGCCGCCGGCGTCGTAGATGCCGACGATGGGCGCACGGTTCCTGAGCGCCATGTCCTGCACCTTCATGATCTTCTCGGCATGGGCCTCGGACAGCGATCCGCCGAAGACAGTGAAGTCCTTGGCGAAGACATAGACCGCGCGGCCGTTGACCGTGCCCCACCCCGTGACGACCCCGTCGCCGTAGTAGCGGGTGTCCTCCATGCCGAAATCCGTCGAGCGATGGGTGACGAACATGTCGAATTCCTCGAAGGACCCCTCGTCGAGGAACGCCTCGATGCGTTCGCGCGCCGTCAGCTTGCCGCGCTTGTGCTGGGCGGCGATGCGCTTCTCGCCGCCGCCGAGACGGGCCTTCGCACGCCGCTCCTCGAGTTCTTCCAGAACGTCCTTCATCGGTTTCCTCCGCTCAAGTGCAAGTCCGGGAAAGTGGAAAGCGGCTTTCCGTACGGATTCGCGTCAATACACAGCGATCGAGAGCGTCCTCGATCCTATAGGGCGGCGAGCGTATCGGCCGCCGCCTTCATCTCCTTCCATCGCCTCGAGCGCCGGGCGGCGGCTTCCGCGTCCTCGCCCCACAGGTCGATGTTCCAGTCCTCGTCGACATGCGCCGCCTTCCAGGCGTCCTCGGCCGACACGGCGTCCATGGCGACCGCCATCGCGAGGATCGCCGAGCCGGTAAGCGTGGTCATGGTGTGGATCGCGGCGAGCGCGAGCGGCTCGAGATAGCGGCCGAGATTCGCGGAAAAGGCGGCGATCGCCTCGCGCGGCTGCTCAACGTACATGACGCCTTCGGCAAGCACGAAGCGCGACCCGAGCGAGGCGTGCGCCCAATCGATCATCGGATCCCACGCTTCGCACTGTCGCGCGACGAGTTCCTGCGGCTCTCCGGCGCGGTAGCAGAGGAGATCGGTGCCGGAAAAGCGCACGATGTCCTCCGCCACGGCCTGCGGATCGCTGGCGACGCCGTCGAGTGCCGTATTGGCGAGGCGGGTCATGGGCATCGCCCGGGGGTCCACGACCTCTTCCTGCGCCTCCCATTCCGCCGCGATCGCCTCGGCCAGCGCCGGGGTCGGCACGGCGAAAACCTGCCTGGCCGGAGTGCGCATCGCCCGCCCGTCGAGCCTGATCTCGTAGCCGCTGTCCCCCTGCTCCACCGTCACCGACCGGTAGAAGCGCTTCGGCAGCGGCTTCTGCATCAGCTTCTGCGCGCGGCGCATGGGATCGGGATCGTTCGGCTCCCCGCGAAGATCTTCGAATATGTCGCGCATCTCACGCTCCTGCCCCGGCCGGGGCCCCGATCCAGTCGAGAAGCTCCCGCGGCCTGTCGATGACGGTCTTCGCGCCCGCCGCGCGGAGCGCGGCCGGCGTCGAATATCCCCAT
This sequence comes from uncultured Alphaproteobacteria bacterium, assembly GCA_963838155.1. Taxonomy (GTDB): domain Bacteria; phylum Pseudomonadota; class Alphaproteobacteria; order Rhizobiales; family Rhizobiaceae; genus Pararhizobium_B. Next base: position 262,517 of record CAWIQE010000002.1, read on the forward strand.
GCGACGCCGATCCCGACGGCTCCGGCGGCGGCGGCCATCTGCATGTCGAAGACGGCATCGCCGACCACGAGCGTGTCCGTCTCGTCGATCCCGGCCTCCCGGCAGCATTCGGTTACCATCGCCGGATGCGGCTTCGAGGGGCAGTCGTCGGCCGTTCGCATGGTGAAGAAGGTTCGTTCGAGCCCGTGAAGCCGCAGCACCGCGCCGAGCCCGCGCCGCGACTTGCCGGTGACGACCCCGAGCACGACGTCCTCGCGCGCGTCGAGGTGCGATATCAGCGCCCGGATGCCGTCGAACATTCGTTCGCTGGACGTGCCCTCGGCGCGGATGGCGGCGAAATGCGCCTTGTACCGGGCGGTCATGGCGACGACTTCCGCGTCGACGTCCCGCCCGAGCAGCCGCGCGATGGCGGTATCGAGCGTCAGGCCGATGACCGACTTCGTCTGCTCCGCGTCGGGCGCGGCGTAGCCATGACCCTCGAAGCTCGACGCCATGCAGCCGTGGATGAGGTGCAGGCTGTCGACGAGCGTTCCGTCGCAATCGAAGAGGACGAGCTTCATTCCGCGTTCTCCTCCCCCAGGGCCTCGTCGAGGCCGAGCAGGTTCCAGCTCTGGACCATATGGGGCGACAGAGGCGCGGTCACCACCAGCCGCTTGCCGTCCGGATGGGGGATGGAAATGCGGCGGGCGTGCAGGTGCAGCCGCTTCTGCATTCCGCCCGGGAACTCCCAGTTCTGGTCCGCCTCGAAATATTTGGGATCGCCGATGATCGGGTGGCCGATATGGGCCGCATGGACGCGCAACTGGTGGGTCCGCCCGGTATAGGGTTCCATCTCCAGCCAGGCGAGGTCCTGGCCTGCCCGTTCCACGACGCGATAGTAGGACACGGCGTGGTCGCTGCCCGGCTCGCCGTGCTTGCAGACGCGCATGCGGTCGCCGTCGGCCGTGGGCTCCTTGACCAGCCAGGTGGAGATGCGCCCCTCGTGCCGGCGCGGAACGCCCTTGACCAGCGCCCAATAGGTCTTCTTCGTGTCGCGCTCGCGGAAGGCGGCCGTCAGCGCCTGGGCGGCGCTGCGGCTCTTCGCGACGACGAGAACGCCCGAGGTGTCGCGGTCGAGACGATGGACGAGACGCGGCTTCTCCCCGCGGTCGTTGCGCCAGGCCTCGAGCATGCTGTCGATGCTGCGCGTCACGCCCGAGCCGCCCTGCACCGCGAGCCCGGCCGGCTTGTCGAGGACGCAGACCTTCTTGTCCTCGTAGAGAAGCATCCTGGACAACAGCTGCGCATCGTCGCCGTTTCGGAGTTCCTTGCCGCCGATCGGACGCCCGGGGGCGCTCCTCTCGTCGGTCGCCAGCGGCGGAACGCGCACCGTCTGCCCCGGCTGGACCCGCGTCTCGGAGCGCACGCGCCCTCCGTCGACGCGAATTTGCCCGGAGCGGAGCAATTTCTGCAACTGGCCGAAGCCGAGGCCCGGATAATGCAGCTTGAACCAGCGGTCGAGGCGCATTCCCGCCTCTTCGCCGTCAACCGTCTTCTGTTCAACGCCAGCCATGGCCATTCGATCCCGGTGCGGACGATCTCAAACGAAATTGCGCGCGAGTGCGAGCCCCGCGAAAAGAGCGGCGATCGACAGCACCACGCTGCTCATCACGTAGCCGACGGCGACGGCGGACTGACCGCGCTCCCAGAGGAAGGCGGCGTCGAGGGAGAACGACGAAAAAGTCGTGAACCCCCCGAGCATGCCGGTCATCAGGAAGAGCCGCCATTCCAGCGACGCGCTGAACTTCCGGGCGATCAGTTCGACGATGACGCCCATGACGAAGGATCCGACGACGTTGACGGTTATCGTTCCCCAGGGGAACCCCGGGCCGAAGATCCTGAGCGTCGCGACGCCGATCAAATGTCTGAGGGACGCGCCTATGGCGCCGCCGAGGGCAACGAGAAGAATATGCATGTCGCACGCTTCTATTGCCTTTGGCCCACAATGCAAGTCCCGCCCCTGCTTTGCGCGTGGCCGGGGCGCGTGGCCGGGGCGCACGGTCGGGGCGGACGGGCAAGTCCCGTCCTCGCTTCGAGGCGGCCGGCCCTTCAGGATTTCCGTCCGCGCTCGCTCCTGAGCTTGGACCAGTAGTCGAGCCGTCTGCGGATCTCGCGCTCGAAGCCCCGGTCCGGCGGCTCGTAGAAGCGCTGACGGCCCATCTTCTCGGGGAAGTAGTCCTGGCCGGAAAAGGCGTCGGGCTGGTCATGATCGTAGAGGTATCCGGAACCGTAGCCCTCGCCTTTCATCAGCTTCGTCGGCGCGTTCAGGATGTGCTTGGGGGGCAAGAGCGACCCGTTCTCCCGGGCGGCCCGCATGGCCGCCTTGAAGGCGATGTAGACCGCGTTCGACTTCGGGGCGGTCGCCAGGTAGACGCAGGCCTGGGCCAGCGCCAGTTCGCCTTCCGGCGAACCGAGATAGTCGTAGGCATCCTTTGCGGCATTGGCGACGGCGAGCGCCTGCGGATCGGCGAGGCCGATATCCTCGGATGCCATGCGCACGAGGCGGCGGCCGAGATAGAGCGGGTCTTCGCCGGCGTCGAACATGCGCGCCAGATAGTAGAGTGCGGCGTCGGGATCGGAGCCGCGCACCGCCTTGTGAAGCGCTGAAATCAGGTTGTAGTGGCCGTCCTGCGCCTTGTCGTAGACCGGGGCGCGCCGCTGGACGATCTCCTGGAGGTCTTCGGCCGAGAAGGTCTCGCCCTCCCGCGCCGCGCGCCAGACTTCCTCGGCAAGGGTCAGGGCGGCGCGTCCGTCGCCGTCGGCCATGCGGACGAGGCTCGCGCGCGCGCCCTCGTCGAGCGGCAGCGGCTTTTCGCAAAGGGCTTCCGCCCGTTTCAGCAACTCCTCCAGGCTGGCGGCGTCATGCGGATGGAAGCTGAGGACACGGGCGCGCGACAGGAGTGCGGCGTTGAGCTCGAAGGAGGGGTTTTCGGTCGTCGCGCCGACCAGGATGACGGTCCCGTCCTCCATCACCGGCAGGAAGCCGTCCTGCTGCGCCCGGTTGAACCGGTGGATCTCGTCCACGAACAACAACGTCTGGCGGCCGGACATGCGGCGCGCCCGTGCCGCCTCGAAGACCTTCTTCAGGTCGGCGACGCCGGAGAATATCGCCGAAATCTGTTCGAAGGCGAGGTCCGTTTCGCCGGCGAGCAGCCGCGCCACCGTCGTCTTGCCGGTTCCCGGCGGTCCCCAGAAGATCATCGAGCCGAGGCTGCCGGAGGCGATCATCCGCGTGAGCGTGCCGTTCTCGCCCGTCAGGTGCGGCTGGCCGGTGACCTCCGCAAGTCTCTTCGGGCGCAGCCGGTCGGCGAGCGGACGTGCCGTGCCTCCGTCGGGATCGACGCCGTGGGAGAAGAGGTCGGCCATTACCGCACGTATTGCGACAGGATCTGCCCGTTGCGGCTGACGTCGAAGCGCCAGGCGCCCGGGTTCTCCTGCGCCACGGCGACGAGATCCGCGACGGAGCCGATCTTGCTGCCGTTGATGTCGACGACGATATCGTGCGGCTGCAGGCCGAAGCGCTCGGCCAGCGAGCCTTCCTTGACATCCGTGACGACGACGCCCTTCGCGGTCGTCGGCATGCCGAGATCCTGCGCCACGCGCGGCGAGAGATTTGCGACGGTGGCCCCGGTGAATGGCGTGTTTCCGCCGATCGTGTGCTTGTCGGCCGGCACGGTCTCCGGCGCGCGCTCGAGCTTGATCGTGACCGTGCGCTTGCGGCTCTGGTTGACGACTGTGAGCTCGGCGGTCTTGCCGATGCCGGCCGTCGCCAGCCGGTAGCCGAGCGCGTCGGGATGCTGGACCGGCTGGCCGTCGAGCGCGGTGACGACATCGCCGACCGCGAGGCCGGCATCGTCGGCCGGGCCGCCCTTGACCACCGAATTGACCAGCGCCCCGCGCGAGCGCGGCATGCCGAGCGCCTCCGCGATATCGGCCGTCACAGGTTCGAACGTGGCGCCGACATAGGGCATCTCGAAATGCTTCTCGCCGGCCTCGGCGGCATTGACGAAGGTGCGCACGAGATTGGCGGGAATCGCGAAGCCGATGCCGTTGGACCCGCCGGACTTGCTGTAGATCTCGGAGTTGATGCCGACCAGGGCGCCGTCGACGCCGACGAGCGCGCCTCCTGAATTGCCGGGATTGATCGCCGCATCCGTCTGGATGAAGAAGCCGAAGCCGCCGCCGGACCGCATGGGCGTGCGGGCCAGTCCGGAGACGATGCCGCTCGTCACCGTCTGCCCGACGCCGAAGGGATTGCCGATCGCAAGCACCAAATCGCCGACCTCCACCCGGTCGGAATTTCCGATGGCAAGCGTCGGGAACGTTCCCTTGCCGTCGATCTTCAGGACCGCGAGATCGACCTTCTGGTCCTTGAGCACGACGCTGCAGTGGAATTCGCGCCCGTCGTCGAGCGCGACCTTGATCGTATCGGCGTCCTGGATCACGTGGTAGTTCGTGACGATCAGGCCGTTCTTGTCGACGATCACGCCCGAACCGAGCGAGGCCTCCTTGCGGGAGCGCCCCGGGAACTGGCCTCCGAAAAAGCGCTGGAAGAACGGGTCGCCGTCGAAGGGCGTGCGCTGGCGGATCATGCGCGTGGCGTAGACGTTGACGACCGCCGGCGCCGTCTTCTTGACGAGCGGCGCGAAGGAAAGCTGCATCTCGGAACGGCTTTTCGGCAAAACGCGGTCGACGGGCTTCTCGTCCGTCGGGTCCGGCTTCGTCCGGTCAGCTCCGAGAAGGCTTCCCAGCTTGTCGACGATACCGGACTTCTGCGCGCTCTCCGCCCGTGCGGCGGCGGCATGCCCCTGAAGGCCTCCGAAAACCAGCATGACGGCCAGGGCCGCCCGGACCAGGAAGTTGCGCTCGATCATGTATCCGATTCCTCTGCTTGCCCCGACACGGGATTATCCGGCGGGCGAAGCTATAAACGAAACAGGGCATAAGCGTGAAGCTGCGAGGCGCAGGCCGGCCCTCCCCGAGACGAAAAAGCCGGGCTTGCGGGCCCGGCTCTTCATTCGGATCTCTGCCGAGACGGCCTATGCCGCCTCTTCCTGGCTTTCCTCGGCCTCGAGCCGCTTGCGGTCGGCGGCTCCCTTGGCGTCGACGTCGCGATCGACGAACTCGACCACGGCCATCGGCGCGTTGTCGCCCTGGCGGAAGCCCGCCTTCATGATGCGGATATATCCACCGTGGCGGTCCGCATAGCGCGAAGCGATCGTGTCGAAGAGCTTGCCCACGACCGACGGGTCACGCACCTGAGAGATCGCCTGACGGCGGGCGTGCAGGTCGCCGCGCTTGCCGAGGGTGACGAGCTTCTCGACGATCGGACGGATCTCCTTCGCCTTCGGAAGGGTCGTCGTGATCTGCTCGTGCTCGATGAGGGAAGCGGCCATGTTGGCGAACATCGCCTTGCGATGGCTTGGCGTCCGGTTCAGCTTGCGGCCCGATTTACCGTGGCGCATGGGGTTTCTCCTTCACTTGCGGGCGCCGCCCGCAATCCGACTAGTATTGATCTTCGTAGCGCTTGGCCAGGTCGTCGATGTTCTCCGGCGGCCAGGCGGGGACTTCCATGCCGAGGTGCAGCCCCATCGAAGCGAGCACCTCCTTGATCTCGTTCAGCGACTTGCGACCGAAATTCGGGGTGCGCAGCATCTCCGCCTCGGTCTTCTGGATCAGGTCGCCGATATAGACGATGTTGTCGTTCTTCAGGCAGTTGGCCGAACGCACGGAGAGCTCCAGTTCGTCGACCTTCTTGAGAAGGGCGGGGTTGAAGGAGAGCTCGGTGACGTGGTCTTCCTGAACTTCCTTCTGCGGCTCCTCGAAATTGACGAAGACCGCGAGCTGGTCCTGCAGGATCCGCGCGGCGAAGGCCACGGCGTCCTCGCCCGAGACCGAACCGTCGGTCTCGATCGACAGCGTCAGCTTGTCGTAGTCGAGCACCTGGCCCTCGCGGGTGTTCTCGACCTTGTAGGAGACCTTCTTGACGGGCGAATACAGGCTGTCGACCGGAATCATGCCGATCGGCGCGTCGTCGGCGCGGTTGCGCTCGGCCGGAACGTAGCCCTTGCCGTTGTTGACGGTAAACTCCATGCGGATCTCCGCGCCCTCGTCGAGCGTGCACAGCACGTGATCGGGGTTGAGGATCTCGACGTCGCCGACCGTCTGGATGTCACCCGCCGTCACGACGCCGGGGCCGGACTTGCGCACGACCATGCGCTTCGGCTCGTCGCCATCCATCTTGATGGCGATCTCCTTGATGTTCAGCACGATGTCGGTGACGTCCTCGCGGACGCCCGGGATCGACGAGAATTCGTGGAGCACGCCGTCGATCTGGACAGCGGTCACGGCCGCGCCGCGCAGCGACGACAGAAGCACGCGACGCAGGGCATTGCCGAGCGTCAGGCCGAAGCCCCGCTCGAGCGGTTCGGCGACGACCGTCGCCCGGGTGCGGCCCGTCGAGGTGAAGTCCACCTTGTTGGGCTTGATGAGTTCCTGCCAGTTCTTCTGGATCATGCCTGTCTACCTTCCTTCGCCGTCACCATCCAATCGTGACGGCCGATCGTAAGGAGCCCAGAGGAGCGACGAGCCGCTCGTTCGGCTGAATTTGCGAGCCGCGACTAGACGCGGCGCTTCTTGCGCGGGCGGCAGCCGTTGTGCGGGATCGGCGTGACGTCGCGGATCGAGGTGATCGTGAAGCCGGCCGCCTGCAGTGCGCGCAGCGCCGATTCGCGACCCGAACCGGGTCCGCAGACTTCCACCTCGAGCGAGCGCATGCCGTGCTCCTGCGCCTTGCGGGCGCAGTCCTCCGCGGCGATCTGTGCCGCGAAGGGGGTCGACTTGCGCGACCCCTTGAATCCCTTGGCGCCTGCCGACGACCAGGCAATCGCATTGCCCTGCGCGTCGGTTATGGTGATCATCGTGTTGTTGAACGACGAATTGACGTGGGCGACGCCCGACGAAATGTTCTTGCGCTCGCGCCTGCGAACGCGGGTGGCTTCCTTGGCCATCGATTACCTTCCTCGATCTCGACACCGCCGTAACGCCAGCGGCTCCACCGGGACAGGACGCATATAGGGATCGCCCTGCCCCAATTCCATGTCAAAGGCCGGCGCCACGGCGCCAGCCCGATATCCGGCTTCCCGGAAATTACTTCTTCTTGCCGGCGATCGCCTTGGCCGGACCCTTGCGGGTGCGCGCATTGGTGTGCGTGCGCTGGCCGCGGACCGGCAGGTTGCGGCGATGGCGAAGGCCGCGGTAGCAGCCGAGGTCCATGAGACGCTTGATGTTCATCGACGTCTCGCGGCGCAGGTCGCCCTCGACCCTGTAGTCGCGGTCGATCGTCTCGCGGATCTGGATGACCTCGGCGTCAGACAGTTCGTTGACGCGGCGCGATTCCGGAACGCCGCACTTCTCGACGATCTGCTTCGCATAGGTCGGGCCGATGCCGTGAATGTAGCGCAGCGCGATGACGACGCGCTTGTTCGTCGGAATATTGACGCCAGCAATACGGGCCACGTCTGTTCTCCTTGCCTGGCGCGCCGGGAGCCGGCGTCGCTGAGTTCTGCGATCTCGCGATCGCCGGTTCGATTCTTGCGCGGGACACGGCAAATGCGACCGCTCCCGGACCTCTCGTTTCCGAAGTCCGCGCCGATCGCTTTCATGTCGCGAATTGGCGCGGGCTATAGCGGAACCCGGGGCGGTTCGTCAACCGTTCCGCCCCGGTTAATTTCGGTTCAGATCTCCGCCAGAACGGATTCGATCTGTGCGGTGACCTCGTCGATGTCGGCCATGCCGTCGATCTGCCTCAGGAGGCCCTTCGCATAGTAGTAGCCGATGAGCGGCGACGTTTCCCTGTAATAGGCCTGCAGGCGCGTGCGCACCGTCTCCGGATTGTCGTCGGGGCGACGCTTGAACGAGGTCGAGCCGCACTTGTCGCAGACGCCCTCGACCTTCGGCTTCAGGTTCTGGTCGTGATAGCCCGTGCCGCATTCCGCGCAGGTGTAGCGGCCCGCAATGCGCTCGGTCAGGACGTCGTCGTCGACCCTGATCTCGACGACGCAGGAGAGCCCGAGCCCGCGCTCCTTCAGCATCGCCTCCGTGGCGTCCGCCTGTGCGAGGGTCCTCGGATAGCCGTCCAGGATGAACCCGGCGGCGCAATCCGGCTGGTCGATGCGCTCGGCGACGATGGCGTTGACGATGTCGTCGGAAACGAGGTTGCCGGCATCCATCACGGCCTTCGCCTTCATCCCGACTTCCGTCTTCGCCGCTATGGCGGCACGCAGCATGTCTCCGGTCGAAAGCTGCGGAATTCCGTGCCTCTCCACGAGCCGCTGCGCCTGGGTCCCCTTCCCCGCGCCCGGCGGCCCCAACAGAATCAATCTCATCGTCCCCGCTTTCCTCCACGAAGCTTAGATTTCTTGATCAGACCCTCGTATTGCTGGGCGATCAGGTGGCCCTGGATCTGTGCGACCGTGTCGAGCGTGACGCTGACGACGATCAGCAGCGACGTGCCGCCCAGGTAGAACGGCACCCCCGTCTCCGAAATCAGGAATTCCGGAAGCAGGCAGACCAGCACCAGGTAGACGGCGCCGACCGCGGTGATGCGGGTCAGCACGTAATCGATATGCTGGGCGGTTCGCTCGCCCGGACGTATGCCCGGGATGAAGCCGCCGTGCTTCTTCAGGTTGTCGGCCGTGTCGGCCGGATTGAAGACGACCGCCGTATAGAAGAACGAGAAGAAGATGATCATTCCCGCATAGAAGAGCATGAAGAGCGGCTGGCCGTGGCCCAGCGATGCGAGGATCGCCGTCGCCCAGTCCGGAAGGGTCGTCTTCTGCGAGAAGCCGGCGAGCGTGGCGGGCAGCAGCAGAAGCGAGGAGGCGAAGATCGGCGGGATGACGCCGGAGGTATTGAGCTTGAGCGGCAGGTGCGAGGTATCGCCCTGGAACATGCGGTTGCCGACCTGGCGCTTCGGATACTGGATCAAAAGCCTCCGCTGGGCGCGCTCGAAGAAGACGATCACGGCGATGACCACCACAGCGACCGCCAGGACGCCGATGACGACCGTGGTGGACAGGGCGCCCGTGCGGCCGAGTTCCAGCGTACCGGCGACCGCGCTCGGAAGCCGGGCGACGATGCCGGCGAAGATGATGAGGGAAATCCCGTTGCCGATGCCGCGCGAGGTGATCTGCTCGCCGAGCCACATGAGGAACATCGTGCCGCCGACCAGCGTGATGACGGTCGTGACGATGAAGAAGATGCCGGGATTGGGGACGATGCCGTTGCCCGATTCGAGGCCGATGGCGATGCCGTAGGCCTGCATCAGGGCCAGGATGACCGTGCCGTAGCGCGTGTACTGGTTGATCACCATGCGCCCCTGCTCGCCCTCCTTCTTCAGCTGTTCGAGCGAAGGCACGACCGAGGTCATGAGCTGGATGATGATCGAGGCGGAGATGTAGGGCATGATGCCGAGGGCGAAGATCGCCATGCGCTGGACGGCGCCGCCCGAGAACATGTTGAACATGCCGAGGATGCCGCCGCTCTGCGAGTTGAACGCCCGTGCGAACGCGGCCGGATCGAGCCCGGGCAGCGGGATATAGGTGCCGAGGCGATAGACCAGGAGCGCTCCGAGGGTGAACCAGATGCGCTTCTTGAGGTCTTGCGCTTTGGCAAAGGCCGAAAAGTTGAGATTGGCTGCGAGTTGTTCCGCTGCAGACGCCATGCAATTCTCCGCGTGACCCGCCGGACCTCATGATCACCATCAGGGCCGATTCAAAGGATTTCGGTGGGTCGTATTTGTCTTTTGCCGAAAACGCAAATCGGTACGGCTCGACGCCGCTGCCGTTCCGTCCCGTCTTTCTAAGGGATCGCCGGGCGGACCGCAACGAGGCACGGCAGCCCGCCGTCCCCATATGGAGACGAAAACGCCCGGCGCTCGGCGCCGGGCGATCAAATTCGGGTTATTCGGCTGCTTCGGCGGCTGCCGCGGAGAGCTTCACCGAGCCGCCCGCCTTCTCGATCTTGGCGATCGCGGCCTTGGAGGCACCGGCGGCCTCGATGGTGAGCTTCGCCTTCAGCTCGCCGTCGGACAGGATCCGCACGCCGTCCTTGACGCGGCGGATGACGCCGGCTTCCTTCAGGGCCGCAGCATCGATCGGCTTGGCCGCATCGAGTTTCCCGGCGTCGACCGCGGTCTGCAGCCGTCCAACGGAGACGACGTTGAAGTCCGAAGCGAAGATGTTGGTGAAGCCACGCTTCGGGAGGCGGCGGTAGATCGGCATCTGCCCGCCCTCGAAGCCCTTGATGGCGACGCCGGAACGCGACTTCTGTCCCTTTACGCCCCGTCCACCGGTCTTGCCGGATCCGGAGCCGATGCCGCGGCCGACGCGCTTGCGCGCTTTTGTCGCGCCGTCGCGATCGCGGATTTCGTTGAGTTTCATGATCGAATTCTCCCGGCTCAGTTCTCTGCGACGACGCGAACCAGGTGGCTGACCGAGCGGATCATGCCACGCACGGAAGGCGTGTCCTCGAGGGTACGGCGGCGGTGCATCTTGTTGAGGCCCAGACCGATCAGCGTCCTGCGCTGAACATCCGGACGACGGATGGGGCTGCCGATCTGCTCGACGGTGATCGTCTTGCCCTTCTTCTTCTCGGCCATTGTCTCCTGGCTCCTTATCCGGATCACTCTTCGACCGACGCGCCGTTGGCTGCCGCACGGCGGGCCTGGAGCGTCGAGTACTTGATACCGCGATGGGCGGCGATGTCCTTCGGGTGCATCTGGCTCTTCAGCGCATCGAAGGTCGCCCGCACCATGTTGTACGGGTTCGAGGAGCCGGTGGACTTGGCCACCACGTCCTGCATGCCGAGCGTCTCGAAGACGGCGCGCATCGGGCCGCCGGCGATGATGCCGGTACCGGCCTTGGCGGCCCTCAGGAGCACCTTGCCGGCGCCGTGACGGCCATGGACGTCATGATGCAGCGTCCGCCCCGACCGGAGAGGCACGAAGATCATGTCGCGCTTGGCGCTCTCGGTCGCCTTGCGGATCGCCTCGGGCACCTCGCGGGCCTTGCCATGGCCGAAGCCGACACGGCCCTTCTGGTCGCCCACGACGACGAGCGCCGCGAAGCCGAAGCGACGGCCGCCCTTGACGACCTTCGCGACGCGGTTGATGTGCACGAGCTTGTCGACGAATTCGCTGTCGCGCTCGTCACGGCTGCCGCGATTGTCGCGGCGTGCGTCTCTTGCCATTGTCCTTGTCCTTTTTCTTTTCCGGGTCCAATCGGCGTTTCAGATCAGAAGTTCAGCCCGCCTTCGCGGGCCGCTTCGGCGAGGGCCCTGATACGGCCATGATAGATGAAGGCGCCGCGGTCGAAGAAGACCTCCTTCACGCCTGCCTTGGAGGCGCGCTCGGCCAACAGCTTGCCGACGGCGCTGGCCGCTGCCGCGTCCGCCCCGGTCTTCAGCGACTTGCGCAGGTCGGTGTCGAGCGTGGAGGCGGACACGATGGTCTTGCCGGCCACGTCGTCGATGACCTGTGCGTAGATGTTCTTCGACGAGCGATGAACCGACAGGCGCGGACGGGCACCTGCCACCGCCTTGATGTGACGGCGCACGCGCGTCGCGCGGCGCTGAACGGTTTCTTTCCTGCTAGCCATTTCGCTTCAGCCCTTACTTCTTCTTGCCTTCTTTGCGGACGATCCGCTCTTCGGCGTACTTCACGCCCTTGCCCTTGTAGGGCTCGGGGCCGCGGTAGCTGCGGATTTCGGAGGCCACCTGGCCGACCCGCTGCTTGTCGATGCCGGAGATGACGATCTCGGTCGGCTTCGGGCAGGCGATCGAAATGCCTTCCGGCGTCTGGTAGACCACGTCGTGGCTGAAGCCGAGCGCCAGCTGCAGGTTCTTGCCCTGCATCGCCGCGCGGTAGCCGACGCCGTTGATCTCGAGCTTGCGCTCGAAGCCGTCCTTGACCCCGGTGAGGATGTTCTGGATCATCGTGCGGGACATGCCCCACTTGGCCCTGGCATCCTTCGACTGGTCGACCGGCGTCACGACGACGGCGTTCTCTTCCATATTGACCAGCACCTCGTCGTTGACGACGTAGTGCAGTTCGCCCTTGGGGCCCTTCGCGCTCACCTTGCGGCCGTCGACCGTGGCGGTTACGCCGGCGGGAACCTGAACGGGCTTCTTACCGATACGAGACATTGTTCATACCCTGTCTGTTTCGTGCGGGACCTGCGGCATCTCTAGAAGATGCTGCAGAGAACCTCGCCACCGACATTCTGTTCGCGCGCTTCGTGATCGGCCATCACACCCTTCGGCGTGGAAAGGATGGTGATGCCGAGACCGTTCGCGACCTGCGGAATCGACTTGACCGAGACGTAGACCCGGCGGCCCGGCTTGGAGACGCGCGCGATCTCGCGGATCACGGAGGCGCCTTCATAGTATTTGAGCTCGATGTTGAGCTCCGACTTGCCGTTGTCGAACTCGACTTCGGAATAGCCGCGGATGTAGCCCTCCGCCTGCAGGACGTCGAGGACCCGCGCGCGCAGTTTCGACGCGGGCGTCGAGACCGACGGCTTGCGGCGGGCCGCGCCGTTGCGGATACGGGTGAGCATATCGCCCAGAGGATCAGTCATTGCCATGAGCCCGTCTCCTTACCAGCTCGACTTGACCACGCCCGGAACCTTTCCGAGCGAGCCGAGTTCGCGAAGCGCGATGCGCGACATCCGCAGCTTGCGATAGTAGCCGCGCGGGCGGCCGGACACTTCGCAACGGTTCCGGATGCGGGTCTTGGAGCCGTTGCGCGGCATTTCGGCCAGTCGAAGCGTCGCGCGGAAGCGCTCCTCGATCGGCTTCGACTGGTCCTGGATGACGGCCTTGAGCGCGGCGCGCTTGTTGGCGTCCCGGGCGGCCAGTCTGCGGCGGCGCTTGTTCTTCTCGACTGCGCTTGTCTTCGCCATGTCAGAAATCCTTTTCTACGCTTGCCGTTACGGTTACTGGCGGAAGGGGAAGTTGAACTCTTTGAGAAGAGCCCTGGCTTCCTCGTCCGTCTTGGCCGTCGTGCAAACGATGACGTCCATGCCCCAGATCTGATCGACCTTGTCGTAGTTGATCTCCGGGAACACGATGTGTTCCTTGATGCCCATGGCGAAGTTGCCACGGCCGTCAAAGCTCTTTGGGTTCAGGCCGCGGAAGTCACGCACGCGCGGCAGCGCGACGTTGATCAGCCGGTCCAGGAACTCGTACATGCGGTTGCCGCGCAGCGTGACCTTCGCGCCGATCGGCATGCCCTCGCGCACCTTGAAGCCGGCGATCGACTTGCGGGCGCGCGTGACGACCGCCTTCTGGCCGGAAATCGCCGCCAGGTCCGCGGCGGCCGACGTCGGCTTCTTGGAGTCCGCCGTCGCTTCGCCGATGCCCATGTTGATCACGATCTTTTCCAGCCGCGGGATCTGCATGTCGTTCTCGTAGGAGAACTGCTCCTTCACGGCCTGGCGGATGCGCGACTTGAATTCGGTCTTCAGCCGCGGTTCGTAGGTCTTGTCAGACATCGATCACTTCTCCCGAACGCTTTGCCACGCGCACCTTGCGCTCGCCATCGATCCGGAAGCCGACGCGGGTCGGCTTGCCATCCTTGGGATCTGCGATCGCCAGGTTGGACAGATGGATCGGCGCTTCCCTTCTCTGGATGCCGCCTTCCTGGTTCTGCGTCTGGCGCTGGTGGCGCTGAATGATGTTCAGCCCCTGGACAACCGCGCGGTTCTCCTTGGGCATGACCTTGAGGACTTCACCGGAGCGGCCCTTGTCCTTGCCGGTCAGGACGACGACCTTGTCGCCTTTGCGGATCTTCTGCATCGGTTTCGCTCCTTAAAGCACTTCGGGAGCCAGCGAAATGATCTTCATGTGGTTCTTCGCGCGCAGCTCGCGCGGAACCGGTCCGAAGATGCGGGTGCCGACCGGCTCCTTCTTGTTGTCGACCAGAACGGCTGCGTTCTTGTCGAAACGGATGACGCTGCCGTCGGAACGACGGATGTCCTTGGCGGTGCGCACGATGACCGCCTTCATCACGTCGCCCTTCTTCACGCGGCCGCGCGGAATGGCTTCCTTCACGGAAACGACGATGACGTCGCCGATCGAAGCGTATTTCCGCTTGGAACCGCCCAGCACCTTGATGCACATGACACGACGAGCGCCGGAATTGTCCGCGACGTCGAGGTTTGTTTGCATCTGAATCATGTCAGGCCGCCTTCTTTGTCCTTAGGCCGGATGGGGGTCCACCCTGCCCTGCCCTTGTTGTTCGATTTCACGCCGGGGTCGAAACGACCGTCCAGCACTTGTCCTTGGAAATCGGCGCACACTCCTGGATGGAGACGATGTCGCCGACCTTGAACCGGTTGGTCTCGTCATGCGCCTTGTACTTCTTCGAACGGCGGACCGTCTTCTGAAGCAGGGGGTGCGCGAACCGGCGCTCGACCCTGACGACGACGGTCTTGTCGTTCTTGTCGCTGACGACGGTGCCCTGCAGAATGCGTTTCGGCATTGTCCTAATCCTTAAGCCTTGGCCGCAGCCGCCTTCTGGCGGGCGATGGTCTTTACGCGGGCGATGTCGCGGCGGACCTCGCGCACGCGTGCGGTCTTCTCGAGCTGGCCGGTCGCCCTCTGGAAGCGCAGGTTGAACTGCTCCTTCTTCAGCCTGGCGAGCTCGTCGTTGAGTTCATCGATCGTCTTGGAGCGGACGTCTGTCGCTTTCATCGCATTAACTCCTGATCCCGCCCGTCACTCGGCGATGCGCTGGATGAAACGGGTCTTGACCGGCAGCTTCGCCGCGCCGAGACGAAGGGCCTCGCGGGCCACGTCTTCCGGCACGCCGTCGATCTCGAACATGATGCGCCCCGGCTTGACCCTGCAGGCCCAGTAGTCGACCGAGCCCTTGCCCTTGCCCATGCGCACCTCGGTCGGCTTCGAGGTGACCGGAACGTCCGGGAAGATGCGGATCCACACGCGTCCGGCACGTTTCATCGAACGGGTGATGGCACGACGGGCCGCCTCGATCTGGCGGGACGTGATGCGATCCGGTTCCTGGGCCTTCAGGCCGTAGGATCCGAACGCAAGGTCGACGCCGCCCTTGGCGACGCCATGGATGCGCCCCTTGAACTGCTTGCGGTACTTCGTACGCTTTGGCTGCAACATTTTCTATTTCCTCGAACTCGTCTGCCTCGCGGAGGCTGCCTCAAGCGCTCTCGCGGCGGCGGCCGCCGCCCTGCTGATCGCCCTCGGTGGCACGGCGCTCGGACGCCATCGGGTCATGCTCAAGGATTTCGCCCTTGAAGATCCAGACCTTGATGCCGCAGATTCCGTAGGCCGTCTTGGCCTCTGCCGTCCCGTAATCGATGTCCGCCCTCAACGTATGCAGCGGAACGCGGCCTTCGCGATACCACTCCGTACGGGCGATCTCGGCACCGCCCAGACGACCGGCGGCGGTGATGCGGATGCCTTCGGCGCCCAGGCGCATCGCGGACTGGACGGCGCGCTTCATCGCCCGCCGGAACGCCACGCGGCGCTCGAGCTGCTGGGCGATCGACTGCGCGACCAGCGCCGCATCGGTCTCCGGCTTGCGCACCTCGACGATGTTCAGATGGGTCTCCGACTTCGTCATCTCCGTCAGCTTGCGGCGGAGCTTCTCGATGTCGGCGCCCTTCTTGCCGATGATGAGGCCCGGACGGGCCGAATGGATCGTCACGCGGCACTTCTTGTGCGGGCGCTCGATGACGACCTTCGACACGGCAGCCTGCTTGAGCTGGTCCATCAGGTACTCGCGGATCTTCAGATCCTCGTGCAGGAGCGCGCCGTATTCGGCATTGTCGGCGAACCAGCGCGAGTCCCAGGTACGGTTGATGCCGAGCCGCAGACCGATCGGATTAATCTTCTGTCCCATTACGCGGCCTTCCCTGTTTCTTCGACTTCCCGCACGACGATGGTCAGGTGCGAGAAGGGCTTCTCGACGCGAGATGCGCGGCCGCGGCCGCGGGCATGAAAGCGCTTCATGACGATCGACTTGCCGACATACGCCTCGGCGACGACGAGCGAATCGACGTCGAGATCGTGGTTGTTCTCGGCGTTCGCGATGGCGGACTCCAGCGTCTTGCGCACGGAGCCGGCGATGCGCTTGCGCGAGAATTCGAGCTCGGCCAGGGCGCGGTCGACCTTCTTGCCCCGGATCATCGCCGCGACGAGATTGAGCTTCTGCGGGCTGACGCGAAGCGTGCGGGCGACCGCCTTCGCTTCGTTGTCCTTCAGCCGGCGTTCGGCTTTGGCCTTGCCCATCTTTACTTCCTCTTCGCTTTCTTGTCCGCGCCGTGACCGTAGTAGGTCCGGGTCGGAGCGAATTCACCCAATTTGTGCCCGACCATGTCTTCGTTGACGGACACCGGAATGTGCTTGCTGCCGTTGTAGACGCCGAAGGTCAGGCCGACGAACTGCGGCAGGATCGTGGAGCGGCGGCTCCACGTCTTGATGACCTCGTTGCGGCCGCCTTCGCGAACCTTCTCAGCCTTCTTGAGAAGATAGCCGTCGACGAACGGTCCTTTCCAAACTGAACGAGCCACTGGTGACTACCTCTCTCTTACTTCTTGCGCTGATGGCGCGAGCGCATGATGAACTTGTCGGTCGCCTTGTTGGAGCGCGTCCGCTTGCCCTTCGTCGGCTTGCCCCATGGCGTGACAGGATGGCGGCCGCCGGAGGTGCGGCCTTCGCCGCCGCCGTGCGGGTGATCGACCGGGTTCATGACGACGCCGCGAACATGCGGGCGCTTGCCGCGCCAGCGCGTGCGGCCGGCCTTGCCGTCGTTGATGTTCGAGTGGTCCGGGTTGGAGACCGCGCCGACCGTCGCCAGGCAGAGGCCCGACACGAGGCGCTGCTCGCCCGAGCTCAGGCGCAGGATCGCCATGCCCTGGTCGCGGCCGACGAGCTGCGCATAGGTACCTGCCGAACGCGCCATCTGGCCACCCTTGGCCGGCTTCATTTCCACGTTGTGGACGATCGTGCCGACCGGCATCGACTGCAGCGGCATGGTGTTGCCCGGCTTCACGTCGATCGCCGTCTCGGAGGCAAGCACCTTGTCGCCGGCGGCAAGACGCTGCGGCGCCAGGATGTAGGCCTGCTCTCCGTCCGCATAGGTCACCAGCGCGATGAAGGCCGAACGGTTGGGATCGTATTCCAGCCGCTCCACCGTGCCTTCGACGCCGAACTTGCGGCGCTTGAAGTCGACCATGCGGTAGGTACGCTTGTGTCCGCCGCCCTGGTAGCGCGCCGTGATGCGGCCGAGATTGTTGCGGCCGCCCTTCGAGGACAGGCCCTCGGTCAGCGACTTGACCGGCTTGCCCTTGTGGAGGCCGGAGCGCTCGACGATGACAAGCTGGCGCTGGCTCGGGCTCGTCGGGTTGTAGCTTTTCAATGCCATCTTTCAGTTCCCTTTGGGTCTCTACCCGCGTGGGCCTTCACCATCAAAGACCGGTCGAAACGTCGATCGACTGGCCCTCGGCCAGGGTCACGACAGCCTTCTTGACGTCCGACTGCCGGCCGGAAACGCCCTTGAAGCGCTTCACCTTGCCCTTGCGGACGAGCGTGTTGACGGCTGTGACCTTGACGCCGAAGAGCGCTTCCACGGCGGCCTTGATCTCGGGCTTCGTCGCCTTGCGGGCAACGTTGAACACGACCTGGTTCTGCTCCGAGACCATGGTCGACTTTTCCGTGATCACCGGCGCGACGATCACGTCGTAGTGGCGAAGATCCGTCATTTGAACCGCTCCTCCAGAGCTTCGATCGCGGCCTTCGACAGGACGAGCTTGCCGCGGCGCAGGATGTCGTAGACGTTGATGCCCTGGACCGGCAGGACGTCCACGTTCGGGATGTTCCTGGCCGCGAGCCGGAAATTGCCGTCGAGCTCGGCACCGCCGATGATCAGTGCGTTGGACAGGCCGAGCTTGTCGAAGGAGCCGGTCAGGCCCTTGGTCTTCGTGTCCTTCAGAGCCAGGTCGTCGACGACGATCAGGTCCTCGGAACGGAGCTTCGCCGACAGGGCGTGGCGCAGTCCGAGGGCGCGCACCTTCTTCGGAAGGTCGTGCTCGTGGCTGCGCACGACCGGGCCGTGCGCCTTGCCGCCGCCGCGGAACTGCGGGACGCGGGCGGACGAATGCCGGGCGCGGCCGGTGCCCTTCTGCCGGTACATCTTCGCACCGGTACGGGCGATTTCCGAGCGGTTGAGCGACTTGTGGCTGCCCTGCTGCTTCTTGGCGAGCTGCCAGCGCACGACGCGGGCGAGGAGGTCCTCGCGCGGCTCGAGGCCGAAGATCGCATCGGACAGGGAGACCTTGCCGGCGCTCTTGCCCTCGAGGGTGGTGACGTTGAGATCCATTATTCGGCTCCCCCGTTCGAAGCTTCTGCCGGAGCCGCCTGCCCGTCCTTCGCCTTGAGGGCGGCCGGACGCGGCGCATTTTCCGGGATCGATGACTTGACGGCGTCGCGCACCAGGATCCAGGAGCCCTTGGAACCCGGGACGGCGCCCTTGATGAGGATGAGGCCGCGCTCCTCGTCGGTCGACACGACCTCGAGGTTCTGCGTCGTCACGCGGGTCTGGCCCATGTGACCGGCCATCTTCTTGCCCTTCCAGACCTTGCCCGGATCCTGGTTGGAGCCGGTGGAGCCGTGGGACCGGTGGGAGATCGACACGCCGTGGGTAGCGCGAAGGCCGCCGAAATTATGGCGCTTCATGGCGCCGGCAAAGCCCTTGCCGATCGTCGTGCCGGTCACGTCCACGAGCTGTCCCTGGACGAAATGGCTGGCGGTGATCTCCGCGCCGACGTCGATGAGGTTGTCCTCGGAAACGCGGAATTCCACGACCTTCGCCTTCGGCTCGACGCTGGCGGACGAGAAGTGGCCGCGCATCGCCTTCGGCGTGTTCTTGACCTTGCGGGTGCCCGCACCGAGCTGAACGGCGGTGTAGCCGTTCTTTTCCTCGGTCCGCTGGGCGACGACCTGGCAGTTCTCGAGCCTGAGAACCGTCACGGGGACATGCTCGCCGGCGTCGTTGTAGACCCGCGTCATTCCCACTTTCTGTGCAATCACACCTGAACGCATTGGTTCGTTCCTTTCAGAGGAGCCGCTGCCCGACCGAGCAGACAGACCGTCGATGCCTCGACCGGCTCTTAAAGTTTGATCTCCACGTCGACACCGGCGGCGAGATCGAGCTTCATCAGCGCATCGACCGTCTGCGGCGTCGGATCGACGATGTCGAGAAGCCGCTTGTGGGTGCGCATCTCGAACTGCTCGCGGCTCTTCTTATCGATGTGCGGCGAGCGGTTGACCGTGAACTTCTCGATCCGCGTCGGCAGCGGCACCGGACCGCGCACGCTCGCCCCGGTCCGCCTGGCCGTCGACACGATCTCGCGCGTTGAGGCGTCGAGGATCCGGTGATCGAACGCCTTGAGGCGGATGCGGATATTCTGGCCGTTCATTCGACTTGTCCTTGTTGGTGTTACAAGGCGCGCCGCTTAGTTGGCGGCGCGCCCGACACTCTGGCTCTTGTGGTTACTCGATGATCGAGGCGACGATGCCGGCGCCGACGGTACGGCCGCCCTCGCGGATGGCGAAGCGCAGCTTCTCTTCCATCGCGATCGGGACGATCAGCTGGACGTCGACCGTCACGTTGTCGCCCGGCATAACCATCTCCGTGCCTTCCGGAAGCGTCACCACGCCCGTCACGTCCGTCGTGCGGAAGTAGAACTGAGGGCGGTAGTTCGTGAAGAACGGCGTGTGGCGACCGCCCTCCTCCTTCGTCAGGATGTAGGCTTCCGCCTTGAACTTCGTGTGCGGCGTCACCGAACCGGGCTTGCAGAGAACCTGCCCGCGCTCCACCCCCTCACGGTCGACACCGCGCAGAAGCGCACCGATGTTGTCGCCCGCCTGGCCCTGGTCGAGCAGCTTGCGGAACATCTCAACGCCCGTAACCGTCGTCTTCGACGTCGGGCGGATGCCGACGATCTCGACTTCCTCGCCGACCTTGACGATGCCGCGCTCCACGCGGCCCGTCACCACCGTCCCGCGGCCCGAAATCGAGAAAACGTCCTCGATCGGCATCAGGAACGGCTGGTCCACAGGACGCTCCGGCGTCGGAATGTAGTCGTCAACGGCCTTCATCAGCGCGCGGATCGATTCCTCGCCAAGCTTCTTGTCCGTGTCCTCCAGCGCCGCAAGCGCAGACCCCTTCACGATCGGAATGTCGTCGCCCGGAAACTCGTAGGACGACAGAAGCTCGCGCACCTCCAGCTCGACGAGCTCGAGAAGCTCCTCGTCGTCGACCTGGTCGCACTTGTTCAGGTACACGACGATCGCCGGAACGCCGACCTGCCGCGCCAGAAGAATGTGCTCCCGCGTCTGCGGCATCGGGCCGTCCGCCGCCGAAACGACCAGGATCGCTCCGTCCATCTGCGCGGCGCCCGTGATCATGTTCTTCACGTAGTCCGCGTGGCCGGGGCAGTCCACGTGCGCATAGTGACGCGCGTCCGTCTCATACTCCACATGCGCCGTCGAAATCGTGATCCCGCGCGCCTTCTCCTCCGGAGCCGCGTCGATCTGGTCGTAGGCGCGGAAGTCCCCGAAGTACTTCGTGATCGCCGCCGTCAGCGTCGTCTTCCCGTGATCGACGTGACCGATCGTCCCGATGTTAACGTGCGGCTTCGTGCGTTCGAACTTTCCTTTTGCCATTTCCGGCTCTCCGTTTTCCTTGTCCGCGTGGGACGCAATTACCGTTCTTGCTCAAGTCCGCCAGATCAGGCGTATTTCGCCTGTATTTCCTGCGCGACGTTCGAGGGGACCGGCGCGTAGTGGTCGAACTGCATGGTGTACTGGGCACGGCCCTGGCTCATCGAGCGCAGGTTGTCCACGTATTTGAACATGTTGGCCAGCGGCACATGCGCGTTGATGACGATCGCGATGCCGCGCTGTTCCTGGCCCTGGATCTGGCCGCGGCGCGAGTTCAGATCGCCGATCACGTCTCCGACGTAATCTTCCGGCGTCACGACCTCGACCTTCATGATCGGCTCGAGAAGCTGGGCGCCGGCCTTCTTGGCCGCCTCGCGGAAACAGGCCCGCCCGGCGATCTCGAAGGCGAGAACGGACGAGTCGACGTCGTGATAGGCACCGTCCAGCAGCGTCGCCTTGACGCCGAGCATGGGGAAACCCGCCAGCGGACCGGACGACAGCACGCTCTCCAGACCCTTCTGGACGCCGGGGATGTATTCCTTCGGCACCGAGCCGCCAACGATCTTCGATTCGAACTCGAACTCTTCGTTGTCGGGGTTCGGCTCGAACCGGATCTTGACGCGCGCGAACTGGCCGGATCCGCCGGACTGCTTCTTGTGCGTGTAGTCCTCTTCGTGGGTGCGGGTGATCGTCTCGCGATAGGCAACCTGCGGAGCGCCGATATTGGCTTCCACCTTGAACTCGCGCCGCATGCGGTCGACGAGAATGTCGAGGTGCAGCTCGCCCATGCCGGCGATGATCGTCTGGCCCGATTCCTCGTCGGTCTTGACGCGGAAGGACGGGTCTTCGGCCGCCAGGCGGTTGAGCGCGAGGCCCATCTTCTCCTGGTCGCCCTTGGTCTTCGGCTCGATGGCGATCTGGATGACCGGCTCGGGAAACTCCATGCGCTCGAGAATGACCGGCGCCAGCGGGTCGCACAGCGTGTCGCCCGTCGTCGTCTCCTTGAGGCCCGCAAGCGCAACGATGTCGCCGGCATAGGCGACGTCGATGTCTTCGCGCGAGTTCGAGTGCATCTGCAGCATGCGGCCGATGCGCTCGCGCTTCTCCTTGACGGTGTTCATCAGCGACACGCCCTTTTCGAGCTTGCCGGAATAGAGGCGACAGAAGGTGAGCGAGCCGACGAACGGGTCGTTCATGATCTTGAAGGCCAGCAGCGAAACCGGCTCGTCATCCTTGGCCTTGCGCTTGGTCGGCTCACCGGTCTTGACGTCGACGCCCTTGATGGCGGCGATGTCGACCGGCGACGGCAGGAAGTCGACCACCGCATCGAGGAGCGGCTGGACGCCCTTGTTCTTGAAGGCCGAACCGCAGAACATCGGATAGAATGTGTTGGCCAGGGTACCCCGACGGATGAGCGAACGAAGCTCGTCGTTGCCCGGCATCTCGCCTTCCAGGTAACGCTCCATGGCCGCCTCGTCGACCTCGACGGCGACTTCGATGAGCTTCTCGCGGTATTCCTCGGCCTGGGCCCTGAGGTCTTCCGGGATCTCGACCACGTCCCACTGGGCGCCGAGCGATTCGTCGCGCCAGATGAGCGCGTTCATCTCGATGAGGTCGATGACGCCCTTGAAGTCGCTCTCGGCGCCGATCGGAAGCTGCATCACGGCCGGGATCGCCCCGAGGCGGGACTGGACCATCTCGACCGAGCGGAAGAAGTCGGCGCCGATCTTGTCCATCTTGTTGCAGAAGATCATCCGCGGCACTTCGTACTTGTCCGCCTGGCGCCAGACCGTCTCGGTCTGCGGCTCCACGCCGGCATTGGCGTCGAGGAGCGCGATGGCACCGTCGAGAACGCGCAGCGAGCGCTCCACCTCGATGGTGAAATCGACGTGGCCGGGCGTGTCGATGATGTTGAAGCGGCGCGTCTTGCCGTCGCGGCCCTTCCAGAAGGTCGTCGTGGCGGCCGACGTGATCGTGATGCCGCGCTCCTGCTCCTGCTCCATCCAGTCCATGGTGGCAGCGCCCTCATGGACTTCGCCCATCTTGTGCGAACGGCCGGTGTAGAAGAGGACGCGCTCGGTCGTCGTCGTCTTGCCGGCGTCGATATGCGCCATGATCCCGAAGTTGCGGTAGTCTTCGATTTCGTATTCGCGGGCCATTGGTATGCCTTTCGGAATTCGGTGTTCGCCGTTACCAGCGGTAATGCGAGAACGCGCGGTTGGCTTCGGCCATCTTGTGCGTGTCTTCGCGCTTCTTGACCGCGCTGCCGCGATTGTTGGCAGCGTCCATGAGTTCGCCCGACAGGCGCTCGATCATGGTGGTCTCGTTGCGGTTGCGCGCGGCATTGATGAGCCAGCGGATCGCGAGCGCCTGGCGGCGCTCCGGGCGGACGTCGACGGGGACCTGGTAGGTCGCGCCGCCGACGCGGCGGGAGCGGACCTCGACGTGCGGGGCAATGTTGTCAAGCGCCTGGTGGAAGACGCCGACCGGCTCCTGCTTCGTCTTGGACTCGACGATGTCGAACGCGCCGTAGACGATGGTCTCGGCCACCGACTTCTTGCCGTCGTACATGATGGCGTTCATGAACTTGGTGATGACCAAATCGCCGAACTTGGGGTCCGGGTTGATCTCACGCTTCTCTGCACTGTGGCGTCGGGACATGTTGCTCGTCTCTCAACTGTTTTCTGCTAGCCGATCCCGCCCGGACGAAGAAAAGCGCCCGAAGCGGAAGGGGTGACCTTACTTCGGACGCTTCGCGCCGTACTTGGAACGGCGCTGCTTGCGGTTCTTGACGCCCTGCGTGTCGAGCACGCCGCGAATGATGTGATAGCGCACGCCGGGAAGATCCTTCACGCGGCCGCCGCGGATCATGACGACGGAGTGCTCCTGAAGGTTGTGGCCCTCGCCCGGAATGTAGCCGATCACTTCGAAGCCGTTCGTCAGGCGGATCTTGGCGACCTTGCGCAGCGCCGAGTTCGGCTTCTTCGGAGTCGTCGTGTAGACGCGCGTGCAGACGCCGCGCTTCTGCGGGTTCTGCTCCAGCGCCGGCACCTTGTTGCGCTTGACCGGCGCCTGGCGCGGCTTGCGGATCAGCTGGTTTACGGTAGGCATCGTACCATCCCTTGTAAAACTGTTCTCTCGTACCCGTACCGGGCGAAACCGGTGCCTTTTCAGGCGGTGACGCAAGCCCATATCCATGCGCAAAACGAGGGCCCAATCCGCTCTTTCGGCGAATGGCCCCACGGGAACAGAGGACGCGTATGTCGCGTCATGCATGCAGCATTTTAATTCAGCGTGCAGTCGCGAGCCTTGTTTGAGGCGAACTCCAGAACGAGTCGTTCCGAACCAGCCAGCCTCACATCGGCTCTGATGGTGGGCGATTTACTGACTACACCGCAGTCCGTCAAGGGCTTGCGGGAAATAATCGGCCCTCGGCGGCCCCATCCGCCCTGCGCCGAGGGTCGCGCGCAACATTCTTGCGCTGCCGGCCTTTTCGCGCCGCATCCATTGCCCGAAAAGAACAATTGCTCCAGAAGGGTGTTGTCCATTCAAGGCCCTCCCTTTCGGGACGGCCGGTTAAACGGAATCAGCAGGGGCGTTGCCATGAAAATCGGCGATCCGGTCAACGACAACGACAGCAGCGATCCGCTCGTCTTCATCATCACCGGGCGCGTCCACAGCCAGGCCGACGATTCGGGCATCGACGTCCACATCATGGTCGCGGCCGCCGATGACGACAGTGCGGTGCGGGAAGCCCTGAACGCACTGGCCCAGGAAGGCTACGAGCAGGCGGAACTCGACCAGATCGGGGCTGTCGACGAGATGCCCGACGAGGAACCGCACGCCTCGGCCTACCAGGGCGCGCTGGAGGGCGAGGTCGCCATCATCACCTTCGACTGACGGCTCCGCCGCCCGTCCGGAAGACGAACGAGCCGCCCCGGATCGTCCGGGACGGCTCGCTCAGGCTCTACCCTATTGTTCTTACGCGCTTCCGGACGGAAAACCGGTTCCCACTTTTCCTTGAAGCGCTACAGGCCGGCCGCGAGGCCGGCCCGCACGTCATTCGCCGGGCGTGACGTTCTGGGCATCCTGTCCGGCCAGGTCGGCCAGCATCGGAGCCGCCACTTCCGCACCGGAGGACTTGCGGCGCTCCTCCAGGATCAGGTCGTCGCGATGGGTGGCGATACGCCGGATCTGGCTCATCGTTCCGCCCGTGCCGGCAGGGATGAGCCGGCCGACGATGACGTTCTCCTTGAGGCCCTGGAGCGTGTCCATCTTGCCCGCGACCGCAGCTTCCGTCAGCACCTTCGTCGTCTCCTGGAAGGAGGCGGCGGAAATGAAGGACGGTGTCTGCAGCGACGCCTTGGTGATGCCGAGCAGCACCGGATCGCCGAATGCCGGCTTCTTGCCTTCCTCGGCCAGCTTCTCGTTGACGTTGTCGAGCTCGATCCGGTCGACATTGTCGCCCACGATGTAGGCGGAATCGCCCGCGTCGGTGATCTCGACCTTCTGCAGCATCTGGCGAACGATCACCTCGATGTGCTTGTCGTTGATGACCACGCCCTGCAGCCGGTAGACCTCCTGGATCTCGTTGACGAGATAGGAAGCCAGGGCCTCGACACCCTTGATCGCAAGGATGTCGTGCGGGGCCGGGTTGCCGTCGAGAATGTAGTCGCCCTTCTCGATGTAGTCGCCGTCCTGAAGGTGGAACGGCTTGCCCTTCGGGATCAGGTACTCCACCGCCTCGACGCCTTCTTCCGAGGGTTCGATCATGATGCGGCGCTTGTTCTTGTAGTCGCGGCCGAAGCGGATCGTACCGTCGATCTCGGCGATGATGGCATGATCCTTCGGACGACGAGCCTCGAACAGTTCGGCCACCCGCGGCAGGCCGCCGGTGATGTCCTTCGTCTTGGCGCTTTCCAGCGGGATACGGGCCAGGACGTCGCCCTGGCTGACCTTGGCGCCGGGCTCGACGGAAAGGATCGCGTCGACGGAAAGCATGAAGCGGGCTTCTCCGCCGCGCGCCAGCTTGGCGACCTTGCCGTCCTTGTCCTTCACGATGATCGCCGGCTTGAGGTCCGCGCCGCGCGGCGTGGACCGCCAGTCGATGACCTGGCGCTTGGTGATGCCCGTCGATTCGTCCGTCGATTCGATCACGGAGAGGCCGTCTACGACGTCCTCGAACGAGACGGTGCCCTCGAGCTCCGTCAGCATCGGCCGGGTGTAGGGGTCCCACTCCGCAAGGCGCTGGCCGCGCCTGACGGTGTCGCCGTCGTCGACGAAGAGCTTCGAACCGTAGGCCACGCGCTGCGCGGACCGCTCGTTGCCCTTTTCGTCGAGGATCTGGACCGCCATGTTGCGGCCCATGGCGACGAGGTGGCCGTCGGAGTTCCGCAGCACGTTGCGGTTCCGGATCTGTACCTTGCCCTCGTAGGACGCTTCGAGGAACGACTGGTCGACCACCGTCGCGGTTCCGCCGAGGTGGAACGTGCGCATGGTGAGCTGGGTGCCCGGCTCGCCGATCGACTGGGCGGCGATGACGCCGACGGCCTCGCCGATGTTGACCGGCGTCCCGCGGGCGAGATCGCGCCCGTAGCACACGCCGCAGACACCCGACTGGATCTCGCAGGTGAGCGCCGAGCGGATGCGCACCGACTGGATGCCGGCCTCCTCGATCGCGACGACGTGCGGCTCCTCGATCATCTTGCCGGCGGAGACGATGAGTTCGCCGGTCGCAGGGTGACTGATGTCGTCGAGCGCCGTGCGCCCGAGGACGCGCTGGCCGAGGGACGCCACCACTTGCCCGGCATCGACGATGGCGGTCATCGTCAGGCCGTTTTCGGTCCCGCAGTCCACGTGGGTGACGATGCAGTCCTGTGCGACGTCGACCAGGCGGCGGGTCAGGTAACCGGAGTTCGCCGTCTTCAGGGCGGTGTCGGCCAGCCCCTTGCGGGCGCCGTGGGTCGAGTTGAAGTACTCGTTCACGGTCAGGCCTTCCTTGAAGTTCGAGATGATCGGCGTCTCGATGATCTCGCCGGAGGGCTTGGCCATGAGGCCGCGCATGCCGCCCAGCTGGCGCATCTGGTTCGGCGAACCGCGGGCGCCGGAATGGCTCATCATGTAGATCGAGTTCATCGGCTTCTGCCGCCCGGTGTCGGGATCGAACTCGACCGCCTTGATGCGCGCCATCATCTCGTCGGCGACCTTCTCGGTCGCCTTGCCCCAGGCGTCGACGACCTTGTTGTACTTCTCGCCCTGGGTGATGAGGCCGTCATTGTACTGCTGCTCGTATTCCTTCACGAGCGCTTCGGTCTCGCCGACGATCTTCACCTTGGAGTCCGGGATCACCATGTCGTCCTTGCCGAAGGAGATGCCGGCGCGGCAGGCATGGCCGAAGCCGAGCTGCATGATGCGGTCGCAGAAGATCACGGTCTCCTTCTGTCCGCAGTGGCGGTAGACCGTGTCGATCATCTTGGAGATGTTCTTCTTGGTCATTTCCTGGTTGCAGACGTCGTAGGGGACGTTGGAGTTCTTCGGCAGGAGTTCGCCCATGATCATGCGGCCGGGCGTGGTCTCGTGGATCTGCGAGACCAGGTTGCCGTCGGCGTCGACCGTCTTGAAGCGGCCCTTGATCTTGGCGTGCAGCGTCACGGCCTTGGTCTCGAGCGCATGGTGCAGCTCGCCCATGTCTGCGAAGACCATCCCCTCGCCCGGCTCGTTCTCGTTCATGATCGAGAGGTAGTAGAGCCCGAGCACCATGTCCTGGGACGGCACGATGATGGGGGCGCCGTTCGCGGGATGGAGGATGTTGTTGGTCGACATCATCAGCACGCGCGCTTCGAGCTGGGCCTCGAGCGACAGCGGCACGTGCACGGCCATCTGGTCGCCGTCGAAGTCGGCGTTGAAGGCGGTGCAGACGAGCGGATGCAGCTGGATCGCCTTGCCCTCGACCAGCACGGGCTCGAAAGCCTGGATGCCGAGCCGGTGGAGCGTCGGGGCGCGGTTGAGCAGGACCGGGTGCTCGCGGATGACCTCGTCGAGGATATCCCAGACTTCCGGCTTCTCCTTCTCCACCAGCTTCTTGGCCTGCTTGACGGTGGACGAATAGCCCTTGGCGTCGAGACGCGCATAGATGAAGGGCTTGAACAGCTCGAGCGCCATCTTCTTCGGCAGGCCGCACTGGTGCAGCTTCAGCTCCGGCCCGGTCACGATGACCGAGCGGCCCGAATAGTCGACGCGCTTGCCGAGCAGGTTCTGGCGGAAGCGCCCCTGCTTGCCCTTGAGCATGTCGGAGAGCGACTTCAGCGGACGCTTGTTGGCGCCCGTGATGACGCGGCCGCGGCGGCCGTTGTCGAACAGCGCATCGACGGATTCCTGCAGCATCCGCTTCTCGTTGCGGATGATGATCCCCGGCGCGCGCAGCTCGATCAGCCGCTTCAGGCGGTTGTTCCGGTTGATGACGCGGCGGTAGAGGTCGTTGAGGTCCGACGTCGCGAAGCGGCCGCCGTCGAGCGGGACCAGCGGGCGCAGGTCCGGCGGGATGACCGGAACGACCTTCATGATCATCCATTCGGGACGGTTGCCCGACTCGAGGAAGTTCTCGACGATCTTGAGGCGCTTGAGGATCTTCTTCTGCTTCAGGTCGGACGTCGTCTCGGCCATCTCGGCGCGCAGGTCGCCGGCGATCTTCTCGAGATCCATGGCGGCGAGCATCTCGTAGATCGCTTCGGCACCGATCATGGCGGTGAAGGAATCCTCGCCGAACTCGTCGACGGCGATCATGTACTCCTCTTCCGACAGGAGCTGGTTCTCCTTCAGGGAGGTGAGGCCCGGCTCCGTGACGATGTAGTTCTCGAAATAGAGAACGCGCTCGATATCCTTGAGCGTCATGTCGAGCAGCGTGCCGATGCGGCTCGGCAGCGACTTGAGGAACCAGATATGGGCGACGGGCGCCGCCAGCTCGATGTGCCCCATGCGCTCGCGGCGCACGCGCGACAGGGTGACCTCGACGCCGCACTTCTCGCAGATGATGCCCTTGTACTTCATCCGCTTGTACTTGCCGCACAGGCACTCGTAGTCCTTGATGGGCCCGAAGATGCGCGCGCAGAAGAGGCCGTCGCGCTCAGGCTTGAACGTGCGGTAGTTGATCGTCTCCGGCTTCTTGATCTCGCCGTAGGACCAGGAGAGGATCTTCTCGGGCGAGGCGATCGAGATACGGATCGAATCGAAGGTCTGCGCAGGCGCCTGAGGGTTGAAAAAATTCATGACCTCTTGGTTCATGCCTATCTCCTATGCGGGCTCCGAAGAAGCCCTTGCTGACGGTGCGTGCCGGTTTCCGGCCGGTGGCACGACCGCTTGAAAACGTCGTCGCCGCGCCTTCGCGCGACCATGCGTCCCGAGGCGGCCGAACGGCCGCTCAAGCGGGACGGGCGCGCGCCGCGTGCGCGCACCCTGCTTTTCCTATTCCGCTGCGTCCGGCAGAGAATCGAGCGGCGGCATTTCGTCCTCGATCCTGGTGTTCTCCAGCTCGACATTGAGGCCCAGGGAGCGCATCTCCTTGACGAGAACGTTGAAGCTCTCGGGAATGCCGGCCTCGAACGTGTCGTCGCCGCGCACGATCGCCTCGTATACCTTGGTCCGACCGGCGACGTCGTCCGACTTCACGGTCAGCATCTCCTGAAGGGTATAGGCAGCGCCGTAGGCTTCAAGGGCCCAGACCTCCATTTCGCCGAAGCGCTGGCCGCCGAACTGCGCCTTGCCGCCCAGCGGCTGCTGGGTGACGAGCGAGTACGGGCCGATCGAACGGGCGTGGATCTTGTCGTCCACCAGGTGGTTGAGCTTCAGCATGTACATGTAGCCCACGGTCACCTGGCGATCGAACTGCTCGCCCGTGCGTCCGTCGTAGAGGGTCGACTGGCCGGTGCCGTTGAGCCCCGCCTTCTCGAGCATCTCCGTGACGTCCGGCTCGGACGCGCCGTCGAACACCGGCGTCGCGATCGAGACGCCCCGGCGCGACTGCTCCGCCATCCGCAGGACCGAATCGTCGTCGTACTTGGCGATCGGCTCGCCCTTGGCGCCCGATCCCAGGACGTCGTCGATCACGGCACGCACCGGCTGCAGGTCGCCCGTCTCCTTGTAGGCGTCGAGCAGCTCGCCGATGCGGTTGCCCATGCCCGCACAGGCCCATCCGAGGTGGGTCTCGAGGATCTGCCCGACATTCATGCGCGAAGGCACGCCGAGCGGATTGAGCACCACGTCGACATGGGTGCCGTCCTCGAGGAACGGCATGTCCTCGATGGGCAGGATGCGCGAGACGACGCCCTTGTTGCCGTGGCGGCCGGCCATCTTGTCGCCGGGCTGGATCTTGCGCTTCACGGCAACGAAGACCTTGACCATCTTCATGACGCCGGGCGGCATCTCGTCGCCGCGCTGGACCTTCTCGACCTTGTCCATGAAGCGCTGCTCGAGCCGCGACTTGGACTCGTCGTACTGCGCGCGCAGCGCCTCGATCTCGCCCTGCAGCTTCTCGTCCTCGACGGCGAACATCCACCACTGCGAACGGGGATGCTCGGCCATGACGGTCTGGTCCAGAGCGGTGCCCTTCTTGAAGCCCTTCGGGCCGGCGATCGCCGACTTGCCATCCAGCATCTCCGCGAGACGTCCATAGACGTTGCGGTCGAGGATGGCCTGCTCGTCGTCGCGGTCCTTGGCGAGACGTTCGATCTCCTCGCGCTCGATCGCCATGGCGCGCTCGTCCTTCTCCACGCCGTGGCGGTTGAAGACGCGCACCTCGACGACGGTGCCGAAGGTTCCGGGGGGCATGCGCATGGACGTGTCGCGCACGTCCGACGCCTTTTCGCCGAAGATCGCGCGGAGCAGCTTCTCCTCCGGCGTCATCGGGCTTTCGCCCTTCGGTGTGATCTTGCCGACCAGGATGTCTCCCGGCTGCACTTCCGCACCGATGTAGACGATACCGGCCTCGTCGAGGTTCTTAAGCGCTTCCTCCGAGACGTTCGGGATGTCGCGCGTGATCTCCTCCGGTCCGAGCTTGGTGTCGCGGGCCATCACTTCGAATTCGTCGATGTGGATGGACGTGAACACGTCATCGCGCACGATGCGCTCGGACAAAAGGATGGAGTCCTCGTAGTTGTAGCCGTTCCAGGGCATGAACGCGACGAGCGCGTTGCGGCCGAGCGCCAGGTCGCCGATATCCGTCGACGGCCCGTCGGCGATGATGTCGCCCTTCTCGATCCGGTCGCCGACGCTGACCAGCGGACGCTGGTTGACGCAGGTGTTCTGGTTCGAGCGCTGGAACTTCATCAGGCGGTAGATGTCGACGCCGGACTTGGAGGCGTCGTTCTCTTCCGTGGCGCGAATGACGATACGGGTCGCATCCACCTGGTCGACGACGCCGGTGCGCCGGGCGGCGATGGCCGCGCCGGAATCGCGGGCGACGACCGGTTCCATGCCGGTGCCGACGAACGGCGCCTCGGCGCGCACCAGCGGCACGGCCTGACGCTGCATGTTCGACCCCATCAGGGCGCGGTTGGCGTCGTCGTTCTCGAGGAACGGAATCAGCGCCGCGGCGACGGAAACGAGCTGCTTCGGCGAGACGTCCATCAAGTCGATGGTCTCCCGCGGGGCCAGCATCACGTCGCCGTTGTGGCGGCAGACGACGAATTCCTCCTGGAAGGACGCATCGTCGTTGAGCGCCACGTTGGCCTGCGCCACGTGGAACTTGGCCTCTTCCATCGCCGAAAGGTAGACGACCTCGCGCGTCACCTTGCCGTCGACGACGCGCCTGTACGGGCTTTCGATGAAGCCGTACTTGTTGACGCGCGCGAAGGTGGCGAGCGAATTGATCAGGCCGATGTTCGGACCTTCGGGGGTCTCGATCGGACAGATGCGGCCGTAATGCGTCGGGTGGACGTCGCGCACCTCGAAGCCGGCCCGCTCGCGCGTCAGTCCGCCGGGGCCGAGCGCCGAAAGCCGGCGCTTGTGCGTGATTTCCGACAGCGGGTTCACCTGGTCCATGAACTGCGAGAGCTGCGAGGAACCGAAGAACTCGCGAACCGCGGCGGCGGCCGGCTTGGCGTTGATCAGGTCCTGCGGCATGACGGTGTCGATCTCGATCGACGACATGCGCTCCTTGATCGCGCGCTCCATGCGCAGGAGCCCCAGGCGGTACTGGTTCTCCATCAGCTCGCCGACGGAGCGGACGCGGCGGTTTCCGAGATTGTCGATGTCGTCGATCTCGCCCTTGCCGTCGCGCAGCTCGACCAGCGTCCTGACGACGGCGACGATGTCCTCCTTGCGCAGCACGCGCACGGTGTCCTCGGCGTCCAGGTCGAGACGCATGTTCATCTTGACGCGGCCGACGGCCGAGAGGTCGTAGCGCTCGGGATCGAAGAACAGCGAATTGAACATCGCCTCCGCCGTCTCCATGGTCGGCGGCTCGCCCGGGCGCATGACGCGGTAGATGTCGAAAAGAGCGTCCTGGCGGTTCTCGTTCTTGTCCGCGGTAAGCGTGTTGCGGATGTAGCCGCCGACGTTGATGTGGTCGATGTCGAGGATCGGTATCTCGGCGAAGCCCGCTTCGATGAGCAGGGGAAGCGTCTTCTCGTCGAGTTCGTCGCCCGCCTCGAGGAAGATCTCGCCGGACTCCGGGTTCACCATGTCCTCGGCGAGATAGTTGCCGTAGAGGTCCTCGTCGCTGGCCTTCAGGGCCTTGAGGCCCTTGTCGGTGAGCTGGCGCAGCAGGCGCGGCGTGAGCTTCTTGCCGATCTCGACCACCACCTCGCCGGTGTCCGCGTCGACGAGATCGCTGAGCGCCTTGGCGCCCTTCCAGACCTCGGCGCGGAACGGAATCCGCCAGCCGTCGCCCTCGCGCTGGTAGACGGACTTCGTGTAGAAGGTGTCGAGGATCGTCTCCGCATCCATGCCGAGCGCCATGAGAAGCGACGACACGGGGATCTTGCGGCGACGGTCGATGCGCGCGTGGACGATGTCCTTCGCGTCGAACTCGATGTCGAGCCAGGAACCGCGGTAGGGGATGACCCGGGCGGCGAAGAGCAGCTTACCGGACGAATGGCTCTTGCCCTTGTCGTGGTCGAAGAAGACGCCCGGCGAACGGTGCATCTGCGAGACGATCACGCGCTCGGTGCCGTTGACGATGAAGGTGCCGTTGTCGGTCATGAGCGGCATGTCGCCCATGTAGACGTTCTGCTCCTTGATGTCCTTGATGGACTTGGCACCCGTATCCTCGTCGATGTCGAACACGATCAGCCGAAGGGTCACCTTGAGCGGCGCGGCGTAGGTCAGGTCGCGCTGGCGGCATTCCTCGACATCGAATTTCGGCTGCTCGAACTCGTAGGAGACGAACTCCAGCATGGAGGCGCCGGAAAAGTCCTGGATCGGAAATACGGATTTGAAGACTGCCTGGAGTCCCTCCTCGGGCCGACCGCCGTGGGGCTCGTCGACCATGAGGAACTGGTCGTAGGACGCCTTCTGCACCTCGATGAGGTTGGGCATCTCCGCGACTTCGGGAATTTTACCAAAAAACTTGCGTACGCGCCTGCGACCATTAAAGGAAAGGGTCTGAGCCATCGTCGCTCCTTGTCATCTTGCATCGGGCCTGCACCGCACGGTCGCCGCTGGCCAGTCGGAACCGTCGAACAATTGGGCCTCTCGGAGAACCCATTGCCCAAGATCCGGCGCTCGCGGGTCTTGGGTAACGGGTCCGGCACCGGGGACCGGACCGGAGAGGCGAGCCGGCGGCCCGCCTCCCGGGAAATCGAACCTATTTGAGCTCGACCTTCGCGCCGGCGTCTTCCAGCTTCTTCTTGATCTCCTCGGCTTCACCCTTGGAGATGCCTTCCTTGACCGGCTTCGGAGCCGATTCGACCAGGTCCTTGGCTTCCTTGAGGCCGAGGCCGGTGATCGAGCGGACTTCCTTGATCACGTTGATCTTGTTGGCGCCGGTTTCGGCGAGAACGACGTCGAACTCCGTCTTCTCTTCCGCGGCCTCGGCCGGAGCGGCCGCGCCGCCGGCGGCGGCCACGGCCACCGGAGCGGCGGCGGAGACGCCCCACTTCTCTTCGAGCATCTTGGAGAGCTCGGCGGCCTCCAGGACGGTCAGGTTCGACAGGTCGTCCACGATCTTTGCGAGATCAGTCATCTTTCACATTCCTTCGTTCGGTTCGAACTGGTTTCGAAAACAACAGTGAAGTTCCGCCTTATGCGGCTTCGTCCTTCTGGGCGTAGGCGTTGAACACGCGGGCAAGCTGGCCTGCCGGCGCGTTCACGACCTGAGCGATGCGCGTTGCCGGGGTCTGGACCATGCCCACCAGCTTCGCACGCAGCTCGTCGAGCGAAGGCAGGGCTGCAAGCGCCTTGACACCTTCGGCATCGAGATTGGTCGCCCCCATCGCACCACCGAGGACAACGAGATTGTTGTTGCCCTTGGCGAACTCGACGGCGATCTTCGGAGCGGTCACCGGATCATCGCTGTAGGCGATGAGCGTCTGACCCTGGAAGAGACTCGAGATCCCTTCCGACTCCGTGCCCTGAAGAGCGATCCTGGCAAGGCGGTTCTTCGCGACTTTGACGGTACCTCCGGCCACGCGCATTCTCGACCGAAGGTCGTTCATTTGCGCAACCGTCAGACCGGAATAGTGGGCCACCACGACGGAACCGGTGCTCTTGAACACCTGGTTCAGTTCAGTGACGAATTCGCGCTTTTCCGCTCTTTCCACTGTCCATCTCCAGTTGACAGGCCCGCCTTCGAGCGGAACCTGCCGGTTTGCCTTTGCCGCCAGGGATCATTCGCACGATCCACAAGCGACGCTCGAGGATCCTGTCCCCTCGCGCTGGTCCGGCGGGCCGGACACGGCACAAGGCAATCGACGTTCGAACCGAACAGGCCGCAAAGGCGGCAAATCCGGATCCAACCCGTCTCATGCAGGCCAACTGATTAAGGCGGACCACCTGCAATCTCGGACAGGAAATCCCGAAGCTTCAAAGCTCCGGGAACTTCCGGCCCGAAGGCCGGAAATCTTTGTCAATCGGCCCGGGGGGCCAATATCCGATCGGTCTTCTCAGGCGACCGCAAGCGTCGCCGGATCGATCTTGAGGCCGGGCCCCATGGTCGACGAGATGGCGATGCGCTTGACGTAGTTGCCCTTCGCGCCGCTCGGCTTCGCCTTCATCACGGCATCTGCGAAAGCACGGATGTTCTCCTCGATCGCCTTCGGATCGAAGGAAGCCTTGCCGACGCCGGCATGCACGATGCCCGCCTTTTCGACGCGGAACTCCACGGCGCCGCCCTTCGACGCCTTGACGGCGGCGGCGACGTCCATGGTCACCGTGCCGACCTTCGGGTTCGGCATCAGGCCGCGCGGCCCGAGCACCTTCCCGAGACGGCCGACGAGCGGCATCATGTCCGGCGTCGCGACGCAGCGGTCGAAATCGATCGTGCCGCCCTGGACCGTCTCCACCAGATCTTCGGCGCCGACGACGTCGGCGCCCGCGGCCTTGGCTTCCTCGGCCTTCTCGCCCCGCGCGAAAACGGCCACCCGCACGCTGCGGCCGGTGCCGTTCGGCAGGTTGACGACGCCGCGCACCATCTGGTCGGCATGGCGCGGGTCCACGCCGAGGTTCATCGCGACCTCGATCGTCTCGTCGAACTTGGCGACGGCGCGCTCCTTGATCATGGCGACCGCCTCGCCCAGGGCGTAAAGCCGGACGGGATCGACGCCTTCGCGGACCTTCTGTATTCTCTTCGCAATCTTCGCCATCTGCCTCAAGCCTTCACGTCCAGGCCCATCGAGCGGGCGGAGCCTTCGATCATCCTCATCGCAGCCTCGATGTCGGCGGCGTTCAGGTCCTTCATCTTCGCCTCGGCGATGGTGCGGATCTTCTCGCGGCTGATCGAGCCCGCGCTCGCCTTGCCAGGGGTCTTGGAGCCGGATTTCAGCTTCGCTTCCTTCTTGAGGAAATACGTCACCGGCGGCTGCTTCATCTGGAAGGTGAAGGACTTGTCCTGGTAGTAGGTGATGATGCAGGGAATGGGCATTCCCTTCTCCATCTCCTGGGTCGCGGCGTTGAACGCCTTGCAGAACTCCATGATGTTGATGCCGCGCTGACCGAGCGCAGGTCCGATGGGCGGGGACGGATTGGCCGACCCGGCCGGAACCTGCAGCTTGAGCTGGCCTGCAACTTTCTTAGCCATTTCTCTCTCTGCCTTTCAGTGCGGGCCTTTCCAGGCCCTGTTGCCGGACATGGCCGGCGGCTGCGGTTGCGTGGTGCGGTTCGATCGGCCGGCTAAAGCCGCCTCGCCTTCCACGCGGTTCGCGGGAACAAATCCCGCCTGCCGCAGTTCCACCCGAGCGGAATGCGGCGGATCGACGGACTAGACCTTCTCGACCTGCCCGTATTCGAGTTCGACGGGCGTAGCGCGACCGAAGATCGACACCTCGACCTTCAGGCGCGAGCGCTCCTCGTCGACTTCCTGCACGGTGCCGTTGAAGGATGCGAACGGCCCGTCGGCAACGCGGATCTGCTCGCCGATCTCGAACGAAATCGACGGCTTCGGCCGTTCGACGCCCTCCTGGACCTGCGTCAGGATGCGCTCGGCCTCCGAATCGGGAATCGGCACCGGCCGCTGGTCTGAGCCGAGGAACCCGGTGACCTTCGGCGTATTCTTGATGAGGTGATACGCCTCGTCGGTCAGGTCGGCGCGCACCAGCACGTAGCCCGGAAAGAACTTGCGCTCGGCATCGACCTTGCGGCCGCGACGCACCTCGACGACCTTTTCGGTCGGGACCAGTATCTTCTCGAACAGATGGGAGAGCCCTTTCGCCCTCGCCTTCTCCTCGATGGATTCGGCAACCTTCTTCTCGAAATTCGAATAGGCGTGAACAATGTACCAGCGCGCTGTCATAGCTTCATGCCCCTCACTGGCCGACGTTCAGGATGAGGCCCATCGCCCACCCAAGGAACTGGTCGACGGCGAAGAAAAACAACGCCGTAAGAATGACCATGGCGATCACCATCAGGGTTGAAATCATGGTCTCGCGCCGGGTCGGCCACGTCACTTTCGACGTCTCGGCCCGCACCTGCTGCAGAAACGTCAACGGATTTGTTCTGGATGCCATCTACTGCCCACGCATTTACGGCGCGTAAGGCCGCATTAACAGCCCCACGCACCGCGTGTCCGATTTGGGTTCTACATAAAGGCCGATTCCCAAAACCACAAGGGGGGAACGCCCTGCCCGCGAAAAATTAGCGCATCAGCGCCGCCGAACTGAGAGGAATACACCATCCGGCGGGGCCCTGGCAAGCGTGCGGTATCGTGCAGCGAGCCAATGCCGCGACCAGCTGCGACTATTCGATCGCCGCCCGGGCGTGCGCCTCGAGCCGGCGCTCGAACCGGCGGAACAGCACGAGCGCGACGACGATACCGACGACCACGAGGCCGAGGAGAATCGCGCTGGCGGGTCCCGAGACCGCACGGAGGCGGTCGCCGAAAAGATAGGCGCCGCCCCCGAAAAGGCTCGCCCATACGATGCCGCCCGCCCCGTTCATCAGGACGAAGCGACGCCAGTCCATGCGGTTGGCGCCGGCCAGCAGCGCCGCGAATGTCCTGAGGAATGCCAGGAACCGTCCGAAGAAGACGATCTTGCCGCCGTGGCGCTGGAACAGATACTGGCCGATCATCAGCCGGCTCTCGGTCAGGTGCACCCTGGGACCGTAGGCCGTCAGCAAGCGAAGGCCGAGCGTCCGGCCGAAGAGGTAGCCGAGATTGTCGCCCGTGATGGCTCCCAGACCTGCGACGCCGAGCACCTCGACGATCTGCAGGCGATGGGTGGCGCCGGCGTAGATCGCCGCCGTCACCAGCGCCGTTTCGCCGGGGATCGGCACGCCGGCGCTTTCGAGCGCGACCATCGCGAAGACGATCCACAGGCCGTAGAGTTCGATGAGGTGATGCAGGGAGGCGGGATCGGCGAACATCTAGGCGGACACCTCCGGACTTCCGATCGCGACAGGGCTCTTCCGCCCTTCGCCGGTCGCTTCGCTCGCGCATCTGCCGGGCTCGAGCCTGGCTTCGAAGCCGTCCGCCCTGCCCGGAGCCGGCGACGCGAGCCGCAGCCGTCCGCCCGCTTGTTCCATGATCGTCTCCACGATGGCAAGGCCCAGACCGGAACCGGCGACATCCGTGCGTCCCCGCGCGAAACGCCGGGTCAGGCCGGCGAGGACGGCGGTCGGGACGACGGGCCCGTCGTTCACGACCCGCACGCAGCCCGCCGAATCGAGCCGCACCTCGACGGTTCCCGTGCCGTGAATGGCGGCATTGTCCAAAAGGTTGCGCACGGCCATGGCGAAGGCGTCGACGTCCATCCTCCACCTGAGCCGGGCTCCTTCGTCGCGCACGAAGGAGATCTCCCGCCCGTCCGGAAGGCGCGCGGCGGCATCGGCGACGACGACATCGAGCACCGGCAGCAGGTCGGCGGCCTCGTCCCTCAGGCCGATCCCGGCATCGACGCGCGACAGCTGGAGCAATTTCTCCGACAGGCGGGAGAGCCGCTTCAGGGTCGCCTCGACGTCGCGGGCCCGCTTTCGGTGCGCCGCGTCGTCGAGTTCCGCGATCAGGCGCTGGGTCTGGGCCAGCGCCCCGGCGATCGGGGTGCGCAGCTCGTGCGCGCTGTTTGCGGAGAAGGCGCGCTCGGCATCGAGGGCGACGCGCAGGCGCTCGACGAGCCGCGCGACCGCATCGGCGATCGGCTTCAGTTCGCGCGGCTGGTCCGACACGTCGAGGGGCGCGAGGTTCTCGCTGCCGCGCGCGGCGATGTCGCCGCTCAGGCGCCTGACCGGCGCCATGGCGCTGCGGACTCCGAACCATATCGCCAGGACGTTCATGGGAATCAGCGCCAGCAGCGGCCACAGGAGCGCCTTGACGCTGCCCAGAACCGCCTCGAGCCGGTTGTGCGTGGCTTCCGCAACGGTGACCGTCAGTCCCGTCTCGGGGTCGGACTGGGTGAACAGACGGAAATCGCCGACGGTCGAAAAGCCCGGTGCGGGGTTCGGATCGTAGGGAACGGCCGGCGCGTTGCTCGCCCTCATGACGATTTCGCCCGACGCGTTGCGCAGCTGGTAGCTGAGGTAGGAGTGGCTTTCCCGCATCATGCGCTGGATGGCCCGGGTATCGTCCCCTTCGCTGCCGAGATAGTCGTCCTCGGCAAGGGGAAGCAGGCGGTAGGCGGTCTCGCGCAGGGCGACGTCGAAGGCTTCGTTGAGTTCCTGGTAGGACGTATAGGTCGCGTATCCGACGGCGGCGCACCACAGCAGCGTCGTCCCGACGGTGAGCAGAAGCACCAGCCGGGTGGTGATCGACCCGTGATTGCGCTTCAGAAAGTGCGGGTTCAGTTCCACCCCGTCTCCTGACCTCCGATGCGGTAGCCCGCGCCGCGCACCGTGCGGATGGCGTCGCGTCCGAGTTTCTTCCTCAGACGGCTAACATAGACCTCGACGGCGTTGCTTTCGATCTCCGCGCCGAATTCGTAGAGGGAATCCTCGATCTCGCTCTTCGCGACGATCGCATTGGGCCGGCGCAGGAGGCGTTCGAAGATCGCCCATTCGCGGGCCGTCAGGTCGACCCGGCGTCCCTGGCGGGCGACGAAGCGTTGGGCTATGTCCACCTCGATTTCGCCGAGCTGGAGGAGCGGGTTGGGATTTCCTCCGTATCGGCGCAGGACCGAGGCGACGCGGGCCGTCAGTTCGCTGAGGTCGAAAGGCTTGACGATATAGTCGTCGGCACCGCTGTTCAGGCCCTCGATGCGCCATGCGATCTGGTCCATCGCCGTGGCGACGATGATCGGGACCGCAGAGCCGCCGCGCCGCAGCTCCTTCAGAAAATCCAGGCCCATGCCGTCCGGCAGCCCGAGGTCGAGGATGATGAGTTCGTAGTCGACCGTGGCGAGCGCGTCCCTCGCCTCTCTCAGCGTCTTCAGCCAGTCGACGCCGTAGCCCAGCGAGGCGATGTGCTCGCGGACCGCCTGGCCGAGCGTCCGGTCGTCTTCGATGAATAGAATGCGCATGGCTCCCTCCGGCACCCTGACGAGGCTACGCGCGCGGGATGACGATAGCCTGAACGAGCGGCAGCGCGGCGTTCAGCCTGCCGTCAGTCGCCCCGCATAGGTTGGGCCAGTCCAACCCGAACTCCTACACGAAGAAGTCGATGAAATCTCCGAGCACCTCTCCGATCCTGCTTCTTTCCCTTGCGGGGCTTTCGACCGGTCTTTCCGGCATCCCGGTCTCTGCCGGACCATTCTACCAAAGTTTGGGCGATCCCGCCGCCTCCCCTCCGGCGCATCTTTCCGATGCCGCGATGCGGCCCCGCAGCTTCCGCGACGGCAGCTTCAAGGGCCGCTCCTTCAGCGCCTATTACGGCCGCGTGCAAGTCTCCGCGAAGATCGAGAAGGGCCAGATCGTCTATGTCCACGTCCTGCAATACCCGACCGACTACCGGACGAGCCAGATCATCAACGGCCGCGCCCTGCCGCGCCTGGAGAGCGAGGTCATCACCGCGCAGAGCGCACGCGTGGACGCGGTCTCGGGCGCGACGCTGAGCAGCATGGCGTTCCTGCGTTCGCTTCGGACCGCCCTCGACCGCGCGCGTGCCGGACAATGACGGCGATGCGCGCGACGCGGCTCGTCATGGGCATGCCGATCACGGTGGAGATCGTCGACGACCTGCCGAGGGACGCTCTGGAGGATACGTTTTCGTTCTTTGTCGAGGTCGACACGCGTTTCAGCCCCTACAAGCCCGGCAGCGAGGTCAGCCGCCACGACGGCGGTGAGATTCCCGCGGGCGGACATAGCCCGGAGATGACGGAGATCCTGGAACTCGCCGAGCAGACGAAAGCCGCCACGCACGGCTATTTCGACATCCGGCGGCCGGATGGGCGCATCGATCCCTCGGGCATCGTCAAGGGCTGGGCCGCGCGCCGGGCGGCCGAACGGCTCGTCGCCCGCGGTGCCCGCAATTTCTGCATCGAAACCGGCGGCGACATCCAGACCTCCGGCAGGAACGCGGATGGCGGCGACTGGCAGGTCGGCATTCGCAATCCCTTCGACGAGACGGAGATCGTAAAGGTCGTGCGGATCGCCGACCGGGGCATCGCCACCTCCGGCTCCTATGCGCGCGGGGCACATATCTACGATCCGGTGGGCGGAGGGACCGACGCCGTTCCGGTCGTCAGCCTCACGGTCATCGCCGCCGACGTGCTCGAAGCAGACCGGTTCGCCACCGCCGCGTTCGCGATGGGCCGGGACGGCATTCTCTTCATAGAGGAGCGAGCGGGCCTCGAAGGCTACATGATCGGGGCTGACGGCATCGCGACCATGACGACGGGCTTCGGGGCCTACGTTTCGCCATGAGGAACCCCGTCGACCGTCTCCTCGACCGGATCACGATGTACCGGCTCGTCCTTTATTACACCGGCGGCCTGGCGGCCGTCGCCTTCCTCGGCGGGCTGACCCGGCTGACGACGACCAACGCCACGGACCTCGCCTTTTCGCTCGTCGTCGTCGTCTCGGTCTGCTGGCTTGCGAACAAGGCGCTGACGCTCGTCTATCGCGTTCCGGTCAATACGGAATCGGTACATATCACTGCGCTGATCATCGTCCTGCTCATGCCCCCCGTCGCGGCCTCCGATACCGCCGGCGTCGTCGGGCTCGTCGTGGCGTCGACGGCGGCCATCGCGTCGAAATTCCTCCTCGCCGTCGGCCGCAAGCACATCTTCAACCCGGTGGCCGTCGGAGTCGTCGCTTCGGGCTATCTCGTGGCCGAGCCGGCGACATGGTGGGTCGACGGCAACGCGCTGACGATCCTGTGCGTCCTGGCCGGCGGCCTTCTCGTCGTTCGGAAGGTCCAGCGCTTCGACATGGTGGGGGCGTACATCCTCGCCAATCTCGGGGTCGTGCTGATGACCGCCCCGCCGGGCATGCTGGTCCAGACGCTGAAATTCTCGGTCATCTATTCGCCGCTCCTCTTCGCGGGCTTCGCGATGCTGACCGAGCCGCTGACGGCCCCGCACGCACCATGGTCGCGCATCGCCTACGGCGCGCTCGTCGGGGTTCTCTCGGCGCCGGGCATTCACTTCGGCAGCTTCTACCTCTCGCCGGAGGTGGCGCTCCTCGTCGGCAATGCCTTCGCCTTCGCCGTAAGCCCCAAGGGCCGGTTCAAACTGACTTTGCGGCGCATCGAGAAGGCGGCGGCCGGCTCATACGACTTCATCTTTCAGGCGGATCGCCCGATCCGCTTCCGCCCCGGACAATATCTCGACTGGACGCTGCGCGTCCCCAATCCGGACGACCGCGGGAACCGCCGGCCCTTCACCATCGCGTCGGCTCCCGGAGAGGGCGAAGTGCGGCTGGGCGTCAAGTTCCACCCCACCCCGAGCACCTACAAGCGCGCGCTTGCGCGGATGAGGCCGGGCGACGTGATCTACGGCTCGCAGTTGGCGGGAAGCTTCACGCTGCCCGGCTCGCGCGAGGAGAAGCTCGTCTTCATCGCCGGCGGCATCGGCGTCACGCCGTTCAGGAGCATGGTGCAGGACCTGATCGACCGCGGGGAGCGGCGATCGATCGTTCTTCTCTACGGCAACAACCGGGTGGACGAGATCGCCTATGCGGACGTCTTCGAACGGGCACGCCGCGAAATCGGGCTGCGGACCGT
The DNA here is from genome assembly GCA_963838155.1 of uncultured Alphaproteobacteria bacterium. Classification (GTDB taxonomy): domain Bacteria; phylum Pseudomonadota; class Alphaproteobacteria; order Rhizobiales; family Rhizobiaceae; genus Pararhizobium_B. Next base: position 305,052 of record CAWIQE010000002.1, read on the forward strand.
CTACGCCGTGGCCGACGGGGACGAACGCGTGCCGGCGGAACACCGGGGCTTCATCGACGAGGCGCTCATCCGGCGCGAGGTGCCGGACTTCAGGGAAAGGATCTTCTACATCTCCGGCCCGCATGCGATGGTCACGCGCTTTCGCCGGTCGCTGCGGGACCTCGGCGTCGCCCGTTCGCGAATCCGCACCGACCATTTTCCTGGCTTCGCCTGAGCCGATCCAAGAAGTCGCGGGTTTGAGAGATGGCAGGGGCAGAGGGGCTCGAACCCCCGACCTGCGGTTTTGGAGACCGCCGCTCTACCAACTGAGCTATACCCCTAGGCCGGCTCTGTCTAATCCATCGTCCGATGGCAGACAATAGGAGAAATAGCCCGCCGCGGGGCTTTCGCCGGCGGGGCGCACTGGCTTCGGCCGCGGCCGGGCATCGGAGCTTTCTCCGCCTCGGCCAGCACTACGTCAGATTGCTCAGGCCGATGACATCGATGAAGGCCTGCAGGTCCGCCGCGAACTTCCTGTCGCAGACACGACCGTCGAGAATGCCGCAGATCTTCAACTGGCAAAGCAAATCATCGATCGACCGCAACCGCTCCTCGTCCTGATCGAAATCCGACGAGTCGTCGTCGCTTTCCAATTCGTCCCGATAGGGCAACCGGTCGATGTTTCTCAGCTCTTCCAAGCTTTCCGTCAGGCCTACGAGCAGGCTTTCCAACCCGTCGTCCGCCGTACCGTCCGACGGCGGCGGCTCTTGCGCTCTCGCCTTCTCGTTTGCGGAGGCGCATTCCTTGAACCGGCGAAAATCGTCCGAATCCTTCCGCATCGAGCAACTCCGGAAGTCCGGCAGCTTCGGCCATTCCTCCTGAATCGCGGCCTGCAATGCGGCTCGGCAACGCTTCAAGTCCGCCGTCCGATAGAGTTCAAGCATGGCTTTTATCAATATTCTCTCGAAGGCGGGCCGCGCTTCAAATTTTTTGTCGGTCGTCAGATAGTTAAGAAACGATCTTATCGTCTTCCTGGAGCCAGCTCGCCAAGCCTTCCATCTAATTGAATATATGTTCTTTTTGATAAAAAATTGCATTTCTATATCTGAATTGCTTGATTTTACGTGCTTGATGAAATCTTCGCAATTTTTCAATTTACTCAAAAGTTCCTTTCTGCTCATTGCAATATTTGCCTCTGTAAAAAATTTTATTTCACTATATTCTATTTCTATTACGTCCAGGCTGCAAAATAAGACGTGCATCCCGCCGCTAAATTTATTGAAATTTCTTCTATAATCTTCATCGAAATCGTCACATCGATCCAACTCGCCCTCAAAGATTGGCGATATTTTCGATAGCGACGCGGCGAGACGCTTGTTTTCCTCGTGAACCGGTGCCAGCGCGGCGACGTCGCACTGCTTGAACCAGGCGATGAACGCGATTCTGTCGGACATCAATTTGCCGAATGCAGTTTGATGCGCCATCCCGAGCGGCTGGCGCGTCAGGAAGCCGAAAATGGAGGGATCCCGACCCGACCGCCTCGGAGCAATCTCCTTCTCCTTCGGCTCCTCGCTTTCTTCAGTCCACGTCCGCACTGGCACCCTGTCTCGCGCGATTGCCGGACCGTCGGGCCCGCCGCCATTCGCGGACCTATGCAACGCCCGCAGTCCCCCGAGAATGGCCGCCGGCGAATACTCCTCCCTGAGCCGCCGATAATGGTCCGGATCTCCGACTGCCGACGCGACGCTGTCGACGACCTGGGCAAAGCCGTCCACGTCGTCCTCCGCGGGCAAGTCGATCGGACGCATCTCCGGATATCGCGCATAGAAGCGATCGAGCGAGCCGAAGCCGTTGGCAAACCGGGCCGCGCCGACAGGGTCCTGCGACCATGCATGACCGAGGCCGCCCTGGCGCCGGTTGGCCGGATGGCCGCCGGCAGCCGGCCGATCGGACGGGGTGTTCCGGCTCCAGTTGCCCTGCCCCGGATGACCGGTTCGCATCGCCTCGCTGCGATCGGCGCTCTGGGAACCCTCGGCAGCGGTCGTCGTATTCGGGGACGCCGGGCCCAAGGCGTTCGAATTGCCGGTGGCGGGCGACGTCCGATGATGGATGGGCCAACTCATGGCTATGCTCCAGTTGCAGCGAAGACCGCCGCCACCAGCCTTTTGCAGCCCGAAGGCAAGGCCGACGACACGGTCTCTACAACTTTTCACATACCTATTTTATTATCACAACCTGAGAACGCATCGGTCGGCGCTTTCCGGCACCCGGAAAGCGAAAAGGCGCGCCGCGTAGTTGGCGGCGCGCCCGACACTCTGGCTCTTGTGGTTACGCGATGATCGAGGCGACGATGCCGGCGCCGGGCCAAAGCGCGCTTGCGCGCCCTTTGGCAGTCCTTGCAGCTCGTGGCGAAGCAATTCCGGACGGAAAACCGGTGTCCACTTTTCCTGGAATTGCTCTATGCGTCGGCAGCTTTCGGCACCGACGCATCGATCATCATTCGATGATCGAGGCGACGATGCCGGCGCCGGGCCAAAGCGCGCTTGCGCGCCCTTTGGCAGTCTCTAGTGCGTCGGCAGCTTTCGGCACCGACGCATCGATCATCATTCGATGATCGAGGCGACGATGCCGGCGCCGACGGTACGGCCGCCCTCGCGGATGGCGAAGCGCAGCTTCTCTTCCATCGCGATCGGGACGATCAGCTGGACGTCGACCGTCACGTTGTCGCCCGGCATAACCATCTCCGTGCCTTCCGGAAGCGTCACCACGCCCGTCACGTCCGTCGTGCGGAAGTAGAACTGAGGGCGGTAGTTCGTGAAGAACGGCGTGTGGCGACCGCCCTCCTCCTTCGTCAGGATGTAGGCTTCCGCCTTGAACTTCGTGTGCGGCGTCACCGAACCGGGCTTGCAGAGAACCTGCCCGCGCTCCACCCCCTCACGGTCGACACCGCGCAGAAGCGCACCGATGTTGTCGCCCGCCTGGCCCTGGTCGAGCAGCTTGCGGAACATCTCAACGCCCGTAACCGTCGTCTTCGACGTCGGGCGGATGCCGACGATCTCGACTTCCTCGCCGACCTTGACGATGCCGCGCTCCACGCGGCCCGTCACCACCGTCCCGCGGCCCGAAATCGAGAAAACGTCCTCGATCGGCATCAGGAACGGCTGGTCCACAGGACGCTCCGGCGTCGGAATGTAGTCGTCAACGGCCTTCATCAGCGCGCGGATCAATTCCTCGCCAAGCTTCTTGTCCGTGTCCTCCAGCGCCGCAAGCGCAGACCCCTTCACGATCGGAATGTCGTCGCCCGGAAACTCGTAGGACGACAGAAGCTCGCGCACCTCCAGCTCGACGAGCTCGAGAAGCTCCTCGTCGTCGACCTGGTCGCACTTGTTCAGGTACACGACGATCGCCGGAACGCCGACCTGCCGCGCCAGAAGAATGTGCTCCCGCGTCTGCGGCATCGGGCCGTCCGCCGCCGAAACGACCAGGATCGCTCCGTCCATCTGCGCGGCGCCCGTGATCATGTTCTTCACGTAGTCCGCGTGGCCGGGGCAGTCCACGTGCGCATAGTGACGCGCGTCCGTCTCATACTCCACATGCGCCGTCGAAATCGTGATCCCGCGCGCCTTCTCCTCCGGAGCCGCGTCGATCTGGTCGTAGGCGCGGAAGTCCCCGAAGTACTTCGTGATCGCCGCCGTCAGCGTCGTCTTCCCGTGATCGACGTGACCGATCGTCCCGATGTTAACGTGCGGCTTCGTGCGTTCGAACTTTCCTTTTGCCATCGCCCTTTTCCTGTCTCGCGCTTGACTGTGACCCGGCGGCTTGCGGCACGCCTTTTCAAGATCACGCTCGCATAATGGCCTTTGCCTCCGGTTTCAAGCCTTTCCTTGACCGTCGATCCGTCCCGCTGCAAACGAGGCCGGACGGATGCCGATGGATCGAAAAGGCAGGTTCTCCGGCTTGGATAAGAAAAGCTCCACGAACCGGAGCTTCGAGATTGCCGTCAAATCATTGCGATCGATGGATAAAACGTCGATGGAGCGGGTAGCGGGAATCGAACCCGCGTATTCAGCTTGGAAGGCTGCTGCTCTACCATTGAGCTATACCCGCAGTCCGCAAGCTGGCCGGCCGGCTATCGGTGGTGGAGGGGGCTGGATTCGAACCAGCGTAGGCTTAGCCAACGGATTTACAGTCCGTCTCCTTTAACCACTCGGACACCCCTCCCAAAAAGCGAGGCCAATGCCCAACTTGCGCCGATCGGATACGTGCGAGCGAGCGCCCTTCCCGACCTGCGCCGGCGTTATGCCGAGCCTCCCCGCCCGTGTCAACACGCCATCGGGACGAATTCTCGGCCGGCGGCCGCGCACCTTCGGCGCAAAGCGGCAAATCCGGGCGCCCGGCCGTTTGCCGCGGTCCTGCAAGCGGCTATAAGCGTGCCATGACAAAGCCTCCCAGCCACGACAGAAGCCGCAAGGACACCCACTACGCCAATCTCCGCCGCGCCCATCGCGACGCGAACCGGGGCGGCAAGCCCCCCGCATCCCCTGAGGCGGGACCGGCGCCCGGCCGGCCGCTTCCGGCGGACCGCGTCCATCTCTACGGCCTCCATACGGTGCGGGCGGCGCTCGAAAACCCGGACCGGCGCATCCTGCGGATGATGGCGACGCGGAACGCGCTTTCCCGCATCGGCATCGACGATCCGGCCGCATTGCCGTTTCCCGCCGAGATTGCATCTCCGCAGGCGATCGACCGCGAGGTCGGCGGAGACGCCATCCATCAGGGCATCGTGCTGGAGGCGGAGCCCCTGCCGGTGCGACGGCTGGATTCGCTCAAGGCCTGTTCGCTGCTGCTCGTCCTCGACCAGGTGACCGATCCGCACAATGTCGGGGCCGTCATGCGCTCGGCGGTCGCCTTCGAGGCCGGCGCGGTGATCACGACGATGCGCCACAGTCCGCAGGAATCCGGCGTGCTCGCCAAATCGGCATCGGGTGCGCTGGAGCTCATTCCCTACATACAGATCACCAATCTGGCCGAGGCCATCGAGGAGCTTCGCGGGCTCGGCTTCCAATGCGTGGGTCTCGATTCCGAGGGGCCGGAGCCGCTCGAAGCGACGCTGTCGCTCGGCCGCATCGCCCTCGTCATGGGCTCCGAGGGCAAGGGCCTGCGCCAGAAGACGCGCGCCACGGTCGATGCGCTCGCGAGGCTCGACATGCCCGGACGCATCAAGTCGCTCAACGTCTCCAACGCCGCCGCCATCGCGCTCTACGCGACCCGCCGCCACCTCGCCGGACTGGGAGGGGGCTAAGGCCCCTACCCCCGACGGAAAACCGGTGCCCACTTTTCCTGGAACCAGGTCTTTGCCTGGCGCAGTTCCGGACGGAAAACCGGTGCCCACTTTTCCTGGAACCAGGTCTTTGCCTGGCGCAGTTCCGGACGGAAAACCGGTGCCCACTTTTCCTGGAACTAGCGCTGCGCCCGCCTCTTCTCACGCCATCGGAGAAAGGCAACGGTGCCGCGCCGGCGCCACCGGCGGACGAAGGGAAAATCCTGGGAAAGAACCAGCAGGCCGAGCGGCAGCATCCAGAGGCCGAGGATCGGCAGGAAAGAAAAGATGCCGCCGAACACGAGGAGCGAGCCCAGGGCGATCCGGGCGGGGCGGCTGCTCGGCAGATGGAATTGCCGGCCCGCGACCGAGATGCGCCCCTTCCCCGGGTCGAACGCAAAGAACCGTTTGTCTTGCCGGCTTCCCATCAAGCTCCACCCTGGTGGCAGGTCGGATCATAACACGCCGCACGCGATCGTCCGCGCGTCGCAAATGGTTGCCGGCTTCCGGACCCGCAAGGGTCGGAGCTTTTTTTTCAAAAACGCTTGGCAAAACGGAAGGGGGTTTGGTATAGGCCGACCACGCTGTCACGGACGGCCGTTCCCCGGTAGCTCAGTGGTAGAGCGCTCGACTGTTAATCGATCGGTCGCTGGTTCGAATCCGGCCCGGGGAGCCACTTCCAAGGCCAGGATGCGGTGTCCGAGACGCCTTCCGAGCAGGGTCTCGTCTTTCAAGAGCACGTTTCGAGAGCAAGCCGCCGCCGATCCCCCGAGGCGTGGCCGCCTCAGGGCTCCGGACGGGTCAGTCCCTCAGATAGAGCTGCGTCAGCTGCGACCCGATTTTCGAGAAGACGTCCTTCAGCTGGCTGCTCGACGAGATCGCATAGTAGTTTTCCGGGGCCGACACGCAGGCCGTGTAGAGAGCGCGGTTGCTGGGCGAGTCGGCGTTGAGCAGGACCGCGTAGATGTCCACGCCGCGCTCCTTCAGCGACGTGCAGACGGTTTTCGTCCATTCGTCCACCTGCCGCGCGGCCGCGGTCTGGTCCGTCGTGCCGAAGCGGCCGTCGTCCAGATATCCGTAGGCGCCGTAGTCGGACCGGTTGATCGCCTCGTTGCGCGCGCCGAAGACGACGTTCTCGCCGTCCGTGAAGAGCACCACGGCCTTGCTGACGGAGGGATCGTCGAAGGGGGCACCCTCGGTATAGGGCTCGCCGGGCGACAGCACCCGCCAGCCCCAGGAAAGGCCCTCGGAGACGTTGGTCCCCGATCCGTTCCAGTAGATCATGTCGTCGACTGCCGAATGCAGGCTGTCGAAGTCGCTGGTCAGCGGGACGATCGGCGTCGGACAGGCCCGGTTGGGACCGTTGGTCAGGGGGCCGACCTCGTCGATCTTCTGCAGGTTCTTCGAGTCGTTCGACGTGTACTTGGCGATGTTCTGCTGGCGCTTGAGCTGGTCGGATGCATCGCCGACCGGTTTCCCGAACTCGATCTGGTCGTCGAGATAGGAATTGTTGAACCTGTTGCCGTCGTTGCCCGGGTCGGTCGCGGGCCCCGGATTGTCCGGGGCGAAATAGGGAACGAACAGGGTGTCCGGATTGCCTGCATCCGGTGCGGCGTCGGTGAAGTTCAAGGGGCTCGGACGCGCCTCGACGCAGCCCTTCCAGGCGACGCCCAGCTTGTCGAACAGCCACAAGTGGTCGTGGTTGCCCTTGAAGTGAACGCCGTTGTAGGCGGCCTTCCCCTTCATGTCGATCCATGAGGGGTCGTAGTCATTCCCCTTGACGTTGACGGCCGTCACGAAGGGCACGAGCGCCGCCTTGATCGATTTCTTGTTCGATTCGGACTGGGTCTTCAGGAGATCGACCAGATTCCCGGCCGCGTCGCGCACGGCGGCGATGCCGCTCGCACCGAGCGACCCGGTGTTGTCGATGACCATGGCGACCTCGAGCGACCGCGTCGACTGGTAGCTGACGGCATCGAGCTTCAGATGCACGTCGCGGAAATCGAACTTGTCGAGGAAGACGAGGTTGACGTCGGCCGTCGCCACGCCTTTTGCCTCCAGGTAGTTCGCGCCCGTTTCGAAATTCAGACTTCCTGCCACATTCCTGAGCGTATCACCGTTCGCGACGTTGGCCTTGAGGACACGGTCGAACGCCGCCTTGCGCGTGTCTATCGATTCCGACAGATGCGAGCCGGCAAGCACGGCGTGGTCCAGCGCGCTCTGCAGGGCTTCCTTCGCGGCAATCAGATTGGCGATGTCGATGGCAACGCCGCCGGCGAGCAGCACGACGGGCAGCAAGATGGCCGACAGCACAGCGAAGTTTCCGCTGCGGGATGACCCCGGTCTCCACAATTTCTTCACGATGCTTCTCAAGACCCCGCCCCCATTTGACAAAACATCCATTAAGTTCAAATAATTAACGCATACTTTCTTTCTTCCCACAGATATCGCGTCGACTTTCTGAAAGACGGTCTGTCATTTTGCAACAGATAATGGCATTAAAAGATATTAACACTGCATGGTTGAGTTCGAATTCTTGGATCTCCTCTTGCCCATCCTTCAGCCGGATCAATTCTTTCGGCCGCAATCGCGCCGCGACGCCGGCGTAAGAGCTGCAGGTGGCGGGATTCATTTCGGGCAAGCCGGGCGATCGCCCTGGCCGGTCAGGGGCAGGAGTTCTTGGCCTTTCGGCCGAAACGACGGGCGTCCGGCTGCGCGGAGGCCTCAGGCGCGCTCCCCGGGCATGGCCCGATACCGGAGACGAAGGACACGTATGGCGAAGACGACGCTTCTCCTGCTGTTGCTGCTGGCGCCCGCAGGCTGCGGCGGGGGCATGGCGCGCGCTTACGCCACGCTGCCCGACACGTTCGACGACCTCGCGCAAAAGACGGAGGTGTTCCGTCATCGCGGAGCCGCGACGCCGTCACCGCGCCGTCCGCGGGATGGGCGGAAGGCGCGTGCTGCCGATTCGAAGCCGACCGTGTCGTGACCCTTTCGGCGCCCGGCCGGCCGGCAACGGCTCAGAAGATGGTGGTAAAGACGAAGATCAGGCCGAGGCCGACGAAGCCGGCGGCCGCAATAACGAAGAAAGGCACGACCCAGCGGGCAAGTGCGGGCGCGTCCCCCGCAGGCTGCGGGCGGTTTTCAATTTCGGATACCAAAGATTTTCTCCTCCAGGAACGACCCCGCTAGCGCACGCTCGTCCTCCCGTGCGTTGCAGAGCGGGCCTCACGTTTACCGGAAAGTGCGATGAAATCAATCCCCTGGCCAAAAGTGTACTTGCTTTCGTCTTGCTGCGAGATCGGCCACAGCAACACGACCGCCCCTTGCGCGGATCCTGCGGAGTTATTCTCGCATCCATTGGGACTTGATCGCGTGCTCGAGGAAGCGCCACGCGTCCTCCGAAATCTTCATATGATGCGTGCGAATGAAATCGGCGAGCGCGGTCACCGCGGCGTCACCGTTCCTGGAAACCAGCGCGCGATTGAGTTCCAGACCGATTTCAACATCCGTCGCCGCGTCATCGAGCCGTAGCATCGCGAGTTCTCCACCTTAACGTCCCCATGGGACAGAATACACTATTAAGGTGTATCATCAATGTCGGAGGCCGGGAGACCGCCCGGCGCGCGTGGCGGAACTTTGCGCTTCGGCCAAACCTTTGATCCAAGCGCGCCTGTCGCGCGTAAGCCAAGCATGGAATTGCCAGGATCGAAGGCCTTGTAGACGCATGCCCGACGCCGAGGAAAAGGACCGGAAGCCGGTCGTCGTCTGGTTCCGCGACGATCTGCGCCTCAACGACAACCCGGCCCTTCATCTCGCCGCCCAAACCGGTTCGGCGGTGATCCCGCTGTTCATTCTCGACGAGGAGAGCCGGGGACTGCGGGTGCGGGGCGGCGCCCAGCGCTGGTGGCTGCATCATTCCCTCGCATCCCTCGGAGAGGCCCTCTCGAAGCGCGGGTCGCAACTGGTATTGCGTCGCGGCCCCGCTCTCGACGCGCTCCTCGGCGTCATCGAGGCGTCCGGCGCCGGAGCGGTGCACTGGAACCGCCGCTATACGCCCGGCGGAATCGCGACCGACACGGCGATCAAGGAAGCCCTGTCCGCTCGCGGCATCGAGGTGCACAGTTTCGCCGGGCGGCTCATTCACGAGCCGGCGCGGCTCGAAACGAAGGCCGGCGGTCCGTACAAGGTCTACACGCCCTTCTGGCGGGCGCTCGAAGGCGGCGAGGAGCCGAGAGAGCCGTTGCCGGCGCCGTCGTCGCTGCGCGGGCCGAAACGGCTTCCGGCGTCGGACAGGCTGAAGAGCTGGGCGCTTCTGCCCGAGAAGCCGAATTGGGCGAGCGAGATCGCCCGCACCTGGACGCCCGGCGAGGACGAGGCGCTGGCCCGCCTCGACGCCTTCGTCCGCGACGGGCTGAAGGACTATTCGAAGCAGCGCGACGACCCGGGCGACGCGGAGGGGACTTCGGCGCTGTCCCCGCATCTGGCGGTGGGCGAGATCTCGCCACACCAGGTCTGGCACGCGACGCGCCGGCTGCCGAAAGACGTCGCCAGGAAGAACGTCGTCACGTTCCGAAGGGAAATCGCCTGGCGGGAATTCTCCCACTACCTGCTCTACCGCTTTCCGAAACTCGGCACGGAAAACTACAACAGCCGTTTCGACGACTTCGAATGGCGCAGCGACCGCCGGGCGCTGAAGGCCTGGCAGCAGGGCAGGACCGGCTATCCGATCGTCGACGCAGGCATGCGGCAGCTCTGGCGGACGGGCTGGATGCACAATCGCGTGCGCATGATCACCGCATCGTTCCTGACGAAGCACCTGCTGGTCGACTGGCGGGAGGGCGAGGCGTGGTTCTGGGATACGCTCGTGGATGCCGACGAGGCCTCCAACGCCTCGAACTGGCAATGGGTGGCGGGTTCCGGTGCGGATGCCGCGCCGTATTTCCGCATCTTCAATCCCATCCTCCAGGGGGAGAAGTTCGATCCGGACGGAAGCTATGTCCGCCGCTTCGTGCCCGAGGTCGCGAAGCTGCCCGACAAATACATCCACAAGCCGTGGGACGCGCCGGACGGCGTGCTCGAAAAGGCCGGGGTCGAACTCGGAAAGACCTATCCGGAACGGATCGTCGAGCACGCGGGCGCGCGCCAGCGGGCACTCGCCGCCTACGACGGGATCAAGGCCGGGACGTGACGGGTCCGGGGCGGATTCGGCCGCAACGGCGTCAGCCCGGCCTTTCGATCAGTCCGGCTTCCTCCGGATCGACCTCCAGCGGACGCTTCTTCCAACCGGTCCGCCAATTGAGAACGGCGAAATAGAGGCTATAGGGCAGCAGACCGAGCAGCTTCCTCGCCAAAGCGCGGCGCTTCGGGAAGACGATCTCGAAGCCGCCTCTCCCGAGGCCGTCGACGATGCGCCCGGCCGCCTGGTCGACCGCCGCCAGATAGGGCAGCGGAACGCCGGACCGCACGGATGTCCGCCCCTCCAGGAAGCCTGGATTGACGACCTGGATGCGGATATCGAGCTTGTCGAAATCGAACTTCAGGCTCTCGGCCATGTTGATGAGGGCCGCCTTGGTGGCGCCGTAGGCCGCGCTCGTCGGCAGGCCGCCGTAGCCCGTCGCCGAAGCGACGAACGCGATGTGGCCCCGCCCGGCGCGCTTCATGGCTTCCACGGCGGGGACCAGGCCATTGACGACGCCGCCGAGGTTGACGGCGAAGGTCCGGTCGAAGTCCGGCACTTCCAGCGCTTCGCCGTGGACCGGGACGAAGACGCTGGCGTTGAAGACCGCCAGCGACAGCGCACCGTGCTGTCGCTCGATCGTATCGACGATGCGGGCCATGTCGTCGGCATCGGTGACGTCGCCCGGCATGGCCACGACATGTCCCTTGAGGGCGCTCGTCTCCCCGGCGAGCTCGGCGAGCGGGCCGGCACTGCGCGCCGTGGCGAACACGGTGAACCCCTTGGCGGCGAGCCTCTCCGCCATGGCTCGTCCCAGGCCGGCACTGGCCCCCGTCACCCATGCGGCTCCGTGGGCCGGTCTGGCGACATACTCGGTCATCGACGCTCCTGAAGACTGGGTGCGGCTTTCTTCCGGCGGGACATGCGCCTGCCCACGCTTGCGGGCAGTCCTAAAGACGAACGGCGGCGAAATTCAGCCGGCATGGGGGCGCCGGCGGTCGCGGGGACTGGCGGCGGGCCTTCCAGCCCGGCTCATCGCCGCTTCCGCGCCAAGCGGTTCGTCGGATCCGCCGAAATTGCGAACGACTTTCCTTGCCATTTCGGTCTTGTAGAGGGAAAAACCGGACAATACTGTGTCGGACGAGAGAAGGGTTTCATCCATGGCTTTCCTGCCTTCGGTTCTCGACGCCATCGGCGAAACGCCGCTGATCAGGCTCGAACGCGCCTCCGAGGAGACCGGCTGCACGATTCTCGGAAAGGCCGAATTCCTCAATCCCGGCCAGTCGGTCAAGGATCGGGCGGCGCTCTTCATCATTCGCGACGCGGAGCGGCGGGGCCTGCTGCGTCCCGGCGGCGTCATCGTCGAAGGGACGGCCGGCAACACGGGGATCGGGCTTGCGCTCGTCGCCTCGGCGCTCGGCTATCGCACCGTCATCGTCATTCCGGAAACGCAGAGCCAGGAGAAGAAGGACGCCCTCCGCCTCTACGGAGCGGAGCTGGTGGAGGTGCCGGCCGTGCCCTACCGCAATCCGAACAACTACGTGAAGGTCTCGGGACGGCTGGCCGAGCAGCTGGCGAAGAGCGAAGAGAACGGGGCGATCTGGGCCAACCAGTTCGACAACGTGGCCAACCGTCAGGCGCATGTCGAGACGACGGCGCCGGAAATCTGGCGCCAGACGGACGGCAAGGTGGACGGCTTCATCTGCGCCGTGGGCTCGGGCGGCACGCTGGCGGGCGTCGCCGAGGGCCTTCGCGCCAAGAGCGCCGCAACGAAGATCGGCCTCGCCGATCCGGAGGGCGCAGCGCTCTTCTCGTACTACACGACCGGCGAATTCAAGTCGGAGGGAAGCTCGATCACGGAAGGCATCGGCCAGGGGCGCATCACCGCCAATCTCGAGGGGTTCGCGCCCGACTTCGCCTACAAGATACCGGATGCGGAGGCCCTGCCGCTGATCTTCGGCCTGATCGAGGAGGAAGGGCTCTGCCTCGGAGGGTCTTCGGGCATAAACATTGCCGGCGCCATTCGCATGGCCCGGGAGATGGGCCCAGGCCATACGATCGTGACGATCCTGTGCGACTACGGCAACCGCTACCAGTCGAAGCTGTTCAATCCCGGCTTCCTGAGATCCAAGAACCTGCCCGTACCGGCATGGATCGAAAAGTCGGTCGACATGGAGATCCCGTTCGATGCGGCCTGAACCCGACGTCGCGACCGAAATCCTGTTCCGCGACGACGCCTATCTCGCCACCTGCGAGGCGACGGTCACCGGCATCGACGCGCGCGGCGGCATCCTGACGGATCGGACCTGCTTCTACGCCACCTCCGGCGGGCAGCCGGGGGACAGCGGCCATTTCGAGCGGCCCGACGGCAGCCGCATCGTCATCGCGACCACGGTCACGGGCGGCACGAAAGACGAGATCGTGCATGTCCCCGACGGCGACGATGCCTTGCCCGAGGTCGGCGAGAAGGTGTTCCTGACGATCGACTGGGCGCGGCGCTTCAGGCTGATGCGCATGCATACGGCCTGCCACCTTCTGAGCGTCGTCTGCCCCTTCCCCATCACGGGCGCCGCCGTCGGCGAGGCCGAGAGCCGGGTCGACTTCGACATGGCCGAAACCGTGGACAAGGCGGACGTCAGCGACCGGCTGATGGCGCTGGTCACGGCCGACCACCCGGTCTTCACGCAATGGATCTCGGAAGAGGATCTCGACGCCAACCCCGGTCTCGTCAAGTCGAAGAACGTGCGGCCGCCGCGCGGGGCCGGCCGCATCCGGCTCGTCTGCATCGGCGAGGACTCCGCCGTGGACAGCCAGCCCTGCGGGGGTACGCACGTCGCACGGACCGGTGAGGTCGGCCAGATCCACATCGGAAAGATCGAGAAAAAAGGCAAGGAAAACCGGCGCTTCCGCATCCGTTTCGGCCCGGCCCCGGAAGCAGGTTGAGCGAGCGAGGGGACGGAATGAGCGAGAACCGAAGTCGATTCATCGTGGAACCCGATTGGCTGCAGGCCAATCTGGACGGGAGCGTCAGGATCGTGGACGCCTCCTGGTACCTTCCGGCGCAGGGCCGGAACGCGCGGGCGGAATACGAGGCGGGCCACATACCGGGCGCCGTCTTCTTCGACCAGGACGCCGTCGTCGATCCGCATTCGAGCCTGCCCCACACCCTGCCCTCGCCCGACGTCTTCGCCGAACACGCCGGTCGCCTGGGACTTGGCGACAAGGACACGATCGTGGTCTATGACGGGCTCGGAATGTTTACCGCCCCGCGCGTGTGGTGGATGCTCAAAACGATGGGCGCCAGGGACGTGAAGGTGCTGGACGGCGGTTTCGACAACTGGAAGGCGGAAGGCCGCCCGGTGACTACGGACCGCACGGACGTCGCGCCGGCGGAGTTCGCGCCCGAATTCGACGGCGACGCGGTGTCCACGCTGCAGGACATGCGCCGATACATCGAGGACGGCGGCATGCAGATAGCCGATGCGCGCAGCCCCGGACGGTTCTCCGGCGACGAGCCCGAACCCAGGGCCGGCATGCGCTCCGGCCACATGCCGGGAGCGCGGAACGTGCCGACCTTCTCCCTGTCGCAGGACGGACGCCTGAAGGACCTGTCGGGACTGCGGGAGGTGTTCTCGAAGGCGGGGGTGGACCTCGACAGGCCGGTCGCCACCACATGCGGCTCCGGCATCACCGCGGCCGTCATCACGCTGGCGCTGCAATCGCTTTCCCACGACCGGAACACGCTCTACGACGGCTCCTGGTCGGAATGGGGCAGCCTGCACGACACGCCCGTCGAGGTTGGCCCGGCCGGCGAACGCGAGGGACGGGAGTGACGAGGCCACAGGCTCCGAGGCCGCTCAAGACGACAGTCACCTACCTGGAGATGACCGCGCCGCCGCAGGTGCACTTTCCGCTGCCGATGAACGTGCAGGCGGCCGTCATGCGCGTGCGCAACGTGCCGCTGCACTTCTACCGGTACCTGCAGTACCGCACGGGCCGGCCCTGGCACTGGGTCTATCGCCTGCGCCTCGACGACGCCTCGCTTTCCGGGCTCGTTCACAGCGAGCGCACGACGATCAGCGTCCTCTATCTCGACGGCGCCCCGGCCGGGTTCTTCGAGCTGTGCCGGGAGGACGAGGCGACGATCGACCTGAGCTATTTCGGCCTCATGCCCCATGCGCAGGGCCGCGGGCTCGGAAAGTGGTTCCTGAGCCAGGCCGTGACGGCCGCATGGGACATGAAACCGTCGCGCCTGACGGTCAACACGAACACGCTGGACCATCGCGCCGCCTTGCCGCTCTACCAGCGCGTCGGCTTCCGTCCCATCGGCCAGACCGAGACCTTCATCCAGCCGCTGTCCGACGAGGACCTGTTGCGGCTCGCCCGGCTCGACTGACCGTCCCGCATAAAAAAAGCCCCCGGCGCTGTGCCGGAGGCTTGTCTCGTCTTCGATCCCGCGTGCCGGCGCGGCCAGGTTCACCCGGCCGTCGGAGGCAAGGTCGACCTGGGGACGGGGCTACTCGGCCGCGTCGCCGTCCTCGTCCGCCGCCTTCTTCTTGGCTGCCGGCTTCTTGGTCGCCGGCTTCTTGGAAGCGGGTTTCTTGCCGGCTGCCTTCTTGGCGGCCGGCTTGTCCTCGGAGCCGTCGGCCGAAGAGGCCTCGTCGTCCTCGGCCATCAGCTCTTCCTTCGTGACCTTGCGATCGGTGACGGAGACGTTGCCGAGCATGTGGTCGATCGTCTTTTCCTCGAAGATCGGAGCGCGCAGGGACGCGACGGCGCCCGGCGTCTTCTGGAAATATTCGTAGATTTGCTGCTCCTGCCCCGGGAACTGGCGAACCTGCTCGTAGAGGGCACGCTGCAGTTCGTCCTCGGTAACCTCGATGCCGGCCTTCTCGCCGATCTCGGACAGCACGAGGCCGAGACGGACCCGGCGCTCCGCGAGCTTGCGATAGTCCTCGCGGGCCACTTCCTCGGTGGTGTCTTCGTCCTCGAAGGTCTTGCCGGCCTGGTCGAGGTCGGTCTTGACCTGGCGCCAGATGTTGTCGAACTCCGCGTCGACGAGCGTCGACGGCGTATCGAACTTGTACATCTCGTCGAGCTGGTCGAGGATCTGGCGCTTCACCTTCTGACGGGTCAGTTGCCCGTACTGGTTCTCGATCTGGCCGCGGACGATCTCGCGAAGCTTCTCCGCCGATTCCACGCCGAGCTTTTCGGCCAGCTGGTCGTCGACCTCGACCTCCGGCGCGCTCGCCACGTCCTTGACCTTGACGTCGAACGTGGCTTCCTTGCCGGCCAGCGACGCCTCGCCGTAGTCTTCGGGGAAGGTCACGGTCACCGTGCGCTCGTCGCCGGCCTCGGCGCCGACGAGCTGGTCCTCGAAGCCGGGAATGAAGGAATTGGACCCGAGCACGAGCTGGGAGTCCTCGGCCTTGCCGCCCTCGAATTCCGTGCCGTCGATCTTCCCGACGAAGTCGATCGTCACGCGGTCGCCCTTCTCGGCCTTGCCGTCCTTCGTCTCATAGGACTTGACGTTGTCGGCAATGCGCTTGACCTGCTCGTCGACTTCCTCGTCCGGCACGTCGTAGACCGGACGCGCCACCTCGATGGAGCCGGTGTCCTGCAGCTCGATCGCCGGAATGACCTCGTAGGCCAGCGAGAACTCGAAATCCGCATTTGCCTCGAGAATCTCGTTGGCCTCGGCTTCGTCCTCGGTCATCGTGACCTCGGGCTGGGTCGCGGCCTTCTCGCCCCGCTCGGTCAGGATTTCAGTGGGCTTGTCGCGGATGATCTCGTTGACAAGTTCGGCCATGATGGACTTGCCGTACATCTTCTTCAGATGCGAGATCGGCACCTTGCCCGGGCGAAACCCGTTGATGCGGACGCGATCCTTGGCGTCGGCGAGACGCTCGTTCATCTTGGCTTCCATGTCCTTCGCCGGAAAGACGACCTTGATCTCGCGCTTCAAGCCCTCGGACAGGGTTTCTGTGACCTGCATGTTCAAACCTTCGTTTCGTGGCGGCGCTTGACCGGCCGGTTCCGTTTCGGTGCGCCCTCAGCCGGAATCAGATGCCGTCCGGTGGCCTTGCCGGATTGTTCCGCGCTCGTCAGGGCTGCTGCCGGCTTCTAGACGCGGGTTCGGCCGGATCTGGTGCGGGTAGAGAGACTTGAACTCCCACGCCTTGCGGCACCAGAACCTAAATCTGGCGTGTCTACCAATTCCACCATACCCGCTCAGAAATGCTCGGCGGCCCCGGCCCGCGCGGGGCGTTCCTGAGCGCGGCGCCTCTATAACACCCGAATTTCCGCGATCAAAGAAAAAATAACCGCGATTTCGGGCCGAATTCGAAGGCGCCGCCCGCGAGCGGGGCCGACATGCGGCGGCCGGCACTCGCCGAGCAGCGGCGGACAATCGTGTCGCTATTGCAACGCAGCACGAATTACCGCGCCCGACCTGCCCAATCTGCATAGCTCGCATGAGTATATTGCACTGCACAACCCATGGCTCGCATCCTAGGTTGAGCGTGTCGCCACGAACAGGGCGGCATGAAGCAGAAGCGAGGTTTCGAATGAACCTGATCAAGAGCTACGGCGCCTGGAAGAAATACCGGCAAACCTGCAACGCACTTGACCGGCTCTCGGAGCGTGGACTGAGCGACATCGGCGTCGCTCGGCGCGACATCCGCTCGGTTGCCCGGAAGGTCATCTAGTTTCGAATTCGCATGGGCATCCTCCTCCCATAGCCCATGCGTCTGTGGCCGGCGGTACTCCTCCTCCCAAATCGCCGGTCTCCAAAATGGCGTCCGCCGGATCTCCTCCCCCGGCGGGCGTCGTTTTCGTTTCGGCCTCCGTTGCCCTCTTCACACCCCCCTTCTCGTCTCAGAGCCCAGTGGACATGCAATTAGCGCATATCCCGGATGCGTCTTTTGCAGTGCAAAAATTTAGGCAGAATGCCTATTTCATGGGCGTCAACGAATCACGGATGCCCGACCCGATTTTCGAGCGGCGCACCTCGCGAACAACCAGAGTGAGACCGAGAGATGAGCGTTACCAAGAGCCTTCGCGCGTGGCGGCGTTATCGCCAGACCGTCAACGAGCTGAGCCGCATGTCGGATCACGAGCTGCGTGATATCGGCGTCCAGCGTGGGAACATCCCGATCATCGCGCGTTACGGCGTCAACTGAACGAACCCGGACGAACCCTCCCCGCGCCGACCCAGGAGCGCGGATCGAGGCAACGACCACCGCGCCCGCCGGATACCCGGCGGGCGTTTTTCATGGCTGTCGGCGCGGTGCAGCGCAGCAAGCCCAGTCCGGCATGTTTCCCGGTCGTCGCCGTCCGGCACGACGAGCCATGCATCACGCGTATAGCCCGGTTGAATCTTTTGCGCTGCACAAAAGCCGAGGCCATACCTATCTTCGGGTCTAGAAAAAGAAACGAAACGAATTCGGCGGCCGCCTCCGAACGGCGGCCTTGGAAACCTGAAGAAAGCGAGAGTACCATGAACATCAAGAAGTCCTACGCCAGTTGGCGCAAATACCGTCAGACCGTCAACGAACTGAGCCGCATGTCGGATCGCGAACTGTCCGATCTCGGCATCGCACGCGGCGACATCGGCAACGTCGCCCGCCGCGCCACCATATAATCGCAGACGGCGTCGTTCCCGCGGCTTCGCGGGATGCGACGCAAGGCGGGGCCCCCAATCCGGGGCAGCCGCACTCAAGGCCCGCCGGCGTCTTGCCGGCGGGCTTTTTCTTTTTCCGCAGAGATATTTCGGCCATGTCGCGAATGTCGTGCGGCATGGCGCGGACGCACTATCGGAGGCGCCGCGTCGGGCGTATTCCGCCACTCAAGGCCACGGCGTTCTTCGAGGCCGAAACCCTAGTCCCACCGGAATTCAGTATCATGAAAATCGGACGCAATTTCCGCAGTTGGCTCGATGCCCGGCGCACGGTGAACGAGTTGAACCGCCTGTCGAACCAGACGCTCGACGACATCGGCCTGACCCGCTACGACATTCGCGAGCTTGCCGGTCGCCGGTTCCGCTGATTCCCGCCCGAAGGCGGCCCAGATCCAACCGGCGCCGGCCTCCGACGCCGGTCTTTTTTTGCCTGCGACGCGTTCCGGATGGGGGAGATTGTTGGAGCGGCGCCCGTTCGCGTGATAGAGAGCGCGCATGAGTGACCAATCGCAGCTGGATCTTCACCCGGTACACGTCGTGGGCGGCGGCCTCGCTGGCTCCGAAGCCGCCTGGCAGATCGCCGAGGCGGGCGTCCCCGTCGTGCTCCACGAGATGCGGCCGGTTCGCCGGACCGATGCGCACAAGACGGACAGCCTCGCCGAACTGGTCTGTTCCAATTCCTTCCGGTCCGACGACGCGGAGACGAACGCCGTCGGCATCCTCCACGCGGAGATGCGGCTCGCCGGATCGCTGATCATGCGCTGCGGCGATGCGCACCAGGTGCCGGCGGGCGGGGCGCTGGCGGTCGACCGGGACGGTTTTTCGGCTGCCGTAACCGAGCAACTCGCCTCGCATCCGCTGATCACGATCGGGCGTGGCGAAATCGTCGGCCTGCCGCCGTCCGAGTGGGACCAGACGATCATCGCCACCGGTCCCCTCACGTCGCCGTCGCTGGCGGAGGCTATCCGCTCGGCGACCGGGGAGGATGCGCTGTCGTTCTTCGATGCCATCGCCCCGATCGTCCATACCGAGACCATCGACATGTCGGTCTGCTGGCATCAGTCCCGCTACGACAAGGTGGGGCCGGGCGGCACGGGCAAGGACTACATCAACTGCCCCATGGACGCGGCCGCCTACAACGCCTTCGTCGACGCCCTGATCGCCGGCGAGAAGACGGAATTCAAGGAGTGGGAGGACGTCCCCTATTTCGACGGCTGCTTGCCGATCGAGGTTATGGCCGAGCGCGGGCGCGAGACGCTCCGCCACGGGCCGATGAAGCCGATGGGGCTGACGAACGCGCACAAGCCCGAGGAAAAGCCCTATGCGGTCGTGCAGCTGCGCCAGGACAACGCCCTCGGCACGCTCTACAACATGGTCGGGTTCCAGACCAAGCTGAAATACGGAGCGCAGAAGGACGTCCTTCGAACGATTCCGGGGCTCGAAAACGCGGAGTTCGCGCGTCTCGGCGGGCTCCACCGCAACACCTACATCAACTCCCCGGCCCTGCTGGACCCGTTCCTCGGCCTGAAGTCGCGGCGCGGCCTGCGCTTCGCCGGACAGATCACCGGATGCGAGGGCTATGTGGAGAGCGCGGCCATCGGGCTTCTCGCCGGACGGTTCGCGGCCGCCGAACGGCTCGGCAAGGCGCCCTCGATGCCGCCGGCCACCACCGCCCTGGGTGCGCTGCTCGGCCATATCACCGGCGGGCACCTTCTCTCTGAGGAAGAGGCCGGGCGGCGTTCCTTCCAGCCGATGAACATCAATTTCGGGCTCTTCCCGCCGCTCGAGCCG
Source organism: uncultured Alphaproteobacteria bacterium (assembly GCA_963838155.1). GTDB lineage: Bacteria > Pseudomonadota > Alphaproteobacteria > Rhizobiales > Rhizobiaceae > Pararhizobium_B. The sequence continues at coordinate 324,999 of CAWIQE010000002.1, forward strand.
GGCGCCATACGAAAGCCGGAGGGCGCCACGCGCTTTCGCGGCAAGGACAAGGCGCTGGCGAAGAAGCGGGCCGTCAGCGCCCGGGCGCTCGGCGACTGCGCGGCGTGGCTGGGCCGCTCGGCCGCACCGCAGGCGGCCGAGTGAGGCGGATCCCGGCTATTCCATAGCGGCGGCCGGGGCGGCCGCCTGGGGGCCGCCGCGTCTCGACGACCGCAAGAGCAGGATGATCGGCATCGCCGCGAGCGTGATGAACATCATCAGCTTGAAGTCGTCGATATAGGCGATCATCGCCGCCTGGCGCGACACCTCTCCGTCGATCATGGCGAGCGTCAGCGGATCGCCGGTCAGGAGGCCCGGGGCCTGGTTGACGACGTTCTGGTTGAAGGGCGTCAGATGGGCGCCGATCTCCTGGTGATTGACCTGGGTCATCTGGGCGAGCAGCGTCGCCACGATCGAGATGCCGATGCTGGATCCGACGTTGCGCATCAGGCTGAAAAGGCTGGTGCCGTCGCCCCGGAACCGCGCGTCGAGCGTGGCGAAGGAGAGCGTCGTCAGCGGCACGAAGACGAGCCCCAGGCCGAGGCCCTGGACCACGCCCGACGCGACGACCGGCCAGTCCGTCATGTTGGGCGTGAAATCCGTCATCATGTAGAGCGACGTGCTGGTCAGAACGAGGCCGGTGAAGACGAGCAGGCGCGCGTCGACGAAACGGACGAGCCGACCCACGAGCAGCATCGAGATCATCGTGCCGACACCTCGCGGAGCCATGACGATGCCGGTCAGCACCACGGGATAGCCCATGAGGTTCTGCAGCATGGGCGGCAGCAGCGCCAGGCTCGCAAGCAGCACGATGCCGACGACGAAGATGAAGACGAGGCCCATCGAGAAATTGCGGTCGCGGAAGATCGCGATTTCAATGAAGGGCTTCTCGGCCGTCAGCGAATGGGTCACGAAGATCCAGAGGCCGCAGACTGTCAGGCCGAATTCGATCCAGACCTCCACCGAGGAGAACCAGTCGAGCTGCTGGCCGCGATCGAGCATCATCTGCAATGCTCCGATGGCGAGCGACAGCATCGCGAAGCCGAAGATGTCGAACCGGCGGCGGTTGGTCCCGGTGCCCGGAAGGAAGAGCAGGATGCCGGTAAACGCGAGAATTCCGACCGGCAGGTTGACGAAGAACACCCAGCGCCAGTTGAAGCTCTCGGTCAGATAGCCGCCGAGCGTCGGTCCTATGATCGGCGCCACCATGATGCCCGCGCCCCACATCGCCATGGCCGAGCCATGCTGCTCGCGCGGGTTGATGTCGAGCAGGACCGCCTGGGAGAGCGGAACCAGTGCGGCGCCGCAGATGCCCTGGAACAGGCGGTAGAGAACCATTTCCGGAAGGCTGGTCGCGATGCCGCAGGCGAGAGACGCGATCGTGAAGCCGGCGATCGAGGCCAGGAAGAGCTGCTTCCGGCCGATACGGTCGGAAAGCCAGCCGGTCACCGGCGTCATGATCGCAGCCGCGACGATGTAGGACGTCAGGACCCAGGTGATGGTGTCCTGCGCCGCATTGAGACTTCCCTGCATGTGCGGCAGCGCGACGTTTGCGATCGTCGTGTCCAGCACCTGCATGATGGTCGCGAGCATCACGGAAACCGTGATGGCGCCCTTGTTGGCGACCGGTTGGAAGTCCCGGTCGGCCGCGGCTGCACTGCTCATCGGTGGCGTCCTTGGTTCGGACTTTTCCTGGAAAGGCTTCAGAACATCCGTTCGAAGCGGGTCTTGCCGGTGTCCACGCTGACGCTGGCGCTCATGCCCGAGCGCAGCACCTTGGACCCGTCGCCGTCGATCCTGATCCGGACGGGAATGCGCTGGACGACCTTGACCCAGTTGCCGGTCGCGTTCTGCGCCGGGATCAGCGAGAACTCGGAGCCGGTGGCCGCTCCCACGGAGGCGACCGTGCCCTTGATGTCGAGACCCGGATAGGTGTCCACGCCGACCTCGACCTTCTGGCCGTCGACCATGTCGGTCAGCTGCGTTTCCTTGAAGTTCGCCTGGATCCAGGTGTCGCCGTTCTCCACGACCGACAGCATCTGGGTGCCCTCGCTGACATATTGTCCCTTGTTGAGCTTGTCGACCTGGCTGACGATGCCTGCGACCGGCGCGCGCACGGTCGTGCGATCGAGATCGAGCTTGGCCTTCGACCTGTCGGCCAGCGCCGAGAGCACGGCCGGCTGCTGGTCGACCGGGAGATCCGGATTGCCGTTCAGCGCGGCCGCCGCCGAATCCACGGCCTGCCGGGCGAGCGCCACGTCGTTGTCGGCCTGGGTGACGGCGAGCTGCGCCTGATCGAGATCGGCGGAGGTTGCGAAGCCCTTCTTGGAAAGGTCCGTGGACCGGTCGAGCGCGCGATGGCGGATGTCCGCCGTCGATTTCGCCGCATCGAGCTTCACGACCGCGGTGCGGTAGTCCGCCTGCAGCTGCTGGACCTTCAGTCGCGCCTGCGCCAGGGAAGCGTTCGCCGCGTCCAAGGCGATCTTGTAGGACGAAGGATCGATGCGGAACAGGAGATCGCCCGCCTTGACCTTCTGGTTCTCGCCCACCGCGACCTCCGAGATCTTGCCGGCGACGTCGGCCGAAATGGCGACATGCGTCTGCTCGACATACGCATTGTCGGTCTCGACGTAGCGGCCGCCGGTCAGCCACACATAGCCGCCGCCGACCAGGAGGACGATCGGAACCGACGCGAGAAGCAGGAAGCGGAAGCCGCGGCGGCGCCTCTTCGGGGCCACGTCGCCCGGCGACTCCATCGGCTTCAGCGGCGCCACATTGTCCTTCTGCGGGGCCTCGCCGACTTCCGGCTTGTCACCCTGCGGAACCCTTGCACGAACATTCATGCGGTTTCTTCCTCAAACTTGCGAACTCTCTTCGAGATGTTCTCGTTTATGCGATTCAGACCATCGATCAGCGCGGAGCGCTCGTCCTGGTCGAATCCCTCGAATGCCTCTTCGTAGACCGCCAACGCGATCTCCCGCATGTCGCCGAGGAGATCCCGCGACACGTCCGTCAGGAACACGCGCTTGGCGCGCTTGTCCTCCGGGTTCGGCATCCGGCGAACGAAGCCCGCGGCTTCCATGCGGTCGACGAGGCGGCAAACCGTCATCGGTTCGATGTCGAGCCGGCTTGCCAAGGCAACCTGGGTGAGGCCGTCGGAGCGCGACAGCTGGCCGATCGCTCGCCATTGCGCCGAGGTGAGACCGTGCTCCTGCGCCCGCTGTTCGAAGCGGCGGCGCAGGATTCGCGACGTTTCCCCGAGCAGAAAGCCGAAGCCGCTCAGACTTGTGGAGGCACCATGCTTTGACATAAGCGCGTATATAATAACCGTGCTTATCATTGCAAGGAGATTTTTGGCGCGGCGCGAACGAAAATATCGCACCGGCGGTGGAGACCTTCGTCGGGGCCGGGACGGCCTCTCAGTTGAACGGCGAGACGGTCGGGGGCGGATCGAGGTTCAGCTTGGGCAGGCCCAGCGGCGCCGGCGAACGGGGCGCAGGAGGTTGAGGGGTCGGCGAATCGGGAACGGCCTTGCCAGGGGGACCGCCCGCGGGCTTGTCGGCGCTTTCGGCCTTCTGCCGGGCCGCCTCCTCGCGGGCCGCCTCCTCGCGGGCGGCGTCCCGCGCCGCCCGCCCGGCAGCGCGCCGGCGGAGCTCTTCCTTCATGATGGCCTCGTCGCGCTGCCGTTCGGCGCCGCGGAACCTCTGAAGGTCCATTTCGCGCCTCAGGCGCTGCTTCTGCAGGACGCCGGCCTGGAGAAGCTCGACCTTGCGGCGCTGGATTTCGAACGCCCGAAGCGAGAGGTAGTTGCTGAGTTCCGCCGCGTCGATCGTCCGGTGCGGATCGGCGAGCGGTCCGGCGTAACGCAGCGCGACCGCCGGCGTTCCTCCGCCGTTGATCGCGTCGTCGCCCGGCTTGTAGGTCACGTTCATCGTCCCATCCAGCGTGCGGCTTGCCAGGTCGACGGTGGCCTCGGCATGCACCGTGGCGCCGGGACCGCTCATGTCGACGTCGGAGACGCGGGCCTTGCCGTTGTTGATGGCGAACGGAACCGAGAGGCTTCCGGGGGAGAAGTTTCCGCCTTCGATCGCGCTTTTCGCGAGACCGGCAACCGACTGCGCCGTGATCTTGAAGTCCTTCTTGCCGTCGACCGCCTTGAGGATCTCGGGAAAGCCGTCGGTCCGGATGCCGTTGATCCGGAGGCCCGAGAAGGACAGCGCACCCGATCCGGTCGCGGCGTTCACCAGCGCAAGGGGGGTCTTGCCGGACGCCTCGAAGGAGCCGGAGACATCGACCTTGCCGGTGGCGGGAGCCGGCTTTCCCCTCCCCCGGGCAGCAGGCGCGCGAGATCCGCGCCTTTCAACGACAGCTGCGTGGTGAGCAGGCCGGTGGAACTGGAATCGACCAGCTTGAGGTTGCCGCTCAAGTGCCCGCCGAGCCACGTCGCACGCAGGTCGCCGACATTGAGGGCACCGTCGCGCAACGACACCTCGCCGCGGAAGCCGCGTGCCGCCGGCCCGAAGCCGAGGTCGGCGTGATCGGCGGCAAGGTCTATGTCGAAATCGAGCCCGAAATCCTGCGGAGGCGCGAATTCGGCGGTTCCCCACCCGCCATCCGCGTCCCTCACGGCTCCCGGACCCAGGACCAGCCGCGCGAACCAGCCCGCGTCCGCCTCGTCGAGAGACAGGTGGCCGGTGACGGTCGATTTCGATTGCCGGTCGAGGGACAGGTCGCCGGTGACGGCGTTCTGGATCAGGGACCCTTCGATGCCCGACATCTCGATCTTGTCGGCCCCGACCGCGACGGTGCCGCGCAGGTCGACGGGCAATCCGGTCGGCGCGTCGGGAAGCGCGATGCCGTTCATGATCAGGTATGGAGAAAGGTCCGCCGACTTGAGCCGCACGGCAAGTTGCGCGGTGGCGGGCTTGTCCGGCGGCATCGCGAAGGTGCCGTTCGCGTCCAGTTCCGTATCGGCGCCGGAGAGGCTCGCGTTGAGATGCGCACCCGTGGCGGGAGTGCCGGTCAACCGCACGGACAGGAGCCCTGGACCCGGCGCGTCGATCGGCAGCGGCTCGAGGCCGACCTGCCGAAGCAGCTTGTTGACGGAGTCGTTCTGCGCCGTCAGTTCGACGGTGACGGGGACGGAGCCGGGCGCGCCGGCCATTTTCGCGCGGTCGAGGTCGAACGTTATGTCGCTTCCGCCCGCCGTTCCCTTCGCGGCGATCTTCACCCGGCCCGATCCGAGCGTCGCGTCGACCGTCATCCCCGTGCCGGCGAAGGCGGAGGCGGAGCGGGAAAGGTGGTCGAGGGCGACGTTCGAGCCTCCGACGACCTGGGCGAAGGTCAGGAGCGGCTTCAGGTTCTTCGCGTCGATCCGGGCATGCAGGGTGCCGGTCGGATCGCCTTCCAGGCCGCGCAAACTGCCTTTCAGCAGAATTTTCGCACCGGCGAGGCTGTCGATCTTCAAATGGCCGATCGTGAGCGTCTCGCCGTCGTAGCCGAACACCGTATCGACGCCGCTCGCCTGCGCGCCGAAGGCCTCGAACCGGTCCGCCTGAAGCTTCGCGGTGATGTTCTCGTCTTCGAGGCTCAGGCCGTTCTTCCTTCCCGTAAAGAGGCCGGCGAGCGCCTTGACCGCGTCGAGATCGATGTTGTCGCCGCTCAGGTCCATGGCGATGTCGGCGCGTCCCTTCGGCGGAACGCTTCGTTCGAACCCGCCCTTGATCGTGGACGGCCCGACCGCCAGCTCGAGATTCTCGAACCTCTGGACGTCGGATGTCAGCGTGACGTCCGCCGAGAGGCCGGCGCCGGCGAGAAGCCTGATCTGCGGATCGACCTTCCCCGTCAGCCAGTCGGCGAGGCCCGAGGGCTGCTTCGAGGCCACGAGCAGATGCCCGGAGAAGCCGAACCGGTTGCCGAGCGCCAGGTTCCCCTTCGCCTCGACCTCGGTGCGGCCGGGAAACTTGGCCGCGAACCGATCGATCTTCCAGTTGTCGCGGTCCGGCTCGGCCATGATCTGAACGTCCCGGACCGTCGTGTCGCCGGCGACGATCGCCGGCAGCTTGATGCTCGCCTTGCCGGGCATCGGCGGGATGGGGATGAGGTCGCCGATCCGATGGAGGATCGCCAGGCGCCCTGCCGGCGTGAGCGCCGGTACGGGTCGGCTTCCCTTGCCCCCGGCGCCAGCCTTGCCGTTGGCGCCGGAGTCCCTGTCGATGCGGTCGATATCGATCTGCTGGCCGCTGGCCGTGAGCATGAAATTCGGCTGGTCCCCGGTGTCGATCGTCGCGTCGCCGGTGACGATATACGGATCGGCCGTCGGGCCGATCTCCAGGCGATAGCCGGAAACGGCCATGCGGGCGTTGTCGAGCGAGAACCGGCCGGTCGCCCGCGCCACGGCGGGCTGCTGGCGGCCACCGGAGCGCTCGGTCCCGCCGTGTCCGGAAATCGCCGCCAGGTCGAGAACCTGCAGCGTGAACTGACCGCCGTAGTGCGGCTTGTTGCCGACGAAACCGGCGTCGCCCTCTGTCTCGATCGACACCGGTTCCCCGTCCGGCAGCAGACGTGCCCGAAGCCGCATCTTCCCGTTAGCGTCGACGGTTCCGGTCGAAAAGGAAAAGGCGCCGGAATGGTCGTCTATGGCGCCCGTGCCTTCGACGTGCCAGGGGCCGGCCAGGCTGTCGGCGGAAAGGCGCGCATCGAGATTGCGGATTTCCTGGGTCCGGTCGTGCTGCTCGTCGACGAAGTCGATCGCGCCCTTGGTGATCTCGACGTTCTCCAGGACCACCGACCGCGCAGGCAGGTCGTCGCCGTTGCGCAGGGCCCAGTCGAGGGACCCGTCGTCGAGCAGACGGACGGTGCCCCTCGGCCCGTCGATGCGCATGTCGAAGATGAGGATCTGTCCGCGCAGGAACGGAGCGAGCTCCGCGTCCATCGAGAAGTGGGCGATCGTCATCATCGTCGCGCCGGTCTTGGCGTTCACGACGCGCACGTCGCCGAAGGTGACCGACGGGAACGGCAGCAATCGGGCCTGGGCGGAGCCCAGGACCTCCACCCGTTGCCCGAGAACGCGACTCGCCTCCCGTTCGAAATCCTGGCGATAACTGGTCCAGTTGATGAAATAGGGACCGATCAGCGCCGCGAACAGCAACAGGACGATTATACCCCCGACGACGACAAACAGGCGGGTCAGCGTTCAAGTCCTCCGAATCTACCGCAGGCACACGTTTTGTAACATCGATCGTAATAAGTTGACATGCGGCACGCGAAAGACCGGTGGGTATCAAGGATCGAGGGCGAAGATCTTCCCGGGGTTCATGATGTCGAGCGGATCGAAAGCCTTCTTGATCCGGCGCATGAGATCGATGGCGCCGCCGAGTTCCTCGACCAGGAAGCCCTGCTTGCCCTGCCCTATCCCATGCTCGCCCGTACAGGTCCCGTCCATGGAGAGCGCGCGGGCGTTCAGCCGGCGGGTGAATTCCTCGACCCGCTGGATCTCGGACGGATCGCTCATGTCCATCAGGGCCAGCACGTGGAAGTTTCCGTCGCCTGCGTGACCGACGATGGGGGCGACGAGGCCGAGATCTGCGATGTCGGCCTGGGTGCCCGCGATGCAGTCGGCCAGCCGCGAGATCGGCACGCAGACGTCGGTGGACAGGCCGTTGCAGCCCGGCCTCAACTGCATGGATGCGAAATAGGCATGGTGGCGCGCCCTCCAGAGTTTCGCCCGCTCCTCCGCGTCGGCGGTCCACAGGAAATCGCCGCCATCGAACTCGGCGGCGATCTCACCGAACATGCGCGACTGGATCGCGACCGTCTCGTCGGTCCCGTGGAACTCGACGAAGAGCGTCGGCGCGACCGGGTAGGACAGGCCCGAATAGGCGTTGCAGGCCTTCATCTGCAGCTCGTCCAGAAGCTCGATCCGGGCGACGGGAATGCCCAGCTGGATCGTCATGATGACCGCGTTGCACGCGGCTTCGAGCGTCGGGAACGCGCATACCCCGCCGGCGATGGTCTGCGGGATGCCCTGCAGGCGAAGGGTGATCGAGGTGAGGATGCCGAGGGTCCCTTCCGATCCGACGAAAAGCCGCGTCAGGTCGTAGCCGGCCGACGTCTTGCGCGCGCGATGGGCCGTGCGCACCTCCTCGCCGTCGGCGGTCACGGCCGTCACGGCGATGACGTTGTCGCGCATCGTGCCGTAGCGGACGGCGTTGGTCCCGGAGGCTCGCGTCGACGCCATTCCGCCGATGGTCGCGTTCGCGCCCGGATCGATGGGGAAGAAGAGACCGGTGTCGCGCAGATAGGCGTTGAGATCCTCGCGCGTGACCCCCGGCTCCACCGTGCAGTCGAGATCCTCCTGGTTGACGGCTATCACACGGTTCATGCGGCCCGTGTCGAGCGATATGCCCCCGTCCGGCGCATTGACGTGGCCCTCGAGCGAACTGCCGACTCCGAACGGGATGATCGGCGTTCGGTGGGCGGCGCAGACCCGAACGATCTCCTGTATCTCGGCCGCCGTTTCCGGCCATACGACCGCGTCGGGCGGCTGGGCCGGTATGTAGCTGGTGGTGTGGGCATGCTGCTCGCGCAGGGACCGACCGGTCTGGAGCCGGTCTCCGAAGCGCTGCTTCAGGATGCCGATGGCCGCCGCGATGCCTTCCTCGTTACGAACGCCCGGCCTGATGTCCGATAGCGCCATGTGCTGCTCCCGTAGATTCCGACTGGATTTTTTGACGTGTCAATGTGCCAAGTCGAAGGCACTTGTCCACCGCCTTGGCCGAGAATGCCCTACCGCTTTCGACCGCATCCCCGGCATCGCCGGCTAGCCGTAGTGATTGCGGATGACGGCCTGGGCGATCTCCTCCCGGTCGATGATGCCGACCACCTCGTCCGGACGAGGCACGCCACGGTTTCCCTTGATGACGATCGCGTAGGAGCGCCCTCGCCGGCTCATCCGCGTGATGACGTCGTTCAGGTTGCTGCGTTCGGTCGCGATGATGAATTCGTTGAGCGAGAGGTCGCCGAGGCGCTGGTTGGCGACCTTCTCCATGCGATACCGGATCGTGCCGAAGCGGATGAAGCCGGCCAGCCGCTGGCCGTCGCTGACGAGAACCTTCGTCGTCTCGGGATCGATCTGGCTGATGGCGTCGGCGACCGTCATCTCCTGCGGCAGGACCTTGAAGTTCCGGTTGACGACCTCGTTGACCGGCTGGACGAGGAACATGTTCGTCGTCCTGTCCGTGGGGATCGGCGTCCCTCGACCGCGCAGCTTGATGGTGTAGATGTCGCTGGTGACCAGGGCGCGTCGAATGCCGAGCGCGATGGCGCAGGCCAGCGTCAGCGGCAGGATCATGTTGTAGTCGCGCGTCATCTCGAAGATCATGACGATCGCCGTCATCGCGGCGCTGGTCGCCGCGCCGACCATCGCCGCCATGCCGATCATCGCATAGGTCGGCACCGAGATGTCGAGATGGGGGAAGAGCATCGTCGCGGCCGAGGCGATGGCTGCGCCGAAAGCCGCGCCCATGAACAGCGACGGCGAGAAGATGCCGCCGGACGAGCCCGAACCGAGGCTGATGCAGGTCGCCAGGAGCTTGCCGAAGAACAGCGCCACGAGCAGCACAATGCTGAGGCTGTTGCCGTCGCGGCAGCAATCGATGATGAACTGTATGGTCGCGTAGCCGACGCCGAGCACCTGGTAGTGCCCGCTGGCGAGCATGAACAGGTAGCCCGTGAGGCCGACGACCGCCATTCCGATCACGCTCTGGAAATAGGGACTGACCGGGAGGCCCTCGAAGAAGTCCTCCATGAAGGCGAGGAGCTTCACGAAGGCCCAGGCCGCCACGCCGAGCACGATGCCGATGACGGCCGAGAGCACGATCTCCACGCCGTTGACGGTCTGGATCTGCTCCATGCCCCTCAGGAAGGGGACGGAAAACGCCAATTCCGCGCCCATGACGATGCGGTAGCCGTAGGTCGAGGTGGCGGTCGCGACGACGACGGGGAGAAAGCTGCGCGTCGAGATTTCCGGCAGCAGCACCTCGCTGGCGAACAGCACTCCGCCGAGCGGCGTGTTGAAGGTCGCCGCGATGCCCGCCCCGGCACCCGCCGACAGGAGGATGATCTTCTGCGCGCGGATCAGCCGGAGCTTGCGCGCGAAGGTGGACCCGAAGGACGCGCCGATCTGGATGATCGGCCCCTCGCGGCCGATCGAGGCGCCCGTGCCTATGGAGATGGCCGAGGCGATCGACTTCACCACGGCGACGATGCCGCGCACGTTTCCCGCCTGGTGATAGATCGCGTACATGACCTCCGGCACGCCGTGTCCCTTGGCTTCCGGCGCGAAGCTGCGCACCAGGAAGACGACGATGAGACCGCCGACGACGGGCACCGCGATGATCAAGGGTCCCCAGGGACTGGCCGGGCCGTAGGCGTTCGGATCGTAGTGCGCCGAGATCTCGCCGTAGAAGGCGAAGTTGGTTATCACCGCGATCAGCAACTTGAAGAAGATCGCCCCAAGCCCGGCGACGACGCCGACGATGAGCGCCAGGCAGGTGAGCAGCGCGAGGGAGACCTCCCGCTCGGCCGGTTCCGCCGCAACCTCGTCCGCAGCCTTTTCTGATGCGGTCGGTTCGGCTGCGGCTTCGGTCGACATGGGCTACGGGTTCGCCTGATGGATTGTTGAGAGCACCGCTCGCATGCGGCAATTTGGCCGGTTATTGCATTTTTTTCCTGCGGATCAAACGCTCTCGATCGCGAAGCGAAGGTTTTCCGCCAATTTGTCGCATGGCGGACAGCGGGCCGGCTGGTGGGCTACAGCGTGTCCGCACTTCACGGAATCGCGGACACGCTCGACCTCATTGTTTTTACGCGCTCCCGGACGGAAAACCGGTGTCCGCTTTTCCTGGAAGCGCCCTATTCCGCAGCGGCGCCGCTTGTGGTGTCGATGGAGGCGGCGGCGCCGAGTTCGCGCTGCAGGCGCGCTTCCTCGCTCGCCTTCGGCGTGGAGAAGCCGGCGAGCAGCAGATAGGCCACGGGGGTCAGGAACAGCGTCGAAACCGATGCCAGGCCGAGGCCGCCGACGATGACCCAGCCGAGGGCCGTGCGCGCTTCCGCGCCGGCGCCGCTCGCCAGCACCAGTGGCATGCCGCCCAGGATGGTGGCGATCATGGTCATCAGGACCGGCCTCAGGCGTATGTTGGCCGAGGATTCGATCGCCTCGCGTACGGAATAGCCGCGATCGCGCAGCTGGTTGGCGAATTCGACGATCAGGATGCCGTTCTTGGCCATGATGCCGACCAGCAGCACCAGCCCGATCTGGCTGTAGACGTTGATGCTGCCGCCGGTGAGGATGAGCGCATAGACGGCGCAGGCGAGCCCCACGGGCACCGTCGCCATGACGATGACGGCCGACAGGAAGCTTTCGAACTGGGCCGACAGCACCAGGAAGATGATGACGATGGCGAAGGCGAAGGTCACGGCGACGCCGTAGGAATTCTCGCTCAACGTCTTGGCTTCGGCGAGCGGGATGATGTGGTCGCCGGCCTTCAGGTGTTCGGCGGCGATGGACCTGACCTCCTGGTAGGCGTCGCCGAGCGCCAGCTGGGGCGACAGGCTGGCGGTGACGCCGACGGCGCGCATCTGGTCCTCGCGGCTGAGGTCCGGGGCGATGGCCAATTCCTTCAGGGTGGCGATGGACGACATCGGCACCATGCGTCCGTCGCTGGTCTTGACGAAGACGTTTTCCAGGTCGGTCGGGTCGTTGATCGGCGTCGTGCTGGAGACGACGTCGACGTCGTAGGACTTGCCCTTCACGAACACCGTACCGACCTTGCGCTGGTCGACCATCGCCTGCAGCGCCTGGCCGAGACCGGTGATGTCGATGCCGAGGTCGGACGCCTTTTCGCGGTCGATGGAGACCGAAAGCTGCGGCTGGGTGGTCTCGTAGTCGAGACGGACCTGCCCGAAGCGCGGGTCCTTCTCGAGGACGTGCATGATGTCCGTCGCTTCCTTCGACAGCTGGTCGTAGTCGTTGCCGACGACGGCGAACTGCAGGCCGTTGCCCGCCCCCCGTATGCCGAGGCTGTTGGGCTGGATGGCGAAGGCCCTGACGGCGGGGACCTTGTCGGCGACGGCCTGGATGTCCTTCACGATCTGGTCCTGCGAACGGTCGCGCTCGCCCCAGGGCGCCAGCGTGAACACCATGAAGCCGCTGTTGGAGGTGTTGCGGAAGCCGCTGATCGAGAAGATGTTGCGGATCTCGCCGGCGTCGACGAGCGGCTGGACGCCGTCCTCGATCCGCTTCATCTGGCTTTGCGTGTATTGCAGGCTGACGCCCTGCGGTGCGCTCACGCGCATCAGCGCCACGGCCCTGTCCTCGCGCGGCGTCAGTTCCTGCCGGATCGAGCCGTACATGACGAAGGCGACGGCGGAAAAGGCGACCACGACCATGACGATGACGAGCGGCGCCTCGAGCGACCAGTGGAGGCAGCGGCGATAGACGCCCGCGGCGCGTCCGCCGAGCCTATAAAGAAAATTGTCGTGATGATGGCTGTGCTCGGTCAGCATGCGCGAGGCGAGCATCGGGCAGAGCGTCAGGGCGACGAAGGCCGAAAGCACGACCGAAAACGCCAGGGTGAAGCCGAACTCCCGGAAAAGCCCGCCGGCCTGTCCCGGCAGGAAGGAAAGCGGCACGAAGACCGCGGCAAGCGTCGCCGTCGTCGCGACCACGGCGAAGAAGACCTCCTCCGTGCCGAGGACCGCGGCCGCGCGGGGCCCGAGTCCCTGGGCGCGGCGGCGCACGATGTTCTCCAGCACCACGATGGCGTCGTCGACGACGAGGCCGGTCGCCAGCACGATGGCGAGGAGCGTCAGGATATTGATCGAGAAGCCGGCCAGATAGATGGCCGCGACGGTGCCGACGAGCGCGACGGGAAGACTGAGCGACGGTATCAGCGTCGCGCGCCAGTCGAGCAGGAAGAGATATATGATGATGACGACCGCTGCCACGGCGATCAGAAGCGAACGGACGACCTCGTGTATGGCGCCGTTGATGAAGACGGAATCGTCGCTGGTGACGCGTATCGAGACGTTCTTCGGCAGGATCGGCCGCATCTCCTGCACGGCCTTGTAGACGCCGGCGGAAATATCGAGCGTGTTCGAGGCGGCCTGGCGCACGATCCCGAGGCCGACGCCCGTGTGGCCGTTGGCCCGGAGCGCGGTCGTTCCCGTCGCGGGGCCGAGGGTCACGGTCGCCACGTCGCCGAGCCGAACGTCCTTCGCGATCACGAGCTTTTCGAAGTCTTCGGGCGTCTGCAGCTCGGCCGTGGCGCGCACGACGAGATCCTGCGTGTTGCTGGTGAGCGTTCCCGCGGGCGCGTCGAAGGCGGCCGTCGACAGCGCCTTGGCCAGGTCGGCCACGGTCAGCCCGCGGCTGGCGAGCCTGTTCTGGTCGACGTCGATGCGGAACACCTTGGCCGTGTCGCCGTAGATCTGGACGTCGGCCACGCCCGGGACCGCCGCCAGGCGATCCGAAATCACGTCGTCGACGAGCACTGTCAGGTCGTCCACCGACATCTGGTCGGAGGTCACGGCAAGGCGCATGACGGCCTGCGCGTTGGCGTCGGCCTTGATGATGCGCGGCTCGTCGATGCCGTCCGGCAGGTCGTTTCGCACCCGGCTTATCGAATCGCGCATGTCTGCCGCGGCGACGTTCAGGTCGGTCTTCTGCGTGAACTCGACCGTGACGTCGCTCCGGCCGAGCGAGGAGGACGACGACATCGAATCGACGCCTGCGACGCGGGCGACGGCGCCTTCGATGGTCTGCGTCACCTCGCGGTCCATGGTCTCGGGCGCCGCACCGTCGTATTGCGTGCGCACGGTGATCACCGGGCGATCGACGTCCGGCAATTCCCGCACGTCGACCCCGAAATAGGCCGCAAGCCCGGCAACGACGATCAGCGTGCTGAAGACGAAGGCGAGGATCGGCCGCCGGACGACGAGCGCCGTCAAGCCGCCGTGCCGACCGGGTTCGCCGCCCCGGGCCGGTTCGCCGTCCGGGCCGGGAGAGGCCCCACCGCCGGCGGCCGCTTGCGGAGCGGGTCGACGCTGCGCCGAACGATCGTCCGCCGTGCGGGCGGCGGCCTCTTCGGCCTCCGCCCCCGGAGCTTTCCGCTCGCGATCGTCGTATTCGTCGTCCATTCTGCGCTCGCCCTGCCTTCAAAGGCCTCTCAAAGAGAGGCGGCGTCCTTCGCGCTTGCCTGCCGTTGCGGCGCGTCGCCGCCGTTTTCGGCCCCATGTCTCGCGGCGGAAGGCTTCGTTGCGGGGGCGTCGTCCCCGTTGCCTTCGGCTATGCGGACGGCCGAGCCGGAGCGCAGAACCTGCACGCCCTGGGTGACGACCTGGTCGCCGGCCGCGACCGAACCTTCGACGAGGATGGACTGCGGATTGCGCTGGACCACCTTGACGTCGACGCGCTCGGCCTTGCCCCGGTCGACCTTCCAGACATAGGCGCCGCCCAAATCCCACTGGACCGAAAGCGGATCGACGGCAGGATAGGCGTCGCCGGTGAACTTCAGGACCACGAGGAAGGACATGCCGGCCCGCAGGAGGTCGTTCGGGTTGGCCAGCTCCGCCCTGACACGGAGCGTGCGGCTGTCCGGATCGACGCTGTTGTCGAGCGCGCTGACGCGGCCCTTGAAGGTGCGGCCCGGGAAGGCGCTTGCCGTCGCGTCGACTTCGGCGCCGGTCTTCAGAAGTCCCGAAAAGCGCTCCGGAACCTGGAAGTCGACGAGGATCTTGGAGCGGTCGTCGATCGTCGCGATCTTCGTCTGGGACGTGACGTAGTCGCCGACATTGATGTTGACGATACCGATGACGCCGGAGATCGGGGCGCGGATGCTGCGCTTGCCGAGGTCGTATTCGGCCTGCTTCAGCGCCAGCCGGTCCGCCTCGACTTCCGACTCCTGATCGGAGATCTGCACCGGGGTGACGGCGGCCGACGTCTTCAGCTCCCGATAGCGGGCGAGCTTCTTCTGGGCGTCCTTCAGGGTCAGACGCGCCTTGTCGGCGGCGATCTGCTGGGCCTGCGAATCCAGTTCCGCGATCACCTGGCCCGCATCGAGCCGGTCGCCCGCCTTGGCCTCGACGGCGGTGACCGTGCCGGTATCGGTCGGCGTGATGGTCGCCGTGCGAATGGCGACGCCGCTTCCGATCGCCTTGACCCGGCTGTTGAGGGTCGCATGGCCCACCTTGCTGGTGACGACGAGGGCCGTGCCCCGGGAGGAGCTACCCCGCGCCGGGCGGCCCTTCCCCCCGGCATCGCCGGAGGACGGCTCGGGCGCGATCGATGCGATCAGCGGACTGTCGATGCCGTAGCCCTTCAGCGTCGCGACGGCTCCGGGGGCGAATCGAACCCAGGCGACGAAGGCGGCGAGCAACAGGACGGCGCAGACGAGTGCCTGCTTCCAGAAGGCCATGTCCAAGAAACTCCGTTGCGGCGACAGCCGTCTCGATCGCGTGACAATTGATCCGATTGCGATTGCTGGAGCCGGCAGACCGGGCGATCCATCGACCGCATGCAGAGGCGTGCATCGATCAGCTTATTGGAATGGACATGAACCGAATCTGAATGGAAAACAAGCCGCAACGCCGGACCTCGGCCGGCTCGTGCGTCAATATGAGGCCGTGCCGCGGGACGTCGACTGCTATAGAGCAGGACGAGCCGGGACCGGGGAGATGCGGCCGACGCCGACCGGCGCGAGGCGCGCCCGCATCCGGAATGCCCGGGTCGAGCGCGGCGGAGTGTTGCCACCGCGGCCCCGAGGCGCTACCGGCAGCCCCGGAGTGCGTTCACGGAATCGCGGACGCGCTCCACGCCGAACACGATCGAACCGGGAAGCGACTGGGATCCAATGAGACGCGACACGTTCCTGACTACGCCCTTGGCGGCCGCCGCCCGGCTTGCGCCCCTGCTTCTCCTTGCCGCCCTCTTCGCCTTTCTCGGCGGGTGCCAGCAGAAGCCGCACTGGCACGCGACGAATCTCACGGGGAGCGCCCTTCCCGACCTCAAGTTCACCATGACCCGTGCCGACGACGGCAAGGCCGTGACGGCCGCCGACTACAAGGGCAAGGTCGTCCTCCTCTATTTCGGCTACACGTTCTGCCCGGACGTCTGCCCGCTGACATTGGCCAATACGGTGCAGATGCTGCACAAGCTCGGAAAGTCGGCCGACGACGTGCGCGTGCTCTTCGTCACGGTCGATCCCGGCCGCGACACCCTGCCGATCCTCAAGCAATACGCGGATGCGTTCGCGCCGGAAGTGGACGGGCTGCGCGGGACGCCCGACCAGCTCGGTGCGCTCGCCAAGCGGTACCGCGTCGCATATTCGGTGGATCCCTCGGAAAACCCGGCGGACTACAAGGTGACGCACTCTTCCGCGGTCTACGTCTTCGATCGGAAGGGCAACATCCGGCTGCTCTTCACGTCGCTCCACGACAACGACCCGAAGATCGACGGATATGCGGACGACCTGAAGCAGCTCCTGCAGGGCACGTCCGGCTCGGGTCCGCTTGCCTGGTTCAGAAGCCTCGGCTGGTGACGCGGGGCCGGAGGCCGTTCAACGTTCGACGGTCCGCCAGCTGTCCCTGTCCCTGAAGGGCTGGCCGACGCGCGCGCACATCTCGCTCCGAATGTCGCCCCAGGTGCCGAAGTCCGCGCCGCATACGACGCAGGCGACGCGCGTCTGGTCGTCGGCCGTGTCGGAAATTCCGACGGGCACGTCGCACCTGTTGCAAACTATCGACATTGTCTTTCCGGACGTCGCCAGCATAGCGTTTTCTCCCGCCGTTTTCGAATAGGCCGCGGCGGGAGGCTTGTCACCAACTTTTGATAAACATCCGTGCCGAAAGGGACGCCCTCAGTTGCCGCCCGGTCCCTCGACCCTGAAATCGGCGCGAACGGTGCTGCCGTCCTTGAACTTGAGAACGACGGGGACGCTCTTGCGGCTCCTCATGTCGCCGGCCGGCGACATGCACATGAGGTGGTAGCCTCCGGGGGCGAATTTCACCGAGCCGCGGGCCGCGACGTTGACGCTGTCGACGCCGACCATGGCGTTCGAGCCGTCCTTGCTCATCGAGCGGTGCAGCATCACCATGCCACAAGCCGGCGACGCCGCACCGGTCAGGACCCTGGCGGCGTCGGTATCGTTCTTCAGCGTGAAATAGCCGGCGGCCGGGCGAGCGGCGATGACGAAGCGCATCCAGGCGTCGACGACATGCACGCCGCCGTCGTCGGCAAACGCGCTCCCGCCGGCGAAGCAGACGGCGAGCGCCGCCAGCGCCATCGTCGGCAGCGCTCGCCGGCGTTTCGCGCGACGGCTCGGGCGGTCATGTCGGCCGGCGTGGATTGTCGCCTGTCCATGCCCGGGACGAGACCACGAGGCCTCCTTCGACGTCTTCATGTGCAGTCTCCCCTTCCCGGCGCTCTTCAGCGAGGCGCAAAGCGTTGATGACGACCAGCAATGCGACGACGCTCATCATCGCTGCCGGTATCCAGATGATCAGTCCGCCATATTGCTGGTCGTCCATGGCGCCGATCGACGGATATATGCGCCCGCACCAGGCATAGAAAGAATAGATGTCGTGGCCGGCGAAGGCGATCAGCGCGCCGGTTGCGATCTGTGGGAACATGATCAGCACCACCGTGACGATGCGGGCCGGAAAGGAGCAAATGGCCGGCGGCGACGGCCGCGGGTCGAGGACAAGGCACCAGAAAAGGACGCCGTCGAGGACCATCGACCAGTTCATCACGGCGTAGAGCCGCGGATCGATCATCGCCCGGAAATGGACCGAGGGCAGCAGCCACAGGACGATCAGTCCGACGAACAGGGCGGCCGCCAGGAACGGTTGCTGGAGCACGCGCAGCACGCGGCGAAGGCCAGGCCGGCCGCTCGCGCGCAGCACCCGCTCGGGCACGCCGGCCGCCAGCGCCGCGCCCGGCCAGGACAGCGCGATGAGGAACGGCCCCAGATGATGCATGATGATGTGCTGCACCCGGTTGAGGAAGAACATGTGCTGGGCGAGATAATCGAAATGCGTCTGCAGGACGAAATAGATCAAGCCGAGGCCGGAAAAGTACGCGGTGCTGCGCCAGGCCGACGGACGCTCGCTCCTTTGCATGCGGAACAGGCCGCGCAGGTACCAGAAGACCGCGAGCGTCGCGGCGAGGTACCACAGCCAGGAAAAGTCCCACGGGCCGACGAAGGGCAGGCTGGAGACATGAAATTCCGAGAGCCACCAGAAGAGGCAGCCGACACCGAGAATACCGCCGTAGATGCCGTAACCCAGCCCTGGCCTGCCCGCCGGAAGCGTCGCCTCGTGCATCATGGGTCGCGGATTCCTCCGAGTGGGTGACTTCGTTCCCGGGCGCCGCAGCCGCCCGGCGTTCCGCCGCCGACGCCTCCGGTCTTCGCCGCGCACGCCATGGCCGATCATACCGGGCCACGGCAGGCGAGGCAGACGACCATCTGTCGCGCCTCGGCGCAAGGCCGCCGCGCCTCGAGGGCGGAAGTGAATCTGGCCGCCTCAGTACAGGAACGGGGCGATCCGTCAATGCCGCGGCGCGCATGACGGGAATTTTCCAATGTTTCAATTTGTCATGCGGAGTGAAAAGTTCTCGCGAACAAAACGGGGCCCTCGACGTTCATTGCTTATCCGCGGACAGCGAAGATCGTTCGCAGGAGCGAAACGAAAACGGAGGCACATGGTCATGAGAACGTCCCTTTTGAAGTCGGTTGCAGCCGGCGCCCTTTTCGTCGGCGCCGTGGCGATGCCCGTCGCCGGGACGATCGTCCCGGCTGCGGCCCAGAGCAAAGATTCCTCGACGACCCAGACGATGAAGAAACCGAAGGCCGACGACGCCGCGAAGGCTCCCGCCGGCGACTCGATGTCGAAGTCGGGCAGCGATTCGTCCGGTGCCGCGGCCACGGACAGCGGCAACTCCGCAGACAGCGGCGCCATGAAGACGAACGACAACGCCGCTTCCGGCGACGCCTCCAAGGCTCCGGCCGCCGACGCGAATTCGGACGCGACCAAGGCGCCGGCCGACGATTCGGCGTCCGCCAAGTCGGATCAGAAGATCGTGACGGAACAGAAGGACAGCGAAGTCCTGGCGAGCACCTATATCGGCCAGACCGTCTACAATTCGAACGACAAGTCGATCGGCGACATCTCCGATCTGGTCTTCGACAAGACCGGCGGGATCAAGGCGGCGGTCGTCGGCGTCGGCGGCTTCCTCGGCATCGGCCAGAAGGACGTGGCCGTGGCGTTCGACCGCATCAACATCCAGCGCAAGCCGGACAGTGCCGACGTCAAGCTGGTGTCCGACGTGACGGCCGACCAACTCAAGCAGGCTCCGGCCTTCAAGAACCTGCAGACCAAGATGGACGAGAAGAACGCGTCCAAGCCTGCCGCAGGCGGTGCCGGCGCGAGCGGCGGCGCCATGGGTACCGGCGGCGCGATGGGTACCGGAGGCGCGGCGGGCGCCGGCGGCGCAAGCCAGTAACCGCGCTCGCGCGGGTCACGAGGCCTCGCCAGAGGTCCGTGCAGAGGAGGCCATTCCCGTCCCCCTCCCTGGACGGCGGAACGGCGGCTCTACGGAGCCGCCGTTCTTTTTTGTTCGCAATCGATAGAGGTTCTTGATCGAAACCGGTTGGCATCCGGGCGCCTTCGCTGGTCTTTCGATCCCGAATCACTACATTGGAACGCATGATTTCAGACGATGACAATATCCCTTTCTTCGGGGATGATGCGACGCCCGCGCGGGCGTCGACGGGTGGCGGCATAGCCGCGCGCGCGATGGCGGCCCGCAATGCGGCGCGTGCCCCCGCCTCCTACCTCGCGGGCCTCAATCCCGAACAGGCCGAGGCCATCGAGACGCTGGACGGGCCGCTGCTGGTGCTGGCCGGGGCCGGTACCGGCAAGACGCGGGTGCTGACGACGCGCATCGCCCACATCCTCGCCACCGGGCGGGCCTATCCCTCCCAGATCCTTTCGGTCACCTTCACCAACAAGGCGGCGCGGGAGATGAAGGAGCGCATCGGCCTTCTCGTCGGCCATGCGGTCGAGGGCATGCCCTGGCTCGGCACGTTTCACTCGATCGGCGTCAGGATGCTCCGCCGGCACGCCGAGCTGGCGGGCCTTCGCTCGGACTTCACCATTCTCGACACCGACGACGTCGTCCGCCTCCTCAAGCAGCTGATCCAGGCGGAGGGGCTCGACGACAAGCGCTGGCCGGCCCGCCAGTTCGCCCAGATGATCGACGGCTGGAAGAACAAGGGCCTGAACCCGCCCGACATTCCCGAAGGCGACGCGCGGGCCTTCGCCAACGGCAAGGGCCGCGAACTCTATGCCGCCTACCAGGCGCGGCTGAGAACGCTGAATGCGTGCGACTTCGGCGACCTGCTCATGCATCCGGTCCGGATCTTCCGCGAACACCCGGACGTGCTGGAGAGCTATCACGAGCGGTTCAAGTACATTCTGGTCGACGAGTACCAGGACACCAATACCGCCCAGTACCTGTGGCTGCGGCTCCTGGCCCAGCGGCCGAAGGCGCGGGGCGGCGCGCCCGCGACGGTCAATATCTGCTGCGTGGGCGACGACGACCAGTCGATCTACGGGTGGCGCGGGGCGGAGGTCGACAACATCCTGCGCTTCGAGAAGGACTTTCCGGGCGCCCGGGTCATCCGGCTCGAGCGCAACTACCGCTCGACCGCACACATCCTCGGAGCGGCCTCGCACCTCATATCCAACAACGAGGGACGGCTCGGCAAGACGCTGTTCACCGAAAGCGACGATCCCGACGACGAGAAGGTGCATGTGCACGCCGCCTGGGACTCGGAGGAAGAGGCCCGGGCGATCGGCGAGGAGATCGAGCAGCTGCAGCGTTCGGGCCATGCGCTCAACGACGTCGCCATTCTGGTGCGCGCCTCCTTCCAGATGCGCGAGTTCGAGGACCGGTTCGTCACGCTCGGCCTGAACTATCGCGTCATCGGCGGGCCGCGCTTCTACGAGCGGCTGGAGATCCGCGACGCCATGGCGTATCTCCGGGTGGTCTGCCAGCCGGCCGACGACCTGGCCTTCGAGCGCATCGTCAACACGCCGAAGCGGGGCCTCGGCGACGCCACCATACGCCAGCTTCACGACTACGCCCGTTCCCGCGACATTCCGATGCTGCAGGCGGCGGCGGACCTGGTGATGACGGAAGAGCTGAAGCCGAAGCCCCGAAAGAGCCTCGGCGACGTCGTCGCCAACTTCCGGCGCTGGTCCGACCTGCTGGACTCCACGCCGCATACCGAGCTGACCGAGCAGATCCTGGAGGAATCCGGCTACACCGAGATGTGGCAGAACGACCGCTCGGCCGAGGCGCCGGGCCGGCTGGAAAACCTCAAGGAGCTCGTCCGCTCCATGGAGGATTTCGAATCGCTGCCGGGTTTCCTCGAACACATCGCGCTCGTCATGGACGCCGAGCAGAACGAGGAGATGGATGCGGTCAACATCATGACGCTGCATTCCGCCAAGGGCCTCGAATTCGAGACCGTCTGCCTGCCGGGCTGGGAAGAAGGCCTGTTTCCCCACCAGCGGGCGCTCGACGAGGGCGGGCGCGCCGGGCTCGAGGAGGAGCGCCGGCTGGCCTATGTGGGGCTGACGCGCGCCAAGAAGCGCGCGCATCTCTGGTTCGTCTCGAACCGGCGGATCCATGGGCTGTGGCAGTCCACCCTGCCCTCGCGCTTTCTCGACGAGCTGCCGGAAGCCCATGTCGAAGTGGCCGAGCAGGACATGAGCTACGGCGGCTACGGCGTCGGCGGGTACGGCAGCCGCGCGACGTCTGGAGGGCCCTACGGAGCCTCCCGCTTCGACAGCGCCGAGCCTTTCGAGAACGCCTACCAGACTCCGGGCTGGCGCCGGGCGCAGGCCAATCGCAACGAGGCGACGCGGACGAACTGGGGCAGCCGGTCCGGCCACGCCGTCGAACGGATCGCCTATGGCGAATCGGGACCGCGCGGGCGGACCATCGAGGGCGAACTCGTGGCGAAGTCCACGACCGACGTTCCGTCGTCCTTTTCCGTCGGAGACCGGGTTTTCCACATGAAATTCGGGAACGGAAACGTGGCGGCGGTCGACGGGAACAAGCTGACCGTCGATTTCGACAAGGCCGGCCAAAAGCGCGTGCTCGATGGCTTCGTCCAGGCCGTCTGACCGGCAAATTCCCCCGGCAAGGGCGCCAAACCGGTTTCCGCTTTTCCTGGAATTGAGTCTTGGTTTGCGCAATTCCGGACGGAAAACCGGTTTCCACTTTTCCTGGAATTGATTCTTGGTTTGCGCAATTCCGGACGGAAAACCGGTTTCCACTTTTCCTGGAATTGCTCTACATAACTGGCTTTGGGCGTTTCGGGACCGAGGAGCGGTGCCATCGTCCTGGAAACGCTTTCGAACGGGGATGATCATGGATTCCGAGCATTTTGCCGTCATGCTTATGGTGGTTTTCGGCAGCCTCGTGCTGGGAGCCCTCATGACCATCGGCGTGGCCTGGCACGACAAGCCGACATTCCTCTTCGCCCTGGCCGCGACCATCTGCGCGTGGTGCGCCGCCTTCCCGGTGCTTTTCGACAAACCCCGTCTCTACGGCATCCTGCTCGTCGTCTGCGTCGTGCTCACCGCCGGCTCGATCGTCAGCCTCATCAACTGACGCCCTCCGGACGGAAAACCGGTTCCCACTTTTCCTGCAGTTGATTTAGGGTGCCGGCCAACAGGGAGGGGCCGATGCCATCGACGACGATCGACAACGCCTTCGCGGCGCGTAGGAAAACCGGTGCCGCGAGCGACCCGACCTACGCCGGGGCGCTGTCCTTCATGCGGCGGCCGTTCACGAAGTCGGTGAAGGGGGCGGACGTCGTGGTCTGGGGCATTCCCTTCGACGCGGCGGTGTCGAACCGGCCCGGAGCGCGATTCGGGCCCCAGGCGATCCGCCGTGCCTCGGCCATCTTCGACAACGATCCGCAGTATCCGTTCGGCCGCGATCTCTTCGCCGACATGGCCGTCGTCGACCATGGCGACTGCCTTCTCGACTATGGCGACCACCGGAAGACGCCGGCCCTGATCGAGCGCGAGGCGGCGCGGATCCTGAAAGCCGGCGCCTTCCTGCTGTCGCTGGGCGGCGACCATTTCGTCACATGGCCGCTCCTCAAGGCCCATGCGGCACGGCACGGCCCCCTCGCCCTCGTTCAGTTCGACGCGCACCAGGACACATGGGACGACGACGGCCGGCGCATCGACCACGGTTCCTTCGTGGGGCGGGCCGTGCGCGACGGCCTCGTCGATCCCGACCTGTCGATCCAGATCGGGGTGCGCACCCACGCCCCCGCGGATTTCGGCATCCAGATCGTGCATGGCCACGAGGTGGAGGAGATGAACGGCCACGACCTCGCCGATACGATCGAGCGGCGCACGGCGGGCCATCCGGTCTACCTGACCTTCGACATCGACTGCCTCGATCCGGCCTTCGCGCCCGGTACGGGGACGCCCGTGGCGGGCGGCCCGTCGACGGCCAAGGTGCTGTCGACGCTGCGCCGGCTCGGGCGCCTGGACATCCGCGGCGCCGACGTCGTCGAAGTCGCGCCTGCCTACGACCACGCGGACGTGACCGCCATTGCGGGCGCAACGGTGGCCATGTATATGCTCGGCCTGCACGCGCAACGACTTGCGGAGAAGCGCTGACAAACCGAGTCCGCTGGTTTCGTCCACGATCGAGCTTCGCGCGGCAAGCGATTGGAAACACTGGCCAGGGAGCCGCTCATGAAGCCGAAAATCTTCATCGACGGGGAACACGGAACGACCGGGCTTCAAATCCGGTCCCGCCTCGCCGGGCGTTCCGATCTCGACGTCCTTTCCATCGCCGAGGCCGAGCGTCGCGACGCGGCACGGCGCGAAGAGCTGCTGAACGCGGCCGACGTCGCGATCCTGTGCCTGCCCGACGACGCCTCGCGGGAGGCCGTGGCTATGCTCGACGGCAACAATTCGGTGCGCATCATCGATACGAGCACCGCGCATCGCATCGATCCGACCTGGGTCTACGGCTTCGCCGAGATGGACGAAGGCCAGCCGGACAGGATCCGGTCCGCCCGGCTCGTGGCAAATCCGGGGTGCTACCCGACCGGGGCGATCGGCCTCGCTCGGCCGCTGAGGGCCAAAGGCGTCCTCCCGGACGACTATCCGGTGAGCTTCAATGCGGTGTCCGGCTACACCGGAGGCGGAAAGCAGATGATCGCGCAGATGGAGGACGGCACGCGAGAGGACGCGATCGCCGCGCCGCACTTCGTCTACGCGCTGCCGCTCAAGCACAAGCACATTCCGGAGATGAAGACGCACGGCCTGTTGAGCCGGACGCCCATCTTCTCGCCGTCGGTCGGGCGCTTCGCCCAGGGCATGATCGTCCAGATGCCGCTCTATCTGGAGGACCTGAACGGGTCGCCGACGCTGGACGACATCCATGGCCTGCTCCGCGACCACTATGCCGGGCAATCGGTGGTGGAGGTGGTGCCGCTCGCCGAAAGCCGGGAAATCGCGCGGCTCGACCCGACCGCGCTCAATGGGACGGACCGCATGCGCATCTTCGTCTTCGGAACACCCGGAACGGGGCACGTCAACCTGGTCGCCCTGCTCGACAACCTCGGCAAGGGCGCCTCGGGCGCGGCCGTTCAGAACATGAACCTGATGCTGGCCGGCTGACGGCTCAGGCCGGGCGCCGGGCGATTTCGGCCCCCGCCGGCAGAGGATAGCCGCCGACCAGGCCGCGCCAGTGCATCACCGAAAAGGCGAGCACGACGATCGCCCATGCCTGATGCGTGAGCGCGAGGTCGATCGGCACCTGCAGGACGAGCGTCGCGATCCCGAGGGCGGCCTGGATGGTCACTACGACGAAGAACAGCGTCGCGCGGCGGCCGTGCGGGCCCGCCGGAACGAGGGCGAGCGTGGCGACCATCTGGACCAGGGCCACGGCCCAGAGCAGGTAGGCGTTCGTCCTGTGCACGAACTGCACGAGCTTGGGGTTCTCGAAGAAATTGTGCCAGAGCGGGTGGAGCGGGAACATGTGGGCGGGCACGACGGCACCGTCCATGAGCGGCCAGGTGTTGTACGAAAGGCCGGCGTCGAGGCCCGCCACCAATCCGCCCAGATAGATCTGCAGCAGGACGAGCGCCGCCACCAGCCCCCCGAGGCCGACGAGAACGCGCGGGACCGGCACATGCGGGCTGCGCGTCGGCGCGAGACCGCGCATGACCCAGGCGATGGCGGAGAAGATGATGCAGGCGAGCGTCAGGTGCGTCGCCAGGCGGTACTGGCTGACGTCCGTCCTGACGGCAAGGCCCGAGGAGACCATCCACCAGCCGATCGCGCCCTGCAGTCCGCCGAGGAGCAATATGCCGAGCAGCGGCAGCTTGAGCCTGTTCTCCAGCTTGCCGGCCGCCCAGAAGGCGAAGAACGGAAGCGCGAACAGGAGGCCGACGCTCCTCGCCAGGAGCCGGTGCGCCCACTCCCACCAAAAAATGCCCTTGAACTGGGACAGCGTCATGCCCTGGTTCAGTTCCCGGTATTCGGGGATCTGCTTGTAGAGGTTGAATTCCTGCTGCCACTCCGCCTGGTCGAGCGGCGGGACGACGCCGTGGATCGGCTTCCACTGGGTGATGGAAAGTCCCGAATGGGTCAAGCCGGGTGGCGCCGCCGACCACCACGAGCGAGAATATGGCCAGCATGACCACGCCCAGCCAGATCCGCACCCAACGCCGATCGGCGTAGACCTTCGTCCGGGCCACATCGCCGACCGCGGCGGTATCCAATGTCGTCATGACCTCTGCCCTTTGCGTTTCGCCGTGACATGCCCCATGGTGCGCGCGAAAACAAGACGAAGCCCGCGATTTGCGGCATGCCGTCGCGGCCGCCGCGGCGAAATCGCCGGCGCGGGCCCAAGGACAGGGCGGGCGAGTTCATGCCGGTGCGCTTGAAAAGACTGATCGGCACCTTCGTCATTCTCGGGCTGGTGGTGGTCTATGCGTTCTTCGCCATGACGATCGCGACCTACCGGCTCGCCGGAACGGCCTGGTGGGAGCAGCTTCTCTATTTCCTCCTGACGGGCGTCCTCTGGGTCGTCCCGGCTATGGTGGTGATCAGCTGGATGGAGCGCCCGCCGAGCCGGCGGGACGACACCGGTTCCTAAAACCGCGCCGCGTTTCACGCGAACGACCACCTCTTGTCCCTGGCCTTCCGGACGGAAAACCGGTGCCCACTTTTCCTGGAATTCAAGTTTTCTCTCTACGCAATTCCGGACGGAAAACCGGTGCCCACTTTTCCTGGAATTGAGTTTTCTCTCTCGAAATTCCGGACGGAAAACCGGTTCCCACTTTTCCTGGAATTGCTCTAAACCAGACGTTAACCAGTTCGGCACATTTCGAGGTTTCGGAGCCATTTCCGGGCACCTTCGCCATGCATTCTCATCAATTGTTCGTCATATCGTGGGATCAAGACGTTTCACGCAGTCAACTCCAGAGCCGGCGAATGGAAACCATCGTAGCCAACAGGCTGGGCGAGCAGGCGGGCGAAGGGCGATACGCGGTTCGGCGCGGTGGTCCGGCGGCGGCACCGGGAGCGGTCGGCGGTACGCTCGCCGTCGATGTCCATCGCTCGATGGCGGACGTCCAGCTTCTCTGGCGCAGCATGGAGGCGACCCAGTGCTGCCCCGTTCACCAGACCTACGACTGGTGCCGGTGCTGGGTGGAGGCGACAAGCCCCGACCTTGCCGTCGCGGTCGGCCGGATCGACGGCGAGGCCGCTTTCCTGCTGCCGCTCGAGATCGTCGCCCGGCAGGGGGTGCGCGTGGCGCGCTACATCGCGACGCCCTTCAGCAATATCAACAACGGCATCTTCACCGAAGCCGGGCAGCGCTTTCTCGCAGGGGCAAGCGCGGCCGGTGCCCTTTCGAGCGAGTTCCGGCGGCAGGCGCCCGACATAGACTGCCTCGTTCTCGACAAGCTTCCCGTCGACTGGCGCGGCGAACGGCATCCGATGGCCGGGCTGCCGCATGTCCGCAGCGCCAGCCATGCCTTCCAGATCACCCTCGGCTGCTCGTTCGACGCGCTGCTCGCCAGGACGAACGGCAAGCGCAAGCGCAAGAAATACCGCACCTCCACCCGCCGCCTGGAAGCGGCCGGCGGTTGGGAGCATATCATCGCGGAAACGGCGGAGGACGCCCTCGACCTGCTGGAGGTCTTCTTCGTGCAAAAGGGCGAACGGCTCCGGGCGCAGGGGCTTCCGGACGTCTTCGCGCCGGAGGGCGCCCGCCTCTTCTTCCGCAACCTCGCGCGGCAAATGCCGCATGGCGACCGCCATCTCCTTCAGCTTCACGCCATCCGTCTCGGAGGCGCCGACGGCCGGCTGTGCGCCATCGCCGGGCTTTCGCGCAAGGGCGACCACCTGATCTGCCAGTTCGCCTCCGTCGACGACAAGGCATGCCCTGACAGCTCCCCGGGTGAACTCCTGTTCCATCTGATGATCGAGAAGGCCTGCGGGGAGCAGGCGGCCGTCTTCGATTTCGGCATCGGCGACCAGCGCTACAAGCGCTCCTGGTGCGACGTCGAGACCCCGCACCACGACGTGGTGCTGCCGCTGACCGCGCGCGGGCGCCTCTATGCGGCGGGATACCGTTCGGCGATCGCCGCGAAACGGTTCGTCAAGCAGAACCCGAAGGCGCTCGGCATCGCGAACCGCCTGCGGGCGCTCTCCGCAAGACGCTGACCGCCGGGTCGGCGTGACCGAGCGGCGAGCTCAGGCGGCGTGGCTGCCGTCGGCCGAGCCGGCGTCGGTCCATTCCGGCATCATGACGAGGATGTCGTCGTAGCCCGCATCGTGAAACTCCGAAAGCGCGTCGAAGACCCGGTCGTCGGTGGGCTCGACGGCCGACATGACGAGGTCGAAGTCCGCTCCGTTGCGCACCAGCCTGCGGACGGCGGAGACCTCGCTCGCACCGCATTCGACCAGCACGATCTGATAGGCGTCCCTCAGGCCGTCGAGGATCATCGGCAGGCGCTCGGCCGCGCGCATGGCGCGGTCGGGATCGGACATGCCGCGCGGCATCAGGTGTGCGGGCGAGATGCGGTCGCCGTGGATGGCTTCGGCAAAACCCGACTTGCGGGCAAGCACGTCGGTGACGCCCGCCTGGTCGGGTTGCGTCGCCATGAGCCGGGTCGGCAGGCCGGTCTGCGTGAGATCGACGAGAACGACGTGCATGCCCGATTCGGCGAGCAGGCGCGCGAGGATGACGGACGCCGCCGATCCTTCGTCGCCCTCCGGGGACACGCAGACCGCCATGGTCCGCCGCTTGTCGATGAGATGGGCCGCCGCGTCGGCGATCGAGAAGCCCGCCCCTCCGGCCGGTTCGCCGGCAGCGGGCTCCCGGGGATCGGCAGGCGCGGGCAGTTCCGACGCGGGTTCCAGCGCCCGGTCTTCGCCGGCCGGCGCCGGCTCGTAGGGAGCGACGGCCCGCGAGACGGGCGTCAGCACCTGTCGCTCCTCGCCGGGAGCGCCCTCGGCGGGACGAATGGCCGGGACCGTCTCGACCGGCCGCAACGCCCTGCCGCTGAAGAGCTCTGCCAGCATGATCCACACCGACGCGAGGAGGAACGTCGCGAGCATCGCCACGATCACGATCGGCACCGTCTTCGGGAAATAGGGCTTGGCCGGCGTCACCGCGCCGGAAATGATGCGGGCGTCCGCCGGCAGTGCATCGGGGGAACTGCGCGAGCTCGCCGCCCGGTAGCGCGCGAGATAGCGGCTCAAAAGATCGCGGTCGGCCGCCGCCTCGCGCTGCAGCGCCTCCAGCTTCACCTGGCTCTCGCCGGCGCGGCCGGAGTTCTGCTTGAGCTCGTTCATCTGCCGCTTGAGTTCCTGCTCGCGCAGCTTCGCGATGCTGGCTTCGTTCTCAAGGCTCGAGAGCACCTTGCGGCTCTCCGCCTTGATGCGGCTGCCGAGTTCGGCGATCTGCGATTTCACGGCCAGGATGCGCGGGTGGCGGCTGCCAAGCGAGGTGGCGAGGTCTGCCAGCTCGGCCTGCGCGGCGACCTCCTTCTGGCGCAGCTGCTGGATCAGCGGGGAATCGACCACGTTCGCAAGCGTGTCGATGCCGCGGTCGGCCTTGAGTGCCTCGCGCACGTTGGCGGCGCGCGCCTCCGCGTCGGCGCGCTGCGATCGCACCTTGCTCAGCTCCGATGCCATGTCGCCCAGTTCGCGGCTGGCGAGCGTGTCGTTGTTGCCGACGCTCAGGAGGCCCGACTTCGCACGGTAGTCGGCGACCTTCGATTCGGCGGCGTCGACGCGCTTGCGCAGCCGGGCGATCTCGGGCTGCAGCCACGCCGCCGCCTGGTCGTCGTCGGCCAGCTTCAGGCCGCTCTGGCGCCGGAGATAGGCGTCGGCGAGGTCGTTCGGAACCTCGGCCGCCAGCTTCGGATCCCACGAGGAGAACTCGATGACGATGACCCGGGAACTGGCCACCTGGTAGACGTTGAGCCGGCTGGTGAACCGGTCGATGACGTCCTGCTCGGACGGCCGGGCCTTCGGGGCCGAAGCGAGGTGGAAGCGGGCGAGGATCCGCTCGATGAACGAGGAGGACTTTGCCGCCGCGCCGAATTCCGGGCGGCTCGCGAGATCGAGCTCGTCGATCACCTTGCGGATCAGATCGGCCGATTCGATCACCTGCACCTGGCTCTTGACGCCCTGGTCGTCGATGATCGCCTGGTCGCCGCCGGCGTCGGCGGTACCCGTGAGACCGTTCCGCGCCTGGATCAGGATCCTCGTATCCGCCTTGTAGAAGGGATGCATGACGGAGACCACGCCATAGGCCGCGAAGCCCGCAAGGAGCACGAGCGGCAGCACGATCAGCCAGCGCTGCCAGATGGCGACGAACAACCTCTTCAGATCGATGTCGGCGTCGTTGACGTCAGCGCGCGCCCGATTCATGTGCGTATCTCCCAGCTTGCCGGGTCGACCGTAAAGAAAGATGGTAACGCAAGGGTTAAGGGCCGGCCCCGGCCGGCGCACCCGGCCGTCGCCGATCGCGAAGCCGATGACCGGATTTACCGGCGGTTAACCCTGATCGGCCAAAACATGGGGAACCGAGAATTGAACGGAGCGACCGGACCATGCTGCGGGCCACCACGAAGACCTTGTGCCTTGCGAGCGCTCTTCTCGCACTCGCCGCACTCGCTGCCTGCTCCAGCTACCAGCCGGCGCCGGATTCGTTCCAGACGTCGAGCATCGCGCCCTACCGCCTCGATTCGGGCGACCGGCTACGGATCACCGTCTTCGACCAGGCGGGGCTGACAGGGACCTACAATGTCGACCAGTCTGGCTACGTTTCCTTCCCGCTCGTCGGCGCGGTGGCGGCGCGGGGCAAGACCGTCTCCGGTCTCGAGAAGACGATCGCCGCGAAGCTCCGGAACGGCTTCGTCAAGGATCCCGACGTCTCGGTCCAGGTCGACCAGTACCGCTCGATCTACATCATGGGCGAGGTCGGCCAGCCGGGCCAGTACAGCTACGTGCCCGGCATGAGCGCGCAGAACGCCATCGCGGCGGCGGGCGGCTTCACCCCCCGGGCGGACGAGCGCCACGTGCGCATCACGCGCAAGATCAACGGCAAGCCGATCACCGGCGACGTTGCCGTGACCGACGCGATCAGGGCGGGCGACACCATCGACGTGCGCGAACGCCTGTTCTAGAGCGTGGCATCGTTTCGCGGACCCGACGACATGCCCCGGCTTCTTTCCCTTGCGCGTCTCCCGACGGGATACGGGGTCATGCCCGTCCCGGGGACGCCCTAGTGCCGTGCCCTGCGAATGGGTGAGACCGACCGCCTCCGCATCCTGCACTGCTTTCGCGAACCGGCCGGCGGCGTCTTCCGGCATGTCCGCGACCTCGCGGTCCAGCACGACCGTGCGGGCCACGCGGTCGGCTTCCTCTGCGACAGCGAGACCGGCGGCGCCTTCGAGGAGGCGCTGCTGGAGAGCGTGCGCCCTCACCTCTCGCTCGGCGTGATCCGGCTTCCCATTCCGCGGTCGGCCGGCCTGTCCGACCTCGGCGTGCTGAGAAGCGCCGTGCCCAGGATCCGGGCGATCGGGCCGGACGTCATCCACGGCCACGGCGCCAAGGGCGGCGTCCTGGCGCGGCTGGCGGGGACCGCCCTTCGGCGACGGGGCAAAGGGCCCGGCCGCTTCTATTCGCCCCACGGGGGCAGTCTCCACTACAACCCGAAGAGCACGTCGGGCCGGCTCTATTTCGGTGCGGAGCGCCTCCTCGAGCGGTGCAGCGACGCGCTGATCTTCGTCAGCGACTACGAGCGGCGCACCTACGCCGCGAAGATCGGGCCGCCGCGTGCGCCGACCCATCTCGTCTACAACGGCGTCGGCGCCGAGGAGTTCGTCCCGGTGGCCGCCGGTGCCGATTGCGCCGATTTCCTCTTCGTCGGGACGATGCGCGATCTCAAGGGACCCGACGTCTTCATCGATGCGATTGCGCGGGTTTCCGCCCGTGCGGGCCGGCCGGTGAGCGCGGTGATGGTCGGCGACGGCCCCTCGCGGGACCGCTACCGGGCGACGATCGACGAGCGGGGGCTGGCGGGGCAGATCTCGATGCGCCCGGCCATGCCGGCGCGCGAAGCGTTCGCTCTCGGGCGCATCATGTGCGTGCCGTCGCGCGCCGAAGCGATGCCCTACATCGTTCTGGAGGCGCTTGCGGCCGGAAAGCCGGTGATCGCCTCGCGCGTCGGCGGCATCCCGGAAGCGCTCGGGGCGGGTTGTCCGGCGCTGGTTCCTCCCGGCGAGGCGGATGCGCTGGCAAGGGCGATGGGCCGGTCGCTCGACGAGCCCGAATGGCTCGCGGCGGCGATGCCGTCCGGCGACGCCTTCCAGGCCCGCTTCTCCGCCGACGCGATGGCGCGCTCGCTGCTCGCGGTCTACCGGACGTCCCGGAACGGCACGCGCGGACGGGCCCTCCCGCCCCTGCCGTCAAGCGTTTCTTAGGGACGACGTGCTAATCCATCCTCGAACAAGGTTCGAGGTCCCATGAACAGACCCCATAGAGGCGCGGATTTCGAGAAAGGCACGGGTTCCGTCCCGGCCCCGGACGCCGCGACCCGTGCGGACGGCCCGCCGGCGGGCGAGCTCAATCCGCTCGCGATGCGAACGGCCCGACAGCTCTCCGCCGACAGCTATTCTCCCGCCATCGTCAGCGGCATGCTCCGCCTGTTCGAGTTCGCCGGATTCTCGCTGACGGGATTTCTGGTGCTGTTCGCATACCTGGACATGCGCCTCGGCGAAAGCGCCCACTACACGCTCGCGATCCTCGTCGGCTCGTCGCTGGCGGTCGCCGCCCTGCAGCTGGCCGACGCCTATCCCGTGCCGGCCATGCGGTCGGCCGGGGGCACGCTTCCGCGGGCGCTCGTCGCCTGGACGGCCACCTTCGGCGTGCTTGCCGCGGTCGCCTTCTTCCTCAAGCTGGGCGAGCTCTATTCCCGCGTCTGGTTCGCCTCCTGGTTCGCCTGCGGGGCGATCTTCCTCGTGCTCTGCCGGATCGCGGTTTCCGTGGCGATCCGCAAATGGGCGCGCAACGGCCGCATGGAGCGCCGCGCCGTGATCGTCGGCGGCGGCACGACGGCGCGCGACCTGATCCGGTCCATGGAGCGCGAACGGGCGAGCGACATCCGCATCTGCGGCATCTTCGACGACCGGACGGACGAACGCTCGCCGCAGGTGGTGGCCGGCTATCCGAAGCTCGGCAACCTCGCCGATCTGGTCGCATTCGTCCGCCTCGCAAGGGTGGACATGCTCATCATCTCGCTGCCGCTCGACGCGGAGGCGCGCGTGCTCGAGATGCTCAAGCCGCTTTGGGTGCTGCCGATCGACATCCGGCTCGCGGCGCATGCCAACAGGCTGCGGTTCAGGACCAGGTCCTATTCCTATGTCGGCGGCGTTCCCATGCTCGACATCCTGGACCGACCGATCGCGGACTGGGACTCGGTCGCCAAGCGGGTTTTCGACGTCGCCTTCAGCCTCGTGGCGCTGGCGCTCCTTTGGCCGGTGATGCTGGCGGCGGCGGTGGCGGTCAAGGCGACCTCGTCGGGGCCGGTCATCTTCCGGCAGAAGCGGCACGGCTTCAACAACGAGGAAATCGACGTCTACAAGTTCCGCTCGATGTTCACCGAGATGTGCGATCCGGGCGCGCGCGCGCTCGTCACCAAGGGCGACCCCCGGGTGACGCCGGTCGGGCGGTTCATCCGCAAGACCTCCATCGACGAGCTGCCGCAGCTCGTCAACGTCCTGAAGGGCGATTTGTCGCTCGTCGGGCCGCGGCCGCACGCGCCTCATGCGCAGGCCAACAACCGGCTGTACGTGGAGGTGGTGGACGGCTACTTCGCCCGCCACAGGGTCAAGCCCGGCGTGACGGGCTGGGCCCAGATCAACGGTTGGCGCGGAGAGACCGACACCGAGGAAAAGATCCGGCAGCGCACCTCGTTCGACCTCTACTACATCGAGAACTGGTCGCTCTTCCTCGACCTCAAGATCCTCTTCCTGACGCCCTTCCGGCTGTTCGGCTCGGAAAACGCATATTGAGCGACCTCGGCCTCCAGCTTCCGTCCGGCTTCGCGCCGCAGCGTGCCGCAGTCGCGCTCGTCGCCTCCTTCATGCTGATGCTCGGCATCTTCCTGTCGGGCTTCGTCATCCACGAGCCGGCGCCGTACGACCTGTTCATGGCGGCCCTGATCGGCGGCTGGAGCGTTTTCGGACTGCGGATTTCCCGGCGCGTGATGATCCTCACGGCGCTGATCGTGACGTTCATGATCGGAGGCCTCTTTTCCGTCACGACCATGGGAACGCTGGGCAAGGCGCCGCTCTACATGGCCGTCTCGGGTTTCCTCGGCTTCTCCGCGGTCTTCATCGCCGCCGTCGTCGAGGACCGCCCGAGCCGGCTGAAGCTGATCTTTCAGGGCTATTCGGCGGGCGCCGTGGTCACGGCGCTCCTCGGGATCCTCGGCTATTTCGAGCTGATACCGCACGGCGATATCTTCACCCGCTACGGCCGCGCGATGGGTGCCTTCCAGGATCCCAACGTCTTCGGGCCCTATCTCGTCCTGCCGGCTCTCTACCTGACCCACGGCATCCTGACGCGCCGCCTCCGGTCGGCCGGACCGCGGCTCGCCGCCCTGCTCGTGCTCGCCCTCGGCATCTTCCTGTCGTTCTCGCGGGCGGCGTGGGCCCTGCTGGCGTTTTCCGTCGTGCTCCTGGTCTTCCTCATGCTGCTCAAGGAACGCAGCGGCGCCTTCCGGCTGCGGATCGTCGTCCTGTCGATCGTCGCCGTCTTCGCCATCGTCGGCGGCCTCGTGCTCGCCCTCCAGATACCGCAGGTCGCGCATCTCTTCGATACGCGGGCGCATCTGGAGCAGAGCTACGACGTGGCGGAGTTCGGCCGCTTCGAGCGCCACCGCCTCGGCTTCGCCCTCGCCCTGTCGAAGCCGCTCGGCATCGGTCCGGAACAATTCGGCGTCCGCTTCGGCGAAGACCCGCACAACATCTGGCTGAAGACGCTCATGGCATATGGGTGGCTCGGCTTCGTCGCCTATGTCACGTTGATCGCCTGCACCCTCGCCTTCGGCTTCAGGCTGCTCCTGAGGGACCGGCCCTGGCATCCCTATCTGGCGACCTCCTACATCGCCTTTCTCGGGCACGTGCTGATCGGCGACGTCATCGACACCGACCACTGGCGGCACTTCTATCTTCTTCTCGGCATCATCTGGGGCTGCAGCGCGCTGGAGATGCGCCATCTGCGCGACATGCGGGCGAGCGCTTCGGCAGCCGGCCAGGTTCCCTGAAACGCCCGGCGAAGGCGGTCAGTCCGTGCCCTCGGCGATCCATGCGTCGGGGTGCACGCGCTTCTGCGTGTCGTCGTCGGTGAAGACCCACCATCCCTCGTCCGCGGCATCCCATTGGCCCGCGACGCCGTTGAGCAGGCCGACCGCGCGATACTGGCCGACCGAGCGGTTTTCCACGCCGTCTCCGTCCGTCCAGACGATCGTGACCTTGCTGCCGTCCTTCGGCGCGGTGGAAATCGGTCTTTTCGTCGACATTTCATCACTCTCCCGGCAACTGCGACGGAACGCGGCCGCACGTCCGTGGTTCCCGCGGCATCGCTCCGCTTGACCGTGTTCCCTTTTCGTTCCATCTCTGTGGGCGATGACACGGACGATCCGCACACTGGGACAGGCCGCCCGCCACGCCATGCTCGTTCGCGCCGAATGTCCGGCCTGCGACCGAAAGGCCGATTTCTTCGCGAACGATCTTTGCGGCTTCTTCGGCTTCGGGCGGGAGATCGACAGCCTGCCCTTCACATGCGGCGCCTGCGGCAGGCCGGCAACGCGAATCACCGCTATGGAATTTCCCTCCGACGAACGCGCGGACAAGGTCGTCTGGCGCCCGGTGAAGGTGAGATAGGCCCGTCGCACGGGACCGATCAGCCGCCCAGGCTCTCCCGCATCCTCATGATCGCCTCGGCCGGCGCGTCGTTGGCGGCCATCATCCGGAACAGCGCATCCTTCAGCCGCTGCCTGACCGCCGGGTCGTCGACGGGCGTCGTCTGGCCGGGATCGGCCTCCAGGTCGTAGAGGACGGTGTTCGTATCCTCCATCTTCTCCGGAAAGTGATAGCTGTGCGTCCGGCTGTCGGCCTTGGACTTGTGGGCGATCCTGAGCAGCGGCACGCCCTTGGTGAAGTCGAAGGGGGGCACGAGGCTCGCGCTTTTCAGTTCCTCCACGGTGAAGAGCTTCGTCATGTGGGCCGGCATCAGCGTGTACTGGTAGAGGTCCTGGTTGCGCATGTCCTTCGGGTAGCAGAACAGGGTATAGCGCCCGTCGACGACGTTCACTCCGCCGCCCCAATAGCCGAACATGGCGGCCTCGCGCTGCGGCTCGTCGTTTTCCATGAGCGCGAGCAGCGACCTGCCCTCGACCTCCTCGGGAATTTCCGCCCCGAACAGGTCGCATATGGTCGGCATGAGATCGATCGTCTGCGTAAGGCTCCGCCGACGCTCGCCGGCCTTGCCGGCGTGGTCGGGATGATGGATGAAGAGCGGGATGTGGGAGATCTCCTCGTACATCGGCATGCGGTTCTTCGCCCACCAGTCGTGCTCGCCCAGCAGGAAGCCGTGGTCGGTGGTGAGGATGAGGACCGTATCCTTCCACATGTCGTGCTCGTCGAAATAGTCGAGGAAGCGCCCGAGCAGGGCGTCGCAATGGGTCAGCAGCGCGAAATAGTTGGCGCGCAGCTCGTCGATCTGCTCCTGCGGCTCGGTCACGCGCTCGTAGCGCGGCCAGTCGAGGATCGGTCCATCGTAGTCGGTCGGAAACAGCTCCCGGTACTTCTCCGGCGCGAAGAAGGGCTCGTGCGGATCGAAGGTCTCGACCTGCAGGAACCAGTCGTCGGCGCTCCTGTTGATGTCGAGGAACTGGAACGCGGCCTCGAAGCACAGCGTCGAGGGGAAGTCCTTCTCCTCTTTGATGAACTCCCGGTTGATCATGTAGTTGTATGGGTTCTGCTTCGAGTTCGGATCGTTCTGGCTCGGATGGTATTTTTCCCGGATGCGCTCGATCGGCGAGGTCAGCAGAACCTTCCACGGGTCGGATTCCTGGCCGCGGACGAATTCGAAGGAATTGTAGCGCGTATGATAGGTCGCGCCGCCGTCCTCCCAGTAGTGGTAGTGGTCGGAGATGAGGTGCGAATAGGCGCCGGCGGTCTTCAGCAGCTCGGGGAAGGAATTGTCGAAGGGTTCGAGCGGCCCCCAGCTGCGGTGCAGGAAGGTGTGGCGGCCGGTCTGCATGTCGCGGCGCGCCGGCATGCAGGGCATGGAGCCGATATAATGGCTGTCGAACGTGACGCAGCGCTCGGCGAGCCGGCGGAAGTTCGGCGTCTTCAGGATCTGGCCGCCGTAGGGCTCCAGCATCAGCCGGTTGAGCGAGTCGAAAAGCAGGAAGACGGTTTTCATGGGAGCCTCTGGCGCTGGTCCGGGCCGCCGCGGTCGATGCGGCGACGCGTCCGTGGGTCGAAGATGTGGATGTGGGTTTCGTCGAAGGCCAGGTGCAGCGGCTCGCCGATCGTCAGGCGGCGCACGTCCGGCAGTCGCACCTTGACGATGCCGCCCTCGACGTCGAGGTTGAGCAGCATGCTCTCGCCGAGGTTCTCCGACAGCAGCAGCCGGGCCGGGAGACCGTCCCGGGCCAGGCGCACATGGCTGGGGCGCACCCCGAGCACGACATCGGGGCCGGCATGCCCGTAGCCGTCGGCGGACGCGATCCTCGTCGCACCGACGCGAATGCCGCCGTCGGATAGTTTCGCCGGCAGGAGGTTCATGGGCGGGCTGCCGACGAACCCCGCGACGTCCATGCTGTCCGGACGGTTGAAGACCTCGTCGGGGGTGCCGCACTGGACGATCTCGCCGTCGCGGAAGATCGCCATGCGGTCGGCGATCGTCATGGCTTCCTCCTGGTCGTGCGTGACGTAGATCGTGGTGACGTCCATGCCGGTATGAAGGCGCTTGAGCTCGATGCGGGTCTCGAGGCGCAGCTGGGCGTCGAGGTTCGACAGCGGCTCGTCGAGAAGGAAGAGGCGCGGCTTTCGAACGATCGCCCGCGCCAGCGCGCAGCGCTGCTGCTGTCCCCCGGACAGCTGCCCCGGACGCCGCCCGAAGCAGATGGTCGATCTTCACCCGTTCGGCCGCGTCGCGCACCATGGCGGGGATCTCGGCTTTCGGGACCTTGTCCATCTTCAGCGGGAAGCCGATGTTCTCCGCAAGCGTCATGTGGGGATAGAGCGCGTAGTTCTGGAAGACCATGGCGATGTTGCGTTCGCCCGGCGAGGCGTAGGTCACGTCGGCGCCGTCGACCGTCATGACGCCCTCGTCGGGCGTCTCCAGTCCGGCGATGACGCGCAGCGTCGTCGATTTGCCCGAACCCGACGGACCGAGCAGCGCGAAGAATTCGCGCGGCTCGATGTCCAGGTCGATGCCCTTCAGCGCCTCGAAGCTGCCGAACTTCTTGCGGATGCCCTTCAGGGATACCCGACCCTCCTCGCCACTCATCGGCGGCCTCCTCCCTTGACGGCGCCGACGGTCAGGCCCTTGACGATCTGCTTCTGTCCGGCGATGCCGATGATGATCATCGGCAGCATGGCGATCAGGGCGGCGGCGGAGAGCTTGGCCCAGAGGGTCTGTTCGACGGACACGAAATTGTACATGGCGACCGTAACGGGCCGCACCTTGTTGCCGCCGAGCTGGACGGCGAAGAGGAACTCGTTCCAGGCGTTGAGGAACACGAAGATGACGGTGACGGCGATGCCGCCGCGCACCTGCGGCAGGATGACGTGCCAGAGCGTCTGGAAGCGGTTCGCCTTGTCGAGGAAGGCGGCCTCCTCCATCTCCTTCGGGATGTCCTCCATGTAGGAGACCATCAGCCAGATCGCGAAGGGCAGCGAGAAGGTGAGGAAGACGGTCACCATGCCCTGGTAGCTGTCGAGCCATCCGATCCGGTTGAGGATGAGGAAATAGGGAATGACGAGGCCGACCGGCGGGATCATCTGCGTGACGAGCGTGTAGAAGCCGATGGTCCGCTTTCCCGGCAGGCGAAGGCGGGCGAAGGCATAGGCGGCCGGCACGGCGAAGAGGACCGTCAGCACCGTCGTCGCCGTGGCGATGACGAAGCTGGTGGTGAAGCTCTTCAGGATCGAGAAGCCGCCGACGAGCGCGTCGACGTAGTTCTGGAGCGTCGGCTGGAAGATCACGCGCGGCGGATAGGCGAGCACCTCCGTCTCCGACTTGAGCGACACGACGACCGCCCAGACGATCGGGAAGGCCCATATCACGAGGATGACGGCCGAGGCGGCGTAGAGCAGGACGTTCTTCCGCCTGCGCGCGGCGACGTGCGGGTTCGCGGCCACGGTCAGCGCGCCCTGGCCGTGCGCATGACGAACAGGATGGAGGACACGACCAGCGTGATGAGGAGCAGCGCGACGGCGAGCGCCGAGCCGTAGCCGAAGTCGAGTTTCACGAAGGAGGTCCTGTAGGCATAGAGGTTGAGGATTTCGGTGGCGGTTCCGGGGCCGCCGCCGGTGGCGGCGAAGATCGCCGCGAAGGCCGAGAGCGCGATCATCGAGCGCATGATGACGACGATGACGATGGCCGGACGAATGAGCGGCAACGTGATGTGGACGAAGCGCCTGACGGCGTTCGCGCGGTCGATGCGGGCGGCCTCGTAGACGTCCGGCGGAAGCGAGGCGAGGCTCGCCAGCAGGACGAGGAAGGCGAAGGGCGTCCACTGCCAGGTGTGGATGACGATGACGGATATGAGCGCCGGCGTCGGCGAGCCGAGCCAGTTGACCGCGCCGAAGCCCAGCGCCTTCACGGCGAAGTCGACGATGCCGAAGTTCGGCGCCAGCATGAGCGTGCGCCAGAAAAGGCCGACGACGACCGGTGCGAGAACGATCGGCAGGATCGCGACGATGCGGAAGAGCCATTGGCCGGAGGGAATCTGCATGACCAGCAGCGCCAGCCCGAGCCCGATGACGAGCTGCAGCACGACCGTGCTCACAGTATAGATGGCGGTCAGGCCGAGCGAATGCCAGAACTCGCCGTCGTGGAGCATGGCGGCGTAGTTGTCGAGGCCGACGAAGCCGTTCATGTACGGCATCGCCAGGTTGATGCTGTGGAACGAGTTCCAGACGAGGAAGAAAAGCGGAAAGGTGGTCGTGGCAAGCAGAATGACGATCGCGGGGGCGACCATCACCATCGCGAAGGTCTGCTCGTTGTCGAACAGACCTCTTGCACGGCTCGCCACGACCTGCCCTCCCCCTCAGGATTTCACGATGGAGTCGATCTTCGACTGGGCGCTGTTCAGCGCGTCGGCCGGCTTGGCCTGGCCGACGAGCGCGGCCTGGATCGCGGTCGCCATCGTCTCGCCGACGGCCGGCCATTCCGGGATGCGCGGCCGCCAGTCGACGTCGGTGTCGTCCTGCAGCGACTGCGTCGAGGCGTCGATGAAGTTCTCGCCGATGCCGGACAGCATGCCGCGGAACTTGTCGTCTGCCCAGGTCGAGGTCCGGTTGACGCCGAGGCGCTTGTAGTCCCCGTCGAAGGCATAGGACGTGGCGGCCTGCGTCTCCTTGGAGGCGGCCCACTGGATGAAGAGCCAGGTCGCGGCCTTGTCCTTCTTCGAAAGGGCGGCGTTGATCGGGAAACTCCACGTCCAGATCGACGTGACGCGCTTGCCGGACGGGCCCTTCGGCCAGCGGGCGAAGCCGATCTTTCCGGTGACCTTCGATTTCTTGGGGTTCGCAATGACCGCGGCGGAGGAGTTGGCGTCGATATAGGAGGCGAGCGTCCCCTGCCCGAAGGCATCGGCGATGTCGGGCCAGTTCCAGTTCTGGACGCCGTCGGGCGCGTATTTCGTCAGCAGGGAAACATACCATTCGAGCGCGTCGACGGCCTCCTTGCCGTTGACGACCATCTTCTTTCCGTCGAACCACTTGCCGCCGTATTCGAGGAAGAGCGACGGGAAGATGTACATGTTCTGGCCGGCGCCCTTGAACCCGCGCAGCGCCGCGCCCCAGAGCCGGTTGCCGGGGTCGTTGGCCTTGGCCGCGTTCGACATGTAGGCGTCGAGCGTTTCGGCGGGCTTCAGCCCGAGCTTGTCGTAGACGTCGGTGCGGTAGACCTGCAGAGTCGCCTCCCCGTCATAGGGGATGCCGTAGGGCTTGCCGTCGACGGAGGTAGCGCCGCGCCAGCCGCCGAGGATGTCCTCGTAGTCGAACCACTTGCCGTCGGTCATCTTGGCGTCGCCGAGATAGGTGTCGAGCGGGTCCACCCAGCCGTTCGAGACGTAGAGCGGATAGTACATCGGGTCGGCGGCGTGGCTCGCCCAGTTGCCCGTCTTGCTCGACAGGTCCAGCACCGCCTTCTGCCGGATCTGGCCGGGAGGCGTCTTCTCGAACCGGACGTCGATGCCGGTCAGGTCCCTGAAGGCGGGAAGCACCGCCTCGAGATTGTTGAAATAGCCGGCCGGGATGACGCCGATCGTGATCGAGGCGCCCTTGGCCTGCTGCCAGTCGATGCCGGCATCCTTGAGCGATGCGTAGGCCGCGTTCCCGTCGGCCGCGAACGCGCCGCGGGTCAGGAAGGCCGGCGCGGCAAGTGCGGTCAGTCCGGCCGCGGTCGTCGTCAGGAATGCACGGCGGCCCACGGTCGCCTTGCCGTTGCCATCGGTTCGATCGGTCATCTCTTCCTCCCAGTGGATCCAGTCCGCCCCCGCCCCTCGGAACCGGTCTCCTCCCGGTCCGCGGTGCACCGGCACCAAAAATTGCCAAAGGGCGCGGAGTGGCGTAACGTCTTAAACATTCTAACAATAGGACCTTTAATGCAAGGCCTTTCTGCGAATGTTCGATAAGGTCCCCATTCCGCGCTACGTGCAGCTCGCCGACATCATGCGCCATCGCATCAAACGGGGCGTCTGGCCACGCGGGAGCGTGCTGCCGTCGATCGAACGGCTCATGGAGGAATTCGGGGTCGCCCGCGTCACGGTGCGCCAGGCGATCCAGCTCCTGGCCGGAGAGGGCCTGCTCTCCCCGCAGAGGGGGCGGGGCACCTTCGTCACCGCCGAGCCGGGGGCCGAGCGGCGGCTGCTGGTGCAGACCACGCTCGACGATCTCGTCGAGATGTATCGGGGCGACCGGCCCGATCTTTCCAACATCATCGAATCGCGAAAGCCGCCGACCCTCACCGAACGCGACGGGCGGGCGGCGCCGAGCTATTTCCACATGCGGCGCGTCCATTCGCGCGACGGCGAGCGCTATTGCGTCGTCTCGATCCACATCGACGACCGCGTCTTCGCGCTTGCACCCGAACGCTTCCGGCGCGAGGTCGTCATTCCGCTGTTCGCGTCACTGCCGGGTATCGAGATCGCCAAGGCCTACCAGACGCTGAACATCGGCGCGGCCGACGTGGAGGTGGCGGAAAACCTGGGGGTTGCGGTGAACACGCCCGTGGCGGAAATCCGCCGCGTCTTCTGCGCGCCGGACGGCACCGTCATCTATCTCGGCGAAGCCACCTACCGGGGCGACTACATCCACCTGGAGATGGACCTGAAGCCTTGATGCCGGCGTCGGCGTTCGACGATCCCACCGGTCCGGCTCCGTGCCGGTCGGGTCCGCACCGGTGCGATCCGGCCGGATCCGGGTGGGTCCGGTCCCCGCCCGTCAAAGTCGGCCCGCGCCGGTCCCCGCTGGCAAGCGTCGGTCCCCGCCCGTCAGAGTCGGCCCGCGCCGATCCCCGCTGGCAAGCGCCGGTCCCCGCCCGGCAAGCGTCGGTCCCGCTGGCAAGCGTCGATTCCCGCCGGCTGTAGCCGGTCCAGTCCGATTCGCCCGGTCGGGTTCCCTCCCCCTCGGGCCGATGCGCGGGCAGCGGGAGCGAGTGTCGTCCGCGGAGCGATCCCGGACGCCGACGTTCCGCGGCCGGCGTCCGGGATAGGTGAAGGTCGCCGACACGACCGCATGGGAGATCGGCCGGCGCTTACCTGCGTACAGTTCGGGCGCATGACCTGCCCCGCCGGGGCAGATTGGAGCATGCGGCCGACTGTGGGCCCCATCGGCCGGGTCCCTCTATCCGGCAAGCCTAGAACGCGTAGCCAAGGCCGAACTTGAGGGTCGTTTCCGAGGTCTTGCTGTCGGGCTCCCATGACCCGTCGATCGGCGAGAGGGCGGAGGCCCTGTATTTGAAGTGCGTGTAGTCGATGCCCACGTTGGCATGGATATGCCGGGTGACGGCGTAATCCAGGGAAAGCCCGGCGATGAATATGGCGGAGCTTCCGAGGCCGTAGCTCTGGGGGATGATCGGATAGTTGCCGTTGTCGGAGGTCTTCAGGCGGGCGCCGAACGTCGACCCGACGAGGCCGTGGGCCGAGACGACCCAGCGTGGCGCCGGGGAGAGCTGCACCAGGAGGCCTGCACCCCAGTATCCGTGGGAATAGTTTTCGTGGTAGCCGCTGAAGCCGATCAAGTCACGGCTCCACTGGCGGGCACCGACGCCGATGTAGGGCGTCAGCATGAGGGTGTCGCTGATTGCAAAACCCTTGCCGAGCCGGACGGCCTCGCTTGTGACCTTGGCGCCGTCGTTGTTGACGAGGGAGCCGTAGGTGCCGCCTCGAAGGGCACCGGTATATTTCGTCTTTCCGTCGGACAGGTTGAACCGGCCGTAGATATAGACGTTGCGGAACACCCAATCCCGCATGAGCGAACCGGACACCTCCAGGCCGAGCTGGCCGCCGACCTCCTTGTCGACGGGCATGCCGCCCACGGATTCGAGGTAGTCGATCCAGTGGCCGGTCAATCCGGCTCCGAACTGGTTGTTCACGTTCAGGATTTCGGTGGGATGGACGGAGGTGGACGCCCGTTTTGGTTGCATACCATCTTTCGCATATGCGGTCGACTGCGAGCAAAAGACCATGGTGAG
Organism: uncultured Alphaproteobacteria bacterium; assembly: GCA_963838155.1. Classification (GTDB taxonomy): domain Bacteria; phylum Pseudomonadota; class Alphaproteobacteria; order Rhizobiales; family Rhizobiaceae; genus Pararhizobium_B. The sequence goes on from CAWIQE010000002.1 coordinate 368,670, forward strand.
AGCGGCAACCGCCGGAAAAATCGAAAATCTTTTCAAGTTATCCTCATATTCTAAAGTGGTTGGTTGTAGGTTTAGGGTGATTCAATTCAAGTTCAATTTCTGAAATGCGGGCTACAAAGAAACGATGCTTGTGAAATCCAGGTCTATCCCCAGATAACCGCCAGGTGAATTTTTTGCAACCGTTTCCTGGCAGTTTTTGCAACCATAAGATTTATAAGGAGGTTTTAGCGGATAATGCCGTAGCGGGTCGTTCGAAGCCGTGCGCCGGCGCACCCGAACGGCCGTTGCCGCAGCAAAGGGCGACATTCGCCGGACGCTCGTTGCGCCCTGCGCGCGGACCGGCCCTGGCGGACAGCCCTTTCCACGGCTCCATCAGCCGAATCGAGCTCTATAATGAACGGCCCGAGACATAGGTGACGTTTTGTACCGGACACATGGGTAACACTTTCCCTTTTTCGGGGGAGATGTTGATGCCGTGGAGAGAGTGTTCGGTGATGGAGGAACGTATGCGCTTTGTCGCTCGGCTTCTCGAGGGAGAGGGCATGAGTGACGTGTGCCGGGAATTCGGCATCTCGCGGAAGACCGGCTACAAGATTTTCAACCGCTACAAGGAAGACGGCCTGGAGGCGCTCGCCGACCGGTCGCGGCGGCCGGTCAGATACGCCAACCAGTTGCCCGGCCAGATCGAGCGGCTGATCGTCGAGACGAAGCGGGAGAAGCCGCACTGGGGTGCCAGGAAGATCCGGGAGCTCCTGGTGCGCCGACTGGCCGGCGACGTGCGCATTCCGGCCAGGAGCACGGTGCACGCGGTGCTCGACCGCCATGGCCTTGTGAGCCAGGCCCGCAAGAGGCACCGGGCTCGCAAGGCCATGGGCACGCCGCTCTCGCAGGCGGTGGCGCCCAACGACCTGTGGTGCGCCGACTTCAAGGGCGAGTTCAAGCTCGGCAACGGCCGCTACTGTTACCCCCTGACGGTCACCGACCAGGCCTCCCGCTACCTGCTTGTCGCCGAAGCCCTTGAAACGACGAAGGAAGCGCCGGTCATCGAGGCCTTCATCCGCCTCTTCAGGGACCGCGGCCTGCCGCAGGCGATCCGAAGCGACAATGGCGTCCCCTTCGCCAGCCCGAACGGCCTCTACAATCTCTCCAGGCTGTCGGTCTGGTGGCTGAGGCTCGGCATCGCAATCGAGCGCATCAGGCCGGGGCGGCCCCAGGAGAACGGCCGGCATGAGCGCATGCATCGAACCCTGAAGCAGGAGACCGCCCGGCCGCCGGCCATGAACGCGCTCCAGCAACAGGCACGGTTCGACGCCTTTATCAGCGAATTCAACGATGAACGCCCCCACGAGGCGCTCGCCATGAAGCTGCCGGCCGAGCGCTACGCACCCTCTTCACGGCCCTATCACGGCCTGCCGGACCTGACCTACCCCTTCCACGACAAGGACATCATGGTCACCGCATGCGGACGCATCTGCATGCACCGCAAGAAGATCAACATATCGACGGTGCTTGCCGGTCAGAGGCTTGGAATCAAGGAGGTGGACGACGGCATTTGGCTGATAAGCTTCATGCAGTACGATCTCGGTTATATCGACCTGGAACAGAGGACATTGCAAACCATCGACAGCCCGTTCGGCACGAGGCTGTCACCCATGTCTTAGGTACGATCTGTTACCCATGTCTCCGGGCTGTACATAAGGTGAAATGGTCGGAGCGGCGGGATTCGAACCCACGACCCCTTGACCCCCAGTCAAGTGCGCTACCGGGCTGCGCTACGCTCCGACCTGCCGAAACGGCCCGGTTTCCCTAGAACTTCCAAACGCGCGACGCAAGCATCAATTCGCCGGCCGGGCTACGAATTCGGAAAATCGGCGCGGACGGCGTGCACTTTCCATTTGTTCACGTTTTGCCGCTAGTTTTCGCCTGCCGGGGTCGAAAGGGTCCGGCTTCGGGGGCATGTCGGGCGACGAAGCGGGGCGATGGCACTTCTCAAAGCAGCTAAGAAAAATCTGAGATATTCCCTCATCCGAACCGGTCTCGATGCGGTTTCGCTGTCCGGCGCGCCGGCGGTGCTGCCTTCGATGGGCGGGCGCGGGGTCATCTTCACGCTGCATCATGTGCGCCCCGACTGCGGACGGGCGTTCCGGCCGAACGCGGTCCTCTCCGTCACGCCCGAGTTCCTCGAGGAGGCGATCGAGACGGCTCGCCGGTGCGCCCTCACGCCGGTTCCGCTCGACGCGCTGCCGTCGCTGCTGTCCGATCCCGGCGAGACGCGCCGCTTCGTCGCCTTCACACTCGACGACGGCTACCGCAACAACGCCGAATTCGCCGCGCCGGTGTTCCGCAAGCATGGCGTGCCCTACACGATTTTCGTGACGTCCGGCTTCGTCGAGCGGACCCGCAGCATCTGGTGGGAGACTGCCGAGGCGATGGCGCGGGCGGCGAACGCGATCCGGTTCGACTTCGGCCATGGGCCGGAAACGGTCCCGGCCGGCACGAAAGCCGAGAAGAACGCGCTCTTCGAACGTCTCAGGGCTTTCGTCGCGACTGGGGACGAGGACGAGGCGATCGCGGCAATCGATGCCGCGGCCGCGGAACTGGGCATCGATCCGATCGGGCTCGTGCGCGACCTCGTCATGGACGCCGGCGAACTCGCCGAACTGGCCGCGGATCCGCTTGCCGGGTTCGGCGCCCACACGCTCACGCACGTCAATCTGCGGCGCGTCGGGCCCGAGCGGCTCGAGCGGGAGATCGCCGGCTCGGCCCACGCGCTCGCGGGGTATGTGGGGCGAATGCCGACGACCTTTTCCTATCCCTATGGCTGGACGAAGGCGGTCTCCAAACGCGAAATCCGGGCGGCCGCCGATTTCGGCTTCGACGTCGCCGTGACGACGCAGCCGGGCGTGCTCGACGACAGGACGTTCGCCAGCCCCACCGCCCTGCCCCGCATTTCGCTGAACGGCCACTACCAGAAGAGCCGCCACGTCAAGGCTCTCATTTCGGGCATTCCATTCAAGCTGATGAAATAGGTCGCGCGGGCACGCGCAATGTTGGCACCAACCAGGACGCAGACCGCCGGGACACCGGTGCGTCAGGGGTGCGCCTCCCTATTTGAAGACAGTCTATTTCAATGACGCGGCACCCGGGGCGGTCGCCGATCAAAGGCGTCGCCAGCCGGCGTTCGCAGGGCCTCTATCGCACCTGGTCGAGCAGCCGCTTGCATTCGAGAAGGTCGTAGAGCGCCTCCTGCAGCAATGCGCGGTCCTCCTTGCCGACGCCGCCGCCCTCCGCCTCGCCGTTGCCGCCGAAGCCGAAGAGGCGCTTGCCGGATGGCGGGCGGGCGCGTCCTACGACCTGGTCGTCCTCGGGCTGCGGTGCGGCCTGCTGCGCGGCCGGTGTCGGTTTGGCCGCCGCCTTTTCCTCCGCGGCCCGCGCCGCCGTGACGGCCTCGACGGTCGCCACGTCGCCGGTGCCGATGGCCGTGACGAACTTCACTCCGTTCTGCTTGAGCAGCTTCTGCACGCCCTTGATGGTGTAGCCCTGGTCGTAGAGCAGCTTGCGGATGCCCTTCAGCAGGTCGACGTCGTCCGGCCGGTAGTATCGCCGGCCGCCTCCGCGCTTCATGGGCTTGATCTGCGCGAAGCGCGTCTCCCAGAACCGCAGGACGTGCTGCGGCAGATCCAGATCGTCGGCGACCTCGCTGATCGTGCGAAATGCGTCGGGACTTTTCTCCATGCGGACCGGTCTCCTCGGGGGAATCACTATCCGTCATGTATGTCAGCGATTTATGGCAAAAAATTCAAGTGACCCGGCGAATTGTACACCGCTATGGGGCGTGCAGGCGCCCAGGTCCTACTCGGCGGCGTTCGCCTTGTCCCTGCGCAGACGGTTGGTATGGGCTTTCAGCACCCGCTGCTTCAGGACGTTGGACGCCTTGAAGGTCATGACGCGACGCGGGGAGATCGGCACTTCCTCGCCGGTCTTGGGATTGCGGCCCATCCGCTCGTTCTTGTCGCGAACCTGGAATGTCGCGAAGGACGAGAGCTTCACGCTCTCGCCACGGACGATCGCGTTGCAGATTTCCTCGATGACCATCTCGACGAGCATGGCCGATTCCGTCCTGGAGAGTCCGACCTTGCGGAAGACCGACTCTGCGAGATCAGCACGTGTAATCGTCTTGCCGCTCATGGATCCCCACCCGGTTGTCGAGACTTCGGACGCCCCTCTGTGCCCAGACGCGAGTGAGAAGCTTAGGAGCGAACGCGATCTTGGTCAAGCAAGCAACGGAATTTGCGGGAGAAATCCTTCGGCGGCGCGGCAAACCCGTCGCCGCCTCCGGGGCCGGCGGGGTAAAGGCTACCAGCGCAGCAGCACCGACCCCCAAGTAAAGCCGCCGCCCATGGCCTCCAGGAGCACGAGGTGTCCCTTTTTGATGCGCCCGTCGCCCGCCGCGGCGGCAAGCGCCAAGGGGATCGACGCGGCGGAGGTGTTGCCGTGCCGGTCGACCGTGATCACCACCTTTTCGGCTGCGATGTCGAGCTTGCGGGCAGAGGCGTCGATGATGCGCTTGTTGGCCTGGTGGGGCACGAACCAGTCGATGTCGTCCGCCGTCAGGCCGGTGGCGGCGAAGGCCTGCTCGATGACGTCGGTGATCATTCCGACGGCGTGCTTGAAGACCTCCCTGCCCTCCATCCGCAAATGGCCCACGGTGCCCGTGGTGGAGGGCCCGCCGTCGACGTAGAGCTTGTCCTGATGGCAGCCGTCGGAGCGCAGATGCGCCGTCAGCACCCCGCGGTCGCTGGCCTCTCCCGGGCTTTCCACGGCCTCCAGCACGATCGCGCCCGCCCCGTCGCCGAAGAGGACGCAGGTGGTGCGGTCGTTCCAGTCGAGCAGGCGGGAAAAGGTCTCGGCACCGATCACGAGCGCCCGCCGCGCCATGCCTCCGCGCAGGTAGAGATCGGCGGTGGTCAGACGCGAAGACGAACCCGCTGCACACGGCCTGGACGTCGAAGGCGGCGCCGTGGTGGATGCCGAGGCGGTTCTGTATGTTGACGGCGGTTGCAGGAAAGGTGTTGTCGGGCGTGGACGTCGCCAGCACGATGAGGTCGATGTCCTGGGGCTCGAGGCCGGCGCGGTCGATCGCGGCGCGCGCGGCGGCCTCGCCCAGGGAAGCGGTCGTCTCCCCCTCGCCGGCCACGTGGCGCTGCCTGATGCCCGTTCTCTGGGTGATCCATTCGTCCGTCGTGTCGACGACGTGCTCGAAGTCGCGGTTCGTCATCACGCGCTCAGGCAAGCTCGAGCCGAAGCCGCGCACCACTGATCGAATCATTAGTCCACTCTATCCATGGGTCGGACCTAGCCGGTCCGTACATCCTTCTGCCCCGCCTCGGGCGGGCGTCGTGCATGAAATCCGTCGAGATCGTGCTCGATCTTCGCACGGAGTCCGTTTCGGGCCATGTCGTAGCCGACATCGACGGCCGCCGCAAATCCTTCCGCGTCGGCGCCGCCGTGGCTCTTGATCACGATCCCGTTCAGGCCGAGAAAGACGCCGCCATTGACCTTGCGCGGGTCCATCTTTTCCCGCAGGCGCTCGAAGGCGCCGCGGGCGAGCAGGTAGCCGACCTTCGCAAGCAACGTGCGCGACATGGCCGCACGCAGATACTGGGCGATCTGCCGGGCCGTCCCCTCCGCCGTCTTGAGAGCGATGTTGCCCGAGAAGCCCTCCGTCACCACGACGTCGACGGTTCCCTTGCCGAGGTCGTCGCCCTCCACGAATCCGGAATACTGCAGCGCCGGCAGGTCGGCCTCGCGCAGCAGGCGGCCGGCCTCCTTGACGTCCTCCTGTCCCTTGATCTCCTCCACGCCGACGTTGAGCAGGCCGACCGTCGGGCGCTCGATCTCGAAGAGCGCCCGTGCCATGGCGGCACCCATGACGGCGAAATCCATGAGCTGGCGGGAGTCCGCCCCGATCGTGGCGCCGACGTCGAGCACGATGCTTTCGCCGCGCATGGTCGGCCAGATGGCAGCTATGGCAGGCCGCTCGACCTCCGACATCATGCGCAGGCAGAACTTGGCCATCGCCATGAGGGCGCCCGTGTTGCCGGCGGAGACGCAGACGTCCGCCTCGTCCTTCTTGACCGCCTCTATGGCCCGCCACATGGAGGAGTGCCAGCGCCCCTGCCTGAGCGCCTGGCTCGGCTTGTCGTCCATGCGGACCACTCGGTCGCAGGCGACGAACTCGCTCGCCGCCTCGAGCTGGGGAAACCGCTCCAGGAGAGGCCGGCACTCGCTTTCGGTTCCGAAGAGCAGGAAACGCATATCGGGATGGCGTTCGAGGGCTTTCGCGACGCCGGGGATCACCACTTCAGGACCGTGGTCGCCACCCATGACGTCTACAGAAATCTTGATCACTCGCCCTCTTCCCGCTCTTCCCGGCGGCAGGCGCCGGGCTTTGCCTCGAAAATATCCGATTCACGTCGGCGCACAAAGCAATTGTTAAAATATGGCACCATCGACTAGTTCTTCCGCGCCGGCCAGTCCTTGAGCGCGGCAAAGGGCATGTCCGCGCCCTCGTCCTCGGCGCCGGTGTCGTCGGGCGGCGTGAAGGACTCGCCCGGCAGGCGCGGATAGGGATCGAGGGCAAGCGCCACGCATTGCGCGACGACGCTGCCGACATCGATCCTGTCGCCGGAAAAGGTCTCGGGGAGATCGGGGCCGTCGGGGTCGACGATCATCTCGCCACTGTCGTTGGTCTCGACCCGCGCGAGGCGCGACCCCTCGGGAACGAAGACGGCGTCGACCTCCTCTTCGATGGCGGACGCGACCGGCTCGAGCGAGACGACGCTCGGCTGCACGACCTCGGCCCGGACCGGTCCCCTGACCCGCACGCCGTCCCGCTTCCAGCGCACGAGGTCGAGTTCCGCATCGAGGCGGGCGAGACCGGAGATGCCCCAAAGGTCGGCGAGGGCCTTGCGTTCCTCCTCGCTCGCGGACATGCGGACCGTGACCGGATTGACCGAAACCTTTCCGACCGGAACGCGGAAGGAAAACGGGGGCTTGTCGCGCTCGTTCATGCCGGCTCTCCCGGAGCCTCGGCTTTCTTCACGGCCGGGACGGAGATCGCGCCGGCGAGGATCTCCTCGTCCGCCCGTCCGGCGAGGTGGCGCTCCACTTCGACGAGGTAACGCGCCAGCGGACGCATGTCCGGCGCACCGTCGCCGCCGGCGGGATGGACGTTGCGCCGCAGCGCGTCGGCGAGCGAGTCGGCATCGGCCGCATCGAGCGCCGCGCCGTAGGATCCGACGCGGCCGTAGAACATGCGGCCGAACTTCTTCATCTTCTTCGGGACGCTGACGTCGCCGATGCCGAGCTCCCGTATGGAATGATCGATATCGCGGAAGAATTCGTCGACGATGTCCTGGCCGATCGCCTTGACCGCTTCGCTCCCGCGCGACGTGCGCCGGAGAAAGAGAATCACGTGTGCCGACAGCATCTCGAACCGGCCCATCACCGTATCGGGCACGTTCATGTCCTCGTAGAGGGCGGGCTGCCGCCCCGCCGCCGCCAGGGCGTCGTAGACTTGCCCCACGATACGCTGGTTCTCGTTGCGTCTTTTTCGGCCGAAGAGCCCGAAAATCATGGAAATGCCTTCGTTGCCCATGTGCCGGCGCCCTGCGCGCCTACCGTCCATGTTGCATAGTCGGTCCGGCTGGTTTACCCAAACACTCGCGAAAAGCAATGGCGGGACGCCATGCACATCAAGGGAGATGTCGTTGACCGAACGGGATTTCAAGTCACGCAGGGGCGCCGCGGCGGCTGCTGCACTGATGCTCTGCGTGACGGGCGTGGCGATATCGGGCTGCGGCGCCGAACAGACGCTGAACCAGGGCTACGTGCTCGACCAGGAATCGCTCAAGCTCGTTCCCGTGGGGTCCAGCAAGGAACAGGTCCTGCTGACGCTCGGCACGCCCTCGACCAAGGCGGTCTTCGACAACGAGGTCTTCTACTACATCAGCCAGAAGCGCGAACGCACGATGGCGTTCATGAAGCCGCACATCGTCGGCCAGAGCGTGCTGGCCATCTATTTCGACAAGGACGGCAACGTCGCGCGCATCGCGAACTACACGCTGAAGGATGGCCACGTCTTCGACATGATCTCGCGGACGACGCCGACTGGCGGCAAGGACCAGACCTTCCTCGGCCAGCTGCTCTCGGGCGGCCAGAACGCCGTGCCGCAACTCTCGCAGCAGAAGGCGCCGGGCAGTATCTGAGCGGACCCTAGAGCCTGTCCGCGTTTCACGGAATCGCGAACAGGCTCTACCTCATTGTTTTCGCGCGCTTCCGGACGGAAAACCGGTTTCCACTTTTCCTGGAAGCGCTCTAAGGCCGGCCAAGAAGAAAAGACCCCGCGGCCGGCCGCGGGGTCTTTTCGTTTCGATCCGGCGCTGTCGTCCGCCTGTCTGGGACCGGCGGACGATGTCCGTTCTCAGGCCCCTGCGGACGTCCGGACGGGCAAGCGTTCGTCGCCCGTCCGGGACCCTTCAGTGCGCCAATACCGCGAGCAGGAGCAGCGCCACGATGTTGGTGATCTTGATCGCCGGGTTAACGGCCGGGCCCGCCGTGTCCTTGTAGGGGTCGCCGACCGTATCGCCGGTCACCGAGGCCTTGTGGGCCTCCGATCCCTTCTCGTGCCGGACGCCGTTGGAATCGACGAAGCCGTCCTCGAAGGACTTCTTGGCGTTGTCCCAGGCGCCGCCGCCGGAGGTCATCGAGATGGCGACGAAGAGGCCGTTGACGATGACGCCGAGCAGCATGGCGCCGAGGGCGGCGAAGGCGGAGGCCTTCGAGCCCGAGATCAGCAGCACGCCGAAATAGGCGACGAGCGGCGCGAGCACCGGCAGGAGCGACGGCACGATCATCTCCTTGATCGCCGCCTTGGTCAGCATGTCGACGGCGCGGGCGTAGTCCGGCCGGTCCCGGCCTTCCATGATGCCCGGCTTCTCCTTGAACTGGCGGCGAACCTCCTGCACGACGGCGCTGCCGGCACGGCCGACCGCGGTCATCGCGATGCCGCCGAACAGATAGGGAATGAGCCCGCCGAAGATCAGGCCGGCGACCACGTAGGGGTTCGACAGGCTGAAGGAGATGTCCCCTATTCCGTGGAAATACGGGAACTCGGTCGAGCCCGCCTTGTTGGCCGTCGTCGCGAAGTAGCTCAGGTCGTTCGAATAGGCCGCGAAGAGCACGATGGCGCCGAGGCCGGCCGAACCGATCGCATAGCCCTTGGTGACCGCCTTGGTCGTGTTGCCGACGGCGTCGAGTGCGTCGGTGGACCGGCGCACCTCCGACGGCAGGCCGGACATCTCGGCGATGCCGCCGGCATTGTCGGTGACCGGGCCGAACGCGTCCAGCGCGACGATCATGCCGGCGAGGCCGAGCATCGTGGTCACGGAGGTCGCGATGCCGAACAGGCCGGCGAGCTGGTAGGCGGCGATGATGCCGCCGATGATGACGATGGCGGGGAGCGCCGTCGCCTCCAGCGAAACGGCAAGGCCCTGGATGACGTTGGTGCCGTGGCCGGTGACGGAGGCTTCGGCGATGGAATTGACCGGCCGCTTGTTGGTGCCGGTGTAGTACTCGGTGATCACGACGATCAGGCCCGTCACGACCAGGCCGACGAGGCCGCAGACGAACAGGTTGAGCCCGGTGATCGTCACGTCGGTGCCCGCGACCAGCGACGGCACGCTGCCGACGGCGCCCCAACCGACCGTCAGGGTCGTGGCCACCGCCAGGCCGAGGATCGACAGGAGGCCGGTGACGATCAGTCCCTTGTAGAGGGCGCCCATGATCGAACCGTTGGAGCCGAGCCGCACGAAGAACGTGCCGACGATGGAGGTCACGATGCAGGTTCCGCAGATCAGCAGCGGGTAGAGCATCACCGAAGGCAGGATGGCCTGCCCGTTGAAGAAGATCGCGCCGAGAACCATGGTCGCCACGACCGTGACGGCATAGGTCTCGAAGAGGTCCGCCGCCATGCCGGCGCAGTCGCCGACGTTGTCGCCCACATTGTCGGCGATCGTGGCGGGGTTGCGCGGGTCGTCCTCGGGAATGCCGGCCTCCACCTTGCCGACGAGGTCGCCGCCGACGTCGGCGCCCTTGGTGAAGATGCCGCCGCCGAGGCGGGCGAAGATCGAGATCAGCGAGGCGCCGAAGCCGAGTGCCACGAGCGCGTCGATGACGTCGCGCGGCACGGAGGTGGTGACGTGATATCCGAGGGGGCCGATCAGGACCGTGTAGTAGATGGAGACGCCGAGCAGCGCGAGCCCGGCGACCAGCATGCCGGTGATCGCCCCGGACTTGAAGGCGATCTCGAGGCCGGCGGCGAGACTGTGGGAGGCCGCCTGGGCCGTGCGCACGTTGGCGCGCACCGAGACGTGCATGCCGATGAAGCCGGCCGCGCCCGAAAGGACCGCGCCGATGAGGAAGCCGAAGGCGGCAAGCGGCGACAGGAGCCACCACGCGATGACGAAGACCACGATGCCGACGATGGCGATGGTGGTATACTGCCGGGTGAGATACGCCTGGGCGCCCTCCCTGATCGCACCGGCGATTTCCTTCATGCGGGCGCTGCCCTCGTCCGCAGCCATGACGGACCGAATCGCCCAGATCGCGTAGATGACCGACAGCAGCCCGCAGGCGATGACGGCAAACAGAATTGTCATTGCCAAACTTCCTCCTTTGAGGCCGGCATGGGACTCACGCCGGCCGATACGAATGGCGACACGTCTCTCCCGCTCCGATTTTTCAGAAGCCCACCGCCGCCGAGGCCCGGATGATTGCGGGCGCAAGACGCCCCGTCAAGAACTGTTTGCACTGCACAGTCTGTGGAAAGCGGCGCAGCAGGGCCCCGCCCCGCGCTATGCGGGGGAAACGTCGCCGCGGCCGCGAAACCGGTTCAGCGCGAGAAGACCGAAACAGGCCAGCAGGATCGGCCAGAAGACGAGACTCAGAAGATGCCAGCCGAAGGCATTGAGCACCTGGCCCGAGGCGAGCGAGGAGACCGCGACGCAGCTGAAGAGCACGACGTCGTGGAAGCCCTGCACCTTGTTCTTCTCGGAGGCGCGATAGCAGGTCGTCACCATGGCCGTCGCGCCGATGAACGCGAAGTTCCAGCCGAGCCCCAGGAGCACGAGGGCGATCCAGAAATTCCAGAGGTCGACGCCCAGATGGGCGACGATGGCGCAGAAGGCCAGTATGACGAGGCCGGAGACGACGACGGGCTCGCGGCCGAACCGCCCGATCAGCCGGCCGGTGAAGAAACTGGGGACGTACATCGCCAGCACGTGCCACTGGATGCCGAGGGTCGCGAGGTCCGTCGAGAACCCGTGCCCGACCATGGCGAGCGGCGCGCTCGTCATCATGAAGGTCATCAGCGCATAGGAGCCGACGGCGCAGGCCAGGCCGGTGACGAATTCGAGCTGGCCGACGATGGCGCGCAGCGGGCGTACGGGCTCCTCGGCCTGATGGTCGAGAAGCACCGCGTGCTCCTTGATGCGCAGAAAGGAAAGCACTGCGATGCCGAGGGCGGCAAGCGGCACCAGGGCGAGGAACGAGCCGGCGAACATGACCGGAGCCAGCGCCGCGCGCGTATGGATCACGGTCTGCGGACCGATGACGCCGGCGAAGACGCCTCCGGCGAGCACCAGCGAGATCGCCTGCGGCTTGAAGGCCGACGGCGCCGCGTCGGCCGCCGCGAATCGGTACTGCTGCACGAAGGCACCGCCGATGCCGACGACGAAGAGGGAGAAGGTCAGGAGCCAGAAGCTGCCGGCATAGAGCGCGCCCGCGGCCAGGGTGCCGCCGAGCGCCGGCAGCAGCGCGCCCAGCATGAAGCCGTAGCGGCGGCCGATCAGCCGGGTGACGAAGGCCGCGACCACCGCGCCGAGCGCCACGCCGGCGGTGAAACCGGTCACCGGCGCCGTGGCCAGCGACTTGTCGGCTCCGAGGAGATAGCTTCCGGCGAGGCCTCCGACGGAGACGCTGATCGGCGCCGCAGAGCCGATGATGGCCTGGCTCGCGGCGAGCAGGAGGGCGTTCCGTCGTGCAAGGGCCCGGTCGGAGGGCTGCGCGACCGTTGCGGCCGCCGTCACGAAGGGCCGCCCGGTTCGCCGCGGACCTGGCGCGCCAGCCGGTCGAGGACGGCGTTGACGATCTTCGGTTCGTCTTCCTCGAAGAAGGCCTTGGCGATATCGATGTATTCGGAAACGATGACCGCCGCCGGCACGTCGCCGCGGGCGGACAGCTCGTAGGCGCCGGCGCGCAGGATGGCGCGCAACAAGAGGTCCAGCCTGGACAGCGGCCAGCCGGCGGTGAGCGCGGAGCGGATCATCGGATCGAGCCGCCGCTGATCCGACACCACGCCCGAGACGATCGAGCGGAACCAGGCCGGATCGGCCTGCCGGTAGACGTGGCCGTCGATGTCCTGCCCGAGGCGGTGGGCCTCGTACTCCGCGACGACCTCGAGCGCGCCGACGCCGCTGACGTCCATCTGGTAGAGCGCCTGGACGGCGGCCAGGCGTGCGGCCCCGCGCTGGTTGGCGGGCCTGGCGTTCTTCGGTGTCGGGGTCCGATCGCTCACGATCTGCCTTCCAGCCTCTTCCTGATCTCCATCATCCGGAGCGCGGCGCGCGCGGCGTCGCCGCCCTTGTCCTTTTCGGCGCGACGTGCCCGCGCCCAGGCCTGGCCCTCGTTCTCGACGGTCAGGATGCCGTTGCCGACGGCAATCGATTCGTTGACCGACAGGTCCATGATCGCACGGCAGGATTCGCCCGCGACGATCTCGAAATGATAGGTCTCGCCGCGGATCACGGTCCCGAGCGCGACGAAGCCGTCGTATCCGGTGCCGCCGTCCTCGGCGTCGATGGCCATGGCGATCGCCGCCGGGATCTCGAGCGCGCCGGGAACCGTAACGACGTCCCAGGTCGCGCCCGCCGCCTCGAGCGCACTGGTGGCGCCGTCGAGCAGGGCGTCGGCCAGGCCGTCGTAAAAGCGGGCTTCGACGATCAGCAAATGCGGGCGAGAGCTCTTGGCCATCGTGTCCTCGATCCTTGGAGGTCCCCTGAAGGCGAACTAGGGGCGCGCGAGCGCGGGTCAAACCACGGCGCGCGCCGATTGGCAAGTGGGAAGTTCGACGTCCGGGCCCCTGTCGACCCGTCGGTCGGAACCGCCCTCAGTCCTTTCCGTCCGCGAAGCCGGCGAGCCTCGCGGCGTAGCGCGCCATCTGGTCGACCTCGAGATTGACGCGGTCGCCGGCCTTCCGCTCTCCCCAGGTCGTGACCTCCAGCGAGTGACGGATGAGGAGCACGTCGAAACGGGTGCCCTCGACGCCGTTCACGGTGAGCGAGGTGCCGTCCAGCGCGACGGAGCCCTTCGGGGCGATGAACCGGGCGAGCGGCGCCGGCACGTCCAGCCGGAAACGGGTCGCCTCCCCTTCCGGCTCCACGGCGACGATCTCCGCGGTGCCGTCGACATGGCCGGAGACGATGTGGCCGCCGAGCTCGTCGCCGATCCTCAGCGACCGCTCCAGGTTGACGCGGCGCCCGGGCCGCCAGTCGGCGATCGTGGTCAGCCGCAGGGCCTCCTCCCAGGCCTCCACCTCGAACCAGCGCGAATTGCTCGCGCCGCCGGACTTGGCGGTCACGGTCAGGCAGGGGCCCGAGCAGGCGATGGACGCGCCGATGTCGGTCGTCTCGGGGTCGTAGCCGGCGGCGATCCGCAGCTTCAGCCCCTCGGAAAGCGGCGTGACGGCCTCGACCGTACCCACGTCGGTGATGATGCCGGTGAACATCAGGCGTCTCTCTCGAATTCCTCGTACAGGTCCTCGCCATACGCCATCGCGAAGGTCGGCGCAAAGCCCGCGGGCACCGTCGTCCTGGTGAACGGTGCGTCGATCCCGCCGTCGCCGATCGTCCCGCCGCCGGTATAAAGCGCGATGCGATCGACGAGATCCTCGGCCAGGAAGGAGCGCGCGACGGCCGCCCCGCCCTCCACCAGAAGGGTCTGGATGCCGCGGGCGGCGAGATCGTCCAGCAGTTCCGGCAGCGCGATCCCGCCGTCGGCGGCGACGGCGGCGACGATACCGGCGCCGGCCGCCTCCAGCGGCGAGCGGCCGGAATCGCCGAGCGGCCGGGTGGTGGCGAGCAGAAGCGGCACGCGGTGCGCGGAGCGGATCAGGCTGCTGCCGATCGGCGTGCGCAGATCGGTGTCGAGGACGATCCTTGTCGGCGAGCGGTTCTCGAGGCCCGGCAGCCTGCAGGTCAGTTCGGGGTCGTCCGACAGCACCGTGCCGATGCCGACGAGGATCGCGTGGGAGCGCGCGCGAAGGAGATGGACCTGGGCGCGCGCCACGGGTCCCGTCACCATGACCTGGCCACCGCCCCGGCGACCGACATGTCCGTCGGCGGAAACCGCCAGCTTCAGAGTCACATGCGGCCGGTTCTTCATACGCTCGGTCAGGTAGCCGGCCATTGCCCGCCCGGCCTCTGCCGCGAGGACGCCGGTCTCGACCTCGATCCCCGCGTCGCGCAGGATCGCATAGCCCTTGCCGGAGACCCGCGGGTCCGGATCGGTCGCGGCGGCGACCACGCGTGCGACGCCGGCCGAGACCAGCGCGTGCGCGCACGGGGGCGTCCGCCCGTGATGGGCGCACGGCTCCAGCGTGACATAGGCCGTCGCGCCCCGGGCGGCCGTTCCGGCCTCCGCAAGCGCCAGCGCCTCGGCATGCGGGCGTCCGCCGACCGCGGTGACGCCGCGCCCGACGATCGCCGGCCCGTTGCCGTCGTCGGCGACGATCAAGGTCGCGACGGAGGGGTTGGAGGCGGTTCGCCCGGTATTGCTGCGGGAAAAGCGGATGGCGGCGGCCATCATGCGACGGTCCATGTCCGTCACCGTCACGGTCTCACTCCTCGATATCGTCCGGGTCGCGCGCGATCTTGGCGCTCAGCTCCGAGATGATCTTCTCGAAGTCTTCCGGACCGGAAAAATCCCGGTAGACGGAGGCGTAGCGCACGAAGCCGACCTCGTCGAGCGCCTTCAGGGCCTCGATGACGAGAAGCCCGATCTCGTCGCTCGGGATGTCGGTCTCGCCGGAGCTCTCGAGCCGGCGCACGATGCCCGACACGGCGCGTTCGACCCGGTCGCGCTCGATGGGCCGCTTCCTGAGCGCGATCTCGAACGAGCGCATCAGCTTGTCGCGGTCGAAGGGCTGCTTGCGGCCCGTCTTCTTGATCACCTGGAGGTCGCGCAGCTGCACGCGCTCGAAGGTGGTGAAGCGGCCGCCGCAATCCGGGCAGACGCGGCGGCGGCGGATGGCGGCGCCATCCTCCGCCGGCCGCGAGTCCTTGACCTGGCTGTCTTCCGATCCGCAGTAGGGGCAGCGCATGAAGGGCGGCTATCCCAAGTGCGGGTAGATGGGGAAACGGTCGGTGAGCGCCACCACCTTCTGCTTCACCGCCGCCTCGACGGCGGCGTTCCCCTCCTCCGAGTTCGCGGCCTTGAGGCCGTCGAGCACCTCGAGGATGAGCGCGCCGATCTGCCGGAATTCCGCCTCGCCGAAGCCGCGGGTCGTGCCGGCGGGCGTGCCGAGACGGACGCCGGAGGTGATCGTGGGCTTTTCCGGATCGTTCGGGACGCCGTTCTTGTTGCAGGTGATGAAGGCGCGCCCGAGGGCGGCTTCGGACGCCTTACCGGTCAGGCCCTTCGGACGGAGGTCGACCAGCATCAGGTGCGTGTCGGTGCCGCCGGACACGATCTCCAGGCCACCCTCGACCAGCGTTTCGGCGAGGGCCGTGGCGTTCTTGACCACCTGCGCGGCGTAGCTCTTGAAGCCGGGCGTCAGCGCTTCGCCGAAGGCGACGGCCTTGGCGGCGACGACGTGCATCAGCGGGCCGCCCTGCAGGCCCGGGAAGACCGCCGAGTTGATCTTCTTGGCGATGTCCTCGTCGTTGGTGAGCACGAGGCCGCCGCGCGGGCCGCGCAGCGTCTTGTGGGTCGTCGACGTGGCGACATGGGCGTGGGGGAACGGGCTCGGATGGACGCCGCCGGCCACCAGGCCGGCGAAATGGGCCATGTCGACCCAGAGAACCGCGCCCACCTTGTCGGCGATCGCCCGGAAGCGCGCGAAGTCGATGCGGCGGGAATAGGCCGAGCCGCCGGCGATAATGATGACGGGCTTCCTCGAAACGGCCAGTTCCTCGACCTGGTCGTAGTCGATCAGTCCGGTCTCGGGCACCACGCCGTACTGCACGGCGTCGAACCACTTGCCCGAAAGGTTCGGGCGGGCGCCGTGGGTCAGGTGACCGCCGGCGTCGAGGCTCATGCCGAGGATCGTGTCGCCCGGCTTGGCCAACGCCAGGAGCACGGCCTGGTTCGCCTGCGAGCCCGAGCTCGGCTGAACGTTGGCGAACCCGCAGCCGAAGAGCTCCGTCACGCGGTCGATCGCGAGCTGTTCGGCGATGTCGACATACTGGCAGCCGCCGTAATAGCGCCGGCCGGGATATCCCTCGGCGTATTTGTTCGTCAGCACGGACCCCTGGGCCTCGAGCACCGCGCGGGAGACTATGTTCTCGGAGGCGATCAGCTCGATCTCGTGACGCTGGCGGCCGAGTTCCTTCTCGATCGACGAGAAGAGCTCGGCGTCGCTCTCGGCAAGCGGACGGTTGAAGAATGCGTCAGCGAAACGCGCGGCGGAAGCCGATGAGGCGTTGGACATAACGTCAGATCCCTGAGTTGAAGAACCGGCGGTACCGTTCCGCGCGGCAATAACACATGTTCCCCGGCAAGGCCATCCGGGACGCGATGGTCGCCGGGCCGCCGAGCCTCATTATGCACGGCAAGAGGCGGCGGGCGCGTCTGAAGGCGTCCGCCGGACGGACCATTTCCGACACCGGTGCAGGGCGCAAACCGCGGCCGGCGGTTGATCGGCGCCGGAATAGCCATAGTCTGTAGCGGGCGACGTTCGAATGTCCGGCGGTTCGCCCGGCCGGCCGGAAACCAGCTTCAGGATTCCATATGACCGAGTTGACCGGCGATTCTCCTCCGGCCGCCCGCCGCTTGGCCAGGCGACGACTCTTCGCCCGGCTCAGGGATCGGATCGCGGCCTCCGACCCCGCGTTCTCGCGGCTGCGGCTGGCCTCGCGCGCGCTCCTGTCGGTGGCGCTCACGGGCGGCTTCCTCGCCGGCGCCACGTTCTACATCCATCCCCTGCCCGCCGGCGCCTACGCGCTCGCCGTCGTCTTCGCCTTCCTCGGTTCGATCGCCGTCCGCGAAAAGCTGCCCGCCGCGCAGGCCCTGACGCGCGCCTATGCGGCGGCCACGGGCGCCGCGGTCATGGCCCTGGCCGGCGCCCTTTCGCAGGCCCCGGTCGTGGCGGAGTGGCTCTTCCTCGTCGTCATCTTCATCGCGGTCTACATCCGCAAGTTCGGGCCGCGCTACTTCATGATCGGCATGATCGCCTTCATGGCCTATTTCCTCGGCGACTACCTGCATCCGGACCTGCAGCAGGCCGGCTGGATCGCCGCCGCGGCGGCCGTCGCCGCGGCGGTGACGCAGTTCGTCTCCACGGTCCTCTTGACGGACGACCCGGAACGCGACTTCCGGCGGGCCGTCACGACGATCGACCGCAGGATCAACCTCATCCTGCGCGAGCTGAGGAGCGCGGCCCATCACGGGCGCTTCGACCGGGAAAGCCGCAAGGATTTCGACGCGCATCTGGCGCGCTTCCGCGACATCGTGCTGATGGCGGAGGGCTTCATACCGCAAGGCCCCGGCGGCGCGCTGGCCGGGACCGGTCCGGCCTCCGAGCTGGCGCTCGCGCTGTTCGACCTGCAGCTCGCGGTCGAGCGGCTCATCGCGGCGAGCCTGCGGGCCCTGCCGCCCGAAAAGCTGGTGACCGCGGTGCTTTACGACGACGAGGCCGCGCTGTCGCGGGCCGCCCGGGCGCTGAAGGACGCCGGGGAGGACAACGAGGTGGCGGTCCAGCAGCTGCTGATCCGCGCGCACCGGGCCCGCCAGCGACTGCTCGCAAGGCTCGACGTCCGGCCCCTGCCCGCCTTCGCCGCCGCGCCCGGGAGCCCGGGGGCCCCACAGGCCGCACAGGGCGGCGGCGAGCGGCCGCTCGCCGGCTTCATACCGCCGTCCTTTCGCATACCCATCCAGGTGACGCTCGCCTCGGGGATCGCGATCTCGGCGGGGATCTTCATCTCGTCGACCCGCTGGTACTGGGCGGCGATCGCCGCCTTCATCGTCTTCAACAACACGCGCTCGCGGGCCGATACGGCGGTGCGGGCGCTGAACCGATCGCTCGGAACGCTCGCCGGGATCGTCGCCGGAACGGTCCTCGCCACGCTGCTGCACGGGGACATTCCCGTTTCGGTGGCGGGGATCGCGGTGTCCTTCTTTTTCGGGTTCTACTTCCTGCAGACCTCCTACGGGGTGATGATCTTCTTCATCACCATCGCGATCGCGCTGCTCTACGGCATCATGGGGCTGTTCACGCCCGAGCTTCTCGTCGTCCGGCTGGAGGAAACCGTGGTCGGCGCCGCCGCGGGGGCCTTCTCGGCCTTCTTCGTCTTCCCGGTGCGCGCGGCCTCAGGGGTCGCGGTGTCGCTCGATGCCTATCTCGATTCGCTGTCGGAGCTCGTTTCGGCGTGCCGGGCACGCGTGCACGGGGAGGACCCCAGGTCGGACATCGTGGCGCTGTCGCGGGCGATCGACCGGAACTATGCTGATCTCGCGGCGATCGCCCGGCCGCTCGGCGGCCCCTGGACTGTCGTCACCCGCTACGGCGAGGTGCGCGAGAAGCTCCTGCTCCTGGCCGGTTGCGCGCACTGGAGCCGCGTCCTGGCGCGCAGCATCTCCAAGGGCGAGGAAGCCGGTGCGGTCGACGTGCAGCGATTCGACCGGCTGACGGATCTCCTGATGCGTCGGATCGCCCACGCCCGCCAGACGAAGCGGCGCTTCTTCCTGAAGGCGACCGTCGCGGAGCCCTCTCGCATTCCCGAGGCGCCGCGACGCAGTCTTGCGGTCAGGGAGGACGAGAGCCCGGTGCTTGCGCTGGAGGTGATGTCGGCACTGCTCGCCCGGGCCATGTCGGGCGCCTGGCGCGGCGGCGCGTGACGCCACGACTGCGGGGACGCCAAGTCCCCGCGTCGCGCCGCGGGCGGAAGGCCCGGCGCCTCAGCGCAGGGCCAGTTCCGAATTTCCGTCGAGGTGGTAGATGTCGTCGCGGAACTGCACGATGCCGTCCGCCGTGGACCAGGCCGAGATATAGACGAAATAGACCGGCACCTGGTCCTGCAGCTTGATGATCGTGTTCTCGCGGGTGGAGATCACCTGCTCGATATGCTGCCGGTTCCACTCCGGATTGTTTCCGAGCAGCCAGACGCCGAGGTCGCGCACGTTCTGCACGCGCACGCAGCCGGAGGAGTCGAAACGCTCGATCTGGCCGAAGAGGCTCTGCTCCGGCGTGTCGTGCATGTAGACCGAGAACTTGTTCGGGAAGTTGATCTTCATCGACGCCATGGCGTTGATCTTGCCCGGGTCCTGTCGGAACGTCAGGTTCGGGGCCTTCTCCGCATTCCAGTCGATGGACTCCGGGGCGACTTCGTCACCCTTGGCGTCGAACAGGCGAATGTGGTTGCGCGTCAGGTACTCCGGATCCTTGCGCATCACCGGCATGATGTCCTTCTGGATGATCGAGCGGGGCGCCGTCCAGTAGGGGTTGAGTATGACTTCGTTTATCTTCGAGCTCAGCTGAGGCGTCGGGCGGCTGATGCGGCCGACGATCGCCGTGTGCCGCTGGACGACCTGGCCGTTCTCCACGGCTTCCAGCTGGGCGGCCGGGATGTCGACCATGACGAAGCGCTGGCCGAGGTCGCCGCCCTGCAGCAAGGTGGCGAGGCGGGCCTGATTCGTCTGGAGCTGGCCGAGCCGGACGTCGGCGGGCACGTTCATCGCCTTGTAGGTGTATTCGCCCATCACGCCGTCGACCGGCAGCCCGTGGCGCGCCTGGAAACGCCGGACGGCGCCGTCGACATAGGAATCGAAGGCTGGGGACATGCCGGCGGAGGGCGCCAGGTCGCCGGAGATCATGAGGCGGCGGCGCAAGCCGACGACGGCGTCGCCGTTGTCGCCCAGCTTCAGCTTGCCGCCGCTCGGAACCTGCGGCCAGCCGCCGTTCGCAACGATCTGCTGGTAGCTTGCCGCGGCCATCTGCATGTAGGAGAGGGTCTGCTGGCTCAGGATCGGCGTCAGCGACGTGATGCTGCCTCCGCGCGCCGGCTGGGAATCGAACTGGTCGTCCCACCCGCGCTGCGGCGCGTTGATCACGCTGTCGACGAGCGACTGCGCGCTTGCCCCACCGGCTGCCGCGACGGCGCCCATGGCAACGGCGGAACGGAGGAAGCCGCGCCGCGAAAGGGCTTCGAACGGGGATGTTTTCGACATGCGCCTACACCAGTCAGAATCGAGAAGAACAGGGTGAATGCCGACCCTATCACGCTCATGGTTAACGATACGAATATTGCGGGGAACCCCCGGCAGGACCAGGCCTGCGCATTTCTCGGAACGCGTCAACGGGGCTACGGTTCCCGAAATTCGCGCGCTCCTTCGCTTCCACAGCTTTGTGGCGGCTTCATGATCCCGCGGCATGATCCCCCGTCGCCGGCGGCCGCGATGCGGGGCGGCCGGTAGCCGGACCCGGCGTCCGTGTCTTCTCCGCAACACAGGCGGGTGCGACCCGGCGGCCTCGTCCATCCGGAACGCGTCATGCCCGTGCGCGCGGGTCTCCCCACGCGCACGGGCCGGCGGCGCGAGCCGCCCGCATCGCCCGAAAGGTCGGCAGTCCTCAGAGGCGGTACATGATCTGGTCGTTCCAGAACCGGTCCAGCCGGGTCAGGAGCTTGTTCATCTGCTGGAACTCGCCGGCGCCGATGCCGCCGACCTGCTCGATCGAGCCGATGTGACGCTCGTAGAGCGCGGCGACGACGTCCGCGATGTCCGTGCCCTTCTCCGTGAGGCTGACCCGGACCGAGCGGCGGTCGACGCGCGAGCGCTGGTGGTTGATGTAGCCGAGGTCGACGAGCTTCTTGAGGTTGTAGGACACGTTCGAGCCGAGATAGTAGCCGCGCGATCGAAGCTCCCCTGCCGTCAGCTCGGAATTGCCGATGTTGAAGAGGAGAAGCGCCTGGACGGCGTTGATGTCGGAGCGGCCCCGACGATCGAACTCGTCCTTGACGACGTCGAGAAGGCGGCGATGCAATCTCTCGACGAGCTGCACCAATTCCATGTAGAGCGAATGAAGGGCGTGTTCCTGGCGGTCGCCGTGGTGGTCGACCTTTTTGGCCTGAGCGTTCATTGGTCTGCCTCACTGTCGTTGCGGCGGCTCGTTTTGTTTCCCGCCTTGTGAGAGACCCTATCGAATGCATCTAAAATTCTACTTAAAACGCAGCCTTAACAGCATCTTACCCTCCACGAACGCACAATCAGGGTGAATCAAGACTTACTGTCTCATTCCGACGCTTCCTCTGTATCCGCAGTGCGATCCGGAAGCCGACGTAGATAAGGGCGACTGTGCCGTGCAGGTACAGCACGATCGGCGCCCGGCCGAAAAGCAGCGGAAGCGCGCCGTACATGGCCGTCTCGATGCCGGCGGCGGCGGCCCACATGACCGGCCCCCAGGAGACCGGCAGCCACAGGCCCGTGGCGGCGACCGGGAAGAGCACGGCGAGGCTGGTGGCGGCGAGCTGCCAGTGCACCGGCATCAGGTCGAAGCGCCACGGGCGATAGTCGAAGAAGCCGACGAGCGCGATCCAGTATTTCAATCCGGCAAGAAGGCTGAGTGCGGCGACGATCCGCAGGAAAACGGTGAACGCCGTCTCCGTCCCCGTGTGCGGCGCGGTCACCGGCTTGTCGAATTGAGGCAGGTCCGTCATCCCATCGCTCCCGCCGCCCCGGGACGGGACGCCCGCCTTTCCCGTAGGAAGGCTTTCATCCGAGGTCAAGGACAAGATCCGCCGGGCTCGCGGCAAATTCGTCGACCCCGGCTTGACCGGGCCCGCGCACGGGAGTTCAAAGAGCCAGCCACGGAGACAGCCATGAACAGACCAGCCAAAGCCCTGCCGCTCGAGACGCCGGACGTCGACCGGATCACCGGCCACCGCCGCCTGCGCCGCAACCGGAAGGCCGACTGGACGCGCCGCCTGGTGCAGGAAAGCCGGCTGACGGTCGACGACCTGATCTGGCCCATCTTCCTCGTCGACGGCGAGGACCACGTCGAGCCGATCGAGGCCATGCCGGACGTCTTCCGGCTGAGCGTGGACCGCGCCGTCGCGGAAGCGAAGCGCGCGGCGGCCCTCGGAATACCGGCGATCGCCACCTTTCCGAACATCGACCTGAAGCGGCGCGACGCCACCGGCTCGCACATTCTCGATCCGGACAACCTCATCAATGCGGCGACGCGGGCCATCAAGGAGGCCGTGCCGGACATCGGCATCATTACCGACGTCGCGCTCGATCCCTTCACCAGCCACGGGCACGACGGGATCCTCGAGGGCGGCCGCATCCTCAACGACGAGACGGTGGCGCAGGTGGCGGCGGCCGCCGTGCTCCAGGCGGAGGCCGGGGCCGACATCATCGCGCCCTCGGACATGATGGACGGGCGCATCGGCGCCATCCGGGAGGCACTCGACGCCGCCGGCCACACCGAGGTCGGCATCATGTCCTATACGGCGAAGTTCGCCTCCGCCTATTACGGGCCCTACCGCGAGGCGATCGGCACCGGCGGGCTGCTCAAGGGGGACAAGCGCACCTACTACGTCGACCCGGCGAACACCGAGGAGTGCCTTCGCGAGGCGGCGCTCGACATCGAGGAAGGCGCCGACATGCTGATGGTCAAGCCGGGCCTGCCCTATCTCGACATCTGCTGGCGGCTGAAGGAAGCCTACGGCCTGCCGACATTCGCCTACCAGGTGTCGGGCGAGTACGCGATGATAAAGGCGGCCGCCGCCAACGGCTGGATCGACGGAGAGAAGGTGATGATGGAGAGCCTGCTCGCCTTCAAGCGGGCCGGGTGCGACGGCATCCTCACCTATTTCGCTCCGTTTGCCGCCGAGCTCCTCGCCGGCGCGCGGTGACGGAGGGGACCGACGGGGGCGGTGAGGCCGTGCCCGGTTCGGGGTCGATTCGCGGCGAGGCCGCGAGGCCTGCCTCGCTTGCATTCCGGGCGATGTTTCCTACATGCACGGCACCGCAATTTCACGGGGACCGAGACGATGACCTTGGAAGCGAGCCACGCGACGATGGAGATGGAGGGCTGGCGTGCCTTTCGCGGCGTTCGCACGCGCCGCATCATGGCGTTCGTCGTCGACTACACGCTGGTGATCCTGCTCTGCGTACCGGTCTCGGTGCTGATCTTCTTCCTCGGCGTCTTCACGCTGGGGCTCGGCTTCATGCTCTATTCGGTGCTCTTCGCGCTCGTCGCCCTGCCCTATGTGGCGCTGACGATGGGCGGGCCGACGCAGGCGACGCCGGGCATGCGCATGATGGGCATCCGGATCGCGCGGCTCGACGGGCGGCCCGTCGACGGGATGCTCGCCATGGTCCATGCGGTGCTGTTCTGGGCCGGCAACGTGCTCCTCTCTCCGCTGGTGCTCTTGATCAGCCTGTTCTCGCCACGCAAGCGGCTCTTGCAGGACTTCCTGCTCGGCACGGTGGTCGTCCGGTCGGAGGCCTGAGGCATCGGGAGTTCGGGAACGCGCCGCCCATTTGATACATAGGGCCGGAAATGCGTTTCCCGAACTGCGGCTCCGGCGCACAATCATCTTCCTTGCGCGCCTGCGAGCGCCCGTTAAAGTCCGAGCGATTTTCCGGGGACGATCCGAACGATGCTCGACTTTCACCTGATCGCGACCTTCGCCGTCATTCTCCTGACCGTCGTCGCGTATGCCACCGAGCGTCTGCCGATGGAGGGCGTGTCGCTCGGGAGCCTGGCGGCCCTCTTGGTGCTGTTCGGCGCGTTCCCCTACCAGGGCGCCGACGGCGCGGCGGTTTCCGTAAACCGGCTGCTCGCCGGCTTCGGCGATCCGGCGCTTGCGACGATCGTCGCGCTCCTCGTCGTCGGCCAGGCGCTGTTCGCCACCGACGCGATGGACGCGCCGGCGCGCTCCGTGGCGCATCTCGGGCGGGTCACGGGGGGCCAGGCGACGCTCCTCGTCCTGGCGACGGCCGGGATCGTCAGCGCTTTCCTCAACAACACGCCGGTCGTCGTCATCTTCATACCCATACTCGCCGTCGTGGCCGCCCAGCGGGGCTACCCGGCCTACCGGGTGTTCATGCCGCTGTCGTTCATATGCATCCTCGGCGGCATGACGACGCTCATCGGCTCGTCGACCAACCTGATCGCCGCCGGCGTGGCCAAGACCTTCGGCATCGACATCGGCTTCTTCGACATCACGGGCATGGGGCTTGCGCTGGCGCTGGTCGGCTCCGTCTACGTCGTCTTCGTCATGCCGCGGCTGATGAAGGAGCGCGAATCGCTGGTCAAGCGCGAGAGCCGCATGGACGGGGCGCAGTTCATCGGCGAGATCACGCTCGCCCGGGGCCATCCCTTCGTCGGGCTGGCGTCGGCATCGGGCCTCTTCTCCGGCCTCGGCGACCTGACGCCGCGCCTCGTCCAGCGCCGGGACGTGCCCATTCTTCCGCCGTTCGAAGGCATCACGCTTTCGCCGGGCGACACGCTCGTCGTCACCGGGACGCGGCGCGCCTTCCTTAGGGCGCTCGCCCGCGGCAAGGCGGGCGTGGACGCGGACGAGACCGGCAGCGATCCCGCCACCGGCGAGGCGGCCGACAGCGCGCCCCCGCCGGGCCCGGACTACCACCTGGTGGAAGCGGTGATCTCGCCGGCGTCGCGCTTTGCGGGGCGCACCATCCAGCTTTCCGGCATCCGGGCGCAGTTCGGCCTCTCGGTCCTCGGCGTGCAGCGCAAGAGCCGCATGGCCCGCCGGGCCCTCTCCGAGATCCGGCTGGAGCCGGGCGACACGCTGCTCCTCGGCGGGGCGATGCAGCAGATCGAGACCCTGCGCGGCAACCACGACCTCCTGCTCCTCGAGCATTCGGTGGAGGCGGTGCCGCAGACGCGCAAGGCGAAGATCGCCGTCGCCATCTTCCTCGCGATCGTCCTCCTCACCGCCTTCGACGTCGTGCCGATCGTGGTGGCGGCGATCGCCGGCGCCGTGCTGATGATCGCGACGCGCTGCCTGACCGTCTACCAGGCCGCCCGTGCGTTCGACCGGCAGATATTCCTCCTGATCGGATCCTCCGTGGCGCTGGCGACGGCGCTCCAGGCGACCGGCGGCGCCTCGCTGATCGCCGAAGGCACCGTGCGCGCCTTGTCCGGCAGCCCGCCGGCGATCGTGCTCTCGGTCCTCTTCCTGGTGATGGCGATCGTCACGAACCTCCTGTCGAACAATGCGACGGCGATCCTGTTCATGCCGATCGCCATCGGCGTCGCGGGGCGACTCGGCGCCTCGCCGGAGGCCTTCGTCGCCGCGGTGATCTTCGCCGCCAACTGCTCCTTCGCCACGCCGATCGGATACCAGACCAACCTCCTGATCATGGGGCCGGGTCACTACCGCTTCTCCGATTTCGTGCGGGCCGGGACGCCGCTGGTCGTCATCATCTGGTTGACGTTTTCGCTGCTTGCGCCATGGTATTATTCATTGTGATATCAAGACGAGTCTCCGGTGCCCAGAGTCGGACATGACGAACCAGCCGACCCAATCCCCGCAATTCTTTCTGACCGCCCCGTCACCCTGTCCCTACCTCGAGGGACAACTGGAGCGGAAGGTCTTCACCCACCTCGTCGGCGACAAGGCGGCCGAGCTGAACGACCTGTTGACCCAGGGCGGTTTCCGGCGTTCCCAGAACATCGCCTACCGGCCGGCCTGCGAGACCTGCCGGGCATGCGTCTCCGTGCGCATACTCGCCGGCGAATTCGAACCGACGAAATCGATGCAGCGCATCATCAAGCGCAACGGCGACCTCGTCTCGCATGAATACCCGGCCGAGCCGTCGAGCGAGCAATATTCGCTGTTCCGGCATTATCTCGACGCCCGCCACCGGCGCGGCGGCATGTCGGACATGACCGTGCTCGACTACGCCATGATGGTCGAGGACACGCATGTCGACACCCGGATCATCGAATACCGCCTGCGCACGCCGGACGCCGTCGCCACGGGGAAGGCCGACGGGCCGCTGGTTGCGACCGCGCTCAGCGACGTCATGGGCGACGGCATGTCGATGGTCTATTCCTTCTTCGATCCGGATCTCTCCGGACGCTCGCTCGGGACCTACATGATCCTCGACCACATCCGCCGGACCCGGCAGCGCGGGCTCAACCACGTCTATCTCGGCTACTGGGTGCACGGCTCGCACAAAATGGAGTACAAGACGCGCTTCCAGCCCCAGGAGCATCTGATGGCGCGCGGCTGGGAACGCCAGGACTAGCCCCCTCTCAAGGACGGACGATCCATTGACTGAACTCGCGGCGGCGCCTTTCGACGAGGCGCGCAAAGGTCTCCTCATCGCCTCGATCGGCGGGATGGTGCTGACGATCGACGTGCCTCTCATCCGGCTTGCCGACGGCGACGTCTGGTCGGTGCTGGCGGCGCGGAGCGGCTGCACGTTCCTTGTCGCCATCCTCGCCTGGCTCGTCTACCGCGTCGCCACCGGGCGCCGGCTGAGGCTCGTGCCGGGCCGCTGGGGCCTTGCCGTGGCCGGGCTCTACAGCCTGTCTGCGATGACCTTCATTTCGGCGGTCTTCAACACCACGACGGCGAACCTCGTCTTCATCCTGGCGTTCAATACGGTGTTCTCGGCGCTGCTGTCGTGGATCTTCCTGAAGGAGCGGCCGCTGCGGCCGACGCTCGCGGCGATGGCGGCGATGCTCGTGGGCGTGGCGATCATCGTCTGGGACGGCATTTCGGCGGGGCACACGCTCGGCGATGCGATGGCGCTCGCCTCGGCCTTCCTGATGGCGACGGCGATAACGGTGAGCCGGGCGTCGCGCCGAGACATGGGGTTCACGCCGCTCGTCGCGAACCTCGTTCCGGCGGTCATCGCGGCCTTCATGGTTTCCAGGACCGGCGTCAGCATCCAGGCTCCCAGCTGGGTCCTCATCAACGGGCTCGTCGTCATCCCGCTGTCGTTCTGGTGCCTGGCGACCGGGCCGAAATACCTGACCGCCGCGGAGGTGGCGATGTTCTACCTGCTGGAGACGATCCTCGCGCCGGTCTGGGTGTGGCTGATCTTCGGCGAAGTGCCGTCGGCGGCCAGCATGACCGGCGGGACGATCATGGTGGTGGCGCTTGCGAGCCACTCGCTCTGGCAGATCGCCAACTCGCGGCGCACCTCGCTCGCCCGGATGGCGCGGCGGCCGGTCTGACGGCCGCATCTCGCCTGCCGCTGCGTCAGCCGGTGAACCGACCGGACCGGGGAAAGCCCTTCGGGACGAGCCGGCCGGCCTGGGCGCGATCGCCCAGCCACTCCAGGAGCTCGTCGCGCTTTCGGGTATAGCTGCGCCCGGCGCTGTCTTCCCAGGTGAGGCCGTCCTCCATGGCGAAACAGCGCAGGTCGGCAACGCCCCCGTCCTTGTAGCGTTGCAGGCGCACGCCCTTGCCGCGGTTCATCTCCGGCACCTGCACCAGCGGAAAGACCAGCATCTTCCGGTTCTCGCCGACCACGGCCACCGTATCGCCCGTCGCGGCGACGCAAAGCTTGACCTCCACGGGCAGCGTGACGTTCATCACCTGCCGGCCCTTGCGGGTGTTGGCGACGACGTCCTTCTCCGCCACGACGAAGCCGTTGCCGAGCGTCGAGGCGAGGAACAGCTTGCGCTCGGGATCGTGGACGAACGCGGTCAGCACGTCCTGGTCGTTCTCCATGTCGACCATCAGGCGCAGCGGCTCGCCGTTGCCGCGGCCGCCCGGCAGCCGGTCGGCGCCGAGGGTGTAGACCCGCCCGCCGGTCGAGACGAGCAGGATCTTGTCCGTCGTCAGCGCCGGGAATGCGACGCGCAGGCCGTCGCCCTCCTTGAACGTCAGGCCGGAATAGTCGGAGAGATGCCCCTTCAGGGCCCGGATCCAGCCCTTCTGCGAGACGACGACGGTGACGGGTTCCTTCTCGATCATCGCCTGCTGGATGGCCTCGATGTCGTGGTCCGGCGCCTCGGCGAAATCGGTGCGGCGACGTCCGAGCTCGGTGTCCTTGCCGAAGCTCTTCTTCACCTCGCCGATCTCCCAGGCGACCGTCTGCCACTGCTTCTCGTCGGAGGCGAGCAGCCCCTCGATCTCTGCCTTCTCCGCGGTCAGCCCGTCGAACTCCTTGCGGATCTCGAATTCCTCGAGCTTGCGCAGCGACCTCAGCCGCATGTTGAGGATCGACTCCGCCTGGAGGTCGGTGAGGTCGAAGCGCTGCATCATGACCTGCTTCGGCTCGTCCTCCTCGCGGATGATGCGGATGACCTCGTCGATGTTGAGGTAGGCGACGAGGAAGCCGCCGAGGATCTCCAGACGGCGGTCGATCGCGGCGAGGCGGTGGCGCGAGCGGCGCTGCAGCACCTCCTTGCGGTGCTCCAGCCACTCCAGGAGCACCTCCTTCAGCGCCATGACCTTCGGCACCCGCCCGTGGCTCAACACGTTCATGTTGAGCGAGACGCGGCTTTCGAGCTCCGTCAGCTTGAAGAGCGATTCCATGAGCAGCGCCGGGTCGACCGAACGGCTCTTCGGCACCAGGACGAGGCGGATGTCCTCGGCCGATTCGTCGCGCACGTCGTCCAGCAGCGGCAGCTTGCGGGCGATCAGGAGTTCGGCGATCTTCTCGACCAGGCGGGACTTCTGCACCTGATACGGAATCTCGGTGACGATGATCTGGTAGCCGCCGCGGCCGGTGTCCTCGGTCTCCCAGCGCGCCCGCACCCGGAAGCCGCCGCGGCCGGTCCGGTAGGATTCCAGGATGGAGGCGCGGCTCTCGACCATGATGCCGCCGGTCGGCAGGTCCGGCCCGGGGACGAATTCGACGAGCTTCTCCAGCGTCGCGGCCGGATGCTTGATGAGATGGAGGGCGGCGTCGCAGAGCTCGGCCGCATTGTGCGGCGGTATCGAGGTCGCCATGCCGACGGCGATGCCGGAAGCGCCGTTGGCGAGCAGGTTGGGGAAGGCGCCGGGAAGCACGACCGGCTCGCTTCCCTCCTCGTCGTAGGTGGGGCGGAAGTCGACGGCGTCCTGGTCGATGCCCTCGAGCAGGAGCTCGGCGACCGGCGTCATCTTCGATTCCGTGTAGCGCATGGCCGCGGCGTTGTCGCCGTCGATGTTGCCGAAATTGCCCTGGCCGTTGACCAGCGGATAGCGCACGGCGAAGTCCTGGGCGAGACGCACCAGCGCGTCGTAGATCGCCTGGTCGCCGTGGGGGTGGAAGTTACCCATCACCTCGCCGACGATCTTGGCGCATTTGCGGAAGGAGCCGTTCGACCTCAGCCCCATCTCCCGCATGGCGTAGACGATGCGCCGGTGGACCGGCTTCAGCCCGTCGCGCACGTCGGGCAGAGCGCGGTGCATGATGGTGGACAGCGCGTAGGCGAGATAGCGCTCCTCGAGCGCCGTCCTCAGATCGATCGGCTCGGACGAATCGCCGCCGTCGCCGGGCGGAACAAGACTTTTTCCCATGGCAAGGGCTTAACGCGCCGGGCGATTCGGAACAAGACGCAAGCCGCCGCACGGAAAACCGGTGCACGCTTTAATGCAATCAAAGAACCAGCCGCGCCAGGAGGGCCGCAGCGAGGGCGGGGAGCATGACGATTGCGCCGATCCGCAGGAAGGCGAGCGCGCCGAAGGCGAGCTTCTCGCGCCGCAGGGCCGCAAGCCAGAGGAGCGTGGCCAGCGAGCCGGTCACGGAAAGGTTCGGCCCGATGTCGATGCCGATCAGGAACGCGTCGACCGCCTTCGCGGGAGCCTGGGCGACGGAGAGGACGCCGCTTCCGATCAGCCCGAGCGGCAGGTTGTTGGTCAGGTTCGTCGCGAGCGCGGTGCCGAGCCCGACCATCGGCGCGGCGAGCCGCGGGGCGGCGGCCATGGCCGATGCCAGGGCGGAAGCCAGGAACGTTTGCAGGCCGGTCGCCTCTAGCGCCGCGACGATGACGAACAGGCCGGCGACGAGGGCGAGCGTGTCCCAGGAGATGCCGCGCAGGATCGGCAGGGGATTGCGCCGTTCGGCGACCAGCAGGCCGGCGAAGGTCAGCGCGCCGGCGGCGGCCGTCGGCCAGCCGAGCGCCAGCCCGGCGGCGGAAGCGGCCAGGAGCAGGCCTCCGGCAAACACCAGGCCGACGGCCGCGATGCGTCCGCCGCGCCCGAGGGGCGGCAGGCCGACGTCGCCGCGCAGCTTTCCGGCGAGCGCCTCTCGCTGCGTCAGGTAGAGCAGGACGCAGGATGCGGCGATCGAGACGAGCGATGCCGGGCCGAAGCGCACCAGCCATTCGCCGAGCGGCGGCATCAGGTGGCCGAAGACGACGAGGTTCGCGGGGTTCGAGATCGGCAGCGCGAAGGAGGCGGCGTTGGCGACGAAGGCGCAGATCAGCAGGTAGGGCAGCGGCGACGGCGCCTCGGCGGCGCGCGCGACCGCCGCGACGGCGGGCGTCAGCACGACGGCCGTGGCGTCGTTGGAGAGAAACACGGTCACCACCGTCCCGACGAGGTATATGAGGACGAACAGCCGTTGCGGCGAACCCCGGGCGGCACGCGCCGCACGGGCGGCGAGGTAGTCGAACAGGCCTTCGAGGCGCGCGACCTCGGCCAGCAGCATCATGCCGGCCAGGAACAGGCAGACGTCGACGGCGGCGTCGAGGCCGCGAAGGACGGCGGCGGGGGGCGTCAGCCCGGTCAGCGCCAGGGCGGCCGCGCCGGCGACGCCGAAGACCCATTCGCGCAGTCCGAAGGGCCGGACGATGACGCCGGCCACGGCGACCGCCGCGACGAGCCAGACGAGGAGATCCCGCCAGTCAGGCGACATGGACGGACGGGGCGGCGAGCGGCCTCACCCGCCGATCACGCGGCGGAGGAAGCGCTTCACGGCGGCCGAGGCGGCATCGTTCGGGCGGCCGAGCCAGCGCGCGATGGTGCCGTGATTGTAGCGGGAACCGTCGAAGAGCGTGACGTCGCAGCCCCGCAGGCTGAGCTCGCGCGCATAGTCGGTGGTCAGCGCCCGGCGACGCGCGCCGTCCGATCCGGAAAACATCATCAGGTGCGGCGGGATGCCGGAGGACTGGCGCAGGTAGGTGATCGGGGACCAGCGCGCCCATTTCACGGGGTCGTTGCCGAAGGCCTGCTTGTAGGGATAGCCGAGGCTGCCGCGCATGGCGTCGTAGGCCGGCATGTCGTAGGCCTGGACGTCGTCCGACACGACCCCCGCAACGTTCACGAGGTGGCGCACGGCGACCATGGTCACGAGATGGGCGCCGGCGGAATGCCCCATGATCGCGATGCGCGATGGGTCGCCGCCGTACTTGGCGATATTGGCCGACACCCAGTTGATGGCGCGCGCCACGTCCTGGGTCTCGCCTTCGATGTCGGTGTGGGGGACGAGCCGGTAGTCCATCGCGACGAAGACGTAGCCGAGCGAGGTCACGAATTGCGGGATCTTGTAGACGTGCTTGCGGTTTCCGTGAATCCAGCCGCCGCCGTGGACGTAGACCACGACGCCGAGGCGGCGCCCGGGATCCGCCGGCAGCGTCTGGTGCGGAGGCACCGGCACGTAGATGTCCAATTTCAGGCCCGGGGCGTAATCGATGCCTTCGTAAAGGCGGCCCTCCGCGGCCGCGCTGCCTGCCCAGAGGATTGCGACGACCAGCAGCAAGGCGGCGAACGGACGGAAAATCGGCAAGGGCTGTTCCTTCGACGGATGGGCAACGGACCGGGCGGCGCCCCGGGGCGGCGCGGAGCATAGCCGCTCGCCGCATGCGGGGAAAGCAGCCGGCGACACGTCTTCTTCCGTCCGCACCGTCTTGGCTGTGGACGTGGCGCCATGGCTGCGGTTATTGTCCCCGCCCGAAGGGCGCTGGCCGCTTGCCGCCGGCCGGCCCGAGACCCATACCGGCTCGAAGTGAGGAAATCGAAGAATGTATCCCAACCAATTCACGCGCGCCCTTCTGACGGGTACCTTCCTGCTCGGCTTCGCCGGCTCGGCCCTTGCCCTCGACGGAAACGACTTCACCAAGACGCTCAACGCCGCCTATGCCGCCTCCGGCGGCAAGATCGCGTTCTCGAGCGTCAGCGTCGACGGGGAGAACGTGGTGCTGCACGACGCGACGGCGGACCTGCCCGGCGGACACAAGGTGAAAATCGGCGACCTGACGTTTTCCGGGGTCGAGGAGAGCGACGGCGGCGGCTACACCGCCGAAGCGCTGAGCGTGCCGGACATCGACGTCAAGCGCGGCAAGGACTCGCTCTCGGTGAAGAACATCAAGGTCGCCGGCATCGACATCCCGCCGGTCGAGCCGACCGACGGGACGGCGCCGACGATCCTCTACCAGACGGCGAGCGCGGGCCCGGTGGCCGCGACCGGCCCGGACGGCGAGATCTTCTCCGCCGACAACGTGTCCTCGAAAATCGATCCGCTCGACGGCGACGCGGGATTCACGAGCGCGCTCGAGGCGACCGGTCTCACGATCCACATGGACCACACCCGCGACCCGAAGGTGCGCAAGGCCATGGAGGCGCTCGGCTACAGCACCGTCACCGGACATTTCGACATGCAGGGGCGCTGGGAGAGCGACAACGGCAAGGTCGAGCTGACGCAGTTCGCGCTCGCCCTCGACAAGGTCGGTACGCTGAACATGACGCTCGACCTTTCCGGCTATACGCGGGCGTTCATGAAGTCGCTCAAGGAGCTGCAATCCACGGCGATGGCGAAGCCGGACGACAAGGGCGCCCAGCAGGCGCTCGGCATCGGCATGCTCGGCCTGATGCAGCAGCTGAGCTTCGGCGGCATGTCGCTGCGCTTCGACGACGACTCCCTCACCGGCAAGCTGCTCGCCTATTTCGGCAAGGAGAAGGGCGTCGGCGCCGACCAGATGGCGCAGGCGGTCAAGGCGCTCCTGCCGATGGGACTGGCGCAGCTGAAGAACCCGCAGTTCCAGCAGGAGATCAGCGACGCGGTCGGCAAGTTCCTCGACGATCCGAAGAACATCGAGGTGCGGTCCGCACCCGACAAGCCCGTCGCCTTCCCCGTCATCATGGGCTCGGCGATGGCGGCGCCGCAGACGCTGCCCGAGGTCCTGAACGTCAAGGTCACCGCCAACCAGTAGGCGCGGGCGGTCCCGGCGAAGGCGGCGGGGCTCAGCCGTCCTTCTTCAGCGGCACGACGCGGAGGCCGAGTTCGGCGAGTTGCTTCGGCGCAGCCTGGCTCGGCGCACCCATCAAGAGGTCCTGGGCCTGCTGGTTCATCGGGAACATGGTGATCTCGCGCAGGTTGCGCGCGCCGACGAGCAGCATGACGATGCGGTCGATGCCCGCGGCCATGCCACCGTGCGGCGGAGCGCCGTACTGGAAGGCGCGGTAGAGGCCGCCGAAGCGCTCCTCGACGACGCCCGCATCGAGGCCGACGGTGCCGAAGGCCTTCACCATCAGCTCGGGAACGTGGTTGCGAATGCCGCCGGAGGCGATTTCGTAGCCGTTGCAGACCATGTCGTACTGGAACGCCTTGATCTTGAGCGGATCCTCGTTCTCCAGCGCCTCGAGCCCGCCCTGCGGCATGGAAAAGGGGTTGTGCGCGAAGTCGACCTTCTTCTCCTCCTCGTTCCATTCGTAGAACGGGAAATCGACGATCCAGGCGAGCTCGAAGCGCTCCCGGTCGACGAGGTCGAGGTCTTCGCCGACGCGCGTGCGGGCGTCGCCGGCGAAGCCGGCGAACTTGTCTGGATCGCCGGCCACGAAGAAGCAGGCGTCGCCGTCCTCGAGGCCGAGCTCGGTGCGGATGGCCTCGGTGCGCTCGGGGCCGATGTTCTTGGCCAGCGGGCCGGCGCCCTCGATGCCCGGGCCCTCCTGGCGCCAGAAAATGTAGCCGAGGCCCGGCTGTCCCTCGCGCTGGGCCCAGGAATTCATGCGGTCGCAGAAGGCCCGGGAGCCGCCCGTCCTGGCCGGGATCGCCCAGACCTCGACGCGCGGATCGTTGGCGATCATGTTGGCGAAGACCTTGAAGCCGGAGCCGGCGAAATGGCGGGTGACCTCCTGCATGACCACGGGGTTGCGCAGGTCCGGCTTGTCGGTGCCGTACTTGCGGATCGCCTCGGCATAGGGGATGCGGGGAAATTCCGCCGTGACGGGGCGGCCGCCGGCGAATTCCTCGAAGACGCGTTTCATCACCGGCTCGATCGCCGACAGCACGTCGTCCTGCTCGACGAAGCTCATTTCCAGGTCGAGCTGGTAGAACTCGCCCGGCAGCCGGTCGGCGCGCGGGTCCTCGTCGCGGAAGCAGGGTGCGATCTGGAAGTAGCGATCGAAGCCGGAGGCCATGATCAGCTGCTTGTACTGCTGGGGCGCCTGCGGCAGGGCGTAGAAATTGCCCTGGTGGATGCGCGAGGGTACGAGGAAGTCGCGCGCGCCCTCCGGCGAGGAGGCCGTCAGGATGGGGGTCGAATATTCCGTGAAGCCCGCTTCGCCCATCAGCCGGCGCATGGCGGCGACGATCTCGGTGCGCCTGACGATGTTCGCATGCAGCGTCTCGCGGCGCAGGTCGAGGAAGCGGTAGCGGAGGCGGACGTCTTCCGGATAGTCCGGCTCGCCGAAGACCGGCAGCGGCAATTCCTTGGCCGGCGACAGCGTCTCGATCTCGCTGGCGTAGACCTCGATCTCGCCGGTCGGCATGTTGGGGTTGACCGTCTCCGCGGTGCGCGCCTTGACCTTGCCGTCGACGCGGACCACCCATTCGCCGCGCACGGTCTCGGCGGCCGAAAAGGCGGGCGAATCCGGGTCGGCCACCACCTGGGTCAGTCCGTAGTGGTCCCGCAGGTCGATGAACAGCACGCCGCCGTGGTCGCGGACGCGGTGGACCCAGCCCGAGAGTCGGACCGTCGCGCCCTCGTCGGATTTGCGGAGGGCGGCGCAGGTATGGCTGCGATAGCGGTGCATGCAATGGTTCCCGAGTTCGTGCGATGAATGGCGGGCGAGGACAGCCGCGGCGCTCTCCGGTTCGCCCTGAAAATCGGGCGGACAAGCGCACGCTGGCCCGGATTTGTCAAGACAGCGGCGCGATTCCGTCGGGGTCGGCGCGGGCTCCCCGAACGCTCCGGTTCCGGACAGGAAGGGCAAGACAAAGAGGAGCATATTCGCTAAGACCGGAAGCATGAAGATTTTGACGACAACCGCGGGGCTCGAAGAGGCCTGTACCGCCCTCGCCCGTTCCGATTTCATCACGATCGACACAGAGTTCATCCGCGAGACCACCTTCTGGCCGGAACTCTGCCTGATCCAGTTGGCCAGCCCCGACCTTGCGGTGATCGTCGATCCGCTGGCCCAGGGGATCGACCTGGCGCCGTTCTTCGCGCTCATGGCCGACGCGTCCACGATCAAGGTCTTCCACGCCGCACGCCAGGACATCGAGATCATCTTCCACCTCGGCAATTTGATCCCGCATCCGATCTTCGACACGCAGGTCGCCGCGATGGTCTGCGGCTTCGGGGACTCGGTTTCCTACGACCAGCTGGTCAGCCGAACCTCCGGCGTGCAGATCGACAAGTCGTCGCGGTTCACCGACTGGCGGCGCCGGCCGCTGTCCGACAAGCAGCTCGACTACGCCCTGGCGGACGTCACGCATCTCAGGGACGCCTATCTCCTGCTCAAGACGCAGCTCGAACGCGAGGGGCGGACGGACTGGCTGAGCGAGGAAATGAACATCCTCGAATCGCGCGAGACCTACGACCTGCACCCCGACGATGCGTGGAAGCGGCTGAGGATGCGGGTGCGCAAGCCCGCCGAACTCGCCGTGATGCAGCAGGTCGCCGCCTGGCGCGAGCGGGAAGCGCGGCAGCGCAACGTCCCGCGCGGGCGCGTCGTCAAGGACGACGCGATCTACGAGATCGCGCAGCAGCAGCCGAAGGACACGGAAGCGCTCGGACGGCTGAGAATGATACCGAAGGGCTGGGAACGCTCCCAGCAGGGCCAGGCCATCGTCGAGGCGGTGAACCAGGCGCTCGCCCTGCCGAAGGAGGACATGCCCCGCCTGCCGCGCCATCGCCCGGTGCCGGACGGCGCGCAGGCGGCGGCCGATCTCCTCAAGGTGCTGCTCAAGCTGGTGACGGAAAAGCACGGCGTGGCGGCCAAGATCATCGCCAACAGCGACGACATCGACCGCATCGCCGCGGAAGGCGCAAACGCGGACGTCCCCGCCCTCAAGGGCTGGCGGCGCAAGCTGTTCGGCGAAACCGCGCTGCGGCTCCTCGCCGGCGAAATCGCCTTGCGCCTCGTCGACAACAGGGTGGAACCGGTCGAGCTCTCCTAGAGCGCTTCCAGGAAAAGTGGAAACCGGTTTTCCGTCCGGAAGCGCGCAAAAACAATGCGTTAGAGCCTGTTCGCGATTCCGTGAAACGCGGACAGGCTCTAAAGTCGCCCACCCGCCACCGATCTCACGCTACGCCCGCCTCATTCAACGCGCCCGCCCCAGGCCGATCTCCGGAGGGTGGCGCGGCGGCACGGCGGCCCATCTGCCGCCCGCAAACCGGGCGCCGTGACCGCTCCGTAGCATCGTTCAGTCGTCCTTCCACATGATCCGGTTGACGATGCCGTACAAATCGCTAATGGAGTTGCTAGGGGGATTTCCCTGATACAGTCTACAGTATTCATACGATATATCGCCTATCAGATCAATGTATTTGTCTTTTTCTTCACTGTCGTTATGTGACTCTAGAAACTCGGATAAATATTCTTTCTGGGTATCGGCGTGGTCTTCTGACATTAAGCGGATTTGTGTATTTTTCTTTTCCAGTTTAGATTTTGGCAAATCACTTTCAATTTTCATATCTTCCGAATGAATTTTGAGGAGTTCATCGAAGAGTTTGCCTGCTCTGGCGGGATCGGAATCTTCGAGCAAGGCGAGGTAGGCCGGAATGGCGGCCCTCTTGAAGGCTTTCAAGGCCCGTTCGAATTCGTCGCCGTCCTGTCCTTTGCCGCTGCTTTTGTCTCCATGGATCGCGTTGCGGTGGGCGACCTCGAAGTCGCATTCGACCAGTTCGGCCTTGAGCGCGGTCACGACGCTGTGGCCGAGGCCTTCGCCTGCGATCCTGGTTCCGAGGTCGGTCACTGCGATCAGGTCGAACTCCGTCGGCCGGTTTTTCCTCCACTCGTCACGAATGCCTTCCAGCACGCGAATGGTGACGTCCAGCCTCCTTGCCGCGCTGAAATACTGAGCCCTGTCCGTCGGCATAAGCGCGAGCAGCAGATTGGACAGGTCGGAATTGGCGTACATTTCAAGCTCGAGCCCGTACGTCATCGAACCCTCGAGATCTCCGAGGAAGAGTTGCCTGATATCGCAGATATTGGAGAATTCCTTGTCGAAGGTCTCCAGCAGGCGCAGGATTTTCCCTTGCTCGCGCGTAAACAGCTTTTCCCTGTCGTAGTTCGTCGCGAATCCGGCCATGGCGACCGGGTCGTAGCCGACGGCGGCAAACTTCCTGGCGAGGACGGCCGTGTGCTCGGCGCCCATCGCCCGTTGGCCCAGAAAGACAGGCATGCTCGCCCCCGATCGAACTGACCGTCCCCCGACGGAAACGGACGTTCCCCCTCCGGCCGGCGGCATCGTGCGCGGATCGAGGGCATTGTTGTTGTTGGTTCTCACGCGGCCCGTCATCTGTCTTCCCTTCGGCTGTGTGCAATATCGAATTGCTAGCAGAGGCATGCGGCCGGCTCTGTGCCGTTCGCTACAGGACCCCGCCAATTCCGCGGTCCCCCGCATCGCGCGGCGGTCGCCCCACGCCGATATTCCACCTCGAGGGAGAGATGTCCGGCAGGACGGGGGCCTTCAGTGCCAGGAGGGCTTCGACGCTCTCTGCATCTGGCCGCCATGGACGACTTGGCCGGTCGCCCGGCGGCGGGCTCAGTCGGCGGAGAGGAGCATGCCGTCCGCCGTCCGGCGGCCGACGGTTCCGGAAAAGACGCTTCGGCCGCTCTCGTCCATGCGGACGGCGTCCCGGGCGAGCAACGCCAGGGCGGCCGGGTAGAGGCGGTGCTCGGCCACGAGCACGCGGGCGGCGAGGCTTTCGGGCGTATCGGCCGGCAGGAGGGGGACGG
This sequence comes from uncultured Alphaproteobacteria bacterium, assembly GCA_963838155.1. GTDB lineage: Bacteria > Pseudomonadota > Alphaproteobacteria > Rhizobiales > Rhizobiaceae > Pararhizobium_B. The sequence continues at coordinate 407,051 of CAWIQE010000002.1, forward strand.
CGGCCTGGGCGATGATCGGGCCCTCGTCCATGCCCTCGGTGACGAAGTGGACGGTGCAGCCGTGCAGGCGCATGCCGGCCGCGATGGCGCGGGCGTGCGTGTCCAGGCCGGGAAAGAGCGGCAGGAGCGAGGGGTGGATGTTGACGATCCTGCCGCGGTAGCGGCGGATGAAGTCGGCCGAGAGAAGCCGCATGTATCCCGCCAGGCAGAGGATGTCGGGGGCGAGAGGGCCGATCGCGGCGATCAGGGCGGCTTCGTGGGCCGACCGGTCGGCATGGGCCTTTCGCGGCACGGCGACGGCGGGGATGGCGTGGCGACGCGCGGTCTCGAGTCCGCCGGCGGCGGCGTTGTCGGAAAGCACGCCGACGATCTCGGCCGGGAAGTCCTCCGCTTCGCCCGCGCGCAGCAGCGCCTCCATGTTGGAGCCCCGGCCGGAAATCAGGGCGACGACGCGCTTCCGGCGGGCGGTCATAGCCCGAGCGTTCCGTTGAAGACGACCCGCGGTCCCTCGCCGGCGCGAGCGACCAGGCGGCCGACGTCGACGACGGTCTCGCCCTCCGCCTCGAGCGCCTCGCGGACCGCGCCGGCATCCTGCGGCGCGACGACGGCCACCATGCCGATGCCGCAATTGAAGGTGCGCAGCATTTCCCGCGTCTCGACGCCGCCGGTCCTGGCGAGCCAGCCGAAGATCGGCGGGACGCGGATGGCGCCGAGATCCATCTCGACGGCAACGCCCGCCGGCAGGACGCGGGGGATGTTTTCCGTGAAGCCGCCGCCGGTGATGTGCGCGAGGGCCTTGACGGCGCCGGTCCGGCGGATCGCGGCGAGGAGCGGCTTGACGTAGATCCGCGTGGGGACGAGCAGCGCGTCGGCGAGAGAACCGCCCTCGCCTGCCGGCGACGGGTCGTGCCACGACAGGCCCGATCGCTCGACGATGCGGCGGACCAGGGAGAAGCCGTTGGAGTGCACGCCCGAGGACGCGAGGCCGAGGACCACATCGCCCGCGGCGACGCCGGCGGAGGGAAGCAGCCGGCCGCGTTCCGCCGCGCCCACGGCGAAGCCGGCGAGATCGTAGTCGCCGCCGGCGTACATGCCGGGCATTTCGGCGGTCTCGCCGCCGATCAGCGCGCAGCCGGCCTGGCGGCAGCCGTTCGCGATGCCGGCGACGATCGCGGCGCCCTGGTCCGGATCGAGCCGGCCGGTCGCGAAGTAGTCGAGGAAGAAAAGCGGCTCCGCGCCCTGGACGACGAGGTCGTTGACGCACATGGCGACGAGATCGACGCCGACGGTGTCGTGCCGCCCGGCCTCGATCGCGACGCGGAGCTTGGTGCCCACGCCGTCGTTCGCGGCGACGAGGACCGGATCGGAGAAGCCGGCCGCCTTCAGGTCGAAGAGGCCGCCGAAGCCGCCGATCTCGCCGTCGGCGCCGGGCCGCCTCGTGCTGCGGACCAGCGGCTTGATCTTCTCGACCATGGCGTTGCCCGCGTCGATGTCGACACCCGCATCGCCGTAGGTCAGGCCGTCCTTGCGCTCGCTCATCTCGCTCTCCGGAGGAAACGTCTCCCGGGGCAATTGCCACGCGTCCCCCGGAAACGCAAGCGCCGGTCCGCGGCGCAGGCGCGGCGCGGGAAGGCAGCCGCCGATATCCACAGGCGCCGGCGAGAAAGTCGCCGTCCGGGCGGGCGGGCCCATTGCACCGGCGCCGGCGCGGACCCATTTCATGGCGGGCGTTCCTTGCGCCCTCCCCTGCGAGGCCCGAACGGGAGACGCGATCCCGAAGAGACGCATGACCATACCCAACCTGATAACCCTTGCGCGGCTTCTGGCGGTGCCCGGCCTGATCTTCCTGCTGATGAACGCCGACTGGAAGTCGGCGGCGGTGCTGTTCTTCGCGGCCGGGATCTCCGACGGCGTCGACGGTTTCATCGCGCGCCACTGGGACCAGCGCTCCAAGCTCGGCGCCTATCTCGACCCGATCGCCGACAAGCTGCTGCTCGTCAGCGCGTTCGTGGTGCTCGCCATCATGGGAGAGCTGCCGCCATGGCTGGCGCTTATGGTCGTCTCGCGCGACGTGCTTATCGTCGCCGCGGTGCTGCTGTCGAGCCTGCTCGACCATCCGATCGAGGTGCGGCCGATCTTCGTGTCGAAGGCCAACACCGCCTGCCAGATCGCGCTCGTCGTCCTGCTCCTGCTGCAACTCGGGTTCGGCATCGGCCCCGAGGTCCTCAGAACTGCGCTGGTGGCGGCGGTCGCGGCCTTGACCATGCTGTCGGCAGCGGCCTATCTCGTAATGTGGCTGCGGCACATGACCGGATACAATGACGGATGAGAAGCGCAGGTGAGCGCCGGGCCGCCGGCCCGATTGGCACCAAGGGCGGAATGCGATGATCGGGACACCCTTGCGGTTGCAGGCCATATTCTGGGTCGCGGGGCTCGTCGTCCTGGTCCTGCTCATCTTCCTGTTCCGCTCCATCCTTCTGCCTTTCGTGGCGGGCATGGCGCTCGCCTACATCCTCGACCCGGTGGCCGACCGGCTGCAGCGGTTCGGCCTCAGCCGGCTGCTGGCGACGATCGTCATCCTGCTGATGTTCGTCGTCGTCTTCTCCCTGGCGCTGATGATCATCCTGCCGGTGCTGGTCAGGCAGACGGCCGACTTCATCGACCGGTTGCCGGGATACGTCACGCAGCTCCAGGCGCTGCTGACCTCGAACATCCATTTCATGCCCACCTGGCTCGCGGGCCAGATCGGCAGCATCAAGGACGGCTTCTCGCAGGCGATCAGCCAGGGTGCGGGCTTCCTCGCCGCGCTGCTCGGGCAGATCTGGAACTCCGGGAAGGCGCTGATCGACATCATCGCGCTGCTCATCGTGACGCCGGTCGTCGCGTTCTACATGCTGCTCGACTGGGACCGGATGGTCGCCCGCGTCGACAGCTGGATCCCGCGCCGGCACGTCGAGGACGTGCGGGCGATCGCCCGGGACATCGACCGCGCGATCGCCGGCTTCGTGCGCGGCCAGGGAAGCCTCTGCCTCATACTCGGCTGCTATTACGCCATCGGCCTTTCCGTGGCGGGGCTGAACTTCGGGCTGCTCATCGGCTTCTTCGCCGGGATGATCAGCTTCGTTCCCTATGTCGGCTCGTTCGTCGGCCTGGTGCTCGCGATCGGCGTCGCGCTCGTCCAGTTCTGGCCGCAGTACGGGCATATCATAGCGGTCGCGGCCGTGTTCCTGACGGGGCAGTTCCTGGAGGGCAACGTGCTGCAGCCGAAGCTCGTCGGCCACAGCGTCGGGCTGCACCCGGTCTGGCTGATGTTCGCGCTGTTCGCCTTCGGCTCGATCTTCGGCTTCGTCGGGACACTCATCGCCGTGCCGACGTCGGCGGCGATCGCGGTCCTCGTCCGGTTCGCACTGTCGCGCTACCTGCAAAGCGAACTCTACGAGGGCGTGCCGCAAGGGGTGGCTCCGGCCAACGACGTCGACCAGACGACGCCGATCCATGCCGCGGACGACGACGCCCACCGGCGCTGAAGGAGCTCTCGCGTGACGAGGAACCCGCACCAGATCCCGCTCGGCTTCACCCATCGCCCGGCGACGACGCGCGACGACCTGATCGTTTCGGATCCGGTGAGCGTCGCCGTGGGACTGATCGACCGCTGGCCGGAGTGGCCGTCGCCGATCGTCATCCTCGTCGGACCGACGGGGGCGGGCAAGTCGCACCTGGCCGACATCTGGCGGGAGCGATCGCAGGCCGCGGCGCTGTCGCCCGGGACGCACGACGAGGCCGCCGCCGTCGAGGCCGCTGCCGCCGGGCCGGTGCTCGTGGAGGACGCGGAGCGTTCGGGCTACGGCGAACGGACGCTCTTCCACCTGATCAACACCGTGCGCCAGCATGGAACGAGCCTGCTCATGACGACGCGCATGTGGCCGTCGGCCTGGGCGGTGTCGCTGCCCGACCTCAGGTCTCGGCTCAAATCGGCGACGGTGGTGGAAATCGGCGAGCCGGACGACGAGATGCTGGCACAGGTCATCGTCAAGCTCTTCGCCGACCGTCAGATCGCGGTCGACGAACGCACCGTCAGTTTCCTCGTCACGCGGATGGAACGGTCGCTCGACGCGGCGCAACAGGCGGTCGCGCGGATGGACGAACTGGCGCTTTCCCGCCGCGGGCCGATCACCCGCGCGCTGGCCGGCGAGGTGCTGAAGGAACTCGAAGGGCGCGACCTGGGCGACCGACCGTCATAGATTCTTTGCCGAACCGGTATAAATGCGACCGGATTGGCGATACGGATGGGACGATGGATACCAAAGGCACGCTCGCAGACAGCGAAGGACCCGCGCTCCAGGAAGCGCCCGCGGCATCGCCGGAGCTGACTCACCGGCCCGAGCGCTTCATCAACCGGGAGTTCTCCTGGCTCCAGTTCAACCGTCGCGTCCTGGACGAGACGCAGAACGCCGCCCACCCGCTCCTGGAACGGGTGCGCTTCCTGTCGATCTCCGCAACCAACCTCGACGAGTTCTTCATGGTGCGCGTCGCCGGGCTCGAAGGCCAGGTCCGGGAGCAGATCGCCAAGCGCAGCGCCGACGGGCGCACGCCGGCCGAGCAGTTGAGCCAGATCCTCAAGGAGGTCGACAAGCTGCAGTTCGAGCAGCAGGCCGCGCTCGCCGTGCTGAAGGAGGCGCTCGCGGCGGAAGACATCCAGATCGTGCGGCCCGGCAAGCTGACGCGGGAGGACCGCATCTGGCTCGAGGGGGAATTCCTCACCTCGATCTTCCCGGTGCTCACGCCCCTTTCGATCGACCCGGCGCACCCCTTCCCCTTCATTCCCAATCTCGGCTTCTCCATCGGGCTGCAGCTCTTCAGCACGACCGGGCGGCAGCCGATGACCGGGCTGCTTCGGCTTCCCGTGGCGCTCGACCGCTTCCTGCGGCTGCCCAATCCCGGCGAACGCGCCATCCGCTACATCACGCTGGAGGACGTGGTCGGGCTCTTCATCGACCGGCTTTTCCCCGGCTACGAGGTGCGCGGCTCGGGCACCTTCCGGCTGATCCGCGACAGCGACATCGAGGTCGAGGAGGAGGCGGAGGACCTGGTGCGGCTGTTCGAGAGCGCCCTGAAGCGCAGGCGGCGCGGCTCCGTGATCCGCATCGAGTTCGATTCGGAGATGCCCGTCTCCCTGCGCCAGTTCGTCGTGCAGGAGCTGAACGTGCCGGAAGACAGGATCGCCGTCCTGCCGGGACTGCTCGCGCTCGACTCGATCGCGGAGATCGTCCGGGCGCCGCGCGACGACCTGAGGTTCGAGCCCTACAACGCCCGCTTCCCCGAGCGCATCCGCGACCACGCCGGCGACTGCTTCGCCGCCATCCGCGAGAAGGACCTCGTGATCCACCACCCCTACGAGTTCTTCGACGTGGTGGTGCAGTTCCTCCGGCAGGCGGCGCGGGATCCCGATGTCCTCGCCATCAAGCAGACGCTCTACCGCACCTCCAACGACAGTCCGATCGTGCGCGCCCTCGTCGACGCGGCCGAATCGGGCAAGTCGGTGACGGCGCTGGTCGAACTCAAGGCACGCTTCGACGAGGAGGCGAACATCCGCTGGGCGCGCGACCTCGAGCGGGCCGGCGTCCAGGTCGTGTTCGGCTTCATCGAACTGAAGACGCATGCCAAGATGTCGCTGATCGTGCGCCGCGAGGAAGGCGGGCTCCGATCCTACTGCCACCTCGGCACCGGCAACTACCACCCGATCACCGCCAAGATCTACACGGACCTGTCGTTCTTCACCTGCGAAGGCGCCATCGCGCGCGACATGCAGCTCGTCTTCAACTTCATCACCGGCTACGGGGAACCGGCAAGCCTGGAAAAGCTCACGGTCTCGCCGCTCAACCTGCGCCGGACGATCATCGACCACATCGAGCAGGAAATCGCCCACGCCCACGAGGGGCGGCCGGCATCGATCTGGATGAAGATGAACGCGCTCGTCGATCCGGACATCATCGACGCGCTCTACCGGGCGAGCCAGGCGGGCGTGGAAGTCGACCTGGTCGTGCGCGGCATCTGCTGCCTGAGGCCCCAGGTCGAGGGCCTTTCCGATCGGATCCGGGTGAAGTCCATCGTCGGACGCTTCCTCGAGCACAGCCGCATCTTCTGTTTCGGCAACGGCCACGGCTTGCCCTCGCAGGAGGCTGTCGTCTATATCGGGTCGGCCGACCTGATGCCGCGCAATCTCGACCGCAGGGTCGAGACTCTCGTGCCTTTGACGAACAGGACCGTGCACGAACAGGTGCTGTCGCAGATCATGCTGGGGAATCTCATCGACAACCAGCAGAGTTACGAGATATTGCCGGACGGCACGTCACGCCGGATGAGTCCGCGGCAGGGAGAAGAACCATTCAACGCCCAGCTCTACTTCATGACCAATCCAAGTCTTTCGGGCCGCGGGGAGGCACTGAAGGAGAGTGCGCCGAAGCTGATCGCCGGATGGACCGCCTCCGCCCGCTGACCGCAAAGGCTCGACATCCCGATGGTTGAATCCGAAGCGCGCGGCCGCCTGCCCGGCATCCGACCCGTATCGGTCGTGGACATCGGCTCGAACTCCGTGCGTATCGTGATCTACGAGGGCCTCAGCCGCTCGCCTGCCGTTCTCTTCAACGAAAAGGTCCTTTGCGGCCTCGGCCGCGGCCTGGCGTCGAGCGGGCGCATGGACGACGAGGGCATCGAACGGGCGCTCGCCGCGCTCCGGCGGTTCCGGGCGCTCTCGGAGCAGGCCCGGGCGCAGGAGATGCACGTGCTCGCGACGGCGGCCGCCCGCGAGGCGGAGAACGGGCCCGACTTCATCGAGCGCGCGGAAACGATCCTCGGCCGCGAAATCAGCATCCTGTCCGGCGAGGAAGAGGCCCGGTATTCGGCTTTCGGCATCATCAGCGGGTATTACGCGCCGGACGGCATCGCCGGCGACCTCGGCGGCGGCTCGCTGGAGCTCGTCGACATCCGCGGGTCGCAGATGGCGCACGGCGTCACCCTGCCGCTCGGCGGCCTCAGGCTTTCGGAGGTTTCCGGCGGGTCGGTCGCCAAGGCGCGGGCCTTCTCGCGCAAGCAGGTGAAGGCCGCCAAGCTGCTCAAGGCCGGCGAAGGCCGCCTCTTCTACGCCGTCGGCGGCACCTGGCGAAACATCGCCAAGCTGCACATGGAGGAGACCAACTATCCGCTGCACATGATGCAGGCCTACGAAATTCCGTTCGCCGAGGCGATGGATTTCCTCGGGCATGTCGCGCGGCTGAAAGAGAGCAAGAGCGGTTCGCTGAAGGCGATTTCCAAGAACCGGCGGTCGCTTCTGCCGTTCGGGGCGGTGACGATGCAGGAGACCATCGCGGCGATGAAGCCCCGGGCGGTCTCCTTCTCGGCCCTCGGGGTGCGGGAGGGCTATCTCTACTCGCTGCTCGGCAGCGAGGAGCGCCTGCGGGACCCGCTGCTGACGGCGTCGGAGGAGCTGGCGATCCTGCGCGCCCGCTCGCCCGAGCACGCCCGCGACCTGGCCGAGTGGACGGGGCGGATGCTGCCCGTCTTCGGCGTGGAGGAGACGCTGGAGGAATCGCGCTACCGCCAGGCGGCCTGCCTGCTTGCCGACATCAGCTGGCGGGCGCATCCGGACTATCGCGGGCTCCAGGCGCTCAACATCATCGCCCACAGCCATTTCTCGGGCATCACCCACGCCGGACGCGCCTATATCGCGCTCGTCAACTACTACCGGTTCGAGGGGCTGAACGACGACGGCGCGACGGCCGCGCTGGCGAAGATCGCGACGCCGCGCCTGCTGGAACTCGCCAAGATGCTGGGCGGGATGCTGAGGGTCGCCTATCTCTTCTCCGCCTCGATGCCCAACGTCATCCCCTCGCTGAATTCGAGGCCGCCGGCACGGACATGCCGGAAACGGACATCGTGATGATCGTGCCGGCAAAATTCGCCGCGCTTGTCGGCGAACGCGTCCAGGGGCGGCTGCAGCAGCTCGCCAAGCTGACGAACAAGCGCCTCGCCTTCCGGGTGCTGGAGCGGTAGGGGGCGGGCGGGGCCGGTCGATCGACCTGGAGCATTTTCGCGCTTCACGGAATCGCGGACACGCTCTATCTCCTTGTTTTTATGCGCTTCCGGACGGAAAACCGGTTTCCACTTTTCCTGGAAGCGCGCCTCCATTCGCACCCTCGTCTTCCCCTCGCTCCGTCATCCTCGCCCTTGTGGCGAGGATCCACCAACGCCCGCCGGGGATGCGGCGCCGACTGTAGATCCTCGGGACAAGCCCGAGGATGACGACGGTGAGGGCGAGGATGACGGCGGTGGGGGTGAGGATGACGGCGGTGGGGGTGAGGGTGAAGGCGGTGGGGGTGAGGGTGAAGGCGGAGGCTGGAGCGCTTCCGGACGGAAAACCGGTGTCCACTTTTCCTGGAAGCGCGCCTCCAGTCGCACCCTCGTCTCGTTCCGTCATCCTCGCCCTTGTGGCGAGGATCCACCAACGCCCGCCGGGGATGCGGCGCCGACTGCAGATCCTCGGGACAAGCCCGAGGATGACGACGGTGAGGGCGAGGGTGACGGCGGTGGGGGTGAGGGTGACGGCGGTGGGGGTGAGGGTGAAGGCGGAGGCTGGAGCGCTTCCGGACGGAAAACCGGTGTCCACTTTTCCTGGAAGCGCGCCTCCAGTCGCACCCTCGTCTCGCTCCGTCATCCTCGCCCTTGTGGCGAGGATCCACCAACGCCCGCCGGGGGATGCGGCGCCGACTGTAGATCCTCGGGACAAGCCCGAGGATGACGACGGTGAGGGTGAGGATGACGGCGGTGGGGGTGAGGATGACGGCGGAGGCTGTAGCGCTTCCGGACGGAAAACCGGTGTCCACTTTTCCTGGAAGCGCGCCTCCAGTCGCACCCTCGTCTCGTTCCGTCATCCTCGCCCTTGTGGCGAGGATCCACCAACGCCCGCCGGGGATGCGGCGCCGACTGTAGATCCTCGGGACAAGCCCGAGGATGACGACGGTGAGGGTGAGGATGACGACGGTGAGGGTGAGGATGACGGCGGTGGGGGTGAGGATGACGGCGGAGGCTTATGCGCTTCCGGACGGAAAACCGATTTCCACTTTTCCTGGAAGCGCGCCTCCATTCGCACCCTCGTCTTCTCCGCGCTCCGTCATCCTCGCCCTTGTGCGTTTTGCCCGCGTCATGGCCCGACAGCAACGCCGCACGCCCGCGCGTCACCCGCGCCTCACCCAGACCCGGTTGTCGTGGAAGGCGGCGCCGCCGCAGGGGGCGCACGGGTCGGCGCCGGTCAGCACGTTGATCCCCTCGCCGTCGAGGTGATCGGCGTTGGGCCAGATGCCTTCGGCGACGAGCACGCCGCGCCGGATCCCGTCGAAGAGGCGGACGTGGATGCGCACCTCGCCGCGCGGATTGCCGAGGGTGACGACGTCGCCGTCGCCGATCCCGAGGCCCTCGGCGTCGCCCGGATGCATCAGGACCTGCGGGCGGCCCTCGCGCTTGCGGGAACCCGGCATCCTGGAGAAGGACGAATTGAGGAAGGAGCGCGCCGGCGAGGTCGCGAGACGGAACGGATGCTCCGCGTCGGCCGTCTCGATGATGTCGACGTGGTCGGGGAATTCCGGCAGGCGTTCGTGGGGGCCGAGCGGGCCGACGCTCTTCGGCGGACGGTTGGGCGCGCGGCGGCTCGTCCAGTCGGGGCGGAAGCGGAACCGGCCGTCCGGCCAGGCGAAGCCGTTCAGATAGTGGGCGGTCTCGAAATCCGGCTGGCAATCGATCCACTTGCCGTCGAGGAGCGCGTCGAAACCGGGCTTGCCGCTCTTTTCCATCATGTTGTCGATGAGCCGGCGCTCGGTCAGGCCGAAGCCGGGCCGGTCGGCGACGCCGAGGCGCTTCGCCAGCTCCTCGATCACGAAATGGTTGGAGCGGACGGTCGCCGGCGGCTCCACGAGCTTCGGACCGAGGGTGATGTGCTGCTGGCCGCCGCCCTTGTAGATGTCGTCGTGCTCGACGAACATGGTGGCGGGGATGACGATGTCGGCGAGTTCGGCGGTCTCGGTCATGAACTGTTCGTGGACCGCGAGGAAGAGGTCGTCGCGCATCAGCCCCTTCTTCACCAGCCGCTGCTCGGGCGCCACGTTGGCGGGGTTGGTGTTCTGGACGAGCATGGCCGTGACGGGCGGCCCGCCGCGGAGCGCCGTGGCGTCCCCGGTCAGCACCGCGCCGATCTGGCTCTGGTCGAGCAGGCGGACCGACCGGTCCTTCGACGCCAGTCCGACGATCTCCGACTGGTCGAGGCCGAAGATGCCGCTGTTGGAGTGGAAGGCGCCGCCGCCCTCGTGGGCCCAGGCACCCGTGACGGCCGCGATGGAGGCCGCGGCGTGCATGTTGACGGCACCGTTGCGCTGGCGCGAGAAGCCGTAGCCGAGGCGGAAATAGGTCCGCTTCCGCTGCCCGACGAGGCGGGCGAAGGCTTCGATCTCGTCGACGGGAAGTCCGGTGATCGCCGACGCCCATTCGGGGGTGCGCGTCGCGAGGTGCCTTTCGAGGCCGGCCGGGTCGTCGGTATGGCGCTCCAGGTAGTCCCGGTCGGCGAGGCCGTCGCGGAAGAGGACGTGCATGACGGCGCAGGCGAGCGCGCCGTCGGTGCCGGGCTTCAGCATCAGGCCGAGGTCGGCCTGCTTCATGGTCGGCGTGTCGTAGATGTCGACGACGACGATCTTCGCCCCGCGCTCCTTCCGGGCGCGAATGGCATGGGTCATGACGTTGACCTGGGTGGCGACCGCGTTGGTGCCCCAGATGACGACGCAGTCCGACTTCGCCATCTCGCGCGGATCGGGCCCCGCGAGCCTGCCGGTCCCGGCGAAGTAGCCGGTCCAGGCGAGATTGGTGCAGATCGTATCGAACTGCCCGGAATAGCGCTTTGCGTGGCGCAGGCGGTGAATCGAATCGCGCTGCACGAGGCCCATGGTGCCGGCGTAGAAATAGGGCCAGACGGTTTCGCTGCCGTGGCGCTGCTCCGCCTTGAGGAATTCCTCGGCGATGGTGTCGAGCGCGTCCTCCCAGGAGATCTCCCGCCATTCGCCGGCGCCCTTGCCGGCCGTCCGGCGCACCGGCTTCAGGAGACGGTCCGGATGGTAGAGGCGTTCGGCGTAGCGGGCGACCTTGGCGCAGATCACGCCGGCCGTGTAGCTGTTGTCGGCCGCGCCGCGCACGCGCCCCACCCTGCCGTCGGCGCCGATCTCGACGTCGAGCGCGCAGGTGGACGGGCAGTCGTGCGGACAGGCGGAGTATCCCGTCCTCTCGGCGGAACGGATCGGTGTCGCATCGTTCATCGGTCTTCTATAGTCCAGACGGAGCGCGGCGGCCACCCGCCGCGGCGTCGAAACCGGTGATCGGGAGCGTTCATGAACTACCGCCACGCCTACCATGCAGGAAATTTCGCGGACGTTCACAAACATGCCCTGCTCACGCGGCTGATCGTCTACCTGCAACAGAAGGAAGGCGGGTTCCGCATCCTGGACACCCATGCCGGAAGGGGCGTCTACGATCTCGGCTCCGAGGAGGCGCAGAGGACCGGAGAATTCCGCGCAGGCTTCGCACGGCTCATGGCGCCGGGTGCGCTGTCACCGGCCGCCGAAGCGCTGCTCGCCCCCTATCTCGACGTCGTGCGGTCGCTGAACGACGGGGCGGACCTGCGCCACTATCCCGGCTCGCCGCTGCTCGCGCGCTCGCTGATGCGCCGGCAGGACCGGCTCTCGGCGATCGAGCTCAATCCGCAGGAGTACGAGGCGCTCCACCGGCTCTTTGCCGGAGATCACCGGGTGCGGGCGACGCGGCTCGACGGGTGGCTGGCGCTCGGCGCCTTCCTGCCGCCGAAGGAGCGGCGCGCCATCGCGCTCGTCGACCCGCCCTTCGAAGCGGACGGCGAGTACGAGCGGCTCGCCGACGGCCTGGAACGGGCCTATCGGCGGTTTGCGACGGGGGTTTATTGCCTCTGGTATCCGGTCAAGACGGGCGCGCCGATCGAGCGCTTCCACGACAGGCTGATCGGGACCGGCGTTCGCCGGATGCTCCGTTGCGAGCTGACCGTGCGCCGTGCAGCGGCAGGCGATACGGGCCTTGCCGGAAGCGGGCTCGTCGTCGTTAACCCGCCCTTCACGCTTGAGGAGGAACTTCGCATCCTGCTGCCGGAACTCGCACGCCTTCTCAGCCAGGACGATGGGGCGGGCTGGCAGCTCGACTGGCTTGTCGACGAGGACGGGACGCCGCGCCAGCGCAGAGCGCGAACTTGACCTTCTCGACGGGCTTGATCATCGTGGATGAACACCCATCGTCGCCCGGGGAATCAACATGAACCTGAAATCGCTGTCCGCATCGCTTCTTCTGGCCGCCTCGTCCGTCCTGCCCGCCTCGGCGGCCGACTACATCCAGCCCGGGCCGGCGCCCGCCTACGCAGCGCCATCGGTCTGCGGCCAGAAGGCGGTGCTCGGCGTGATCGACCATAATTTCGATTATCGCGACGCGCACTACCTGCATGCGGGTCTGGACATCGTCGACTTCCGCGACGCCCACCTCGTGTCCTACCGCCCGTCGGACGAGACCCATCTCGTCGGGCGGACCTATTGCCAGGCGACGGCGGTGCTCAACGACAACCGGCCGCGTCCGGTCTGGTACCTGATCGAAACGACGATGGGTTACGCCGGCATCGGCGACAACGTCGAATACTGTGTCGCGGGCCTCGATCCGTGGCACGTCTACGGGGCGTATTGCGCGTCCGTGCGGCCCTGATTTCCGATGGGCGCAGGTCGCCTGGCGCGGCGCGCGGCGCAGGCAGCGCTCGCACTGGCGCTCTGCCTGCCGGCCTTGCCCGCCGGCGCCGGCGGCGTCGCCGGGCGGTTCGATTTCTACGTGCTGTCGCTCTCATGGGCGCCGAGCTTCTGCGCGGCGGCCGGCGGCAGGGCGAAAGGCCGGGAGTGCGCCGGCGACGCCGGCTACGGCTTCGTCGTCCACGGCCTTTGGCCGCAGGACCAGCGAGGCTATCCGGAATCCTGCCCGTCGCGCTACGCATCCCGCGTGCCTTTCGACCTCGGGCGGCGTTATTTCGACATCATGCCGGGCATGGGGCTGATCGGCCACGAGTGGCGCACGCACGGGACCTGCAGCGGGCTCGACCAGGCCTCGTATTTCCGCCTCGTGCGCAAGGCTCGCGACGCGGTGCGGGTGCCGGCAGAGTTCGCGGCCCCGTCGCCGGCGCGCTCGCTGGACCCGGCGCGGATCGAAGCGGCGTTCGTTGCGTCCAATCCCGGCCTGCCGGGGGGCGGCATCGCGGTCACCTGTGCCCGAGGCCGCCTGGCGGAGGTGCGGATCTGCCTGACGAAGTCCTTGGAGTTCCGCTCCTGCCCGGAGGTCGACGCCAAGGCCTGCACGCGCACACGCGTCTCGATGCCGAGGACGGCGGCGGGACGATGATCTTCAACCGGACCGAAAGACGAGGACTGCCGTGAAGCTGCTCTTCTCCCCCGCCTCCCCCTACTCCTCAAAGGTGCGCATGGCCGCGCACTACAGCGGCCTGCAGCTGGAGGAGGAGCGCACCGACACCTCCGCCGAAGGCCCCGGGCTCGTCGGGCGCAATCCGCTCGGCAAGATCCCGACGCTGATCACCGACGCCGACGAGGCCGTCTTCGACAGCCGGGCGATCATGCAGTTCATCGACCGCACGACGGGACGCAAGCTCTATCCGCGCAACGCCGCCAGGCGGACCGAGGCGGAGGTGCTCGAAGCGCTGTGCGACGGCATCTGCGACGCGCTGATCCTCATAATCTACGAGCGGCGGTACAGGCCGGAGGAAAAGGTCCACCAGGAATGGATCGACCGCCAGTGGCGGCGCGTGGAGCGCGGGCTCGACCACCTCAACGCCAACCTGCCGCGCACCACGAAATCGCTGCATGGCGGCCATTTCGCCCTCGCCGCCACGATCGGCTACCTGTCGCTGCGCTTCGAGGGGAAATGGGAACGCGGCCGCGCCAAGCTCAAGAACTGGCCGGCCCGGTTCGAGACGGTCTTTCCGGACTACGCCAGGCTCAAGCCGCTGGCGTGACGACTGCGGAGCGCGGGGATTGTTCTTAGAGCGCGCCCGCGCTTCACGGAAGCGCGAACCCTCTCCATCTCTCTGATTTTACGCGCTTCCGGACGGAAAACCGGTATCCACTTTTCCTGGAAGCGCGCCTCCAGTCGCACCCTCGTCTCGCTCCGTCATCCTCGCCCTTGTGGCGAGGATCCACCAACGCCCGCCGGGGATGCGGCGCCGACTGCAGATCCTCGGGACAAGCCCGAGGATGACGACGGTGGGGGTGAGGATGACGGCGGTGGGAGGTGACGGTGACGGCGGAGGCAGGAGCGCTTCCGGACGGAAACCGTGTCCATTTTCCTGGAAGCATGAGTCTTGCTTCGCGCTTCCGGACGGAAAACCGGTGTCCATTTTTCCTGGAAGCGCGCCTCCATTCGCACCCTCGTCTCGCTCCGTCATCCTCGCCCTTGTGGCGAGGATCCACCAACGCCCGCCGGGGATGCGGCGCCGACTGCAGATCCTCGGGACAAGCCCGAGGATGACGGCGGTGAGGGTGAGGATGACGACGGTGGCGGTGACGGCGGAGGCAGGAGCGCTTCCGGACGGAAAACCGGTGTCCACTTTTCCTGGAAGCGCTTTGATTTCTCGCGCTTCCGGACGGAAAACCGGTGTCCACTTTTCCTGGAAGCGCGCCTCCATTCGCACCCTCGTCTCGCTCCGTCATCCTCGCCCTTGTGGCGAGGATCCACCAACGCCCGCCGGGGATGCGGCGCCGGCTGCAGATCCTCGGGACAAGCCCGAGGATGACGGCGGTGGGGGTGAGGATGACGGCGGTGGGGGTGACGGCGGAGGCTGCACGCGCTTCCGGACGGAAAACCGTTGCCCATTTTTCCTGGAAGCGCGCCTCCATTCGCACCCTCGTCTTCCCCTCGCTCCGTCATCCTCGCCCTTGTGGCGAGGATCCACCAACGCCCGCCGGGGATGCGGCGCCGGCTGTAGATCCTCGGGACAAGCCCGAGGATGACGGCGGTGGGGGTGAGGATGACGACGGTGGGGGTGACGGCGGAGGCTGCAGCGCTTCCGGACGGAAAACCGGTATCCACTTTTCCTGGAAGCGCTCTAGAACTTGATACCGATGCCGGCGCGCACGCTCTGTTCGTCGAAGCCGGAGGAGACCGGGCCAGGCGTCACGTCGTAGGTCTTGGAGCCGTAGTCGGAATAGCGGTATTCGATGCGGCCGGTCACCTTGTCGGTGATGGCGGCTTCGACGCCCGCTCCCGCGGTCCAGCCGATATGGGTATTGCTGGCGGACCCGGCGCCCGTCTCGAGCTTCATGTCGCTGGCGGCGACGCCGCCCGTGGCATAGAGCATGAACGGGTTGGCGGCGTAGCCGACGCGGCCGCGCACCGAGCCGAACCAGCCCTGGTCGGCCTTCAGGCCGGCGACCGCGGCATTGGCGCCGGAATAGCCGAGATCGGATTCGACGCCGAAGACATAGTTGCCCACCTGCCAGTTGTAGCCGCCATAGGCGCCGCCGCCGGCTCCCTTGGCAGACTTTCCGGAGAGCGCGTCGACGCTGTCCCAGCCGTAGTCGGCGAAGGCGCCGACATAGGGACCGCTCCAGACGTAAAGCGGCGCGCCCGAGGCTGCGGAGGCGGCAGGAGCGGGAGGCGGCGACGCGGTCACGGCGTCGGCGGCATTGGCGGAATCGGCCAGCGACATGGCGAAGGCCGAGGCAATCGCTATGACGGCAAGCATTCGCATCCGGTTCACTCCTTGCGGCACAGATAACAACGTCCGCACCAAAACGGCAAGGCCGCACCGTTGTTCCTACGGTAGCGGACTTCATCTGATATGGTCATCGAATAGGGCCGTTCACAAGCGGCAATGTGGAAAATGATTGACGCAGGACGGCCGCTGCCTGCCTGCCCCGGCAAAGACGGCTGTCGAAGGACACTCGACAAGCCTTGGAAATCCTGTCATTTTTTGTCTTTGCCAATGCTTCGGCGCCTACCTATATCCGGTTAACGCCGCGATGTCGGCAGACCCGGCAGCGCAGGCGCTTTGCGGCTATTCCTTTCGGTCAGCGCTCCTATATTGGCGCCTCACGGACCAAATTTCGACGGGGCAGTACTTTTGAGCAAACTTCCAACCAGAACAGCGCTGGTCACGGGCGGCGCCCGGCGCATCGGCCGGGCGATCGTCGAGGATCTCGCGCAGAACGGCTTCGCCGTCGCGATCCACGCCAACGGGTCCATCCGGGACGCCGAGGATCTTGCCGACGGCATCCGCCGGAACGGCGGGCGGGCCGCGGCTCTGTCGGCCGACCTCACGCGCCTCGACGAGACGGAACGGCTGGTGGACCGGGCGGCCTCGACGCTCGGCCCGCTGGGCCTCCTCGTCAACAGCGCCTCCCTTTTCAAGGACGACGGCGCAGGCGCCTTCGAGGCGGACAAGTGGGACGCCCATTTCGCCGTCCATGCGCGCGCGCCGGTCATCCTCGCGCAGGCATTCGCCGCCGAGTGCGCCGGGCGGCCCGGGCTCGTCGTCAACATCATCGACGAGCGGGTCTGGCGGCTGACGCCGAAGGTCTTTTCCTATACGCTGTCGAAAGCGACCCTTTGGACCGCGACGCGCACTCTGGCGCAGGGGCTCGCGCCGAATGTGCGCGTCAACGCGATCGGCCCGGGCCCGACCCTGCCGAACGAGCGGCAGACGGAGGAGGAGTTCCGCGGGCAGGCGGCGAAGGTGCCCCTCGGCGGGGGTCCCGGCCTCGACGAGTTCGGGCGGACCATTCGGTTCTTCTTCGAAACGCCGTCCGTGACGGGCCAGATGATCGCTCTCGACGGCGGGCAGCACCTCGCATGGCGCTCGCCCGACAACACAGATATCGGCGAATGACAGGCAGGACGGAAGATCAGAAGACGGGCACCGGCCCGGCAGACTCCCCCGCGGCCGCTGCCGACGAGGACGTCGGGGGCGTTCTCTACGGCGAGACGGAGGCGGAGGACGAGTCGGACCAGGACGGACGCGGCGAAGCTTCCGTCGCGGCCCCGTCGGCCGGCGCCATCGACTGGGAGGATGCGAGCGCGGTCGCGACCGGGCTCAAGGGTGCGGAGGTGATCCAGGCGCTGGTCAAGCGCCTGCCGAACGCACCCGGCGTCTATCGCATGCTGAACGCGGAGGGCGGCGTTCTCTACGTCGGCAAGGCGCGCAGCCTGAAGAAGCGCGTCTCGAACTACGCCCAGGGCCGCGGCCATTCCAACCGGATCGCCCGGATGATCCGCGAAACGGCGAACATGGAGTTCGTCACGACCCGCACCGAAACCGAAGCGCTGCTTCTCGAGGCGAACCTCATCAAGCGCCTGAGGCCGCGCTTCAACGTGCTGCTGCGCGACGACAAGTCGTTTCCCTATATCCTGATCACCGGCGGGCATCCGGCGCCGGCGATCTTCAAGCACCGCGGCGCGCATTCGGCCAAGGGAGACTATTTCGGGCCCTTCGCCTCGGCCGGGGCCGTGGGGCGGACCATCAACGCCCTGCAGCGGGCGTTCCTGATCCGCACCTGTTCCGACAGCGTCTTCGAAAGCCGGACGCGGCCGTGCCTGCTCTACCAGATCAAGCGCTGCTCCGGCCCCTGCACCGGCGAGATCGGCGAGGCCGACTATGCCGGACTGGTGCGCGAGGCGAAGGACTTCCTTTCCGGAAAGAGCCAGAAGGTGAAGGCCGACATGGCCGAAGCGATGCAGGAGGCGTCCGGCGACCTCGATTTCGAGCGCGCGGCGATCTATCGCGACCGGCTCGCGGCGCTGTCGCACGTCCAGAGCCACCAGGGCATCAACCCGCAGACGGTCGACGAGGCGGACGTCTTCGCCATCCATAGCGACGGCGGGCTCGCCTGCATTCAGGTCTTCTTCTTCCGCACCGGCCAGAACTGGGGCAACCGCGCCTATTTCCCGAAGGCCGATCCGTCGCTTTCGGGCGCGGAGATCCTCGGTGCGTTCCTTTCGCAGTTCTACGACGACAAGCCCTGTCCGCGCCAGGTGCTGCTCTCGGAGGCCGTGGAGGACCAGGCGCTGCTGTCCGAGGCGCTAAGCGTCAAGGCGGGGCGGAAGGTCGCCGTCAGCGTGCCGCAACGCGGCGAGAAGAAGGATCTGGTGGAGCACGTCCTGTCGAACGCGCGCGAGGCGCACGGGCGCCGGCTCGCCGAAACGGCGTCGCAGGCCCGCTTGCTTTCCGGTCTGGCCGAGACCTTCGGACTGGCGCGGGCGCCGCGGCGGATCGAGGTCTACGACAATTCCCATATCATGGGCACCAACGCCGTCGGCGGAATGATCGTCGCCGGACCGGACGGTTTCGTGAAGAACCAGTACAGGAAATTCAACATCCGGTCGGAAGACATCGCGCCGGGCGACGATTTCGGCATGATGCGGGAGGTCATGGAGCGGCGGTTCAAGCGGCTCCTGAAGGAGAACGGAAAGCCGGACGCGTCCGTCGACGGGGAGGAGATGGAGGACGAGAGCCCCTTCCCCTCCTGGCCGGACCTGGTTCTGATCGACGGCGGCCAGGGGCAGATGTCGGCGGTCCGGGGCATTCTCGACGAGCTGGGCATCGGCGATGCCGTGACGGCCATCGGCGTCGCCAAGGGCATGGACCGGGAGGCCGGCCGCGAGCGCTTCTTCATGAAGGGTCGCCAACCGTTCACCCTGCCGCCGCGCGATCCGGTGCTCTATTTCGTGCAGCGGCTGCGCGACGAGGCGCACCGCTTCGCGATCGGCTCGCACCGGGCGCGGCGCAAGAGGGAAATGGTGAAGAACCCGCTCGACGAAATCAACGGCGTCGGCCCCTCGCGCAAGCGCGCCCTGCTCCACCATTTCGGCACCGCCAAGGCCGTTTCGCGGGCCGCGATCGAGGATCTTTTGGCGGTCGAGGGCATTTCCCGCTCGACGGCACAACTTATTTATGACCATTTTCACGACGAACGTGGCGGATGAGCCCGGCTCGGCCGGGCGCAGTGGCAGACATGCGCCGCAAATGTGCTGACAGGAAGAGAGCGTTCCGTGGTGGCTGAACGAGACATGGTGCAGGAAGCGCGTTCGCGCGCCCTCAACATCCCCAATATCCTGACCTACGGACGCATCCTGGCCGTGCCCCTCATCGTGGGCTGCTTCTTCTTCGGGGGCGACCTGCACGCCTCCGACTTCGCGCGCTGGGCGGCGCTGACGCTGTTCATCGTGGCGTCCATCACCGACTTCCTCGACGGCTATCTGGCGCGCATCTGGGACCAGACCTCGAACATCGGGCGCATGCTCGATCCGATCGCCGACAAGCTGCTGGTCGCGTCGGTTCTGCTGCTGCTGGCCGCCGACCGGACGATCGCCGACTGGAGCATCTGGGCGGCGATCATCATCCTGTGCCGCGAGATCCTGGTGTCCGGCCTCAGGGAGTACCTGGCGGCGCTGAAGGTGAGCGTCCCGGTGACGCGCATCGCCAAGTGGAAGACGACGATCCAGATGATCGCCATCGCCTTCCTGCTGGCGGGGCCCGCGGGCGACAAGGTCCTGCCGCACACGACGGAGATCGGCCTGACCCTGCTCTGGGTGGCGGCGCTGATCACCATGTACACCGGCTACGACTATTTCCGGGCCGGACTGAAGCACGTGGTGCAGTGATGACGGTCAAGCTCGTCTATTTCGCATGGGTGCGCGAACGCATCGGCCGCCAGGAGGAGACGATCGACCTGCCGGCGGAGGTGCGGACCGTTTCCGACCTGCTTTCGCATCTCAGGGGCCGTGGCGAAGGGTACGAAACCGCCCTGCAGGCGCCGGAGGCGATCCGCGTGGCGATCGACCGCCAGCATGCGCTCCACGAGGCCCCGGTGGCGGGCGCGCGGGAGATCGCCCTCTTCCCGCCGATGACCGGCGGCTGAAGCCGATGGACGCCGCGGCCCTTTCCCCGACGGTGCGGGTGCAGCGCGACGATTTCGACGTCAACGCCGAGATTGCCGCCCTGACGGCCGGCCGGCGCGATGCCGGCGCGGTGGTCACCTTCAGCGGCCTCTGCCGGGACGAGGGCGGAACGCTCGCGGCCCTCGAGCTGGAGCATTATCCCGGCATGGCGGAGGACGAGATCGCGCGCATCGCAAGGGAGGCGATGGAGCGCTGGCCGCTTACGGGGCTCGCCGCGATCCACAGGTTCGGGCGCATCGAGCCCGGCGCCAACATCGTGCTGGTGGCCGCCGCATCGAAGCATCGCCATGCCGCCTTCGAGGCCGCCAGTTTCATGATGGACTACCTGAAGAGCGCGGCGCCGTTCTGGAAGAAGGAACACCGGCTGGACGGAACGGCGGGCGACTGGGTCGCCGCGCGCGACGAGGACGAGGCGGTTCTCCTGCGCTGGCGCTGAGCCAAAACCGGGTTCCACTTTTCCTGGAATTGGGGTTTGCCTTGCCAATTCCGGACGGAAAACCGGGTTCCACTTTTCCTGGAATTGGGGTTTGCCCTGCCAATCCCGGACGGAAAACCGGGTTCCACTTTTCCTGGAATTGGCCTAGACAAGGCTCCTGCAGACGGACGTCACCCTGCAGGTCCTTCGGGCCCGCAACGCACGAAAGTGTCTCATTGCCCCAGCAAACGGACAGGAAGCCGGCCACGCTCATCGGTGGCTGGCCGAAGGCCGCCCAGTGGACGGCACTGGTCGCGGCGTCGGTCGCACTGGCCGCCGCGCTGGAATTCGTCGGGGTCCCGGCAGGGCTGCTGCTCGGGCCGATGATCGTCGGCATCGGTGCCGCGATGTTCGATGCGCGCATCCGTGTCGCCGGCAAGCCCTACATGCTCGCCCAGGCGGTCATCGGCTGCCTCGTCGCGAACTCGATCACGCCGGAGATCATCCTGACCTTCCTCGACGACTGGCCGCTGCTCGTCGCGCTGGTCACGACCGTCATCGTGGCGAGCAGCACCCTCGGCTGGCTGATGAGCCGCTGGCAGGTGCTGCCGGGCTCGGCGGCGGTATGGGGGTCTTCGCCGGGCGGGGCCACGGCGATGATGCTGATGGCCGAAGCCTTCGGGGCGGACGCAAGGCTCGTCGCCTTCATGCAATATGCCCGGGTCGTGATGGTCGCCCTCGCCGCATCCGTCATCGCCCGCATCTGGGTCGGCGCTCCGGCGGCGCACGCGCCGGCGCAGGCGCTGGCCGTCGACTGGCTGGGCCTCGGGGAGACGGCTCTGCTCGTCGTCGCCGGCTCCGCGGCCGGCGCGGTTTCGCGAATCCCGGCGGGTCCGCTCATCGTGCCGCTGGTCGTCGGCGCGACCCTGCACGCGCTCGGGCTGGCGAGCTTCGCGCTGCCGATCTGGCTGCTCGCGCCGTCCTATGCCCTGATCGGGTGGCGGGTCGGCCTCGGCTTCACCCGCGACGTCCTGGCGAACGTCGCGAGCGCGCTGCCGCGGGTGCTGGGGTCGATCCTGGTGCTGATCGCCTTCTGCGGCGGCCTCGCCTTCATCCTCAGCCGGACGATGGGGATCGACCCGCTGACCGCCTATCTGGCGACGAGCCCCGGCGGCATGGATTCGATCGCCATCATCAGCGCCTCGAGCCCGGTCAACCTGCCCTTCGTCATGACGCTGCAGGCCGTTCGCTTCGTCATGGTGTTGATCATCGGGCCGACCTTCGCCCGGTTCGTCGCCCGGCACGGCAACTACGACAGCCGCTACGCCTCGCGACCGGACGACTGAGGCCGCCGGCCGGCCGCATGCCGTTTCCGGCCGCGGCCGCCGGCTTCACGCCTGCAGAGAACTCAGCCGACGATCTCGGTGCCCGAGAACCAGTAGGCGATCTCTTCCCTGGCCGTCTCGGGGGCGTCGGAGCCGTGGACGGAATTCTCGCCGATGGAGAGGGCATAGAGCTTGCGGACGGTGCCCTCGGCGGCATCGGCGGGATTGGTGGCGCCCATGATCTCGCGGTTCTTCGCGATGGCGTTCTCGCCCTCGAGCACCTGCACGACCGTCGGGCCGGAGGACATGAATTCGGTCAGCTCGCCGAAGAAGGGGCGCTCCTTGTGAACCGCGTAGAAGCCTTCCGCCTCGCGGAGGCTCATCCATACGCGCTTCGAGGCGACGACCCTGAGGCCGGCGTCCTCGAACATTCGGGTGATGGCGCCTGTCAGGTTGCGCTTGGTTGCGTCGGGCTTGATCATCGAGAAGGTGCGTTCGATCGCCATGGTTCATCCTTGCTTGCTGGTCGGCCGTCACCGGCCTTTCGAACTCTCGGGGGCTAGGGCCGGTCCACGTTCCACGGAATCGCGAATGGGCCCTATCTCGTTGTTTTTGCGCAATTCCAGGCGGAAAACGGGTTCCACCTTTCCGGGAATTGCCCTAAATAGCCGGAGCGCTCGACGGACACAAGGGTGCGAGCGGGCGGTGCGCGGGTGCGAGGGCGGCCCGCCCATGGCGCCGCGATGCGCGGCGTGATAGGCCTTGGCCATCGCAGGCCGGACGGGCAGGAGGCGCATGGGGCGATGATCAAGGCACATTTCTCGGGGCTTGCCGCGTACAACGCCTGGGCCAACCGCAGGCTCTACGACGCGGTGGCCGACCTCACGCCGGAGGAATTCCGCCGCGACGTCCATGCGTTCTTCACCTCCATGCAGGGCACGCTCAACCACATCCTGGTCGCCGACCGGGTATGGATGAAGCGCTTCACCGGCGAAGGCGACCACCCGCCGCGCCTCGATGCCATCATCCACGAGGCCTTCGGCGCGATGCTCGTGGCCCGCAAGGCGGAGGATGCCCGCATCGTCGATTATGTCGAGGGGCTGTCGGAGGCGGATTTCGAGGGCCGCTTCACCTACGTGTCGATGACCGACGTTCGCACGATCAGCCAGCGGCTCGCGCCGGCGCTGGCCCACTTCTTCAACCACCAGACCCATCACCGCGGGCAGGCGCACGGCATATTGTCGACGCTGGGCAAGGAACCGCCGCCGCTCGACCTCGTCTATTTTCACAGGGAGCCCGAAGGTCGCCGCTTCGCCTGAAGCGCATGCCGGCGGGCGGCCGCGATCCGGGCAGGCGGAAGACGCGCGGAAGTTGACAGCTGTCAACCGGCTCGCGCGGGCACCGGAAGCGGAGGCCCCGGCACCCGCCGATGCGACTTACGGAAGCTTGTCCGCGATGACGTCGATCTTGTTGATCGACGGGGCTTCCGCCAGGAGCTCGTCGGCTCTCGCCATGAGGGCCTTGGCGACCTCGCCCGAGAGATGTTCGTCCCTGCCGGAATCGTCGTCGAACGCATCGAAGATGCCGAATGTCGAGGGTCCCATGCGGATTGCGAACCAGGCGACGGTCTTCGGCTCGTCGTCGACGAGAGCCGCACCGCTCTTCAGGAATGCCTCGACTTCGTCTTCCTTGCCGGGCTTTGCCTCGAGACGTACGTAAAGCGCTTTGGCGGTCATGCCTAATCTCCTTTGCTTGCAGGGCCAATTCAAAGAAAATCCGGCCGTCTGCAACAGCCTGAAATGCGTCTCGCAGTAAACGCGGATGAAAATGCCTGATCGACGGTCGATCGGGCGCCGTATCCTTGCCTTATGCGATTTCGTGCGTCAATAAGCGTCCCATGCTGACCATCTCGAACCTTTCTGCCCGCATCGCCGGGCGGCTCCTGATCGACAACGCCTCGCTGACGCTCCCGGCCGGAACCAAGGCGGGGCTCGTCGGCCGCAACGGGGCCGGCAAGTCGACGCTCTTCCGGATCGTTTCCGGCGAACTCGCGCCGGAATCCGGGGCGGTCTCGCTGCCACGCAACTGCCGCATCGGACAGGTCGCGCAAGAGGCGCCGGCAACCGCGGAGCCGCTCGTCGACATCGTGCTGGCAGCCGACCTCGAGCGCAGCGCCCTGATGGCCGAGGCGGAGACGGCGCGCGACGCCCACCGGATCGCCGAAATCCAGACGCGGCTCGTCGACATCGACGCCCATTCGGCCGAGGCCCGGGCGGCGAGCATCCTTGCCGGCCTCGGTTTCGACGAGGCCGCGCAGCGGCGGCCCGCCTCCTCCTTCTCCGGCGGCTGGCGCATGCGCGTGGCGCTCGCCGCCGTGCTCTTCGCCCGACCGGACCTCCTGCTTCTCGACGAGCCGACGAACTATCTCGACCTCGAGGGCACGCTCTGGCTCGAGGACTATGTCCGGCGCTATCCCCATACGGTCGTCGTCATCAGCCACGACCGGGATCTCCTGAACAGGGCGGTCGGTTCCATCGTCCATCTCGACGGGAAGAAGCTGACCTTCTACCGCGGTTCCTTCGACCAGTTCGAGCGCCAGAAGGCGGAAGCCGCCGAGCTGCAGACCAAGATGCGGGCCAAGACCGAGGCGAAGCGCCGGCACATGGAAGCCTTCGTGGAGCGCTTCCGCTACAAGGCATCGAAGGCGCGGCAGGCCCAGTCCCGGCTGAAGGCGCTGGAGCGGATGGGCACGGTCGACGCGGTCGTCGAGGACCACGTGCAGGGCTTCTCCTTCCCGACCCCCGACAAGCAGGCCGCGTCGCCGATCATCGCGCTCGAGGCGGCGTCGGTCGGCTACGTGCCCGGCGAGCCGGTGCTTTCCCGCCTCGACCTCCGGCTCGACAACGACGACCGGATCGCCCTGCTCGGCGCCAACGGCAACGGCAAGTCGACCTTCGCGAAGCTGATCTCCGGCCGCCTCGCCCCCGACACGGGCCGGATGCAGGTCGCGCCGAACCTCAGGATCGGCTATTTCGCGCAGCACCAGCTCGACGATCTCGTTCCCGGGGAAAGCGCGGTCCAGCACGTGCGCAAGCGGATGCCCGAGGCTGCGGAGGCGAAAGTGCGCGCCCGGGTGGCGGCGATGGGGCTGGCGACCGAGAAGATGGACACTGCCGCCGGCGACCTGTCGGGCGGCGAGAAGGCGCGGCTCGCGATGGGGCTGGCGACCTTCGACGCGCCGAACCTGCTGATCCTGGACGAGCCGACGAACCACCTCGACATCGACAGCCGGCAGGCGCTCATTCGGGCGCTGAACGACTTCGAGGGCGCCGTGATCCTCATCTCGCACGACCGTCACCTGCTAGAGGCGACCGCCGACCGCCTCTGGCTGGTGCGGGACGGCACCGTCAAGTCCTACGACGGCGACCTGGAGGACTATCGCAGCCTGATCGTCTCCGGGGCGCGGCCGGCGGACAAGCCGAAGGCGGCGGCCGAGGACGAACCGAAATCGAAGGCCGGGCAGCGCAAGGCAGCCGCGGAGCGCCGCGCCGCCATGGCCCCCATGCGGAAAAAGATCAACGATCTCGAATCCCTGACGGCCAAACTGGAGAAAACGATTCAAGCGCTCGACGGCAAGCTGGCGGATCCCCTCCTCTACGAAAAGACGCCCGGCAAGGCGGCGGACCTCGCCAGGGAGCGGTCCGATGCGCAGGCGCGGCTCGCCGAGGCGGAGGACGAGTGGCTGGCCCTGTCGACGGAGTACGACGCGGCCGTCGCAGCCGAGTAAGCCGAAGCCGCCGGGTCGCGTTTCCGGACGGAAAACCGGTTTCCACTTTTCCTGGAAGCGCGCCTCCATTCGCACCCTCGTCTCGCTCCGTCATCCTCGCCCTTGTGGCGAGGATCCGACAACGCCCGCCGGGGATGCGGCGCCGACTGCAGATCCTCGGGACAAGCCCGAGGATGACGACGGTGAGGGTGGGGTGACGGCGGTGGGGGTGAGGGTGACGGCGGAGGCTTACGCGCTTCCGGACGGAAAACCGGTTTCCACTTTTCCTGGAAACGCGCCTCCATTCGCACTCTCGCTCGCTCCGTCATCCTCGCCCTTGTGGCGAGGATCCGACAACGCCCGCCGGGGATGCGGCGCCGACTGCAGATCCTCGGGACAAGCCCGAGGATGACGACGGTGGGGGTGGGGTGACGGCGGTGGGGGTGAGGGTGACGGCGGAGGCTGGAGCGCTTCCGGACGGAAAACCGGTTTCCACTTTTCCTGGAAACCGCCTCCACGGATGCCGCCGCTTCCGGACGGACAAACCGGTTTCCACTTTTCCTGGAAACAACTCTCCCAGCCGCGTTTCCGGACGGAAAACCGGTTTCCACTTTTCCTGGAAACAACTCTCCCAGCCGCGCTTCCGGACGGAAAACCGGTTTCCACTTTTCCTGGAAACAACTCTCCCAGCCGCGTTTCCGGACGGAAAACCGGTTTCCACTTTTCCTGGAAACGCTTTAGAAAACCAAAGTGTCACTCACCGTCCCGGGGTTCGGATGACGCTCATTCTGGATGACAGCGGCCTGGCGGCGGCGGAAGCGGAAGCGCCCGCGGTTCCCGACGTGGAGGCCCCGTCGGAACGCGTCCCGGACCGGGGCACCTCGTTTTCCGGTCGGCTTCCGGTCGCCGCGGCGGCGTCAGTGGCGCTTCATCTGTCGATCGCCGCGCTCTTCCTGACCGGGCCGGGCCGCGACCTCGCCTCGACGCTGCTTGCCGGCGTCCACGACGACGGGCTCGCCGCCATCGGCGACGCGAAGAACGACAATGCCGAGACGGGCCGGAGATCGGGCAAGGACGGGGCGATATCGGTCGTCCTGACGCCGCCGCCCGCTCCACCGCCTACGCCGCCAAAGGCGCCGGCGCCCGCCGACCCGGCGGTGGCCGTCCCGAAGCCTGTTGTGCCGAAGCCCGCGGTGCCGAAGCCCCCGGTGCTGGAGCCCCCGGTGCTGGAGAAAGCCGACGCCCGCAAACCGGAGGCGCCCCCGCTGCTTTCGGCGAAAGGGGCGGCGGCGGAGGGCAACGGCGCGGCGGCGGCGAAGCCGGCTGCGCCGCCCGTACAGACGCCAGCGCCCGCGACCCCTCCGACACCCGAGAAACGCCCCGAGGCGAAACGCCCAGAGCCGAAAAGCCCCGAGGTCGCACGGACCTTTCGCCAGCCCTTCCTCCTTCCCCAAGGCGGCGGGACGGAGAGCTGGCGGGGCGCGCTGACCGGAAGCCGGCAGGGAAAGAGCGTCTCGACGACGAAGGGCAAGGCGGAGAAGGGGTCCGGCGACGCCGCGGTCTCGAGCTATCCCGGCAGCGTGGCGCGCAAGCTCGGCGCTGCCCTGCGCTACCCTGCCGGAGCGAAGGCGGCGCGGCTGACCGGCGAAGCCACCGTGCATTTCGCGGTGGACAGGTCGGGGCGCGCCACCTCGGTCTCGATCGTCGCCAGCTCCGGCTTCGACGTGCTCGACAAGGCGGCGATCGCGGCCGTCGGGCGCGCCTCCCCGTTTCCGCCGATACCGGCGGCGGCCGACCGCAGGGATTGGCCGTTCACGGTGACGCTCGCCTTCGGCAAATAAAGCGCTTCCAGGAAAAGTGGAAACCGGTTTTCCGTCCGGAAGCGCGTAAAAACAAAGAGATAGAGCGTGTCCGCGATTCCGTGAAACGCGGACACGCTCTAAAGCGCCCGTCCGCTCTTCCCTCGGCATAAGCGGGAGACGATCGGTCCGGCGCGCGGCTCAGGCCTTGCGCTCCCAGCGCCGGTCTTCCGTCTGCTGCCAGTAGGTCAGCGCGTGCCCCTCCTCCTTCAGGCGCTTCCAGTGGAGGCGCGCGTCCTCGACCTGCTGGCCGTCGTGACCGTCGAACATGAAGACGAGACGGTCGTAGTCGGCGACCCCGGCCGGCGACGCGCCGTCGACGACGAAACGGACGGTCGCGCGATTGGGGTTCGCGTCCGTCGCCGAGAGGACGACCGGCTGGCGGTCCGGATGACGCGCGGTGTCGCAGCCATGCGGCAGGAAAGCGGCGTCGCGGTAGGTCCACAGATGGGCGTCGAGCGCATCGCGCCGCTCTTCGCTGCCGGTCTGGACGACGACGCGCCAGCCGCGCTCGATGCTCTTTTCCAGGAGCGGCGGAAGCGCGTCCTCCAGGCGCGAATCGGTCAGGTGATAGAACAGAACCTCCGCCACGACCGCCCCTGCCTCAGCCTTCGAAATGGGTCTTCACGAGATCGTTCAGGAGGCGCACGCCGAAGCCCGACGCCCAGGACCGGCTGATTTCCGTCCGGGGGGAGCCCATGGCGGTGCCGGCGACGTCGAGATGCGCCCAGGGCGTGCCGTCGACGAAGCGCTGGAGGAACTGCGCCGCCGTGATCGAGCCGGCGGCCCTGCCTCCGGTGTTCTTGACGTCGGCGAATTTCGAATCGATCAGCTTGTCGTATTCGGGGCCGAGCGGCAGGCGCCAGACCTTTTCCTCGGTGCGCAGGCCCGAGGCGAGAAGCTGCTCGGCGAGCTCGTCGTCGTTGGAAAACAGGCCGGCGTGGTGGTGCCCGAGCGCCACGATGACGGCGCCGGTGAGGGTCGCGAGGTTGACCATGAACCGCGGCTCGAACCGGTCCTGGCAGTACCAGAGCGCATCCGCCAGGACGAGGCGGCCTTCCGCGTCGGTATTGATCACCTCGATCGTCTGGCCGGACATCGAGGTGACGATGTCGCCGGGCCGCTGGGCGTTGCCGTCGGGCATGTTCTCGACGAGCCCGAGAATGCCGACGGCGTTCACCTTCGCCTTGCGCGCGGCGAGCGCGTGCATCAGGCCGGTGACGGCGGCGGCGCCGCCCATGTCGCCCTTCATGTCCTCCATGCCGCCGGCCGGCTTTATGGAAATGCCGCCGGTGTCGAAGACGACGCCCTTGCCGATGAAGGCGACGGGCTTTTCCTTCGACCGGCCGCCGTTCCACTGCATGATCGCCAGCCGCGGCGGCCGGACGGAGCCCTGCGCGACGCCGAGAAGAGCGCCCATGCCGAGCTTGCGCATCTCCTTCTCGCCGAGCACCTCGACTTCGACGCCGAGCTTTTCCAGGGCCTTCGCCCGTGCTGCGAATTCTTCCGGGCCGAGCACGTTCGCCGGCTCGTTGACGAGATCGCGGGCGAGCGTCACCCCGTCGACGACGGCGCGGCGCTCGGCGAAGGCCTTCTTGGCCGCCGACGGATCGCCGACGACGACCGTCACCTTGGTCTTCTTCGGCGGCTCGTCGGCATCGTCGTCGCGCTTCTTCGTCTTGTAGGCGTCGAAGGCGTAGGCGCCGAGGAGCATGCCGGCGGCGAAGTCCGCGGCCTCCTGGGCGCCGACGTCGAGGCCGGGAACGTCGAGGAAGGCGACGGCCGATCCCGCCTTCTTCAGTTGCGCCGTCGCGATGCCGCCGACGGTCAGCCAGTCGTGCGGCTTCAGGCCGGCGGGGTCGCCGAGACCGACGAGCACGATCCGGTCGACCGGCGCGCCTTCCGGCGCGACGATGTCCTCGGTCGCCTTCGCCTTGCCAGAGAAGCCGGTGACCTCGCGGGCGCGCTCGACGACGCCCTTCGGATCGATGCGGCCGGCGCTGCGGGCATGGGTGCCGCCGGCCACGGCGGCGACGATCGCCAGCCCGCCCTTCGGCTCCGCCGATTCCGCAAAGGTGACTTCGATCGTACGTTTCATGACTGCTCCATCGGATTGGGACGAGGGCGGGGGCGGATGGCGAGATCATGGAGTATTCGCGCCGGATGGCAAGCCCCTGCCCCGATCCGCCGGGATGCGGACGCCGGCGGTGGCCGGCCGCGATGCACGGCGGTGCGGATTAACCATCTTCCTTTGCCGTAAATTATCCAATTTGATGCTTGATCTGCCTCATCGAATGGCCGATGACGCAACTGCCCGCTTGAAGCATCGACAGGCAGCAGAGGCGGCGCCGGCGATCGTGGCGCGGATTTCGGCTGCTCTCGCATACCGACCCCAACCGATCCCGTCGCCGAGCGGAGCAATTCATCGGGCCGCATGAATCAGATCGAACGCTACATATTCCGCCGGATCTTCCTGCTCGCAATCGGCATCCTGGTCGTCACCACGGTCTTGGCGATGACGACGCAGATTCTGCTCTACGTCAACCTGCTGACGTCGACCGGCCAGTCGATCATGACCTACGGCAAGCTCGCCTTCATGCTGATGCCGAAGGTCATGGTGATCGTGATGCCCTTCGCCCTCCTGATCTCGGCCAGCTACACGCTCGGCGGCATGAACGAGGATTCCGAGCTGGTGGTGATCGAGAGCGCCGGCGCGCCGCCGCGCGTCATCGCCCGGCCGGTGCTTCTGATCGCCATCGGCATGTCGGTCTTCACGCTGGCCTCGAACCACCTGATCGAGCCGAGCGCCAACCGGCAGGTGCGCAACATCGTCACGAGCGCCAGCGGCGACCTCCTGTCCAGCGCCATCCAGACCGGCACCTTCACCCGGCTCGACGACGGCGTCTACTTCAACGTCTCCGACGTGGCGAGCGGGGGCGAGCTGCGCGGCATCTTCATTTCCGACACGCGCGACAAGGCCAAGAGCCTCACCTATTACGCCAGGGCCGGACAGCTTGTCAGGCGTGGCTCGGACCAGGTGCTGGTGCTCCAGGACGGACAGGCGCAAAACAAGGACAACGCCACCGGCAAGGTCTCGATCATCAAATTCAAGGCCTACGCGCTCGACCTGGCGCTGTTTCCGGCCAGCACGCATGTCACGCACTACTATCCGAAGGAGGATTCGACCGCGTATCTGTTCAGCCCGGACGCCAACGACCCCTACTACAAGGACCGGCCCGACCTCTTCGTCGAACAGATCTACAAGCGGTTCAGCGAGTGGATGTATCCGCTGCTGTTCGGGCTGGTGGCGATCAGCTTCATGGGCAAGGCGCATTCGAGCCGTACCGGGCGCACCCAATACGACGTCATGGCGTTCGCCGTCGCGCTGTTCTACCGGGCGGCCGGCTTCTACGTGGAGCCGGAATCGGGCAACAGCCTGATCTTCGCGGTGCTGACCTTCGCGGTACCGGCCTTCGGCATCGTCTCCTATGCCACGCTCATCCTGATGGAACGGCAGGTTTCGCTGCCGCAATCGTGGCTGGACGCCATGACCGACGGCTCGCGGGCGCTTTCGGGAGGGGCCGGCCGGCTCGGTCGCAGGATCCTGGCAAGGGGCCGCTCCGCATGATCGCCGGGACGCTTTCGCGCTATTTCTTCCGCCGGCAGGTCGCCACGATCCTGCGCTTCCTGACGGGCATCCTGCTGCTGGTGGTGATCGTCGACTTCACGGAGGTGTCGAGCCGGCTGCCCGACGACACCAAGTTCACGACGCTCGACACGCTCTACCTTTCGTTCCTGCGCATGCCCAGCATCATCGAGACGACGTTTCCGTTCATCATCCTCTTCGCCTCGATGGCGACGCTCATCGGCCTCAACCGGAAGAACGAGCTGGTCGTCACCCGATCGACGGGCGTTTCGGCCTGGCAGTTCCTCTCCCCCTTGGCGGTCGCCAGCTTCATCGTCGGCGTCCTCCTCGTCACGGTGGTCAATCCGCTCGCCGCCCACAGCCTGAAACTCGCTGAGCTGCAGGAGGTGGCGGCCGGCCTCAGGAACAGTGGCAGCGTCGACAACGTCCGCCCGCCCTGGCTGCGCCAGCGCACGCAGGAAGGCACCACGATCATCGGCGCCGGGACGGTCGCCGACGGGGGCCTGCTCCTCGGAAATGCGATGTTCCTGCAAATCGATCCGAATGGAGAGGTCCTCGAACGCTCCGACGCGCGGCGCGCGCGCCTGGAGCACGGCAAATGGATCCTCAGCGACGTGCGCACCTTCCGCGCCGGTCAACCGGAGGTCGACAGCAAGCATGTCGAGGTGAAGACCAACCTCGAGCCGGAATTCGTTCGCGAATCGCTTTCCAATCCGAAGACGGTTCCCTTTTTCGAGCTGCCCCACAAGGTCGACGTCGCCCGTTCCTACGGCCTGAGCGGCAACACCTTTGCCGTTCAGTTCCAGACGCTTGTCGCCCTGCCCTTCCTCTTCGTGTCAATGACCCTGATCGCCGCCGTGGTGTCGCTCAGATTTGCGCGGATGGGGCAGTCCGTGTCGGTGATTGTGGGTGGCATCGTGGCCGGCTTCGTGCTTTATGTCGTCTCCGTGCTGATCAAGTCGTTCGGCGGCGCGGGGATCATTCCGCCGATCGCTGCAGCCTGGATACCGGTCGTGATCGCCATGGCGCTGGGGGTGACAGTTCTGCTCCATAAGGAGGATGGATAGTGGTCGGGGTCCGGCTGCGCACAATCGCGACCTTCCGGAGGGCGCTCGGCGCCGGCGCCAGCGCCGCGGTGATCGCTGCCGCGTGCGCGCTGTCGGGTAGCGCCTCGGCACAGTCCGGCGGCCTGCCGTCGGGGATGACGGTTCCGACCGATTCTAAGCTGCTGCTGTCGGCCGACGAGCTCACCTACAACGACCGGCAGCACACGGTCGTTGCGGCGGGTAAGGTGCGCATCGCCTATGGCGGCTACCGGCTCGTCGCCAAGCGCGTGGAATACGACCAGGATTCCGGCCGCATGAGGGCCGACGGCGAGGTCGAGCTCGTCGATCCGGACGGCACGAAGCTCTATGCCGACACGCTGGACGTCACGGACAATTTCGCCGACGGGTTCGTCAACGGGCTGAGGATCGACACGACGGACCGCACCCATATCGTCGCCGAGAGCGCCGAGCGGCGCGGTGGCGTGGAGACCCAGTTCAACAACGGCGTCTATACGGCCTGCGAGCCTTGCAAGAAGCATCCGGAGAAGGCGCCGTTCTGGCAGATCAAGGCGCGGCGGGTGGTTCACGACTCGAACGCGAAGACGATCCGCCTGCGCGACGCGCATTTCGAGATGTTCGGCGTTCCGATCGCCTATTTCCCCTATTTCTCGGTGCCGGACCAGACGGTGAAGCGGAAATCGGGATTCCTGCGTCCCGGTTTCGGCTACCGGAAGACCCTCGGCTTCGGCCTCTCCGTGCCCTACTACCAGGTGATCTCGCCCTATGCGGACGCCACCTTTACCGGCACGGGCTATACGAAGCAGGGCTTTCTCGCCGAGGCGGAGTTCCGCCAGCGGTTCCGGAACGGCTTCCACAGGCTGACGCTTGCCGGGATCGACCAGGCGAGCCCCAATGCCTTCCACGTCGGCACGGAAGACCGCGGCCTTAGGTTCCGCGGCCTCGTCGCCTCGCAGGGCAGCTTCGCGATCAATCCGCGCTGGAACGTCGGCTGGAACGTGATGCTGGAAAGCGATTCGAATTTCGCCCGCACCTACGGCATCACCGGCTATGCCGGCAGCCCGGTGACGTCCGAGGCGCACCTCACCGGGCTTGCCGGCCGGAACTATTTCGACCTGCGCGCCTATCATTTCGACGAGCAGGCGCCCGACAACTACCTCAACCCCGCCTATTACACGAGCCTGGAACGCCAGCAGCCCTTCGTGCTGCCGGTAATCGACTACAATTACACCCCCGTCGAGCCGGTGTTCGGCGGCCAGCTGACCTTCACCGCCAACGCGACGAGCCTGACGCGCGACGAACTGGCGACGGACGTCAACGGCGGCGGGGTGGTGCGCTATCGCGGTCTTTCGGGCAACGACAACCGGCTGTCCGGCGACCTCGAATGGAAGCGCACGGTAACGACGCCGCAGGGCCTGCTGCTGACGCCGATCCTCGCGGTCCGCGGGGACGCCTTCGCGGTCAACGACGACTATCCGGGAAACGCGCCGGCGGCCGCCGACTACGCCGGCAGCGGCACCTTCGGCCGGACGATGGAGACGGCCGGCATCGAGGCGCGCTACCCGATCCTCGCGGCCACGGCGCACAGCACGCACGTGATCGAGCCGATCGCCCAGGTCTTCGTCCGTCCCGACAAGTCGAGGCCCGGCGGCCTGCCGAACGAGGACGCCCAGAGCTTCGTCTTCGACACGACCAATCTGTTCCGCCGCGACAAGTTTTCAGGGTTCGACCGCGTGGAAGGCGGCACCCGGGCGAATGTGGGCCTGCGCTATACCGGCTCCTTCGACAGCGGCGTGACGCTCCAGAGCGTGTTCGGCCAGTCCTACCAGCTCGCCGGGCGGAACTCGTTCGCCTCGCCCGACCTCGTCTATGCCGGGCACAATTCCGGCCTCGACACGTCCGCATCGGATTTCGTCGGCTCGGTGGGCGTCGGCCTCCCGGCGGGCCTCGATTTCGACGCCCAGGCGCGCTTCGACAAATCCTCCCTCGAATTGAAGCGCACGGCCGTCGGCGCGAGCTATTCGACGCGGCGCTTCGCGACGACGGTCAGCTATTCCGAGCTCGCGCCACAGCCGGAATACGGCAGCACCGGGATGCAGAGAGAGATTTCGACCACGGCGTCGCTGCGCTTCGACCAGAACTGGCGGATCTTCGGCAACGTCACCTACGACATCGAGCGCAGCGGCGTGAGCCGGGACGGGCTGGGCCTCGCCTTCAACAACGAGTGCTTCGCGCTGAACCTCGTCTATTCGCAGACCAAGAACCTGCTGGATCCCTCCAACTCCAGCGGCAGCGACTGGTCGATCGGCGCGACGCTTAGTTTCAGGACGCTCGGCGACGTGACCCTCGGCTCGAACACCCTGACGGAATAGGGCAGAAGAAGGATGCACCGTCACGGTTCTGCCCAACGGGGCGTCCATTTACGTCACATGCTAAATTTGCGAAGAACGAAGGCGGGAAATCTTGCGATCCCCGGCGAGGAGCTTCAGGAAGGTCATGTCATGATCATACGCATCGGTACCCTGCGGGCCGCTTCGGTCTCTTGCGCGCTTATTCTGGCGGCAGCCCTCCTGCCCCAGGCGAGCAGCCAGGCATGGGCGGCGAACGAGATAAAGATCGTCGTCGACGGTCAGCCGATCACCAGCTACGACATATCGCACCGCATCAGTTTCCTGCGGCTGCAGCACAAGAAGGGCAATCTGCCCGAGATGGCGCGCAAGCAGCTCATCGACGAGAAGGTCAAGGAAATCGCGATCAGCCGGGCGCACGCCTCGGTCTCCACCGACGATGTCGACGCCGCCTTCGCGCGCTTCGCCAAGTCCAATCACATGACGACGGCGCGCCTGTCGGCGGTTCTCGACCGCGCCGGCGTGACGGCGAAGCACTTCAAGCACTTCATCGCCGTGCAGATGAGCTGGCCGCGCGTCGTGCAGGGCAACGCCGGCAACGGCGGCGCCGACCCGAACGAGCTCGTGGCCAACATGCTGGAAAAGGGCAAAAAGAAGCCCTCCACCACCGAGTACATGCTGCAGCAGGTCATCTTCGTGGTGCCGGAGAACCGCCGCAGCGCGATCCTCGGGCGGCGCAAGCACGATGCGGAGGCGATGCGCCAGCGGTTCCAGGGCTGCGACACGACCCGCGACTTCGCCGCCAAGCTGCACGACGTGGCCGTGCGGGAGCTCGGCCGGTTTCTCCAGCCGCAGCTCCCGGCGGAATGGAAATCGGACATCGAAAGGACGCCGGCCGGCAAGGCGACCCCCGTGCACATCACCAAGCAGGGGGCCGAATTCATCGGCGTCTGCTCCGCCAAGACCGTCTCGGACGACGCCGCGGCGGCCTCGGTCTTCAGCTCCGAACAGAAGAGCGACGCAAGCAAGGACAATTCCGCGGGCGAGAAGCTGCTGGCCGAACTGCGCAAGCACGCGACGATCACCTACAAATAGGGCCGGCGGCGGTTCCCGTGCGGAGGGTGCCGGCCCTTGGAGCCTGTCCGCGCTTCACGGAATCGCGAACTGGCTCTACCTCATTGTTTTTACGCGCTTCCGGACGGAAAACCGGTTTCCACTTTTCCTGGAAGCGCTCTAAAGTCTGTCCGCGCTTCACGGAATCGCGAACTGGCTCTAGCGCATTGTTTTTACGCGCTTCCGGACGGAAAACCGGTTTCCACTTTTCCTGGAAGCGCTCTAACGGGCGTCTCTCGACGCGGAGACAAGCTGGCGAGGGCGAGAACTTGGCGGTGACGGCAGTTCCTGCGATGACCATGGGCGACCCCGCCGGGATCGGGCCCGACATCACGCTTTCGGCGTGGCTCAGGCGGGGAGAGGCCGATATTCCGCCCTTCCTCCTCGTCGGAGATCCGCGGGTGCTGGCGGACCGGGCGCGGGCGCTCGGCTTCACCGTTCCCCTGGCGGAGGCAGGCCCCGCCGAGGCCGCCGGGATCTTCGCCGACGCCCTGCCGGTGCTGCCGGTCCATGCGGCCGAGCCATGCGAGGCGGGCCGCCCGGATCCCAGCAATGCGGCGGCGGTCGTTTCCGCCATCGAGCAGGCCGTGGCGCTTTCGCTCGACGGGGCGTGCAGCGCGACGGTGACCAATCCGATCGCGAAGTCGGTCCTTTACGCCGCCGGCTTCAAGTTTCCCGGGCACACGGAATTCCTGGCCGATCTTGCCGCCGTCGCCACAGGCCACCCGGCGATGCCGGTGATGATGCTGGCGGGGCCGCGGCTGCGCGCCGTGCCGGTGACGATCCACGTTCCCGTCAGCGCCGTGCCCGGCCTGCTCACGCAGGAGCTGATCGAGCAGACATGCCGGATCGTCGCGGCGGACCTCGCTTCGCGCTTCGGCATCGGGCGGCCCCGGCTCGCCGTCTCCGGGCTCAACCCGCATGCCGGCGAAGGCGGTGCGCTCGGCACCGAGGACGAGACCGTCGTTCGGCCGGCCATCGACCGGATCCGCAGCGAGGGGATCGACGCCGTCGGTCCCCTGCCCGCCGACACGATGTTCCACGACGAGGCCCGCGCGCGCTACGACGTCGCGATCTGCATGTATCACGACCAGGCGCTGATCCCGGCCAAGGCGCTCGGCTTCGACGACAGCGTCAACGTGACGCTTGGCCTGCCCTTCATCAGGACGTCGCCGGACCACGGCACCGCCTTCGGGCTCGCCGGCACGGGAAAGGCCCGCCCGGACAGCCTGATCGCCGCGCTCCGCATGGCCTCGGATCTGGGTGCCAGGGTTCGGGCACGCCGCGGCGAGGCACGGTGAGCGCGATCGACGGACTGCCGCCGCTGCGCGACGTCATCGCACGGCACGGGATCGACGCGCGCAAGGCGCTCGGCCAGAATTTCCTTCTCGACCTCAATCTCACCCAGAAGGTGGCCCGCTCGGCGGGGGACCTGTCGCAGGCGACGGTCGTGGAGGTCGGGCCCGGCCCCGGCGGCCTGACGCGGGCGCTGCTCGCGCTCGGCGCGCGTCGGGTGATCGCGGTCGAGCGCGATCCGCGGTGCCTGCCGGCGCTGGAGGAGATCGGCGCGCATTATCCGGGCCGCCTGCACCTGATCGAGGGGGACGCCCTCGCGCTGGTTCCCTCGGCGCTCCCGGCGAGCGACGGGCCGCTCAAGATCGTTTCGAACCTGCCCTACAACATCGGGACGCAGCTTCTCGTCCGCTGGCTCGCGAGCGAGCCCTGGCCGCCGTTCTACGTATCGCTGACGCTGATGTTCCAGCGCGAGGTGGCCGAGCGCATCGTCGCCGGCCCGGGCTCCGGCGCCTATGGCCGGCTCGGCGTCCTCGCGGGATGGCGGAGCGAGGCGCATATCGCGTTCGACCTGCCGCCGCAGGCCTTCACGCCGCCGCCCAAGGTGCGTTCATCGGTCGTCCACATCGTGCCGCGCGAGCGGCCGATCGCGTGTTCGGCAACGGATCTCGAACGGGTGACGCAGGCCGCCTTCGGCCAGCGGCGCAAGATGCTGCGGCAAAGCCTCAAGGGGCTCGGCGGCGAAGCGCTGCTCGGGCGCGTCGGCATCGACGCGACCCGCCGGGCCGAGACGCTTTCGGTCGAGGAGTTCTGCGCGCTCGCCAACGCGCTCGGCGGCTAGAGCCTTTTCGCGTTTCACGGAATCGCGAAAAGGCTCTAACCCATTGTTCTTGCGCGCTTCCGGACGGAAAACCGGTTTCCAC
This sequence comes from uncultured Alphaproteobacteria bacterium, assembly GCA_963838155.1. Taxonomy (GTDB): domain Bacteria; phylum Pseudomonadota; class Alphaproteobacteria; order Rhizobiales; family Rhizobiaceae; genus Pararhizobium_B. Next base: position 444,855 of record CAWIQE010000002.1, read on the forward strand.
TTTTCCTGGAAGCGCTCTAGGGCCTGTCCGCGCTTCACGGAATCGCGGACAGGCCCTAGCTCACTGCTTTCACACGCTTCCGGACGGAAAACCGGTTTCCACTTTTCCTGGAAGCGCTTTGGCGCCGGGCCCTCAGTCGCCCGGCTCCTCCAGAAGCGAGGCGACGAAGTCGTAGAGGCCCTGCCGCCGGTCCGGACGCAGGCGCTCGGCCTCCAGCACGGCCCGGGCGGCGGGATAGGCCTGGCCGAGATCCTGGTTGACGATGACGTAGTCGTATTCGCGCCAGTGCTGCATCTCGTCGCGGGCGTTGGCGAGGCGGGTCGCGATGACCTCCTCGCTGTCCTCGGCGCGCCGGTGGAGGCGGGCGCGCAGTTCCTTCACGGTCGGCGGCAGGATGAAGATCGAGACGACGTCCGCCTGCATCTTCTCCTGCAGCTGCTGGGCGCCCTGCCAATCGATGTCGAAGAGCATGTCGCGCCCCTCCGCCATGGCTTCCTCGACCGCCTGGCGCGGGGTGCCGTAGAAGTTGCCGTGCACCTCGGCCCATTCCAGCAGCGCATCGGAATCGCGCAGGCGCTCGAAGTCGCGCATCGAGACGAAACGGTAGTGAACGCCCTCGATCTCGCTCGCGCGGCGCTTGCGGGTCGTCACGCTCACGGAGAGTTCGAGTTCGGGATCGCTCTCCAAGAGGGCTCGCGCGATGGTCGACTTTCCCGCACCGGAGGGCGAGGACAGAACGAGCATCAGGCCGCGGCGCCTGATTTCCAGCGGTGCGGCATCGGGCGTCGCCATGGCGGTCACTCCAGGTTCTGGATCTGCTCGCGCAGCCGGTCGATCAGGACTTTCAGCTCCAGGCCGGCGGCGGTCACGGAGGCCGCGTTCGACTTTGAACAGATCGTATTGGCTTCGCGGTTGAATTCCTGGGCGAGAAAGTCGAGCCGGCGACCGACGGAGCCACCGGCTGCGAGCAGGTCGCGGGTCGCGGCGACATGGGCGCGCAGCCGGTCGATCTCCTCGGTGAGGTCGGCTTTCGTCGCAAGAAGCGCGGCCTCGACGTGAAGGCGGGCGGGATCGAGGCCTGCGGAGGAGTCCAGGAGGCGCGCCACCTGCTCGGCCAGGCGGGCGCGGACCGCTTCCACCCCGCGCGAGGGATCCGCCTCGATCCCCTCCACCAGCGCCTCGATGGCGTCGACGTGACCGTCGAGCGCGAGCTTCAGGGCCGCGCCTTCGGACGCCCGCATCTGCGCCAGCGCCGCGATCGCCCGGGACAGGCCCTCGAGCCATTCGGCGTCCTCGGCGGCGGCCGCCTCGGGGTCGACCTCCGCATCGCGCCAGTCGATCAGGCCGCGGATGTTGAGCAGGCCGTCGATGCGGGGGCGCTCGGCGTCGATGCGGCCCTGCAGCGCCTCCGCGATCTCCAGCACCGCGTCCAGCGCGGCCTCGTTCAGGACCGGCTTGAGGGCGGACGTGCCGCCCGACACCGAAAGCGACACCTGGATGTTGCCGCGGTTGAACGCCGCCGTGCACATGCGCCGGACCTCGGTCTCGAGGCGCTCGTAGCCCTGGGGGAGCCGGGCGCGGACGTCCAGGCCCTTGCCGTTGACCGACCGGAGTTCCCAGACCCAGCGAATTCCGTCCGAGCCGCCTTCGGCGCGGGCGAAGCCGGTCATCGATTGCACTGTCATCGGCGCCCCCCTTTCCCCTTCTTCAGTTCGGGCTCTTTCCAGCTCCGTCCTGCGACTGGCCGGCGTCGGCCTTGCGCGCGGCCTCGATCTCGCGCCAGCGCCTGACGTTGGCGTTGTGCTCCTTCAGGTTGGTGGAGAATACATGCCCGCCGGTGCCGTCCGCCACGAAATACAGATCCTTCGTCTTCGCCGGATTGGCAACCGCCTCCAGCGACGCGCGGCCGGGGTTGCAGATCGGCGTCGGCGGCAGGCCGGCTATGTCGTAGGTGTTGTAGGGCGTCTTCTTGTCGAGGTCCGACTGGTAGAGCGGGCGGCCGGACGGCTTGCCGGCCCCGCCGAAGAGCCCGTAGATCACGGTCGGGTCCGACTGGAGGCGCATGCCCTTCCTCAGCCGGTTCATGAAGACGGAGGCGACCTGCGGCCGCTCGCCCGCCTTGCCCGTCTCCTTCTCGACGATCGAGGCGAGGATGACCATCTCCTCCTTCGTCGCGACCGGCGTATCGGTATCCCGGCTCTTCCAGATGCGGTCGACGGCGCGGCGGTCGGCCGCCTCCATCTTGTCGACGATCTCCTGCCGGCTCGTTCCCCGGGTGAACTTGTAGGTGTCGGGCATCAGCGAGCCCTCGGCCGGCAGCTTCTCCGGAAGCGGTCCGCTCAGCGTCCGGTCGGCGGAAAGCAGGTCGAACATCTCGCGCACCGTCAAGCCTTCCGGGAAGGTCAGGGAATAGAGGATCGACCTGCCGGATTCCATCAGCTCCAGGATCGCGCGCATGGAGGCGTGCGCGTCGATCCGGTATTCGCCCGCCTTCAGCGATTGGTGGGGCATGTAGAACCGCTTGGCGAGGCGGAAGAGGCGCGCGTCGGTGATGATTCCCCGCTTCTCGAGACCGTCGCCGATCTCGCTGACGCTGGCGCCCTTGGGGACCAGGTAGGTCGCGCTCTCGCCGAGGGGGCCCGGCGCGTTGACCATGCGGTCGCCGAAATAGAAGGCGGCGGCCGAGAGGAGCACCCCGAGCAGCAGGACGGTCATCAGGAAGTTGGCGACGACGACGACCTGGCTGTGGGCGCGGCCGGAACGCGTCGCCGGCACGGACGCCTTCTCGCGCCTCGGCTCGGGTGCGGAGGCCGCAGACGGCTCGCCGTCGGCCTCGCGCTCGACACCGTGACGATCCGGTCGCTCTATGCCTTCGGTCAAAGCGAATCCTCGATGAATGCTCACGAGTCCGTCTTACGCCATCCAAGATGGCAAAAACGGGGAAAAGTGCGGGAATCCACCGATCAGGCGTCGTAGCGGCTCAAAATCAGCGATGCGTTCGTTCCGCCGAAGCCGAAGGAGTTGGAGAGCGCCACGTCGATCGGGCGGCGGCGGGCCACCTTCGGAACGAGATCGATGGCCGATTCGCGTTCGGGATTCTCGAGATTGAGCGTCGGCGGGGCGACGTTGTCCCGGATGGCGAGGACGCTGAAGATGGCCTCGACGGCCCCTGCGGCGCCGAGCAGATGGCCGATGGCCGACTTGGTCGAGGACATGGAAATGCCGGACGCGGCGTCGCCCACCAGCCGTTCCACGGCGCCGAGCTCGATCGTGTCGGCCATGGTGGAGGTGCCGTGGGCGTTGATGTAGTCGATGTCGGAGGGCGCGAGGCCGCTTCTCTTCAACGCCGACTTCATGCAGCGATAGGCGCCGTCGCCGTCTTCCGAAGGTGCGGTGATGTGGTAGGCGTCGCCCGACAGGCCGTAGCCGATGACCTCGCCGTAGATGTGCGCGCCGCGGGCCTTGGCGTGCTCGAGTTCCTCGAGCACGACGACGCCGGCGCCCTCGCCCATGACGAAGCCGTCGCGGTCGCGGTCGTAGGGGCGCGACGCCTTCTCAGGCTCGTCGTTGCGGCTGATCGACAGCGCCTTGCAGGCGGCGAAGCCGGCGAGCGCGATGCGGCAGATGGGCGATTCGGTCCCGCCGGCGACCATCACGTCCGCATCGCCGAGCCCGATGAGGCGCGTGGCGTCGCCGATCGCATGCGCTCCGGTGGAACAGGCGGTGACGACGGAATGATTCGGCCCGCGCAGCCCGTGGCGGATGGAGACCTGCCCCGAGGCCAGGTTGATGAGTCGCCCCGGAATGAAGAAGGGCGAGATGCGCCGGGGCCCGCGGTCCCTCAGCGTGTAGCCCGCCTCGACGATCCCGTCGAGGCCGCCGATGCCCGAGCCGATCAGGACGCCGGTGGCGCACTGGTCGTCGTCCGACTTCGGCGCCCAGCCGGCATCGGCCAGCGCCTGGTCCGCCGCCGCCATCGCGTAGACGATGAACGGGTCGACCTTGCGCTGCTCCTTCGGTTCCATCCAGTCGTCCGCGTTGAAGGTCCCGTTCGCCCCGTCGCCGAAAGGCAGGCGACAGGCGATCTTGGCCGGGAGATCCTCGACCTCGAACTCGGACACCTTGACCGCGGCGTTCCGGCCCTCGATCAGACGCGACCAGGTCTCCTCGACGCCGCATGCGAGCGGCGAGACCATGCCCAATCCTGTGATGACGACGCGTCTCATCGGTCTTTCCTGTAAACCTGACCGGGGTTGCCGGGAAACGACGGCTTCGCTGCCCTGCCAGACCGCTTTCAACGGGTGACGGGAAGGCCCGCCCGGACCTTCGGAAGTCTCAGGCCTGAGACTTCTCGATATACTTGATCGCGTCTCCGACCGTCAGGATCGTGTCGGCAGCGTCATCGGGGATTTCCACGCCGAACTCTTCCTCGAAGGCCATGACGAGTTCGACGGTATCGAGGGAATCGGCACCCAGATCGTCGATGAAGCTGGCGCTCTCGACAACCTTGTCGGCATCAACGCCCAGATGCTCGACAACAATCTTCTTCACGCGGTCTGCGATATCGCTCATGTCGGTTTCCTCGACCTACTTCCGTTGTACTCATGCCTCGTTAGCGGCATCGCTTACCCTAATCAAGCTTCCGCCACCATTTTTCGGCCGCGCCCTCGGGCGTCCGGCTGCAAACTGTGGATTGCGCCTTTCAACGGGCGCACAGGGGTTCCCGTTCCCTCCCCGGCAGTCGCGACCGGCGGATTACCACGCCCGCCGACCGTTCGAAAGCAAAAACGCCCGGGCAGCGGGCGTCAGATCATCGCCATGCCGCCGTTGACGTGGATCGTCTGGCCGGTGACGTAGGCGGCTTCGGCCGAGGCGAGGTAGGCCACCGCCGAGGCGACCTCGGCGCCGACGCCCATGCGCCGCATCGGAATGGCTCCCATGATCGCCTCCCTCTGCCGGTCGTTCAGCTTGTCCGTCATGGCCAATTCGATGAAGCCGGGGGCCACGCAGTTGACCGTGACGCCGCGCGAGGCGATCTCCTGGGCGAGCGACTTGGAAAAGCCGATCATGCCCGCCTTGGCGGCGCAATAGTTCGCCTGGCCGGGGTTGCCGGTCACGCCGACGACGGAGGCGATGTTGACGATGCGGCCGAACCGGCGGCGCATCATCGGGTGCGCCAGCTCGCGGGTGAGGCGGAACGCGGACGTCAGGTCGACCTCGATCACGGCATCCCAGTCGGCGTCCGACATGCGCACGAAGAGGCCGTCGCGGGTGACGCCGGCATTGTTGACGAGGATATCGACGCCCTCCAACGCCTCCTCCGCCCTGGCGCCGAGCGCGGACACCTCGTCGCGATTGGAGAGATCGGCGGGAAAAAGCTCGACGCGCTCTCCCAGGTCGCCGGCCAGGGCCTCGAGCTTTTCCACGCGGGTCCCGTGCAGGCCGACCACGGCGCCCTGCGCGTGGAGGGTGCGGGCGATCGCCTCGCCTATGCCGCCGGACGCTCCGGTCACCAGGGCCTTTCGGCCGCCCAGATCAAACATGGCCACTCCTTCGCTCGAATGTTGCAATTTCCCAGGACTGTTGCAATCGCCCGATCAGGCCAGAAGCGCGCCGAGGACGTTGTCGATGTCGACCGGGGTGTTCACCGCGGCGGCCGAGAGGTTGCGGTCGATGCGGCGGGCGAGCCCGGTCAGAACCTTGCCGGCCCCGATCTCGTAGAGGCTCGTGACGCCGTTCGCCGCCATCCACTCGACGCTTTCGCGCCAGCGCACCCGCCCGGTCACCTGCCGGACGAGGAGCTCGGCCTCGGCATCGGCGTCGCGCACGGGCTCGGCGGTGACGTTGGCGACGACGGGCAGGCTCAGCGCCTTGACGCCGGTTTCGGCGATCGCCTCGCGCATCGCCTCGGCCGCGGGCGCCATCAGGGCGGAATGGAACGGTGCGGACACGGGCAGCATGATCGCGCGCTTGGCGCCCCTTTCGCCCGCGAGCTTCGCGGCCTTCTCGACGGCGGCGGCGCTGCCGGAGACCACGATCTGCCCGCCGCCATTGTCGTTGGCGACCTGGCAGACCCCCTCTCCCGCGGCCTCCACGCAGAGCGCATCGACCTCGGCCGGCTCGAGCCCGATGATGGCGGCCATCGCGCCTTCGCCCACCGGCACCGCCTGCTGCATGGCGTTGCCGCGGATGCGCAGCAGGCGCGCGGTCGCCGACAGCGAGAACATGCCCGCGGCGCAGAGCGCGGAATATTCGCCCAGCGAATGCCCGGCGACGAAGCCCGCCCGGTCGGCGACGACGAGGCCGCGGGCCTCCAGCACGCGGACGGCCGCCATGGAGACCGCCATCAGCGCGGGTTGGGCGTTCGCCGTCAGGGTGAGCGCGTCCTCCGGCCCTTCCCACATGATTCGGGAGAGGGGCTCGCCGAGTGCGTCGTCGACTTCCTCGAAGACCGATCGGGCCTCCGGAAAGGCATCGGCCAGGTCCCTGCCCATGCCGACGGCCTGGCTGCCCTGTCCCGGAAAGGTCAATGCAATCGTCATGGTATCCCCACGCCTGTTCCTTGCCGTTTCCCGAGTCTGTCTTCACGCTCGTCAGCGGGCTGTCAAGCTCGAATGCCTCCATGACGTGCGTGGGGCCCCTCCTCGGCCGATGCCTTGAACGTGGGCGCGGGACGCACGATATCGCGCTCTATCGATCCAATGCGGCACCGATCCGGCTGTCGTTTCACGACAATGGGACGGAAGTCCGGGGTCAGGACCCAGTATGACGCTCGACATCGTTGCTCTCATCGCCGGCCTCGTACTTCTGTTCCTCGGCGGCGAATGGCTGGTGCGCGGCGCGGTCTCGCTGGCCAACCGCCTGCGCCTGCCGCCGCTGCTGATCGGGCTGACCGTCATCGGCTTCGGCACGTCCATGCCGGAAATGCTCGTCTCGCTGCGCGCCGCCATGAGCGGCTCCCCGGACATCGCGGTCGGCAACGTCGTCGGCTCCAACATCGCCAACGTGCTTCTCATCGCCGGCCTTTCGGCGGTCATCTCGCCGATCGCGGCGAAGATCGGGGGGCTCAAGCGCGACCTCTCGATGATGCTCGCCGCGTCCCTGTCCATGCTCGCCCTCGCCGCGCTCGGCGGCATTCCGCCGTGGGCGGGCGCGGCCATGGTGCTGGCGCTCGCGGCCTATCTGGCGGGGGTCACCGTCGTCGACCGCCGCAACCACCGACCGGAAGACCCCGAGACCGCGATTCGCCTGTCCGGGCCGCGCGAGGCGTGCATGCTGGCGGGCGGTTTCGCCGCGCTGTTCTTCGGTGCGGAGCTGCTCGTCGGTTCGGCGGCCGGCATCGCGCGCGCGGCGGGGCTTACGGAAGCGACCATCGGCCTTTCCATCGTCGCGGTCGGGACCAGCCTGCCGGAGCTGGCGACGTCGGTCGCCGCGGCCATGCGGCGCCAGGGAGAGGTGGCGCTCGGCAACGTCGTCGGGTCCAACATGTTCAACATCCTGGCGATCCTGGGCATCACCGCCCTCGTCGAGCCGATCGACATCTCGCCGTCGATCGCCGCGACGGACATTCCGGTGATGATCGGCGTCGCCGTGCTGCTTTCGGCGATCGTCGTCATTCGCCACCGCATCGGGCGCGTCGCGGGCGCGGCCATGCTGGCGGGCTATGCCGCCTATCTCTGGCTCCTGTTCTGACCGGCGGCGCCCGTGCGTTTCCCCCGCGGAAAACCGGTTTCCCCTTTTTCCGCAAACGCTCTATGTTCCGCCGCGAAATCGCCTGCGAAAGACAACGAGAAGGGTATCATGAAATTCAACAAACTCGGCCGCACCGGCATCGAGGTCAGCGAAATCTGTCTGGGAACGATGACGTGGGGCAACCAGAACAGCGAGGCCGAGGCCCACGAGCAGATGGACTACGCCCTCTCCGAAGGCGTCAACTTCTTCGACACGGCGGAGATGTATCCGACCAATCCGAAACTGGCGGAAACGCAGGGCCGGACCGAGGAATACATCGGCAGCTGGTTCCGCAAGAGCGGCCGGCGCAACGACGTGGTGCTCGCCACGAAGATCACGGGCGACGGCCTCAAATGGGTGCGCGACGGCGCGCCGATCTCGGCCTCCGGCCTGCGCGACGCGGTCGCCGGCAGCCTGCGGCGGCTGAAGACGGACCACATCGACCTCTACCAGCTCCACTGGCCCAACCGCGGGTCCTACCACTTCCGCAAGTGCTGGACCTACGATCCGAGCGGCCAGGACACGCGGCGCGTGGAGGCAGACCTGCACGAAACGCTCGAGACGCTCTCGAGCCTCGTCAAGGAAGGCAAGATCCGCGCGATCGGACTGTCGAACGAGACCGCATGGGGCACGATGCAGTTCCTGCGCATGGCCGAGGAGCACGGCTTTCCGCGCGTCGCCACCATCCAGAACGAATACAACCTCCTCTGCCGCTACTTCGATCTCGACCTCGCGGAAGTCAGCCATCACGAGGATGTCGGGCTCATGGCATTCTCGCCGCTCGCGGGCGGGCTCCTCACCGGCAAGTACCAGCGCGGCGTGGTGCCGCCGGGGTCGCGCCGGTCGCTGACGCCGGATCTCGGCGGCCGGTACACGAAATGCACCGAGTCGGCCGTCGACGCCTATCTGCAGGTGGCGCGCACGCACCGGCTGGACCCTGCGCAGATGGCGCTGGCCTTCTGCCGCAGCCGGCCGTTCATGACGTCGGTGATCGTCGGGGCGACCTCCATGGAGCAGCTCAGGACCGATATCGCGGCCGCCGAGATCGACCTGCCGAAGGTCGTGCTCGCCGACATCGCCCACGTCCACCGCAAGTTCGGCAAGCCGATGTGACGGAGCCCGGCCTCCGGGGGCCTCGGCGGCGTTCTCCCGCCGGCCTTGCATTGGCGGAGAAAATGCGTATAAGCGCGCTGTTCGACACACCCGGTCATCTGGCTGGTGGCTGAACGGAGGGCCGGCCCTTTCGGGGGCCGTTCGAGGCGACAGCGCCTCAGCCTCCCGTGTCTCCGCTCTCGACCGTCTCGATCACACGTCTTTCTTGCGCGGCTGCGGCCGTCCGGGAAGTCGCTGAGGCTTAGCCGCCGATCGGCCGGGACATGAAACGAAGCAGGAAAGGCAAGCCGATCATGGCTCTATACGAACACGTGTTCCTTGCGCGACAGGACATTTCCGGCCAGCAGGCCGAGGCCCTCGTCGAGCAGTACAAGGGCGTCCTCGAATCCGGCGGCGGCAAGGTCGGCCGGGTGGAGAACTGGGGCCTGAAGTCCCTCACCTACCGCATCAAGAAGAACCGCAAGGCGCACTACCTCCTGATGGACATCGACGCACCGTCGGACGCCGTCAAGGAGATGGAACGGCAGATGCGCATCAACGAAGACATCCTGCGCTACATGACGATCCGCGTCGAAGAGCACGAGGCCGGGCCGTCGGCGATGATGCAGAAGCGCGACCGCGACGACCGTCCGCGCCGCGGCGACCGCGACGACCGCGGACCGCGCCGTCCGCGCGAAGACCGCAACTAAGGGAGAACGAGCATGGTCGACATCAACCAGATCCCGACGCGGCGCCCCTTCCACCGTCGCCGCAAGACCTGCCCCTTCTCCGGCGCCAACGCGCCGAAGATCGACTACAAGGACGTGCGCCTCCTGCAGCGCTACGTCTCCGAGCGCGGCAAGATCGTGCCGTCGCGCATCACGGCGGTGAGCCAGAAGAAGCAGCGCGAGCTGGCCAAGGCCATCAAGCGCGCGCGCTTCCTGGGCCTTTTGCCCTACGTCGTGAAGTAGGATCGTTCGCGGAGGCGGCCCCGGCCGCCTCCGTCGCAGCCTCCCGCGATGGGCGCGGACCAGGCGAAAGAGAAAACCCGAGCTGGGGCACCGCATGTCGCCCCTAACTGCTTCGAAACGGGCAGGACAGCGAAAGAGATGACGGCAAACCGCTCAGCCCTGCTCGTCGGCCTCCTGGCCGGGATTGCCACCGCGCTCCTTTCCTTGAGCGCGGGGACGCCGTCGTCGATGTCGTTCTTCCTGCTTTCCTCGGCGACGATGCCGATCCTGATCGCCGCGCTCGGCTGGAGCGACCTGTCGGCCGTCGCGGCGGTCGCCGTCGCCTCGCTCGTGATCTCCCTGGCCGTCTCGCCGCTGGTGGCGGTCATGTTCCTCGCCACGAGCCTCGCGCCCGCCGCGTGGATCGGGCACCTGGCCAATCTGGCGCGGCCGGCGGAGGAGGTCGGCGGACCGGCAGGCGGCCTCGCCTGGTATCCGCTGTCGCGGATCATGCTCCACCTGGCGGCGCTGGTGACGGTCGGCCTCGTCATCCTCGGCGCCATCGTGGGCTACGGGACCGACATCGTCGGCCAGGTGGTCAATTCCTTCATCCGGGTGATCGAGCAGCAGAACCCGTCCTATCATCCGAACGCGGATGCGGTGGCGGAGATGAAGGTGTTCTTCGCCCATGCGCTCCCGGCCGTCCAGGGCGCGGTGTGGGTGATCATCCTCTTCGCCTGCTTCTACTTCGCCTCCGCGCTCGTGCGCCTGTCGGGCCGGTCGAAGCGGCCGCGCGACGACATGCCGGCCTCCCTCCGGATGCCGCGCGCGGCGCTCGGCATCTTCGCCGCCGGGCTCGTCCTCGCGTTCCTCGGCGGCGTTCCGGCCTTCGTCGGGTCGGCGGTCTGCGGCGCGTTCGCCGCCGGCTTCATGCTCTCGGGCTTCGCCGTCGTGCATTATCGCACACGCGGAAAGCCCTGGCGCTTCGCGGCGCTCTGGCTCGCCTACGTCGCGGTGATCCTGTTCACCGTGCCGCTCGTCTTCTTCCTCTTCGCCGGACTGCTCGACAGCGCGGGGGCGCTCCCCGGTCGACAACCCGGCCCGCATGACAAGTGACATCGCAGAAACCGAAAAACGAAAGGAAACGGAAATGGACGTCATTCTACTCGAACGGATCCCCAAGCTCGGCCAGATGGGCGACACGGTGAAGGTGCGCGACGGCTTCGCGCGGAACTTCCTGCTGCCGCAGGGCAAGGCGCTGCGCGCCAACGACGCGAACAAGAAGCGCTTCGAGGCCGAGCGCGCGACGCTGGAGGCCCGCAACCTGGAGCGCAAGAACGAGGCTCAGTCCGTCGCCGAGAAGCTCGACGGCAAGTCGTTCGTGGTGGTGCGTTCGGCCGGCGAAACCGGTCAGCTCTACGGCTCGGTCGCGGCGCGCGACGTGGTTGCGGTGCTGGCCGAAGAGGGCTTCAACATCGGCCGCAACCAGGTCGAGCTCAACCAGCCGATCAAGGCGATCGGCCTGCATGCCATCGCCCTTCTCCTCCATCCGGAAGTCGAGGTGACGGTCGAATTCAACGTCGCCCGCTCCACCGACGAGGCCGAGCGCCAGTCCCGCGGGGAGGACCTCACCTCCGCCGACGCGATCTACGGCGTCGAAGAAGCCGAGGAGGGCGAGGAGGAAATCGAGGCCAACTCGTTCTTCGAGGACGGCGCCGAGGAACAGCCGGAGGAGGCCGAAGACGCTGAAGAGCAGGCCGGGACGCAGGCCTGAGCCGGCCGCCCGTTCCCGCCTGAAAGAAGCGCCCGCCCCGCCGCGGGCGCTTTTTTTTGCGTCACGGGTCTTCCGTAAGTGCGCTTACGGTAGTATCCCGCTTTTATGAATAGATTAGTATAACGGCAGCTGATCCTGCGCGCCTCACTGGGTCTTGAAGCCGGGCGTCGCAAGAGCATGTTTAGAGCCGAATGCCCGATCAGGTTCGAGTTGACGCAATGAATGCCATCTTTCGCAAATTCATCAGAGACACCGTCTCGGCCGGAAACCTCCGAATCGAATCTTCGGACGGCCGTGTCTTCGACTTCGGCGACGGCACGGGACCGCTCACCCACGTCAGGTTCAGGTCGCGCAGGACGGAAAACTCCATCATGCTCGATCCGACGCTGAAGCTCGGCGAGTGCTACATGGACGGCGACGTGGAGTTCCTGTCCGGCGACATCTACGAGTTCCTGAAGCTGATCTTCAGGAATACCGGCGGCCATGTCAGCCGCTCGCGGTCCTGGCTCAGGCTGCTCGACGGCACGCGACGGCTCGTGGCGCTCGCCTCCCGCGGGAACGACATGCTGCGGGCGCGGTCGAACGTGGCGCACCACTACGACCTCTCCGGCGAGCTCTACAATCTGTTCCTCGACCGGGACAAGCAGTACTCCTGCGCCTATTTCCCCGAGGAGGACACCGACCTGGAGGAGGCGCAGCTCGCCAAGAAGCGCCACATCGCCGCCAAGATGGTGATGAACCGGGAGGGCCTGTCGACGCTCGACATCGGCTGCGGCTGGGGCGGCATGGGGCTCTACCTCGCCCGCTACCTGGAGGCCGAGGTCACGGGGGTGACGCTGTCCACCGAGCAGCACGGCATCGCCAACCAGCGCGCCGTGGACGAGGGCCTGGCCGACCAGGCGACCTTCCTGCTCAAGGACTACCGTGCCCTGAACCAGAAGTTCGACCGGATCGTGTCGGTCGGCATGTTCGAGCATGTCGGCCTCAAGAACTACGCGGAGTTCTTCGACAAGAGCGCCGAGCTTCTCCACGAGGACGGCGTCATGCTCCTGCACACGATCGGACAGGCCGACGGGCCCTCGCCGACGAACCCGTTCATCGAAAAGCACATTTTCCCCGGCGGCTACATCCCTTCGCTCTCGGAAGTCATGCCGCACATCGAGCGGGCCGGGCTGGTCGTGACGGACATCGAGTTCCTGCGCCTGCACTACGCCAAGACGCTGAAGGCCTGGCGCGAGCGGTTCCTCGCCCACTGGGAGGAGGCGAAGGCCCTCTACGACGAACGCTTCTGTCGGATGTGGGAGTTCTATCTCGCAGCCTCGGAAAGCGCCTTCCGCTGGCAGGGCCTGCTCAACTTCCAGATCCAGCTGGCGCACAAGGTCGATACGGTCCCGCTGACGCGCGACTACATGTACGAGGAGGAGAAGCGGCTGGCGGCGCTGGACGGACGCACCGCCGCGATCTCCGCGAACGGTGCCGGTCACGCCCGCCAGAAGGCGCCTGCCACGGGCTCCTGATTCGGCCTCCGCAAAAAAGTCACGGTCAAGCGGGTGCGGGCGGGAAGACCGCTTTTTGCCGCGTGCCGGCGGTGGAGCTGTGAACAACGGTAAAGGTGTCACGATTCCCGCTACGGTTGCTCGCGCCCGGGCGGCGGAGGCTCTAGAGCAGTTCCCGGGACATGAATTGCGCAGAGGCAAAGAGACCGGGTCGTGCGCAATTCCGTGAAGGGCGGACGGGCTCCGGACGGAGTGCGGGAGCGGCAGGCGGGCCGCGACACATGAGGGGTGGCACCAGGGAATGAACGACGCGGCACGCAAGCTCGAACCGGCCGGCGACAGGACGCCGGCGCTCTATCGCGAGGCGCCGAGCAACATCGAGGCGGAGCAGGCGCTGCTCGGGGCGATCCTCGTCAACAACGACGCGTTCTACCGCGTTTCGGACTTCCTCAAGCCGGTCCATCTGCACGAGCCGCTGCACCGCAAGATCTTCGAGGTGGCCGGCGACATCATACGCATGGGCAAGACGGCCAACCCCGTCACCATCAAGACCTTCCTGCCGGCCGACGAGAAGGTCGGCGAGCTGACGATGGCGCAGTACCTCGCACGATTGGCCGCCGAGGCGGTGACGATCATCAACGCCGAGGACTACGGCCGGGCGATCTACGACCTGGCGCTCAGGCGCTCGCTGATCACCATCGGCGAGGACATGGTCAACATCGCCTTCGACGCGCCGCTCGACATGCCGCCGCAAAACCAGATCGAGGACGCCGAGCGGAGGCTCTTCGAGCTGGCCGAGACCGGGCGCTACGACGGGGGCTTCCAGTCCTTCAACGACGCGGTGGCGCTCGCCATCGACATGGCGGGGGCCGCCTACCAGCGCGACGGCCACCTCTCCGGGATCTCGACGGGCATCCAGTCGCTCGACCTCAAGATGGGAGGGCTGCAGCAATCGGACCTGATCATCCTCGCCGGGCGGCCGGGCATGGGCAAGACGTCGCTGGTGACGAACATCGCCTACAACATCGCCGCCGCCTACGAGCCGGAGCCGCAGCCGGACGGCACCACCAAGGCGAAGAACGGCGGCATCGTCGGCTTCTATTCGCTGGAGATGTCGTCGGAACAGCTGGCGACCCGCATCATCTCGGAACAGACCGAGGTGTCCTCCTCGAAGATCCGGCGCGGCGACATTTCCGAGCCCGATTTCGAGAAGCTCGTGGCCTGCTCGCAGATGATGCAGAAGATCCCGCTCTACATCGACCAGACCGGCGGCATCTCGATCGCGCAGCTGGCGGCGCGCGCCCGCCGGCTGAAGCGCCAGCGCGGGCTCGACCTGCTGGTGATCGACTACGTGCAGCTGATGACGGGGTCCAAGAGGGCCGGCGAAAACCGCGTGCAGGAGATCACGGAGATCACCACCGGCCTGAAGGCGCTCGCCAAGGAACTCAACGTCCCGGTCATCGCGCTCTCCCAGCTGTCGCGGCAGGTGGAGAGCCGCGAGGACAAACGGCCGCAGCTCTCCGACCTTCGCGAATCGGGTTCCATCGAACAGGACGCGGATGTGGTATTGTTCGTCTTTCGCGAGGAGTACTACGTCAAGAACGAGGAGCCGCGCGACGAGTTCGATCCGAAATACGAGGAGTGGAAGCAGCGTTTCGAGAAGGTGAAGGGGGCGGCGGACGTCATCGTCGCCAAGCAGAGGCACGGCCCGACGGGAACCGTGCGCCTCTCCTTCCAGGCCGAGTTCACGCGTTTCTCCGACATGGCGGATCCGTCCTTCTCGCAGTACAGCCACGAATAGGAGCCTGCCGCATCGCAAGACAGCCGAACCAGTCGACCGAGGCCCTGGAACCCGCCGCCGGCGGGCGGCTGACGGTCGACTTGCAGGCGCTGCGGTCCAACTGGCGCATGCTTGCGGAGCGCTCGGCGCCCGCTGAGACGGCCGGCGTCGTCAAGGCGGACGGCTACGGCCTCGGCATCGCGAACGTGGTTCCGGCGCTGCTGGCGGAGGGTTGCCGGACCTTCTTCGTGGCGCTCGCGGCGGAAGGCGCGGAGGTGCGGCGGGTCGCGCCGGATGCGCGGATCTTCGTCCTCAACGGATATTTCGACGGCAGCGCCGCGCTCTACGCCGAGGCCGACCTCGTTCCGGTCGCCGGCTCCCGCCGGCACGTCGCCCGCTGGCAGGCGGAAGCGGGCGGGCGTCCCTTCGCCCTCCACGTCGACACAGGCATGAACCGAATCGGCCTGTCGGTCGACGAGGCGATGGCCTATGCGGCCGAGATGCGCTCCGGCGACGCCCCGCGGCCGGTCATGGTGATGAGCCACCTCGCCTGCGCCGATTCCCCGGGCGACCCGAGGAACCGGCAGCAACGCGAGTCGTTCCAGGCGGTTCGGGCCGCTTTTTCAGGCATCGAATCAAGTCTCGCGAACTCCGGCGGCATCTTTCTCGGAGCGCCCTATCATTGCGACCTGACGCGGCCGGGGATCGCGCTCTACGGCGGCGAGGCCGTGGACGGCACGGCCAATCCCATGCGGCCGGTGGCAACCCTCGAGGCGCGCATCTGCGCAATCCGCGAGGTGCCGGAGGGCTCGCCCGTGAGCTACGGGGCGACGCACCTGCTCCGGCGCGCCAGCCGCATCGCGACCTGTTCCGTCGGCTATGCGGACGGCTATCCGCGCGCCGCCTCCGGCAGCGGGGTGCCGCTGCGGCGGGCGCCCGGACCGGGCGCCTTCGCCTTCGCCGCCGGGCGGCGGGTGCCGCTCGTCGGGCGGGTGACGATGGACATGACGATGTTCGACGTCACCGACTGCGCGCCCGGCGCCCTTGCGCCGGGGGACCACGTCGAGCTCTTCGGCCCGAACATGCCGCTCGACGACGTGGCACGGGCGGCGGGCACCATCGGCTACGAACTCCTGACGGGCCTCGGGCGGCGCTATGCACGGCGGGCGGTGGCGGGGTAGGAACAGTTCGCACCCTGTGCTATCGTCCGGCCATTGCACGTCCGGAGAGACCGCCATGTCCAACACCAAGCATTCCTATGTCGTCGGCGAACGCTACGAGCATTTCATAGCGACCCAGGTCGCCTCGGGCCGCTTCAACAATGCGAGCGAGGTCGTAAGGGCGGGGCTGCGCCTGCTGGAGGACCAGGAGGCCCACCTGGCGGAGCTGCGCGAGCTGATCGCCGAGGGCGACCGGGAGGTAGAGAGGGGCGATCTCCGCACCTATGAAAATGCCGAGGACCTCGAACGCGACATTCACGATCTGATCGGCTCCCGCGGATGAGGCGACGGGCCTTCAGACTGACGAATCGAGCCCGACGGGATCTGGCGGAGATTCGCAGCTTCGTTGCAGCAGACAGTCCGAACGCGGCAGACCGGTTGCTTAGCCAGATCTCGGAAAAGATCGCTTGGGCCGCCGAGAGCGGCTATACCGGGGTTCCGCGCAATTTCATCAGGCCCGGGCTGCGCGCGCTGCAGTTCGGCAACTACTGCATCTACTTCATCGTCGACCAGAACTTCCTGACGGTCCTGCGCATCTTGCATGGGGCCCGGGAGGTCGGTCTCCAGAGCTTCTCCGAAGACGGCTGAATGGCGAAATCCCGCACCCAATTCGTCTGCCAGAACTGCGGCACCGTCCATAACCGCTGGGCGGGGAAATGCGACGCCTGCGGGGCGTGGAACACGATCGTGGAGGAGGATCCCTCCGGCGGGATCGGCGGCGGCCCCGGCACTGCGCCGAGGAAGGGGCGCGCGGTCGCCCTCGCCTCGCTTTCCGGCGAGATCGAGGATGCGCCGCGGCTCCGCACCGGAATCGACGAGCTGGACCGCGTCACCGGCGGCGGCTTCGTGCGGGGCTCGGCGATCCTGGTGGGGGGCGATCCCGGGATCGGCAAATCGACCGTGCTGATGCAGGCCGCCGCGGCACTGTCGCGGCGCGGGAGCCGGGTGATCTACGTCTCCGGCGAGGAAGCGGTCGCGCAGGTGCGGCTGCGCGCCCAGCGCCTCGCCGCTGCCGACACGGACGTGCTCCTGGCTGCGGAAACGAATGTCGAGGACATCCTCGCCACGCTGGCCGGCGGGCCCCGGCCGGACCTCGTCATCGTCAATTCGATCCAGACGCTGTGGAGCGACGCCGCCGGCTCGGCGCCGGGGACGGTCACCCAGGTGAGAACCGGCGTTCAGGCGATGATCCGGTTCGCCAAGCAAACGGGCGCGACGGTCGTGCTCGTCGGCCACGTCACGAAGGAGGGGCAGATCGCCGGCCCCCGGGTGGTCGAGCACATGGTCGACGCGGTGCTCTATTTCGAGGGCGACCGCGGCCATCACTACCGGATCCTGCGCACCGTCAAGAACAGGTTCGGCCCGACCGACGAGATCGGCGTCTTCGAGATGTCCGACATCGGGCTGCGCGAGGTCTCCAACCCCTCGGAACTCTTCCTCGGGGAGCGCAACGAGAAGGCGCCGGGGGCTGCGGTCTTTGCCGGAATGGAAGGCACCCGGCCGGTCCTGGTCGAGGTGCAGGCACTCGTCGCCCCCTCGACGCTCGGCACGCCGCGGCGCGCGATCGTGGGCTGGGACGGGGCGCGGCTGTCGATGATCCTCGCCGTGCTCGAGGCCCATTGCGGGGTGCGGCTCGGCAGCCATGACGTGTATCTCAACGTCGCCGGCGGCTACAGGATTTCGGAGCCGGCGGCGGACATGGCGGTCGCTTCTGCACTGGTTTCGTCGCTGGCCGGCCTTGCCCTGCCCGCCGATTGCGTCTATTTCGGCGAAGTCAGCCTGTCCGGCGCGGTCCGGCCGGTTGCGCATACGGCACAGCGGTTGAAGGAGGCCGAGAAGCTCGGCTTCGCAAAGGCCGTCATGCCGGCGGGAACGGCCGATCTCCCGGCGGCCCGCGACGGATACTGGAGCGAGATCGAAACGCTCCCGGACCTCGTCGCGCGCATCGCCGGGTCGAAAGGCGGAGCTTCGCAGGCTTCGGACGCGGCAGAGGATTAGGGTCTCCCGGCATGGGGAGCCTTCGGAGACGGAAACGGAAATGCCCATCACCATACTCGACGGGATCGTGCTTGCCGTCATGCTGTTCTCGGCGGTGCTCGCCATGGTGCGCGGCTTCTCGCGCGAGGTGCTCTCGGTCGTCTCCTGGGTCGTGGCGGCAGCGGCGGCGGTCTACTTCTATCCCTACCTCCTGCCCTATGCGAACAAGTACACGCAGAGCCATACGATCGCGATGATCGGCTCGGTGGCGGTCATCTTCCTCGTCGTGCTGATCGTCATCTCGGTCATCACCATGCGCATCGCGGATTTCATCATCGACAGCCGCATCGGCGCCCTCGACCGCACGCTGGGCTTCATCTTCGGCGCCGCGCGCGGCCTGCTGCTCGTCGTCGTCGCCATGATGCTGTTCAACTGGCTGGTGACGCCCTCCCAGCAGCCGCGCTGGGTCAGCGAGGCGAAGTCGAAGCCGCTGATCGATTCGCTCGGCACGAAACTCGCGAACATCCTGCCGGAGAATGCGAACTCCAAGCTGTTCGACCGGCTGCGCAGCGCCGCCGGCTCCGACAAGGCGACAACGGGCGACAGTTCCGCCCAATGAGGCCGGTAGAACCGGCGCGGGCCGCCGCCGCCGGGTGGCGACGTCGGCGTTTGACAGCCCTGCAAAGGGTGGTAGAGAACCTTTTCGTGTCTCGAATTGCGCCAGGCCCGTAAGCGCCGGCGCCTGAGGATCGTCATGGAAGAGATCGACGAAATCCGCGAGGAGGGAGACGCATTCCGCGACGAATGCGGCGTCTTCGGCATCTTCGGCAAGCCGGACGCGGCGGCGGTGGTGACCCTGGGGCTGCACGCGCTGCAGCACCGCGGACAGGAGGCGGCGGGCATCGCCGCCTATGACGGAAAGCAGTTCTTCGTCGAGCGGCATGTCGGGCTGATCGGCGACACCTTCACCAAGCCGGCGGTCCTGGCGCGGCTGCAGGGCGACCGGGCCATCGGCCATACGCGCTACTCCACCACGGGCGGGGAAGGGTTGCGCAACGTCCAGCCGCTGTTCGCCGAACTCGCCGAGGGCGGGTTCGCGATCGCCCACAACGGCAACATCACCAACGCGCTCACCTTGCAGCGGCAGCTTCAGAAGCGCGGCGCCATCTTCTCCTCGACGTCCGACACGGAGACGATCCTGCACCTCGTCGCCGTCAGCGAGGGCCCGCACTTCGTCGACAAGTTCATCGACGCGATCTCGCGGCTCGAAGGCGCCTATTCCTTCGTCGCGCTGTCGGAAAAGAAGATGATCGGCGCGCGCGACCCGCTCGGCATCAGGCCGCTGGTGCTCGGCGACCTCGAGGGGGCCTACATCCTCGCCTCGGAGACCTGCGCGCTCGACATCATCGGTGCGCGCTTCGTGCGCGACGTCCAACCCGGCGAAGTGGTCATCGTCACGCGGGACGGCCTGGAAAGCCGTTTCCCCTTCGAGAGGACGAACGCCCGTTTCTGCATCTTCGAATATGTGTACTTCGCCCGGCCCAACTCGATCATCGAGGGGCGCAACGTCTATTCGGTGCGCAAGCGCATCGGCGAGGAGCTCGCCCTGGAGGCGCCGGTCGAGGCGGACCTCGTCGTGCCCGTGCCCGATTCCGGCACGCCCGCGGCCATCGGGTTCGGCCAGGGATCGGGCATTCCGTTCGAACTCGGCATCATTCGCAACCACTATGTCGGGCGCACCTTCATCCAGCCGTCGGCGCAGATCCGGCACATGGGCGTCCGGCTGAAGCACAACGCGAACAGGGCCCTGATCGAGGGCAAGCGCATCGTGCTCGTCGACAATTCGATCGTGCGCGGCACGACGTCCCAGAAGATCGTCCAGATGGTGCGCGAGGCCGGGGCGAAGGAGGTGCACATGCGCATCGCCTCGCCGCCGACGATGTCGTCCTGCTTCTACGGCGTGGACACGCCGGAGAAGGCCAAGCTGCTCGCCTCGCGCATGAGCGTGGAGGAGATGGCGGCTTTCATCCGCGTCGATTCCCTTTCCTTCCTGTCGATCGACGGCCTTTACAGGGCCGTGCGCGAGCCTGGGCGCAACAACGCCTGTCCCCAGTTCTGCGACGCCTGCTTCACCGGCGACTATCCGACCCGCCTGACCGACCACGACGCGGTCGACAACGTGCGCACGCTGTCGCTGCTCGCCAACAACGGATGACTTTTCCATGACCGACCTGACCGACCGGATCGCCGTCGTCACCGGCGCTTCCCGCGGCATAGGCTATTTCACCGCCCTCGCGCTCGCCAAGGCGGGGGCGCACGTCGTCGCGGTCGCGCGCACCGTGGGCGGGCTGGAGGAGCTCGACGACGCGATCAAGGCGGCCGGAGGCTCGGCGACGCTCGTGCCGATGGACCTTGCCGACATGGAGGCGATCGACCGCCTTGGCGGTGCGCTGTTCGAACGCTGGGGCAAGCTCGACATTCTCGTCGCGAACGCCGGCATCCTCGGCGTGATCTCGCCGGTCGGCCATATCGAGGCGAAGGTCTTCGAACGGGTCATGACGATCAACGTGACCGCGACGTGGCGGCTGATCCGCTCGCTGGAACCGCTGCTGGTCAAGTCGGATGCCGGCCGCGCCCTGCTCATGTCCTCGGGCGTGGCGCACAGCTGCAGGCCGTTCTGGAGCGCCTATGCGGCCTCCAAGGCGGCGGTCGAATGCATCGGGCGGACCTGGGCGGCGGAGACCGAACGGCTGCCGCTCCGGGTCCTCAACGTCAATCCCGGCGCCACCCGCACGTCGATGCGCGCGCAGGCGATGCCGGGGGAAGATCCGCAGACGCTGCCGCATCCGAGCGAGGTGGCCGAAAAGCTGCTCAAGCTCTGCGGTCCGGAATTGACCGCGACCGGGCAACTCTACGACCTGCGCGGCGACCGGCTGCTGTCCTACAACCCGCCCGGATGAGACGGCCGGGACCGGCTACCTGCCCGCCGTCCGTTCGGCGTCCACCTCGGCCTTTTCCTGCGCGCCGTAGCGGCGAAGCCACGCGCGCACGCTGAAGGGCAGGAAAAACAGATAGCACAGCGCCGTCAGCGTCATCGTCTCCCAGGTGAAGCTCATCAGGAAGGCGACGTAGAGGACGAGGACGAGCAGGATCGGCAGGACCAGGTCCCTCCGGATCCGTCCGCCCAGCGTCTTTCCGGAATAGACCGGCAGGCGGCTGACGAGGAAGAAGCCGATCAGCATCGTGTAGAGGGAACCGACATAGGCGTAGGCGGGCTCGGCCGGCATGCCGAGGAACCCGAGATAGACCGGAAGCAGCACGAGCATGGCGCCGGCCGGCGCGGGCACGCCGATGAAATAGTCCGACTGCCACACCGCCTTGATCTCGCGCTCCGCCATCACGTTGAAGCGTGCCAGCCGCAGCCCGGCGGCGATGGCGTACATCATCGCGGCGATCCAGCCGAAGGAGCGGGCCTGGTCCAGCAGGAAGACATAGAGGACGAGCGCCGGCGCGACGCCGAAATTGACGATATCGGCGAGGGAGTCCATCTGCGCGCCGAATTTCGAGGTCGCCTTCATCAGGCGCGCGACGCGGCCGTCGACGCCGTCGAGGAAGGCGGCGAGCAGCACCATGGCGACGGCCGTCTCGAAGCGCGCCTCGAAGGCGAGGCGCACGCCCGTCAGGCCGGCGCAGATCGCCAGCACGGTGATGAGGTTCGGCACCATGAGGCGCGGCGAGATCTCCCGCAGGCGCGGCCCCCTGCCCGCCTGGGCTTCGGGGCCGTCCGGCTCGAATGGGGGAAAAGGCGTTTCCAAGGGCTTCTCTTTCTCCGCTTGCGCGGCGTCAGCCGATCCGGCCGACGGTCGGCCCCTTCGCGGAGCCGAACTCGGCGATTACCGTCTCGCCGGCAACGGCCGTCTGGCCGACCGAAACGCGCGGCTCCGCGCCGTCGGGCAGGAAGACGTCGAGGCGGGAGCCGAACCGGATGAGGCCGAAGCGCTCGCCCACCTCCATCTCCTCGTCGACCCGGCACCAGCACACGATGCGGCGGGCGACGAGCCCGGCGATCTGGATGCAGCCGATCGTGCCGTGCTCGCTCTCGACGACGAGGGCGTTGCGCTCGTTCTCGGTGCTCGCCTTGTCGAGTTCGGCGTTCACGAACTTTCCCGGCGAATAGGCGATCTTTCGGATCGTGCCGCTGACGGGCATGCGGTTCACGTGGCAATTGAAGACGTTCATGAAGACGGAGATGCGCAGCATCGGATCGTCTCCGAGGCCGGTCTCGGCGGGCGGCACGACGCGCGTGACGGAGGATACGCGCCCGTCGGCGGGGCTGATCACCAGATCGGGATCCAGCGGCGTCGCCCGGACCGGATCGCGGAAGAAATAGACGCACCAGGCCGTCAGCACGAGGCCGGCCCAGAACAGCGGCTGCCATAAAAGGCCGAGCAGCACGGAAACGACCAGGAAGATCGCGATGAAGGGATAGCCCGCCCGGTTGATCGGAACCAGCGTGGTGCGAATGCTGTGGACTAGGCTCATTCCTGCGGTCTCTCCCGGGTCGGCTCCGCCTCCCTATCGCGAAACCGTCCGGCGGGCAACGCCTGCACTTCTCCTGGAAGCGCCCTAGCCGCGCTCGCCCGCCAGTTCCCGGCGGGCCTTCTCCAGTTCTTCCGCGTAGCGGCGCAGCACATGGGCTTCCGACAGCATGCCGATGACCGACCAGTCGTCGGCGGCCACGACGACGGCCAGCACGTCGCTTTGCGACAGGTCGAAGAGGAGCGCCGCCTTCCTGGCCTGCATGTCCGGCGTCAGGACGATGTTCTTCTGGGCGATATAGGGACGGATGGTTCCCTCGACGTCCGGCTCCGTCGCCGAATAGACGTCGGCGACGACGACGATGCCGGCATACTGGTGGTCGTCCTCCAGCGCCACGACGCGCTGCACCGAGCCGAGCGGGAACTGGCGGCGGAATTCCTTGACGCTCATGTCGGCGGGGACGGACTGGATGTCCTTGCGCATCATCCGGCCGACCGTCAGGTTGCGCATCCAGCCGACGTCGTGGGCGCTGCGGATCGTCTCGCCGCGCAGGTGGAAACGCCACGTGGTGAAGGAATAGCCGAAGGTCTCTCGCACGAGCAGCGACGAGGCGACCGCCGAGAGGAGCACGGCGATGGTGATCGGCAGGCTGCCCGACACCTCCAGCGCCAGGAAGGACATGGTCAGCGGCCCGCCCACCACGGCGGCGGCGAGACCCGCCATGCCGACCAGCATGGCGACGGCCGGCTGGAGCAGGTTCGGGCTGAAGACCTCGACGACGCCGTAGAACACCTGGCCGGCCAGGGCGCCGAGAAACAGCGAGGCGAAGAACAGCCCGCCGCGAAAGCCTGCGCCGATCGAAACGGACGATGCGATGATCTTCAGTCCGAGGAGCAGGATGGCGGCCCGCATGCCCATGACCGAGAGGGAGAAGCTCTCCTGGACCGCCGCATGGCCGGAGGACAGGATCTTCGGGCTGACGAGAGCCAAGAGCCCGAGGACGATCCCGCCGATCGCCGGGCGTGCGACGACGGGGATGCGCGCCTTGGCGAACCCGGTACCCACGAGCGTGACGAGATACATGATGACGATGCCGAGGAGCCCGGTGAAGAGGCCGAGCAAGAGCAGGACGGCGATTTGCCCGAAATCCATCACCTGGCCGACATGGACGAAGATGCTGGTGCGCGCATCGCCCACCGTCTGGGAGACCAGCACGGCGACGATGGAGGCGCAGATCACGGGCGCGAGCGCGGAGATCGTGTAGGTTCCGATGATCAGCTCGAAGCCGTAGAACGCTCCGGTGAGCGGTGCGCCGAAGGCGGCGGCGATGGCCGCGGCGGCGCCGCAGCCCACCAGCATGCGCACGTCCCGGCGGCGCAGGCGAAAGCGGCCGCCGAGCTTCGACGCCATGCCCGAGCCGATCTGCGTATAGGCGGCCTCGAGGCCGACGGAGGCGCCGAAGCCGTTCGATACCAGCGTCTGGACGACGATGATGAGGCTGTCGCTCAGCGACATGCGGCCGCCATGCAGGGCGTTCGCCTCGACCGGGTCGACCATGGGCCGGCTCTTGCCGCGGCGCAGGAGCAGCGTCAGCGCGCCGAGCACCACGCCGCCGGCCAGCGGCACGAAGGCCCCCGGCCACGGGCTGATCGACGACATCCCGCTCAGCCTGTCCTGCGGCCTCAACTGGTAGAGGACGATGTGCATCCACTCCGCGCAAAGCCGCAGGCCGACGACGGCGAGACCCGCCGCCGCGCCGATGACGACGGCAAGCAGCACCAGCCAGATTTCGCCGCGCCGGCTGAGCATGCGCAGCCGCGCGAGGAAGAAGTGCTGCAGGTGCTGCTCGCTTCCCGCCACGAGCTGCGCCCGCTTGCCCCGAAGCTTCTTGGCGTGCCGGGCATGCACGGTCGCGCGCTCGCTCCACGGAAGCCGGGAGCGCGCGGTCTTCGCGCGATCGGCAGGCGGAATACGATCGGGAGAAGAGGCCATCGAACAAAACCGGGTCGGACGATTGGAACAAGCGGTCACCGACGATCCCCGGCCGGCGCCTCGCAGCTTGTCTTAGCTGACGATTGTG
This sequence comes from uncultured Alphaproteobacteria bacterium, assembly GCA_963838155.1. Lineage (GTDB taxonomy): Bacteria > Pseudomonadota > Alphaproteobacteria > Rhizobiales > Rhizobiaceae > Pararhizobium_B. The sequence continues at coordinate 469,494 of CAWIQE010000002.1, forward strand.
AACGATCCGTCGATATCGCGCAATTCCGATGCGACCGCTCGGTGGTCTCGAATTTGGCCCGGAAAGCAGAAAGCCCCGCCCTGGGGGCGAGGCTTCGGGACCTTTGTTATCTAGGCTGGCCCAGCTTGTCATCGCCTGGCGGCCAGCCTGCCCAGAAACTGGGTCTTAGAGCCCGATGACCGGGATACCGCATCTATATAGATGGCCGTTCGCCAGGAAGCAAGGCACCCATCCCCAACCCGTGCAGCACTCCGCGCCTTACCGCTTCCAAGTCCGCGGTCGTTGCTTGAGGTGTCTCCCAACGCCTGCGGCCGAGCTTGAAGCCGTCGAGACGAAAGCGGCCGATGTTCATGACCATGTCGCATTTGGCCCAGCACGGGCGATCGTCGGCTTCCTGGGGATTTAGCGGAATTGAGGTGGCGATGCGTCCGCGCACGCAAGTCTCTGAAATGACCTAGGACGACGACGAGGTCTCCGGCGTGCGGCGGCGCACGACGACGCCCATCTCGTCGCTCTCGCGGACCGCTTCGAGCTGCCGTTCGGCCTCGTTGGCCTCCAGCTGGCGCCGCCACATGGAGGCGTAGAGGCCGCCCTGGGCCAGGAGTTCGGCATGGGTGCCGCGCTCGGCGATGAGCCCGTCGCCGAGCACGATGATCTCGTCGGCGTTGATGACCGTCGACAGGCGGTGGGCGATGACGAGCGTGGTGCGCCCGTCAGAGACGTAGTCGAGCGAGGCCTGGATTTCCTGCTCGGTGGCCGTGTCGAGGGCCGAGGTCGCCTCGTCCAGGATGAGGATCGGCGGCGCCTTGAGGATCGTGCGGGCGATGGCCACGCGCTGCTTCTCGCCGCCGGAGAGCTTGAGGCCGCGCTCGCCGACGGCCGTCTCGAAGCCGTCGGGCAGCGAGAGGATGAACCGGGCGACCTGCGCCAGCTCCGCGGCGCGCTCGACCTCCTCCTCGCTCGCATCGGGGCGGCCGTAGCGGATGTTGTAGGCGATGGTGTCGTTGAAGAGGACGGTGTCCTGCGGCACCATGCCGATGGCCGAGCGCAGGCTCGTCTGGGTGACGTCGCGCACGTCCTGGCCGTCGATGGTGATCGCGCCCTCCTGGACGTCGTAGAAGCGGAACAGCAGGCGCGAGATCGTCGACTTGCCGGCGCCCGAGGGGCCGACGATGGCCACGGTCCTGCCGGCCGGCACCTCGAAGGAGATGCCTTTCAGGATCGGCCGCTTGGGATCGTAGCGGAAATGGACGTCGTCGAAGCGCACCGCCCCGGACGTCACCTGGAGTTCCGTCGCGCCCGGCCGGTCCTTCACTTCGGCGTCGACCTCCAGGAGGTCGAACATCTGCTCGATGTCGGTCAGGCCCTGGCGGATCTCCCGATAGACCGAGCCGATGAAATTGAGCGGGACGGCGAGCTGCATCAGCAGCGCGTTGACGAAGACGAAGTCGCCGATCGTCTGGTCGCCGCGCTGGACCGCCATGGCCGAGAGGACCATCATCACCGCCATGCCGGCACCGAAGATGGCGACCTGCCCGGAGTTGAGCCAGCCGAGCGAGGTCCACACGCGCGTCGCCGCCCATTCGTAGCCTTCCATGGCGCGGTCGAAGCGGCGGGCCTCCATCTCCTCGTTGCCGAAATACTTGACGGTCTCGAAATTGAGCAGCGAGTCGACCGCCTTGGTGTTGGCGTCGTTGTCGGAGGCGTTCATGGCGCGCCGGATGCCGATGCGCCAGTTGCTCGCCTGGACGGTGAAGCCGATGTAGAGGGCGACCGTCACCGCGGTGACGGCGACGTAGGCGAGTCCGTAGGTGAAGGCGAAGACGGCGGCCGTGAGGGTGAACTCGATCAGCGTCGGCACGGTGCTGAGGATGGTGAAGCGGACGATCGTCTCGATGCCCTTGACGCCGCGCTCGATGATGCGCGACAGGCCGCCGGTGCGCCGCTCGAGATGGAAGCGCAGCGAGAGCCTGTGCATGTGCACGAAGGTCTTGTAGGCGAGCTGGCGCACGGCATGCTGGCCGACCCGGGCGAAAAGCGCGTCGCGCAGCTGGTTGAAGCCGCCCTGGACGATGCGGGTCACGTTATAGGCGACGACGAGCATGACCGGCGCGAGAAGCATGGCCGGCAGGTAGGACGGCGCTTCGAGGCCGCCGTTCAGCGCATTGGTCGCCCATTTGAAGAAATAGGGCACGAGGAGGAGAACGCCCTTGGACAGGAGCAGGAAGACGGTGGCGTAGAGCACCCTCAGCTTCAGGTCCGGCCGGTCCGAGGGCCACATGTAGGGCCAGAGGTTCCGGATCGTCTGCAGCGGATTTCCGGCCTCGGCGGAGACAGTCTTGCGTTGTGCCATCAGTCTTTCTTCGGTGGGCCGCCGCAGCAGGTCTCGAGCAGCGAGCGGATTTCGGCATCGAGCGCCTGGAGCGCCGGGCGGTCGAGGCTGTAGCAGGAGGATTGGCGTTGCGGCCGATAGGTCACGAGGCCCGCCTCCACGAGTATCCTGATATGCTGCGACACGGTGGACTGCGCCAGCCCCACCCGGGCGACGACGTCCTTCACGCAACAGGCGTCCCGCGATGCCAGCTGGCGCAGGATCGCCAGCCTCGCCGGATGGGCGAGCGCGGAAAGCCCGCGCACCACGGTCGCGGTTTCGCCGGTGGCGCGGCACGGTGCGGACAGCGGGAAAATGTCGGTTTTCATCGTCTATCGCCGATAGACGATGAACGGCCGCCCTGTCAAGGCGCTCGCGCGGCGGCGACGATATGCGCGTCCGGACGGGAAACCGATTTCCGCTTTTCCTGGATTAGCGCCGGCCCTCCTTGCGCAGCAGCTCGTGGTGGAGCTCGATCGCCTGGTCGACGGATTTCTCCGGCTGGCCGGGAACGTCGAAGACCTGGCCCGGGAGGATCAGGTTCGGGTCGGCGATCTGGGTGCTGTTGGCGAGGTAGATCGTCGTGTAGCGGACGCCGCGGCCATAGGTGCGCCGCGAGATCTGCCAGAGGGTGTCGCCGCGGCGGATGATGACGAAATTGTCCGCCTTCGTCAGCGCCGGCTGCACGACCGTGGCCGGCCCGCCGGCGGTGGCGGCCGGCGTCTCGACCGTCGCCAGCCGTTTGCCGGCGGCCTCGACCCGGGCGCGGAAATCCTTCAGCTGGCCGGCGTCGAGCGGCCGGCCGGGTTCCAGCTTCGGAAGCGACCGGATGAGGCTCAGGGCGTCGCCGACCCGACCATCCGACGCATCGCCCGCCCCGCTGCCGCCGGACTTGCCGGCGTCGGCCGTGCGCATGGCCTTCTCGAGGGCGGCGATCGTATCCTCGGCGTTCTTTCGGGCGGTCTCGATATCGCCCACGTCCGGCGTGGCCGCCTCGACCGTGCGCTTCAGCTGCGAGAGGGCATCCTTCGCCGCCCGGCTCGCCTTCTCGAAATCGGATAGCTCGCCGCCGGCGGCGCCCGCGACCTGCGGAGCGACGGCTGCGAAATCGCCGCCGGCCGGCCGGTCGAAGGGCACTGCGGCGCGCATGGTGACCTTGCCGCCGGATCCTTCGATCAGGTCGGCGCGCACGGTGTGCCGCCCCGGTGCCAGCGACGTCTTGCCGTTGACGACGAAGCGTCCTTCGCTCGTCGCCCTGCTCTCGCCCACGAGCTTGTCGTCGGCGTAGACCCGCACGGTGCTTCCGCGCGGAGCGGCACCGGCGACGTACATGCTGTCGCCCTCGATCTCGACGGCGTCGACCCTGAGCTTCGCCCTGCCCTGCTTGCCCTCCTGGACCGGGGTGCCCGGCCTTTCGGCCGACGCGGCCGCGGCATCGTCGCCCGGCGGCGTCAGGCTTGCGACCTCCGCCTGCGAAACGGCCTTCTTGGCGGCGTCCGCCTGGGCCGTCGCCTTGACGATCTTCGGACGCGGCGCCGTGATGATCCGGCTCGCCTCGCCCGGCTTCGAAACCATCGCCAGGAGGTCGTCGCCCTTTCCGTCGCTCGGCACCCGGACCGTCGCGGTCTCGTCGGAGTAGCGCTCGGTCTTGTCCTTGCCGACGGAGCGCAGCTTCAGCTCGTAGTCGCCGGGCGCGAGCGGGCGGTCGAAGACGCCGACGAAGCTTCCGGTCTCGTCCGCATCCGTCGTCAGCAGCGGTTCGCCGCCGGCCTTGTCGACGATCTCCACCCGCGAGCCCGGCGGGGCGCGGCCGGCGATCACGGTCGAGCCGTCGGGCTCGACGCGCAGGAGGTCGAAACTGGGGATTTCGGGCACGGAGCGCCCGGCGCCGTCGCCCGAAGGCGACGCGGATTTGACGTCGGCGCCGCCGGGCGCTGCGGACGTTCCGGCGCCCTCCGGCGAGAGCGACGCGATTTCGTTCGTGCCGCCCTTTTCGCTTCGCCCTTTTGCGCTTCGCTCTTGCCGCCCGCCTTGTCGGCGCCGGCGCGGACCTGCCCGGCGGCCTCGGCACCGGCGGACTTGCTCGCCGACGCCGGGGCGCTGCCGCCGGCCTTCGCGTCCGCGGGTGCGGCCGCACCCGAGGCCACCGCCTCTGTCTCGGCGGCGGGGGGCTGTTCGGCGTGGCCGAAGAAATCGCCGGCCACGACGATGGCGATCGCCACCGCCAGGGCCCCGACGGCGAACACTCCGGCTTGCTTCCTGTTCATTCCCGACTCCTGTCAGGCCAACCTGACAATCGAATTCTTTCTTTAGAATTAGACGTTTTGCAAAATGCGCACAAGTTGACGCCCTTTCTATGGCTGTGCATATTTCGCCCTTGACGTGCCAAGTACCCCATGCTTCCTCCAAAAGATGTTGAACACCGTCGAAACCATCAGCTCGATCTGCGTCTATTGCGGCTCACAGCCGGGCCGCGATTCGTCCTATCGCGCGGCCGGCAAGGCCCTCGGAACGGCCATCGCCGGGCACGGCCTCAGGCTGATCTACGGCGGCGGCACGAAGGGGGTCATGGGCGCGGTGGCCGGCGGCGTGATGGCCGGTGGCGGCAAAGTGACGGGAATCATTCCCGAATTCCTGATGGACAAGGAAGCGACCCGGAACGCGCTCGGCCAGCTCGACGAGCTGATCGTCACCGAGGACATGCATGTGCGCAAGCACACCATGTTCGAGAGATCGGACGCCTTCGTCACGCTCCCCGGCGGCATCGGAACGCTCGAGGAGATCGTGGAAATCATGACGTGGTCGCAGCTCGGGCGTCACGAGAAGCCGATGGTGTTCGCAAACATCAACGGCTTCTGGGACCCCATGCTGAAGCTTCTAGACCATATGACGGATGCCGGCTTCATCCATACTGCTGACAAGGTCAGGCCGATGGTCATCGACAACGTCGAGGACATCGTCCCCGCCGTGCTCGCCTTCCATTCGCGGCGCCGCGACCGCGGCGGCTCGGCGGAAATCATCGAGCGTCTCTAGAGCGTGTCCGCGTTTCACGGAATCGCGGACACGCTCCATCTCTTTGTTTTTACGCGCTTCCGGACGGAAAACCGGTTTCCACTTTTCCTGGAAGCGCTCTAGGGCCCGGCAACGGCCTACCCCCTTTTCTTGCGCAGCAGCGTCGAGGTGTACACGCCGAGGCCCGTCCAGATGAACGCGAAGGCGACGAACTCGACGAGGCTGAAGGGTTCGTGGAAGACGAACAGCGCGAGCAGGAAGATCATCGTCGGCGTCAAATACTGCATCAGGCCGATGGTGGAGAAGCGCAGGAGCTTGGCCCCGTTGGCGTAGAGGATGAGCGGGGCGGCGGTGACCGGGCCGGCGAACAGCAGGAGCAGAGTATCGCTGCCGAAATGGCCGGTGGAGAAGCCGAAATGTCCGGTGCCCTTCATCGCGAGGTAGACGACGAAGCCGACGGCCGCCGGCAGGAGAAGCAGCACCTCCAGCATGAAGCCCTGGGCGGGGCCGATGGGCAGCGTCTTGCGCAGGATGCCGTAGGTCCCGAAGGCGCCCGCCAGCACCAGCGATATCCACGGAAGGCCGCCGTGCTCGACGGTCAGGAGCGCGACGCCCGCCACGGCCAGTCCCACGGCCACGCGCTGCATTGCGGTGAAGCGCTCGCCGAGGAAGACGGCGCCGAGCACGACGTTGAGGAGCGGGTTGATGTAGTAGCCGAGCGCGGCATCGACCGCGCGGTCGGTGATGATCGCATAGACGTAGGTGGCCCAGTTGACGGCGATCAGGAGCGCCGTCAGGCCTGCCAGGGCGATGGTGCGGGGGCTGCGGAAGGCGGCCTTGAGATCGCCGGTCCGGCCGAGGAGGACGAGCACCGCGCCGGCGACGGGAACCGACCAGATGACGCGGTGCGCGACGATCTCGATCGGCGACATCTCGGCGACCGCCTTCATGTAGAGCGGCACCAGGCCCCAGATGACATAGGCGCCGAAGGCGTAGGCGAAGCCGCGCGGATCGTCGGGACGCGCATCGCCCGCCTCCGCCTGCGGCACGAGCGCGCCGCCGGCGGGTGCCGGATTGGGGTTGATCCTGCGGGCCGTGCCGGCGGGCCCGGTCACTCCGCCGCCGCGCGGTCGGCGTCCCTGCTACGCATCAGCTTGAACACGACCGAATCCATCAGCGCCTGGAAGGAGGCGTCGATGATGTTGTCGGAGACGCCGACGGTCCACCAGCGCGCGCCGGTGCCGTCGATCGATTCGATGAGGACGCGCGTGATCGCCTCGGTGCCGCCGTTGAGGATGCGCACCTTGTAGTCCACCAGCTCGAGGTCCCGGATCTCGCCCTGGTACTTGCCGAGATCCTTGCGCAGCGCGATGTCGAGCGCGTTGACCGGGCCGTGGCCCTCGGCGACCGACATCGTCCTCTCGCCGTCGATCTCCAGCTTGACGACGGCCTCCGAGACCGTCTTCAGGGTCCCGTTGGCGTCGAAGCGGCGTTCGACCATGACGCGGAAGGCCTCCACCTCGAAGAAGTGCGGCACGGAGCCGAGCGTGCGGCGGGCAAGCAGCTCGAAGCTCGCATCGGCCCCTTCGTAGGCGTAGCCGAGCGCCTCCCGCTCCTTGACGATGGAGATCAGGCGGTCGAGCCGCGGGTCGTCGCGGGCGACCGCGATGCCGCGGCGCTTCAGCGCGTTGATGAAATTCGCCCTGCCGCCCTGGTCGGAGACCATGACCTTGCGCAGGTTGCCGACCGATTCGGGCGGCACGTGCTCGTAGGTGCGCGGGTCCTTGAGGAGCGCGGAGGCGTGAATGCCGGCCTTCGTCGCGAAGGCGGAGGCCCCGACATAGGGCGCCTGGGTGAAGGGCGAGCGGTTCAGGAGCTCGTCGAAGGCATGGGAAAGACGCGTCAGGCCCTCGAGCTTCTCCGCGTCGATGGCGGTCTCGAAGCGGGCGTTGTAGGCCGGCTTCAGCACGAGCGTCGGGACGAGGGTCACGAGGTTCGCGTTGCCGCAGCGCTCGCCGATGCCGTTCAGCGTGCCCTGAATCTGGCGAACGCCGGCCTCGACGGCGGCGAGCGAATTCGCCACCGCCTGTCCGGTGTCGTTGTGGGCGTGGATCCCGAGGCGGTCGCCGGGAACGCCGGCGGCGATCAGCGCCGTCACGATGTCGCGGATCTCCGCGGGCTGGGTTCCGCCATTGGTGTCGCAAAGCACGATCCAGCGCGCCCCCGCCTCGCAGGCCGTCCTGGCGCAGGCGAGCGCGTAGTCCGCATTGGCCTTGTAGCCGTCGAAGAAATGCTCGCAGTCGACCATGGCCTCCTTGCCGGCCGCGACGGCCGTCTCGACCGATGCGCGGATCGCCTCGAGGTTCTCCTCGTTGGTGCAGCCGAGAGCGACCTCGACGTGGTAGTCCCAGCTCTTGGCGACGAAGCAGACCGCATCGGCGTTCGCGCCGACGAGGGCCGCCAGGCCCGGGTCGTTGGAGGCCGACATGCCCGGCCGCTTGGTCATGCCGAAGGCGACGAAGCGGGCGTTCCGGGTTCGCTTGCGGGAGAAGAAGGCCGTATCCGTCGGATTGGCGCCAGGATAGCCGCCTTCGACATAGTCGAACCCGAAGTCGTCGAGCAGGCTCGCGATGGCGATCTTGTCCTCGACCGAGAAGTCGATGCCCGGCGTCTGCTGCCCGTCGCGCAACGTCGTGTCGAAGAGATAGAGGCGGTCCTTGCTCATCGTCTCATGCCTTTTCGGTTGGCTGCCGCGGCAGCCGTCATCGGCCGTTCGGGGTCTCCGGCGGCCAGGCGTCGGTGTCGTGGTCCGGATGCTGGAAGGAGCGGAGCTCCCGCAGGTAGGGAATGGCTTCGAAATCGTCTTCGGTGCGGTGGGCGGGCAATTCGGAAAGCCCGTCGACGAAGGCCAGTTTCGCCTCGACGCCCCACTGCACGGTCGGCGCCACCGCCTCCGGGTCGTCGAAGGCGCCGATCGCCAGCGCCACGCCCTCCGGGGCCTCGAAGGTCAGCGGCGTGCCGCAGTCGCCGCAGAACCCGCGGCCGACCTGTTCCGACGAGCGGAAACGCTTCGGCTCGCCGCGCGTCCACTCCAGTCCCCCCTCCGGGACGCTCGCCAGCGGGGCGAAGAAATTTCCGAACGCTTTCTGGCACATGCGGCAGTGGCAGATGGAGACGCCGGTGAGCGCCCCCTCCACCCGGAAGCGCACCGCGCCGCACTGGCAGCCGCCGGTGTATATCGGCCTGTTGTCGAGACTCATGGCGTGCTCCCCCCTGCCGGGCGATGCGATGCCCGCGAGGGAAGGCGGGAGCCGGCCTCCGCCGCGCGCGGCCTCACCGGCTGCGCTCCCAGGTCGTCGTGCGCTCGCCGGTCTCCGGGTCCTTGCCGTCCTTCAGGAGGATCCCCTGCCCGGCGAGTTCGTTGCGGATGCGGTCGGCCTCGGGCCAGTTCTTCTCGCGGATGTGCTGCAGGCGCAGGTCGATCAGCCCCTCGAGGGCGGAATCGATGGAAAGCTCGCGGCGCGGGTCGATGCCGATGAGCGCGAGCCCCGCCAGGGCCTGCGACACGTCGCGCTCGCTGCCGATCATCAGAGAGTGGACGAGCGAGATGGCCTCGGGCACGTTGAGGTCGTCGCCGAGCAGGTCGACGAAGCCGGGATGGGGGGCGGCCGTCTTGTCCAGCCGGGTCGCGGACAGGACGCGCTCCCACCTGTCGAGCACGGCCACGGCCTCGCGCAGGCGGTTGACGGAAAAGTCGATCGGCTCGCGGTAGTGCGTCATCAGCATGGCGAGCCGCAGCACCTCGCCCGGCCAGCGGCGACCGCCGAAGGTGTCCGTTTCGAGGAGGTCGCGGATGGTGACGAAGTTGCCCTCCGATTTCGCCATCTTGCGGCCCTCGACCTGGACGAAGCCGTTGTGCATCCAGACATTGGCCATCCGGTCGGTGCCGTGGGCGCAGCGCGACTGGGCGATCTCGTTCTCGTGGTGGGGAAAGATGAGGTCGAGGCCGCCGCCGTGGATGTCGAAGACCGTTCCGAGATAGGCCTCGCTCATGGCCGAGCACTCGATGTGCCAGCCGGGACGCCCGCGGATCGCCGCCTCGCCGTCGGGCAGGCGGAAGACGGCGTCCCAGCCGGGCTCGCTCGCCGACGATTCCTTCCACAGCACGAAATCCCCGGGGTTCTTCTTGTGCGCCTCGACGGAGACCCGGGCGCCCGCCTGCTGCTCGTCGAGATTGCGGCGCGACAGGCTGCCATAGTCCGGCATGGAGGCCGTGTCGAAGAGGATTTCCCCTTTTGCCGCATAGGCATGGCCGCGGTCGATGAGATCCTGAATCAGGCCGACCATGTCGGTCTTGCCGTCGGCGCGCGGCAGCACGAACTCGGTCGCGCGGGGCTCGACCGTCGGCGGCAGGCAGCCGAGGGCGGCGACGTCGCGATGGAACTGTTCGGCGGTGCCTTCGGTCACGCGCCGGATGGCCTCGTTCAGCGGAAGGTCCGGGAAGTCGCGCAGCGCCCGCGCGTTGATCTTGTCGTCGACGTCGGTGATGTTGCGGACATAGACGACGCCGTCTTCGCCGTAGACGTGCCGGAGCAGGCGGAACAGCACGTCGAAGACGATGACCGGACGCGCGTTGCCGATATGGGCGAAGTCGTAGACGGTCGGACCGCAGACGTAGAGGCGGACCTTCGCCGGGTCGATCGGGACGAAGGCATCCTTGCCGCGCGTCAGCGTATTATAGAGCCTGAGCGTCGGTCCGGCGCCGTTTTCCCTCATTGAATTCTCCCACGTGGTCGGGCCTCCGGCTGGCCGGATCGTTTGCCTGTTCGGGATGAGCGGGAGACGAAAACGGCCGGGCCAGCGGTGGACTAGCGAATAATGATCCAGCAAATATCGGCGGTCCTGCCGCCAGCGGGCGTTTTCATGCAGCGGTTATCGCCGCTCGCGGGGCCGCGGTCAAGATGGGCGCGGCAAGGAAAATGCCGGAAGCGAGGCGGTCGCAGCCAGGAAACTGCGTGTTGCATTTATGCCAAGTGATCAATCTTTCTCTTGCTTATGCAATGTGATGGGATCAATGATAATCGTTTACGCGTTCATGGGAGAGATGGCCGTAAATTTCGAGTCGTGGATCGGATCGGAGGCATGGGCGTTAACCACGTTAACGTCTCATCAGCAATTTCGGTCGCAGGATTCGATTGCGCCGATTCCGGAGATCGGCAACGCGGAGATGGGCTGATGACGAACGCAACCAAGACCAAGCGCAAGCCGTCCGAGAAGGTCAAGCTCGAAAAGAACTACGGCGAGATCGCATGCAAGGGCGTGCTCGGGGCCGCCAGGCTGCTCAGGCGCCAGCAGGACGAGCCCGTCAGCAAGGGTTTCGCCTCGCAGACCGGAAGAAAGCAGCAGCAGCAGGGCTGAAACCCCGCCGCCCTTCAAAAGAGCGATGCCTGGCGCGGCACGTCGGGCGACGCGGTTTCCTCGTCGTGCGGTTCGACCGGCTCCTGGATGTCGGGGCCGGTATTGGCCACCTTGTTGACGCGGTCCGAAACGGGAACCGCGTCGAGCACCCCCTCCCCGACAGGGACGAGAAGATCCGCGACGGTGCGCGCATCTCCGGCGCTGCAGTCGAGCCAGCGGGCGAAATTTTCCGGTTGCACGATCAGCGGCATGCGGTGGTGGATCGCGGAAAAGGCGGGGTTCGCCGCCGTGGTCAGGATCGCGGCCGTGTCGACTTCCGATCCGTCCGCCGCGTGCCAGGTCTCCATCAGCCCGCCGAATGCGAGCAGGCCGCCGCTGCGCGGACGCACCCAGTAGGGTTGCGACTTCCCCTTGCTTCCCTTCGCCGGACGCTTCCATTCGTAGAAGCCGGAGGCGGGCACCAGCACCCGGCGGTATTTCATCGCCGCGCGGAAGGCGGCCTTCTCCGCCGCCGATTCCGAGCGGGCGTTGATGAGGAGGGGAAACTCGCGCGGGTCCTTCACCCAGGACGGCCAGAGGCCCCAGCGGGCGAGCACGGCCCGGCGGCCCGGGTGGTTCGTCCCCGGCAGGCCTTCCCTTCCGGCCGCGACGGTCAGGATCGGCTGGGTCGGGGCGATGTTGTAGCGTGGCGGATACGCCTCGACGTCGACGACGCCGAAGAGGTCTTCCACCGCTTCCCGCGGCTCGGTGATCGAAAATCGCCCGCACATGGCTCTACCTCCGAAGGTCTGCCGATGATATGGCTTCGCCGCTGCGAGGAACAAGCGGGAGACGCGAAATGGGCGACGGGCGCGATCCGATACCGGCGGTCTCGGCCATCGTCAGGCGGGGCGAGCGCTTTCTCCTCGTGCGCCGAGGGCGCCCGCCGATCGAAGGCATGTACGCCTTTCCGGGCGGCCGGGCGGAGGCGCAGGAGAGCCTCGAGGAGGCGGCATTGCGCGAGCTGTTCGAGGAGACCGGCCTTGCCGGGCGGGTGCCCGTCGCCTACGACCGCTTCCGGCTTCCGGAGGGCGGCGCGGACGAAGGCAGCGAGCGCTTCGAGTTGACGGCGTTCCTGGTCGACGTCGATCCGGCGGCCGTTGCGACGGCCGGCGACGACGCGGCGAGCGTCGGCTGGTACACGGCCGATGAGGCGGCAAACATGCCGATTCCGGACAGCGTGCGCTCCTGCATCGACCGGCTCGGACGGGGATGAGACGCGATGCGTAATGGGATCGACAGATCGCGGTCCGCCGGCCGGTCCCGGGGAAGGACGCTCCGTTGCCTCCTCGCCGCCCTGGCGGTGGCCGGCCCGCTCTTCGGCGCCGCCGGACCGTCCCGCGCGGCCGGGGCGGGCGACGGCGGCGACCCGGCGCCGAGCGAACCGAGGACGCCTCCCCCGGCCTACGAAGGCCAGCTCTTGCACCTGGCGCGGCTCCTGGGGTCGGTCGACTATCTGCGCCAACTGTGCAACAAGGGCGCCGGCACCGACTGGCGCCAGGAGATGCAGGCCCTCATCGACACGGAGGCCAAGGGCGAGGATCTGCGGATCCGGCAACTGACGGCGGCCTTCAACCGGGGCTACCGGTCCTTCGCCTCGGTCTACGTGACCTGCACCGATTCGGCCATCGAGGCGGAAAAGCAGTACCGTCGCGAGGGAGCAACACTGGCGCGGGAAATCGCAGCAAAATACGGGAATTAGCACGTTGTTAACCCCTTTCTTGCTGGGCCCGTGCCGAATCGGGAAAAGACATGCTAGGTTGTTAACAGGTCGGTAAGGAGTAAGGCTGTCCGGATGGAACGCACGAGTGATCACGCTGCAAACGACATCGACGAGATGATCGTTCACGAGAAGATGCAGGCCGCTCTCGAGTACCAGAACGAAGCCTGGGCCGACGGCATGGCCGACGGCATCGAGCCTGAAATCATCGCGGACGCCGCCATCGCGCTGGCGATGCGCGAAACCGTGCGGGTGCACGGCGAGGACGGCGCGGAGGCGCTTCTCGAAGCGCTCAAGAGCCGCATTCTGGCCGGTGAGTTCTCGCCGGAGCGGATCATCCAGTAGGTCCGCGGGCGACAGCGCGCCCACGAAAACCAAAGGTCGGAATCGGAATTGCGGTCCGTGCATGGCACGGGCTTCACGTGCAGGAGCTTGAAGCAGATGCGGTTGAGTTTCGCGGGCCTGTCCCTTCTCGCCGCCATGGCGTTCGGGTCCGGAATCGCGCCGTGCCTCGCCTCGGGCGGGACGGCGGGCGGGGCCGGGCCGGCCGCCACGGTCCTTTCCCAGCACCCGGGATCCGGCGGGATCGAGCTGCCGCTGCCGGGCGGCGGAACGGACGCAGAGCCGGAGGAGGACGCCGCGCCGCCGCCGGACGATCCGGCCAAGGAGGACAGCGTCACGAAGACCGCCCCACCTCCCCCCGTCATGCACGACCTGTCCCGGCTGCCCGAGCCGGCGCGGCGCATGCGCGCGCTGATCGAAAAGGCGGCGAAGACCGGCGAGATCCAGGCTCTTCGTCCGCTGCTCGGCAAGGGGGCGACGCAGACGCAGCTCGCGATCAGCGGCCAGCAGGGCGACCCGATCGCCTATCTCCGCAGCATTTCCGGAGATCCGGAGGGCCAGGAGGTGCTCGCCATCCTTCTCGACGTCCTGGATGCCGGCTTCGTCGACATGGACCCCGGCAAGCCGGACGAAACCTATGTCTGGCCCTATTTCTTCAGCCGTCCCATCGACTCGTTGACGGCACCGCAGCGCGTCGAACTGCTGCGGATCGTCACGGCCGGCGACTTCGCCGACATGAAGGCGAACGGGGGCTACAACTTCTTCCGCGTCGGCATCACGCCCGACGGGCAATGGAAGTTCTTCGTCGCCGGCGACTGACGGCGCGGCGGCCTTGTCGCTTCGGGTCGAAGCGCCTATTTTCCGCCGGGACGGACACATGCGAAACAACCAAGCGACGATGGAGGTTGCCCGGACATGGCCTCGCTGCGCCTGACCGACAGAAGCCTCGTCAAGGTCTGCGGACCCGACGCCGGGGCGCTCCTGCAGGGGATCCTGACGACGGATCTCGACGCCCTGCCGGCCGGAGAGGCCAGTGCGGGTGCGCTGCTGACGCCGCAGGGCAAGATCATGTTCGATTTCGTCGTCTCGCGCATGGGCGAGGACGGCTTCCTCCTGGAGCTGGACAGGACCAATGCGGAGGCCTTCGCCAAGCGGCTGATGCTCTACAGGCTGCGCGCCAAGGCCGAGATTTCGACCGAGGACGCGGCCGTCGCGGCGAGCTGGGGCGATGCCGCCGTCGGCGTGAAGGACACGCGGTTTCGCGCGGGCACCGCCGTCTTCCGCAGCTACGGAGACGCCGCGGAGGGCGCAGGCGACGCGGATCGCGAAGACTACGACGCGCTCCGGATCGATTCCGGCGTTGCCGAATCGGGGCGCGACTTCGCCCTGTCGGACGTCTTTCCCTCCGACGTGCTCATGGACCTGAACGGCGGCGTCTCCTACCGCAAGGGCTGCTTCGTCGGGCAGGAAGTCGTCTCGCGGATGCATCACCGCAAATCGGCGCGCAAGCGCATCGTCATCGCGGAGGGCGAAACCGCCCTGCCCGCATCGGAAACGCCGGTCGAGGCCGGCGGGCGCGGTCTCGGCGCGCTCTGCACGGTCGCCGGGCGGCGCGGGCTCGCGCTGGTGCGCACCGACCGCGTCGGCGAGGCACTGGCCGCAGGCACATCCGTCCTTGCGGGCGGGACCGAGGTCCGGCTGTCGTTTCCCGAATGGACGGGCCTCGGCTTCGACGCGCCGGCCTCCGCGGAGCAGGGATGAGCGCTCCGGGCCGCACCCCGCCGCGGGCCTGGCAGCGCATGCTGTCCGGCCGGCGCCTGGATCTCCTCGATCCCTCGCCGCTCGACGTGGAACTCGCCGACATCGCGCACGGGCTGGCGCGCGTGGCGCGCTGGAACGGCCAGACGGTCGGCGACCAGGCCTATTCCGTCGCGCAGCATTCGCTGGCGGTGGAGGCCGTCTTCCGCCGGCTCCTGGCGAACGCCTCGCCGGAATGCCGGCTGGCGGCGCTGCTGCACGATGCGCCGGAATACGTCATCGGCGACATGATCTCGCCGTTCAAGGCGGTGGTCGGCGGCGGATACAAGGCCGTCGAGAAGCGGCTCGAATCGGCCATACACCTGCGCTTCGGCCTGCCCGCCTCGACGCCGGCGCAGGTGAAGACGGTCATCAAGCGGGCGGACCGTGTCGCCGCGTTCTTCGAAGCGACGCTGCTTGCCGGCTTCCAGGACGACGAGGCGCGACGGCTCTTCGGCCAGCCGCGCGGCATCAGCCGCGACATGCTGCCGATGGACCCGATGCCGGCGGCCGAGGTGCAGGCGCTGTTCGTCGCCCGGTTCGAGGAAATCGACGCCGAGCGGCGCCCGGCCGAGCGACGGACCGGATGATGGGGGAACGGGCGGGATGTCCTATATCGCGGTAGCGCCGCTCAGTCGGATCGCGGAGATCGCCGCGACGCACGGCGCGCGAGAGATGGTCAGCCTGATGGGCAGCAACCATGCCTTTCACCGGCCGGGCGTCATCGATGCGAACCGGCATCTCTGCCTCGACGTCAACGACATCGTGGCCGAGGTCGAGGGGCTGATCGCGCCGCAGGAAGCGCATGTGGAGCGGCTCGTCGCCTTCGCGCGCAACTGGGACCGCCGGGCGCCGCTCGTCGTCCACTGCTGGATGGGCATCTCGCGCTCGCCCGCCGC
Organism: uncultured Alphaproteobacteria bacterium; assembly: GCA_963838155.1. Lineage (GTDB taxonomy): Bacteria > Pseudomonadota > Alphaproteobacteria > Rhizobiales > Rhizobiaceae > Pararhizobium_B. Next base: position 485,092 of record CAWIQE010000002.1, read on the forward strand.
CGCCCTTCTGATCGCACTCGCCCTCCGCCCCGACCAGGACGAGGACGAGCTGGCGCGGCGGCTGCGGGACGCCTCGCCCTTCCCGACTCCGAACAGGCGCCTGATCGAGATCGGCGACGCGCATCTCGGGCGTGGCGGGCGGCTCTCCAGGGCGGTCCGCGCCATCGGGCGCGGGGCGGATGCCTATGAGGGCCTGCCCTTCACGCTCACCCTTTCGCCGGGCGATCCCGCAGCGCGCCCTCCCCATCTGCTCATGCCGGACGGATAGGATTTGGACGCACCGTCGACAGCCGTCGAGATCGGCCTCAATGCAGCGGTGGCGGCCGTCGGCCAGGGCAATCCGCAGATCCTGGCGATCGCACCCGCGGGGTCGGGCCGGCACGACAGCCTGCCCTTCGGCCCGTTCGACCCGACGCTCCACCGGACCTTCGAGATGAGCCTGCGGGCGCGGGTGGAGGAACAGACCGCGCTTCACCTCGGCTATGTCGAGCAGCTCTACACCTTCGGGGACCGCGGACGGCACAAGCCGGCGCGGGCCGCGGGGCCGCATATCGTGTCGGTCGGCTATCTCGCCCTGACGCGCACGGATGCGGAGTGCGCCGACACGCTGGCGCGTTCGGGAGCGGTGTGGCGGAACTGGTACGCCTATTTTCCCTGGGAGGACTGGCGCCAGGGACGGCCGGCCATCCTGGACCAGGTCATCCTGCCGGCGCTCGCCCGCTTCGAGGCTTCGCCGGTGCCGGCGGGGCGCGCCGGGCGACTGCCGGACCGCCGGTCGCGGCTGCGGCTGGCCTTCGGTCTCGGAGACTTTCCCTGGGACGAGGAGCGGGTGCTGGAACGCTACGAGCTGCTCTACGAGGCCGGCCTCGTCGAGGAAGCGGTCGCCGACGGGCGCACGGAGGCGACCGGGCTCGCCGTTCCGCTCGGCCGGCCGATGCTGTTCGACCATCGCCGGATCGCCGCCACGGCGGTCGCGCGGCTGCGCGGCAAGATCAAGTACCGGCCTGTCATATTCGAGATGATGCCGGCGGAATTCACCCTGACGCAGCTGCAGGCGACCGTGGAGGCGATCTCCGGGCGCCATCTCCACAAGCAGAATTTCCGGCGCCTGGTGGAGGGGGCCGAACTCGTCGAGCCGACCGGGGGAGCCAGCGCCGTCACCGGCGGCCGGCCGGCGGCGCTCTACCGGTTCCGCCGCAAGATCCTCGAGGAGCGCCCGGCCCCGGGGCTCAAGGTCGGCGGCCGCGGGTGACGCGCGCCGCTAGGCCGGACCGATCTCGATGTCGAGGCCGATGTCCAGAGGACGCGCCGCCATGGTGATCTTCGAGGTGGAAATCAGGTCGACGCCGGTTCGCGCGATCCCGGCGACGGTCTCCAGGCTGACGTTTCCCGAGGCCTCTAGGACAGCCCGGCCGGCTGTCGTTTCCACAGCCTTTTCAAGGCTTTCCAGGCTCATATTGTCAAGCAGAATCACGTCCGGACCGGCGGCGAGCGCGTCCTCGAGCTGGGCGAGCGTGTCCACTTCCACCTCGACCCGGACGAGATGCCCGGCATAGGCCCTGGCCGCACGGATCGCCCCGCCGACGCTGCCGGCGACCGCGATGTGGTTGTCCTTGATGAGCACGGCGTCGTCGAGGCCGAAGCGGTGGTTCGAGCCGCCGCCGCAGCGCACGGCGTATTTCTGCAGGGCGCGCAGGCCGGGCAGCGTCTTGCGGGTGCAGCAGATCTTCGCCTTGGCATCGCCGATCGCCTCGGCGTAGCGCGCCGTTTCGGTGGCGACGCCGCTCAGGTGCATGAGGAAATTGAGGGCGACGCGCTCGGCCGACAGGATTGCCCGGGCCGGGCCCGAGATCCGCGCCAGCACGGCGCCGGGGGCGATCTCGTCTCCGTCCGAAACGAGCGCCTCGAAGACGACCGCCGGGTCGACCAGCCGGAAGGCGGCGGCGGCGACGGGCATGCCCGCCACGCGGCCGCGTTCCCGGCTCGCCAGGACGGCGGCCGCCTGCATTCCGGGCCCGACGGTGGCGTCGGTGGTGATGTCCCCGGCCCGGCCGAGGTCCTCGAGGAGCGCCTGCCGGACGATTCCCTCGATCATGAGCGCGGGCAGTGCGGGGCGAAGGTCCGTTTTCGTCATTTCAAGCGGGAGCCTTTTCTGCGATGTCGCGCACGGTCGCCTCGACGTCGGCATTGGTCAGGTAGGTGCGGTGACGGAAGGCGTCGGAGGGTTCCGGGAAATCGGAACGGAAGTGGCCGCCGCGGCTTTCCTCCCGGCGCAGCGCGCCGACGGCGATCAGCTTGGCGGCCGCTGCGATGTTTCGGAAGCGGGTGCGGCGGTTCGTCTGCTCGAGGGCGGCGATCTCGCGCACGGCGTCGACGAGCCCGCCGTGCTCGCGCACGACGCCGACATTCGCCGACATGACCCGGCGCAGGCGCTTCAGTTCCGGACTGTCCTCAAGCGTGACGGTATCGTCCGATTCGTCGGCCGGGTCGCCCCAGTTTCGCAGCTTCGGCGACGGCAGCAGGCCCTGGATGTCCTCGGCGATGCGGGCGGCGAAGACGACCGCTTCCAGGAGCGAGTTCGACGCCAGCCGGTTGGCGCCGTGGGCGCCGGTGGAGGCGACCTCGCCGGCCGCCCACAGCCCGTCGAGCGTGGTCCGGCCGTCGGCGTCGGTCAGCACGCCGCCCATGTGGTAGTGGGCCGCCGGGGCGACGGGGATCGGCTGCTCGGTCGGATCGATGCCGGCCGCCACGCAGGAGCGGTAGACGGTCGGAAACATGTCGGGGAAACGGCGGCCGATGGCCTTCGTGCAGTCGAGGAAGGCGCCGCGTCCGGACTGGACTTCCGCGAAGATGCCGCGGGCGACGATGTCGCGCGGCGCCAGTTCGCCGTCCGGGTGGATGTCGAGCATGAACCGCCGGCCGGCGCGGTCGACGAGGATCGCGCCGTCGCCGCGCAACGCCTCGGTGGCGAGCGGTGCGGGATCGCGGCCGACGTCCAGGGCGGTCGGGTGGAACTGCACGAATTCCGGATCCGCCACGACCGCTCCGGCGCGCACGGCCATGCCGAGGCCGCCGCCGCGCGCCTCGTTCGGGTTCGTGGTCACGGAATAGAGGTGGCCGATGCCGCCGGAGCACAGGACCACGGCGCGCGCGGGAAAGGCGATGCGCCGGCGGGACTGTCCGGCATCCGGCCGGGCGACGACGCCGGACACGTAGCGGCCTTCCGTCAAAAGCTCCTCCACCACGTGGCCTTCCATGAGGCGGATCGACGGGGTGCTTCGGACCGCGGCGACGAGGGCCTGCATGATCGCCTTTCCGGCCATGTCGCCGCGCACCCGCACGATGCGGCGCTCCGAATGGGCGGCCTCGCGCGACAGGGCGAGACGTCCCTCCAGGTCGCGGTCGAAGGGCACCCCGTAGGACAGGAGGTCGGCGATGCGCGCCGGACCGTCGGCGATCATGGCGCGGGCGATCTTCTCGTCGACGATGCCGGCTCCGGCGGCCACGGTGTCGGCGAGATGCTTCTCGATCGTGTCGCCCGGGCTCATCGCGGCGGCGATGCCGCCTTGCGCCCAGGCCGAGGACGCCCCCTCCCCGATCGGCGCGGCGGCGAGGACGGTGACCGGGCGCGGCGCCAGCTTCAAGGCGCAGAAGAGGCCCGCGAGGCCGCCTCCCACGATGACGACGTCGTCGATGCCGGTCCAGCTCTGCGGGGAATGCAGGTCGAGGGTCATCGCAGGTCCTTTCGCAACAGCCGGGCGCCGCGTGGACAAACGGGGCGCAGGCACCTATCTCCAGTCGATGACCGAACAGAACCGTCAGCCATCACGCGTCGCCGCACTTGCCGGCGTGTTGCTCTTCGCCCTCGCGGCGCCGGCCTCCGCGGGATGCGCCGGGTCCGTGCAGACGGGACACGGCGACAGCCCGCTGGCGCTCGCGCAGCGCTGCGGGACGACGGTGCAGCAGCTTCGCCTCGCCAATCCGGCCATCGACATGAACCGCCCGCTGCGGGGCCAGATCGTCCAGGTTCCCGGCCAGCAGCCGCCGAAATACATACCGGACTCCGTCAATCGCGGCGTTGCGCCGGCGCCCGTGCCGCTGACGCCGTTCGGCCAGTCGCCGGCCTACCGGCGCCACAGCCGCTCCCTCATCCAGCGGTCCTCCGTCGAGGGCGGCAGCGCCTACACCGTCCGGCGCGGCGACACGCTGAGCGCGCTTGCGCGGCAGGCGAACGTGCCGCTCGACGCGCTCCTGGCCGCCAATCCCGGCGTCGACCCGCGCAACCTCGCCGTCGGGCAGCGGATCGTCGTTCCGCAAACGGACTGAACCGCGGCGCACCGCCCGTCTCCCCGTCAGTTGCCGAGGTTGACCATGCGTTCGACGGCCCGGCGCGCCCGCCCGGCGATGGCGGGATCCACCGTCACCTCCGACGTCATGTAGACGAGGCTGTCGAGGATCTTCGGCAGCGTGATGCGCTTCATGTGCGGGCATAGATTGCACGGCTTGATGAAGGTGACGTCCGGAATCTCCGCCTGGACGTTGGAGGCCATCGAACATTCGGTGACCAGCAGCACGCGCGCGGGGTGTTCGTTGCGGACATAGTCGATCATGCCCGAGGTGGAGCCGGCGAAATCGCTGACGGCGATGACGTCCGGATGGCACTCGGGATGGGCGATGATCTGGATCCCCGGATCGGCTTCCTTGTAGGCCAGCAGTTCCTTGGCCGTGAAGCGCTCGTGCACCTCGCAGTGGCCCTTCCAGGTGAGGATCGTCTTCTTCGTCTGCCTGGCGACGTTCATCGCCAGGTACTCGTCGGGGATGCACAGCACCGTGTCGCTGTCGAGGCTCTCGACGACGGCGAGCACGTTGGACGACGTGCAGCAGATGTCGCTCTCCGCCTTCACCTCGGCCGAGGTGTTGACGTAGGTGACGACGGGCACGCCCGGATAGCGCTCGCGCAGCAGCCGGACGTCGGCGCCGGTGATCGACTCGGAAAGCGAGCAGCCGGCCTTCATGTCCGGCATCAGCACGGTCTTCTCAGGATTGAGCAGCTTCGACGTCTCGGCCATGAAGTGCACGCCGCACTGCACGATGATGGGCGCATCGACCTTCGTCGCCTCGCGGGCGAGCTGCAGGGAATCGCCGACGATGTCGGCGACGCAGTGGAAGATCTCGGGCGTCTGGTAATTGTGGGCGAGAACGACGGCGCCGCGCTCCTTCTTCAGCCGGTTGATCGCGGCGACATAGGGGGCGAAGACCGGCCATTCGATCGCCGGGATGTGATCCCTGACCTTCTCGTAGAGCGAGGCGGTCTCGCGCGCCACCCGGTCGTCATAGACCAGATCCGGCATCTCGACGACGCCGTAGCGCTCGGCTGCCGTCGGCGATGCGGTCCGCCCCTCTTCCGGCTTGCGAAGTGCGCCCATCTTTTTCTCTCCGTCTCGTCGCCCTCTTTTGCTCGAAATGAGCATAACTGGGCCCAAAAGAAAACCGGTCGTGCCGGTACCCATTATCTATGCCGCGTTCTTTCGAATTGCAAGCGGCTTTGCGAAACGGTCGGCCAGCCGGACGGTGGGGGCCGCATCAATTTCGGCGATGGATCCTTCGAAAAAATCAAATAGGCTTGATCGATCCATGGCGGTATGTGTCGTCGGCGGCGGTCCTGCGGGATGCCGCCGAAAACACGCCTTGGGGATCGAAGAGATGTCATCGAGCATCAGCCCTGCCGGCAAGCCGGCCTTTCCGTGGACCGTCATCGCGGCCGGGTGCCTCGTTTCGCTGATGACCTTCGGGCCGCGCTCGGCGATGGGCTTCTTCCAGTTGCCGATGCTCGCGGACACGGGCTGGGACCGCACCACGTTCGGCCTGGCGATGGCGATCCAGAACCTCGCCTGGGGGCTCGGACAGCCGGTGTTCGGGGCGATGGCCGACAAGTTCGGCACCTGGCGCGTGCTGGCCATTTCCGGCGTCCTCTACGCGACCGGGCTCTACGTCATGGCGCATGCGGCGAGCCCCACCTGGCTCTATATCGGCGGCGGCCTGCTCGTCGGGCTCGGCGTGGCGGCGGGATCCTTCGGGATCGTGCTGGCCGCGTTCGCCCGTTATGTCAGCGCCGAGCGACGTTCGTTCGCCTTCGGTCTCGGCACCGCCGCCGGCTCGGCCGGCATGTTCGTCTTCGCGCCGATCAGCCAGGGGCTGATCGGGCGGCTCGGCTGGTCCGACAGCCTGGTCTGGCTCGGCGCGGCGATGCTCGCGGTTCCGCTGATCGCGATCCCGCTCGCCGGCAACCGGAACCGCGGCGGGGCGGCCATGGCCGAGGTGGAACAGTCGGTCCGCGACGCATTGCGGGAAGCGCTCCGGCACCGCAGCTACCGGCTGCTTGACGGCGGGATTCTTCGTCTGCGGTTTCCAGGTGGCCTTCATCACCGCCCATTTCCCCGCCTATATCGCCGACATCGGCGTCGGGCCGGAATACGCCGTGCTGGCGCTCTCGCTCATCGGCTTCTTCAACATCATCGGCTCGCTCACCTCGGGCTATATCGGCCAATGGCTGCCGAAGGCGAACATCCTGATCTTCATCTACCTGGTCCGGGCGGTCGTCATCTCGGCCTTCCTGCTGCTGCCGCAGACGGGGCTGTCGGTCGTCGTCTTCGCGATCGTCATGGGCCTCCTGTGGCTGGCGACCGTACCGCCGACCAACGGGCTTGTGGCGGTGATGTTCGGCACCCGCCATCTCGGCATGCTGGGCGGCCTCGTCTTCCTGTCCCACCAGGTGGGCTCGTTCCTCGGCGTCTGGCTCGGCGGCTACATGTACGACCGGTTCGGCTCCTATGCTCCGGTCTGGTGGCTGGGCGTGGCGCTCAGCCTGTTCGCCGCCGTCATCCACTGGCCGATCCAGGAACGCATGGTGGAGCGGACGGGCGGCCTCCAGGCGGCCGAATAGGACCGGCGGTCCTCGCGTCCGGCGAAGACCCGGATCAGGCGGGCAGCGGCCTGCGCGCGAGCGCCGCGAGGGCGGCCTGCACGAAGGCCTCGCGCGAGCCCGGGGGCGGAATGCCGCGCGGCTCGTAGACATGGCGGTGGAGGAAGAAGGCGGTCAGGCGGAAGGCGCTTTCTAGCCCCTGCCTGTCGGCCGCCTCGACGCTCGGCATCGCGAGGAAGGCCGGCAGCGCCAGGAGCCTGTCGGCGAAGGGAAGTCCGGCCGCACGGCTGACGGCCCGGCCGGTCTTTGGAGAGACGAAGGCCAGTTCCTCGACGGCGCCGGTCGCCGCACACCGGCTGAGGTCGAGGCCGAAGCCGAGATCGTCGAGAACGGCAAGCTCGAAGCGCAGGAAGAGTTCGCCCGCGTCGGCCGGGTCGTCCATGGCGTCGAGGATGACGTCCAGCGCCTCGTAGAGGTGCGGATGCGGGTCGCGCTCGGGCAAAAGGCGCAGCAGCGCACCCATCGCCTGGACGCCGTGGAGCGAGGTCGCCTGCTCCATCAGCCGCGCGGCCCTCAGCGCGACCGGCTCGAGCTGGAAGGTGCCGAGATGCTCGTCGAGGCGGGCGCGCCATGTCGCCTCGACCTTGTTGCCGGGCTGCAGAAGGGGCTGCTGCCGGCGCGAGCGGCCGCCGCGCACGAGGCCCATGTGACGGCCGTGCGCAGGCGTCATCACCTCGGCGATGACGCTCGTCTCGCCATGGCGCCTGACTCCGAGAACGATGCCCTGATCCTGCCACTGCATGGGTCGAGACTTGTCGCCTCAGCCGGGAAAGTCCAGCCCCATCTCGCGGTAGCGCTCGGGATCGTCGCCCCAGTTCTCGCGCACCTTGACGAAGAGGAAGAGGTGGACGGGCTGCTCGAGGATCGCGCCGATCTCCTTGCGGGCGGCCTGGCTGATCGCCTTGATCGTCTGCCCGCCCTTGCCGAGAACGATCTTCTTCTGGCTGTCGCGCTCGACATAGATCACCTGCTCGACGCGCACGCTGCCGTCCTTCCGTTCCTCCCAGCCCTCGGTCTCGACATGGGAGGCATAGGGGAGTTCCTGGTGAAGGCGCAGGTAGAGCTTCTCGCGCGTGATCTCCGCGGCGAGCTGGCGCATGGGCAGGTCGGAGATCTGGTCCTCCGGATAGTACCAGGGGCCCTCCGGCAAGGCGCCGGCCAGGAAGTCGAGCACGTCGTCGCAGCCCGAGCCGTCGAGCGCCGAGATCATGAAGGTCCGCTCGAAATCGACGGCCTCGTTGGCGCGGGCCGTCAGGTCCAGCAGCGTCTCGCGCTTGACGCGGTCGACCTTGTTGAGGAGGAGCACCTTGCGGCTCCGGACCTCCTTCAACGCCTCGAGGATCGCGGCCGCGTCACCGGCCAGGCCGCGTTCGGCATCGACCAGGAACAGGGTCAGGTCGGCGTCGCGGGCGCCGCCCCAGGCGGTCGTCACCATCGCCCTGTCGAGGCGTCGCCGCGGCCTGAAGATGCCCGGCGTATCGACGAAGACGATCTGCGCCCGGTCGCGCACGACGATGCCGCGCACGATCGCGCGCGTCGTCTGGACCTTGTGGCTGACGATCGACACCTTGGCGCCGACGAAGCGGTTCACCAGGGTCGACTTGCCGGCGTTCGGCGCGCCGATCAGCGCGACGAAGCCCGAGTGCGTCGGTGTGCCGGGCTGTGCCTCGGGACGGTCATCGTTCATCCGCGTTCCTTCGACGGTCCATCATTCGAGGGCTCCTCCGCCCAGACGCCCTCGCGAAGAAGCAGGCGTGCGGCGGCCCGCTGCTCGGCGGCGCGCTTGGAGCGGCTGACGCCCGTTTCCGGCGCCAGGCCGGACACCTCCACGCTGACCGTGAACTGCGGATCATGATCCGGTCCGGTGCGCTCGGCAATCCTGTAGACCGGGGTGAGCCCGAAGCGGGCATGCGACCACTCCTGAAGCTCGGTCTTGGCATCGCGGCGCGCGGCGCCGGCGCTCGCTGCGCGCTCGCGCCAGTTGGCCTCGACGAACCGGCGCGCGGCCTCCAGCCCGCCCTCGATGTAGATCGCGCCGATCAGCGCCTCGACCACGTCGGCGCGCACGTTGAGCATGCGCTTGCCGGTGACCTTCTTGATGTCCGAGCCGGTGCGGATGAAGGCGTGGAGCCCGATCTCGTCGGCCACGGCCGCGCAGGTCTCGGCGCTGACGAGCTGGTTGAGCCGCACCGAGAGCTCGCCCTCGTTCGCCGTGCCGAACCGTTCGAACAGCAGTTCGGCGATGCAGAGGCCGAGCACCCGGTCGCCGAGGAATTCGAGCCGCTCGTAATTGCCCTGCCCTGCCGTCCGCGCGCTCGAATGGGTCACCGCGCGGTCGAGCCGCGTCTTGTCGCGGAAGACGACGCCGACGAGTTCTTCCAGCTTCGCCCGCTGCTCGGGCGGGAGGCTGTCCGTCCTGGTCAATGCTGCGCCGAGGTAAACAGGCGGTCGAACCTCAGGTCGGTCGGCCACTTCCAGAATTCCAGCGGCGAGACGTCGTCGCGGATCGAGAAGAAGATGATGTTGGCGCGGCCGACGAAATTGTCGACGGGCACGTAGCCGACGTCGAACCGGCTGTCGAGGGAGTTGTCGCGGTTGTCGCCCATCATGAAGTAATGGCCGGCAGGCACGTGGAACACGCGCGTGTTGTCGCCCGGCGAATCCGGGGTGAGGTCCAGCGTGTCGTAGCTGACGCCGTTCGGCAGCGTTTCCTTGAAGACCTTGACCGGCTGGCCGGTGTCGTAGCGGCCCGTCGGGCGGAAGGTTCCGTCGGCCACCTTCGGCACGGCCTTGCCGTTGATGTAGAGGACGCCGTCCTTCATCTGGATGTCGTCACCCGGCAGGCCGATGACCCGCTTGACGTAGTCGACGCTCGGTTCGCTTGGCAGGCGAAAGACGGCGACGTCGCCCCGCTTCGGCTTGCCGGCCCAGATGCGCCCGTGGAACAGGTCCATCGAGAGCGGCAGCGAATAGGTCGAATATCCGTAGGCGTATTTGGACACGAACATGTAGTCGCCGACGAGAAGCGTCGGCATCATGGAGCCCGAGGGGATGGAGAAGGGCTGGAAGAGGAACGTGCGGATGAGAAGCGCGAGGACGAGCGCCTGAACGATCACCTTGATGTTCTCGGCGAGGGCGCTTTCCCTCTTCTTGGTGTTTTCGGACACGCTCATCAAATCCTCTTCAAGTCGGGCGGGTGGCTTTCTCTAGCGATTTCGCTGCCGCGCCGCAACAAATAGACCGTCGATCGCCCGCAAATCGCGCTTCAGCCGGCGTTCGGCGCGGGAACCGCCTCGATGATGACGAAGGCCTGCGCCAGCGGGAAATCGTCTGTGATCGTCAGGTGGATGGCGACGGCGCAACCCTCCGGCGTCAGATCCTTGAGACGGTTTGCCGCGCCGCCGGTGAGCTGCATGGTGGGTTTGCCGCCGCGGAGGTTGACGACGCCCATGTCCCGCCAGAAGACGCCCCGCGACAGGCCGGTGCCGAGCGCCTTGGAGCAGGCTTCCTTCGCGGCGAACCGCTTGGCGTAGGAGGCCGCGCGCTCCTTGCGCGCCTCGGACCGGCGGCGCTCGATCTCGGTGAAGCAGCGGGCGACGAAGCGCTCGCCGAAGCGGTCGAGCGTCTGCTCTACGCGGCGGATATCGATGAGGTCGCTGCCGATTCCGATGATCATGCCGCTTTGTTCGGCGCGGCGCCGGCGATGTCAAGATCGTCCGCGGCTCTTTGCGGTGCGGGGCCTACACGGTCTGTTGATTGTCGGCGTAGGCGGACTGGCCTCGCTCCCTCGCGCGGGCGGCCATGCGCAGGCGTCGGCGGGTGCGGAAGGCGTTCACGCCCCAATAGGTGACGCCGTAGAAGATCGCCGCGAAGAGGAGCCCGAGCGGGATCGCTCCCACCAGCATCGGCTTCAGCACGGGCTGCCACAGGTCGGCGATGTCGAGATGGCGGAACAGGTGCACGAGGTTTATGTGCCGGTCCGCAACCGTCTCCTGGTTCAGGATGAACGTCCCGAGGCCGTAGCAGGACGTCCAGATGAAGGGAAAGGTGATCGGGTTGCCGAAGCTGGTGCCGATCGCGGCCGCCACCATGTTGCCCGCGATCAGGTAGGCGATCACGAAGGACATCACGAAGTGGAAGCCGATGAACGGCGTCCAGGAGGCGAAGACGCCGGCAGCCACCCCGGCGGCGATGGCGTGCGGCGTTGCGGTCAGTCGCAGGACGCGCTTGGTGATGTAGCGGATCGAACGCGAGAAGGACCTGCGCGGCCAGATATAGGTCCGCACCCTTTCCCAAAAACCGGGCGGCTTCCTGCGTCTGAAAAGCATGTCCTCTTATACCAGTGGCGATCCGGTGCCGGAATCGGATAGGCCCTCTATCGGGCGGTTCGGCGGGGAACGCAATCGAAAACTCGTAACGATGCGTGTTGATACGTCACAATCGCCCGATACCGGCCGCAGGACCGGGCGATGGAGGGCTCCGGGCGTACCGCCGCTGCCGGCGGTCAGCCCCCGGCTCTCGTCGATTGCGCGACGACCGGATGGTCCATCCGTCGGTAGACCTCCTTGAGCTGCGATTCGAGCGGGCCGCACCCCTTCCGGCGCGCGATGTCCTCCAGGACCAGGTTGCGGTTGCGCAGCGCGTCGATTTCCACCTTCTCGGGGGACTTCGGATCCATGAAGAAGAGCGCCGGCCAGAAGAGGAGCACGCCCGTGGCCCCGAGGATGATGTTCTTGCCCTCGGCCTCGCCGCGTTCTTTCACCGTGGACACGATCTGGCGTTCGTTCGCCGCGTATTCGCGCGAGACGGCGGCGCAGTCCAACGTGCCGTCGGCGGAGCGGATCGAGGCGACGGGGTGAGGCTCGCGGCCGCCGCATCCGGCAACCAGCATGCCCGCCGCGACCGCCATCGCGACCGGCGCCGCGGCCCGGCTCTTCCTTGCCGGATCCTTCGAGGCAGGCGTTCCCGCCCTCGCCCATAGGTCGCAGATGAAGCGTACCGCCCGACCTCGGTCGGAATAAAGATAATTCATCAATATCAATCTATTATATCTATTGTTTCGCACTCGAAGAGCCGAGTCCGTTCGAGCGATAGCCTCGCTGCTAAGCAGCTGTCAACACGTCATGCGTGCAATTCACGGCAAATTCGGCCTGGCCCGTGCGGAAGGACGGCCGGGCGCGCCGCCGCGGCCCTCGCCTATTCGTAGACCCGCGTCGCCGTCGATACGCAGGACAGCGCGGCGAGCTGCATCAGGAGCCGGTTCAGATGCTTGAGGTCCCACACGTCGAGATCGATGACCATCTCGGTGAAGTCGGGCGCGGCGCGCAGCATGTGCAGGTTGGAGATGTTGGCGTCGCTCACGGCGATCGTCTGTGCCACCTCCGCGAGCGTGCCGGGCTCGTTCAGCCCGTTGACGGCGATACGGGCGGGGAAGCGCATCTTGTTGGCCTCGTCCAGGTCCCAGCGCACGTCGATCCAGCGCTCGGGCTCGTCGTCGAACTTCATCAGGAGGGGCGACTGGATCGGGTGGATGGTGATGCCGTTGCCGGGGTCCATGATGCCGACGATGCGGTCGCCCGGCACGGCGCCGGCGGCGGCGAACTGGACGGCGGAATTGCCGCCGACGCCGCGGATGGGCAGCGAGTCCGGACCGATCTCGGGGGACGAGCGCCGCTTGGAGCCTTTCGCCCTCGTTCGCATCTTGCCGTTCTTCAGGCCCGGGATCCGGAAGATCATGCCGGCGGCGCTGCGCAGGTTGAACCAGCCCTCGTCGTTCGAGGGCTTGATGGAGGCGCGGTCCTCCTTGTGGTCGGGATAGATGGCGCGCAGAACGTCGAGCGAGCTCAGCTCGCCGCGGCCGACGGCGGCGATCGCGTCCTCCACCTCCTTGTGGCCCAGCCGATGGAGCACGCGCTTCAGGAGGTCGCGCGAGAACGGCTTGCCGGCCCGGTCGAAGGCGCGCTCCAGGATGCGGAAGCCCAGCCCGGAGAACTGCTTGCGGACGGCGGCGCGCGTGGCGCGGCGGATGGCGGCGCGCGCCTTGCCGGTGACGACGATCTCCTCCCAGGCGGGCGGCGGCACCTGGACGCCGGATCGGATGATCTCGACCTCGTCGCCGTTGTTGAGGCGCGTCACGAGCGGCATGATCCGCCCGTTGATCTTGGCGCCGACGCAGGTGTCCCCGACGTCGGTGTGGACGGCGTAGGCGAAGTCGATCGGCGTCGCACCGCGCGGCAGCGCGATCAGCCGGCCCTTCGGGGTGAAGCAGAAGACCTGGTCCTGGAACAGCTCCAGCTTGGTGTGCTCGAGGAATTCCTCCGGGTTGTCGCCCTCCGACAGGGATTCGATCGTGCGGCGCAGCCAGGCATAGGCGTTCGAATCGCGCGACAGCAGCTCGCCGTCGCGGGCGCTCACCTCGTCCTTGTAGAGCGCGTGCGCGGCGACGCCGTATTCGGCGATCTCGTGCATGCGGGCGGTGCGGATCTGCAATTCGACGCGCTGCCGCGAGGGGCCGATGATCGTGGTGTGGATCGAGCGGTAGTCGTTCTGCTTGGGCGTCGAGATGTAGTCCTTGAAGCGGCCGGGGACCACGGACCAGCGGGTATGGACGATGCCGAGCGCGCGATAGCAGGCGGCGACGTCGTCGACGACGATGCGGAAGCCGAAGACGTCCGACAACTGCTCGAAGGAGAGCGACTTCGACTGCATCTTGCGGAAGACCGAATAGGGCTTCTTCTGGCGGCCCTTGACGGCGGCGACGAGGCCTTCCTCCCTGAACAGGGCGCCGAGCTCCTCCTCGATCTTGACGATCAGGTTGCGGTTCTTGTCGGACAGGTCCTTCAGCCGTTTCGTGACCGTCTCGTAGGCCTCGGGGTTCATGTGGAGGAAGGAGAGCTCCTCCAGCTCGTCCCGCATGTCCTGCATTCCCATGCGGCCGGCCAGCGGCGCGTAGATCTCCATCGTCTCCTCGGCGATGCGGGCGCGCTTGTCCGGCGGCACGAAGTCGAGCGTGCGCATGTTGTGCAGGCGGTCGGCCAGCTTGACGAGCAGGACGCGCACGTCGTCGGAAATCGCCAGGAGCAGCTTGCGCAGGTTCTCCGCCTGCTTCGCGCGCTTGGTCACGAGATCGAGCTTCTTGAGCTTGGTCAGTCCCTCGACCAGCGCGCCGATGTCCTCGCCGAACAGTTCGTCGATCTCGTCGCGGGTGGCGGTCGTGTCCTCGATGGTGTCGTGGAGCAGGGCGACGGCGATGGTCGATTCGTCGAGATGCATGTCGGTCAGGATCGCCGCCACCTCCAGGGGATGGGAGATGTAGGGATCGCCGCTCGCCCGCTTCTGCTTGCCGTGCTTGAGCATGGCGTAGACGTAGGCCTTGTTCAGGAGGGCCTCGTTCACGTCGGGCTTGTATTTCTGCACGCGCTCCACGAGCTCGTACTGGCGCATCATGTGGCGCGGACTCCATCGATTGTCCCGGCCTTGCCGCAAGGCCGGGCCGGCATCTTCCATATGGGCATCCGATTGTCCGTCCAACATGGCTGACCGCCCGATTGCTCCCTTGCGTCGGCGCCTGCGGACCGGCCCCTCCGCAAACGAAAATGCGCCGGCAGACGAGCGGCCGGCGCACACTTCCAAGAATGACGTCGTTCTTCGGCCCGGGCTACGGGCAGAGCCGCAACAGGCTCAATAATCGTCGCTTTTTTCCGGCGGCACAAGGCCCTCGATGCCGGCCAGCAGGTCTTCCTCGGACATGCGGTCGAAGGAGACGGGCTCGGGCTTGTCCTCTTCCTCGACCTCGGCGGCAGCGGCGGCGGGCGCGGCGCGTTCGTCCTCGGCGGCGGAAAGCGTCGCGGGATCCGGCTCGGGCTCGTCCACCTCGACGTTCTTCTGCAGCGAGTGGATCAGGTCTTCCTTGAGGTCGCCCGGCGACAGGGTCTCGTCGGCGATCTCGCGGAGCGCGACCACCGGGTTCTTGTCGTTGTCGCGGTCGATCGTTATCGGCGCTCCCTGGGAGATCAGGCGGGCGCGGTGACTCGCCAGGAGGACCAGCTCGAAGCGGTTGTCCACCTTGTCAATGCAATCTTCAACTGTGACGCGGGCCATGGCCTGTCCTTTGCATCCGCAATTTCGGGAATTCCACCCGTCGATACCCTCTCGGGCGCCGGATTTCAAGGTTTTTGAACGCCATACGACAAACCTTTGCAAATCAAGCCGTTTCCGCTTATTGCGGTGCACACCGGCATCCACCGAAAATGCCGAACTTCAACCTCAATTTGCTTGGAAATTAACGTCAATTGCAGTAGCGGTCTTATGACAACCGATAACCGCGGCCGAGACGGCCGCCAGACCGTACGGGCTGTGCCTGTTCCGCATGACGTTTGCTGCACCTCAATTCATACTAAGGTTTGTTTGAATGTTCGATTCCCGCGAGAAAATCGCACTGTTCATAGACGGTGCCAATCTCTACGCCGCTTCAAAAAGTCTCGGCTTCGACATCGATTACCGCAAGCTTTTGGCCGCGTTTCACAAGCGCGGCTACCTGCTGCGGGCCTATTACTATACGGCCCTGGTGGAGGATCAGGAATACTCCTCCATTCGGCCCCTGATCGACTGGCTCGACTACAACGGCTACAAGGTCGTCACCAAGCCGGCGAAGGAATTCACGGATTCGTCCGGCCGCCGGAAGATCAAGGGCAACATGGACATGGAACTGGCGATCGACGCCATGGAGCAGTGCGAGACCGTCGATCACCTGGTGATCTTTTCCGGCGACGGCGATTTCACCTCGCTCGTGGACGCGCTGCAGCGCCGCGGGCGGAAGGTATCGGTTGTGTCCACCTTGTCGACGCAACCTCCCATGATCGCCGATGACCTGCGGCGGCAGGCCGACTTCTTCATAGACCTCGTCAGCCTGCGCAGCGAGGTCGGCCGCGAGATTTCGGAGCGCCCGGCGCGGCAGGCGGCGAGCAATTACGACAACAACTCCGACGACTGAGGGCGGCGTTGTCCCGACTTCCGGACCCCCTGCCGGAGCGGCGGGAGCCTGACCGCGACTGCCCGCTGTGTCCGCGTCTCCACGGCTTCATCCGCGAACAGCGGGTGGCCCATCCGGAGTGGCACAACGCGCCGGTGCCGACCTTCTACCCGCCGGAGGGACCGCGGGCCGTGCGGCTGCTGGTCGTCGGGCTCGCGCCGGGTCTGAGGGGCGCCAACCGCACGGGGCGTCCCTTCACGGGCGATTTCGCGGGCGACCTTCTCTACGGCATGCTTCGCCGCTACGGCTTTTCCCGCGGCGCGTTCCAAGCACGACCGGACGACGGCCTCGAACTGGAGGGGGCGGCGATCACCAACGCAGTGCGCTGCGTGCCGCCGCAGAACAAGCCGGTGGGCGCCGAGATCAACACCTGCCGGCGGTTCCTCTCCGTGACGCTTTCCGCACTGCCCGACCTGAAGGCGGTCCTCACCCTCGGCAAGATCGCCCACGAGACCACGGTGCGCGCCTTCGGCGAACGAATCGCCGCCCATCCCTTCCGCCACGGCTCGACCAGCACCGTCGCCGGCGTCACGATCTTCGCGAGCTACCACTGCTCGCGCTACAACACCAATACGGGCCGCCTGACCGAGCCGATGTTCGACGCGGTCTTCAGCGATATCGCCGGCCACCTGAAAGGGTAGCCCTCCCCGACCGCGCCACCTTCTTGCCGGGCAACACCACCCGTCCCGACCGTCGAATCACCGGACGGCGGCGGCGGATGGCGTTTGCGTTCGCCCGCCAGCCGGCAACGGTTTCGCAGTCGGGGAAAAGTCGCGCTGCCGTCCCCCGGCCGCCACCGCCGAAGCCCCCCCTCCGTCGGCTGCGCCGACATCTCCCCCTCAAGGGGGGAGATTGGAGGGTGGGGCGACGGCGCAGCACCCCATCCGCCTTCCGCGAATCGCTGCCGCGCCGGATTGCTCGGTCGTCATGTCAGGCTGCTCTCCCTGCCTCGTGGCACGCCGAGGCGACCGCCCGAGGCGGGTTCTCCCTGCCTCACCGCATCCCTAAGCGACCGCCCGAGGCGGGTTCTCCCTGCTTCACCGCATCCCAACGCGACCGCCCCACGCCGATCTCCCCCTTGAGGTGGAGATGTCCGGCAGGACAGAGCATCTGTGTTGTGTGTCAAGTCGTTTGCGGTGGTGTTGGTTGCCAGCGTCGGTTTTCGGTGAGGAGTGTGTTTGCGAGGACGAGGAGTTTTCGCATGACGGCGGTCAGGGCCACCTTTGGCGGTTTGCCGTTGGCTTTGAGGCGCTTGTAGACGGCGGCGAATTGCGGGTTGTGACGGGCTGCGGCGAGGGCGGCCATGTAGAGGGCGCGTCGCACGCCGGCGCGGCCGCCCCTGATGCGGCGCTGGCCGGTCTTCTGGCCGGTGTCGCAGGCGATCGGTGCGAGACCGGCGAGCATCGCGGCTGCCTTGCCCGAACAGGCGCCGAGTTCGGCGAGTTCGACGAGGAGGGTGATGGCGGCGACCATTCCGATGCCGGGAATGGAGCAGAGCACCTCGTAGCGGCGCGCGAGCGCGGGCTCGCCGGCGATGCGGCGCAGGATCTCGGCCTCCAGCCGGCGGACATGGGTCTCCATGGCCTTCAGCCGCCGCTTCAACTCGGCCCTGAGAAAGGCCGATTGGGTTGCGGCGAGCCGGTTGACGATCGCGGTGCGTTCGCCGCTGGCCGCCCGGCGGGCGCGCACCAGTTCATTGAGCGTCTCGAGATCGTGGCTCTGCGGCGGCGTGGCGCCGGGCCGCAGGCTCTCGCCCAGAACCGCCAGGAGCTCTGCGTCGAGCCGGTCGGTCTTGGCGAGCCGGCCGGTCGCCTCGGCGAACAGGCGGGCCCTGAGCGGATTGACGACCGCCACGGCGAGGCCCGCCGCACTGAGCATGCGATGGGCCATACGGTGATACTTGCCCGTCGCCTCCATCACCACGAGAGCGACCGGCCGACCGGAAAGGTCCCGCGGGAACCGCCGGATCCCATCGCGGCTGTTGGCCAGGCGCAGAGTGCGGCCGATCGGGTGAAGATGGATGTCGAGCCACCCTTTACATACGTCGATACCGACATACACTTCTTCCCCAGCGCTTCGTTCGGGCAATACCTTGCCTTGCATGCGGGACTTCCTCCCCATCATCTGTTCAGGACAAGCGCCGGACGACCGGACCAAGCTCTGCCACGGCGCTTCGCCAAGGGGGCAACGGTCCCGGCCATCCGATCCCCGGAGGCCGGCCAGCCTCCGGGGATCAGCCCGCATAGTCTCCGATTCGGGCCGAATGGAACATGCAAGGGGGGTGCGCGGCGGTCACGGCGGGTGAAGGCGGCGGCCTTTGCGCAAAGCGGCCTGCGGGTTTTGTCGTCGGCGCAAGATTCGCGCTGCCATCCCCCGGCCGCGCCCGCCGAAGCCCCCCTCTGTCGGCTGCGCCGACATCTCTCCCTCAAGGGGGGAGATCGGAGAACGCCGATGCCTTTCGGCAGCCATCGGCCGCCCCGCAATCCAGCGCCCGCCGGACCGCCACAAAGCGGGCCCGTGAAAAGTCGTCGTCAGGGGAAATTGGGGCTGCCGTCCCCCGGCCGCCACCGCCGGAGACTCCCTTTTGTCGACTGCGTGGACAGAGGGATTGGGGGGTGGGGCGGGCGCGCGGGCGGCCATCGGCCGCCCCGCAATCGAGCAGCCGTCGCATCGGGGGGGGCCGGGCCGTTTTCGGGTCAGGCGGTTTGGCGGCGGTGGAAGTCGATGGGGGGCGGTCCGCTGTCGGGGGCCCAGGGTTCGGCGGGGGCGGTCGCGTCCGTCGCCTGCTCGTTGCGCAGGTCCAGGGCGGCGGCGCATTGGGCGAGGTCGTCCGTCGCCAGATGGGCGTAGCGAAGCGTCATCTGGATGGTCTGGTGCCCGAGGAAGCTCTGGACGCGCCGCAGGTCTATGCCCGCCTGGACGAGCCGCGAGGCGCAGGTGTGCCGCAGGATGTGCGGGACGACCTGGGAATCGTCGCCGAGCCCGACCGTCTTGCGCGCCCGGTTCCAGTGGTAGCGGAAGTTCTGGTACTCGATCATCGAGAACGGGCCGGAATGGCCGTGCCGGGACGGACCCGCCACCGCCCGCCGCGCCCGCCGCGTCAGCGGCACCGTTCGGCTGCGTCCCGATTTCGTGATCCAGAAAGTGGCGTTGGAGCCATGGATGTCGGTCCATTTGAGACCGAGCGCCTCGCCGACACGCGCCCCGGTGTCGACGAGAAAGAGGCACAGTCTTTCGAAATCCGGCTCGCTCCTCCCGATCTCGGCAAAGAGCGCCGCCTCCTCTTCCGGCGAAAGGAACCGGACGCGGCCGTTACGCTCCTTCAACCTGAGATATGTCGGTAAGCGGGGAATCTGTCCCATCCTTTCGGCTTTGCGAAGCAGCTTGTACAGGGCAGACAGCTTGCGGTTGACCGTCGCGTTGGAATTATTCTTCGCGCGGAACTGCTTCACCAGAGTATCGAGGAGCGAATCATCGTAGCCATGGATGCCCTTGGCGACCATGATCTCGTGAATCTCCATCAAAAATGCATGGACATTGGCTTTGTGCTTGCCGTTTTCCCAGAGAATGCTGCCATGCATGTCGAATAGAATATTAATAGGAACAAAATCTTTAATATCAATCAATCCCGCGCTCATACGCAACTTATGGGCGCATGAATGGTCGGAATCCCGCCCGTTGTCAATTTCCGGATCTCGGAAATCGACAAACTCGCAGCATAAACCTTCCGGTCTCGGGGCAGAGTCGGCGGGCTTCATCAAACGCGGGAATTTCCCCGGACCTCCTTTCCGATCGTGTTTCGCACGTGTCGGCCGGCCCGGTCCCGGGCCGGCCGAAGCGAGGCCGGCAAATGCCGGCCCCGTGCCTGGTCAGAACGTGCGCTGGAAGCGGACGATGCCGCCCCACTGGCCGCCTTCGTCGTAGTCGTTCAGCGGGTTCTTCAGGTTGCGATAGTCGACTTCCGTCGTGACGTCGAAGCCGGGCACGACGTGGAACACGAGGTTGCCGGCCGCGCCGAGGGTCTTCGCGTCGTCGTAGGACAACTGCAGGTTGGCCGAAACCTTCGGCGACAGTTTGGCCGACAGTCCGCCCCAGACGGCCCAGTCGCCGCCCCAGCGGGCGAACTGGTTCGAGGGAACCTCGTAGCCGCCCGAGTTCCCGCCGTTGCTCGACCAGCCGCCCATCAGGAAGGCCGATACGTTACCGAACTTCGCGTCGATGCGCGCCTTGACGGCTTCTTCGTGCGTGAGGTCGTCATAGGCCGCGATGACGGCACCGCCGAACGCGCCGTTGTCGTAGGCGACGCCGACGAGAACGCTCGGCACGTAGTTGCCGGCACCGTTGTTGCCGACGCCACCGTCGGTCTCGGCCGCGATGACCGCGGAGAAGCCGTTGTTCTTGTAGGTGTAGCTGATCTGCTGGGTGTCGAACGGACCGTAGGGCACCAGCGTATCGTCGATGACCCCGCCGGCGTAGCCGTGGCCGTAGAAGGCGAGACGGCTGAATTCCGACTCGGTCTTGCCGACCCGGAAGCCGCCGAGCTCGATATAGGCGAACTTCAGCGTGACCTTGGTGCCGTTGTTGACGCCGCCGGCCTGGTAGCCGCGGTTGGCGTAGGTCTCCTGCGTGGAGAAGTACTCGAACCGCACCCGGGTGAAGGTGTGGAGGACGCCGAGCTCCGTGTTCGCGTTGGTGTCGGTCGACGCCTCGAAGCGCTGGTGCCAGAAGAGGCCGGGCTTGGCGTTGGTCGGATCCTTGTCCGGATCGATGAAGTTCGGATCGTCGACGTCGTAGCTGTACTGGCCGTTCAGGCTGCCGAAACCGACATCCTGGCGGATCATGCCGCTGAACTTCAGGCAGGTCTCGGTGCCCGGGATGTAGAAGTATCCGGTGCCGAACGCGTCGCAGACCTTGACGTATTCAACGGGCTCGGGCTGCGCGGCCATGATGGCGTCGGCTGCCTGTGCGCCCGTTGCCACGGCGAGAGCCGCGGCGGAGCCGAGAAGAAGGCTCTTGATTTTCATTTCTGACCTCCAGTCAGAAATGACCGCGCGCCCCGCGGCGGCGCGGTGCAGGAAGCCGACGCGGCGCTTCATGCCGGATCAAGCAATTGCTTCGATTGAGTTTTCTTGGATGTCCGGCCGGCGATGGCCGGCTTCTTGAACGGCCCGAGACATAGGTGACGTTTTGTACCGGACACATGGGTAACACTTTCCCTTTTTCGGGGGAGATGTTGATGCCGTGGAGAGAGTGTTCGGTGATGGAGGAACGTATGCGCTTTGTCGCTCGGCTTCTCGAGGGAGAGGGCATGAGTGACGTGTGCCGGGAATTCGGCATCTCGCGGAAGACCGGCTACAAGATTTTCAACCGCTACAAGGAAGACGGCCTGGAGGCGCTCGCCGACCGGTCGCGGCGGCCGGTCAGATACGCCAACCAGTTGCCCGGCCAGATCGAGCGGCTGATCGTCGAGACGAAGCGGGAGAAGCCGCACTGGGGTGCCAGGAAGATCCGGGAGCTCCTGGTGCGCCGACTGGCCGGCGACGTGCGCATTCCGGCCAGGAGCACGGTGCACGCGGTGCTCGACCGCCATGGCCTTGTGAGCCAGGCCCGCAAGAGGCACCGGGCTCGCAAGGCCATGGGCACGCCGCTCTCGCAGGCGGTGGCGCCCAACGACCTGTGGTGCGCCGACTTCAAGGGCGAGTTCAAGCTCGGCAACGGCCGCTACTGTTACCCCCTGACGGTCACCGACCAGGCCTCCCGCTACCTGCTTGTCGCCGAAGCCCTTGAAACGACGAAGGAAGCGCCGGTCATCGAGGCCTTCATCCGCCTCTTCAGGGACCGCGGCCTGCCGCAGGCGATCCGAAGCGACAATGGCGTCCCCTTCGCCAGCCCGAACGGCCTCTACAATCTCTCCAGGCTGTCGGTCTGGTGGCTGAGGCTCGGCATCGCAATCGAGCGCATCAGGCCGGGGCGGCCCCAGGAGAACGGCCGGCATGAGCGCATGCATCGAACCCTGAAGCAGGAGACCGCCCGGCCGCCGGCCATGAACGCGCTCCAGCAACAGGCACGGTTCGACGCCTTTATCAGCGAATTCAACGATGAACGCCCCCACGAGGCGCTCGCCATGAAGCTGCCGGCCGAGCGCTACGCACCCTCTTCACGGCCCTATCACGGCCTGCCGGACCTGACCTACCCCTTCCACGACAAGGACATCATGGTCACCGCATGCGGACGCATCTGCATGCACCGCAAGAAGATCAACATATCGACGGTGCTTGCCGGTCAGAGGCTTGGAATCAAGGAGGTGGACGACGGCATTTGGCTGATAAGCTTCATGCAGTACGATCTCGGTTATATCGACCTGGAACAGAGGACATTGCAAACCATCGACAGCCCGTTCGGCACGAGGCTGTCACCCATGTCTTAGGTACGATCTGTTACCCATGTCTCCGGGCTGTACATCTGCGCGGCTGGCGGAGAGGAAGGGATTCGAACCCTCGAAGCGGTTTCCCGCTTACTCCCTTAGCAGGGGAGCGCCTTCGACCACTCGGCCACCTCTCCGCGCCAATGCGGCTGATAAAGAAAACTGGCGCCGTAATCAACACGAATCGGGCCGATTTCCGGCCGGCGGGGCAAGCGGGCGCAGCGCCTCCGATTCGCGTGGCGGCCGTCGGAACCGTCCGGCTGCGTCGCGAGGCGGCTCGATTCGGTCGGAAAACGGTCCGCGAAACGGCAGCGAAGTGCTTTTGCCATTAAGCTTTTATCAATGTTTCGCCACCCCGCGGCCAAAAACGTGTCATTTGTGCAACAAGAGGATCGGAAGGATGGAAAACGGCCGTGGGCAAAGGCACTTGATCATTGCGCCTAGCCGCCGCCTCGGTATGTTCAAGCTCGGAAGCAAGGGCGGGGAACCCGTTCAACTTCTTTAGTGGGGATGGGGCAGGGAAAGCTGTCCTTCAGCAAAAACCCAGACCCTGATGAAACTTTTGACTGGAGGTCAGAAATGAAAATCAAGAGCCTTCTTCTCGGCTCCGCCGCGGCTCTCGTCGTGGCTTCCGGTGCCCAGGCAGCCGACGCCATCATGGCCGCGCAGCCCGAGCCCGTCGACTACGTCAAGGTCTGCGACGCTTTCGGCACCGGATACTTCTACATCCCGGGCACCGAGACCTGCCTCAAGATCGGCGGCATGATCCGTCAGGACATGGGCTTCGGTGAGCTGAACGGCATCTACAACGATCCGAACAACGATCCGGCAACCGCGGACGCCGGCCTCTTCTGGCATACGCGCGCCGAGTTCTACACGGACACGAACTCCAACACCGAACTCGGTGTGCTGCATACGTACACCAACGTCCGGTTCAACTACTACACGCTTGCCGACACCTATACCAACCGTGGCTACCAGGCCGGCGGCATTGGCGGCAGCAACGACTTCGCACTGAAGTTCGCCTACATCGAGCTCGGCGGCTTCCGGGTCGGCAAGACCGAGTCGGAATTCAGCCGTCTCGCCTTCTACGGCCACGGCTACGCCGGCGGGGTCATCGACGATACGCTGGTGCCCTACGGTCCGTTCGACGCCCAGCAGATCAGCTACACCTACAAGAACAACGGTTTCGCCGCGGTCATCGCCGCTGAATCCGAAGGTGGTGCCGACAGCAATGGCGGAAGCAACTACATCCCGAGCCTTCTCGGTGGTCTGTCCTACGACAATGGGGCCTTCGGTGGCGCCCTCATCGGGGCTTACGACGACGTGGCAGGCGAAGGCGCCATCAAGGCCCGTCTCGATGCCAAGTTCGGCATGTTCCAGGCGTTCCTGATGGGCGGCTGGTCCTCCAACGGCAGCGACTCCGCCGGTCTCGAGCAGGGTTCGAACCACTTCGCCAACTGGGGCGGCGACTGGGCCGTCTGGGGCGGTGTCTCCGCAGACCTGACGCAGAAGATCTCGGCCAACCTGCAGCTGTCCTACGACGACGTTTCGACGTTCGGCGCTGCCGGCAACCTGGTCTTCCACGTCGTTCCTGGCTTCAACGTCACGACGGAAGTTGACTATCGGGATCTCAAGAACCCGGTCAACGCGTATGATGAAGGTGGGCAGTGGGGCGGCCTGGTTCGCTTCCAGCGCACGTTCTGATCCAGCCGGATATCCGGTCGATCAAGAGGCCCGGCGGGAAACCGCCGGGCCTTTTCGATTCCGGGCTTGCGGGTGTTCGGGTGGCGACATGCGCCCGCGCCTTGCGAAGCCGCGGACGCGCCGTCTTTCTCGGTTGTCTCGGCCGTAGCGGACGGAAAGGAGGTCAGCGGGGATCGGCTGCCCTCAGGAAGGCCGCGATCTTCCTGTCGAGCCTGTCGAGATGGAGGACGGGCGGGTGTCCCTGGCCGTCGGCGACGATCGCCGTCATGCCCGGATGGCGGCGCGCCATCTCCTCCACCGTCTGCGGCGACAGGAGACTGGAATTCTCGCCGCGGATCGCCATCAGCGGTACCCGCCCCAGGGCCTCGAACTGCGGCCACAGCGTCGGCAGCGGCGTGTTGAGGTCGAGCCCCTTCAGCTGCTTCAGGAGCCGCGGGTCGTAGTCGGAGACGATCCGGCCTCCCCTCTCGCGGAAGATGGCTTGCGCCATCTCGGCCCAGTCCCGGTCGTCGAGAAGCGGAAACGACCGCCCATGGGCGTCGCGCAGCAGGCGGGCGGCGTCGGCCCAGTCCCGGGGTTCGGCACGGCGCTCCAGATGCGCCTTGATCTGCACCAGCCCGATTCCCTCGATCACCGGTCCGGCGTCGTTCAGGACGGCGGCCATGATCGCGCCCGGGCGCATGGCGGCGAGCAGATGCACGATGAGCGCGCCGCGCGAGGTACCGACGAAGGCGGCCGCATCGATGCCGAGCGCGCCCATGCCGGCAAGCACGTCCTCCGCCTCGGTCGGCAGGGTGTAGGTACGGCCGCTCGGCTCCCATGCGGACCGGCCGCGCCCGCGATAGTCGAAGGCGACCACGCGGCGCGGATCGTCCGGATCGCGGGACAGGGAGAGCGCCAGGCGATGGAAGTCCCGGCTGTTGCGGGTCAGGCCCGGCAGGCAGACCACCGGCATCCTGCCGGGGTGGGCGAGCGGGTTCGCGCGCCCGTAATCGCGTGCATGGAGCCGCAGCCCGTCAGGGCTCGTGAAGGCGACCGCCTCGTAGCCCTCCCCCGGCGCTTCGGAGGCCGGGTCTTCCGGCTGGCTTCGAAGGCGGCGGGTCACGGGCATGGGCTTATCCGTATGCGATTTGCAGGTCGGCGCCGGCCTGCGGCGGCGGTCACGACCGGCCGAAGCGCAAATCGTGGACGATGCCGACCGGCTGGCCGAGGCGGGCCTTGTAGACCTCGTAGTTTTCCATCACCCGCTGCACGTAGTTGCGCGTCTCGGTGAAGGGGATGCGCTCGATCCAGTCGACCACCTGGTCGATCGGCTTGCCGCGCGGGTCCCCGAACCGGCTGATCCAGTCCGGCACGCGATTCGGCCCGGCATTGTAGGCGATGAAGGTGAGGATGTAGGAGCCGTCGAAATCGGCGATCTGCTCGCCGAGATAGTGAGCGCCGAGGGTGGCGTTGTAGCCGGCGTCCTCGGTCAGCCTGGCCTTGGAATAGGACATGCCGTGGCGGGCGGCGACGCGCTTGGCCGTCGTCGGCAGGAGCTGCAGGAGGCCGCGGGCGTTGGCCGCGGAGACGGCCGCCTTGTTGAATGCGCTCTCCTGGCGGGCGATCGCGTAGGCAAGGGCCATGCCGGAGCCGGAGATGTCCGCGTCGCGCGGGATCGCACCGATCGGGAAGGCGAGCGCCGCACAGTCGACGCCGCGCGCATAGGCGATCTTGCCGATCTGCAGCGAAAGCTGGTCGTCGCCGTGGCGTTCGGCCATCGCGGTCAGGATCGCGAGCTCGCCGGGCTTCGTCAGCTCGCGGGCGAGCGCCCTGTATATAATGCCGGCGCGCCAGTCGTAGCCGACATCCTCCAGCCGCCGGATCGCGCGCACGGGCTCCCGGTCGGCGAAGCTGCCGCGCTCGGTCGGGGTCGGCGACGGATAGGAGACGTTCAGCGTCTTGCGGCCGAGCTTCTCGGCGGCGAGCTGCCCGTAAAAGGTCGCGGGAAATGCCGCCGCCCGGGCATAGTAGTCGGCCGCCCTGCCCGGCCCGCCGGCCTCGGCCGACCGCCCCAGCCAGTAGTAGCCGCGCGAAAGGGAGAGCGGCGAGCTCGATATCTCGACGATCCGGCGGAAATGCTTCTCGGCCGTTACGGGCTGGAGCAGCCCGCGCAGGGCATACCAGCCGGCGTGGAACTGGGCGTCGACCTTGTCGACGTCGGAGCGCGCGACGCTGTCGGCGACGAGGCGGTACGCGGTCTTGAAGTCGCCCCGGTCGAGCAGGCCGCGGCTGACGATCCGTTCCTCGTCCCACCACTGGCCGGGATTGACGAGCGCGTCGTCGTCGTGCGGGATCGCGGCCAGCAGGCGCGCGGCCTCCTCGTAGCGGTCCTTGTCGCGAAGCCAGGAAACGCGCACGAAGGTGTAGGCCGGGTCGCTGCGCCATGCGGCGTCGACCTTGCCGATCAGCGCTTCGGCGTCGGACTGCCGGCGGATGACGGCCGCCCAGGCCCGGTAGAGAGACTGGGCGCCGGCGAGGTCGGCGATGCGCTTCGCCTGGCCTGCGCGGGAGCGGTAGAGCAGCATCTCCATGCGGCGGACATGGTCGCTGCGGCGCAGGAGGCCGGAGAACTCCCCGAGGATCTTCGATTCCGTGTCGACGTCGAGGGCGTCGCCGCGCCAGAGACGGCGCACGACGTCTTCGGCGCGGCCGCGGTCGCCGGTCGCCAGGAGGGCACGGGCGAACACGATCGCGCCCTCGGCGGTCTTCGGTCGGGAGTTCGCGAAGACGGCGAGCACCTGGCGGGCCGGCGGGTTCTCGCGGTAGAGCGCGCGTTCGGAATTGTCCCTCAGGACGTTGAGCCCGGGCCATCCGCGCAGGTCCCGGGCGGCCTCGGCGATCTCGGAGGACGAGAGGTCCCTGGAGCCGGAAAGCGCGATCGCCCAGAGAAGGATGTGCCGGTCGAGCGAGCCGGCCGGCATCGACCTGAGTATGGCGCGCGCGCCGGCGACGTCGCTGCCGGTAAGCGCGTCGAGGCCTTGCTTCAGGGAGCCGTCGGCAGCGGCGGGGTTGTCGGGACGGGCGATCGAGGCGGTGATCTCGTCGGAGGGCCTCGGGGCGAGCTTCGGCACGACGTCGGTCTGCGGCAGGAACGGCCGCGCCAGCGGCACCGGCACGTCGCGCGGCGACAGCGAGAAGGCGTGCGCTGCGGGCGCTGCAGCCGCCAGCGCGATCGTCATGAGGGCGTAGACGGAGGTTTTCATCATGGAGGCGGACTTGCGGTGCCTTGACGTTGCCTGACGGTTGCGGAAGGGCCAGAAGCCTCCGAGCCTGCCATCAATCGATGAAGCAAGCGTAAACGAAGGGTTGTCCCGTTTCCTCGAAATGTCTCGACTTTCCCTTTTTCATCCCTCAAAACCGGCGCTGGCCGCGCTTGCGGCGCGCCGACCCCCGCATTATGGTGCGGCGCTTCGAAAAATACCAGAACCAAGGCCATGGCGAGCGCCGGCCGCAGGAGCAGGACCATGTTCAAGGGATCGATCCCCGCCCTCGTGACGCCCTTCGCGGAAGACGGCGCGCTCGACGAAGAGGCATTCGCGGCGCATGTCGAATGGCAGATCGCCGAAGGCAGCCACGGCCTCGTCCCGGTCGGCACGACGGGCGAATCGCCGACGCTGACGCATGACGAGCACAAGCGGGTGATCGAGCTGTGCGTCGAGGTGGCGGACCGCCGGGTGCCGGTCATCGCCGGGGCCGGGTCGAACAGCACGTTCGAGACGGTGGATTTCGTCTCCCATGCGGAGAAGGCCGGCGCCGACGCGGTCCTGGTCGTCACGCCCTACTACAACAAGCCGACGCAGAAGGGCCTCTACGAGCACTACGGCGCCGTCGCGCGGGCGACGAAGCTGCCGATCGTGATCTACAACATCCCTGGCCGCTCGGTGGTCGACATGAGCGTGCCGGTCATGGCGGCGCTCCACAAGGATTTCCCGAACATCGTCGGCGTCAAGGACGCGACCGGCAAGATCGAGCGCGTGTCGGAGCAGCGCATGGCATGCGGGCGCGACTTCCTGCAGCTGTCGGGCGAGGACGCCACGGCGCTGGCGTTCAACGCCCATGGCGGCGTCGGCGCGATCTCGGTGACGGCGAATGTGGCGCCGGCCTTGTGCGCCGAGTTCCAGGAAACCACATTGAAGGGAGATTTCCGCCTGGCGCTGGAGTACCAGGACCGGCTGATGCCCCTGCACAAGGCGATCTTCATGGAACCCGGCGTGGCGGGCGCGAAATACGCGCTTTCCCGCCTCGGACGCATCCGGGAAAGGATGCGCTCGCCGCTCACCCCGGTCGAGCCGGCGACGCGCGAGGCCATCGACGGGGCTCTGCGCCACGCGGGGCTCTTGAACTAAAGCCGGCCGGATCCCCGGACCGGGGACATCGACAGGACAGCACATGGCACCGAAGAAGAAGGCGGGCGCGGCGCGCGGGATCGTCGCGGAAAACCGCAAGGCGCGCTTCAACTACGAGATCGTCGATACGCTCGAGGCCGGGCTGGTGCTGACCGGCACGGAGGTGAAGTCGCTGCGGCTCGGCAAGGCGAACATCGCCGAATCCTATGCGACGGAGGAAGGCGGCGAAATCTGGCTGATCAATTCCTACGTGCCCGAATACCTGCAGGCCAACCGCTTCAACCACGAGACGCGCCGGCGCCGCAAGCTCCTGCTCAACAAGCGCGAGGTCAACAGGCTGGCCGGCGCCGTCCAGAAGGACGGCATGTCCATCATCCCGATGAAGATCTACTTCAACGCCAAGGGCCTGGCCAAGCTCGAGGTCGCGCTCGCCCGCGGCAAGAAGCTCCACGACAAGCGCGAAACGATGAAGCAGCGCGACTGGAACAGGCAGAAGGCCCGCCTCTTGAAGGAGAACGGCTGAGGGTCGGGCGGGCAATTCCCATCTTCCGCCAAGAGCGACACGCGATGCGCGGCGTTCCGTCCATTTCCACCATCCCGATTCATCTGGCTGTGGCCTCCCCCGGCCAAGGGTGATATTGAGGCGGCGCCTTCGTCGGAGGCTGTGTCAATATTATGGATCGTGGCATGATTTCGATCGTCATTCCCTGCCGGAATGAAGCGGAGAACCTGGCTTTTCTTCTGGACGAGGTCGACCGGGCCATGACCGGCACCGAATACGAGGTGCTGGTGGTGGACGACGGTTCGACGGACGGGACCGGCGTGGTCCTCAAGGAACGGATCGCGGCCGGCCGGCCGTTGCGGCATATCCGGCACGACCGGTCGGCCGGCCAGAGCGCGGCGGTGCGCTCGGGCATGCTCGCCGCGCGGGGCGCCATCGTCGTCACCATGGACGGGGACGGGCAGAACGATCCGGCCTACCTGCCGCGCCTGGCCGAGGCGCTGGAGGCGGCCGGCCCGTCGGTCGGCATCGCCGCCGGCCAGAGGCTGAAGCGCACCGACACAAAGCTCAAGCAGCTCTCGTCGCGCGCGGCGAACGGGCTTCGCAGCGCCATTCTCAAGGACATGACGCGCGATTCGGGCTGCGGGCTGAAGGCGATCCACACGGAGATCTTCCGGCAGCTGCCCTATTTCGACGGCTGGCACCGCTACCTGCCGGCGCTCGTGCTGCGCGAGGGCTACGGCGTGATCCACATCGACGTCGTCGACCGCGAGAGGCGGCACGGACGATCGAACTACGGCATCCTCGACCGCGGCTTGCGCGGCATCCTCGATCTCTACGGCGTCTGGTGGCTGAGGCGCCGCCGCAAGACGCTGCCGCACATCAGCGAGGTCACCCATGGCTGACATGTTCTCGCATCTGGCCGGCTGGTTCGACAAGGTGTTCATCGACCAGTTCGACTGGTGGGTGGCGCTCGGCTTCGTCGCGCAGCTCTGCTTCACCATGCGCTTCCTGGTGCAGTGGCTGGCCTCGGAAAAGGCCAGGCGCAGCGTCGTGCCGGTCGCCTTCTGGTTCTTCTCGCTCGGCGGCGGGTTCCTGCTGCTGGTCTACGCGATCGAGCGCAAGGATCCGGTGTTCATCGCCGGACAGGGCCTCGGCCTCGTCATCTACATCCGCAATCTCTGGCTGATCGCCAACGAGAAGAAGGCGCTGGCCAGGACCGACTGACCGGGCCGGACCGGCGCCCGCGCGCGAAGGCAGACGATGGACACAGCGACCACAGCGGAATCCGGGCTGCGCCACGGCATGGGGCCGATCCGCATCGTCCTTCTCGTCGTCCTCTGCCTCGTCGCCTACCTGCCCGGCATCTCCAGCCTGCCGCCGACGGACCGCGACGAGGCGCGCTACGTCCAGGCGACGCGGCAGATGGCGGAGAGCGGCAACTATGTCGACATCCATTTCCAGGACGAGACGCGCTACAAGAAGCCGATCGGGATCTATTGGCTCCAGGCGGCGGCGGTCGCCCTCGCCGGCCAGGGCGCCGACGCGCCGATCGGCGACTACCGGCTGGTCTCGGTCGTCGGCGCGACGCTTGCGGTCGTCGGCGTCGGGTGGCTCGGCACGTGGCTGTTCGGCAGCGCGGCCGGGCTGACGGCGGCGATCACGCAAGCGGCCGTCTTCCTGCTGTGCTTCGAGGGGCGGATCGCCAAGACCGACGCCTTCCTGCTTGCCACCGTCGTCTTCGCGCAGGCGGCGCTGGCGACGCTCTGGATCGCCCATCGCGAGGGCCGGCCCTCGGGGTGGGCCGCCCCGCTCGTCTTCTGGGCGGCGACGGGCGCCGGCATCATGATCAAGGGGCCGGTGACGCCGCTGGTGAGCCTGCTCACCGTTTTGTCGCTCTGCGCCTTTTATCGGGAAGCCGGCTGGCTCAGGCGGCTGAAGCCCGTTGCCGGCATCGCGATCGTCGCGGCCATCGCCGCGCCTTGGCTGGTGCTGATCACGCTGAAGAGCGGCGGGGCCTTCTGGAGCGAATCCATCGGCAAGGACCTCCTCGGCAAGGTCGCCGGGGCGCAGGAGAGCCACGGCGCGCCGCCCGGCTTCTATGCGCTGATCTTCGTCGTCTTCATGTGGCCGTTCGGCCTGATGGCGCTTCGCGGCGGGCTGCGGGTGCTTCAGCGGTTCCGCGACGATCCCCGCCTCGCCTTCCTCGTCGCCTGGTACGTCCCCTACTGGATCGTCATCGAGGCGATGCCGACGAAATTGCCGCAATACGCGCTGCCGATCTATCCGGCCGTCGTGCTGGCGATGGCGTGGGCGCTCGACGAGGGGCTGCTGGCCGGGCGCTTCGAGCGCCGCTGGCAGCGCTGGCTGGAGTGGCTGACGCTCGGCGGCCACGTCGCGGCGACGCTGGCGCTCGCCGCGCTCGCCGTGGCGCTGCCGGCCTGGCTCGGCGTCCCGGTCACCTGGGCGGGACTGCTCGCCGCCGCCTCGGCGCTCGCCGCGGGCGCGCTCGCGACCGGCCGCTTGCCGCTGCCGACGGCCGCGGCCGTGCGCTATGCGGCCTGCGGGGCGATCCTCACGGCCATCCTCGTCTTCACCTTCGTCCTGCCCTCGCTGACGCCGGTGTGGCTGAGCCCGGCGATCGCGCGCGCCTACAGGGCGGAGCGCCCCTGCCCCGGCAGCGTCCTGGTCTCGGCCGGCTACGGCGAGCCGAGCCTCGTCTTCCTCGCCGGCACCGGCACGGTGCTGACGGACGGCGCCGGCGCGGCCGAACGCCTCGGAGGACATCCGGCCTGCGGGATCGCGGCGGTGACGGACCGGGAAGAGCCGGCGTTTCTCGCCGCAGCGAAGAAGGCCGGCCTCGCCCTTCACGCGGGCGGCCGGATCGACGGCATCAACTACAGCAAGGGCCACCGGTTGACGATCCGGTTCTATACAGCCGCGCGCGAGGGGTAGGGCCTGCCCGACGTGTCGATCCTCTTCAGCGCGCCGACACGCGGCGACAGGGCCGCAGGCGGCGCGGGCCCCTTTTGCGCAGATCCGCGACGCCGCCGCGTGAGCGGGCCAGCGGCGGGCTCTACGGAGCGATTCCCTTGACGGCCGGATAGGTCGCGCGATAGCGGCGATAGGCCTCCTCGAAGGCGTCCGTCAGGCCGGGCTCGGGCTCGATCGTCCGTTCCGTCCGCGGCGGCGTGCAGACCGCAGCGGGGTCGGCGCCCTCGGCGGCGACGAGGCCGAGGCGGGCGGCGCCGAAGGCGGCACCGAAATCGCCCTCGGCGGGAATGTCCACCGGCAGGTCGAGGACGGTCGCCATCACCCGCAGCCAGTATGTCGAGCGGGACCCGCCGCCGATCGCCGTGACGCGGTCGAGCGACGTGCCGGCGGACTTCAGCGCCTCGAGGCAGTCGCGGAAGGCGAAGGCGACGCCCTCGAGGACGGCCTGGGTGAGCACCTCGCGGCCCAATTCGTGACCGAGGCCGATGAAGGCGCCGCGAATGGCGGCGTCGTTCAGCGGGGTGCGCTCGCCGGACAGGTAGGGCAGGAAGGTGACCGGTCCGGGGGCCCTCAGGTCGGTGCCCAGCGCGGCGGCGAGATCGCCGGGCGGGGCGCCGGCGATGCCGGCGTACCAGTTGAGCGCATCGGTGGCGGAGAGGATGACGCCCATCTGGTGCCAGGTCGCCGGCAGGGCGTGGCAGAAGGCGTGCACGGCGCTTTCGGGGTTCGGCAGGTAGCGCTCGTTCGCCGCGAACAGCACGCCGGACGTGCCGAGCGAGAGGAAGGCGCTGCCGGCGAGGACGGTGCCCATGCCGCAGGCCGACGCGGCGTTGTCGCCGGCCCCGCCGGCGACGGGGATGCCGGGGGGAAGGCCCAGTTCGGCGGCGAGCGCGGGTCGCAGGTGCCCGCCAACCTCGCTGCCCTCGACGAGATCCGGCATCTGGTCGCGGCGCATGGAGCCGGCGGCCAAGAGGTCGTCCGACCATCGGCGCTGCACCGGTGTCGAGCCATGCCGTCCCGGCCGAATCGGACATCTCCGAGATGTGCTCGCCCGTCAGCCAGAGGCGCAGATAGTCCTTCGGCAGCAGGACCTTGGCGACCTTTTCGAAGATCGCCGGCTCGTTGCGCTCGACCCAGAGGAGCTTCGGCGCGGTGAAGCCCGGGAAGACGATGTTGCCGGTCGTCGCGCGGAAGCGCGGGTCGGCGTCGAGCTCGGCCGCCTCGGCGAAGCTGCGCGTGTCGTTCCACAGGATGCAGGGCCGCAGCACCCGGTCGCCGCCGTCGATCAGCGTCGCCCCGTGCATGTGGCCGGACAGGCCGATGCCGCGCACGGCGCCGAGGTCGACGCCGGGCATCGCGCGCAGGGCGGCGATGGCCTGCTCGCACGCCGCGATCCAGTGCGAGGGCTCCTGCTCCGACCAGCCGGGGTGCAGGCGGGAGACCGTCAGCGGGGCGTTGCCCTGGCCGACGACGGTCTGGTCGCCGTCGACGAGAATCGCCTTCACGCCCGACGTTCCGAGATCAAGTCCGAGATACATGGCTCATCCGGTGGTTCCGCTTTTAAAATGCCCGTCCAAGGGTCCGGGCGGGGGCACCTTATCCGACTTCCGTGCACCGAAAAAAGGCCTCCCGGCCGGCGGTCCGGAAAGAAATGCCGGCTGCGGAGGGCGGCCGGGAAAGAAATCGCGGGCTGCGGCGGGCGGCGCGGGGGCCGTTCATTCCGCAACGAGCGCTTTCCGTCCGGCGGCAGTTTGGTTACGTTCGCGGTCCGGACCGCCCCGGCGGGACCGCAACTCCGCCTGCAACGACGCCCGAACGAAGGACGCAAGGACATGAAGCTGGCATCCCTGAAAGACGGCACGCGCGACGGGAGGCTGGTGGTCGTCTCGCGCGATCTCACCCGCTGCTCGGCCGTCGGGCACATCGCGCCCACCCTGCAGGCGGCGCTCGACGACTGGCGCCATGCGGGCGGGCGCCTGGCCGAGGTGGCCGAAAGCCTGGAGCACGGTTCGCAGCCGACCGAACGGTTCCACGAGCACGACGCCCTGTCGCCGCTTCCCAGGGCCTACCAGTGGGCCGACGGCTCCGCCTACGTCAACCACGTGGAGCTGGTCCGGAAGGCGCGCGGGGCGGAGATGCCGCCGAGCTTCCACAGCGATCCGCTGATCTACCAGGGCGGATCGGACGCCTTCCTGGCGCCGCGCTCGCCGATACGCATGGCCGACGAGGCCTACGGCATAGACCTGGAGGGCGAGGTCGCCGTCGTCGTCGGCGACGTGCCGATGGGCGCCGGCATCGAGGAGGCGAGAGAGGCGATCCGGCTCGTCATGCTGGTCAACGACGTGTCGCTGCGCGGGCTGATCCCCGGCGAACTCGCCAAGGGGTTCGGGTTCTTCCAGTCGAAGCCCTCCTCCGCCTTCTCGCCGGTCGCGGTCTCGCCGGACGAACTCGGCGGCGCGTGGGACGGCGGCAAGGTCTCGCTGCCGCTGATGGTCGACATCGACGGCCAGCCGTTCGGACGCGCCGACGCCGGGGTCGACATGACCTTCGACTTCCCGCAGCTGATCGCGCATGCGGCCCGGACGCGGCCGCTGACGGCGGGAACGATCATCGGCTCGGGCACCGTCTCGAACAAGCTCGACGGCGGCCCCGGCAAGCCCGTCGCCGAAGGCGGGGCCGGCTATTCGTGCATCGCGGAGCTGCGCACCATAGAAACGCTCGCGACCGGCCGCCCGACCACCGGCTTCCTCCGCTTCGGCCAGACGGTGCGCATCGAAATGCGCGACGCGGAGGGCCATTCGATATTCGGCGCGATCGAGCAGACGGTGGAACAATACGAGCGCTGACGGCGCAGACCGATCCTTGCCGGCTATTCGTAGGTGATCTTCGGCGGCTTCCGGGCGCCCTCCCCCGACGCCGCGCGCAGGCCGTCCAGGACCTTGGCGGCGATGTCGCGATAGGCCTTGGCCGCCGGGCCGTCCGGGGCGGCGGCGACGACCGGGGTGCCGGCGTCGGAGGTTTCGCGCACGTCCATGGTCAGCGGGATCTCGCCGAGGAACGGCACGCCGAGGCGCTCGGCCTCCCGGCGCGCCCCGCCATGGCCGAAGATATCGTACCGGTTGCCGGTGTCGGGGGCGATGAAATAGCTCATGTTCTCGACGATGCCGAGGACCGGCACGGACACCTTGCGGAACATGTTGAGGCCCTTGCGGGCGTCGATCAGGGCGAGATCCTGCGGCGTGGAGACGATGACGGCGCCGGCGAGCGGCACCTGCTGGGCCATCGTCAGCTGGGCGTCGCCGGTGCCGGGCGGCATGTCGACGACGAGGACGTCGAGTTCGCCCCAGTCGACCTCGCGCAGCATCTGGGTGAGCGCGGAGATCACCATGGGCCCGCGCCAGATCATCGGCGTTTCCTCCTCGACGAGGAAGCCCATCGACATGACCTTGAGCCCGTAGTTCTCCATCGGCACCAGGATGCGGCCCTCCTTCTGCCGCGGCCGGCCGGATATGCCGAGAAGGCGCGGCATGGACGGACCGTAGATGTCGGCGTCGAGGATGCCGACCGACAGGCCGTTCGCCGCAAGCCCGAGCGCCAGGTTGACGGCCGTCGTCGACTTGCCGACGCCGCCCTTGCCCGAGGCGACCGCGACGATCGACCGGACGCCCGGCACCATAGGCTTCTCGGGCGGCCTCTCGCGCGGCGGCTTCTCTAGCGGCGCCGGGGCGGACCTTTCGCCGGCGGCCCGGGCGGCGGTGAGCGTCACCATCGCGCCGCGCACGCCTTCGAGCGCCAGCACGACCTTCTCGGCCGCCGCGCGCATCGGCTCGAGTTCCTCGGCGCGGTCGGCCGGAACGGTGATGGAGAAATAGACCTTGCCGTCGGCGATGAAGATGTCGGAGACGAGCTTCAGGTCGACGATGTTGCCTTCGAGATCGGGGCCCTTCACCTGGCTCAAGCGGCCGAGGACCTCATCCTTCGTGATTGTCGCCATGTCTCTTCGCTGCCTTTGGGATGTGCCGTTGGTTCCTGCCAGCGAGATAGCGGGATCGCGGCCGATATCCAACGGAATCTTCAGCCGAAGACCCGTTCGGCGACCAGCAGCCAGAAACTCATGGTCACGATGGCGAGGCCGGTCCCCACGGTCATCGACGTCGAGGCGAGGCGCTGGCCGGTCTTGAACTGCTCGGCGATCAGCCAGGAATTGACGCCGGCCGGCAGCGAGGCGGCGGAGACCAGGACCTTCGACGTCAGCGGCTCGAGGCCGAAGGCGAGGCACAGCACCAGGGCGACGGCCGGCATGACCATCAGCTTGACGCCGGCGAGCGAGGCGCCGATGGCGAGCCGGCCGCGGATGCCGAAGCGGCGCATGCCCATGCCCATGGAAAACAGCGCCAGCGGGCCGGCGACGCCGGCGAAGGCGTCGACGAGGCGGCCGGCGAGATGGGGCAGCGGCAGGCCGGTCAACCGCATGGCGAAGCCGGCGAGGATCCCGATGATCAGCGGGTTCTGCAGGAGCTTGCGGACGAAGTCGGCGGCGATGCCCCGCAGGCTGACGGCCTCCACCGCGACGCCGTCGGCGCGCGATGCCCCACTGGTAGAGGACGACCGTCGCCACCATCATGACCGGCAGGTGGACCGACACCAGCATGGACAGGATGGCGAGCGCCTTGTGGCCGTAGACCCCGAGCATGAAGGGCAGCCCGAGCAGGACGAGGTTGGAGAAGGCGCCGCAGACGCCCGAGACGACGCCGGAGCGCACGTCGCGCCCGAAGACGCGCCGGATCAGCTGGTGCGAGACGACCCAGGTCACGGCGATCGCCGAGAAATAGACGCCCCACAGGCTCCAGGGGGAAATGCCGGCGAAATCCGCGGTCGCCAGGGAGCGGAAGAGCAGAAGCGGCACGGCGATCGTGAAGACGAAGCTCGACAGCCCCTCGGCGGCGCCCTCGCGCAGGATGCCGGCGAGCGCCGCGGCATAGCCGCAGGCGATCAGGAGGAAGATGAAGACGATCGCTTCTATGTAGGGAGGCATCGGACCGTGACGGCGGCAGGACGGACGAAAAGACACCCGCGCGGGGTGCGGGAGGGCTCGTCCTCAATTATCGGTCCTGCCGCAATCCCGCAAGGCGGACCCGGCGATTGCGGGCGGCCAAGCTCCGCTAGACTAGATATCGTCGTCCGAGATCGCGACGACATGGGCAGACATCCGGCAGGCGTAGGTCCACTCGTTCATTTCGCCGGTGATGACGCGCACGAAGTCATCCGAGAAATCCGCGGAATCGACCGCAAATCCATATCCGTTCAGGCGCATGAACATCATCCCGCCTACGAATCCGGTTCTCTTGTTGCCCTGCTCGAACGGATGGTTGTTCGCGATGCCGAACATCAAGGTGACGGCAAGCTGCAGAACGTCGTCTTCGCTGTCATAGAAATAGCGGTTTCTTGGACGGGCAAGAACGCTTTCCAGCGCCGCCGGCCGGAGCAGGGCAAATCCTTCCCCGGTCTCCTTCACCAACTCGCGATTCAGTTCGATGACTTCGTCTCGCGGAAGCCAAACGGGCTCATTTGGCGAGTTCGGAGATTATCTTGGGATACTTCTTGATCATGGTGCGTCTCAAGGCCTTGAACTCCACAGGCTTTTTTGCCTTTCTCGGCCGCGACGGATATTTGGCCCCGACGACAGGTTCGCGGGAACCCTGACGCTTTTCCATATGCATCTCCTTGCCGCCGTCGTTTTCGCGGGTCTGCCGAATGATGGCGACGCGTCGCCGAATTTGCAACAGCATGTCTCGACATATCATGCGGCCGACGCGGATCCGGCGGTTCCGTCACGGGTTCCCGGCAATCAGAGCAGCCGCGGCACGCCTTGCCACCGGGCATGCGGGCGGCTAACCCTTCGGGCCGTCGCGATCGATTTTGGGGGAAGGCTTCATGTCCGGCTTCGCAGGTTTCACCGAACTCGTCCGCTCGCTGCCGGCGACGGTGCCTTTCGTCGGCCCGGAAACGCAGGAACGCGAGCGCGGGCGCCCCTTCCTCGCCCGCCTCGGCGCGAACGAAAGCGGCTTCGGCCCCTCCCCGCGGGTGGTGGAGGCCATCGCGGCGGCCGCGCCGGAGGTCTGGAAATACGGCGACGCGCAGAATTTCGAGCTGAGGACGGCGCTCGCCGCCCATCTCGGCGTCGGCTACGACGCCGTGATCGCCGGCGAAGGGATCGACGGGCTGCTCGGCCTCGTCGTCCGGATGGCCGTATCGGCGGGAACGCCGGTCGTGACCTCGCTCGGCGCCTATCCGACGTTCAACTACCACGTGGCCGGCTTCGGCGGGCGCCTGGCGACGGTGCCCTATCGCGACGACCGCGAGGACCTCGCCGGGCTTCTCGCCGCCGTCCGGCGCGAGGGCGCTCCGCTCGTCTACCTGTCGAACCCGGACAATCCCATGGGGAGCTGGTGGGGGGCCGCGGAGGTCGTGGACTTCGCCCTCGGCCTGCCCGAGACGACGTTGCTGGTCCTCGACGAGGCCTATTGCGAAACGGCGCCGAACGATGCGCTGCCGTCGATCGCGAGCCTGATCGAACGGCCGAACGTCCTCCGCATGCGGACCTTCTCCAAGGCCTACGGGCTTGCCGGCATGCGCATCGGCTATGCCATCGGGACGCCGGAGACGATCGGCAATTTCGACAAGGTGCGCAACCATTTCGGCATGACGCGGCTCAGCCAGGTCGCCGCCGTGGCGGCGCTCGGGGACCGGGCGCATCTGGAGGGGGTCGTCGCGCAGGTGAAGGCGGCGCGGGAGCGCATCGCCGGCATCGCGCGCGGCCACGGGCTGACGCCCCTGCCCTCGGCGACGAATTTCGTCACCATCGATTGCGGCCGCGACGGCCGCTTCGCCCGCGCCGTGCTGGCGCGGCTGACGGAAGCGGGCGTGTTCGTCCGCATGCCGGGCGTGGCGCCGCTCGACCGGTGCATCCGGGTCAGCGCGGCTCCCGAAGAGGAGCTTTCCGTGTTCGAGCGGACGCTCGCGCCGGCGCTCCGGGCCGCGGCCGCGGACGTCGGCTGAGGCAGGCGGACCTTTGGGCCGGGCGCCGGCTCAGTGAACCGTCATCCACTCGCGCGCGGCGCGCAGCGCCTGGGCGAGTTCGGCCTTGGTCATCAGGGCGGCGACGTCGCTGCGCAGTTCGGCTGCGCGGTCGGAGCCCTTGATCGCGGCGATGTTCAGCCATTTGTGGGCCGCGACGAGGTCGACCCGGCCTTCGCGGCCCGTGGCGTAGCGCAGGCCCATCTCGCAGAGCGTGTCCGCCCTGACTTCGCCGCCCATCGTCGCCTGGTCCTGATCGAGAATTTCAAAGCGTGCCATGTTCGTCACCCGTCTCCGTTTTCGCGTCCGCCCCGGGCGGTTCCCGGCGGTCGGCGCTCGTGTTCCCTGTCAAGCTCTTGAGAGCCCTTGCCTCTTCGTCCGGCCGGTGTCGTCCCGGCGCTCTTCTTATGGTCCCGACTGTACCGGCGACGCTTGAAAGGCTCGTTAAATTGCATCCTTAATTTGCGGAAAACAAAGTTCAAATGCTTGGTAAATTTGAGTTTTCGTTAAACATGGGAATGCCCGCGCGAGGCGGCTTGCGGGCGAAACGGGGCTCGGGCGCGCATGGGAGATCTCAACCCTTCGCTAACCCTGAAAAGCGGTCGTTCCGCAAGCGGGGGCTCGATTGCGGCCACGCAGGAGGGCACGGGACATGGCGATGGGGAACGGAAATGGGAAAGCGGGAGCCGCTCCAGGCGAGCGGCTCCCGCGGTCGGCGCCTCAGCGGGCGCGCTGGTTGAAGAGCACCTTCTGAGCGTCCTTGTCGTCGGCGAGGTTGCGCCGGTGTTCCTGGCCGAGTTCGATGCCCTTGCGGACCGCCGGGCGGTCCATCAGCGCTTCGAACCAGCGCTTGAGGTTCGGGAAGTCGGTCAGGTCCTGGCCCTGGTTCTTGTAGGAACGAACCCAGCCGATGCTGGCGATGTCGGCGATGGAATAGTCCCCGGCCAGATACTCGCGGTCGGCAAGGCGGGTGTTCATCACGCCGTAGAGGCGATTGACCTCGTTGGTGTAACGCTCGGTCGGGTATTGCAGCCGCTCGGGCGAATACTGGCGGAAATGGTGCGCCTGGCCGGCCATGGGGCCGAGGCCGCCGACCTGCCAGAAGAGCCATTCCTCGACCGCGACGCGGGCGCGCTCGTCGGCGGGATAGAGCTTGCCGGTCTTGCGACCGAGATACTGCAGGATGGCGCCCGATTCGAAGACGGAGATCGGCTTGCCGTCCGGGCCGTCGGGATCGACGATGGCGGGCATGCGGTTGTTCGGCGAAATCTTCAGGAACGCGGGCTCGAACTGCTCGCCCTTGCCGATGTTGACGTATTTGACGTCGTAGGGAAGCCCGATTTCCTCGAGCATGATGGAGATCTTCCAGCCGTTGGGAGTCGGCCAGAAATAGAGTTCGATGGGTGTCTTGTTCTGCACGTGAGGCTCCTTTTTCAGTGCACAGGCAAATAATAGCCGCGCACGCCGAGGCAAGGCGCCCTACACTGCTTCATAAAATCAACGTTTTTTGAACCCCAGATGAACGAACGACTAAGGACCGGTTCAGGCGCGGAATGGCAGAAAGGGGAAAACGACCGTCACATGGGCTACGCCACCGGAGAAAACACATGAATCGCATTGCGATACGGTTCACTATCTTCAGCCTCGCGATCGCACTCCTCGCCATCGGCTTCTCCGCCGCAGTCATCCACGAGAACCGCGGCATTCTGCCCTACCAGACCGGCGTCGTTTTCCGCTGAGAGGCGACGGGCGGCGCCCGCGGCCCCCGAAAAGGCGGCCGCCGCGGTGTCGTTTGCCTGTCGAATTGTCGCGGCTATAATGGTGCATGGATCAGAGAATCACGACATCGGCACACGTCAACATCCTTTCGCCCGGCCGGATCGAGCCGAGGGCCTACAACGACGCCCATGAAGCGGTGGACGCGCTCACCACGCTCTACGAGCGCAACACGGGCTTCCTGATGGACAGTTTCGGCGGCCTGAAGTCCGGCCTTCCCGACAACACGCGCTTCCGCGCCTTCTATCCGATGCTGAGCGTGACCACCTCGTCCTACGGCCATGTGGATTCGCGCCTCTCCTACGGGCACGTCACCTCGCCCGGCACCTATTCCACCACCGTGACGCGGCCGTCGCTCTTCCGCGACTATCTGGTGGACCAGATCGCGCTCGTCCTGAAGAACCACGGCGTGCCCGTGGTGGTGTCGGAGTCCGACACGCCGATCCCGCTGCATTTCGCCTTCGACGAGGGCGCCCATGTCGAGGCGTCGGTGGCGGAGAACCTGACGATGCCGCTGCGCGACCTGTTCGACACGCCGGACCTGACGACGACCGACGACGAGATCGCCAACGGCACCTACGAGCCCGGGCCGGGCGAGCCCTTCGCGCTGGCGCCCTTCACCGCGCAGCGCATCGACTATTCGCTCGCCCGCCTGTCGCACTACACGGCCACGAGCGCGCGCCATTTCCAGAATTTCGTGCTGTTCACCAACTACCAGTTCTACATCGACGAGTTCTGCGCCCTGGCGCGCAACATGATGGCGGACGGCGGCGGGGGCTACGAGTCGTTCGTCGAGCCCGGCAACATCGAGACGCCGGCGGGAACCGAGGCGCACCCGAGCTCCGTCGGCCGGCTGCCGCAGATGCCGGCCTATCATTTGAAGAAGAGCGACCACAGCGGCATCACCATGATCAATATCGGCGTCGGGCCCTCGAACGCCAAGACGATCACCGACCATGTGGCGGTGCTGAGGCCCCATGCGTGGCTGATGCTCGGCCACTGCGCCGGCCTGCGCAACAGCCAGGCGCTCGGCGACTACGTGCTGGCGCACGCCT
This sequence comes from uncultured Alphaproteobacteria bacterium, assembly GCA_963838155.1. Classification (GTDB taxonomy): domain Bacteria; phylum Pseudomonadota; class Alphaproteobacteria; order Rhizobiales; family Rhizobiaceae; genus Pararhizobium_B. Next base: position 527,028 of record CAWIQE010000002.1, read on the forward strand.
ATGTGCGCGAGGACCACGTGCTCGACGACGACCTGCCCGTCTGGGTGCCGATCCCGGCGCTGGCGGAGGTGCAGGTGGCGCTGCAGGAGGCGGTGGCGGAGGTGACCGGCTACCAGGGCTACGACCTCAAGCGGGTCATGCGGACCGGGACGGTCGCCACCATCGACAACCGGAACTGGGAGCTTCGGGACCAGCGGGGCCCGGTGCAGCGGCTGTCGCAGTCGCGCGCCATCGCGCTCGACATGGAATCGGCGACGATCGCGGCCAACGGCTTCCGCTTCCGCGTCCCCTACGGCACGCTGCTGTGCGTCTCGGACAAGCCGCTGCACGGCGAGCTCAAGCTCCCGGGCATGGCCACCGCCTTCTACCGCACGCAGGTGAGCCAGCACCTCAGGATCGGCCTCCTCGCGCTGCAGAAGCTGGGCGCGATGCCGCCGGAGCGGCTGCATTCGCGCAAGCTGCGCAGCTTCTTCGAGACCGCCTTCCAGTGAGGGCCGTGACGCCGTCGCGCAATCCTTCCAAGATCCTGACCGTGGTGGGACTGCTGAAACCGACGCCGGGCTGAGCTCCGGGGCCGGTTCCAGGACAGGCCGGAACCGGTCTTCCGTCCGGAATTGCGCAAATCGAAGACTGGATTGGGAAAGCGGGGACGCCCTCAGGCCGGATCTTTTTCGCCGGCGGCCAGCACGCGCAGTTCGCCGGCGTGGAGGACGATCTCGACCTCGCGCGCCAGCGGCAGGAGTTCGCCGTCGACGACGGCGTTGGCGCGTTTCGGCAGCTTCGGGAACTGGAGAACGATCTCGCTGGCGCCGCGTTCGCTGACCGTCTCGTTCTCCTTCAGCTTGCCGCGCAGGATGTCGAAGACGAGCTTCGCCACGCCGGCCGGCGACAGCGCTTCGGCGATATAGATCCCGAGCTCGCCGCCGTTCAGGTTCTCGGCGTAGAGAAGCGGATCGGCGCCGAAATGGTTGTTGGCGATGGAGATGGCGGAGGTGCGCCGCCGTTCGGTGCGGCCGTCGATGCGGCAGACGGCCTCGAAGACCGGCGGGTTCAGCATGGCTTCGACGGCGGCGCCTATGCTCGCCCGCATCTTGCCCCAGCGCGAGCTGAAATCGTGGGCGTTGCGAAGCCGGACCATGCGGGCGTGCAGGCCGACGGAGAACTGGTGCACGTAGGCGCGGCCGTTGGCGGTGGCGATGTCGGCGTTCTTGATCCGCCCGGAGGCGAGGACCTCGAGGACCTCGTGGAGATCGAGCGGCAGGTGCAGCGAGCGGGCGAAGAGGTTCATCGTCCCGGCGGGCACGACGCCGAGCGGCATGCCCTCGCGCCAGCAGATGCCGGCGGCCGCCGAGATGGTGCCGTCGCCGCCGCCGGCGAGGATGGCGTCGAGGTCGCCGCGCCGCGAGGCCTTCTCCAGGGCCTCCTCCATTTCGCCGCCGGCCACGACGTCGCAGGAGAAATCGTTGCCGCGCGCGGCGAAGATCTCGTGCGCCTCGCGGCAGTACTCCGTCATGTCCATGGTGCGGAAGGTGCCGCCGTCGCGGTTGAAAACGGCGTGGATCTTCATCTTGCCCTTCCAGTTCCGGCGAAAAGGCGGCGTCCCGGCGGGAGACCGACATCCTTCGCGAGGCTGCACAATGCGCGACGGCCGTCAAAGTTTCAATCGGCGGACACGGCGGCGGACACGGCGGCGGGCACGGCCGGACCGCCCGCCCGTCACATGTTCTGGTAGACCGGCCCCTCGCCGCCCTGCGGCGGCGTCCAGTCGATGTTGTGGTTCGGGTCCTTGATGTCGCACGTCTTGCAGTGGACGCAGTTCTGGGCGTTGATGACGAAGGTCTTGCGCCCGTCCTCGTCGACCCATTCGTAGACGCCCGCCGGGCAGTAGCGCGCGGACGGGCCGCCGTATTCCTCGAGCTCGGACCGCTTCTGCAGGTACATGTCCGCGACCTTGAGATGGACGGGCTGGTCCTCCTCGTGGTTGGTGTTCGACAGGAACACGGAGGACAGGCGGTCGAAGGTGAGCACGCCGTCGGGCTTCGGATAGTCGATCGGCTTGTGCATGCCCGCCGGATCGAGGGAAGCGTAGTCGGGCTTGCCGTGTTTCAGCGTGCCGAAGGGCGAGACGCCGAACCAGGTGTTCAGCCACATGTCGAGGCCGCCCAGCGCAATGCCGGCATAGGTGCCGAACTTCGACCAGAGCGGCTTGACGTTCCTGACGCGCTTCAGGTCCCGGCCGATGTCGCTGTCGCGCCAGGCCTCCTCGTAGCCGTCCAGCGTATCGCGGGCACGGCCGGCCGACAGCGCCGCCGCCACGTGGTCCGCGGCCAGCATGCCGGAGAGCATGGCGTTGTGGGAGCCCTTGATGCGCGGCACGTTGACGAAGCCCGCCGAGCAGCCGATGAGCGCGCCGCCCGGGAAAGCGAGGCGCGGCACCGACTGGAAGCCGCCCTCGGTGATCGCGCGGGCGCCGTAGGAGATGCGCTTGGCTCCCTCGAAGAGCGGGGCGATGTCGGGATGGGTCTTGAAGCGCTGGAATTCCTCGAAGGGCGAGAGGTAGGGGTTGGCGTAGTTCAGGTGGACAACGAAGCCGACGGCGACGAGATTGTCGTCGAAATGGTAGAGGAACGAGCCTCCGCCGGTGTCGGCGCGCAGCGGCCAGCCGAAGGAGTGCTGGACGAGGCCCTTCCGGTGGTTCTCCGGCCTGACCTCCCAGAGCTCCTTCAGCCCGAGGCCGTATTTCTGCGGCTCGCGGTTGTGGTCGAGCGCGAATTTGTGGACGAGGGTCTTGGTGAGCGAGCCGCGGGCGCCCTCGCCGAAGAGCACGTATTTGCCCATCAGGGCCATGCCGCGCTGGAAGTTCGGCCCCGGCTCGCCGTCCCTGCCGACGCCCATGTCGCCGGTGGCGACGCCGGCCACCGCGCCGTCGCCGTCGTAGAGCACCTCGGCGGCCGCGAAGCCCGGATAGATCTCGACGCCGAGCGCTTCCGCCTTCGTGCCCAGCCAGCGGCAGACATTGCCGAGCGAGACGATGAAATTGCCGTGGTTGTTCATCAGCGGCGGCATCAGGACGTTCGGCAGCCGGACCGACCCGCTGTGGCCGAAGAGGCAGAAGCGGTCCTCCGTCACCGGCGTGCGGAAAGGGTGGTCGGGATCGTCGCGCCAGTCGGGCAGCAGCCGGTCGACGCCGATCGGATCGACGACCGCGCCGGACAGGATGTGGGCGCCCACCTCGCCGCCCTTCTCGATGACGACCACGGAAAGCTCCGGGTCGACCTGCTTCAGCCGGATGGCCGCCGACAGGCCGGCCGGCCCGGCGCCCACGATCACCACGTCGAATTCCATGCTTTCGCGTTCAGGCAGACTGGCAGCGTCGCTCATAAGGCGTTTCCTCGTCATGACGGAGCGCGTCACCCAAGCCGGTGGCGCGCTCCGACCGTCTCTTCCAGGCAATGCCGGAGCGAAAAACCGGTTCCCCGATCTTCCCTTGACTGCCCCGGGCGGTTTCGTCCCCTTGCCTGTTTGTCAAAACCCGCGTCGATTGTCGAGGTTTCCAACGCATTGCCCGGCGCCTGCAGGAGCCGCCCGGCCGGAAAACCGGATTTCCACTTTTCCTAGAGTTGCTCTAAACTACCGCCATGACGTCACAATCGCACTTCTCGACGGCCGAGCTGGAGTCGATCCTGCGCTTCTATGCGGAGGCCGGCGTCGACTGTCTGCTCGAGGACACGCCGGTGGACCGGGTGGCGCTGGCGCTGGCCGGGGAGCAGGCGGCCCCCGAGGACGGGGCGTCGCCGCCGGTCGAAGCCCGGGCGCCGGCCCCGGAGGCGCCGCCGGCGCGAGCCGCCGCACCCGCCGCGCCGGCCGCCCCCTTCCCGGCGCCGGTGGCGGTGCCGGACGAGAACGCCGTGCTCGGCGCCCGCGCCGCGGCGGCGGAGGCGACGACGCTCCCGGAGCTGAAGGCGGCGCTGGAGGGCTTCACGGGCTGCAACCTGCGCTACAGCGCGAAGACGGTGGTCTTCGCGGACGGCAATCCGGAGGCCGAGATCATGTTCGTCGGCGAGGCGCCGGGGCGCGAGGAGGACATGCAGGGGCTGCCCTTCGTCGGCCGCGCCGGGCAGCTGCTCGACCGCATGCTCGCCGCGATCGGGCTCGACCGGCAGAGCGCGTACATCACCAACGTCATCCCCTGGCGCCCGCCGGGCAACCGCAACCCGACGCCGCACGAGATCGAGCTCTGCCGCCCGTTCATCGAGCGCCACATCGAACTCGCCGCGCCGCGGCTCCTCGTCTTCCTCGGCAACGTCTCCAACAAGGCGATGATGAACACCAGCCGCGGCATCCTGTCGGTGCGCGGGAACATGGGGCGAATACGCCGCCGGCGAGTGCAAGGTGCCGGCCATCCCCACGCTCCACCCGGCCTACCTCCTGCGCAATCCCGCGCACAAGCGCCTCGCCTGGCAGGATTTCCTGGAGATCCGCGTCAAGCTCGACGCACTGGAAGGGGCGAAGTGAGGCCGGGGCGCGAGCGGGCCCTTCCGGGCTCTCCGGTCAGCCGGATTTCTCGATCGCCTCCACCATGCGGGTCCGCCAATCGCTGCCGGCGGCCTTGAACCGCTCCACGACGCGCGGATCGATGCGCAGCGTCACCGCCTCCTTCGGATGTTTCTTCCGCGGGCGGCCGCGCGCGCGACGGATGCTCTCGGCGAGGTCCGGCCGGACCTCGCTCAACGGCCTCGCGGCGGCCAGTTCGGAAGCGGACAGCGGGCGCTCGATCTCCGGGTCCGGGCCGATCGGTTCGCCCGTCGCATCGTCGATCCACCAGCCATCGGCATCGCGATGCACACCGCCCTTCTCGATCAGCGCCTTCATGTCGCGGTCATAAGCCTTCCAGCGGCGCGCCAGCTCGGCGTCATCGTCAGGGCCGAGGTCCCTGGTCACGAAGGCAGGCCATTTGCGAGTCATGGCAGGCTCCTTTCGGTCTTGCTCGCACGGCGCATGGAAATTACGGACAGCGCTTCCGAACCGAGCGGGCGATAGACGACGGCGACGATCAGCGAGCCGTCGAATTCCCCGATGGCGAGAAAGCGGCCCTGCCTGGCATCGAGCACGCGAGCGGTCTCGAAGAACTCCAGCGTCAGATCGGCGAAATCGAGGCCGTGCTTGGCGAGATTGGCGAGCCGCTTCGGTTCATCCCAGACAATCATCCGACAATATTCGTACACGAAAACAAGCCGGTCGTCGAGAATAATCGTACACCGAAAACCGGCCCATCGTTCGCAGGCTCGACGGGCCGGCCTTAGGCGATTCCCCCGGATGCGTCGGCGTTGTCCGCCGTCCCCGGAAAATTTCTCCCCGCGCGCCTTGAATTCGGCCGCAAAGTGAAGCATCGAGCGAGCGGCGAGGTTATTCGCCCGCATCCAGCGATCCCAGCCGGGAGTCTCCATGCTGTCCACCGTCCTGCCCGTCGCCAGCCTGCTCGTCTCGACCTTCTTCATGCTGATGGCCGGCGGGCTGTCCGGCTATCTGCTGCCGTTGAGGGCGGTGGCGGAGGGGTGGTCGACCTTCACGATCTCGCTGATCGCGACGAGCTACGCGCTCGCCTTCACGATCAGCTGCATCGTCACGCCGAAGCTCGTCATGCGCGTCGGCCACGTGCGCGTCTTCGGGGTGCTGACGGCGCTGATGTCGATCTCGCTGCTGATGCATGCGCTCGTCATACAGCCCGCGGCGTGGATCGCCTTCCGGGCGATCGCCGGTTTCTCGATCGCCGGCGGCTACATGGTGATCGAGAGCTGGCTGAACGAGAAGGTGACGAACGAGACGCGCGGCACGGTGTTCTCCATGTACATGGTGATCTCGATGCTCGCGCTGATGGGCGGGCAGTACATCGTGCCGCTCGGGTCGCCGCTCAACCTGACGCTCTTCATCGTCTGCGCCATCATCTATTCGCTGGCGCTGATCCCGACCGCCCTGTCCAACGCGCAGTCGCCGCGGCCGCTGACGCAGTCGAACTTCCGGCTCGGACGGCTCTTCAACCATTCGCCGGCGGCGGTCGTCGGCTCCTTCCTCGCCGGCACGATCGCCGGCAGCTGGGGCAACCTCGCGCCCGTCTACAGCCAGGCGAACGGCCTTTCGACGGCGGAGGGCGCGACCATGCTGGCGGCCGCGATGATCGGCGGCGCGATCTTCCAGATCCCGCTCGGCCGGGTCTCCGACAGGATCGACCGGCGTTACGTCATGGTGTTCGCCGGGATCGTCGGCCTGCTGCTCTCGCTGGCGGCCGCCGTCGTCGGCACGCATGTGAAGATCGTCTTCTTTGCGGCCGTCTTCCTTCTCGGCTCGGTCCTCTACCCGATCTATTCGCTCAACGTGGCGCATGCCAACGACTACGCCGAGGCGGACGAGTTCGTCGAGGTCTCGAGCGGCCTGCTCATCATCTATGGCGGCGGAACCATGCTCGGCCCGCTCGTCGCCGGCACCCTGATGGACGCCTTCGGCTCGTCCGGGCTGTTCGTCTCCATCGGCGGGGCGTTCGCCGTCTATGCGTCCTATGCCTTCTACCGCAGCCGGCGGCGGCCCCACGTCACGGAGGACACGCGCAGCGAGTTCCAGGCGATCCCCTTCGCCAAGACGCAGACGCCGCAGCTCTACGAGATCGACCCGCGCAGCGAGACGCCGGCCGCCGAAGAGCCGGCCGGCAGCGGCCAGGCCTGAGCGCGGTCCGGCCGGGATCAGCCGTGCGGCGTCATCGCCCGGCGGGCGCCGCGCCGGCGAATGCCGATCCTGCGTTCGCGCAAAATGATGAAGATGCCGGCGGCGATCACGATCAGCGTGCCGCCCAGCATGGTCCAGGTCGGCACCTCGCCGAAGAGCACGTAGCCGATGACTATGCCGAGCAGGATGGAGGTGTATTCGAAGGGGGCGATTGTGGAGACGTCGGCAAAGCGGTAGCTGTGCGTGAGCAGGATCTGCCCGACGCCGCCGAAGAGGCCGCTCAGCACCAGGAGGGCCGCGGTCGCGGGATCGAGAGACGCCCATCCGAAGGGCACCGTCAAGAGGGCGAGCAGGGCGGAATTGAGCGAAAAGTACAGCACGATGGTCGGGGTCTTCTCCGTCTTGATCAGGGCGCGCACGAGGATCATCGCCGTGGCGGCGAGGACCGCCGCCACCAACAGGGCCGCGGCACCCGTGGCCTGGCCGCTGCCGGCGGCGCCGAAGAGCGTAAGCTTCGGCCAGCAGATCACCAGCACCCCGCCGAGCCCGGCGAGCACGGCGCTCCAGCGGTAGATCCGCACGCTCTCCCGGAGGAAGAGCGCGGCGAAGACCACCGCGATCAGCGGGCTCGCATAGCCGATGGCGATGGCGTCCGGCAGGGGCAGAAGGGTGAGGCCGTAGAAACTGAAGCCCATGGACGTGACGCCGACGAGGCCGCGCGCCAGATGGGACAGCGGACGCGCGGTCGAGAACACGCCCCGCAGCTGGCCGTGCATCGCCAGCCAGGCGAGGATCGGCACGATGGCGAAGGCGGAGCGGAAGAAGACGATCTGTCCAGGCGGCAGCCCGTCGCCGGCCGCCTTGATGCAGGTCGACATGGCGACGAAGAGGGCGACGGAGGTGACCTTCAGCAGGATCGCCTTCGTCGGATTGCCAGCCTCGGCGGAAGGCGCGGCGGCGCGTTCCGAAGCGGGCGACATATCGGCTGAAGCGGGCAAGTTACCGTCCGGAAAGAAAAGACTCGGTCGGTACGATTAGACCCGTTCGGCCGCGCCGGCGCCATCAAAAATAATGGCGGCCTGTCACGAAAGCCGGATCGCCGCGGCTTGGAGCCTGTCCGCGTTTCACGGAATCGCGGACAGGCTCCAACGCATTGTCATGCGCGCTTCCGGACGGAAAACCGGTTTCCACTTTTCCTGGAAGCGCTGGTTTCTTTCTCACGCGCTTCCGGACGGAAAACCGGTTTCCACTTTTCCTGGAAGCGCTGGTTTGTTTCTCCGCGCTTCCGGACGGAAAACCGGTTTCCACTTTTCCTGGAAGCGCTCCAGCCCGCCGCGGCGCAATGCGCCTCAGCCGGCGTGGAGCGCGTTCCAGATGCGCAGGGGCGTCGCCGGCATCTCGATGTCGGAGATGCCGCGGGCGCGGTGGAGCGCGTCGGCGACGGCGTTCATGGTGGCCGGCGTCGAGCCGATCGTGGCCGCCTCGCCGGCGCCCTTGATGCCGAGCGCGTTGGTGGTCGAGGGCACGTTGCGGGTCTCGAACGAGAAGGACGGCACGGTGTCGGCGCGCGGCACGGCGTAGTCCATGAAGCTCGCGGTCACCAGCTGGCCGTCGTCGTCGTAGACGGCGCCTTCCGTCAGCGCCTGGCCGATGCCCTGGACGGCGCCGCCGTGGATCTGCCCCATGAGCAGCACCGGGTTCACGGTCACGCCGAAATCGTCGACGATCGTGTAGGAGACGATGCCGGTCTCGCCGGTCTCCGGGTCGATCTCCACCTCGCAGACATGGGTGCCGTTCGGGTAGGTGCACTCGTCCTGCTTGATGTCGGCCTCGGCCTTGAGGTCGCCCTCGGACTTGGCGGCGGCGGCGAGGTCGGCGTAGCTCATGCGGCGGTCGGTGCCGACGATGCGCGCCTCGCCGTCGACGAGCTCGATGTCGCCGGGCGCCGCCTCCAGTTCGTCGGCGGCGATCTTGCGCATCTTTTCGGCGAGCGTCTCGCTGGCCCGGCTGACGGACACGCCGCCGAGCGGAATGGAACGCGAGCCGCCCGTGCCGCCGCCGGTCGGCAACTCGTCCGTGTCGCCCTGGCGCACGACGATCCGGTCCGGATCGATGCCGATCTTGTCGGCGATGAACTGGCTGTAGGCGGTCGCGTGCCCCTGCCCGTTCGTCTGGGTGCCGATGAAGAGGGTGATGGTGCCGTCCTCGCCGAGCTGCATCTTCGCCGCCTCGGAACCGGGGAACGCGCAGGCCTCGATGTAGGTCGCCATGCCGATGCCGCGGATCTTGCCGCGCGCCTTCGCCTCCTCGGCGCGGGCCTCGAAGCCGGACCAGCCGGCGCGCTCCATGGCCTGGCGCATGTGGCCCTCGAACTCGCCGACGTCGTAGAGGCGGCCGGTGGCGGTCCTGTAGGGGAAGTCTTCCGGCTTGATGAAGTTGCGGGCGCGGATCTCCTCGACGGGAATGCCGAGGTCGCGGGCGCACCGGTCGACCAGCCGCTCGATCAGGTAGGCCGCCTCCGGACGGCCGGCGCCGCGGTAGGCGTCGACGGGCGTGGTGTTGGTGTAGACGCCGGTGACGGTCACGTCGATGTTGCGGATGTCGTAGACCCCGGTCGTCATCGACACGCCGATGACGGGGATGTAGGGCCCGAACTGCGACAGGTAGGCGCCCAGATTGGCCTTGAGGTCGACCTCGAACGCCAGGAACCGGCCGTCGGCGTCCATCGCCATGCGGGCGTGCACGAGGTTGTCGCGGCCGTGGCTGTCGACCAGGAAGTGCTCGGAGCGGTCGCACACCCAGCGCACGGGATGGCCGAGGCGCTTGGCGGATTCCAGAAGCAGCGGATATTCGCGGTAGTTGAAGGTCTTGGTGCCGAAGCCGCCGCCGACGTCCTTGGTGACGACGCGGACCTTGTCCGGGTCGATCCGGAAATTGTCGCGGGCGATCGTGTCGCGCAGGCCGTGGACGCCCTGGCTGCCGGTCGTCAGCACGAAGCGCGTGCCGTCCCATTCGCCGATGGCGGCGCGGGGCTCCATGTAGTTGGAGATCAGGCGGTTGTTGGTGAAGGCGATCTCGCTGACATGGGCGGCCTTGGCGAACGCTTCCTTCGTTGCGGCCGCGTCGCCGATCTTGTGGGTGAAGGCCTTGTTGGAGCCGAGCTCGGGCCAGACGAGCGGCGCGCCGTCCTCGAGCGCGGCGGCGGTGTCGGCCACGGCCTCGCCCATCTCCCATTCGACCTCGATCAGCTCTGCGGCGTCGCGCGCCTCGGCCGCGGTGTCGGCGACGACGAAGGCGATGGCGTCGCCGACGAAATGCACCAGCCCGTCGCACAGCACCGGCTGCTCGCGCAGCGGATGCTTGCTGCCGTCGGGCTGGGGCGCCTGGGCCTGGCACTTGACCGGCCCGATATGGCCGACGTCGGCGGCCGTGAGGACGAGCCTGACGCCCGGCGCCTTCTCCGCCTCGGCGGTGGAGACGATGGTGAAGCGCGCGGCGGCGTAGGGCGAGCGCAGGACGCTCGCATGCAGCTCGCCTTCCTTGTGAATATCGTCGGTGTACTGTCCCTTGCCGGCGATGAGAGGAGCGTCTTCCTTGCGAAGCGCGGACGCTCCCACTCCGAATTTCGGTGTAGCGATATTCATGCCCAAGCCTACTTTTCTGAACGATCGGACGGTTGAACGGGTCGGCGGAAAGGCCCCCTACCCGCCAACTTAAGGGCGCCGGCCGAAATGTCGAGAGCCGCGCTGCCAAGCGACGGCCGGCGGCGACGGGCGCGAGGCCGCCGGCCTGTGGCGGGCGCGCCGCGAATGCGGCGGCTCGGGATGGCTATGGAAACGGCGGAGCCATGTCCCGAACGGCACAGGGGCGGTGGCGGTGCTCTGCTACCGGTCCAGAATTCAACATGAGCGAAAGAGAAACCGATGACAGGCCGCATCAGAAGCAACAACAACAATGCCCTCGATCCGAGCACCATGCCGACCGGCGGGGCGACGTCCGGATCCGCCGGGAGGCGGTCCGCGCAACATGGAGCCTCTGTGCCTGTCATGCTTGGCCAGCGCGGGATCGGGGCCGCGCACACGACCGCCCTCGGCAAAAAGTTCGCCGCCGTGGGATACAATCCGGCGGCCATGCAGGGCTTCGTGACGAACTTCGATACGCAAAGGCTGGTGCCGCGCTACAGCGCGATAATCGACGACCTGCTTAAGACGTTCGACAAGGAATTCTCCGAAATATGCGATATAAGGGAACTTTTCCTAAAGAATTACTTCGGTGAAATGACACCTACTTCTACTTTCAGACCCTTGTGGGAAATTTTCCAAGCTCTAGGACATTTTCTAAACGAATTGATGCAGATGGACAGGGCCGTTTATTTCACAACTGCAATTCGGCTGGGCATGACCGTCAGCGTTCTCCAAGGTATTCTTGCCGAATGGAGGAAAGACCGGCCGACCGAACTCGACCAGAGCACGGTGACCGCCCTCGCAAACCGGATCGTAGCCAGGGACCTTCCCCACCTCGTCGTGACTGCGCTCAAGACCGAATTGGTCGAATGCGACTGCGCGACGGTCGACCACGACGCCATCCGCAAGTCCTTCCGTGACAAACAGAAGGGCAAGCTTTTCATGTCCGACCGGGGGTGCCCGCAGGACCTCGAGGCTTTCAAGCGTGCCGCCCTTCCGGCCTTCATCGCCTTGGTCGGACACTCCGATCCCGCCGAGGCAAGAAAGATTTTCAGTGAACTTCTCCCAAAAGAGTTGGCACAAAGGAAAGAAAAACTTGATATATACAAAGATTATGTTGAACTTGTTGTCAACAGTCTATCGAAGTCTATTGATGAAAATGCTTTTGGCTCAAAAAAAGACGATTATATTGCATTTATGGAGCATATTTTATCGGTTTTTTATGAACTCCAAGATTACTCCGGCGCCCACGATGCCGTAGCAGGTCTTCACTGCCTCTTCAAGCACATCGCGTTGTCGAGCGACTGAACGAGGCGGCGGATAGGGCCCGCGAGGGTCGCCCCACCCTCGGATCTTCCCCCTTCTCGGCTGAGATGTCGGCGAAGCCGACGGAGGGAGATTGGGGCGGGGGCGATGCGGCGGGCATTTGGCTGCCGGACGGACGGCCGGTGACCGGGCGAATCGTCACAGATATTGCTCCTGCGCGACGGAAAATGTTTCCGGCTTGCGGGTTTGCAAGGCGCCTGCCGGCGGCTACTTAGGTTCGAGGAGAAACGCTCACGAGGACGGCAAGTACAGATATGCGCACCGACACCGGCCACGTCTACCATCTCTCCGACTACCGCCCGACGGACTTCATCCTGGATAGCGTCGACCTCACGTTCCGCCTCGACCCGCAGCGCACGGAAGTGGTGTCGACGCTGACGCTCAGGCGGCGGCCGGGGGTGCCGGCGGACGCGCCGCTGGTGCTCGACGGCGACGAGGTGTCGCTGAAGCGGGTCGACATCGACGGCATCATCCTGGAGAGCGACTTCTACGTGGAGGACGCCACGACGCTGACGATTCCCGACCTGCCGAGCCGGGATCCCTTCGCCCTGACGCTCGTGACGGAGGTGGCGCCGGCGGAGAACACGCAGCTGATGGGCCTCTACCAGTCCTCCGGCGTCTACACGACGCAGTGCGAGGCGGAAGGCTTCCGACGGATCACCTTCTTCCCCGACCGGCCGGACGTGCTGGCCGTCTACACGACGCGGATCGAGGCGCCGAAGCACACCGTGCCGCTGCTGCTTTCGAACGGGAACCTGAAGGAGCGCGGCGAGATCGAGGACGGCCGGCATTATGCCGTGTGGCACGACCCCCACCCCAAGCCGAGCTATCTCTTCGCGCTGGTGGCCGGGGACCTGGGCGTCGTGGAGGACGGCTTCACCACCGCCTCGGGACGGCACGTCGACGCTGAAGATCTACGTCGAGCACGGCAAGGAGCCGCGCGCGGCCTATGCGATGGATTGCCTGAAGCGGGCGATGCGCTGGGACGAGGAGCGCTTCGGGCGCGAATACGACCTCGACGTCTTCATGATCGTCGCCGTGTCCGACTTCAACATGGGCGCCATGGAGAACAAGGGGCTGAACGTCTTCAACGACAAGTACGTGCTGGCCGACCCGGAGACCGCGACCGACGCCGACTACGCCAACATCGAGGCGATCATCGCGCACGAGTATTTCCATAACTGGACCGGCAACAGGATCACCTGCCGCGACTGGTTCCAGCTCTGCCTGAAGGAGGGGCTGACGGTCTATCGGGACCACGAGTTCTCCGCCGACCAGCGCTCGCGGCCGGTCAAGCGGATCGCCGAGGTGCGGCTCCTGAAGTCCCACCAGTTTCCCGAGGACGCCGGCCCCCTCGCCCATCCGGTGCGGCCGGATGCGTTTCGCGAGATCAGCAACTTCTATACGGCGACCGTCTACGAGAAGGGGTCCGAGGTGGTGCGCATGATCGCGACGATCGTCGGCGAGACGGGGTTCCGCAAGGGCATGGACCTCTATTTCGAGCGCCATGACGGCCAGGCGGTGACGATCGAGGACTTCCTCGCCTGCTTCGAGGAGGCCAACGGCGTCGACCTGGCGCAGTTCTCGCTGTGGTACCGGCAGGCGGGGACGCCGGTCGTGAGCGTTTCGACGCTGTGGGACCAGGTCGCCCAGCGCTTCACCGCGACGTTCGAGCAGACCGTGCCGCCGACGCCCGGCCAGCCGACGAAGGAGGCCATGCACATCCCGCTGCGCTTCGGGCTCGTGCTCGCCGACGGCGAGGAGGCGGCGCCGACGGCCGTTTCCGGGGGCCGGGCGAGCGGCGACGTGCTGCACCTGACGGAGCGCAGCCAGACGGTGCGCTTCGACGGCGTGGCGTCGCGGCCGGTGCTGTCGATCAACCGCGGCTTCACCGCGCCGGTGAACGTCCATTTCGAGCAGGCGCCGGCGGACCTCGCCCATCTCGCCCGCCACGACGGCGACCCGGTGGCGCGGTGGCAGGCGATCAACGCCTATGCGATGCGGGTGCTGGTCGGGGCGGTCGGCGCCATGCGCGGCGGCGGCCAGGTGACGGGCGACGACGCACTCGCCGATGCGCTCGTCTCCACGGCCGTCGACGAGAGCCTGGAGCCCGCCTTCCGGGCGCAGGCGCTCGGCCTTCCGGGCGAGACGGACATCGCCCGGGAACTGGGCAGCGACATCGACCCCGACGCGATCCGGGCGGCGCGCGAGCGGGTGCAGGCGCTCGTCGCGGAGGCGGGCCAGGCGCCCTTCACGCGGCTCCTGGAGACCGTCGCGAACACGGGACCCTACAGTCCCGATGCCGACAGCGCCGGGCGGCGCGCGCTGCGCCACGCGGCGACGGTCTACCTGTCGGTGGCCGAGGCGTCTCCGATGCGCGCGGCCGCGGCCTTCGAGGCGGCCGACAACATGACCGACCTCAGCCATTCGCTGACGCTGCTCGCCCATCATTTCCCCGACAGCGACGCCACGGCCGACGCGCTCGCCGCCTTCGAGACGCGCTTCGCCGACAACCCGCTGGTGATCGACAAATGGCTGGCGATCCAGGCGACGGCGCCGGGCGACGGCGCACTGGAGCGCGTGCGGGCGCTGACGGCGAGCCGCTATTTCGCGCGCAGCAACCCCAACCGCGTGCGCGCCCTCGTCGGGGCGTTCGCGGCCGGCAACCCGACCGGCTTCAACCGCCGCGACGGGGAAGGCTATGGCTTCCTCGCCGACGAGGTGATCGCGCTCGACAAGCGCAACCCGCAGATCGCCTCGCGGCTCCTGACGGCGCTGCGCTCCTGGCGCTCGCTGGAGCCGGTCCGGCGCCGGCACGCCGAGGAAGCGCTCCGCCGCATCGCCGCCGCCGGCGACCTCTCCGCCGACGTCAGCGACATCGTCGACCGGACGCTCGCGGAGTAGCCGGGCGCAGGGCGCGATCGCGTCAGTTCGCCGACGCTTCGGCGTGGCGCCGGTCCCCGGGACGAATCCGGTTCGACGCACCCCTCAATTCTCAACGGTCATTTCTGGTTAACGAATGGCTAACGATTTCGCTGGACAGGGCGAATCAGAATTAATTCATTAGGTTAGATTCGGAGATGCGGACCTTCGGATCGCTACGGGGAAAGCGAACAGAATTATGGCGCAAGCGCACAGCATCGGCGCTGCCGGCGGGCAGCGGCGGCAGAACTTTGCATCCATAAGAAACTCCAGGAACGAGATCGCCGGCCATGCGAAGCTCTTCGCCAAGCCGGCCTACGAGCACCTGCTGCGTGCGGAGGGGACGCTGAAGCGGCTGATCCCCTTCCTGATCGTCGCCTTCCTGCTCGTCGTCGCGGCGGCGCGCATGCTGGCTCTCTCGGGCGACCTTTCGGACATGGAGACGCGGCTGGAGACCGCGACGGCGCTGACGGCGGCGGCGGCGGCGGGCACCGTCACGGCGGCGCCGGACGCGGTCGCCGCGCGGGACCGGGCCGGCGTCGAGAACATCCTCGGCGACGCGCTGCCGGCCGAGCGCCCCGACGGGGAGATGATCCTGGTCGCGGACGACGACGGCCGGATCTTCGCCGCCTCCGCCCTCGCCTCCTACCTGGTGGGCAACGCTGTCTCCGACATCCTTTCGGGGCGGCCCGACCTCGTTCGCTTCGGCGCGCGGGCGGGCGTCGCCCGGGTGGAATACGGCGGCGCGCGCTTCGCGGCGGCCTTGCGCCGTCTCCCGGACCATGCGGGCTCGGTGCTGGTGCTGTCGCCGCTCGCCGCCGTCGAGGCCCGCTGGCGCAGCGCGGTGTCGCTCAACGTCACGCTGTTCATCGCCACCTCGAGCATCCTGATCATCGTGCTCTACGCCTATTTCTCGCAGGCGACGCGGGCGGCCGACGCGGACGAGCTCTACCTGGAATCGAACCACCGCGTCGACGCGGCGCTGTCGCGCGGGCGCTGCGGGCTGTGGGACTGGGACATGGCGCGCGGCCGGCTCTACTGGTCGCCCTCCATGCACCGCATGCTCGGCCTGCCGCCGCGGGACTGCATGCTCTCCTTCGGCGAGGCGGCGCGGCTGATGCACCCGGAGGACAGCGACCTCTATGCGATCGCGCGGTCGATCGCCAAGGGCGAGACGCGGCAGATCGACCACGTCTTCCGCATGCGCCACGCCGAGGGGCACTATGTGTGGATGCGTGCGCGGGCCGAGGTCATCGACACCAGCTCCCACCAGACGCACCTCATCGGCATCGCCATGGACGTGACCGAGCAGCACCGGCTCGCCCAGCGCTCGGCCGAGGCCGACCAGCGGCTGCTCGACGCGCTCGAGAGCACCTCGGAATCCTTCGTGCTCTGGGACCGGCACGACCGGCTGGTCCTCTGCAACTCGATCTATCGCGAGACCTACGGGTTCGGCGAGGAGGTGCTCATGGCCGGCACGCCGCGGGCGCGGGTCGAGGCGGCCTGCCGGCGGCCGATCATCCAGCGCCGGGTCACCGGCAGCGACCGGGACGGCACGTCGGAGACGAGCGAGGTGCAGCTCGCCGACGGGCGCTGGCTGCAGATCAACGAACGGCGCACCGGCGACGGCGGCATGGTGGCGGTCGGCACGGAAATCACCCAGCTCAAGCGCAACCAGGACCATCTGCGCGAGTCGCGCAAGCGGCTTATGGCGATGCTCGACGACCTCGCCGCCTCGCGCATGGCGCTGGAGCGCCAGACGAAGGAGCTCTCCCGCCTCAATGCGGACTACCAGGCGGAGAAGGAGCGTGCCGAGACGGCCAACCGGACGAAATCGCAGTTCCTCGCCAACATGTCGCACGAGCTGCGCACGCCGCTGAACGCGATCATCGGCTTCTCGGAAATCCTTGAGGAAGGGCTCTTCGGCCCCCTCGGCTCGCCGAAATACGAGGAATATGCCCGCGACATCAACGGCAGCGGCCAGCACCTGCTCGGCGTCATCAACGACATTCTCGACATGTCGAAGATCGAGGCGGGGCAGCTGGAGATCGAGCGCGAGCGCATCGACCTCGCGCCGCTGGTCGAGGAAGCGGTGCGGCTGACCTCGATCCCCGCGGACAAGAAGAACATCCGCATCGACCGGAAGATCGCGCCGGGCCTCAGCATGAACGCCGACCGGCGCGCCATGAAGCAGGTGCTCCTGAACCTCCTCTCCAACGCCGTGAAGTTCACTGGCGAAGGCGGGCGGATCGCCGTCAGGGCGCGGCGCGTCTCCAACGCGGTGACGGTGACGATCGAGGACACGGGCATCGGCATCCCGAAAGCGGCCATGGACAAGATCGGACTGCCCTTCGAGCAGGTGCAGAACCAGTTCTCCAAGAGCACCGGCGGCTCGGGCCTGGGGCTTGCGATCTCCCGTTCGCTGAGCGAGCTGCACGGCGGCGCCATGCGCATCCGCTCGACCGAGGGCGTCGGCACCATCGTATCGGTGCGCATTCCGCTCGCCGATCCCGGCGACACTGCCGACGGCGCGGGCGGCGAAGGGCAGGCGACGAGCCTGTCCGCGCTTTCCACGGAACCTCGAACAGGCTTCTGCTCCGCCGGGGATGCGGCGCCGACTGCGGACACACGGGGGGGCGGATTGGTTTTTCGCGCTTCCGGACGGAAAACCGGGTACCCCTTTCCGCCCGGAACTGCGGGAGCAAGAAAGAGAGGGAGCGTATCCGCGTTCCCTAGTCGCGGATCGCTCCAGGCGCCGGCCGGGTCAGGTGCGCTGCACCTGCCCTTTGCCGCGGCGCTCCTTCGCCGGCGCGCCGGCCGGGCCGGCGGCGGGCCGACACCCGCATGACGCCCGCGAAGATGCAACCGTTGACGGCGAAGAAAGCGAAGGGCAGCGACAGGTAGGCCAGGGCCGAAGGATCCGGCATCTGCCGGATCGCGACGTTCATGAGCACGTGCCAGGCCGTGCAGAAGAGCAGCGCCAGGCCGGTCCGCTCGACTTTCCAGTAGATCACGCTCGTGAAGACGTGGAAGGACTGCGGCCCGATGACCGCGACGGTCGTCCCGAACAGCAGCAGCGGCGCGCCCGTGACCCCGAGGCTCGCCAGGTGCGCCTCGGTGCCGTCGACGGTCGCAAGCGAGGCGGCGACGAAGAAGGCGAAGACCGCGGGGAGTGCGAGCTCGGCCTTCTCGCCCATGCGCACGATGCCGAGCTTGAGCAGTTCCTGTGAGAAGGCGAGCAGGATTATGAAGGTGATCTGGTTCGCCATATGCGCTCTCCTCCTGCTTGGCCGCCGGGACGCCGCGTGGCCCTGCGGCGGCCGTGGTAAGATTTTGCAGGTTGTATAGCAATTTTTTTATTCCCGTCAAACTTGTATCAGGGAAGCTGTCGGCCGGAGGGTGCACGGGACTCGACCCTCCGGCCGGGGCGCGACAGACGCGCCCGATGCACTCTTCGGCGGGGCGCGAAGAGGCATTCGATGACTTTGAGACGGATTGGGAGACGGATCGGGACGCCGCGGTCGCGGAGCGCGGCGACGATCCGCGCCCATGGCAAGGGTGCCCGGGACGGGAGAGCCGGCTTCAGGCCGACGGCCACCGGCGCCGGGACACGCCGGAGCGCGAACCCGAGGCGCTACTGTCCGCCGCCGCTGCCGGTTTCGCCGACGAAGGGACCCGACAGGGGAACGCCGCCCCTGCTTTCTCCCCCATATGCGATGCGGATGCCTAGTCGTTCATGCAGGGTCTTCATTCCCATTCCCCCCAGGTGGAAACACCGATCTTTACAGTTGTATCGAAAATTTTTTACAGTTCAAGGTTGTTTTTCCGCATTTCCGCGCCCCTGCAGCACGGGACCCGCGAAGGCTGCGTAGATGCAGGCACCCATCAGGCGTCCTTCCCTTCCGACGCGATTCGTCCGTTCGCGCGCCGGACGGCCTCGGCGTCCGCCAGGTCGGAGCCCGACAGCTTGCGCCGGTCGTGCAGCCAGCGTGCGACCTCGACCCACTCCCACAGAGGGCTTTCCGTCGTGATGCGGACTTTCGGGGCTGGAAAGCCTTTTTGGCGCCGGCCTTTGGCGTATTGCGATACGGCGGCCCGCGTCATCCGGCTCCGGCAAGCGATTTCGGACAGGCTCACGAGCGGATCCGGCTCGATCCGATCGATCGTGGCTCCCGCCCTGCGGACGTCGGCGACGGCGGAGTCGATGGCGTCTTCCATCGAATCCGCCTCGCGGGCGAACTCCAGCACGATATGGCCCTTCTGGAAGGCCACTAGCGCATCGTCGCATCCGTGGTCGTAGAACCGCGCCTCGAAATCGTCCGCCGTCGGATCGAGCCCCGATGCGATGATAATGAACTCATGGGTCTTCATCGTCGGTAGCCTCCTGGCAACCATGCGGACAACGGCAGACGGCACGGCGTATCTGCCGAGCGTGAACACCGCCGTTCCTCGGCGTCCCGCTGACCCCGATCCGGCAACCGTCCCGGTCGGCCTGGGGGCAGTACAGGCGCCCCCAATGACCCTGCTTGCGCAAGGTCCAGCCTCGGCGTTCCGCGAAGGCAACGGCCCCCTCGACCTCCTTGTCCGGATGGCGGGATCTGCTCACTGCGTCATCCCGAAGATGGGACGATCGTTAACATTTGTCAACATCAATCTCTGCGCGAAACCCTGAGACGCGACTCAGGCCGAAAT
Organism: uncultured Alphaproteobacteria bacterium; assembly: GCA_963838155.1. Classification (GTDB taxonomy): domain Bacteria; phylum Pseudomonadota; class Alphaproteobacteria; order Rhizobiales; family Rhizobiaceae; genus Pararhizobium_B. Next base: position 546,368 of record CAWIQE010000002.1, read on the forward strand.
GCCCTGAGAGGGTGCCATTTTCCGCAAAGAACACAACTCCCGAGAGAATTGTAGCCGGCGGCGACCAGCGCCTGAGGTTTGCCGGCCTTTTCTTACCCCCTCACCCCTCCCCGCGCGCTTCGCTTCCCTCGCCCACCAGCCGCGTGAAGATGGCGCGGACTTCCTTGCCGGTCTCCTTCAGCGTAGCGGCGAGGGTTGCGATGTCGGGGGCGTTTCCGGCGCGGCAGACGAGGTCGACGAGGCCGGCGGGGGCGTCGTCGGGGTCGAAGTCGCCGTCGATGCAGAGCCGGGTGAGCTGGGCGATCTCGGCGTAGAGGGCGAGCGCGCCGGCGAGCGTCTCCGTCTCCGTCTCGCCCATCAGGCGCGGGCCGAGTGCGCGGATGGTGGCGAGGGTGCCGGTGTCGGGACGGTCGCGCGCGACGCCGCGGCCGGCGGCGACCAGAGCGAGGTACTGGGCGACGAACTCGATGTCGACGAGGCCGCCCTTCACCAGCTTCAGGTCCCATTCGTCCCTCGGGGGCTTCTCCTCCTCGATCAGGCGGCGCATGTCGGCGACGTCGGCGGCGATCTTTCCGGCGTCGCGCTTGCGCGAGAGCACCTCGTCGAAGACGGCTTCCGCCTCGCGGGCGAGCGAGGGATCGCCGGCGACGACGCGGGCGCGCGAGAGCGCCATGTGCTCCCAGGTCCAGGCCTCCTCCGCCTGGTACTTGGTGAAGGCGCGGATGCTGGTGGCCACCGGCCCCTTGTTGCCGGAGGGCCTGAGGCGCAAGTCGACCTCGTAGAGCACGCCTTCGGCGGTCGGCGCCGACAGGGCGGCGACGAGGCGCTGGGTGAGACGGGTGTAGTAGCGCACCGGGTCGATCGGCTTCGGCCCGTCGGACTCGCCGTAGCCGGGCGCGTGGTCGTAGAGCAGGATGATGTCGACGTCGGAGCCCGCCGTCAGCTCGCGGCTGCCGAGCTTGCCCATGCCGATCACGGCGACGCGGCCGCCGGCGACCCGGCCGTGGGCGCGTTCCATCTCGGCGGCGACGGCATCGAGCGCGCGGCCGACGATGAGGTCGGCGAGGTCGGTCAGCGCCTCCCCGGCCCTGACGCCGCCGATGGCGCCGGTGAGCAGGCGGATGCCGATCAGGAACTTCTGCTCGGCGGCGACGATGCGCAGCCGGTCGAGGATCTCCTCATGGTCGAAATCGCCGGCGAGGAAATCCGTGAGGTGGTCCGCGAGGTAGTCGCGGGTCGGCAGCTCGGCGAGTAGCGTCGGGTCGAGCATGCCGTCGAAGACGTGCGGCTTGCGCGCCACGATGTCGGCGAGGCGCGGCGCCGAGGCCATGATGGTCACGATCAGCGAGAGCAGCGCCGGATTGGTCGTCAGCAGCGAGAAGAGCTGTATCCCCGCCGGCAGGCCCGAGATGAAGGCGTCGAAGCGCAGGAACGCCTCGTCGGCGCGGCGGGTGGCGCCGAACTCCTTCAGCAGAAGCGGCGTCAGCTCCGTCAGCCGCTCGCGCGCCTCGACCGAGCGGGTGGCGCGGTAGCGGCCGTAGTGCCAGGTGCGGATGGTGCGCGAGATGTCGGCGGGACGGTCGAAGCCGAGGGAGGCAAGCGTGCCGATCGTGCCGGGATCGTCGCCCTCGCCGGTGAAGACGAGGTTGCCGGTCTCCGCGGACAGGTGCGCCTCTTGCTCGAAGAGCTCGGCATAGTGCCGCTCGACCGTTTCGAGCGCGGCGACGAGGCGCTCGGAAAAGGCCGCGGCGTCGGCCTCGCCCATCATGCGGGCGATGCGCTCGAGCCCCTCGTCGGTCTCCGGCAGCGTATGGCTCTGCTCGTCGTGGACCATCTGGATGCGGTGCTCGACGTCGCGCAGGGTCCAGTAGGCGGCCTCGAGCTCGTCGCGTGTGGCGGGGCTGATCCAGTGCGCCTCCTGAAGCGCCGCGAGGGCCGCGTCGGTGCGGCGGGCCCTCAGGTCCGGCATGCGGCCGCCGGCGATCAGCTGCTGGGTCTGGACGAAGAACTCGATCTCGCGGATGCCGCCGCGGCCGAGCTTGACGTCGTGGCCCGCGACGGCAATCTCCCCGTGGCCCTTGTGGGCGTGGATCTGGCGCTTGATGGAGTGGATGTCGGCGATGGCGGCGTAGTCGAGATACTTGCGGAAGACGAAGGGCCGCAGCTCGGCGAGGAAGGCGTCGCCGGCGGCGCGGTCGCCGGCGACGGGCCGCGCCTTGATGAAGGCGGCGCGCTCCCAGTTCTGGCCCCTGCCCTCGTAGTAGTTCAGCGCCGCCTCGACGGGGATCGCCAGCGGCGTGGAGCCGGGGTCGGGGCGCAGGCGCAGGTCGGTGCGGAAGACGTAGCCGTGGGGCGTGCGGTCCTGCATGATGCGCACGAGCCGCCGCACGATGCGGGCGAAGGTGTCCGTCGCCTCCATGTCGTCGGCGGCCACGCCCGCGGCCGGATCGTAGAAGACGACGATGTCGACGTCGGAGGAGTAGTTGAGCTCCGCGGCGCCGAGCTTGCCCATGCCGAGGACGATCAGGCCCGAGCCTTCCGAGGGATCGTCCGGGTCCGGCAGGCGAAGCTTTCCGGAAGCGTGGGCGGCATGGAGCAGATGGTCGACGGCGGCCGAGAGGCAGGCCTCGGCGAGCGCGCTCAGGCGCCGCGTCGTCTCGACCGCCGGCAGGACGCGGGCGAGGTCGGCGAGCGCCAGCAGCAAGGCGGCGTCCGACTTGATTTCGCGCAGCCGCTGCATCAGGCCGGCCTCGTCGGCGGGCGACCCGTCTCCGGTCCTCCAGGCGTTGCGCGCGGCCGAGACCAGCGCGTCGATCTCCTCGCCCGCCGGCCGCGTCATGGCCCGCACCAGCATCGTCGGCCGGCGGCGCGCGGCGTCCAGCAGGTAGGGCGACAGCGCGAGCGCCGCCACGACGGCGTCGCGCGCCGGAGAGGCCTTGCGGACGAGCGGCGCGAGCTCCGCGCAGCCCTTAGCCGCCTCGGCCAGGTCCGCCAGCACCGCCTTCGCCTCGGCCTTCGGCGGCGCCGGCAACGGCGATTTCGCCAGCGACGCCAGGGAGCCGCTTGCCTTCCCGCGACGAGCGCTCATCGCTTGCCGCCTCGCGAGGCGGATCGGCCCCGGGCGGGCGCCGCGGGGTGCGGCGGGCGGCGTTCACCGTGGGGCGGGTGGGTCACGATGGGTCCTTCGTCGAATTTTCCGGTTCGGTCCTGGCGAGCGGGAAGATCATGGCGGCCTTCAGTCCCCGGGCGGAATCGTTCTCGCAGGCATTCTGCAGGTCCAGGCGGCCGCCGTGAAGGGCCATCACGGCCTTGACGAGGCTGAGGCCGAGGCCGGTTCCGGGCTTGGTGCGGCTTTCGTCGAGGCGGACGAAGCGCCGGACCACGTCCTCGTGCTTGTCCGGCGGGATGCCGGGGCCGCGGTCCTCGACCGACAGGACGGCGCCCTCGCCCTCCCGGGCGAGCCGGATGCGGATGCCGGCCTCCTTGGCGTCGCTGGCGTATTTGACGGCGTTGTCGATGAGGTTGGCGAGGGCCTGGGCGACGAGCTCGCGATTGCCGGAGACGCGCACGTTTGGCGCGATGTCGCTCGCCAGGTCCTGCGACGCCTCCTCGAAGAGCGGCTCGTAGAGCTCGACGGCGTCGGCGGCGACGGCGGAGAGATCGATCTCCTGCATCTCGGCGGCCGAGGAGCCGGCCTCGACGCGCGAGATCATCAAGAGCGCGTTGAATGTCCGGATCAGCTGGTCCGATTCGGCCATCGTCTCCTCGAGGGCGGCGCGGTAGCCCTCGGCGGTGTCGCTGCCGGCGAGCGCGGCCTCGGCCTTGTTGCGCAGGCGGGTGAGCGGCGTCTTCAGGTCGTGGGCGATGTTGTCGGAGACCTGGCGCAGGCCCTCGTTCAGCATCTCGATGCGGCTCAGCATCGCGTTCAGGGATTCCGACAGGCGATCGAACTCGTCGCCGGAGCCGGCGACCGGCAGGCGCTGGGCGAGGTCGCCGCCCATGATCTTCTGGCTGGCCTCGGACATGCGGTCGATGCGCTTCAGCGCGCCGCGGCCGATGAAGAACCAGATCAGCAGCGCGCCGGCGCCCATGATGCCGAGCGCGACGGCGAGCGCCTGGCGCACCAGCCCGCGGAAGCGCTCCGGCTCGCCCAGGTCGCGGCCGACGAGCAGGCGCATCCCGTTCGGAAGGCGGATGATCTGGGCCATGGCCGTGTGGACGCTCTCGCCGCCGCTGTCGGTGAAGCGGCGGTAGCGGAAGGGGATCTGCGTCCAGCCCTCGTGGTCGAACACGCCCGGCTGCAGCGAGGCGACGTTGCCGGCCAGGATGTCGCCGTTGGGGCCGGCGATGGTGTAGAGATTGGCGCCCGGCTGGCGGGAGCGCCGCTCGACCGCCCGCACGAGCGAGATGATGCCGCCGCTCTGGTAGGCCTGGGAGAGGACCTGCAGCTCGCTGCCCACAGCCTCCTGCGTCTGCGCCTGGAGCAGCCCCTCCGACATCGCCGTGACGTAGAACACGAGCACCGTCGCGCAGACCGCGAAAAGCAGGAGATAGAGCGCCGACAGCCGCACCGCCGTCGTCCTGAGGAGCACCGACACCTTCTCCAGGGCCCGCCCCCGCTTCCCGCCATCGCGACCGCCCTCCGCCTCTCCCCCCGCGCGCCGCCGGAAAACACGCCGCCACCCGGCCCCGAACCGCCCTAGCAACCGTCGACCGATCGCAGCGTGGGGCGGGCGTGGCGGGATGCGGCAGGCGCCGGTTGGAGGCGGGGGATGGGGTGACGGGCGGGTGCTCCACCCACCAATCTCCCCCCTTGAGGGGGAGATGTCGGCGCAGCCGACAGAGGGGGGTCTTCGGTGGTGGTGGCCGGGGGATGGCAGCGTGGATTGGGGAGCGTGGCGCGGTTGGGCGGGGAAAGCATCATGGATGGGGCTCCGCCTTGTCGATGCCCAGAACCTTGACAATATGGAGACAGACATTGTCGATGTCGTGCAGGACCTCGTCGTTCCAGAAGCGCAGGACCATCCAGCCGTTCCGTTCCAGGGTCTCCGTGCGCCTGAGATCGTGCAGAGGCTCTGGCCTCGGCATGCTGGCTGCCGTCGATTTCCACGATCAAGCGGTGTTCGGGACAGGCGAAGTCGGCAATGTAGCCGAGAACGGGCAATTGCCGCCGAAACCCGAGTTGCTCCAGCCGATGGGCGCGCACGGCGTTCCAGAACTTCAGCTCGGCGTCCGTCAGCTTGCGCCGCATGCGCCTTCGCGTTCGACCGCAAGCGCCTCGATACGTCAGCATGCGGCATCGGCAGTCTCCAATCTCCCCCCTTGAGGGGGAGATGTCGGCGCAGCCGACAGAGGGGGGTCTTGGCGGTGGCGGCCGGGGGATGGCAGCGCGGCTCACGGCCGACGGCAGCGCCGCGCAACGGCGGCGGAACGCCGGCGCCCTCGCCTGCCGAGCCGCCGCCACCCCCCTCTGTCCTGCCGGACATCTCCCCCTCAAGGGGGGAGATCGGCTTGGGGCGGGCGTGGCGGGATGCGGCGGCGGCCGGTTGGAGGCGGGGGATGGGGTGACGGGCGGGTGCGCCACCCACCAATCTCCCCCCTTGAGGGGGAGATGTCGGCGCAGCCGACAGAGGGGGGTCTTCGGTGGTGGCGGCCGGGGGATGGCAGCGCGGATTGGCTACGGCGGCAGCGCCGCGCAACGGCGGCGGAACGCCGGCGCCCTCGCCGGCCGAGCCGCCGCCACCCCCCTCTGTCCTGCCGGACATCTCCCCCTCAAGGGGGGAGATCGGCTTGGGGCGGGCGTGGCGGGATGCGGCGGGCGCCGGTTGGAGGCGGGGGATGGGATTCAAGGCGGGCGCGTCGGGAGGTGGCGGGCGGTGGGCGGCGGGTTGGAGCGGGCGGCGCGGGCGCATCAGGGGTCGGCCTTCATCATGTAGCCGGCGCCGCGGATGGTGCGCAGGAGGGGGGTGTCGAAGTCCTTTTCGATCTTGCCGCGCAGGCGGGAGATGTGGACGTCGATGACGTTGGTCTGCGGGTCGAAATGGTAGTCCCAGACGTTTTCGAGCAGCATGGTGCGGGTGACGACCTGGCCGGCGTTCTTCATCAGGTATTCGAGGAGCCGGTATTCGCGCGGCTGCAGGGGGATGAGGCGGCCGTCGCGGCGGACCTCGTGGCTCAGGCGGTCGAGCTCGAGGTCGCCGACGCGGTAGCTGGTCTCGGCCTCGCGGGCGCTGCGGCGGCGGCCGAGCACCTCGACGCGGGCGAGCAGCTCGGAGAAGGCGTAAGGCTTCGGCAGGTAGTCGTCGCCGCCGGCGCGCAGGCCGGTGACGCGGTCGTCGACCTGGCCGAGGGCCGAGAGAATGAGGACCGGCGTGCCGTCGCCCTTCTCCCGGAGCGCGGAGATCACGGCGAGGCCGTCGCGCCTGGGCAGCATCCGGTCGACGACGAGGACGTCGTAGCCGCCTTCGCAGGCCATGTGGTAGCCCTCCTCGCCGTCGGCCGCGCGGTCGGCGACGATGCCGCTTTCGCGGAAGGCCTTCACCAGGTAGTCGGCGGCGGCCGGGTCGTCTTCGATGATCAGTACCTTCATCGCCGGGATATTATTGGCGTTGCCGGCGGCTTCACAAGCCTCGTCGGTCTCGGTCATGGTCGTTCCTTTCGAAAAAGCGCGCGGCCTCAGCCCATGTCGACGGGCAGCGCGACGAAGCGGCTGCGGTTGCCGTTCTCCAGGCGGATGAGGACGGCCTTGCGGCCCTTGCCGATGGCGGAAGAGATGGCGGCGACGATGTCATGGGCCGACGTCACGGCGCGGCCGTCGACGCTGAGGATGACGTCGCCGGCGCCGAGCCCGCGGCGGTCGGCGACCGAATCGGGCGCGATGTCGGTGATCACGGCGCCCTGCCCGCTCTCCGAGGCGACGACGACGAGGCCGAACTTTCCGAGCGGCGAACCGGCGAAATCGCCCGCCGCGGCGTCGGGGGCGGGCGACGGCCCGGCCTTCGCGCCCGGCGTGGCGGCAAGGGAGACGGTGACCGTCGAGGCGGCGCCGTCGCGCCAGACGCCGAGCCGGACGGTGTCGCCGGGATGCCGCGCGCCGATCGCCAGCGCGAGATCGCGCGGATCGGCCACCGGCTTGCCGTCGACGCTGACGATCACCTCGCCCGGCTCCAGGCCGGCGTCGCGCGCCGGCGCCTTCGGGTCTATGTCGGCGACCAGCGCGCCGTGCGCCCTGTCCAGGCCGACGGAGGCCGCGATGTCCGGCGTCACCGGCTGCAGCGCGACGCCCAGCCATCCGCGGTCGACGCTGCCGTTCTCGATCAGTTCGTTCACGACCTTCCCGGCGGTCGAGGCGGGTATGGCGTAGGCGACGCCCATCGTCCCGCGGACCGGCGAGAACAGCGCGGCATTGACGCCCACCACCCTGCCGCTCAGGTCGAAGACCGGGCCGCCCGCGTCGCCGCGGTTCACCGGCGCGTCGAACTGGATGAAATCGTCGTAGGGCGCGGCGCCCACGTCCCGGCCGCGGGCCGAGACGATGCCCGCGCTCACCGTGCCCCCGAGGCCGAAGGGATTGCCCACCGCGACGATCCAGTCGCCGACGCGCACCGTGTCGGCATCGGCGAAGGCGACGTAGGTGAGCTTGCGGTCCGGCTTGAGGATCTTCAGCACCGCGAGGTCGGTGCGGGCGTCCTCGCCGACCAGCTTGGCGTCGAGGTCCGTGCCGTCGTCGAGGACGACCTCGAAGGTCGTGCCGCCGGCGACGACGTCGTCGTTGGTGACGACGTAGCCCTCCTCGGAAATGACGAAGCCCGAGCCCTGGGCGACGGGGCGGACGTCGCCGTCCGCGCCGCGCAGGCGGTCGAAGAGCTGCTCCACCGAGTTGCGCGACGGCGCGCCCTGCGACCGCGCCGGCGCCGGGCGACCGGGCGAAGCGACCGACTGGACCCTCACCGAAACCACGGCCGGCGAGACGGCGGCGATGACGTCTGCGAAGCCCGGCACCTTCGGCGCGGCGACCGAAACCGGCCCGGCCGCCGCCGCGGCGCAAGGCAGCAGGGCGAGGCCGGCCGCCGCGGCGGAAAGGCCGGCCGCTGCCGCGATGGTTCCGATCGATCGACCGCCGGACCGGCGGTTGCTGCAGGTCGACATGGGCTTCCTCTCTGACGCCGGCGACGCCACGGCCGGCTCGGGACGGAATCTAGTGCTATCGAGGGCTTGACGGAACCCCGGACGGCTCCGCGACCCCGACGCGCCTCCCGGCGCGCGGCGCGGCCTTCCGCTCGCACGGGACGCACCATAGCGTGCCGCAGATTACGCGCGGCTGTCCGGGAGATGACATTTCGGTAATGTCGGCAGTCCGACGACGGTGCCGGCGGCGCGGGGCGATATCGCCTTGCGGTGTGCCGTTCATGACATGGCACGGCGGGGCATCGGCTAGGTGGAGGCATGTTCATCGAGCGTGCCACCGGAGGTAGCGAACCCCATGGGCGATTTCATTACGAGCAGAGGCATTCCCGCACGGACGGCGGCGCCGGACCGGCCCGCGGCGCTCGAGCGGCCGACCTTCCGCAACCGCGGCGTCCGATTGGCCCGCACCGTCGTGCCCGCCGCGACGATCCGCCGGCTGACCCGTGATCACGACAGGCAGGTGCACTACGGCCCCGCCGGAGACCTGCCGTCGGGAACGGCGTCGCGGCGGGCCATCCCGGCGGATTGCCGGCCGGAGAGCCTCGACCGTCTCGAGCGCGAAGCGGAGACCCTCATCGGCAGGTACCAGGACCAGGCCGGGGCCCAGGCGGACCCGACATGGCACGCGGCCGAATGCTCCGTGGCGGTGCGACGGAAAGACTGCGTCAAACTCATGAAAAGCCTGGGCTTCTCGGAAGCGGCGCAGGAAGCCGTCCGGAAGACGATGGTGACCGAGGGAAGCATCCGGATCTTCGAGGCCTATTTTTCCGGGACCGGACGGAGGACCGATCGGGCCACGGGCGAATTGCCGATATCGCCGGGTGCGAACGCCGCGCTCGTGCGCGCCTACATGCTGGCGGCGTGCCGGACGGAGCTGGCGGCGACGGGGACCGGCGAGCCGGAGCGGCCGGACCGGCTTCGCCGCATCGCAATCTCGTCGCTGGCGGCCCTCTACGAGACCGGCAGCTTCCGCAAGGCGGCGGACCTCCTGGCCGAATGCAAGAAACGCGAGTTCCCGGAGAAGTTCGACCGGGACGACCGCGAAGCCCGGAAAGAAACCAGCCTCAAGCTCGACTTCGACCTGGAATGCGAGGAGAACAAGCGCGTTCACCCATCCTCGATCGTCCTGTCGTCCTTCGGCAGCGACGGCAACGAGGCCATCGTTTCATTCGTGCGGGATTTCATGTTCTTCTTCAAACATACGAAGGACTCGACCGACGACTGGGGCGACTGGTCGTTCACGGACGTCCTTCAACTCTGCAAGGCCCTCGAAAGCGCGGGCCTGCTCGCCGCCGCTTGAAAACCGGTGTCCACTTTTCCTGGAAGCGAGATTTTTGCTTCACGCGCTTCCGGACGGAAAACCGGTGTCCACTTTTCCTGGAAGCGCTCTAGCCGGCCCCGTCGCCCCTCAGCAGCTTCTCCAGCTCCGCCTCCTCCTCCTCGCTCAGCGGGCGGGCCCGGGTGCCGGGGGGGCGGTTTCGGGAGTAGAGGACCATGGCGGCGGCGCCGCAGACGAGGACGATGAGAGGGGTGCCCCAGAGCAGGAGCGTCTTCGCCTCGAAGCGGGGCTTCAGCAGCACGAATTCGCCGTAGCGGGAAACGACGTAGTCGATCACCTGCGCGTTCGTCTCGCCCTTCTCGAGACGACGACGGACGAGCAGGCGGATGTCGCGCGCGAGGTCGGCGTCGGAGACGTCGATCGACTCGTTCTGGCAAACGAGGCAGCGCAGCCTCGCCGAGATCTCGCGCGCGCGCTTTTCAAGCGCGGGGTTCTTCAGCATCTCGTCCGGGTTGACCGCTAGCGCCGGGGCGAGGCCCGCGGCGAACAGGAGCCAGACGGCGGCGGCGCCGAGGACGATCCGTCCCGCGATGCCGCGATCGGCGCGTTGCCGGCGCGAAGGCTTGCCGCGGGCCTCAGAGCCTCGGGGAATGAGCCTCTTCGATCTCGGCGAACCTGTCCCTGAATTCCCTGGTTCTCGCGCCCAGTTCGTTCCAGTCGTGGTTGAGCGTGACCGGCGCCCGCACATCGCCTTCGTGCCGGAAAATATCCCGGAACTCCTGTATGAGAGGGCCGTGGCGCTCGAGATCGTACTGAAACGGATAGTCGGTCTCCCCCATATGGTAGTAGAACCAGACCTTGGGCGGCCGTTGCGCCGTGGCCGTGGAAACGGAGTGGTTGCCGAGCGAGCCCTGCTGGACGGAGCCGGTGCCGCTTCCGGAGTTGGTTGCGACGTTCTGGACGAACGAGCTGGAATTGCCGGAATTGCGATTGACCGCATCACCCATGATAATTTCCTCCACAAACAATGAATCATTCCAAAAAAGGTTGTATCTCTAAATAAATACAACCTGAAAGTGTTGTTAGCATTCGAGCGGACGGCTGTCAAACCCCGGCTTGCCGCGCCGCCGGGACGACGGCCGGTCACAGCGCGTCCGCCTGCCGCGGCCCGGGTGCAGCGTCCCGGGATCGCGGGCCACGCGCGCGGGCGGGCGCGCCGATGCGCAGGCGGCGGTCGGAGAGCGACGCGGCGCCGCCGGCGGCCATGATCACCGCGCCGAGCCAGATGAGGACGACCCAGGACTTCCACCACAGCCGGACGACGCGGCCGCCGCCGTCCTCGGCGTCGCCGAGGGAGACGTAGAGCTGGCTGAAGCCGAAGGTGCGGATGCCGGCTTCCGTCGTCGGCTGCTTGCGGGCGAAGTAGAAGCGCTTGGCGGAATCGAGCCTGCGCACCACGTCGCCGCCGCCGTCGAGCACGGAGAAGCGGCCGATGTCGGCGCGGAAGCCGCCGCCGGTCTCTGCCCGCATGCCGTCGAAGCGGACCCGGTAGCCGCCGACGTCCCTCGCCTCGCCGGCCTTCATGGTGGTGATCGTCTCGGTGGAGAAGGCCGTCGCCGCGACGATGCCGACGAGCGAGACGCCGAGGCCGAAATGGGCGAGCGTCGCGCCGAAGACCGAGCGCGGCAGGCCGCGCAGGCGCCGAACCGCGACGCCCGCCGCCACCTTGCCGAGGCCGGCGCGGCCGGCGAGGTCGACGAGCGCGCCGAGCATGACGTAGACGCCGAGCCCGATGCCGAGGGCGGGAAGCACCGGCGCGCCCGTCCTGAGCACGACGACGAGGAGTGCCGCGGCGAGCGCGGCGCCGACGGCGACGAAGAGCCGCTCTGCGGCCGCCCGCAGGTCGCCGCGCTTCCAGGCGAGGAGCGGCCCGAAGGGCACGGCGAAGAACAGGGGCACGATGAGCGGGCCGAAGGTCAGGTTGAAGAAGGGCGGGCCGACGGAGATCTTTTCCCCGGTCAGCGCCTCCAGCGCCAGCGGGTAGAGCGTGCCGACGAGCACGGTGGCGGCGGCCGTCGTCAGGAAGAGGTTGTTGAGCACCAGCGCGCCCTCGCGCGAGATCGGCGCGAACAGGCCGCCCTGCTTCAGCGTCGGCGCGCGCCAGGCGAAGAGCGCGAAGGCGCCGCCGATGAACAGCACGAGGATCGCCAGGATGAAGACGCCGCGGCGCGGATCGGTGGCGAAGGCGTGGACGGAGGTGAGCACGCCCGAGCGGACCAGGAAGGTGCCGAGCAGCGACAGCGAGAAGGTGAGGATGGCGAGCAGCACGGTCCAGATCTTCAGCGCCTCGCGCTTCTCCATGACGAGGGCGGAGTGGAGCAGCGCCGTGCCGGCGAGCCACGGCATGAAGGAGGCGTTCTCCACCGGGTCCCAGAACCACCAGCCGCCCCAGCCGAGCTCGTAGTAGGACCAGTAGGAGCCCATGGCGATGCCGAGCGTCAGGAAGGTCCAGGCGGCGAGCGCCCAGGGCCGGACCCAGCGCGCCCAGGCGGCGTCGATGCGCCCGTCGATCAGCGCGGCGATGGCGAAGGAGAAGGTGATGGAGAAGCCGACATAGCCGAGATAGAGCATCGGCGGATGCACGGCGAGGCCGAAATCCTGCAGGATCGGGTTGAGGTCCTGCCCCTCGATCGGCGCCGGGTCGAGGCGGAGGAACGGGTTGGAGGTGACGAGGATGAAGACGAGGAAGGCGCTCGCGATCCAGGCCTGGACGCCGAGGACGTTCGCCCGCAGCGTGTCGGGCAGGTTGCCGGAGAAGAGCGCCACCAGGGCGCCGAAGAAGGCGAGGATGAGCACCCACAGCATCATCGAGCCTTCGTGGTTTCCCCATACGCCCGTGAACTTGTAGAGGAGCGGCATCATCGAGTGCGAGTTCTGCCAGACGTTGAGGACCGAGAAGTCGGAGCGCACATAGGCCAGGGTGAGGACGGCGAAGGCGCCGGCGACGAGCGCGAAGGTGGCGAGGGCGGCGACCGGGGCGACGCCCATCAGCGCGGCGTCGCCGCGGCGCGCGCCGAGGATCGGCAGGCTCGCCTGCAGGAGCGCGGTGGCGAGCGCCAGGATCAGCGCGAAATGTCCGAGTTCGACGATCATGCCGCCCGCCTCCTTCCGTTCACGGTTTCGCCGTCCCGGACGCCGCGCGGCCTGCCGCCGTCTGGGTGTCTCCGTACCATTCGCCCTTCTCCTTGAGCGCGTCGGCGACCTCCTTCGGCATGTACTTCTCGTCGTGCTTGGCGAGCACGGTGTCGGCGACGAAGGTATCGCCGCCGCCCGCGAAGCTGCCTTCGGCGACCACCCCCTGCCCGGCGCGGAACAGGTCCGGCAGGATGCCTTCGTAGACCACCTTGACGGAATGCTTCCGGTCGGTGACCTCGAAGGAGACCGTCGTGCCCTTTCCGCGCACCACGGTGCCCGGCTCGACCAGCCCGCCGAGGCGGATGCGGGTCGCCGGTCCCGGCCGCTCGGCGACGAGTTCGCTCGGCGTGCGGAAGAAGGCGATGTCGCTCGACAGCGCGAACATGACGAGCAGCACCGCCAGCGCCACGAAGCCCATCCCTCCGGCGACCAGAACCAGCCGCTTGCGCTTGCGCGTCATTGCGTCGCCTCCTTGCCGCCGACGCCGAGGTCCCCGGCGAGCGCGGTCAGTTCCTTGCCGCCGTCGCTCGACGCGGGGAACGCCTCGAGCGCGCGCGCCAGCGCGGCCCTGGCCTTCGCCGGTTCGCCGAGTACCATGTAGGAGCGCACGAGCCGCTTCCAACCCGCCAGGTCGTCCGGCTTGCGGGAGAGCTCGGCGTCGAGGCGCGAGACCATGCCGCGGATCATCGTCATGCGGTCGCCGGCGCTCATGTTTCCGGCGGCGGCCATCTGCTCCGGCGTCGGGCCCTTGGCGGGCGCAGCCCCGGTCGCGGGCTTCTCGGCCGGCGCGGCGCCGAGGGCGGCGATCTCGCGCTTGACGGCGGGCAGCCACGGCGCGTCGGCGGGCGCCGTCCGGGCGAGGTCCCGGAAGGCCTTCAGGGCGTCGCCGGTCTTGCCCTCCTCGGCCATCTGCACGGCGAGATAGTAGCGCGCCCGCGGATTGCCGGGCTCCAGCTTCAGCGCCCGGTGGAAGGCATCGGCGGCGGTCTCGTCGACCGTTCCGCCGTTCTGCATCATCAGCGCCTCGCCGAGGCCGGCCTCGCGCTGCGCGGTCGGGCCGAGGATCCGGATGGCGTTGCCGTAGGCGATGACGGCGTCCTGGACGCGGCCGGTGCGGAAATAGATCGGCGCCAGCACGTCCCAGCCGCGGCCGTCGCCGGGATCGGCGCTGAGGTGCGCCTCCGCCTTGCCGACCAGCGAGGCGAGCGCCGGATCGCCGCCGGGACCGGCCTCGCGGGCCGACAGCGGCTCCGACGGGAGGCCGGGACTGCCGAGGCGCAGATAGGCGCCGAGGGCGAGCGCGGGAACGAGCACGACGACGATGGCGGAAGCCACGCGCCGCAGGCCGGGCGCGGAGGCGGCGGCCTCGCCGGCGCGGCGCTCCCCGGCGGCCTTCAGGAGACGGCGGGCGATCTCCGCGCGCGCGCTCTCGGCCTCCGCGCCGCCGAGGCTGCCGGTCTCGACGTCGCGGTCGAGCTCGGCCAGCTGGTCGCGATAGACCGCCTCGTCATGGGCGGCGGCATCGGCGCGCGGCATGCGGCCGCGCGACAGCGGATAAAGAACCGCCGCCGTGACCATCGCCGTCAGGACCGCTGCGAGACACCAGAAAAGCATCAGGTTTCAATAGCCGAAGAGAGATGCATCGCCAAACCCTATCGACGCGTCGCCACGTCACACGCCGTCCCGGAGCCTCGGAAAGCGGAAACCTAGAGCGTGTCCGCGCTTCACGGAATCGCGGACACGCTCTATCTCTTTGTTTTCACGCGCTTCCGGACGGAAAACCGGTTCCACTTTTCCTGGAAGCGCTCTAGCTCAGCGGCGTCCAGGCGCCGTCCTTGCTGCGGCAGGCGGCGCCGCGCGCTTCCTGCTTGGTGCCGTTGATCGTGACGGTGTGGGTGTATTGCCGGCAGTTCTGCGAACCAACCTGGTAGGGCGCGGCGGCGACCACGCTTCCGGAGACGGTGCCGTCGGGATCCTGCCAGGTCACGGGCTTGCCGCCGGGCGTGTCCTCCAGGGCGCGGTATTCGGCCTCGAGCGCCAGCCGCCTGTCGGAGGCGGAGAGCTCGGAGCCGATCTTCTTGCCGATGATGCCGCCGTCGAGGCGGCCGATCAGGTCCGACGGGCCCGCCGACGCAGGCGGCCGCGCGGCCTGCGAATCGCTGCGCACCGCGTGGCGCGCGGGCGGACGCATGGACGAGCAGCCGGAAAGGGCCAGCGCGGAGGCGAGGAGAACGGCGGAAAAAGCCTTGGGAAACGCCTTCATGACGGAATTCGACCCCTGGTGCGAATGGTGGACGGTTTTACCGGTTCGACGAGCCGCTTACCACCGCCCGGCCGCAATTACCACCGGTGCCGGGCGATGGTGCGGAAATCGCGCGGACAGGCCGCAGGACGACGCGGGGCCGCGGGGGGACGGGCTCTCCGGCGGAGCGTCATTGCGGGCGCCGCGCTACACTGTCTTGCCGAGCGCTTCGCGCGCGATGCGTGCGATCGCCGCCTCCTCGTCTTCCCCGAAGATCGGAACCGTCGCGAGCCTGTTGGTCGCACGCCGGCGCAGCTCGTTCGGCACGGAATTGTCCCGCTCCAGCAAGGCGACGACCGACAGGTCGCGCTTGACCTCGTACAACGCCGTCTGGTGCAGGAATATCGCATCGTGCACCTTGCCGGGAGCGGTCGCGAAGAAAATCGCGACGGGCGGGCGCGAGGGGGCCTCCACGACCATATCCGGCCTGACCTCGGACAGGCGCTCGTCGACGACCTCGTTTTCGCGGATCCGGGCGAGATTCCCGAGCTTGGCCCGTATGCGCCCCGCCGCATCCTCCCTGAAGGTCGACGCCACCTTCTCCTGCGTGAGGAGAAGGAAATCGTTCATCCGGATCATCAGCCCGACAAAATCCAGCGCGCGGGCCGCCAGTTCGGATTTGGAGAACGCACGGGTTCTTATCGTCGCATCGGTGGCGTCGAAATAGGCGCCGCCGCGTTCGAGGAGGCTGTCGAGCGCGCGGCGGCGCGTATCGGTCTCGAAATCGACGCCGGCGCCTTCCAGCGTCGGTACGGTGGCGCCGTCGTCTTCGAGGTGCGCCAGGCCGTCTTCGCCGGTGACGACGTAGAATGCGATCCTGTCACCGTCGTCACGCCGGAACGCGGTTCCGACGGCGAGACCGGCGGGAACCTCGGTGACGGTGATATCGTTGCAAAACGCCTGGCAAAGCTCCGACTTCATAGCATGCCTTCCGCACTGCGGATTCTGAATAGCGAGACTGCACAATTGAACGCCGTCTGCGCCGTCAACGGCGACTTGCGGAAACTGAAGCCGACGCGACGATGGAACGCGCCGGCGGCCGGTATCCGCCTCGCGCCGAACCGGGTCGCGGCCGGATCGATCATCGCTAGATCATCGCAGCGCGCATGGCAATGCCATCCCGGCTCGCTCGCGTGGTATTCGTAGTCGCACAGGGCTTTCGTTTCGCCGTTGGCGGTAACGCCGAAACGCGCCCGGAAGATCTGCTTGTAAGCGTTGAAGATCAGGAGCACGCGACACTGGTGCCCGGCGGCATCGAATCGGATGATGCGCCACTGGTAGAGCGGGCCGTACTTGTAGGCCTTCGATTTCGCACGGCGCGAAGGCCATTGCGAACGCGGGATTTCCCCTTTCCTCCACTCGCCCGTATCGACCGAGGATTTGGGTGCCGAGATCAGCGCTCTGAGGTTCATGCCCTTGCCAATAGAGCAAAAGCAGGCATGAGGCAGCACCCGATTCTTTGGGTACCAATGGTAGAAACGGCATCGCGCGGTTCGCCGATAGCGGGCGGCGGCGGAGCAGCTCCTGCCGGCCGTTCACCCCCGCCCCGCCTCCGGCAGTTCGAGGGCGGCGCGGAGGCCTCCGAGGGGGCTTCGGTCGAGGGCGAGGCTTCCCTGGTATTCCTTGACGATCTCGGAGACGATGGACAGGCCGAGCCCGGTTCCGGGCTTGGTTTCGTCGAGCCGGCTGCCGCGCTTCAGCGCTTCGGCGATCTGGTCCGCGTCGAGGCCCTTGCCGTCGTCCTCGATGACGACGGCGAGGCGCGCGCGCCCGCCGTCGGAGCCGTCGGCCGCCGCAGGGGAAACGGTCACCGACACCCGGGCGGCGGCGAACTTGGCGGCGTTGTCGAGCAGGTTGCCGACGATCTCCTCGGCGTCGTGCTCTTCCATGGCGAGCGCCGGGACGCCGGCCGGGACGGCGACCTCGAAGGCGATCTCCGGATGGAGGCGCCGCATGACGCGCACCAGCCGTTCGACCACCGGGGCGATGTCGGTGCGCGCCAGCGCCGAGGCGCTCTGGGCGGCGATGCGGGCGCGGTCGAGATAGGTCTGCACCTGCGCCTGCATGGTGCCGACCTGCTGGCCGATCAGGCGCGCGGGCCCCTCGTCGAGCCGGCGCGCCTCGTTGAGGAGGACGGCGATCGGGGTCTTCAGCGAATGGGCGAGATTGCCGACCTGGGTGCGGGCGCGCTCGACGATGCGCCGGTTGGCGTCGATGAGCGCGTTGACCTCGCCGGCGAGCGGCGCGATCTCGCGCGGAAAGTCGCCGCGCAGGGCGTCGCTCCTGCCGGCGCGGATGTCCTCCAGCGCCCGGCGCACCCGCTCCAGCGGCCGCAGGCCGAGGACGATGGCGGCGGCGTTGACCAGCAGGCTGCCGAGCCCGAAGACGACGAAGACGAGGAAGACCTGCCGGTCGAAGCCCTGGATCTCCTCCTCGAGGCCGGCGCGGTTGCCGACGACGCGGAAGCGCGCGGCATGGCCGTCATTGTCGAGCAGCACCTCGGTCTCGGCGACCTCGACGGCGTTGCCGTAGGAATCGCGCTCGCGGTAGAAGCGTTCGTAGTGGTTGTCGAAGGGGTGGCCCTGCGTGCTGGCGACCGGCACGGTCCCGCCGCCGAGCGAGATCGAGGTCAGCGGTTCGGAGCGGAAGTCCCCGAGCGGCTGGACGATCCAGTACCAGCCGGTGTGGGGCTGGACGAAGTTGAGGTCGCCGAGTTCGGGGCGCCCCTCCAGGCGGCCGTCCTTGCCGACCGAGACGGAGTTGATGACGTTGTAGAGCTGGGCGCGCAGCAGGTCGGTGAAGGCGCGCTCGGCGCCCTGCCGGTAGAGATGCGAGATCACCAGCGCGATGACGACCAGCGCCACCGCGATCCAGACGCTGGTGACGAGCAGGACGCGGGAGGTGAGCGAGCGCGCGCTCACGCGCCCTCGTCGGCGGGTGCGTGCATGCGGTAGCCGAGGCCGCGCACGGTCTCGATCAGGTCGACGCCCATCTTGCGGCGCAGCCGCCCGACGAAGACCTCGATCGTGTTGGAATCGCGGTCGAAATCCTGGTCGTACATGTGCTCCACCAGCTCCGTGCGCGAGACCACCTCGTCCATGTGGTGCATGAGATAGGACAGGAGCCGGAACTCGTGCGAGGTGAGCTTGAGGGGCGCGCCGTCGACGGTCGCGCGGGCCGCCTTGGTGTCGAGGCGGACGGGGCCGCAGGCGATCTCGGAGCTGGCGTGGCCGGCGGCGCGGCGGATGAGCGCGCGCACGCGGGCGAGCACCTCCTCGATGTGGAAGGGCTTGGCGACGTAGTCGTCGGCGCCGGCGTCGATGCCGGAGACCTTGTCGCTCCAGCGGTCCCGGGCCGTGAGGATCAGCACCGGCACGGTGCGGCCGGCGGTGCGCCAGCGCTCCAGCACCGAGATGCCGTCCATTTCCGGCAGGCCGACATCCAGGATGACGGCGTCGTAGGGCTCCGTGTCGCCGAGAAAGTGCCCCTCCTCCCCGTCATGGGCGCGGTCGACCACGTAGCCGGCCTCCTCCAGCGCCTCGGTGAGCTGCCGGTTCAGGTCCCGGTCGTCCTCGACGACGAGTATGCGCATGCCGTACCTCCGGTTTGCCGCCGATTCGGCGACCGCGATTATAGCGCGACCGCCGCGGTGCCGGCACTCATTGCGAGACGGTGACCGTCACCTTCCTCGGCCGCTTGTGGTCGGAGGCCGGCACCAGCACGGTGACGCGGCAGACCGTGCGCCCGCCCTGGCTCGCCGCGGAGACCGAAAGCAGCTGGCCGCCGGTGCGCGACACGACCCGCTCGGCGGCCGCGTTGCAATCGGCCGAGGCCAGCTCCACACGCGGGGACAAGGCGCGGCCGGACTGCCCCTCCGGGAACCCGAAATGGCCGCCGGCCGGCGAAGCCGCAAGCGCCCCCGCCACGGACCCGGCAAGTGCGATGACGGCGGCCGCAAGTCCGGTCGTCAGGGATGAAACCGTCATGCTGGAAACTCCGGTCGGCAAAGGCATCTGAGCGGACTGTACAGAATGAGGGCTGAACGGCAAATGAACGCAGGGAAAGCCGGTTTCCGCGAGGTCCTGGAAGCGCGCCTCCAGTCGCACCGCTCGCTCGCTCCGTCATCCTCGCCCTTGTGGCGAGGATCCACCAACGCCCGCCGGGGGATGCGGCGCCGGCTGTAGATCCTCGGGACAAGCCCGAGGATGACGGCGGTGGGGGTGAGGATGACGGCGGTGGAGGTGACTGGCGGAGGCTGGAGCGCTTCCGGACGGAAAACCGGTGTCCACTTTTCCTGGAAGCGCGCCTCCATTCGCACCCTCGTCTTCCCCTCGCTCCGTCATCCTCGCCCTTGTGGCGAGGATCCACCAACGCCCGCCGGGGATGCGGCGCCGCTGCAGATCCTCGGGACAAGCCCGAGGATGACGACGGTGGGGGGTGAGGAGGGGGAAGGTGACGGCGGAGGCGGAGCGCTTCCGGACGGAAAACCGGTGTCCACTTTTCCTGGAAGCGCGCCTCCATTCGCACCCTCGTCTTCTCCGCGCTCCGTCATCCGCGCCCTTGTGGCGAGGATCCACCAACGCCCGCCGGGGGATGCGGCGCCGACTGCAGATCCTCGGGACAAGCCCGAGGATGACGACGGTGGGGGTGAGGAGGGGGTGAAGGTGATGGCGGAGGCAGGAGCGCTTCCGGACGGAAAACCGGTGTCCACTTTTCCTGGAAGCATGAGTCTTTGCTTCTCGCGCTTCCGGACGGAAAACCGGTGTCCACTTTTCCTGGAAGCGCTAGCGTCCGGGCGCGGCCCCGAGGCCGCCGGCGAACCGGGTTGCCGCTTCCGCGGCCTCCTTCAGCAACGCGTCGAAATCGTCCGGCGGACGGCCGTCGTCCAGCATTCCCCGGAAGGTGGCATAGGCGTCGGTCCTCGAGCCGTAGGCGCGCAGGGCCTTCTCGTCGTTCACCCAGGCGAACACGATGACCCTCGAACCGCTGTCGAACCGGAAGAACAGCCGGTACTGCTGGAAGAACTTGGCCCGGAACCAGTGCTTCCGATGCTCGCCGAGCGTGTCGCCCTGCCTGAACGCCGGGGCGCGCGGATCGGCCGGTATCACTTCGGTCACGAGCCTGAAGATTGCCGCCAGCCGCTTCGTGCAGTTCTTCCCGCGCCAGGTCTTCGGGTCGCGCGCCTTGCGCCGCTCGACTTCGCCGATCAGCGCTTCGAGTTGGTCGAGAAAGACCGGATGCGCATAGATCGACCAGCCGTTGGCGACGAGCGGCGCATCCGCGCGCGCGGAACCGCCGGTCATTCGTCTTCGGGCGACAGCCGCGCGTCGAAATCGACCTCGATCGCCCCGACCAGGGCCTCGAGGCGGTCGCGCAATCCACCGTCGAAGGCGCGCAGGCGCTCTGGATGCGCCCTGATGTCGGCCTCGACGAAATCGAGGAAGGCGCCGAGCGCGGGATCGCTCTCCTCGCTGCCCACCGCCTCGATATAGACCCGGCCGCCCGGCTCCATGCAGTAACGGATCCGGTCGCCCTTGCCCAGCCTCAGCTGCTTGCGGACGCTGCTGGGCACGGTCGTCTGATAGCGATCGGTGAGTTTCGAGACATCTTCGGCGAACACGGCCACGGCGAACTCCCTCGGAACAGGCCCGTCATAGGATGTCCGTGAGGTAATGCATTTGCATTGTGACGTCAAGTCGACCCCTCCCCGTTCGAACGGCCCCCTCCGCGCGGAGGGGGCCGCCGTTCTCGTGTCAGCCGATCTTCTTCGTCGCGGCGAGGCGGCCGGCGATGGCGGCCAGGGCGCCTCCGGCGCCGGCGAGCTGGAGGATGGTGTCGACGAGCGCCGACTGGTCGCCGCCCGGCACGCTGATGCCGGCAAGGCCGGCGAGGGAGGCGAGCACGGCGATCGCGGCGCTCCATACGGTCCTGGACAGGTACCAGGGTTTGGTTTCAGTCATTTGCTCTCCTTCGTTGAAAAAAAAGTCAGGGCCGGGCGCAGGCGCCCGGCGGCCCTTCCCCGGTCCCCGGGGAAGTTTCACGCCGCCAGCACCGCCGTGGCCGGCAGGCCGTCGAGGCGGTCGCCGAGCTGGCGGACGACGATGGAGAGCGCGGCCTGCGGCGCGCCGAAATCGGCGACCTCGTCGGCGGCCGGATAGAGGTAGGCGGGTGCCGCGACCTCGACGGTGCGCAGGGCGGCGCCGTCCTTCCGGATCTCCAGCCGGTAGCGCTCCTCGGCCTCGCCGAGCGGGATGTCGCGGCCGAGCCAGCTGTCGGCGTCGATGCGCCCGCGCCGGACCCAGGCGAAGGCGACGCCGTCGGCCCCGCGCCGCGCCCCGAGGTGGACCGGGGCGGGCGGCGTCAGCGCGCGCAGGCCGCCGGCGAAGCGCGTCGGGCTGGTTTCGCCGGTGCCGCCGAGGGCCTCGGCCAGCCAGTTGAGCTCGACGCCCGCCTCCCCCGCTTCCAGGGCGAGCGGCTTCACCGCATCGTCGAGGAGGACGACCGTCGCGCCGGCGGGCGCGCCCGAACGCATCGCGTCGTCGGTGCCGGCCTGGCCCCTCAGGAGGCGCGTCAGCCGGAAGCGGCCGGGCGCGGTCTCCTCGGCGCCGGCGAACTGCAGCACCTCCCACGCCCCGCCGGCGCAGGCGACGGCGAGCGCGTTGGCACCGGCGAGCACGGCGACGTCGGCGGCCGAGGCGAAGGATCCGGCATGGAGGTCCACCTCGATCGCCGCCCGAGCGAAGCGCCCGGGGAAGCCCGGCGGCAGCGGCGCGGCGAGCGTGCCGATCGTCGCCGGGCGGTCGAGCACGACGCGCCGGGAATAGCCTTCGACGGCGGGCGACGCGAGGAGCGCCAGCGGTCGCCAGGGACTGGCGAAGGCGGCGCCGAGTGCCCAGGCGGTGTCGTCGGTGCCCCGGAGCGCCGGCAGGTCGAGCGGCACGAAGAGCGGCGCGAAGACCGCCGCGGCGTCGCTCCCGCGGGGGACGGCGGGGCGGCTTTCGACGCCGGCGGCGCCCGTGGTGACGAAGCCCGAGGCCGTCACCGCGCGCACGGCACCGTCCTCCACGCGGGTGACGAGAAAATCGCCCGGCGGCCCCTCCCGCAGGCGGACGGCGTCGCCCGGCTCGAGCGCCAGCGCCGCCGGGGACAGCGCGAAGTCGAGGCTGCGGCGGGCCGACCAGGCCTGGCGCAGCCACAAATCCGCGGCGAAGGCGGCGGCGTCCTCGCCCATGGCGGCGGGAAGCGAGATCCGGTGCTGGCGGGCGTTGCCGGCCAGGAGCCGGCGCGAGCGCGCGGCCGCGCTCTGGTAGTCGTTTTCCGGGTCGAAATGGTCGACGATCGCCTCGCTCGGCAGGGCGCTCTCCTCGGCTCGGGTCTCCTGCGCCAGCGGCTTGTCCTCGCGGTCGGCGACGATTTCGACGGAAAGGGCGGCGGCGGCGCGGCGGGCGCGGGAGAAGAAGCGCAGCGTCCCGGCGCTTTCGAAGACGTCGATCTGCAGGGCGGCGAGAAGCGGCTCCAGCATGGTGCGCGCGGAGGCCGGGTCGGCCTGCACGTAGCCGCCGACGTCGCCGACGACGGCATCGGTGGAACAGTCGGGAAAGCCGTGGTCGCGCAGGATCGCGGCGACGATGTCGGGTGCGGTCGCGGTGCCGAGCCGGCCGTTCAGCCAGTGGCCGGTGCGCCAGTCGGCGCCGTCGCTCCACAGATCTGTGTCGAACGGAAAGGCGGGCCACGGCCGCGCGTCCCAGGTCCAGGCGAAGATGCGGCCCGGATCGACCATGCCCTCGGGGGCGTCCGGCCCGCTCCACCAGTCCAGGTGCGCCTCGAGGAAGCGGCGCTGCGCGAGATCGTCGCGCGCGCCGGTCGAGAAATACGGCAGGGACTGCTCGGACGATTTCGGGTCGGGGAAGGCGTTCGGCCGGTTGGGGCCCTTGTCGACCGCGGGACAGCCGATCTCGGTGAACCAGAGCGGCTTCGACTTCGGCACCCAGGCGGTCGGCGCGGCCTCCTCCCGGCCGTCCCGGCGCTCGTGATGGGGGTTCGCCCACCAGCCTTCGAGGTCCTTGAAGCGGAAGACCCAGGGCTTGCCGGCCAGCCCGTCGGAGATCGGCGTGCGGAGGCGGGCGGCACGGTCGGCCTCGCTCGCATAGTACCAGTCGAAGCCCTCGCCCGAGGCGATCGCCGCCTTCAGGCCGGCCGGGTCGCTCGCCGTCTCGAAGCCGTCGGGATTGCCGGCCCGCAGGTCGTCGTCGCGCCAGTCGGAGAGCGGCATGTAGTTGTCGATGCCGACGGCGTCGATCGACGGCGCGGCCCAGAGCGGATCGAGGTTGAAGAGGACGTCGCCGGACCCGTCGTCGGGGTGGTAGCCGAAATATTCGCTCCAGTCGGCCGCGTAGGTGACGGCGGTGGCGGGGCCGAGGAGCTGCTTCGCGCCGGCGGCGAGGCCGGCCAGCGCCTCGACGAAGGGGAACGCGCGGAACGTGTATTATTCGCCCCATGGAAATCAATTCTCATGACGTAATACTTTTAATATCTGGAGGGTTCTTCCAAGATTTTTTTTGAAGTAAGTCATCTCGTGCCGCCCTGCAGAAGGTGCGGCGCGAGATGTTTTCTCCCCGGACCCGGCGGATGTTTCTGCCCGCGTCGGTCCGGCTCTATCCGATACGTATTTTCCGATTCCGGACTTCTCAGCGCGGATAATTGCCGCGGCGCTCGTTTCGTTGCGGCTGGATTTGCTGCGGTTCGGTTCGGTCGCCATCGGGGTTCCGGCGGAACCGGAAGATGCTTCCCGCGATGCTGCGAAGGTGCGCCCTTTGCGCGATGACTGGCGGCTGTGAGATGGGCCGTGCGGGCGGGTGCGCGCGGGCGAAGACGTCTGCGGGCCAGGTGCCGGTGGGCTTGGGCGTTTGCGCGGCAGGCGTTTCGGTGGGCTTGGATGCCTGTACGGCAGGTGTCGGTGGGCTTGGGGTGCAGGTGTGGTCGAGGGATTTCGGCTGTCCGTGATCGTGGTCTTTTCCCATGGGAGACCGGCGATTGCAGGGCGGAACGGCGGGCGAGACGGACGGGATGCGGGCAGAGTTCCCGTTCGTCTCGCCGGCCGCGCTTCAGGGACAGGCGGACCTCGGGACAGTGGACCTCGGGGACAGGCGGACCTCGGGACAGGCGACCTTTGCGGACAGGTGGCCCGTCGGCGATTGCAGGGATAAAGCGACCGAGGAACCAAGCGATTTCGTGGACGCGCGACCGCGGGCCGGGCTCGGAGATCGAGAGGCCGGGAGATCGAGAGGCCGGGAGATCGAGAGGCCGCCGGCAGACCATGCCCGCACCCGGGCGCCATGCCGCATCCGGGCCGGGAGCGTTTGCGGGCGCGGTTGCCTGGAGCGGCGCCCGCCTTCGGCAGGAAAATGAGGGCCCGCCTTCGGCAGGAGAAATGAGAATGAGCCTACCGAGAGGAACCGGTAGCGACGACGGGTTCCTGAGGAGGATCGCGGAGCGCTGTCGCCGCATCCGGAGAGGGGTTGCCGGGCTGCGCCAGCCGACTGCAAGCCCGTTTCGGATGGAGACCGTGCCGGCGCTCTACACGCCGCAGCACGTCGCCAATTTCTTCCTTGCCAAGGCCGAGGACGAAGGCCGACCGATGTGCGAGGCCAAGCTCAACAGGCTCGCCTGTCTCGCCTATGGCTGGGTCCTTGCGATGACGGACCGGCGCCTCTTCGCGGAGCGCATCCAGGCCTGGAAGGGCGGACCGGTCGTTCCGACGCTTCATCACGAATTCAAGTCGTTCGGCCGCTCGCCGATCTCGGGACGGTCCTGGCAGGCCGACCTCGATAGCTGGGACATCTTCACCCCCGAAATTCCCGAGGACGACCGCCGGACCCGCGCCATCCTCGACCGCGTCTGGACCGCCCACCGCGGCCTCTCGGCAACGGAGCTCGGCCACCTGGCGCGGGAGCCCAGAAGCCCTTGGGCGCGGGTCTTCCGAGACGGCGTCACGGACGTCTGTCTCGCGGACGACCACGTCAGGGCCTTCTACCGCACCGCCCTCGCCGACCGGTTCCCCGCCGCCGCCGAATGAGCACGATCGGCGCCGGACCCGCGCCATCCTCGACCGCGTCTGGACCGCCCACCGCGGCCTCTCGGCAACGGAGCTCGGCCACCTGGCGCGGGAGCCCGGAAGCCCTTGGGCGAGGGTCTTCCGAGACGGCGTCACGGACGTCTGTCTCGCGGACGACCACGTCAGGGCCTTCTACCGCACCGCCCTCGCCGACCGGTTCCCCGCCGCCGCCGAATGAGCACGATCGGCGCCGGACCCGCGCCATCCTCGACCGCGTCTGGACCGCCCACCGCGGCCTCTCGGCAACGGAGCTCGGCCACCTGGCGCGGGAGCCCGGAAGCCCTTGGGCGCGGGTCTTCCGAGACGGCGTCCCGGACGTCTGCCTCGCGGACGACCACGTCAGGGCCTGCGCGTCACGGGCGGGCCGCAGCCGGTGCCGGCGTCTTTGGCCAGAAGTCCCTTGCGGCCTCGCGATACCAGCGGCGCCATCGGCGGGCGCGGCCGGCGAGGTCGCGGAGGAGGTCGCCGAGGGCGGCCGGGCTGAGGGCGTCGAGGGCGTGGCGCTGGCTGACATAGAGGCCGCTGTAGGTCTCTTCCACCAGCAGGCAGTAACCGCCGTCGAAGAGCTGCACGGCATTGAAATCGGCGATGACCTCCGGGACGAGATATGCCGGGTCGCCGAGGCCATCGAAGATCGCTGCGCAGAAGGCCACCTCGGCTCGCCCGGGCGCCAGCAGCAGCTGTAGCAGCGCGCCGTCGGTCTCGATGAAGCAACCCGGCCCGGCGACCGGCTCGCCCGTGCCGGACAGGTAGCCGTTGACGAGCCCCAGAAAGGCGTCCAGCGTCCGATCCATGGTGATTTTCCGCTCCGGCCGGGTTTCGTAAGCCGCGCGCGACAGGCATGGTTCATCCGGCCGCCGCGGACCCGCCAGACGTTCGGCCGGCCGCGGCAGCCGGAGCGCCCTACCCTTCCGGCGTCAGAAACCCGATTATGCGCCAAAGCCGCCGATCGCCTGTGACGTACGGCACACCGCAGACCGAATCACTGCCGCCAAGCGCGCTTTTTTTGCGCCATTGCGGAGAGGCAACCGCCCGGCGTGAGTTTTTCGTGGAGGCCAAAGCGGCCACCGTCTCGCGGCGAGCGGGAAAACGCGGCCGTTTGCATCCGCCGCCACCGCCGGGCACCCCCCTCTGTCCTGCCGACATCTCCCCCTCAAGCGGGGAGATCGAATTGCGGCGGGCGCTTTGCGATGCGGCGCTTCGGGATTGCGGTGGAAACGGTGGGGCCATGTCCCGAATGGCACAGGGGCGGTGGCGGTGCTCTGCTACCGGTTCGGGATTCAACACGAACGAAAGGGAAACCGATGACAGGCCGCGTCAGAAGCAACAACAACAATGCCCTCGATCCGCGCACCATGCCGCCCGGCGGAGCGAGGACCGGATCCGCCGGGAGGAAGTCCGTGCAACATGGGGCCTCTGTGCCTGTCATGCTTTGCCAGCGCGGGATCGGGGCCGCGCGCACGACCGCCCTCGGCAAAAAGTTCGCCGCCGTCGGCTACGACCCGGTGGCCATGCAGGGCTTCGTGACGAACTTCGATACGCAAAGGCTGATGCCGCGCTACACAGTGACAATCAACGACCTTCTGGAGACCTTCGACAAGGAATTCTCCGAAATATACGATATGAGGAGCCTTTTCGAAAAGAATTCCTTCGGTACAATGAAATACAATTTTGAACCGTTGATGGAACATTACGGCGCTCTTGGAACGTTTCTCGCCAAACTGATACCGATGTACAGGGTCGCTTATTTCAATACTGCTATGAGGCTGGACATGACCGTTCGCGTTCTCGAAGGTATTCTTGCCGAATGGAGGATAGACCGGCCGACCGAATTCGACCAGAGCAAGGTGACCGCCCTCGCAAACAGGATCGCAGCCAAGGGCCTCCGCGACTTCGCCATGGCTGCGCTCAAGACCGAAGTGGCCGAATGCGACTGCAAGACGGCCGACCACGATGCCTTCCGCAGGTCCTTCCGTGCCCGACAGAACGGCATGCTTTTCGCGTCCAACAGAGGGCGCCCGCAGAACCTCGAGGCTTTCAAGCGGGCCGCGCTTCCGGCCTTCATCGCCTTGATCGAACACTCCGATCCCGCCGAAGCAAGAAAGATCTTCAGCAAACTTCTCGAGGTTCATAAGGAAGACACGGAAGTCGACCTCGGGGACTGTTCCTTTGTATTTAAAATGTATGAGGAAGAAATAAACCAAAAGTCCGAAGAAATTTCCGAAAGCGGAAGGTGCCAACTATCTGAACTCACGACTGAACATGAAGGCAATTCCAAAAGAGACGACTATGTTGGATTAATGGGAGATTTTTTATACGCTTATTCGAAGATAAACGAGGGGTATCTCAGAGACGGAATTTCCATCGTAGAAGACCTTCACGGCCTCCTCGATCACTTCGTGTGGAAGGACGACTGAGCGGCGCGGCCGGTTGCGGCCGGTTGCGGCCGGCCGCGTCCTGCGCGGGCGAACAAGGGTGCGATCTCGAGCGCCCAGGGAAGCGGAAACGACTTTCCGCCGGTAAGCGCTCGGGACGCCGCGCGGCATCCGGGCCCGAACGGCCGTCGCGTTCCCGCGCCGGACTGGACCGCGGTCCTCGCGCCTGATACGGGGCGGTTGGGCAGGAATGGGCAGGATCGCGATGCGTCTCAAGAGCGAGATCTGGATCGGCGCGCTGCTGCGCCGCGTCTTCGCCGCCGGCTCCTTCGCGGCGGTCGAGCGGCGCGGCGCGGACGAGGCCGGGGCCGTGTTCGTCCGGGTGCGCCATCGGGACGGCCTGGAGACGCTCTACGCACCCGCCCCGCAATCCGTCTTCGAGACCGGCCGCCCCGAGGACCGCATCTTCGAACCGCGGCTCGCCCGCCAACCCGCCGCCGCCGTCGACGCCCTCCTTTTGCGGGAGACCGCCTTCGACCCCGATCTCTGGATCGTCGAAGTCGAAACAGACCGCCCCGACGATTTCATGACCCTCGCCTGACCGCCGGCCACGGGACGGCCGGCAGGGCCGCCGCGCCGCGGCCCCTCCGTGTCGTCGTTCATTTCTGCCACATGATCCTGTTGATCTGCCACATGATCCTGTTGACGATCTCGAAGACATCGCCCGTGCCGCATGCAGGGGGAAAGCCTTCATGCAGTTTACAGTATTCATACGAAATATTATGTATTAATTCGATATATTGGCTTTTTCTTTTGGAGTTTTCATGTTTTGCTAGTGCATACTCAAGCAGTTCTTTACGTGATTCAGCGTAATCTTCCGATTTTATACTAATATCTAAATTTTTCTTATTAAGTTTACGTGCCGGCAAATCACTTTTTAATTCCAGATCTTCCGAATGAAAGTCTTTAAGATTTTCGAATAGTTTGCTTGCCACGGCGGGATCGGGATATTCGATCAGGGCGATGTAGGTCGGAATGACGATCAACTTGAAGGCCTTGAAGGCCCGTTCGAGCGCGCCAGCGTCGTTGTCACGAAGGGCGTTGCATTCGGCGACCTCGCTGTAGCATCGACCAGTTCCGCCTTGAGCGCAGTCACGACGGCGTGGCCGAGGCGTTTGGTTGCCAACTCGGTTCCGAGGGCGGTCACCTTTCCGAGGTCGAATTCGGCCGGCCGGTTTTTCCTCCACCCCTCGAGAATGCCCTCGAGCACGTGAACGGTGACGTCCATGCTCCTGGCCGCGCGATAATACACCGCTTTGTTCCGCGGCATGAAAATGAGCAGCAGGCTGAGCAGGTGGAAATTGGTGTCGGTTGCAAGCTCGAGCGTGTTCGTCCTCGACCCGTCGAAATCGGTGTGAAAGAGTTCCCTGATATCGCCGATATCGGAAAATTCCTTGTCGAAGGTCCGCAGCAGGTCATTGATCCTCGCTTCGTAGCGCTGAATCAGCTTTTCCGTATCGTAGCTCGTCACGAAGCCCTGCATGGCCACCGGGTCGTATCCGACGGCGGCGAAATTTTTGCCGAGGGCGGTCGTACGCGCGGCCCCGATCCCGCGC
This sequence comes from uncultured Alphaproteobacteria bacterium, assembly GCA_963838155.1. GTDB lineage: Bacteria > Pseudomonadota > Alphaproteobacteria > Rhizobiales > Rhizobiaceae > Pararhizobium_B. The sequence goes on from CAWIQE010000002.1 coordinate 575,436, forward strand.
TGGCCCAGCAAGACAGGGACCGACGCCCCATGCTGCACGGACCGCCTCCCGGACGTCGCACTTCCGGGCGGCATCGTGCGCGGATCGAGGGCATTGTTGTTGTTGCTTCTGATGCGGCCTGTCATCGGTCTTCCTTTCGATTGCGTTCAACTCCGAACCGGTAACAGAGCGCCGCCGCCACCCCTGTGCCGTTAGGCACAGGCCCACCGTTTCCGCCGCAATCCCGAGGCTCCGCTCCGCAAGGCGCCTGCCCCAATTCGATCTCCCCCCTTGAGGGACCCTCGAGGGAGAGATGTCCGTCCGTGCAACATGGGGCGTCGGTGCCCGTCTTGCTGGGCCAGCGCGGGACTTCCCGAGCGCTTACCGGCGGAACGTCGTTTCCGCTTCCCTGGAAGCGCTCGAGATCGTACCCTTGGTCGCCGCTCCGGATGCGGGCGGCCGCGGCCGCCCGGCAGCGTCGCTCAGTCGCCCTTCCACACGAAGTGATCGAGGAGGCCGTGAAGGTCTCCTACGATAGAAGTTCTGTCTCTGAGATACCCCTCGTTTATCTTGGAATAAGCGTATAAAAAATCTCCCATTAATTCGATATAATCGTCTCTTTTTGAATTGTCTTCATGTTCTGCCGTGAGTTCCGATAGTTGGAGCCTTCCGCTTTTGGCAATTTCTTCGGAGCTTTGGTTAATTTCGTCCTCATCCATTTTAAATGCAAAAGCATCGTCCCCGCGGTCGACTTCTATGTCTTCTTTATAAACCTTGAGAAGTTCGCTGAAGATTTTTCTTGCTTCGGCGGGATCGGAGTGTTCGATCAAGGCGATGAAGGCCGGAAGGGCGGCCCGCTTCAAAGCCGTGAAGGCCTGCTCGGAGTCGTCCGTCTCGCAGTCGCATTCGACCAGTTCGGCCTTGAGCGCAGCCACGACCAAGTCGCCGAGACCGTCCCGGGCGATCTTCGTTCCGAGGTCGGTCATCTGGTTCAGGTCCAATTCGATCGGCCGGTTTTCCTCCATTCGTCACGAATGGCCGTCAGTACGCGAACGGTGGCATCCAGCCTCATTGCATTCAAGAAATAGTGGGCCTTTTCCATCGGCATTAATTTGCCTAAAAACGCGGCCAGGTCTAAGTCGACGTCTCCCCAATGGTCGAATAGGCATGTCAGTTCAGCGTCAATAGTTTCCTCGAAAAGCTCTGTCACATCGCAGATCTCTGAGAATTCCTTGTCGAGGGTCTCCAGAAGCACTTCGATTTGCACCTTGTAACGCGGAATCGGCCTTTCCGAATCGTAGCTCGTCACGAAGCCCTGCATGGCCACCGGGTCGTAGCCGACGGCGGCGAACTTTTTGCCGAGGGCGGTCGTACGCGCGGCCCCGATCTCGCGCTGGCCCAGCAAGACAGGGACCGACGCCCCATGTTGCACGGACCGCCTCCCCGCGGAACCGGACGTCGCACTTCCGGGCGGCATCGTGCGCGGATCGAGGGCATTGTTGTTGTCGCTTCTGATGCGGCCTGTCATCGGTCTTCCTTTCGATTGCGTTGAACTCCGAACCGGTAACAAAGCACCGCCGCCGCCCCTGTGCCGTTGGGCACAGGCCCCACCGTTTCCGCCGCAATCCCAAGGCGCCGCATGGCAAGGCGCCCGCCCCGGGTCGACCGGGGCCGCGTGGCGAAGCGTTTGCGGCACGGCAAGTGTTTGCGCGGCGGGGGTGGTGGGGCGGTTATGATTTATCAGGTGCGCGACGGTGGCGTGGAAGCCGTCGAGACGGCCTCCCAGTTGGGCTGGCTCCCATATGGATTCGGCCATAGCAATGAGGATGTTGCGCATCAGCTCGATATAGTTCGTCTTTTCCGGACCTTCCGCGATCGACGCCATCTTTTTGCGCAAACAGTCTATGCCCCGGTCGGCGTATTCCCAGGATTTCCATTCGTATTCGTCCAATTGGCGGTCCAGCATCGCTTTCGGGACGGCGCCTTCGATATGCGTTTTGATGTCCTCTTCGTGACACTTGAAATGATCGTCGAATATCTTGCGTGCGGCGGCGGGATCGAAGTCCTCGATCATGGCGATGTAGGCGGGAATGGCCGTGGTCCTGAACGCCTTCAGGGCCCGCTCGTAGTGGGGATCGATCTCGGCATAGGCCGCGAGCTCGGGCGCGGCGGCGTAGGCGGCGTCGAAACGGCATCGGCCAGCTCGGTCCGAGCGCGGTCAGGACGCAGGCGCGTACGCTTCACGGACGGTCTGCCTGGCGAACACTCTGAACGAGCTGTGGTCGAATTCGACCGGCGGGGATTTCCTCCGTTCGCGGAGAATGGCCCGGAGCACGCGGACGGTGGTTTCCATGGTCACGGCGTCGTGGAAATAGTCGGCCCGTTTCTTCGACATCACCAGGGCAAGCAGGTTGCGGGTGTCGGAAGCGAGGTCCGCCGCAAGCGTGAGGGCGTATCCTTCAACGCCGTCCGCATCCGGGGGAAACAGCTCCCGGATATCGCCGATGTCGGAGAGCTCCTTGCCGAGCGCATCCAGCAGGTCGCGGATTGTCGCGTCGTCGCGGTTGAAGAGGCCGGCCCTGTCGTAGGACGTCAGCAGGGCGGCCGCGGCGAACGGGTCGTAGCGGACGGCCGCGAACTTCCTGCCGAGGTCTGCCCCGTTGCCGCCGCCGATCTCCCGCTGGCCGAGATAAGAGGGCATCGACGCGCCGATCCGGGCGGCACGGCGCTTGCATGGCGCTGCCGGTCGTGCGCGGATCCAGGGCGTTGTTGTTGTTGCTATTTACGCGTCCGGACATTCGCTTGCCTTCCCATTCTGCCGCCGATTGCCCGGCAAGGGTAGCAGGCGCGCCCGCGGCGCTGTGCCATTCGGCACAGGCTTCTTGCGTTTGCGCTCAGGCGGGCTTTTGCGTTTGCGCTCAGGCGGGCTTCTTGCGTTTGCTCTCACGGGCTTTTTTCGTTTGCTTTCCGCCCAGCTTCTTTTGCGTTTGCGCTCAGGCGCGGTGCCGGGCGATCAGAGCGCGCCGATCGATTCTCAGCTTTTCGAGCACGCGGCGGCTCGGCTCGCCGGTCTGGGGAAGGCGGTAGTTCTTCTCGAAGTTCCGGATGGCGGCCTTGGTCCTGTCGCCGGCGATGCCGTCGACGGCGACGTTCGAATAGGCGATGTTGCGCAGGCCCGTCTGGATGCGCGCGACCATGTTGGAGGGGAGCGGGGCCGGAGGGCGCCGGGCCGGAGGCGCGCGATGCGGGCGGGGCCGCCGGCTTCGGCACGGAAGGCGCGGCGGTGGCGAGGATGCGGGCGATGCCGTCGTCGGCGGCGGGCGGCTGGTCGCCGGGGCGCGGGCGCGGAACGGCGACGGCGCCGCGATGGGTGGCGCGGATCTCCGACAGGAGCTCGGCGCTGGCTTGCCGGTGAGCGGCGGGAGCCCGCGGCCTGCAACGCCTCGATGGCGGCGCGGGTGGCGACGCCGTCGCGGCCGTCCATGGGGCCGCGGTAGAAGCCGCGCTCGGCGAGCGCCTTCTGGATGTCGGCAATCAGCGCAGCGCTGCCTGTCCCGCTTTCGGAGGGCGGGATGCTCGTCGTCTGGCGGGTATCGGAGACGCGGCCGCGGAGGACTTCGCCTTTGCCGTCGCCGCGCGCGCGGCGGAGTTGCCGAGAAGGTCGTCGACCGTCAGCCCGGCCGTCACCGGCTTCCGGGCGGCCACGGCGACCGCCTTCATGGAGGCGAGCCGGTCGCGCGTGGCGAAGAGCGGCGCGGGATGGGCGCCGTGCTGGTACCAGACGGCATTGGCGGAGACGAAGCCGAATATGACGAGGAAGGCGCCGTGCCCCCGGCGATGGAGGGATGGCGCGCGATCAGCGCGCCGGCCATGCGCATCGCGCGGCCGCCCAGGCTTCTCTTCCTGCGCTTCGTCGTCCGTTTCTTCCGTTCAGGCTGTCCGCGCTTGCGCGTCATGATTTCCTTCCGCCCCGCTTTTCGTTTCAAGTCCCTGCTCCGCCGGCAGGCGCGGCGGAAATTCGATCATCGTCGCCTCGTCCGAGGCGTCCTTCGCGCCGCCCGCGCCGGATCCGTCGGCGGCGAGTTCGATGCGCACGACCGTGCCCTCGCCCGGCCGGCTCGCGATGGTGAAGGTGCCGCCGTGGAGGGCGACGAGGCCCTTCACCAGCGCCAGGCCGAGCCCGGTGCCCTCGCCCTCGCCCGCCCGGGCGGCCTCGACCCGCATGAAGGGCTGGCCGATCGTCTCCAGGTGCTCGGCGGCGATGCCGATGCCGGTGTCGCTGACGCTGAGGCGCAGGCGGTCGCGGCGGCGCTCCGCGTCGACGGTGACGACGCCGCCCTTTTCGGTGAACTTGATGGCGTTGGCAACCAGGTTGATGAGGATCTGGTCGATCGCGCGCCGGTCGGCCGTCAGCTCGCCGCAGTCGCGCGCGACGCGGGTCGTGAGGCAGACGCCCTTCTGCGCGGCCTGCAGCGCCAGCATGGATTCGCAGCGCCGACCGCCTCGCCGAGGCCGAAGGTCTCCAGCTCCAGGTCGTAGCGGCCGGCGGCGATCCGCCCGACGTCGAGCATCGAGTTGACCAGCGACAGGAGATGATCGCCGGACTGGCGGATAGGCCGACATATTCGCGCTGCTTGTCGCTCTCGAAGCCGCCGAAATGCTCGCCGGCCAGCACTTCGGAGAAGCCGAGGATGGCGTTGAGCGGCGTGCGCAGCTCGTGGGTGACGGCGGTGAGGAAGCGGGTCTTGGCGGCGTTCTCCCGCTCCGCGGTGCCGGCGCGCTCCTCCAGCGCGGCGAGCGCGGCGGTGCGGGCGGCGACGGTGCGCGACTGGGCGAGGATGCGCAGCGTTCCGTCGGGCGCGGGCAACGCGGAGAGGTCGGTCTCGATCGCAACCATCCCGTCGCGCCCGGCCTCGGCGTGCGGGGCGTGCATGCGCAGCTCCACGCGCGCCGTGGGGCGCGCCCTGGCGGATCGCGTCGATCGCCTGCATGAAGGCCAGCCGGTCGGCGACGTGGATCTGCCGGAAGAAGCCGCGTCCGATCGGCCGGTGCAGCCAGTCGCGGCAGGCCTCGACGCCGTGCGCCTCGAGGACGTCGCCCTTCAGGTCGTGCAGCGTTACCAGGCCCGGCAGGCGGGACAGCGGCACGGCCGTGTTGCCTGCTGCCGGAGCCGACGAGGGCCCGGCGCGGCGGGCGTTGCGGCGCTCCACGGAGACGGAGAGTTCCGCCAGGAGATAGGCGGCGGCAAGGCCGAGCGGCAGGCCGGCGGCGAAGAGCGCGGGCTCGCCCGGGGCGGCCGGCAGCGCGGCTGCGGCGGCCAGCCCGCAGGCGGCCGCGGCGGCGGCGAGGCCGGCGGCGAACCAGCGCCAGCTCCGGCCCGAGACGACGGCGCCGAGCGGCAACAGGCCGGCCCAGCTCGCAAGCGGCGAGAACAGGCCGCCGCTCGCCGCGGCGAGCCAGGCGACCGCGACGGCGGCGAGCCCGAGCGACGTCGCGCCGGCGGCGGCGCGGCTGCCGGTCCCGCTCAGCACGGAGGCGGCGATCAGCGGCAGCGCGGCGCAGGCGGCGCCGCCGGCAAGCGCCACCATCGGCGTGAAGGCGGGCAGGAGAAGGAGCGGAAGCAGAAAGAGCAGGACCAGCCCGGCAAGGAGCATCCGGCGGAAATCGCCGACATGGCGCGCGCGCTCCTCCTCCACCACGACGCCCGGGTGGACCCAGCCGGCGAGTATCGCGTCGGCACGCGACAGCATCGCCAAAATGGAAGAGCTCGTTCTACTCACCGCCGGTCCCGTGCCTGATTTTCTTTCGCGTTCGATGTTGCCCGAACCTCGCATCGGCGGCTTAAGGAATACATAAGCGCGCCGACCGAGCAGAGCCGATGGAACGCCAATTCCACCGATAAAGCGCCCCCGGCCGAACCGAATTCCTCCTATGGTTAACGGGGGGTTTTCGCCGGACGCCGGCAGGCGGGGCAAAGCGGGCGGCGGCCAGGCCCCGACGCGCGTCCAGGCCCGCCAGCCCGGCGCTTCGCCGCCTCCCCGGCTTTCGGCGGAAGCCGCCGCGGCGTCGGCGTTTTTTCGGCGCGGGCACGGATTTCGGCCCTTCGCGCGGGCGGACGAAGGGGCCGGCAGACGGGAAAACCGCGATCGTTAAAGTTTTAATCGAACTTGCCTCAAAACTCCGCGTCTGCGTCAAACCGGGATTCGGACCTTTGCGGTAGCTTTGCCTTCGACGCGGCGACAGCCCTTCCTTGCAAGAAGAGGGCATCGACGCGGACGGGCCGGCGGATCGTCCGCCGCCTCCGACGAAAAGGGCAAGGCGATGTGGTTTCTCATCAGGACAGCTTTCTGGTTCGCCGTCGTGCTGATGCTGCTGCCGGCGGCCGATCCGGCCTCGGGGCCGCGGGACGGCGCGAAGGCGGCGATCGACGTCGGCGCGACGGTCGACGCCGCGGCCTCTGTGCTCGGCGACCTGACCGGCCTCTGCCAGCGCCGTCCCGGGGTCTGCGAGACCGGCGGCCGGACGCTTTCGGCGCTCGGCGCCAGGGCCCGCGACGGCGCCCGCCTCGCCGTCAGGATGATCGACGAGCGGACCGCCGCTTCCGAACGGTCGGTTTCGTCCGACGGGGTTCTCACCGGCACCGTCCGCCCCGGATCCGCCGAGAAGCCGGTCGAAACGGCCGCGGCCGTGCCCGTTCCGATGCCGGCTCCGGCCCGGCCCTCCGCCTTCGAGGCCCCGGCGGACCAGCCCGCCTACCTGCCCCGACCCTATTCGCCACCGATACCTTAGGGTGGCACCGCCGCGGGAGAATTCTGCCCTTCCTTCCTGCGGCGGATTTTTATACGGAGTGTGGCCCGCCCCCGGCGGGCCGCAACCCGTTCTGCGGCCGGGGCCGTCAGAGGGGCCTGCCGGTCATGGCGTCGACGGTCATGATGTTCGTCGACAGGTTCTCGATGCGGGCGAGCCTGAGGGCGCCGCGCATCCGTCATCCGTCCGGTTTCGCTCGAAGACGAAGGTCAGGCTGCGCCTGCGTACCGCGCCCGTCGCCGGTGTCGATCGCGACCTCCGGTCGCCGGTATATTTCAGATTCCCGAGATTCGTGTCCAGGGTCCATTCCACTCGAAGCCCTTCTCCGTCGTGAAATGTCGATCGACGGACGTCCTGCGTGCCTCTCGTCTCCTCCACGGTCCTGATCATCAGGGGGTCGTCCCGGCCCTTTGCGACGGAATGCATCATTTCCCGGGGTCGGCACAAATCAACGCCGTGACGAGGAGGAAGTCCTTCGTGTCCAGTTCCGCGCACATCTTCCGCAATATGTCGGGCAAGCTCGGTCGCTCTCCGCCCGAGGAGATCCTGCTCCCGTTGCGGCGCCCCGGATGGAAGATCCGTTTCCGTCCAGGTAGAGGGATTGCGGATTTTTCGGAAAGGCGGAGACGAAATCATATTGAAATTTCTCGACGCCGGAATTGTCCGAAGCTTCCTTCGCGATGATGCCGTCCATTTTCATCCGGCATGCCGCCAACAGCCTGTCTGCAAAGTGGGACTGTTCCTTCCGGCCCCGGACGCGGGTCACGCGCCAATTCGCCTTCCTCTCGATTTCCATTCCGGACTTCTGTTCCAGCCGCACCGAAGAGCGATCCGTCGAGGGTTCGGCTACGAGATCCTTCTCGCCTTCGGTGTCCGAGGTCGCCCTTCTCTTCGTTCCCGGCTTCCGAACCCCTCTTTCTCTTTTGCGTTATGCTTTTTTTTTTTTTTTTTTTTTTTTTTTTTTTTTTTTTTTTTGACGCGCCCTGCCTGAAGATGTCGAAATCCTTGCCGAGCCGCGGCGAGCGCCGGGTTTTCTGGGCCCGAACCCGAGTGGTGCTGACCGAATACCGAGATCGGGGCGCTTTGTTTTCCACGGTCCCGGCGGCTTCCTTCGTCTTGTCCGCCGACGGGGACCGCCAAAGCCTCAGCGAGAAGCGCGAACCCGGTTCATTGATGCGATCGCCCACGATATCCTCCACGACAATCAAAAGCATTCCCTCGGGCGGTCCCCGGGGCCGGCAAACGGAGCGCAAGGGCGCCAATTTCGCAATTCAAAATTGCGTCAATCGTACCCTGTTCTATTTTCGCACGAAATATGGACGCAGTTCCAGCGCTTCCTTAACGGAAAACCGGTTTCCACTTTTCCTGGAAGCGAGTTTTTCTTACGCGCTTCCGGACGGAAAACCGGTTTCCACTTTTCCTGGAAGCGGGTCTTTGCTTCGACGCGCTTCCGGACGGAAAACCGGTTTCCACTTTTCCTGGAAGCATGGTTCTTTGCTTACGCGCTTCCGGACGGAAAACCGGTGTCCACTTTTCCTGGAAGCAGATTCTTTCTTACGCGCTTCCGGACGGAAAACCGGTGTCCACTTTTCCTGGAAGCGAGTATTACTTGACGCGCTTCCGGACGGAAAACCGGTTTCCACTTTTCCTGGAAGCGTGTCTTTCTTGGCGCGCTTCCGGACGGAAAACCGGTTTCCACTTTTCCTGGAAGCGCTATATGCACCCGAAGCATCGACGGGGACGATTCATGGCGGACATTCAGGACATCATCGAAGGCTTCGAGTTCCTGGACGACTGGGAAGACCGGTATCGCTACGTCATCGAGCTCGGCAAGGAGCTGCCGCCGCTGCCGGAGGCGGCGAAGACGGAGGCGAACAAGGTGCAGGGCTGCGTCAGCCAGGTGTGGCTCGTGCACGAGGAGACCGGCGGCGGCGACGATCCGGTGCTCGTCTTCCAGGGCGATTCGGACGCCCATATCGTGCGCGGCCTCGTGGCGATCGCGCTTGCGGCGATGTCCGGCCGGAGCGCCTCCGAGATCCGCGCCTTCGACGCCGTCGACCTCTTCACCCGCCTCGGGCTGATCGAAAACCTCACGCCCCAGCGCGCCAACGGCCTGCGCGCGATGATCGCCCGCATCAAATCCGAAGCCGCGGCCGTCGCGGGGGCTTGAGGAGCCCCCCTCCGGACCCCTTCACTCCCGCCGCATCTGCGGGCGGTAGTCTTCCGCGCCCCAGTGGCGGGGGCGGGAGCGGGGTGGCGGCGGCGGGGGATTGTAGTGGCGATCGAGGGTCGCGAGTGCGGTGCGCAGCATGAGCTTGGCCGAGCGCACCGGCCAGTCGCGTTCCCGCTCGACCGTCTCGAGCCCCTTCAGGAAGCAGCATATGTCGACGAGGACGCCGCTCAGTTCGGGGCCGACGGCGGCGAGCGCGTGCTCGACGCGGATGCGGGCGCCGAGGGCGGCGTCGCTGAGGTCGGAGGCGCTGCCGGCGCGGTGGCCGACGCCGTCCGAGACGGTCCTCTCCCAGCTGGCGGTGAGCCGGGGCTGGAGCTGGCCGCGGGTGAAGTCCGCGCGCAGCCGCTCGCCGGCGGCGACGAGGCCGCTTTCGAGGAAGGGGCTGCCGTCGCGGCGCTTCAGCCGGGCGACGAGCGCCAGGGGCAATTCGGCGAGGTTGATCGTGACGGTTTCCGTCTCTCCCTCGAAGAGGCGCTCCTCCTTGCGCCGCACGCCGTGCTGGACGGCGAAGGGGTCGTCGTCGCAGAGCGCCCGCTTCAGCCAGGCGCGGCCGGCCGGGTCCAGCACGGCGAAGCCGCCCTTGCGGACCACGAGCCCCCGCATCACCGCGGCGCCGAAGAGATCGGCGCGGAAGCGGCGGACCGCCTCGCCCTCCCGTGCCAGCGGGACCGTAGCCCGGTCGCACGTCCCCTCCCCGGTCGCGATCCGCGCCCGGCCGGCCGAAAGATAGCGCAGCAGCCGGCGCAGGTCGGCGGCGGCCCTTTCCGCTTCAGGCGATCTCATCGGAGCCCTCCTCCTCTCGGGAGAAGACGGCGGCCACCACCCGCTCGACCGCGGCGACGAACTCGTCATAGGCACGGTCGTCGCGCCGCTCCTCGGTCAGCCGGCAGGCATGGGCGACCGTCGTGCGGTCGCGGCCGTAGCAGCGGCCGACATGGGTCTGGGGAATGCTCAGTCCGGTATGGCAGACATACATGGCGATCTGGCGCAGGTGGCACAGCACCCGGCGCCGGTCGGTGCGCATGCCCGGCAACCCGCCGCCGGCCATCGCATACATCTCGTCGACGAGAACGCGCACGCTCGCGCATGTCCGCTTGAGCGGCCAAGCCGAAAGCCTGCCGCCGATTGTCCTGCTTCCCCTGCCCGTCATTCCCGCACCCTCTCCGTTTTAGGATTTTTAATAACCATGAATGTAGATCTACAGAACCCGATCTTCCACGAGAGGAAGCGGCCCGCGAGGCCCTAGAGGCTCCCGTTGGCCGCATGGTCCGATCTGCCCGCACTGCGGCAACTCGATCAAAGCAAGATAGCGAAGATGGAGGGCAAAAGCGGACGCACCGAGCGGGCCTCTACTACTGCAACGAATGCAAAGGCCAGTTCACCGTGACGGTCGGCACTGTGTTCGAGCGCTCGAAGGTTCCGCTGAAGAAGTGGTGTGCTGGCCACGCACCTTATCGGCTCTTCGAAGAAGGGCATGTCCGCCCACCAGCTGCACCGCATGCTAGGCGTGACCTACAAGACCGCTTGGTTCATGGCCCACCGCATCCGCGAGGCGATGAAGGAAGACGTTGCTTCGTCCGGCCCGATAGGTGGCGAAGGCAAGACCGTCGAGGCCGACGAGACCTATCAGGGACGCCGCGAAGACGGTTACGTGTCGCCGCAGCGCAAGGAGACGCCCGTATCATCAAGCGCAAGAAGCCCGGCAAGAACGCGTGGTCGGCCTTGTCGAGCGTGGCGGCCATGTCCGCACCTTCCACGTCCAGCACGCCACCAAGGACGTCGGTGCGCGACATTCTCGTGCGCAACGTAGACCGCAAGTCGCACCTGATGACCGACGAGTCCCGCCTCTACACCGAGACCGGCACGGAGTACGCCTCGCACAAGACCACCAAGCATTCGGCTGGCGAATATGTCCGCTACGAGGGCGATCTCGTCATCCACTCAAACACGATTGAGAACGTACTTCTCCGTCTTCAAGCGCGGCATGATCGGCGTCTACCAGCATTGCGGCGAGGCCACCTGCACCGCTATCTGGCGGAATTCGACTTCCGTTATAACCGCCGCACCGCGCTCGGCTTCACAGACAACGATGCGCGTCGACGACCATCATGCGAAGGCATCGAAGGCAAGCGCCTCACCTATCGGAGGACTGACGAAGCCGCGAACGCTTAAGCAGAAGGCAAACGACTCACACCTGCGAGAGGCGGTAGCTCCCGGCCTAAACTGGAGGGGACTACTCATGATGGATATGGGATCGATCGCCGCTCTCGTCGGCTCGCTAAGACGGCTGGCGAGATCACTAAGGCGGCAGTAGACATGCGCGATGGTCAGATGCTCAGGCGAAGGTCATCGACTCCAGACTGTATCCTGACCGCCCAGTCGAACGCACTCGGCCAACAGACCATTGCTTGCTGGATCGCGTACGCTCTCTGGAAACAGAATTGCTGGCCTTAAGCATGGGGCGAAAAGCAGAATTACGTGCTTAGCGAGGTCGCTCCGGGTGCTTTTGCGTATGCGCTCAAGCCAGATAGCAAGGTCTCCGAACCACCTCATTGGCTTTGCGTAAACTGCTACAATCATAGTCAAAAGAGCCTTCTCCAAGACGCCGGAAGGATAATTGACGCATCCAAAAACAGATATCAGTGCCCAGAGTGCAAAGCAGGTGTGTTGGTGCCATATCGGTAAGCCCCAGCGAGCTTCTAAGAACCGAAAAACAGCGCGGCAAAGCACTGGCCGGTGTCAAATGTCCATATTGCGGTGACCATACGACGGTCATTCGCGAAGTGGATCATCCGCAGCTCGGTATAATGGGCCGGAAAACTCACACCCTAAAGTGCCTTGGCTGCGAGAAAACCATGCAACGGGACTTCGAACAGAAAACTGGCTACCAGACATAGCAAACGCTTCATTCGCTAACCTTATCGTCCTTCGACTTGTCGCCGTCCTTCGGCTTTTCCTTGCCTTCATGCGGCTTAGGCGGCGTCTTCACCAGGCGCTCCATGATGCGCTTGGTCTCGTCCAGGTCGTCCCTTTTTTCGGTATCAGCCATGTTCGATGATGACCTCCGCGATGAGCTTTACCTGAATGTAGGCCGCTGCCTTACCGCATGGAACCAAGTTGAGGACGAAATTCTGCTACTGACCAATTTTGCCCTCGAAGCCGGCGGCCATCGATCCGCATCTTTTTCAGCCGGCTATTGGTCAGTCGTTTCATTTGAGGCGCGACTTGAAGCTTTGCTCGGCCATGATCTCCTATGCGCTGCGATCGCCAAGATTTGATGACTTCCGAACTCGATGGGACAATCTGAAGAATTGAGCGCACAGCAAAAACCGAAAGCGCGCCGAAGTGGCGCATGGATCTGTCGTCGTCATGCAGGAATCAGACGATGAAGAATTTCACGCCTACTTTTTCCCCTATTACCATAAGAGCAAATTCGAACATCACGCTTCAGGCTCGTTTCGAAGAGGTGAAAGCTTCCCAGAATCATCAAAACAGCTTTCGGTTGACGAACTAATAGACCGGGCCAAAAGCTTCAATCGTCTTCGAGATGACATTGCCGCCCTTCGGGACGATTGGGTCGACCGAGACATAGTTTCAGGAGATCTCCAACTATGAGGCGAAGCGCACCGATCGCATCTGGGTCCACCATCTGCCCCGTCTCGCGCAGAAATTCCACTCCCGCCTCAATCATCTCGGGCGTGACTTCAATTTCCTCGTCGTCTCGTCGTGCCGGCCTGTCCGACTCAGTATAGGACTTCATTCACTTTTGTCACGTATATAATTGTGACTTTATTCTTATAGTCCTAACCGTAACCGGAGGTAGATGGAAGAGACTTTTTACATTTTAGGGTTGCATTTCAAGATTTTTTTCACGTTATCGGCAAATTTTCCGGGGAAGCATTCCCCGCTCCGGTCGGCGGAGCGCCTCCTCAGCCGAGGACGAGCGCCTCGATCCGGTCGACCGGATGCTTGGTGAGGTCCTTCGGCACCTCGGCGACGATGCGGTCGGAGACTTCCTGGTGGAGCTCCTTGCGCAGGTCGCCGAGCACGTGCGGCGGCGCGACGAGGACCAGCTGATCGAACCGGCCCTTGTGGGCGAAGGCGTAGAGGCGGTCGGCGATCTCGCGGGCGAAGCGCTCCTTCTCGATCCTGTGCCAGTCCGTCGGCTCGACGGCGCTGCGGTGCGAGTCGCCGGTGTCGGCGAGGCGTCCGGGGCGGTCGGTTCCCTGCTCGCGGCTCGGCGGGTTCTCGTGCTCCATCTCGCGGAACACCTTGAGGTTCGGATAGAGCGCGTCGCCTTCGTTGTAGAGGAAGAGCGCCTTCTCCCCGTCGGCGACGACGACCCAGCCCTCGTGCTTCAGTGCGATGTCCTTCACGGCCAAGCTCCTTCTACCGGTTTTCGGGCCAACGGACGGGCCGGGGCCCATGTTCCTTCGTCCGGGCGCTTCATTGCGACGCGTCCCGGCAGCGCGCCAGCGGGGCGGCGGGTGAGGCGCCCGCCCCAAGTCGATCTCACGCTACACCCGCCCCGGGGCGCCCGCCACAGGTCGATCTCACGCTACGCCCACCGCATGGCTGGGCGCCCGCCCCAGGTCGATCTCCCCCCTTGAGGGACCGGGGGGGAGGTCCCTCCCCCTTTTCCGGGGACCGCCCGACAACGTGCCGCATGGCCTGCGGGCGGTCGGGCGTGAGAGAAACCGGCAGCCGGCCCGTGCGCCTTGCGACCGGGGCCGGAGCGACGACGGACAGGATACCGAAGGAGGACGGAAGCCATCATGCGGACCATCGGTTTTTCGGCCGCGAGGATCGCGATCCTCGTCGCGGGTTTCGCGGCGCTGCCGGCGCTGTCGACCACGGCCGGGGCGGCCTCGTCCACCACGGCAGGGGCGGCCGCGTCCACGACGGCGGGCGACTCCGGCGGCGCGGCGCAGCCGGACAAGGCGGACAGGAACACGCCGGCCTCGGCGGCCGATCCGTCCGAGCTCATCGATCCGGACATGTACGCCACCGCGATCGAGGTCCAGCAGACGCTGCATTTCCATTCGATCCGGGTGGTGCCGGTCGACAAGTCGGAGAACTCCGCGGCGCTGATCGGCGCCGTCACGCGCGACCAGCCGGGCGTGGAGGCGTTGCGGCAGGCCGTGCGCGGCAACGGAGAGCTCGCCGGGGCGCTCTCCTCCCGCGGGCTGTCGGCCGGGGACGTCGTCGCGGTCACCACGGACCGCAACGACGACGCGATCCTCTTCGTCAAGCCGTGAGCGCCGGCCGGTAGGAGGCCGTTCAGACGTATTTGCGCCAGTCGTGGACCTCGCGGAAGCCGAGGACCTCGCGGATCTTCGCATTGGAGATGACGCCCTCGAAGGCGCCCATCTCGCGCGTGACCGGCACCTCGGGGAAGAAGCGCGACAGAAGCTCGGCCGTCGGCACGCGCGAGACGACCGTGTCGTTGACGGCGTTGAACACCTGGTATCCCAGCCCGTCCTTGCGGATCGCGAGATCGACGATCTGGCCGAGGTCGCGCGCGTCGATGTAGCACCAGGCGTTGCGCACCCGCATCTCGGGCTTTTCCAGGAAGGTCGGGAAGAGCTCGGCATATTCGTGCGGCTCGATGACGTTGCCGATGCGCAGGGCGTAGATGTCGGCGCCGAAGCGCATCTGGAAGGCGCGCGCGGTCTTCTCGTTCAGCACCTTCGACAGGCCGTAGCTGTCCATCGGGTCGGTGTCGTAGTCCTCCTCCAGGGGGAAGGAATGGAAATCCTTGCGGCCCTCGGCGAAGCAGACGCCGTAGGTCGTCTCGCTCGAGGCGACGACGACCTTGCGGATGCCGAGCTTCATGGCCGCCTCGATGACGTTGTAGGTGCCCATCGTGTTGACGCGGAAGGTTTCGTTGTCCGGCTTGATGAGGATGCGCGGGATGGCGGCGAAATGCACGACGGCGTCGAAGGCCTCCGGCCCCTCGCCCGTCTCCAGCCCGGCGAAATTGCGGTGGCTCGTCAGCGCGTTGAAGACCTGGCCGCTGTCGGTGATGTCGACGATCAGATTGTCGACGCCCGGATGGTCGAGCGGGACGAGGTCGATGTTGAGCACGCGGTAGCCCTGGTCGATCAGGTAGGGCACGACGTGGCGGCCGGCCTTGCCGGTGCCGCCGGTGAACAGAATCGTCTTCTTCATGGGTCTCTTCCTTCGTCTTTTGCCGGATGAACGGCGGATGAACGGGACGGCCATGCCGCGTTCACGACCGTTGCGATAGGGATGTGCCTGCCGGTGGACGGCGGGGCGGCATCGCAGGCAGGCGATGCCGGGCAATGCCATCCAACATAGGGCACGACTTGAGACATTTCACACCGAAAGGATGAGACGATGAAATCCCTTTTGACCATCACGACGCTCGCCGCGAGCCTCTTCGGAGCGAGCGCCGCGCTCGCCGCGCCCGCCATGGTGACGAGCACGCTGAACCTTCGCACCGGGCCGGGCACCGGCTATGCGGTGGAAACCGCGATGCCCTCCGGCGCGGTCGTCGACGTGGCCGGGTGCACGCGCGGCTACGGCTGGTGCCGGGTGCGGTGGAACGGCTATGACGGCTGGGCCTCGTCCGGCTACCTCGCCTACCGCGAGGGCGGCCACAGCGGCCGGCGCTTCGCCACCTCCGGGGCCGAGATCGGGATCCCGCTGATCGCCGGCGCCATCATCGGCAGCGCGATCCTCGGAAACCACGACCACGGCCACGACTACCGGCGCGACCGGCACCATGGCGGCTGGCATCGCGGCGGACGCGACCGGGGCGGCTGGCACCGCGGCGGCCGCGACGACCGTCACGCCGGCCGCGATACGACGGCACGATACGAGGCACGATACGAGGCACGATTCCGGGCATGGGCGAGACCGCGGAGGCGACCACCACCGCCGCCGGCCGGCCCACTGAACGCACGGGCGGCCCGGATCGCTCCGGGCCGCCCTGCTTTCTCGTTTGGGCCCGGCCCGGATCGCTCCGGGCCGCCCTGCTTTCTCGTTTGGGCCCGGCCCGGATCGCTTCTCGTTTGGGCCCGGCCCGGATCGCTCCGGGCCGCCCTTTCCGGGCCGCCCTGCTTTCTCGTTTGGGCCCGGCCCGGATCGCTCCGGGCCGCCCTTTTTCCCGCCGCCCGTCAGAACAGGGCCGCGCCCTTCGCCAGCGCGATCCACACGCCGATGAGGAACGGGATGCCGATCCCGGCCCAGGCGAGGATGCCGCCGATGCCGAATTCGCCGCGGGCGGCCGTCTCGGCGTCCGACGCGGCGACGCTCTCATGCTGCAGCGAGCGCTCGCGCGCCAGTTCCTCGTCGCTCATGTAGTGCTTCTCGTTCACCGGCCGCACCAGCGCGTTGCAGATGAGGCCGACGAACAGGAGCCCCGCCATGATGTAGAGCGTCCGGTCGTAGACCAGCGTGTGGGCGACGCCATTGTCGAGCTGGTACTGGCGCAGGCTCGCGATCAGCGCCGGGCCGACGATGCCGGCGACCGACCATGCGGTGATCAGCCGCCCGTGGATGGCGCCCACCATCTGGGTGCCGAAGATGTCGGCGAGATAGGCAGGCACCGTGGAGAAGCCGCCGCCGTACATCGACAGGATGATGCAGATCGACAGGACGAACATGATCGGCAGGATCAGGTGGCCCCAGGTCGGCAGCAGCACGTAGAGCACGATGCCGAGGATGAAGAAGCTGTAATAGGTGTTCTTGCGTCCGATCTTGTCCGACAGCGAGGCCCAGAAGATGCGGCCGAGGCTGTTGAACAGGCTGATCAGGCCGACGAGGCCGGCCGCCGAGGCGACGATCGCGGCCTTCTGCGCCCCGGCCGACATGCCCGTGCCGTTGCCGGACAGGAGGTGCGTGCCGAAGACGTCCTGCAGCATCGGGCTCGCCATGGAAATCACGCCGATGCCGGCGGTGACGTTCAGGCAGAGCACCGCCCAGATCAGCCAGAACTGCGGCGTCTTGGTCGCCTCGCGCAGGTGGACGTGGCGATGGGTGATCATGCTGTTCGCCGCGTTCTTCGGCGGGGTCCAGCCTTCCGGGCGCCAGCCGACCGGGGGCACGCGGAACCCGAAGGCGCCGATCGCCATGACGACGAAATAGACGATGCCGAGGATGATGAGCGCGGCGGCCGCGTTGGGCTGGCCGGGGACGCCGAAGCGGGCCATCAGCCAGACGGCGAGCGGGGCGCCGATCATCGCGCCGCCGCCATAGCCCATGATGGCGAAGCCGGTGGCCAGGCCGCGGCGGTCCGGGAACCACTTGATCAGCGTGGAGACCGGGGTGATGTAGCCGAGGCCCTGGCCGATGCCGCCGAGGAGGCCGCAGCCGAGATAGAACAGCCACAGCTGGTGCAGCGAGACACCGATGCCGCCGAGCACGAGCCCGCCGCCCCAGCAGATCGCCGCGATGAAGCCGGCCTTGCGCGGGCCGGCATGCTCGAGCCAGCCGCCCCAGATGGCGGCGGATATGCCGAGCACGGCGATGAAGGTTTCGAAGACGTGCGTCTCGGCGGGGACGCTCCAGTTGCAGCTCGTGGTGGTGAGCGCGGCCAGGAAGCCCTGTGCCTGGCAGGCGGCGCTGTCGCCGCCGGCCACCATGTGGCTCATCGGCAGCCAGAAGACGGAAAAGCCGTAGGCCATTCCGATGCAAAGATGAATGCAGAGCGCGGCCGGCGGCACCAGCCACCGGTTGAAGCGCGGGCCCGCGATCGTGCGGTCCCGCTCGAGGATGCCGCCGGCGGAGCCGGCGTGGCCTTCTGCGGTCGATACCATTCGATTGTCCTCCGATTGCCGGCCCCCCCACGGGCCGTCCCCTTCCCGGTGCCGCGCCGCCGAAGCGGCGCCTCTCCATCCCTGCCCGGGCGACCACCAAACTATCAGCAGGCTTATGGTCGGTCAGCCCCGACCAAGGGCGAAATCCACCGTTTTCCGCGCATCCGGGAGTGCGGGAACCGGTTTTCGTCGCGGAATTGCGCAGCAAAACGCAATTCGAGGAACAAGCAGGCACCGATTTTCGTCCGGAATGCGCGAGTGACGACGGGCCGTTCGGGTCGTCCGTCGCGATTCGAACCGGTCTCAGGAGCGGGAGGCCGCCAGGACGCTGATCATCACGGCGCCGTAATGGGTGGCCGCGCCGAGGAGGACGAGGGCGTGCCAGATCGCGTTCTGGAACCGCAGGCGGTCCCACAGGTGGAAGACGACGCCGACGGAATAGGCGGCGCCGCCGGCGACGATGAGCGCGAGCGTCGCGGGGGAGAGGAAGCGGACCATGGCGCCGGCGAGGAGGAGCCCGCTCCAGCCGAGCGCCAGGTAGACGAAGGCCGCCACCCGGTCGAAGCGGCCGGCGAGCGCGAGCTTCAGCGCGATGCCGACGGCCGCGAGGCCCCACATCCACGGCAGGAAGGCCTCGCCCTCGGCGCCCATGCGGAGCGCGAACGGAGTGTAGGTGCCGGCGATGAGGAGGAAGATGCCGGCGTGGTCGAAGCGGCGCAGCAGCCATTTGCGCGGCCCCACCGGCCACATGTTGTAGAGGGCGGAGAGCGTCAGCGTCGCCACCAGCGACAGCCCGTAGACTCCGGCACCGACCACGGTGGCCGCACCCCCCTTCCACAGCGCCACCGCCACCACCGCCAGCGCACCCGCCACGGCCAGCGCCACCCCCGCCACATGCACGACCCCGTCGGCCCGAAGCTCGGCACGGTCATAGTTCCAGGCGGGCTCCGCCGATCCCTCGCTCATCGCCGCTCCCTTCGCTCGACCCGATGCGAACATCGCGCATCAGGGCTGCGAGTCAATCCCGCCCCCGGGCGCCTCCGCGATGGGGGGCCGTCGCGCGAGCGCGGCTTGGGCGGTTGCCCTGCGATGCGGCGGGTGCTGAAGCATGTGGCGGCGGACGGGGTGCCGTGCCGGCAGCGGCATTCTCCAATCTCCCCCCTTGAGGGGGAGATGTCGGCGCAGCCGACAGAGGGGGGTCTTCGGTGGTGGCGGCAAGGGACGGCAGGGCGAGTCTTCCATCGCCGGTTGCGCCCCGCGAGTCATGGCGGAACGCCGCCGCATGCATCGGCCGCGACCGCCGCGCACCCCCCTCTGTCCTGCCGGACATCTCCCCCTCAAGGGGGGAGATCGAACTGGGGCGGGCGCCTTGCGATGCGGCGGGTGCTGAAGCATGTGGCGGCGGATGGGGTGCCGTGGCAGCGGCGGCATTCTCCAATCTCCCCCCTTGAGGGCCCTTGAGGGGGAGATGTCGGCGCAGCCGACAGAGGGGGGTTGCCGCATGCATCTGCCGCGACCGCCGCGCACCCCCCTCTGTCCTGCCGGACATCTCCCCCTCAAGGGGGGAGATCGGCGTGGGGTTGGCTCTTTGCGATGCGGCGGGGCGTCGCGCGAGATCGGCTCGGGCGGGCGGCCTGCGAGGCTACGGGTTGCCGTCTATGTCGCCTGCGGCGAGCCCTAGTGGTCTGACCCAAACGGATGGTACCCATCCGTTTGGAAAAGTCAGCCCACAAGCTATTGATCTGGTGGGGCGATTTTTCCCAACAGATGGTGCCATCTGTTAGGATCGCACCACTAGGTCCCGTCGGATGTCGGCTCGTTCGGCAGGCAACCGATCAGGTTCATTGTTATGGACTTCAATTTTCTCATATTGGTTACACCCGTCACAGCCGACGCCAATATCAAATGCTCGTAGATTTTCTCGTATTTTTTCTTTTTGTCATAGTCCGATACGCCGGCCTGCTTAAGTAAGGCGGAGAAAAATTGTATATCTTTTTCTTTTTCTTGTTCATCATTGTATGATTCGTATTCTTCTGGAGATTTCTCCGTTAATTTCCTCATTTCTTCCAACGCTTTTATTTCTGCGATATTGAAAGACAGCTTTATTGCATCGTAGTCGGCTGTTCTTGCGCCGGTCTCGCAAATGAAAAGGAAGGCGGGAATGGCCAGATCCCTGAACAAGCGCTCCTTCCGCCCGTACTGGTCGCCGTCGAGTGCCGATGTCTGTGCAAGCTTGAGGATACGCCGAACGAAATCGGCAAACGTCTTCTTGATGCGGTCCTCGGCGATCTTGTCCGCGCCGGACTGCCCGACACTGCCGTTGGGAGAGGCGATGCACGCTTTGCAAATGGCCTCCAGCGCGCGGACGGTCATCTCCAGCGCCATGGTGTCTGCGAGATCTTCGGTCTTTTCGGCATCCAGACCGAGGCATTCAGCGAGATGATTCAGATACTGGTGTCTCTTGGTGCTCGTCGCCAAGACATCGTCTTGGTTTCCCCGGCCGAAGTGCAGCTTCGGATGTTCGAGCACCTCCGAGGCGTTCTTCTCCAGCCATTCGACCAGATCCGCAATCCTCGGGGCGTAGCGGGCGTGCCGTTTGTCGCGATCGTCGTTCCTCAGGGTCTGCTCGGCGACGAGGGAATCGTATCCGGCAGCGCGCATTCGGGTCTCCAGGACGCTGCTGCGGCGGCCGTTCGGAAAGCCGGCCTCCCTTTGCATGAGCAGGAAGGGGATGCTGGCGGCGGCGGGTCTTGCCGCCCTGGCCTCCGTCACGCTCTTTTCGGCCGCCTCCGCGTTCTCCGCGCGGCGCGTCGCGGCCGAACCGTCCGGGCCCGTGTTTCCTTCGAGGGCGTTGTTGTTGTTGCTTCCGATCCTGCCGCTCATCGCGCGCGTCTCCATGGCCGTCGGGTGGGACCACCTCTTTACTACGAGGCCGCCCGGCGCCCTGTCGCAAACGGCACAGATTGCGCCGAAAGTACCGTCCTCGCGGAGGCGGAGGCGGCGGAGGCACAAGCGTTCGGCAAGCTTTGCCGGGCAAGATGGGCCGATGAGACGGCGGTCGGCATTCGAAGCGATATTGCAGGACGTTCGCGCGGCGCAGGACGACGGCACGGCCGACGAGGCGGCGCCGCGCAGGGCGGCCGCGGCGCCGTGCTTCGTTTCGGAGCGGGCGGCGGGCGAGATCGGCGCGGAGGCGCTCGCGGCGCGCTACGGCGAGGCCGGCGACGGGCCGGCCGCCGTGGCGCCGCCGCCGAGCGTCGCGCCCGCCGACGTGGAACGGGAGCTCGACCTCGCCTCCTGCCGGAGCTTGGAGGCGTTGCAGGCCCGGCGGCGCGCCTTCGCCCGCGGCAACCATCCCGACCGGCTCGAGCCGCGGCTGGCCGCCGTGGCGACGGAACGCATGTCGATCGCCAACCGCCTCGTCGACGAGGCCATCGCCCGGCTCGGCGGCGGCGCCGGCCGACGCGCTGACGCGGAGAGCCGGGTCCCGTGCGATCCGCCGTCGCGGCGGGCGTCGTTCAGGCGGCGCCGGCGGCGGCTTCGGCGTATTGGTCGTCGCCGACCTTTTCCAGCCAATCGACGGAGCTGCCCTCGAAGGCCTCCTGCATGGCGAGGTGGCACATGGCGCGATCCGGCGAGGCGCCGTGCCAGTGCTTCTCGCCGGGCGGGATCCAGACGCTGTCGCCGGCGCGGATGATGCGCGCCTGCTCGCCCCAGCCCTGGACGAGGCCGCAGCCCGTGAGGACGTGCAGCGTCTGGCCGAGGGGGTGCGTGTGCCAGGCGGTGCGGGCGCCCGGCGCGAAGGTGACGGAGACGGCGCGCAGGCGCGCCGGCGACGGGGCCTCTACGATGGGGTCCTGCCACACGGTCCCGGTGAACCAGTCGCTCGGGGGGCGGCGCGTCGGCTCGGCGCCGCAGCTGCGGATTTCGATCATCTCGGATACTCCTCCTTTTCGGGCTGGGCACGATGGCCGGGCCCGATGCCTTCCGTCCCCCGCGATCCGGAATCGCGTCCGGGGCGAGTCTATCACACCCGGCGCCCGTGTCCCCTCGCCGTCGGCGTCCCCGCGGCGGGCCGCGCGCTTGCGCGAGGGGGGCCGGTCGTCCACGGCGGATGTCCACGGTGATCCGATATGTCGGGCCGCACGTATTGCGGATGACCGTGGAAAAGGGTTCAACATGCAGGCGGACATGCGCTTGGCGCAAATTTCGGATGATGCTGTGCCCAATTCGACCAGTGAAGAGCACCGTCTGCTGCTCGCCAGGATATCGCAGGACCGCGACAGGGATGCCTACAGGACGCTGTTCCTGTTCTTCGGCCCCCGCGTGAAGTCCCTGATGATGCGGGCGGGGGCGGACCGGGAACTTGCCGAGGACATCGTGCAGGACGTGATGTTGACCGTCTGGAACAAGGTGCATCTCTATGCGCCCGAGCGGGGATCCGCCGGCGCATGGATCTACACCATCGCCCGCAACGCGCGAATTGACCGCCTGCGCCGGGGCTCCGCCCGGGCGCACGAGGACGTCAGCGCCATGGAGATCGCCTCCGACGACGAGAACGGAGAGGACGCGGTGCTGGCGAACCAGCGCGCCCAGCGGGTGGCCGACGCGCTCGCCTGCCTGCCCGGCGAACAACGCGAGATCATCGAATACGCCTACATGCAGGACCTGACGCAGACCGACATCGCGCGCCGGCTCGGCGTGCCGCTCGGGACGGTGAAGTCCCGGATGCGGCTGGCCTACGCCAAGCTCCGGGAGAAGCTGGAGGCGCTGCAATGACGATCCTCCACCATCTCGACGATGCGACGCTGCTGCGCTACGCGAGCGGCGATCTCGACGAAGCCTTCTCCGTCGTCGCGGCGTCGCATATCGGCATGTGCCGGCACTGCCGCGCGGCGGTTCTCGCCGCCGAGGAAATCGGCGGCAGCCTGCTCGGCGACCTGGAGCCCGAGGCGCTGTCGGATGCCGCGCTCGACCGTATGATGACGGCGATCGACGCGCCCGGTGCCCCGCGCCCGGCCGCCGGGGGCAGCGCGCCGCCGGCTTCGGGCGACGTGCCGCTGCCGCTCAGGCGCCTCGTCGGCCCGTCGCTCGCCGCGCTCCGGTGGCGGCCGATCGCGCCGGGCGTCGGCCGGCACAGGATCGCGCTGCCGAGCCGGCCGAAATCGGCGCTCTACATGCTGCGCATCGCGCCCGGAAAGGGCGTGCCGGACCACGGCCATGGCGGGGCGGAGATGACGCTCATCCTGTCGGGCGCCTATCGCGACGAGCTCGGCCGCTTCGGCCCGGGCGACATCGCCGACCTCGACGAACATGTCGAGCACAAGCCGATGGTGGAGGGCGACGAGCCCTGCATCTGCCTCGTCACGACGGAGGCGCCGACCCGCTTCAAGGGCATGATCGGCCGGCTCCTGCAGCCGCTGATCGGCGTCTGAACGGAATGGCCGGACCCGCCCTGCCCTGGCGCACCGCCTGGATCACGGGCGCCAGCTCCGGGATCGGGCGCGATCTCGCCCGCCGGCTCGACGGACGGGTCGCGCATGTCGCGATCTCGGCGCGCTCCTCCGACAAGCTACGGCAGATCGCCGCCGACGGAAGCACGATGGTCGACCATCCCCTCGACGTGACCGACGCCCGGGCCGTTTCGGAGACGGTGGAGCGGATCGAGGCGGAGGCCGGCCCGATCGACCTCGCGGTGCTGAACGCGGGCACCTGGCATCTTCTCGAACCCGGCGAAATCGACCTCGCGGCGATGCGCGACGGCATGGACGTCAACTATTTCGGGACGGTCAACTGCCTGGCGGCGCTCGTGCCGCGGATGCGGGCGCGCGGGCGCGGCCACATCGCCATCGTCGCCTCCGTGGCGGGCTATCGCGGCCTGCCGCGCGCGCTCGCCTACGGCCCGACCAAGGCGGCGCTGATCAACCTCGCCGAGGGGCTGAGGAGCGAGCTGGAGCCTTCGGGCATCCGGGTGTCCGTCGTCAATCCCGGCTTCGTCGACACGCCGCTGACGCGCGACAACCCCTTCCCCATGCCGGCGATGATGACGAGCGACGCGGCGGCCGGGCGGCTGCTCGACGGCCTCGTGGCGGGGCGCTACGAGATCGTCTTCCCGCGCCGCTTCGTCTACGGCACCAAGCTCCTGCGGATGATGCCGAACGCGCTGTTCTTCTGGATCGTCCGCCGCTTCGTCTATCCGGGCCGGCGGAGCCGGTAGAAGCCGACGTCGATGGCGCCGGCCTCGAAGCCGGCCTGGCAATAGGCGAAATAGTAGCGCCAGCGCCGGCGGAAGCGTTCGTCGAAGCCGAGCGCGGCGATGGACGGCCACTCCGCCTCGAAGCGACGCGACCATTCGGCCAGCGTCTCGGCATAGGACAGGCCGAAACGTTCGGTGCGGTCGAGGACGAGACCCGCCTTCTCCGCCTGGCGGGCGATGGCGTCCGCGGTGGGCAGCATGCCGCCGGGAAAGACGTAGCGCTGGATGAAGTCCGGCGAGCGGCGGTAGTGGGCGAAGCGCTCCTCGTCGATGGTTATGGCCTGAAGCACGGCGACGCCGCCGTCGGCGAGCCGGTCCGCGAGCGTGCGGAAATAGACCGGCCAGTAGGCCTCGCCGACCGCCTCGATCATCTCTATGGACACGATCCGGTCGTAGCGGCCCCCGGTCTCGCGGTAGTCCTCGAGGCGGAAGGTGCAGCGCTCCTCGAGCCCGGCCTCGCGGGCCCGCTCGCGCGAGAGCGCCAGCTGCTCGCGCGAGAGCGTGAGGCCGGTGACGGCGTGGCCCCCGGCGGCCGCCCGCCGCGCGAACGCGCCCCAGCCGCAGCCGATCTCGAGGATCGTCTCGCCGCCCTCGAGCTCCAGCAGCTCGAGGATGCGCTCGACCTTGTTCGCCTGCGCCTCGGCGCAGCTCTCGCCGGGGCGCAGGTAGAGGCCGCTCGAATAGTGCATGTCGGCGTCGAGGAACCGGCGGAAGAAGTCGTTGCCGAGGTCGTAGTGCTCGGCGATGTTGCGGCGGCTGCCGGCGCGCGAGTTCCGGCGCAGGAGGTGGAGGAGCCGGTCGGGCAGGCGCACGGTGAGCAGCCTTCGGGCGTTCGCCTCCAGCGCGGTCCGGTTGGCGAGGAAGAAGCGGAAGAGGCCGGCGAGGTCCGTGCATTCGACGTCGCCGTCCATGTAGGCCTCGGCGAAGCCGATGGGGCCGCCGGAAAGGAGCTTGCGGAAGACGCGGAAGTTACGCAGGAGCAGGGAGGGCTCGCCGCTGCCCGAGAGCCGGCCGAGGCGGACGGCCTGCCCGCCCGGCAGTTCCACGAGCAGCGACCCTTGCGGCGCGCTCGCCGCGAAGCCGCGGGCGAGCCGGCGCAGGAGCCGCTCGGCCAGGATCGATGCCGGGCCGGGGCGGGCCCGCTCGCCGGAGCCGGTGAAATCGTCAAACATGCGGACTATCCTTCGTGCGAAGCGCCACGGACACCGCCGAACGGCTCCGGGCCTCTGTTCCTGCGCGGGTCCCGGCAGGCGGCCGGGGTCCGCTCTTACGGGATGCGCCGAAGTGGACGGAGCGCTTTCCGGCGGGCGGGCGGGCGACGGGTCGCAGGCCCTTCAGCCAGAGCCGCGCCGCCTCGAAGTGGATGCCGGCGGTAACCTTCACGGTCAGCCAGCCCGTCCGCCAGAGCGCCTTCAGCAGTTGCCGGTCGTTCAAGGGGTGCCGTTCGGCGCGGAAGAGCGCGTTCAGGAGCGGCCCGTCCCCGTCCCTCAGCGCGACGCCGACGACGAGGCGGTCGCCCGGCGGGGTGACGCGGAAGCCGTAGCGGCCCGAGGCGCCGTTGAACGGCGAGACGCTCATGCGCTTGTCGTGTGCCTGGGCGATGACGGAAGCGCCGGCGGTGCCCTCCTCGACGGGCAGGACGTAGCTGGTGCGCTCGCCGAAGGTGTTGTTCACCTCGTAGACCAGCAGGCGCACGCGATCCTCTGCGTCCAGGCCGTAATAGACGGTCAGCGGATTGAAGACGTAGCCGAGGACGCGCGGGTAGCACAGCATCACGAAGCGGCGGACGGCTGCGCCGCAGCCCGCCTGCCCGGCGAGGCCGGCGAGATAGGCCCGCAGCGGCGAGCCGTCGCCGTGGTCGGCGTCGCGCAGGCTGAAGAGGTTCGCGCGGTTGTAGGAGAGCAGCCGGCAGCGCGCGCCGATCGTGTCCAGGCGGTCGCAGTCGAACATCACGGAGAACACGCGGTAGCGAAGCCGGTGCTCCACCGGCCGGAGCCGCGTGTGCAGCACGGTGCCGGCATATATCGCCTCGCCGGGGCCCATCATCCGGCCATCCTTTCCGGCCGCTCCTCGGCTTGCGGGGCGGCGTCTGCGGCCCGCCAGGGCCGCGCCATGCCGCCGAGCCGCTCGGCGACGGCGAGCCCGCTCTCCATTCCGTCCTCGTGGAAGCCGTAGCCGGCGTAGCTGCCGCAGAACCACGTTCGACGAACGCCCTGGATCCTGTGGAGTTCCATCTGCGCCGCCATCGCGGCGGCGTCGAAGACGGGGTGCCGGTAGGCGAAGGTGCCGTCTACGGCCTTGGGGTGGATCTCGCCGCAGGGGTTGAGGGTGACGAAGAGGTTGGTGCGTGTGGCGAGGTCCTGCAGCCGGTTCATCCAGTAGGTGACGCTGAGGCCCGTCTCCAGGCCCTCGTCCCTCTTGAGATAGTTCCAGCTCGACCAGAGCCGCTCGCGCCGGGGCATCCAGCGGGGATCGCGGTGGAGCACGGCGGTGTTCGGCTGGTAGCGGAAGGCGCCGAGCAGCCGGGCCTCGGCCTCGTCGGGGGCGTCGAGGAGCGCCAGGGCGTCGTCGGCATGGGCGGCGACCACCACGTGGTCGAAGGGCCGCAGCGCGCCGCGCGCATCGGCGACGAGGGCGTAGCCGGCGTGGCGCACGATCCGCGTCGCGGGGTTGGCGAGAAGCACCTCGCAGCCCGCGTCCTCCAGCAGGCGGCGGACATAGGTGCGGCTGCCGCCGGCGACCGTGCGCCATGCGGGACGGCCGGCGAACTGCAGCATGCCGTGGTTGGCGTAGAAGGCGACGAAGCTGCGGGCGGGGAAGGCCAGCATGTCCGCCATGGCGGTGGACCAGATGGCCGCGCCCATCGGCACGATGTGGTCGCGCACGAACCCGTCGCCATAGCCCTCGGCCTCGAGGAAGGCGCCGAGCGACATGTCGGCCGGGCACGCCGCGACCCGCTCCTCGGCGGTGCGGAAGAAGCGCCGGACGTCGGCGAGCAGCCGCCAGTGGCGGGGCCTCAGGAGGTTGCGCCTCTGGCCGAAGAAGCCGGCGGCCCCGGCCCCGCAATATTCGTAGGCGCCGTCGGCGAAGGAGAGGCTGAAGCTCATCTCGGTCGGCAGGGTGTCGACGCCGAGGCGGGCGAAGAGCGCGGTCAGGTTCGGATAGTTCTTCTCGTTGAAGACGATGAAGCCGGTATCGACGGCGACCGGGCCGTCGGGAGTGTCGACGTCGACCGTGTTGGCATGGCCGCCGGGGGTGGCGCCGGCCTCGTAGAGGGTCACGGCGTGATCCCGGGACAGGAGCCATGCGGCCGAAAGGCCGGCTATGCCCGAACCGACGACGGCGATGTTCGATCTCTGCATGCGCGGCTCCATATTCGCGGTTGTCCGGTTACGCGCCCGCCGGGGGTACGGATCACCGCACCGCGGGGGCGTGCGCGAATCGCGCGCGCGTCTTACGGTGATCCGGCAGCTGGTCCGTCCGCGTATGACGTGCGACACGACGGGCGACGACAAGGGAGAATCCGACGATGCGTTACGCCGCGGCCTATATCGCCACGATCGTGGTCTTTCTCGGGCTGGACTACATCTGGCTCGGCAGGATCGCGCATCGCCTCTATTCGGACGCCCTCGGGCCCCTCCTCCTCGACAGGCCACGGCTGGGCGCGGCGGCGGCATTCTACGCGCTCTACGTCGTCGGCATCCTGGTGTTCGCCGTCTTCCCCGCCCTCAAGTCGGGCTCGGCCGCGGCGGCGTTCTTCTCCGGCGCCTTCCTGGGGCTCCTCGCCTACGCCACCTACGACATGACCAACTACGCGACGCTCAAGGGCTGGCCGCTGCATCTCGCACTCCTCGACATGGGCTGGGGCGCCCTCCTGACCGGAACCTCCGCCACCGCCGGCTGGCTCGCGGCGCGCCTCGCGATGTCCGCGGGCGGCTAGGGGGACGGGCCGCCGCCTCGCGCAAACGCCACCGTCATCCCCAGCCGAGCCGCCGCGCACCCCCCTCTGTCCTGCCGGACATCTCCCCCTCAAGGGGGGAGATCGGCTTGGGGCGGGCGCCTTGCGATGCGGCGGCATTCTCCAAGCTCGCCCGGACGGCAACTTTTCCGGTGCACGATCGACCCCCTTTCGCCTTCCGGTGTTTCCCACTATGGTTCGCGCCAAGATCGGCCGCAACGGGCCGGTCCCGGGGCTTGGAAACCTCTCAGGAAGCGGTCGGTGTCGACCGAAATGGCACCTCCTCGACCTATATGGCCGGGGAGGCCTCGGCGTATGTCCAGAGCTTCGGCTTAAAGGCCGTGGCGGTCGTCTTCTTGCGACTTTCCAACTCCCCGGTCACCAGAGGGCAACCTCGGTGACCGTTCAATTTTTGGGAAAGGGGGTCGATGCGATGACGGACTACAATTTCTTGGCGGACCTGCCGGACACGTTCAAATCCTCGCCGGACTGGATCAAGGCCTTCGAGCTGGGGCGGGCGCTTTGCGATGCGGCTGCGTTCACAAAACTCGCCCCGGACGGCAACTTTTCCGGTGCACGATCGAACCCCTTTCGCCTTCCGGTGTTTCCCACTATGGTTCGCGCCAAGATCGGCCGCAACGGGCCGGTCCCGGGGCGTCGTAACCTCTCCGAGAGCGGTTGGTGTCAACCGCAAGGCACCTCCTCGACCTATATGGCCGGGGAGGCCTCGGCGTATGTCCAGAGCTTCGGCTTAAAGGCCGTGGCGGTCGTCTCTCGGCGGCTTACGAACTCCCCGGTCACCAGAGGGCAACCTCGGTGACCGCTCAATTTTTGGGAAAGGGGGGGTCGAGGCGATGACGGACTACAATTTCTGGGCGGACCTGCTGGACACGTTCAAATCCTCGCCGGACTGGATCAAGGCCTTGTGGCTCACGATCCCGCCCGGATTCCTGCTGGCGCTGGTCGCCATGCTGATGCGCTACCGCATCGCCGGCAGGCGAACGGAAACGGCGCAGGGCGGCGAGCTGGTCTATTCCGTGCATCGCCGAACGGACGGCGAATTGCAGATCGTCAGCCACCTGCCCCACCGGGAGCCGATACCGGCGCTGCTGCTGCTCGACGAGGCTGACGGTGACGCCGCGCGCGACCGTGCCGGCCGCCTTTAGAGCGCTTCCAGGAAAGTGGGAACCGGTTTTCCGTCCGGAAGCGCGCAAAGCAATGCGCTAGTGGTCTGACCCAAACGGATGGTACCCATCCGTTTGGAAAAGTCAGCCCACAAGCTATTGATCCGGTGGGCCGATTTTTCCCAACAGATGGTACCATCTGTCAGGATCGCACCACTAGGGCCACGTCCGCGCTCCACGGAATCGCGGACGTGGCTCTCTACCCCGGGGCCCCGGCCGGAAAGGGGCGTCAGCCGAGCGGAGCCCGACTGGCGAGGTCGAAGACGCTGTCCGCAACGACTCCGGGCCTGGTCTTGTCGATGCCGTAGGTGATGAAGTGGTAGTAGATCATGTCCTCGATCAAATGCCTGAATGCGGTCGGTTGGAGATTCTCGAAGTAGTGGAAGGTACGGTTTGATTCTCCTGAGAACGTGAGCGCGGAATTGGCATCTTTTTCGACGGGCGAGCGATTTCCGGAATAATCGTCGGCGCCGCGCAGCGACAGGTGGGGCCAGCATTTCTTCGCCTCGGCGCGCAGGGCCGTCAGGGCCTTTTCGGCATCGCGCGTTTCGTAAAGCGTCTTCAGCCCCACGATCATGATACGGCCGAAGCCCGGCCTGGCCCTGAAGTCCGGCGCTGCGGCTTCGGTCCTGAGCTGGCTGAGGAAGATCTCTTTGAAGGTCTTCTCGCCGACAAACGTCGCGAGGCGCTGGATCTCGATGGGCTCGACATCCTGCCTGTCGCCGAATCTCTCGATGCAGGCCAACATGAACCGCGCTGTCGCCTCCCCCTGGAACAGCCGCCCGAAATAGGCCGCATAGGTCTCGTTCCCCCCCACGAAGCGGGGCGAGCCCACAAACCTGCGAAGCAAGGGAGCGAACGTGGTCATCTCCCAGGACATGGTTTTCGGGTCCCTTGTGAACTGCGTGTCCATCCACTCGCCGAGGCGGCCGTTCGTCTTGTACAACCTCGTCCTCAGTTCGCCCACTTCCGCGTCGTAATCGGACAGATTGTCCGGATTGTAACTGTCCTTTATCCCGGATGCCGCGAATTCGTCCTCGGCGAGCTTGCTTTCGGCGGCGGCCCTGAGCGAGCTCGCCTTGAGGGGATCCACCCGGTGGCGCAGTTCCTTCAGGGCGACCAGGAGGGTCGCCAGGTCGTATCGGTCCAGAAGCTGCGACAGGTTCTTGTCGCCGGCGGATGAGGCGATGGCCTCGAGCGTCGACGTGAACGCATCGAGGTTCTGGTCCAGGTCGATGTGCCCCAGGGCCGGAAAGGCCTCGCAGAATGCGTCAAACGTCTTGTAGGTCGCTATGAATTGCGAAACCTTGCCGGCATCCACGTTTTTGTGGTCGGGGTTGGTGTTGATGACATGGCGGGACCAAGGCCAGCGGTCTTTTGCCTCGCTGGCGACCATCACGCTGCGTTCGTATTCGCTCACGAAACGCTCGTCGGTCGTCGGCGTGGCATCCTCGCTCGCCGGCTGTTGCGGATTGGCCGTGGCGACGCGGTTTGTCGACGCCAAATTGTCGACGGACGGCATGTCACCCCCGATTCTCGCGGTCTCGCCTTTCTTCTCGTCGGCCTTTCGCTCGGCCGGGCTTTCCCGATCCACGTCCTTTCGCAGTTCCTTCAGACCGGTCACGAGGGCGGTCGGGCCGAATTCCATCAGAAGCCGCGTGTAGGACCGGTCGCCGGTCCTGGCGGCGACGGCCTCGACCGCATCCGTGAACGCCCCCGCATCGTCCAATACGGACGGGTCGATGTCTTCCAGGGCCGGATAGGCCGCGACGAAGTCGTCATGGGAGGAGAATCTCCGGAAGAAACCGTCCAGCCTCCAGTTTTCGCCGGTGGAATAGGTCCTGTCGCGCGGCCTCGGTGCGTCGGCCCTTTCGGTGACGGTCACGCTGCGGCCGCCGCCCCCCGTGTCGAGCAGGCCGCGGCTCCGGGCCTCCTCCAGGGTGATGTTGTTGGTCCGGACATGGGACGTCCGGACGGTGTTCGCGGGGGAGGTCGAAGGCAGATCGCCCATTGCAATACTCCTTTAGGTTTTATCAATCTCTAGATGCAACTTACATATCCTTCAGACGGGGCCGCGCCCGTCAGTCGAAGGGGGCCGACCTGGCGAGGTCGTAGACGTCGGTCATGACAACGCCGGGGGTCGCCATGGCCGATCGGTTGGCGACGAAGAAGTAATAGACCATGTCCTCGATGAAGGGCTTGATGGCAGGCGGCTGCAGCTGGCCGAGGGACCCGAAGCGGCCCGCCCCGAGGGTCTGCGCGTGCCTCAGCTGGACATAGGCCAGCGCCTCCGTGGGCGAACTGCTTTGGGGGACCCGGTCGGACCGCGGCGGCAAGTGGGGCCAGCAGGCGCTCGCTTCCCGCTCCACCGCGGCTCTGGCCTTTTCGACATCGCCCGTCTCGTGGAGCGTCTTGAGCCCCTGGATCATGATGCGGCTGAAGGACGGATTCCGCTTGAAGTCCGGCGCCGCCGCCTCCATTCGCATCTGGCTGAGGAATATCTCCGCGAAAAGCTCGTCACCGATGGATTGCGCCACCTCGTCGAGTTTCGACTTCGTCGGTTTGTCGACAAAGAGTTTGGAGGATAGCTCCTGGAGAAATCGCTGTGCGAATTCCGCCTTGAACAGATCCCTGAAATACCGGGCCCGGGTCTCGTTGACTCTGAAGAAGCCGTTGCTGCAGGGCAGGCGCTCGACGAAGGTCGCGGTTCTCGACGTCAGTTCCCTTTCGAAACTCTCATCGGTCCTGGTGATCTCCGCGACCTGTCGGGCGAGGCCGGAGTCGCCGATCGCCAGGATCGCGCGCGTGACATCCGTCTCCTCTTTATAGCTCTTGAGATTGTACGGATCGAAATTGTCCTTCCAGGCCTTGATGGCGAATTTGTCGCCCTGCAGGTCCGGCATGTTCCGGGTGGATCTTTCCGCCGGCCTTCCTTCCGGTCGCGACCGAAGCTCGCGGATGGCGACGATGAGCTCCTTCACCCCATATTCGACGAGAAGGGCTTCATAGCGCGACTTTTGTCCCACGCGCTCGCCGCGCAGGAGGACGTCGAGCAAGAACCCCGTGATGTCGCCGGTTCTCGGCAGGTCGACGTCGTTCAGCTCCGGGAAGGCCTCCTCGAATGTCGCCCGCGTGGGATACTTGGCGAGAAACTCGCGCATCTTCGTCAGGTCGAGGCCCCGCGGCAGAGGGACCGGGGGGGTCCTGGTCCCGAACGGCGAAGGCGGCACCTGCTGGACGACGACGGCGCGGCCTTCGCCGCTACCCTCCGCCGAAAGCCGGCCCTGCGGGCGGGATCGCTCCGCCGGCGCGGCGGCGGCCTGGCCGCCCTGGGTGGGTCTGATCGCATTGTTGTTGTTCAAGTCGCCCATTTCGGTCTCCGTTGGGTTGCATATCGGTCGGTACTTTCGGGGCGGAGCCGGGCACCGCCCGGCCCCGTGGAGGGCAGATCTCGCAGGCCTGCCTCCGGTCGTATGAGCAGATCAATTCGATCCACCTATCCTTCGGTCCGGGCGGCCGAGCTTTCACGACCGACATGGTGGTCCCCGCGAATTTTCGGGTTGGCGTAGTCGTAGATGTCGGCGGCAACGACGCCCGGGGTCATCGTGGAATTCTGGGCGAGGAAGAATTGGAAGGTCATTTCCTTGACGAAGTCCCGCAAGGCAACGGGCTGAATGGCCTCGATGCTGCCCCGGCCGGCACCCATGTCGGAGACGAGGGAAACCTTGATGCGGGCGTTCCGCTCCTGCATGGACCTCTGCGCGCCCAAGGCGCCCTCGCGTCCTTGCGGGAATTCCCGGGAGCAGGCATCGGCCTCGGCGCGCAGGGCCGCCAGGGCCTTTTCGGCATCGTCCGTTTCGTACAGCGTCTTCAACCCCTGCACCATGATGCGGCTGAAGTCCGGCCTCGCCTTGAAGTCCGGCGCCTCGGCCTCGGTTCGCAGCTGGCTCAGAACGATCTCCCGAAAGGTTTCGACGCCGACCTCTTCCCCGATCCTATCGACTTTCGCGGGCTCGTCGTCGTCGTGCAGTTCCTGGCTGCACCTGTCGATGAACCGCTCCGTCACTGTCGTGTTGAACAGTGTCTTGAAATAGGATGAGTACGTTTCATTCGTTCTGAAAAGCCCCTGCCCTCCTGGGATTTTATCGGTAAAATAAGCGAATCTCCGAAGGTACACTTTAGCAGAACCATCGGTACCGAAAAGTTTATGCTTATTATATCTTTCACTTAACTTCCAGCTTTTCTTATCGTAGTATCGATAAAATAGCTCTTGCGAACGAGACGTTATACAATACATATTATAATTGTGCTGAGCAGCCAATCTCGCGTTTCTGTCATTCAATATTACTTTACTATTGGTGTTAAAGGTTCTATGCGTCGTATTTTTTCCGTATTCCTTGTTTTTCAGCCTCGCCAGACCCTCCTGGAGAACTTTCGGACCGAACTCCAGTAGAAGCGCCGTGTAGGACTCGTCGCCGGTGGACGCGGCGATGGCCTGGACCGTCCGGATGAACGCGCCGAGGCTCCTGGACCATAGCGAGTCGATATGCTCCAGAGCGGGGTAGTCTTTGCGGAAAGCCGAAAATTTCGGAAATCGCCGGCGGAATTCCGCCGCCTTCAGTTCCGGATCGATGCGGGGCACGGCGCGTGGCCTCGGCGGTTCGGCCCTCCGGCTGACGGTCACGCTGCGTTCGGCTCCGCCCGTCTCGATCCGGCCGCCCTGCCCCGGCGCCTGCGGCCCGGTGAGATCGAGATTGATCGTCTGGAGATTGACGTTCGGAACGGCATCGCGAATGGAAGGCACATCGCCCATGGCTTTCTCCTTAAAATTGTCTTAACGAAAAATTGCAATCCGCTTATCGTCCGCATTGGACGGCGGCGCTGTCACGAACGGCACAGCAAGGGGTTTTTTTGCTCTCGAAAGTTGCACGGCCGCGAAGCCGGGTCAGCCGGCGGTGCCGGGCCGGGTCACCCGGCGACGTCCGCCAGGCAGACATAGTCGAGCACTTCGCAGGCTGCCGCATATGGCCGCTCCTGGGTGTCGATCTGGTAATCGTCCATCGTCGCCTCGACGAATTGGAGGATCGAGGTCGGCATCATTTCGGAACGGAAGGCCTTGTGGTGCCGGCCGAAGTCATCGAGCAGGCGCCTCAACTCGTTGGACTTCGTCTCGCGGGAGACTTCGAGATCCATGACGACGCCGGCCGGCCGGCCCGGCCGGGCTTCCAGCCTCTCGTTGTGCACGGCCGTCAACGCCTTGTCGACGTTGCCGGTCGCATAGAGCGCCTGCAGTCCGCGCATCAGGATCCGGTCGAAGGGGCGTCTCCTGCCGAAGTCCAGGGAGGCGATCTCGGTCCGGATCAGGCTCAGCAGGATTTCCCGATAGAGCTTGTCGCCGGTGGAGACCGCGATGCGGTTGATGTCGGCCTGCGTCTCCGGCTTCTCGTCCGCGGTGGATTCGCGGATGCAGGCCAGGAGCACGCGCGCTGAATATTCTACCTGGAATAACTGCCTGAAATAATTCGCGCGTTCTTCGTTTACCTTCAGAATTCCCTGGCCCGACGGAAGAAGGTCTTCATATCTTGCCGATAATATTTCCAGAATCGGAACGTCGATTTTGCTGCGGCCGAATTCATGATGCAATACATCACATAATTTCGGGTTCTGCTCCTCCAGGAAACCGGCCGCGGATTCGATGCTGGTCTTGTAGGGGCGGAGCGTCGTCGGATCGTAGCCGGCCTCCCTGCCCCTTGTCGCGTAGCGGTCTCCGGCCAGCATGTCGCAGACGGGGCGCTGCCGGGTGCGGTCGACCGCAAGCGGCCTCCCGGAGCGCCGGTCGCGGCTGCGCAGTTCCTTCAGGCCGATGAGGAGCGTCACGGGGTCGAACGCGTCCAGGAGGTTTCGGCAGGTCCTGCCGCCGCCCTCCTCGCCGATGCGCCGCAGCATGTCGGCGAAGACCGCGCCGTCGAACCGCGGCAGGGCGACGTTCCGAAGTTCCGGATAGGCCGCGTCGAATGCCCGAAGCGTCGGAAACCGCTCGAAAAATCTGCCGAGCGCTCTTTGGTCCATGCCGCCCAGGTCGGCGGGCGCGGCGGCGCTGCCAATTCTCGCGGGCACGATTCTCGCGGGCGAGGCTCTCGCAGGCACTGGCCGGACGGTGACGACATTGCCGCGTGCGCCGGACGGTGAGACGGCGCCGCCGATCCGCATGACGCCGGCCTGCCGGACGGCCGACCGGTTCGTCGTTTCGTTTCCCGGCGCCGTGCCGCCATTGCCTCGAACCGGATCGCCCATGGTCTTCTCCTAAGGTTGTGGTTTTCGTTTATTACAACCTGAAGATAGCCGAGCATCGCCGACGCGCTGTCACGTACGGCACAGGCGCGGCCGATTCAGCGGGGGGTCGGCGGCGATGCGTTTGCCGGATCGTCGAAGAGCGCCCGGACGACGGCGCGCGCGGCATGGACGGCCGTTTGCAGGTCCGCGCCCCGCGCCAGATGCCCTGCGATGGCGCTCGACAGGGCGCAGCCGGTGCCGCGGACGCTGCCGGGGCGCTCGCTTCCCTCGAAGCGCAGGCGCGTGCCGTCCTGCCGGCAGAGGATGTCGGTTCCCCGGGCGCCGGCGGCGTGGCCGCCCTTGACGAGGACGTTCCGCGCGCCGGCGGCCAGGAGCCGCGCGGCCTGGGCCATCGCCTCCGCCTCGCTTCCCGCGGGCGCCGCGCCGGCGAGTGCGGCGAGTTCGTCGCGGTTCGGCGTCGCCAGGAGCGCCAGCGGCAGCAGGCGGCGGCGGAGGACGACGAGGCCCGCCGCATCGGTGAGGCGCCCGCCCGATGTGGCGCGGAGCACCGGGTCGAGGACGACGGGGACGTCGGGATGCCTCTCCAGCCGGGCGGCGACCGCCTCGGCGATGCCGGCGCCGGCGAGCATGCCGATCTTCACCGCGGCGACCGTCCCCCCGGCGAAGGCGGCGTCGATCTGGCTCTCGACGAGGCGGGCCGGCATCGCCTCGACCGCGCCGACGCCGCCGTCGGTCTGGGCCGTCACGGCGGTGACGGCGGCGCAGACGGGGACGCCGAGGCCGGCGAGCGTCGCCACGTCGCGCAGGAGCCCCGCGCCGCCGGAGGAATCGGTGCCGGCGACGACGAGGACGCGGCCACCCGTCACCGCCACTTCGCCGTTGCGCGGATCCATGCGCGCGTCCTTTCCTCCGGATCGGGCGCGAGCGTGATGTCGGTGACGACGGCGGCGCTGTCGGCGCCCATGGCGAAGACCGGCGGCAGCCGCTCCGTCGTGAGGCCGCCGATGGCGACCAGAGGGAGCGCGCCGATGCGGGCCTTCCATTCGGCGATGCGGGCGGTGCCCTGCGGGGCCCATTTCATCGCCTTCAGGACCGTCGGCCAGATCGGGCCGAGCGCCACGTAATCCGGGCGGGCCTCGAGGGCGCGGGCAAGCTCGTCGTCGTCGTGGGTGCTGACGCCGAATGCCAGCCCGGCCCGGCGGACGGCGCCCATGTCGGCGGCGGCGAGGTCCTCGCTCCCCAGATGGACGGCGTCGCAGCCCTCCTCGATGGCGAGCCGCCAGTAGTCGTTGACGACCAGCCGGGCGCCTTGGCGGGCGCAGATGGCGCGGGCGCACCGTATCTGCGCGCGGAGATCGGCCTCCGGGCGGTCCTTGATGCGGAGCTGGACGAGGCGGACGCCGAGCGGCACCAGGCGCTCCGCCCAGTCGGCGGAGGGGACGATCGGGTAGAAGGGATCGAGCTTCACGAGAACACCGCCCGGCCGATGGTCGGCGTCGACGGCACGGCCATGTCGCGCGGCTCCAGGAGGCCGGCGCGCCAGGCGGCGGCGCCCGCCTCGACGGCGCCGGCGAAGGCGCCCGCCATGGCGGCGGGATCGTCGGCGGCGGCGACGGCGGTGTTGAGGAGGACGCCGTCGTAGCCGAGTTCCATGACGGCGGCGGCGTGGGACGGCCGGCCGATGCCCGCGTCGACGATCAGCGGCACGTCGGGGAAATGGGCGCGCATCGCCCTCAGGCCGTCCGGATCGACCGGCCCGCGGGCCGAGCCGATGGGCGCGCACCAGGGCATGAGCACCCGGCATCCGGCCTCCAGGAGCCGTTCGCCGACGACGAGGTCGGCGGTCGTATAGGGGAACACCCGGAACCCCTCGGCGCAGAGGATGTCCGCCGCCTCGACCAGCGCGAAGACGTCGGGCTGCAGCGTGTCGTGGTTGCC
Source organism: uncultured Alphaproteobacteria bacterium (assembly GCA_963838155.1). Taxonomy (GTDB): domain Bacteria; phylum Pseudomonadota; class Alphaproteobacteria; order Rhizobiales; family Rhizobiaceae; genus Pararhizobium_B. Next base: position 612,868 of record CAWIQE010000002.1, read on the forward strand.
GATCACCTCCAGCTTCAGCCAGTCGGTGCGGAAGACCTCGCGGGACATCCGCGCGGTGGTGACCGCCTCCTTCACGCTGTGGCAGCCGGCCGTGTTCGGCAGCACCTTGAGGCCGAGTTCGGCGAGGAACTCCGGGAAGCCGCCGCCGGGGCGGCCGCCGGCCGCCGCGCGGCGCAGCGACGCCGTGACGATGGCGGCGCCGGAGGCGCGGACGGCGTCGGCGAGCACGTCGGGGGACGGATATTGCGCCGTGCCGAGGAGCAGGCGCGAGGCGAGCGTCTCGCCGTAGACGTGGAGCGCCATGGTCAGCCTCCCTGCCGGGGCGAGAGGATCTCGATGCGGTCGCCCTCGGCGAGACGCGTGCCGGGGCGCCTGTCGCGGGGCACGAAGTCCCGGTTCACCGCCGTGGCGATCCAGTCTCCCTCGTAGCCGAGTTCGTCGAGGAGGGCCGCCAGCGTGGCGGCCGCGGCCTCATGCGGTTGTCCGTTGACGATCAGTCTCATCTTCGCGGGTCTCCATCGAAACAGTGCCGAAAACGGCGTCGGCCGCCCTTGCGGCCATCGCGGGGGCGAGCAGGAAGCCATGGCGGTAGAAGCCGTTGACATGGAGGACGCCCCGGCTTTCGACGAGGCGCGGCAGGTTGTCCGGGAAGGCGGGCCGCACGCCGACGCCCGCCTCGAGGATGCGCGCCTCGCCGAAGGCCGGATGCAGCGCGTATGCGGCGTTCAGCAGCTCCATCACCGAGCGGGCGCTCGGCGGGCCGGCGTCGTCGCTCTCGATCATCGTCGCGCCGACCATGAAGCGGCCGTCGCCGCGCGGGACGACATAGACGGGGAAGCGCGGGTGCAGGAGCCGCACCGGGCGCGCGAGCCGCACCTCGTCCGTCCGGAGAAGGAGCATTTCGCCGCGTACGCCCCTGAGGCCGGGAAGCGTTGCCGCGGCGGCCATGCCGGTGCAGTCGACGATCCGGTCGAAGCGGCCGCTGGCGGGGGCCTGGCCGCCGAAGAGGCAGTCGACGCCGAGCGACTCCAGCCGGGCTGCCAGCGCGGCGAGCGCCGCCCGCGGGTCGAGATGGGCTTCCTCCGGGACGAACAGCGCGGAGCGGAAGCGCCCGGCGAGATCGGGCTCGACGGCGGCGAGCGCCTCCGCGTCGAGGCGGTCGACGGCCTCCGCCCGCGCCGCGAACCGGTCGAGCTCGGCCCGGTCGCGCGCCGGCGCGACGACGAGGGTTCCCGCGCGGCGCACCGCGCCCGGCACGGCCGTCTCCCACCATTCGGCCGAGAGCCGACCGGGCGCGAGGACGGCCGGGCCGGCGGTCGCCGCCTCGCACCGGGGGGCGAGCATGCCGCCGGCCATCCGGGACGCGCCGCCGCCGGCGGCCGGGGCGGTGTCGGCGAGCGTCACCGCCGCGCCGCGCCGCGCGAGCTCGAAGGCCGTGGCGAGGCCTGCGACGCCGGCGCCCCTGACGAGGACCCGCACGGCCTCAGCCCCCCTCGCCGGCCGTCGCCGCGCGGGCGGTCCCGGCCGGCACGTAGAGGTCGCCGCCGTCGCGGTATTTCTCGGCCATGCGCTCCATGCCCTCCTTCCGCGCTTCGGCGCGGATGTCGTGCGAGATGCGCATCGAGCAGAATTTCGGGCCGCACATGGAGCAGAAATGGGCGAGCTTGTGGGCCTCCTTCGGCAGCGTCTCGTCGTGGAAGGCGCGGGCCGTGTCGGGATCGAGCGACAGGTTGAACTGGTCTTCCCAGCGGAACTCGAAGCGGGCGCGCGACAGGGCGTCGTCGCGGATCCGGGCGGCGGGGTGGCCCTTGGCGAGGTCGGCGGCGTGGGCGGCGATCTTGTAGGTGACGACGCCGGTCTTGACGTCGTCGCGGTCGGGCAGGCCCAAATGCTCCTTGGGCGTGACGTAGCAGAGCATCGCCGTGCCGAACCAGCCGATCATGGCCGCGCCGATGCCGGAGGTGATGTGGTCGTAGCCCGGCGCGATGTCGGTCGTGAGCGGGCCGAGGGTGTAGAACGGCGCCTCGCCGCAGGCGGCGAGCTGCCGGTCCATGTTGGCCTTGATCTTGTGCATCGGCACGTGGCCGGGCCCCTCGATCATCACCTGGCAGTCCTTCGCCCAGGCGATCTCCGTCAGTTCGCCGAGGGTCTCCAGCTCGGCGAACTGGGCGGCGTCGTTGGCGTCGGCGATCGAGCCCGGCCTCAAGCCGTCGCCGAGTGAGAAGGAAACGTCGTAGGCGCGGCAGATGTCGCAGATCTCCGCGAAGCGCTCGTAGAGGAAGCTCTCGCGGTGGTGGTGCAGGCACCACTTGGCCATGATCGAGCCGCCGCGCGAGACGATGCCGGTGACGCGGTCGACGGTCAGCGGAATGTGGCCGAGCCGGACGCCGGCGTGGATGGTGAAGTAGTCGACGCCCTGCTGGGCCTGCTCGACGAGGGTGTCGCGGTAGATTTCCCAGGTCAGGTCCTCGGCGATGCCGCCGACCTTCTCGAGCGCCTGGTAGAGCGGCACCGTGCCGATCGGCACCGGCGCGTTGCGCAGGATCCATTCGCGGATGTCGTGGATGTTCCTGCCGGTCGACAGGTCCATGACGGTGTCGGCGCCCCAGCGGATCGCCCAGACCATCTTCTCCACCTCCTCCGCCATGGAAGAGGTCACGGCGGAATTGCCGATGTTGGCGTTGATCTTCACCAGGAAGTTCCGGCCGATGATCATCGGCTCGCTCTCCGGGTGGTTGACGTTGGCCGGGATGATGGCGCGGCCGCGGGCGACCTCGTCGCGCACGAATTCGGGCGTCACGTGGCCGGGGATCGACGCGCCGAAGTCCTCGCCGTCGCGTTCGGCGGCGGCTGCGAGCGCGTCGCGGCCGAGGTTCTCGCGGATCGCCACGAACTCCATCTCCGGGGTGACGATGCCGGCGCGGGCATAGGCGAGCTGCGTGACGGCGCGGCCGCCCGACGCGGCGACGGGCGCCGGCCGGCCGGCGAAGGCACGCACGGCCCGGCGGCCGTCGGCATGGCCGTTGTCCTCGGGACGGAGGCGGCGGGGCTCGACCGCCTCGACGTCGCCGCGGCGGCGGATCCACGCCTCGCGCAGGCGCGGCAGCCCCCGCTCGATGTCGATATCGGCGCCGGCGGCCGTATAGGGGCCGGAGGAATCGTAGACGACCACCGGCGGCTCGCCGGCCGTCGGATGGAGGGCGATCTCGCGCATGGGAACGCGGATATCGGGGTGGAGGATGCCCGGCACGAAGATCTTGCCGGAAGCGGGCAGCGGCCCGGTGGTGACCGCCGGCATGCGGCGTTCGTCGCGTTCGTCCATTCTAGAGGCTCCCTTGCGCATCGCAATGGAGACCCAGCTCTCGTGGAAGGATGAAAAGAGGCGATGGACCCCGCCCGGCACACCTGCCGCAGCCCATGACCCGCACCATCCCTACGCCAGTATGAACTGGATCAGGTTCGAAGGGTCACCGCGCTGCCTTCAAGGCCAGCGGTATCTCAGCCCGTTGTCCGGGCCCCCCTGGGTGAAGCGCCGACCATGCGGCCGCCCGGGGCTGGGTGTCAAGGGGGATCGGGAGCCGCCGCGCGCGCCGGGGCCGGTGGCGGTGTTTGCGCGCGGTTCCGGGCTTCGCCTCGGAGACACGGCGATCGGTCGGGATTTCAGGGGCTTGGGGGTGTCGCTTGCGATCTTGATTCAGGCGGGGCGTGGCGGGCGGGGCGCGAGGGCCTTGCGGCGGGGGGCCGCGCGGGCCTATGGTCGCCGCCGTCTGGTGTTCGGGAACGCCGTGCGAATCGGCGACGTGCCCAACGCTGTAACGGGGACGGGCAGCGCATCGATGCCACTGGGAGACCGGGAAGGCGCGCTGTCCGGGCGAACCGGAGTCAGAAGACCGGCCAGGCGACCAGAGAGCGTGCCCGCGCGGACGGCGGTGCGCTCGCCGACAGCCTTGTTGGGAGCGAACGATGCTGGATGCAGAAGAGGGCGCGCTTGCGCCTGCCGCCGCGTTTTCACGAGGACGACCGAGCCGCCGTCTACCGCGCCATCGAGACGCGCCGCGACGTGCGCAACGAATTCGTCGACCGGCCGCTGCCGGACGCGCTGGTGCGGCGGCTGCTGGAGGCGGCCCATCACGCGCCGTCCGTCGGCTTCATGCAGCCCTGGAACTTCCTGCTGATCGGCGAGCGCGGCCGGCGGGAAGAGGTGCATGCGCTCTTTTCGGAGGCCAATGCGGAGGCGGCCGGGATGTTTTCGGGCGACCGCCGCAGCGCCTACCAGGCGCTCAAGCTCGAAGGCATCCTCGCCGCACCGCTCAACATCTGCGTGACCTGCGACCGCACGCGCGGCGGCCGGGTCGTGCTCGGGCGCACGCACAATCCGGAGATGGATCTCTATTCCACGGTCTGCGCCGTGCAGAACCTCTGGCTCGCCGCGCGCGCCGAGGGCGTCGGCGTCGGCTGGGTCAGCATCTACCACGCCGACCGGCTGAAGCAGCTCCTCGGCGTGCCGGATCCCGTCGCCATCGTCGCCTATCTCTGCGTCGGCTTCGTCGACCGGCTGCACCTCGAACCCGAACTCGCCGTCAGGAACTGGCGGCAAAGGCTGCCGCTCGACGAGCTCGTCTTCCGCGAGGACTGGGGCCGGCGATAGGGGGGCGTCAGAAGTCAAGCTTGCGGCCGGTCCGGAAGGCGCGGGCAAGGCAAGCTGACGGACCCATCGGACCGTTTGAAGGCGCGGACGGGGCGTTGAGAAACAGCGAAACGGCCGTCAGCGCCTTCCACATGGCCTTCCCCGAATCAAATCGTGTCCATCGCCGCGCATCTCCACCGAACGCCCCGTCGGGCGCATATGGTTGGCGGCGGCTGACCGATGGATTGCCCGGTTCTCGACGGCGCCGACTTTACGCATGAACTCGGTCGGTGCCGGAGAGGCCTGGGGTCGCATCGGATGCAGCCGCCGCCGGCCGGCAGCGCTCGTCGGCCATCCACCGACGGCGCGCTGCCGGCAAGGCTTCGTCAGAAAGTCTTGGCGAGGCTTGCCGTGGCCCTCACCGTGAAGGTGTCGGCCGTGTCGTAGCCGGCGTCGACGCCGAGGTTCAGTTTCATGCCGTTCACGGCGTCGAAGCTCGCATCGGCGCCGACGAAGCCGCGGGCCACCGCCTTTTCCCCGTCGACGGCGAAGTCGATGTCGGCGCCGAGCGCCGTCGCGTCGAACTTGCCGCCGAAGGTGAGGATGCCGTCGACGCCGGCCCTGACGCCGATGCGCCCGACGCCGGCTTCGCCCACCAGCCCGCCGAGCTCCGCCTTGACCTGGCCGCGGACGTCGATGGCCTGCGCGAAGCGGCTCGCCACCGACAGGTCGCCCGCCGAACCGGTTTCGGAGAAGCCGGGCGTGAAGAGCCCCGTGTAGCGCAGCCGGACGCTCGGCGAGACCGTCGCGCGGCCGAACTGCCGGTGGATGCCGAAGGTGGCGGCGGGGCTGATGTAGAAGCTGCCGTAGCCGGCGCTCGCCGTCTCGAGGCCGCCGGCGACGGTGTTGTTCGCCACGGTGCGCTTGCTCTCGGTCTCGATGCCGCCGAGGGTGACGGACAGGTTGCGGAAGGCGCGGCCGTCGTCGTGGCTCCAGTAGGCGCCGGCGAAGCCGGCGCTGTTGGAGATCCGCGTGGTGCCGATGTCGGTCTCGATCCGGCCGAACGAGGCGCCGGCGAAGAGGCCCGCCGTGTCGGTCGCCGAAAGCGCGCGGTCGGCGCCGATGACGACGCCGCCGCCCGCGTAGCTGGAACCGTCGAGCGAGGCGGTGGCCGGCCGGTCGCCATAGAGGCCGAGGCCGGAGATCCAGAAGTTGCGCTGGCCGATCTCCGACGAGCCGGGCAGCGCGCCGGTGGTCACCGGTCCTTCGCCGCGCGCCGCCATCCGCTGGTCCACCGTGTCGGCGATGGCGCGGGTCAGGTCGAAGGCGAAGGCGTCGGTCGCGGCGAAGCCGGTCTGGTCGACGACGATCAGCGTATCGCCGCTGATGGTATAGGGCTGGCCGTGCGTCTCGATGGTGGCGGGCATGCCGCCGATGGTCAGCGCGGCGTTGAGCCCGCGGGCGATGTCGATCGTCCCGGAGCGCGGATTCAGGTACTCGATCCTGCCCTCGACGGTCATGCCGTTAAGAAGGTTTAGCGTCGTATCGGCGCCGTAGAACTCGAAGGCCACGCCGTCGAGGCCGGTCGCGGAGACCGCGCCGCGGTTGGTGAAGGTGGCGCCGTTCTCCTCGGTCGCGACAGCTATCCCCTTGTCGCCCGGCGCGCGGATCTCGCCGTCGTTGACGATCCAGGCGTCGGCCCCCTGGGCGTCGACGGCGATGGCGGTATCGCCCGACGCGACGATCGTGCCCGTGTTGGACAGCGTCGTGCCTTTGATTTCGGTGACTATCGCGGCGCCGAAATTGCCCGAGTTGCTCACGGTGCCGGTGTTGACCATGGCGGCGCCGTGGATGTTCACCGAGATGGAGCCGGTGCCGGACGCCTCGATCTTGCCGTAATTATCGATTTCGGCGTTCGCGCCCGTGGACAAGATAGCGAAGCCGCCGTCATTCGTGGAGAGTACGTCCCCCGTGTTCACGATGACGGCGTCGTCGCCGACGGAATAGATGCCGACGTTGGCTTCGTCCGTCGCCTCGATGGTGTTCAAATTTACGATCCAGGCGTTGGCGCCGAGGGAGTGGAGGGCGAAGCTGCCGGAGCCCGAGGCGCTGACGAGGTTGCTGTTGAGGAAGACCGCGTCGGCGCCGGAGAGCTTGACGCCGGTGCCGCGGAAACCGGTCGCGAGAATCCGGCCGTCGTTTTCGACATACGCGTCGTCGCCGCCGACGAAGATGCCGGTCCCGGAATCGCCCGTGTTCTGGACGAGGCCGGTGTTGGTGACTTCGGCGAAGTCGCCGGAGAGCATGATGCCGGTCGATTGCTCGCCGTCCGCCTGGATGGTGCCGCTGTTGGTGATCGTCGCGTCGTCGCCGAGGGATTGGATGCCCATCCCGTTGCTGTCGAGACCGTTGATCGTGCCGCTGTTGTCGACGACGATTCCCGCCCCCTGCGAGAAGATCGCGACGGCGCCGTTGATCGTCCCGGCGTTGATGACCTGGTCGTCGGTGCTCTCTTCCACGATGGCGTAATCGGTCCCGTTGACCTCGGCGTCCTTCTCGATCTCCATGACGTAGCCCGGGAGGGTGAGGTGCACCGGGCCGTCGACGACCTCGCCGGCATGGACAGTGAAGTCGGCGGCCTGCGAAGTCTGGGAGAGAACCAGCGCGCCGAATGCGACGCCGCAAAATAACCCGGCCAACCTGCCGTTCATCGCAATC
>CAWIQE010000003.1:0-32101 GCA_963838155.1 uncultured Alphaproteobacteria bacterium
GGATCCGCAAATCCAGAACTCCCCCGCGTCTGCCTGAGGCGACGGATGAGAAAACAGCGCCAGCCGCTTCCGGACTGGCGCGTTCGGTGACGCCGCGATCCCGGCGGGCCGCGCGCGAATTGCATGACCAGATCCAGATCTGGCTGAACGAAGGGGGCGGCGGAGATAAAATCGGACGATGAGACCGCTTCGTGTGATGATCGTCGAGGACGAGCCTTTGATCGCGCTGCTGCTCGCCGACATGCTGACGGCAATGGGCCACGAGGTCTGTGGCAGCGAAAGAACCGAGGCCGGCGCGGTCGCTGCGGCCTTGCGTCTCTCGCCGGAGTTGATGGTTGTCGATGCGTGTCTGCACGAAGGCAGCGGCGTTGCGGCCGTGGAGAAGATCCTGCGCAACGACTTCATCGCGCACATCTTCATGAGCGCTGATCGGTTGCTCCACGAACGGCTTCATCCGCGCGCCGTGTCGATCCGCAAGCCGTTTTTCGAAGCCGACCTGATCCGGGCGATCGAGGAGGCCACGACCATGGCTTCCTCTTTGCCGCAAGACAGGGGAGCCCATTGAGGGCAGGTCCCGCCCATCCCATGGATGAAGGAGAACGTGACATGCGATTGCTGGCACTCACATCAAACCAATGTATCGAGGTTCTGTCGCAAAATCGCCTGGGACATCTCGGTTGCGTCAGGGACGGCCAGCCTTATGTCTTGCCGATCCGTGGCCGGTCATCCGGTTCATGCCCCAGACCGTTTGGGCGGCCACCCTTTCGCTTTGGGACGAAAGACAGCGGCGGCTCATATCGATCGGTGAATTGCACCGGCGGCGCAGCCGATTCGGTACTGACACTTCCGCTACAACGCCAGAAATGAATGAAAAGGAAAGCAGGCCATGGGGACGATCCTGATTATCATCTTGCTGATTGTGCTTTTCGGCGGCGGTGGCGGCTATTATGGCTACAACCGATACGGCGGGCGTGGACTGGGAGGCGTTCTTGGGCTGGTGCTCATTGTCTTGATTGTCCTCTGGCTCCTCGGCGGCCTGCACGGCATGCCGGTGGGGCGCTCCTGATTGGCACGTCCTGCTGAACCGCGTACCGATTCCGCTTCGGGCAGAATCGGTGCGAACCGAGCAATCTTGACGGCGCAATCCCCTCTTGGCACCTCTCGCAGCCATCGGCGGGCTCCGCCGCCACGGTTGCGCAGGACACGGTGTGGATGTGCCCGGTGCCAAGGGCGGGCAAGGTCGGGCAAGGTCGGGAATGGCACATCTCACCCAGAAACGGAGCTTTGGAGAAACAACATGCATATCCGGATCAGTTCTGCCCATAGCGTCAAAGTCCATCAGGATCTGATGCGGCAACTCGAGTTCGAGCGCGAGTTCCGTGCTTGCCCGCTTTGCCGATCAGATCACCCTGGTCGATGTCCACTTGAGCGATGAAAATGGCGCGAAGACCGGCGGTTCCGACAAGCGATGCCTCATTGAAGCGCGTCCCGCCGGCCGGCATCCGGTGGCGGCGAGCGATACGGCCGCAACCGTTGAAGACGCATTCGACGGCGCGTTGAAGAAACTGATGCATCTGCTCGTCTCCGCATTCGGCAAGGACAGCGATCACACGGGCGGTCAATCGGTGCGCACGGATCAAGCTGGCGGCTGAGCAACGCCACACATTCAGGCGCAGAACGGATCGGCGGAAGACCCACTGGAAACGCCCGCTTCGCGCCGCGCCGTCCAGGCTCTCGCCTCACAGGAAGACGAGCAGATCCCCCGCAAGTTTGTTCTTGCAATTGTCCGACAGCGTCTCCTGATTGTCGCGAACAGATATTCCCCCAGTTACGGCCATCTCTATCGGTACTTTCCGAGCCTACCGGGCGACATCGATGCTTTGTACTGTGCCTGCGAACATCCCGCCGGGCCACCCAATCGGACCGCCCGAGGTCAGGCACGACGTATCTTCGGCCAAGACCTGTTTTCGAGAAGTCGGGCTGCCGTCCTCGCTCGCAAGGGAGCAACACGATGATCTCCTTAGCTCTGTACCTCATTGCCGCGGTGCTCTTCCTCTTGCTGATTCTGGCTTCGGCCAGCATCAAGATCATGCGCGAATACGAGCGGGCCGTCGTCTTCACGCTCGGCCGGTTCCAGAGGGTGAAGGGGCCGGGCCTCGTCTTGCTGATCCCGTTCGTGCAGACCATGGTCCGTGTGGATCTGCGCATGCAAGTCATCGAGATCCCGAGCCAGGACGTCATATCGCGCGACAACGTCTCGATGAAGGTCGACGCGGTTCTCTACTTCAAGGTGGATGATCCGGAACGGGCAATCATCAGTGTGCAGACCTATCTTCCAGCAACCAACATGCTCGCCCAGACAACTTTGCGCGCCGTCCTCGGCCAGCACGATCTCGACGAGATGCTGTCGGAACGGAAGAAGCTCAACACCGACGTCCAGAACATCCTCGACGCCCAGACGGAAACCTGGGGCATCAAGGTCTCCAATGTCGAAATCAGGACCGTCGAGCTGACGGAGAACATGGTGCGCGCCATTGCCAAGCAGGCGGAAGCCGAACGCGATCGCCGAGCCAAGATCATTCATGCGGACGCCGAGTTCCAGGCCTCGCAAACCCTAACCAACGCGGCCAAGATCCTTTCAAGCATTCCTGCCGCCATGCAGTTGCGATACCTGCAGACGCTGACCGAGATCGGCGCGGAACAGAATTCCACGGTGATCTTCCCGATGCCGATCGACATCGTCAGGCCGTTCCTCGAACTTCTCGAATCGACCGGCAAGCCGGCGGCAGCGCACAACGGCGGCGGCGTGCTCACGCCTAACGCTACGGGCAACATCGTGAACGCTTGACGCAGCCGAAAGGGTGTCTCGTTACGCCGACCAAATTGGAAAGCCAATGCTGCGATATCTCCTGGAAGAGTATGACAACGATGAGCCGACGGGCAGCGCCTGGGACGTGGAAGCACCAGGCCCCACGCAAGCGGCCACGCAAATTGCGGGGCAGGTTCAACAAGGCAGCAGCAATTGCAGGCATCCCGTCGTCAAGGTATCGCGACATGACCAATCCGGTACGCCAATCTATGTCGACCTGTTTCCGTCTGTGCCCGGAATTGCAGCAAACTGGATTGGCTTGAAGTGACCGTTCATGACGCGCGCAAACGGACCGAAGGAACGTACTCTTGTCGGCAGACATAGAAGGCTTCGGAGCCTTGTCCGAGCTTGCCCTGAATATGCGGTCATCGTGGAACCATGTCACCTCATCACCTGGAACACCTACCAGGACGGCAAGTACACCCTCGATGACTATCTCGATCGAGTGATTTTCTACAAAGCGCGTCCCTTCACCCGGTCAGCGTTTCAACGCTTCATGTTCGCACAGTCGAAACCCTATCCCGAGAAGTTGAAGCTGATGGCCCGGCTCGAGGCCCGCTACCGGTTGAAGATCGTCGTCGTCAGCAATGAGGGACGCGAGTTGAATGCGTATCGGATTGACACGTTCAAGCTGACCGAGATTGCCGACGCTTTTTTTCATCCTGCTTCGTTCACCTGCGCAAACCCGACGTCGATATCTTCCGGTTGGCCCTGGACGTCGCTCAGGTGTCGCCGCCTCACGTGCTCTACATCGAAAACACGGCAATGTTCGTGGAGATCTCAGAAGGGATGGGAATTCGCGGCGTTCTTCATACGTACGACACGACATGCGCGAAACTTGCGTCGTTCGGGTTGCAGACAGACGAAGGGTCTGCCCATGACTCCGCCTAGTTCGCGCATCCTGACCGTCAACGGCGGCTCGTCGAGCATACCGACGAAGAGATCGTGACCGCAAGACCGGTCGTCGGCAGGCTCAAACTCGACTCGAACCGGAAGGCCCAAGCCATGGAAACCAGCACACTGTCGCCGGATCTGCTGAAAAGGATGGATGCCTATTGGCGGGCTGCCAATTACCTGTCCGTCGGCCAGATCTATCTCTATGACAATCCTTTGCTGAAGCGGCCATTGGCGCTCGGGGATGTGAAGCACATGCTGCTGGGGCACTTGGGGGACGACACCCGGGCAGAACTTCATCTACGTGCATTTGAACCGGGTCATCAAGAAATACGACCTGAACATGATCTACGTCTCCGGCCCCGGGCACGGCGGCCCGGCTGTCGTGGGCAACACCTATCTCGAAGGCACCTACAGCGAAATCTATCCCGATGTCAGCCAGGATGAGGCGGGACTGAAAAGGCTGTTCACGCAATTTTCGTTCCCCGGCGGCATTCCCAGCCACGCATCGCCGGAATGTCCCGGTTCGATCCACGAAGGCGGAGAGCTGGGCTATTCGCTGAGCCATGCCTTCGGCGCCGTGTTCGACAATCCCGATCTCGTCGCTGCCTGCGTCATCGGCGATGGCGAGGCCGAGACGGGGCCTCTCGCCACCGCGTGGCATTCGAACAAGTTCCTCGATCCGGCGACCGACGGGGCGGTGCTGCCGATCCTGCATCTCAACGGCTACAAGATTTCCAATCCGACGGTGCTTGCGCGTATCACCCATGAGGAACTGGAGCAGTTGCTCCGGGGCTATGGCTGGGCGCCCTGCTTCGTCGAGGGGGACGATCCCGCACTGATGCATGAGGCCATGGCCACGGCGCTCGATACCGTAGTGGAGCAGATCGAGAAAATTCAGCGGGAGGCCCGCGATCACGGCAACATTGCCCGCCCGCGCTGGCCGATGATCGTCCTCAAGTCGCCCAAGGGCTGGACCGGGCCGAAGATGGTCGATGGCCTCCAGATCGAGGGCACGTTCCGCGCCCACCAGGTGCCGCTCTCGGATCCGGCGACCCATCCCGAACATCTCGAATTGCTGGAGAGCTGGCTCAGGAGCTACCGTCCGGACGAACTCTTCGACGAACGGGGTCGCCTGAAACCGGAGCTGGCCGAGCTTGCGCCCGAACGTGAGCGGCGCATGGGTGCCAATCCCCATGCCAATGGCGGCATTCTCCTCCGGGACCTTCGGATGCCGGACTTTCGAGATTATGGGGTCGACGTACCGGAGCCGGGGACGCGCGGCATCGGCGACACGCATGTGCTCGGGCGGGTTCTCCGCGACGTGATGAAGCTGAACGACGAGCGGCGGAATTTTCGCGTCTTCGGGCCGGACGAGACGCTCTCCAACGGCCTGGAAGCTCTCTTTGACGCGACCGAACGCCAATGGGACGCGGCAACCGTGCCGAACGATGAATTCCTCGCGCCCCAGGGACGCGTGATGGAAATGCTCAGCGAGCACCAATGCGAGGGCTGGCTTGAGGGCTATCTGCTCACTGGCCGGCACGGCTTGTTCAATTGCTACGAGGCGTTCATCCACATCGTCGACTCGATGTTCAATCAGCATGCCAAATGGCTGAAGGTCACGGCACAGCTCGCGTGGCGGCGGAAGATCTCCTCGTTGAACTATCTTCTGGCCTCCCATGTCTGGCGTCAGGACCACAACGGCTTCACGCACCAGGATCCCGGGTTCATCGATCACGTGGTGAACAAGAAGGCCGAGGTCGTGCCTGTCTACCTTCCGCCGGACGCCAACTGTCTGCTGTCGGTGATGGACCATTGCCTGCGCAGCCGCCATTACGTCAATGTGGTGATAGCGGGAAAGCACCCCGCGCCGCAGTGGCTGACGATGGACGCGGCGGTCAAGCACTGCACCGAGGGTATCGGCATCTGGTCATGGGCCAGCAACGACCAGGGCACTGCGCCGGACGTGGTCATGGCGTGTTGTGGCGATGTGCCGACTCTGGAGACGCTCGCCGCCGTCACCATCCTGCGCAAGCATCTGCCCGATCTGAAGATCCGGGTGGTCAACGTCGTCGACCTCATGAAGCTGCAGCCCCAAAGCGAGCACCCGCATGGCTTGAGCGACACGGATTTCGACGAGCTTTTCACCAAGGACAAGCCGGTTATCTTTGCCTTCCACGCTTATCCGTGGCTGATCCATCGGCTGACCTACCGGCGAACGAACCACCACAACATTCACGTGCGTGGCTACAAGGAAGAGGGCACGATCACCACGCCCGAGGAAGGAACCCGCGGGCTACAGGCGGTGAGCTATGGGGATTTCAGTTTTTGGTCTGCCTTGAGGCGGAGGCGGCTGGCAACGGATAGCGCCGAGATGTATGCGGACAGACGCTTCGTTGCGATTCCGTGCGACGCTGGCGGCCCGGCGCTGGTCCGGACGTGAGCCTGTCGGCGGCAGCAATCACCACGGGCGTGCGTAGACCCGTTGCCGCAGGCCGATAGCCTGTGGCTGAATGCTGGATCATGCCATGCCGGCTCATGGTGCGTTTACCGGGTTCGGTGTCGTTTTGGCCGGGGGTCCGCGCGGCTGCCTCCATCGTTCGAAGGTCTCGATGACGATCATGCGGCCGCCACAGCAGGGGCATGGCGGGCGGAAGTCGTCCGGTTCTTCCGTGGTGCCGTCATCGGACGGCGCGGCGACGTTCAGGAGTTCGCGAGCAAGCGCGAGGCTGGTCTTGCGAGCGGAGCCGGCAAGCAGACCGTAGTGCCTGATGCGATGGAAGCCGCGCGGCAGGACATGCAGCAGGAAGCGCCGAATGAACTCGTCGGTGGCGAGCGTCATCACTTGCCGCCGGTCCGCGCCGTCGCGGCGGTAGTCCTTGCAGCGGAAGGTGACGCCGTCCTCGTCGAAGCCGATCAGGCGGCTGTTCGAGATCGCGACCCGGTGCGTGCAGCGCGACAGATAGGCGAGCACCGTCTCCGGCCCGGCGAAGGGCGCCTTGGCGTAGACGACCCAACGCTTCTTCCGGACCGGCGCCAGGTGGCGCAGGAATGCCCGGCGGTCGGTGAGGTGCGCCATCGATCCGAAGAAACTGAGCCGCCCGGCGTCGTGCGGGGCGAGCAGCCAACAGGCGGCGGAACAGCTTGCCGAGTACCATCACCGGAAGCAGGAAGGCCGGGCGCGACGATATCCAGCGGCTTCCATCCGGTGCGATGCCTCCGCCCGGCACGATCATGTGGACATGCGGATGGTGCGTCATCACCGAGCCCCAGGCGTGAAGGACGGCGGTGATGCCGATGCGTGCGCCGAGGTGCTTCGGATCGGCGGCGATGGTCAGCATCGTCTCCGATGCCGCCCTGAACAGCAGGTCGTAGATAGCCGACTTGTTGTGGAAGGCAATGTCGGCGACTTCGGCCGGCAGCGTGAACACGACATGGAAGTAGCCGACCGGCAGCAGGTCGGCCTTACGCTCGGCAAGCCATATCCGCGCGGCCGCGCCCTGGCACTCCGGACAGTGCCGGTTGCGGCAGGAGGGCTGCCGCCGCCATGGCCCCGGTCATCGCAGGCGATGGCCGAGAAGAAGCCTTTCTTCGTTCGTCGTCGTCCGGGATCGAGCGCCGGAGCGGTGGTCTCGTCCATGAACAGCCGGTCGGCCGCAGCCAAATGCCGGCGCATGTGATTGGCGATCGGCTGAAGATGGAAGCACGCCCGGCCGGCCCAATTGCCGAGTGTGGCGCGATCGAGCCTGATGCCCTGACGGGCATAGCTAAATCTCGGCCTGTCTGTAGAAGGGCAAGTGATCGCCGAACTTCGAGACGATGACCTGGGCGATCAGCGTTTCCGTCGGCAGCCCGCCGGGCACCACATGTTCAGGCGCATGTGCCTGCACGACCGCGCCCGAGCAGCGCCGGCAGGCGTATCGGGGACGCCGGAGCCGTCCGGATGACAATGTCGCCGATGATAATTTCGATGGGCGCATCCGGACGCTTCTTGCGCTGCGTCGGCGCGTCGCCCACGACGGCCGCGAACGCCGGGACCGCTGCGACGCTCTCCGGCAACACCAGCCGGCCATCCCGCACGCGCTTGCGCCAATCGTAGACCTGCCAGCGGGTTGCTCCATTCTTGCGTGCCACGTCCGATATCCGAGCGCCCGGGAGCAGGCTTTCCGCGACGATGCGAACTTTCTCCGCATCCGATCGCCGCTTGCGGCCGGTCCGGCCCTCGACCACTTCCAGACGGCCGGCATAGCCGTCGTTCGGGACGTCCAAACAGACGCCCATTTTGCCGTCTCTTTCCATGCGACCATCTCCGTCCAAGAAGGAGACGTCTTCGCATAATCAGATCAGTGGCGTCAGGAGGGGATCAGGTGAGCGCTTACTTTTGTTTGGCGCAGGCGGAGTTTCTTCCCCATGGCTGGATTGAACGGAAACAGATCAGGTTGGGGGTGGGTCGCCTTTGAGGTCATGACAATGCCTTCCCGTATCTGCGGGGCTGTGGCACGTCTTGCGCTCAAAACTGATGATGTGACTTAGCGAGTACCGCCAACTTCGCAACAAGTTGCACCGATTCGCGTAGAACTTCAATGAGGTGAGATGGAAATGGAGGCGCTAAAATCCGCTGGCCGCGACGGGGAGGGCCAAAGCCGCGGTCATGTCGGGCTGAGTGATGGCCTTCAGCTTTAGAACAAAAAAATACAATAAAAACAAAAATATAAATGAGGAAATGGCGGAGGGAAGGGGACCCGGATCCAACCTTCTCTGGTATTTAAGGTATTGATTTAAAATAACGTCACTGACGACGAAGGGCGATTATCCCCATCGCGCGAGGGGACGTTCGCTTGATGCAGATCAGGACCCCTCCAGCCTGACGCAGCTAAAAGGTTTGGGTTTGCGACCTGCGCACGAACTCGAACCGAAGGAAGCGCACATGGCCAAGATGATGAAGGCGGCGATTTTCGTTGAACCCAACCGGATCGTGATCGATGACAAGCAGATCCCCGATGTCGGCCCCCTTGATGCGCTGATCCGCATCACGACCACAACCATCTGTGGCACCGATGTCCACATTCTAAAGGGGGAATACCCAGTTCAGCGTGGGCTGACGATCGGACACGAGCCGGTAGGTGTGATCGAGAAGCTTGGTTCGGCGGTTCGCGGGTATGTCGAGGGCCAGCGCGTTATCGCCGGTGCGATCTGCCCCAGCGGATACAGCAATGCCTCGCTCTGTGGCTGCCATTCGCAGGATGGCCCGGACACCAGGCACGGCTTCAAGCCGTTGGGCGGCTGGCGCTTCGGCAACACGATCGACGGCGCGCAGGCGGAGTATCTGCTGGTGCCCGATGCGATGGCGAACCTTGCGCCAATTCCCGATGGTCTGACCGACGAACAGGTGCTGATGTGCCCTGACATCATGTCGACCGGCTTTTCCGGGGCGGAAAGCGGGCATATCCGCATCGGCGACATGGTTGCAGTCTTTGCGCAGGGGCCGATCGGGCTGTGCGCGACGGCGGGCGCGCGCCTGATGGGGGCCACGACTGTCATCGCCGTCGAGGCCGTATCACCGCGTATGAAAATCTCTCAGCTGATGGGAGCCGATCATGTCATCGACTTCACAAAGACCGATCCGGTCGCCGAGATCATGCGTTTGACTGACGGGCGCGGGGTCGACGTGGCGATCGAGGCATTGGGTCGGCAGGAAACATTTGAAGCCGCGCTACGGGTGCTTCGTCCGGGGGGCACCCTGTCGTCACTCGGGGTCTATTCCAGCGATCTAACAATTCCGCTCGATGCGTTTCAGGCGGGTCTCGGCGATCACAAGATCATCACAACGCTTTGTCCGGGCGGCAAGGAGCGTATGCGCCGCCTGATGGACACCATCGCCAGCAGCCGCCTCGATACCAGGCCGCTTGTCACGCACCGGTTCAACCTCGAGCAAATCGAGGAAGCCTACGACCTGTTCGCCAACCAACGCGACGGGGTTCTCAAAGTCGCCATCACTGCCTCAAGCTGAATGACACAAGCTCCAAAGACCCATAACGGCGTTACAACCGAGACGAATGCGGCAGTACGGGATGGGGTGACGCTGCCCGGTGATCCGCACGTTATCGCCACCAGCGATCATCTGAAAGTGATCCGTATTCCCAACGAGCGAGTGGCCCGACTGACACACGGCAGGGCCCGTATCCGTGACGCGACCCAGCAATATCCCCCGAAGGAACAATCCATGCTTCACGTCGATATTCCCACCGGCCCCGAGATCCGCGCGCTGATCGAAAACCGCGCTGATGCCTGCGTGTCGATCTATTTGCCAACAACGCCGCAGACCCAGCATGTCGGGGGCAGCCGTATCGCGTTCCGCAATCTGACCCGGACGGCGCTGGAGCAACTCGACGCCACAGGCTTCGACAAGCGCCGTCGCACACTGCTGGAGGACCAACTCAATGCGCTGGGCGAGGATGATGAATTCTGGCGAATGCAGGCCCACGGCCTTGCGATTCTCGCCACCCCCGACAGCCTACGGACCTTTCGGCTGGCCACGGCCGTAACCGAAACGGTCGAGGTTTCCGACCGCTTTTACCTCAAGCCCCTCTTGCGCTCCATGGCCTTTCCGCAGCACGCTTTCGTGCTGGCTTTGTCCGAGAACGATGCCCGTTTGATTGAGATTTTTGCCGACCTGCCGGCGGCCACGGTAGGCGTTCCAGGCCTGCCTGACAGCGCCGCCGATGCCACTGGCCGCGCTTCGGTCAACAACCTCACGCAAGGCACCGGACAGGCCAACGCCGAAGGTCAGAAAAAGCTGTTACTCAAATACGCACGCAAGGTGGACGCAGCCCTGCGCCCGGTTCTGGCAGGGCGGGAGACGCCGCTCATCCTCGCAGCGACCGAGCCGCTCGCACCGATCTTTCGGTCTGTGAGCAGCTATCCGGCCTTGATGGCCGAGGGTGTGTCCGCAAGCCCCGACCGCATGAGTGAAAGCGAGTTGGCGAGCGCAGCTCGTGCGGTTCTGGACGGGCTTTACGTCTCGCAGGTCGAGGCTGCGACCGCGCTCTTTCATGAACGGGTCGGACAGCATCGCGCGACCACTGACCTGCGCGCTGTCGCGCGTGCCGCCACCTTCGGCGCCGTGGAACTGTTGCTCGTCGATATCGACGAGGTGATGCCTGGTACGGTAGACGAGACCGACGGCTCGGTCTCTATCGCAACAAAGCCGGGCGCGCTCAGCTATGGTGTGATCGACGAGATCGCAGCGAGAGCGATCCTCGCAGGTGCGAAGGTTCTGGCTGTGCGCAGCGCGGACATGCCTGATGGCGCGCCGGTGGCCGCGATCCTGCGCTATCCTGTCTGAAACTGCATGACCGAGCTGCAACTTGGACAACGACAGGTGCGTGATTGGATAGGGTTTCGATGGCTTACACGATCAACCGGCTGGTCGCGAAGTGAGGGTTGTAGCCCCTGAACGCGAATTCTCGAGGATCTGCCATTAGAGTTCGATCGGGATCATCACCTCGTTCCGCCGCATGAACCAAAGGGTCCAAGACGGATTGTACTGAGCGAGGGAAGCGGGCGGCCCGCATGGTCAATTCCCCTGATCACGGACAAGCGCATCGACGTTGCAAGCGCCGTCAAGATGGGCGTCGAGGCCAACCGCCAGTTCGAAGTCGGCGATCATCCGTACGAGCGGCAGCTTTCCTGCCAGATCTGGTCCTTGAACGGGAAGCTCGTCGGCCAGTCTGAGAGCGCCGGTGCAAAACTCCGCCACTGAAGCGGCCGGATAGTCCGGCCCCTTGGCCGGAGCAAAACTCCGCCAGTGGTAGCCTTCGGGCCTTTGGCCGAGGGCGGGGATGAAGAGTGTGGAGCTTTATGCGCGGGTGCGGCGTGCCGTTTTCATTGACGGCTTGAGCAAGCGGGAGGCGGCGCGGCTTTTCGGCATCGACCGACGGACGGTCGACAGGATTCTCCGGTTCTCGATGCCGCCGGCCATCGGCGCAGCAAGCCGGTTCGCCGGCCGAAGATAAGATTGAAGTAGATCGCGAATCTGACAAATTTTACCGGTAACTGGCGACGCGATCAGTCCATGATGAGAAAGTTCAGGAATGACGACAAGCATGATCGACCAAGTAGCTTAGGCTCTGATTCGCCAGTGATGGAATGAAAATCGCGTCTGCAGACATCAGTCTTCAACAATCCTGGGACAGGACTCCTGAGAAACACGTGCTTTACCGGGAGCGGGCGCTTGTGTTTCTAAAGGTGATGGGGGAACAGATGTCGGGCTTGGCCGATATCGAAATCTCAAAACTGAAATAGCCAAAGGGCAATGATCAGGGCTTTTCGTGAAAAGCGGCCGTTTCACGAGGCGACCATGCTCTATGGCACATCAGCTTGCAGCGTTGGTCGAAGCCGGGGGTCACACGGCTCGCCACTGCCGCAACTCTGATCAGCACGTCGAACTGAAAGAGAACTGCATGCCCCGGGGCGTCGGCTAGCGACATCGGCAAGATGAACAACCAGCCCGTCCCGCATTTAGGCGCATCAACGATCTACGACTCCTTTCGGGACTGCGAACTGCAACCCCAAGCGGCTCGCGCTGAACTCGATCACGTCATAGTTGGCGAGACCCTCCCGTCGGAACGGATCTTCCGCGAGGATGGCCATGAGCGTATCACGATCCCCTGCCGCGGCGAGGATCACCCCTCCCGTCCGGGGGATTTTCGGGCCGGAGGCGATGAACGTGCCGGCGGCGAAATGCCGGTCGAGGAAGGCGCGATGCGCCTCGAGGCTTGCGTCGATCTCTGCAAGCGGAGCCAGGTAAGTCAGGGAAACGATGAACATTCTGCGGGTCCTTCAAGTGGATCATTCGGGAATTTGGGTATCGGCGGCCGCGACTGCGTCCGTCAGGCCCTGCGCTGACCGGGCAGACGGGGAGCCCTCGTCGCACGGCTCGAAGTCAATCAGTCGGGCCGAGAGGTCCCGGATTCGATAAGGCGCCCGTTCCAGGCAGGATCGTCGGGACGGATGAAGGTCGGCTTCATGGGCTTTCTCCGGTCGTGGATCAGGGGCGCAGCAGTATCGAGCCGGTGGTCGACCCCGCCTCGAGCTGCTTCTGGGCCTCGGCGGCCTCGGCGAGGCTGAACTCGGCACCGATGGTGATGCGCAGCCCCTCGGCGATCCGGGCGAACAGCGCCTCCGCCGCCGCGCGATAGCTCGTAACGTCGCCCGCATAGGCGAAGACGCTCGGCCTGGCGAGTGCCAGCGATCGGCGCGGGCCGATTTCGCTCAGTGGGATCTCGGGCAGCGAGCCCGATGCCTGACCGATGCTGGCCACGGTGCCAAAGGGCCGGACCGCATCCAGCGTGCGCAGAAGGGTGTCGCCGCCGATGCCGTCATAGGCGACGTCGACACCGCGCCCGCCGGTCAGGCATCTCGCTTCCTCGACGAAATCCGTCTCGCGGTAGAGGATCGCGTGATCGAGGCCAAGGTCGCGGGCGATTTCGGCCTTGGCCTGCGAACCGACCGTGCCGATGACGGTCGCGCCAACGGAGCGAGCCCATTGCGTCAGGATCATGCCGAGACCGCCGGCCGCCGCATGAACCAGCACGACTGTGCCTTCGCTGACCGGATGAACGTGTGTCAGCAGCATGTGGGCGGTGACCCCGCGCAGCATAGCGGCGGCGGCAGTTCGGGCGTCGATTCCTTCAGGCAGCGGAACGAGGCGGCTGGCAGGTATGTTGCGGGCCTCTGCGTAACCGCCCACCGGCAGGCCGGCGTAGGCAACGCGATCGCCCGCGGCGAATCCGACCACACCCGCGCCGACGGCCTCGACGGTTCCCGCGCCCTCGACCCCGAGCGCCACCGGAAGCTCCGGCACGGGGTAGAGCCCGGTGCGGTGGTAGATGTCGACGAAGTTGACGCCGATGGCGGATTGCCGGAGCCGCACCTCGCCCCGTGCCGGAGGCAGCGGGTCCGCATCGCGGAGGGACAGGACTTCCGGGCCGCCGGTGGCGGTCATGGCAATTTGGCGTGTCATGCGGGATCTCCGATCTGGATTGCGCGGCGATCCTAGATCGGGCATAGCCTGTGCAGAATTCGGAAAACACCCACATCATCTGGGCGAAATTCCACAGAACCTTGGAGCCGGAATGGACTGGAACGATCTCCGCTTCTTCGTCGAGCTCGCCCGCCGCGGCAGCCTCTCGGCGACGGCGCGACAGTTGAAGGCCGACCATTCTACGGTCGCGCGGCGGATTGCCTCCCTCGAAGCCGCACTCGACATGAGGCTCTTCGACCGGATGCCGCGCGGCTACCTGCTGACCGAGGAAGGCAAACACCTGCTGGAGCGCGCAGGTGTCATGGAAGTCGCTGCGCACTCGATCGAGCGTCTGGCAGCGGGCCAGTCCGACCGGATCGATGGCGTGGTGCGGATCAGCGCGCCGCCGACCTTCGCGAGCCGCTGGCTGGTGCCGCGGCTTGACCCGCTGCGCCGGTCCCATCCGGACCTGACCCTCGACGTGATCGGCGAGACCGCGGCGGCCGACCTCATGCGTCGGGACGCCGACATCGGGCTGCGCCTGTCGCGGCCCGAAGGCAACGCACTCGTCGCCCGCAAGCTCGGCGTTCTCGCCTATGCCGTCTACGCGGCCCGATCCTATCTGGGGCGCGTGCCCGAAGCGGCGCACGAGTTCCTCGGCTATGACCAGCATCTCGAAGAGGTGCCGCAGCAGCGCTGGCTGGAGAGGTTCGCGGCAGGTCGCCGCTTTGCCATGCGGACCAACGACCTCGCCTCGCTGATATCCGCGGCGGAAGCGGGAATGGGGCTGGCGGTGCTTCCGAAGGTGCTCGCCGAGGGGCTGAACGATCTGGTTCTGGTGGCCGAAGCCACCGGTGCGGAGCGGGAACTGTGGTGGGTGCTCCACCCCGATCTTCGGCGCTCGGCGCGGGTCCGGGTCGTTCTGGATCACCTGACGCGCATCACCGCGGCTCTGCGGCGATAAGGCCGGCATGGCGTCGGGGGAGCGATCCTGCCCGGCGGAATGGCATCGCGCAGCAGCGCATTGGCGAGCGCCGGGCTCGGCCGGCCCGGCAAGGCGCTCGCATCGGCGAAACCTCGGGAGCGCCTGCCAAGCGGTATTCAGTTGTACTTGCCCTTGCCCATTCCGTTGCCCCGACCGCCACCCGTGGTGTCGAGCGCCTGCTGGCAAGCTTGCGAGACCTTGTCGTGGTTGTCCTCCAGGCAGGAGCGGACGCCGCCGTTGTGGGTTTCGCTTGCACAGAATTTCGCAATGTCATTCTTGCACTGCACGGCAACAGGCCCCGCCTGCGCCGCAGCGGAAGCGATGAGTGCGAGGGAACAAGCCATTGATGCGAACACCGTCTTCATAATTTCGATTCCTTTTTCCATCTGGCCGACATGAAGGCCCACACAGATGAAGCACGCAGACCGGCCGGTCTTGCAGTGAGGCAGATCAACGGCTTGGGTCGAGTCACGGTATCGGAGCCGGCAGATTTTGCGCATTCAGGCTCAGCCTGACCTGCTTTTCGATCTCGATGATGGCAAACAAAGCCACCCCTACACCAATGATCAGCACACCGTCGAAAAGCGGTACGGGCTTGGTGCCGAAGACCCGCTGCAGGGCAGGAACGTAGGTCACCGCGAACTGGGCAGCGGTCACGGCGACAACGGACGCCCAGACAACAGGCGTGCCTTTGACGGCCTTGGCCGCCAGCGAAGTGCCGTAGATGTTGCGGATGAAGAACAGGTGGAAAATCTCCATGACGACCAGCGTGTTCATCGCCATCGTGCGCACCAGTTCCGGAGCAAAACCGCGGTCCGTGGCGTAGGCCTGAATGGCGAACACGCCGAAGAGGAACAGCGTGGAAACCAGGACGATGTGCCAGGCAAGTTCGCCGCCGATCAGCGGCGCGTTCCGTTTTCGCGGCGGCCGCTTCATCGTGTTGGTTTCGCTCGGCTCGAACGCCAGTGCGAGACCGAGCGTCACCGCCGTGACGAGATTGACCCAAAGAATCTGGATCGGCGTGATAGGCAACGTCAACCCGAAAAGAAGAGCAACCAGGATGACCAAGGCTTCGCCGGCGCTCGTCGGCATCGTCCAGCTGATAACCTTTTTGATGTTGTCGTAAACAGTCCGGCCTTCCCTCACGGCAGCCACGATTGACGCGAAATTGTCGTCCGCCAGGACCACTTCCGCGGCTTCCTTCGCCGCTTCGCTGCCTTTCAGGCCCATGGCAATGCCCGCGTCGGCGCGTTTCAACGCCGGGGCGTCGTTCACGCCGTCACCGGTCATCGCGACTGTCATTCCATGTTCCTGAAGCGCAGTCACGATCCGCAGCTTGTGCTCCGGGCTCGTCCGCGCAAAGACATCGGTATCGCGGACAACTGTCGAAAGACCTGCATCGTCCAGCTGGTCGATCTCGTATCCTTCAAGCACCCGGTCTGGGTGCTCGAGCCCGACAAGCCGCCCGATGGCGACCGCTGTTCCCCTGTGGTCCCCCGTGATCATCTTCACGCCTATGCCCGCACGACGGCACTCCGACACCGCCGCGATTGCTTCCTGGCGCGGCGGATCGGCCAGGCCGATCAGCCCCAGTAGCGTCAGGGTTCCTTTTATGTCGCCCATTTCCAGTACGGTGTGCTCGCATGCCAGTCGCCGGGAGGCAAGAGCAAGGACCCGCTCTCCCCTCGCCGACACCGCGTTCGCACCTTCCTCCCAATAGCTCTTGTCGATGGCCTCGGCTTCGCCATCCGTTCGGCGCTGGTCGCGGCAGAGGGCGATCACGCTCTCGGGCGCTCCCTTGACGGAGATTATTGCATGGCCGTCGTGATCATGGTTGAGAGTTGCCATGAAGCGATGCCGCGCATCGAACGGCACCTCGTCCGTGCGCGCCCATTCCGCGATTTCGCGCCGCGCGTCGAGGCCGATCTTTCCTGCAAGCGCCAGCATGGCCCCTTCCATGGGATCACCCTCAACAGTCCAGATCTGATCGATCTCGCGAAGACGTGCGTCGTTGCACAGCACTGCCAACCGGCCGATTTCATCGAGGACATGGTGATCCCGTGCGTCGATCTCGTCCGTGCCGATCCTGAGGCTCCCTGTCGGAGCATAGCCGTCGCCGTCGAGAACGAATTCGTGCCCGCGCGTCATCACCATTGCGACCACCATTTCGTTTCGCGTCAATGTCCCGGTCTTGTCGGTGCAGATGACTGAAACCGAACCCAGGGTCTCGATTGCCGGAAGTCTTCTTATGATTGCATTGCGACGCGCCATGCCGCGAACGCCCACGGCGAGGGTAATCGTCAGTACGGCCGGGAGGCCTTCCGGGATGGCCGCTACAGACAGGCTCACGACGGCCATGAACATCTCCTCAAACGGATGATGGCCCACGAAATAGCCAAAAACGAGCAGGGCCGCGGCGAGCGCAAGGATCAGGACCGTCAGCCAACGTGCGAAGACATCCATCTGCTGCACGAGCGGTGTGGTCAGTTCCTGCACATCGGACAGCAGGTTGCTTATGCGGCCGATTTCCGTATGGCGACCGGTGGCGACGACGACACCGAGACCAGTGCCGCTGGTCACGAGCGTACCGCTGAAGGCCATACTTGTACGGTCACCGAGCACCGTCTTTTCGGCAACCGCAGCGACGACCTTGTCGACGGCCGCGGACTCACCGGTCAACACCGATTCCTGGATCTGCAATCCCTTGGCACGGAGCAACCTCAAATCGGCGGGGACCCTGTCTCCCGCCTCCAGCAATACGACGTCGCCCGGCACCACCTGGGCACTGTCCACGCTTGTGCGCCGGCCGTCGCGCAAGACAGAAGCTTTCAGCATCAGCATTTGCCGTATGGCATCCATCGCGCTTTCTGCCCGCCCTTCCTGTACGAGACCGATGAGCGCGTTGGCGAGGACAACGGCGAATATTACGAGAGAATCGACAACATGCCCAAGTGCGAGGGTGATCGCGGATGAAGCCAGAAGCACATAAATGAGCACATTGTGGAACTGCAGCAAGAAGCGCACGAGCAGTCCGCGCCGGCGTGCTCCCGGGAGCCGGTTGCGTCCCCATTCCACCAAACGCCCTTCCACCTCGGAGGAAGAAAGCCCGGAATGCCTGGATTGAAGTCCGGCGACAGCTGCGTCAGGCGGCAACGCGTGCCATGGCGTCGTGGAGGCTGCTGTCTTCGTCTTGCTTCTCATGTGACCTCCGAAGGACGTTCTGTCTGCCAGCCTGCGAACATCCGGGAAGCGCTCTGTGGGAGCGTTGATCTCGGTCAACCTTGTTCTGCCGCGACGCCGGAACGTGATCGCATTGAGAGAAATCAATGCACTTGGACCATCTCGCCTCTCTCTTGGGCCGGTCCAGGAAGGAGGCGCGCATGGCTTGCCATCGGGCGGAGGAATTCGTCGAGAGCGAACCCACAAGGCGATCATGGCGGGTTACGGCTGACAATCGACGTGCTGTGCTGCTGACGGTCATCGGCGAAGAGAGACGCAAGATGTCGGGATATCTCCCAAGCCACGCAAGGGTCACTCAAAGAAACCGCTTCGGGAAATCGGAATTCCTGCGCGCGCCAATTCACTCTTCGGGCAGGTTATCCGAAGGACGTCGGGCGTAGGGGGAACTGTCCGGTGCCGATAAGGCGAGAACTCCCTGCCGTGCCGACGGGGCACGGATTGGGTGTCGAAAAGAACGTCCGGAGGGAATTTCAGTGAAGAGGCTCTTGCTCGCGACGAACTTTGCTCCTGCCTCATCATTCGCGCTCAAGCGGGCGCTGCTGCTTGCGCGCAGATCGCCATGTGGTGTGGCTTCGCCACCGCATACCCTGTCAATTGGTGGCTGATCGAAACCGGCGTGAAGGAGAAGATGTAATCGCCAGAAGTCAATTTTCTCCCGGCGTTGTTGCAGCATGAGGCATCTGTCCGGTCGCCATCATCAGGTGGTGCATTTGATGATGGCTGCCCTCCGCGAGGACGCCAATGAAGCCGAGCGCCTTCACCTCTGTCGCGTCCTGCGGATTGCTGACGGTCACAGTAAGAGACGCCCCTGCTGAGATTTTCGCCGCTGTGTAGTTCCAGCTGGCCCTTCCGTTCATGATATCGGCATGGGCGAATACCATGCGCCGGATCGACGCCACCACCCTTCCCTTGCCAGTGATCAGGAACTGGATACCGCCGGGGACATCCTTGCTTGTGGCCTGAGCTCGCAAGGTGACGTTGTCCATGTCGATCAGGTGCTGGCGCAGCGCTTCGATATCCACCTTCGACCAGTCCGTGTTCGGATCAGCCTCCAGATGCGCGACGATTTCCTGGATCGCGGCAAAAGCCGCCTGGCCACCTTCCCGCGGATTCCATTGATCATTCTGTCGATGCATCTGCCCGTGCAAGGCCGAATGGTCCATGTCGGATCCGGCGGCCACGCCAGAAAGCATCAGGAGGGTCAGCAAGGCGACCGAAACGCGCTTCATCGTCAAATCCTTCCAAGGGAACACGAGGGATGCGCGACTATGGCAGCAGCAAGAAGAATCATGCATGATCGCGATCATGTCGGATAGCTTGATCGACGACCTTTCGAGGATGGCCACACGCCGGGTGACGCTGCCGAGGGGGCGCTTTCTCTTTCATCGCGACGATCCCGTAGCAGACCTTTTCCTCGTCGCGGCAGGCAGTGTGGAACTCGTTCGCCGCCAGAGCAATGGGGACATTCTCGTCTTGCAAAGAGCGGGTCCCGACGCAGTGGTCGCCGAAGCTTCCGTCTTTTCCTCCAGATACCATTGCGACGCACTGGCCACCTCCAAATGCGCCTTGCTTGCCCTACCGGCGAATACGGTTCGCCAGCGATTCGGCCACGATCCGGCATTCGGAATGGCCTGGACCGTTCGATTGGCCAGGGAACTGCAGGATACCCGGCTCCGGGCGGAAATCCTTTCGCTGAAAACCGTTGCGGAACGGCTCGACGCCTGGCTTGGCTCGCGCGACAATGCGATGCCCGCCAAGGGCCATTGGAAGAACGTCGCGGGCGAGATCGGGGTGAGTCCCGAGGCTCTCTATCGCGAGATTGCCCGTAGGAGGAGCCAAAAGTCGAGCCGGAGAAAAGCCTAACGCGCTGCGGTTTTGAGGTAGGAGAGCAGTTCCTGCCGTTGCTCCGAGTTGCGCAGCCCTCTGAACGGCATGTGATTGCCGGGAATGAAGGCCGCCGGATTGGCGATGAACCTGTTCAGACTGGCCATGTTCCAGACAACGCCTGAATTGCGCATAGCACGCGAATAGGCGTAGCCCGGCAGCGATCCGGCCCTGCGACCGAAAACTCCATGAAGGTTCGTCCCCTCGCCACCACGTGCCCCTCCACGAAGGTCGTGGCAGGATGCGCACTCGCCGGCGAATACCGCTTGTCCGGAACCATCCCCTTCTTCCCGACCGGAACGACGGTCGCCGCCATATCGCTGCATCATGCCGGATCCCATACCGCCGTCCATCATCGATTGGCCGGACCCGCCCATCATTCCCCAGCCTGCTGCCGATACCGGCTCGCAAGCGAGCGAGGCAATTGCGATCACGGCCACGAGTGCGCGGCAGCAAAACAGGTGGTCTGGCATCACCGTCTCCCGCGGAGGTCTGGCGGCTGGCAATTCCTGTACCCAAGACAGAGACTATTTCCGTTCCCGAGAGCTTCGTTGACCTGCATCAACGTTCGCAGTGCCAACTTGCCGCAGGAGTCACGCAGCTTTTACGGCCATACCTTCGAGGGCGCAGGATTGTGAGTAGCCCTCTTGGGGCTCCGCCGCGGTCTGCTCAGACTGCGGTGTTCCGGTTGTTCTGGATCAAATCCCGGCCTCCCGGAACCCGATATGTCTCGAAAGATCAACAACAAGGAGACGTTGACATGTGGGGCAACGGAGCAGGCCAGGGAATGATGGGATATGGCCACGACTGGAGTTCGATGCCGATGATGCTCTTTGGTGGAATCTTCTGGGTCGTCCTGCTGGCGCTCGGCATTGCGGCGTTCATGGCGTTCGTACGCAGGCCCGGCCAGAACGGCCATTTGCAGATTGGTCAGAGCCGGTCGTCGGCTCTCGACATCCTCGAGGAACGCTACGCACGCGGCGA
Source organism: uncultured Alphaproteobacteria bacterium (assembly GCA_963838155.1). Taxonomy (GTDB): domain Bacteria; phylum Pseudomonadota; class Alphaproteobacteria; order Rhizobiales; family Rhizobiaceae; genus Pararhizobium_B. Next base: position 20,884 of record CAWIQE010000003.1, read on the forward strand.
ACTGGAGCGCGACGAATATCTTCAGAAGAAGCAGGACATGTCGGCCGAGACGGCAAAACAGTCTCGCTAGTCTAGCTTCGACACGGCGGCGCGCTTCGCGCCCTGAAAGGCGACCCAGATGAAACCAGCAGCGGCGAACGGAGGTGTTTCACCTGTATTCGGACGCCGAACCGGAAGGTCAATTCATGAGCGATACGATTGTCGTCGGAACTGACGGTTCTTCGCAGGCAGCCGTTGCCCTGGAATGGGCAGCGGATTTGGCAAGAAGGCTCGGTGCCGGACTTCTGGTCGTCCATGTCTTCGAAACCGATCCTTCGAATCTGCCGGGCGGTTCCGTCATACTTTCCGAAAACGACCTCGCGCGAATGAAGGAACAGTGCGGCGCAAGCCTGGAGAAGGAGTGGACGGAGCCCGCGCGACGCGCTGGAGCCGACTACAGTTGCGAACTTCCGGAGGGCAACGCTGCGGAGATCCTGATCGACCTCGCGGAACTGCGAAATGCCAAGATGCGCGTGGTCGAACCGGCTACAACCGTATCGTCCTCAATCGCAGGGCATTAGAAATCACGGAGACGGACGAGAGGCTCATCGCGGCCGCCGCGATCATCGGCGAGAGAAGCACGCCAAAGACCGGATAGAGAATGCCTGCCGCGATCGGCACACCGATGCCGTTATAGACGAAGGCGAAGAACAGGTTCTGCTTGATGTTGCGGATCGTCCCTTCGGCGAGCTTGCGGGCACGCACGATGCCCGTAAGGTCGCCCTTGAGCAGGGTGATGCCCGCGCTCTCCACCGCAACGTCGGCTCCCGTCCCCATGGCAAGTCCGACATCGGCCGCCGCCAGCGCGGGCGCGTCGTTGACACCATCGCCGGCCATCGCGACTTTCGATCCCTCCTTCCTGAGATCCTCGACCAGCTTCGCCTTACCCTCCGGCAGGATGCCGGCACGTACCTCATCGATTCCGAGGGAGGCCGCGACTGCCTTTGCCGTACGCTCGTTGTCGCCGGTCGCCATGATGATGCGAAGACCGAGATCGTGCAGAGCCTTGATGGCCCCGGCGGTGGTCTCCTTGATCGGATCCGCCACGGCGACGATGCCCGCCGCCTTCCCGTCGACTGCCACGAACATCGGCGTGCGCCCCTCAGTTGCAAGGCGGTCGGCATCCTGGGCAAGGCTGCCGGGGTCGGTTCCGAGATCGCGCATCAGCGCCGCATTGCCGAGCGCGACCTTGCGACCGGAAACGGTGCCCGTCACGCCCTTGCCTGTGACCGCCTCGAAGTCGGCGGCATCCACCAGGCTTGCCCCGCGCTCCTTCGCGCCGGCGACGATCGCTTCGGCGAGCGGATGCTCGGAGCCGCGTTCCAGACTGGCCGCAAGGCCGAGAAGTCCGGTTTCCTCGAAGCCATCGGCAGTCACGATATCGGTGAGCTTCGGGCGGCCCTCGGTCAGCGTTCCCGTCTTGTCGACGATCACTGTATCGACTTGGGAGAAGCGCTCCAGCGCCTCGGCGTCCTTGATCAGCACGCCGGCGTTCGCCCCGCGCCCGGTCGCCGTCATGATCGACATCGGGGTTGCAAGGCCGAGCGCACAGGGACAGGCGATGATCAGCACCGAAACGGCCGAGACGATCGCGTAGGCGAAGCTCGGCGTCGGTCCGACGAACAGCCAGACGACGAAAGACAGGATCGCCACCGCAACCACGGTGGGCACGAAAAAAAAGGAGACGCGGTCGGCAAGGCCCTGGATCGGCGCGCGCGAGCGCTGCGCCTTCGCAACCATGTCGACGATCTGCGAGAGCACGGTGTCAGCGCCGACGCGTTCGGCCCGCATGACGAGCGAACCGTTCTTGTTGATCGTGCCGCCGGTAAGTTTGTCGCCCTCGCCTTTCTCGACTGGAACGGATTCGCCGGTGATCATGGATTCGTCAACGTAGGAGTGCCCCTCATTGACGATGCCATCGACCGGGATGCTTTCGCCCGGCCGAACGCGCAGGCGATCGCCCGACACGACATCGGCGAGAGGTACTTCCGTGTCGTCCCCCGATGCAGTGATCTTGCGCGCGGTCTTCGGTGCTAGATCGAGAAGCGCGCGGATTGCAGAACCGGTGCGCTCACGCGCCCTGAGTTCCAGCACCTGGCCGAGAAAGATCAGCGCGATGATGACCGCTGACGCCTCGAAATAGACCGGAACCGTACCGCCATGCGATCGGAGCGAGGCGGGGAAAAGGCTAGGCAGGAAGGTCGCGACGAGGCTGTAGATGTAGGCCGTGCCGACGCCGAGGCCGATCAGCGTCCACATGTTGGGGCTGCGGTTGAGCACAGACTGCCAGGCGCGCTTGAAGAACGGGATCGCCGCCCACAGGACGACCGGGGTCGCGAGCAGGAATTCGAGCCAGACCGCAATTTTCTCACCGATCCATGAGCGGACGTCCAGGCCCACCATCGGACCCATCGTGAGGACCAAGAGCGGAACGGAGCAGGCCGTCGAGATCCAGAAGCGCCGCGTAAAATCGACAAGTTCCGCGTTGGGTCCCTCGTCCTCGGCTGGAACACCCATCGGTTCGAGCGCCATGCCGCACTTCGGGCATGACCCGGGTTCGTCGCGCACGATCTCGGGATGCATCGGGCAGGTGTACTTCGTGGCCTTCGGCATCGGCTTCGCGGGCTTCGCCTCGCCGAGATGCGCGTCGGGCTCGGCCATGAACTTGTCATGACAGCCCTTCGAGCAGAAATAGAAGCTTTCGCCGGCATGTCTCTCGAAGAAGCGCGCTGTCGAGCGGTCCACCGACATGCCGCAGACGGCATCCGTCGCCGTCAGATACGCCCCCGGATCGGCGACGAAGCGGTCGCGGCAGCCCTGACTGCAGAAGTGATAGGTGTGCCCGCCGTACTCGGCCGAGGGCTTGCCCTTCGAAACATCGACGGTCATCCCGCAGACCGGGTCGCGGATAACCGCCTCGTCGGCGTCATGCGGATGAGCGTGCGACCCGCGCCCGTGTGTATGGTCCATTGCCAACTCCTGCTCGTAGGGAAAGCGTAATCCTTCCAGTAACTGCAAGGTCAACAGCCGCCACCGCTAGTGGTCTGACCCAAACGGATGGTACCCATCCGTTTGGAAAAGTCAGCCCGCAAGCTATTGATCTGGTGGGGCGATTTTTCCCAACAGATGGTACCATCTGTTAGGATCGCACCACGAGGGTATCCGCGGACCATGCTCGATCTCCCTTGGCGGCTGGTTGATCGAAATCAAATTTCGGCAGGCATTGGATCTCGCCTCGCCGCGCTCCGGCTCTCCTGCGCCGGACTCGCCTCCTGGCTGCCCTGTCCGGAGCGATCCTTGTTCCTCGCCGCGCAATACATTTCCTGACAACCGCCTTTCCCGGAAGGTCGTGCAGGCGCTTTCAGGATCAGGTCAGCCTCCTGGCCGGACACTCTCCGGCCAGGAGTGGGCCGCCGGAGCTTTTCTTACCGGAACCTGTCCATTGGGGAACTACTGACGATGACCCCTCTTCGCCGCAAGATGCCGCCGGAGAATCCGCCATTCGTGCCAGACAAGGACGATGATCACGATGTCGAAGACGGTCAGCACGACCAGGCCGATCGCGTGCGTGTAGGAATAGCGGTAGCCCTGGTAGGCGATGAAGGCCGCGAGCACCACGAGGGAAGCGGGATAGGCCCAGAGCTTCTCCTTCAGAAGTCCGACGACGAGCAGGACTTTCACGAGTCCGTGGCTGAGCAGGTAGAAGGCGTAGAACGTTTCGGTTCCCACCGACAGATGCTGCGCCGCGCCGAGCAGGTGCGTTGCCACAAAATCGCGCGGATCTTCGGCGAGTTCCTCCTGCGTCACCAGGTTCGCCCAGTGCGCGATCGTACTCGTCGAAATCAGGTAGAGCGCAATGCCGCCAACGCATTCGATGACGGCATGCAGCCCCTTGAGGATCACGCTGACCTGAAAGATCCGGTGGATGCGGCGTTCGTCCATCGGCCGGAGATTCCTTCCCTTCTTCCAAACAATAGACAGGTGAAATCATGGATGTCGCGATCACCCGCTGGATCAACGCGCCGGCCGGCCTGCACCCGGTCCTCGATACCGTTCTCGTCGCCTTCACGCAATTCGGTGTGCCGCTGATTGTCCTTCTCGTTGCCGTCCAGTGGTGGGCGAGGGACAACCGTATTCACGTACGGCATGCGGCGATCTCGTCCGGCCTGTCCTTCCTGTTCGGACTGGTGATCAACCAGGCAATCCTCCTCTTCGTCCACCGCATCCGGCCCTACGATGCCGGGGTCTCGCATCTGATTATCGTCAAGAGCACGGACTGGTCCTTCCCTTCGGACCACGCGACCGCCTCGGTGTCGGTCGTCGCCGCATTCGCCATGCAGCGCCTTCCCCGCCGGACACTCGGTCTCCTGCTGTTGGCGCTGATGGTCTGCTGGTCCCGCGTCTACGTCGGAACGCATTATTTCACCGACGTCCTTGGCGGAGCCTGCACGGGCGTCCTCGCGGCAGTCATAGTGCGCCTCGGCTATCGCAAGGGCACGAAGCTGGACCGGTTCGCGACCGGCATCTTATGACGGCGGTTGTGCGGATCGGTCGAAGGTTTCATTCTCGGCTGCAGGAACAAAGCCTCGCGGCCGATGCACGCCATACCCAGGCTGGATATGCCTCTTCCTCCGGCTACAGGCGGACTGGCGGCAGCCGTGGTTGTCGAGGCACGGCTTCTGGAGGAAGCTGAGCGCGCCTTGCCCGGCCCGCTGACGACCGGCTCCGCCGCTACGGTCGGTGCCCCTCCGTCCCGGCGGGCGCGGCCCTGGGCCTCTGGTTCCTCTTCGTCCGAGGGCAAAGACGTTAAGCAGATATGCCGGGTGCCCGACAAGGGCATCCCGGCTCATTGCGATAGTGGCAGTACGACGACCGGCTGATGGCCCAGCGGCCGGACAGATCGCTGAGACGGCTTGCCGGCCAGTTCGTCCTCGACGGGGCTCGATGAATAGGTCGCCCATCAAGCCGCGTCCAGGCCCGACGCGATTGCAGCGGAACCGGAAATACAGCACCATGCAGGTGGCGTGAGGTCTCTCGGGCGATCGCAAGGCGGGTGCCATGCTCATGGCGTCGTATTTCGACTATGGCACGAAGGGCTACCCTGCGAAGGTCGCTCGTCGTCTGCGCGCGACGAACATCACGGCCGCGCTCGTTTCGGCGACCATGCTGGCGTTCCAGCTCCAGAATCCTGGGGCGCCCGACGCACTGACGCTTGCGACGATGGCAGGCTACGCCGCCGTCCCGCTTCTTCACCGTTTCGGCTCCGCGGCCGCACCGCTGGCTCTGGTGGCGCTTGCATGGTTTCACACCATCCGCATCACCCTCGCGATGGGCACCGGCAACGGCATTGATCCCGCCTTTCTCAGTGCCGCACCGCTGACCATCCTTCTCTTTGGCCTCGAGCGGCTGTGGCTCGCCGGATTGCTGTCGGCAGCCTCGGTCGTGCTTGCGGCGACCCTGCATCTCTCCGTTCCTTCAGAGACGGGCGTGGTCCGGCACTCGGAAATGCAGTTTAATTTCCTGCTCAATTTCTTCCTGAACGCGGTCGTGCTGTTCGGCGTCGTCGCCTATGTCACGCGGATTGCCACAGAAGCAGAAGCGGCCGCCGAACGGGAGCAGGCACGATCGGACGCATTGCTCCTCAACATCCTGCCGCGGGCCGTGGCCGATCGTCTCAAGACTTCGCCCGACGAACTCATCGCCGACGGATACGAAGCGGCGTCGGTCCTGTTCGCGGACATGGCGGGATTCACGGAAAGGGCATCAAGCACCGAGCCCGGGGCCTTGGTCGCGCTCCTCAATTCGGTCTTTCGCCGCTTCGACTCGATCGTTGCAGCCCACGGACTGGAGAAGATCAAGACGCTCGGCGACGGCTACATCCGTGACGACGGTAGCACCGAGCTATTCTGACGGTGAGAGTTCGATCTATGTTCCATCTTGCGAATGCCACTGGCATCGAAGTGTTCAGCTGAAAAACTGAAAAAAGATAGTGATTTCATTTGGTTGCAAGCTATGCACCAAATCGGTGCAGTCATGAGGTCCGGAGAATGTCGGCCCTGAGAGACCGCCTTCGGCTCATCTGGCGCAAGGGCCAGTGCTCAGGCCCACCCGCATAACCCTCGAAAACAACGAGAAAATCCGGCCGCAGCCGGATCGGGAGAACACTTTCGCGATGAACGGCCCGAGACATAGGTGACGTTTTGTACCGGACACATGGGTAACACTTTCCCTTTTTCGGGGGAGATGTTGATGCCGTGGAGAGAGTGTTCGGTGATGGAGGAACGTATGCGCTTTGTCGCTCGGCTTCTCGAGGGAGAGGGCATGAGTGACGTGTGCCGGGAATTCGGCATCTCGCGGAAGACCGGCTACAAGATTTTCAACCGCTACAAGGAAGACGGCCTGGAGGCGCTCGCCGACCGGTCGCGGCGGCCGGTCAGATACGCCAACCAGTTGCCCGGCCAGATCGAGCGGCTGATCGTCGAGACGAAGCGGGAGAAGCCGCACTGGGGTGCCAGGAAGATCCGGGAGCTCCTGGTGCGCCGACTGGCCGGCGACGTGCGCATTCCGGCCAGGAGCACGGTGCACGCGGTGCTCGACCGCCATGGCCTTGTGAGCCAGGCCCGCAAGAGGCACCGGGCTCGCAAGGCCATGGGCACGCCGCTCTCGCAGGCGGTGGCGCCCAACGACCTGTGGTGCGCCGACTTCAAGGGCGAGTTCAAGCTCGGCAACGGCCGCTACTGTTACCCCCTGACGGTCACCGACCAGGCCTCCCGCTACCTGCTTGTCGCCGAAGCCCTTGAAACGACGAAGGAAGCGCCGGTCATCGAGGCCTTCATCCGCCTCTTCAGGGACCGCGGCCTGCCGCAGGCGATCCGAAGCGACAATGGCGTCCCCTTCGCCAGCCCGAACGGCCTCTACAATCTCTCCAGGCTGTCGGTCTGGTGGCTGAGGCTCGGCATCGCAATCGAGCGCATCAGGCCGGGGCGGCCCCAGGAGAACGGCCGGCATGAGCGCATGCATCGAACCCTGAAGCAGGAGACCGCCCGGCCGCCGGCCATGAACGCGCTCCAGCAACAGGCACGGTTCGACGCCTTTATCAGCGAATTCAACGATGAACGCCCCCACGAGGCGCTCGCCATGAAGCTGCCGGCCGAGCGCTACGCACCCTCTTCACGGCCCTATCACGGCCTGCCGGACCTGACCTACCCCTTCCACGACAAGGACATCATGGTCACCGCATGCGGACGCATCTGCATGCACCGCAAGAAGATCAACATATCGACGGTGCTTGCCGGTCAGAGGCTTGAAATCAAGGAGGTGGACGACGGCATTTGGCTGATAAGCTTCATGCAGTACGATCTCGGTTATATCGACCTGGAACAGAGGACATTGCAAACCATCGACAGCCCGTTCGGCACGAGGCTGTCACCCATGTCTTAGGTACGATCTGTTACCCATGTCTCCGGGCTGTACAGACTGAATGTGGCGGACAGAGAGGGATTCGAACCCTCGAGACGGTTTCCCGCCTACACGCGTTCCAGGCGTGCGCCTTCGACCACTCGGCCACCTGTCCGTATTAAGTCCCCGGATGGCACGTGCGCATAGCCGGCGCAGGACCATCTCGGGCGCGGGTGATCAACGCCCGGACCGGGCGGCAATATAGCCAAGACGCTTTGTGGATCAACCGCTTTCTGACGGATTCGTGAAGCCGCCGGCCGGCGGTTTGCGCGCTTTGGCGTTGCGCGGGTCGTGCTGCAGTCCTATCTGTCGGTCGATGAAGGTCGTCGGAAGCCCTGGAAAGTCATGATACGGTTCGTCTTTCGTCTACTGGCCCTGGTCGCGCTCGTCGCCGCGGTGGTGACGGGCACCATCGATGCCACGAAGTCGGTGGCCGCCGATACGCTGCTGCTGACGCCGTTCGGCGTGAGCTGGAGCGTGGTTTCCGCGGGGTCGCTCGCCCGGCTGCACGCCGTGGTCGAGACCGATCTGCCGCCCTTCGCGGTGACGGCCTTCGACTGGCTGCTGGCGCAGCCGGCGGCGGCCGTCTTTCTGGCGATCGCACTGATCGTCTACCTGCCCGGCCACCGGCGGCGGTCCCGCAGCGAGCGATACGCCCTGTCCTGACCGGCGACCCGCGCCGCCGCCATGGCCCGCGGGACGGCCGGCAGCCCCATTCGCGAGGTGAGAACGATGTTCCTGATCGACATGTTCAGCAAGAAGACCGCAATGCCCGACCGCGGGACGGCCCTGCCCGGCCGCCCCGCGCCAATCGCCACGGCCGAGCTGCATTTCGTCAACGGTCGCCCCCTGAAGGGCCCCTATCCCGACAAGACCGAGACGGCGATGTTCGCCATGGGCTGCTTCTGGGGCGTCGAACGCCTCTTCTGGACGCTGCCCGGCGTATGGGTCACCGCCGTCGGCTATGCCGGCGGACTGACGCCGAACCCGACCTACCAGGAGACGGTCACCGGCATGACCGGCCATGCCGAGGCCGTGCGCGTCGTCTTCGATCCGGATGCGATCTCCTATCGCGACCTGCTGAAGGTCTTCTGGGAGGAACACGACCCGACCCAGGGCATGCGCCAGGGCAACGACGTCGGCACCACATACCGCTCCGCGATCTTCACCTACGGTGCCTCGCAGGAGCAAGCCGCCGAGGAGACGCGCGCCGCCTACCAGGCCGCCCTGAAGAAGGCCGGCCGTGCCGACCGCATCACGACGGAGATCGCGCCGGCGCCGGAGTTCTTTTTCGCCGAGGAGTACCACCAGCAGTACCTGGCCAAGAATCCCGGCGGATATTGCGGCCTGCAGGGGACCGGCGTCAGCTGCCCCGGGGCCTGACGCCGGGCTTCGGCTGATTTGAACGCTTGGTAAATTTTCGCGTGAATTTTGCAGGGAGCCATGCAAGGATGCCGTCGCGGGCCGGCATCCTGCTGCCGGTGCCGGCCGAAACGGCAAGCGTGGGGAACCAGCGAAAAGTCTTACCGAAGCACAGAGGGCTGCAGACCATGAAGAAGATCGTATTGAGCGTCGTGGCGCTCGCCGCCATGTCGGCGTCCGCACTGGCAGCGGACTTCAAGCCGGCCATCATCTACGACATCGGCGGAAAGAACGACAAGTCGTTCAATGAAGCAGCCTTCCATGGTGCCGAAAGGTTCAAGAAGGACACCGGCACCGCCTTCCGCGAATTCGAGATCGCCAACGACGCGCAGCGCGAGCAGGCATTGCGCCGCTTCGCGCGCGAAGGCGACAACCCCGTCGTGGTGGTCGGCTTCACCTGGGCCGACGCCCTGGAGAAGGTCGCCCCCAAATATCCGAAGACCGATTTCGTCATCATCGATTCGGTCGTCAAGGCGCCCAACGTGCGGTCGGTCGTCTTCAAGGAGCAGCAGGGATCCTATCTCGTCGGCATCATGGCGGCCATGGCCTCCAAGTCTGGCACGGTCGGCTTCATCGGCGGCATGGACGTCCCGCTGATCCGCAAGTTCGAGTGCGGCTACATCGGCGGCGCCAAGCACGCCAATCCCGACGCCAAGGTCCTGACGGCCATGACCGGCACGACGCCGGCCGCCTGGAACGATCCCGTCAAGGGCGGCGAGATCGCAAAATCGCAGATGGACCAGGGCGCCGACGTCATCTACGCCGCGGCGGGCGGCACCGGCACGGGCGTCCTCCAGGCGGCGGCCGATGAGGGCAAGTTCGGCATCGGCGTCGATTCCAACCAGAACTACCTGCAGCCCGGCCACGTGCTGACCTCGATGGAGAAGCATGTCGGCACCGCGGTCTACAATGCGTTCATGGACGAGAAGAAGGGCAAGTTCAGCTACGGCGTGGAGGAGCTCGGCCTCAAGCAGGACGGCGTCGGCGTGGCCATGGACAAGTACAACAAGGATCTCGTGACACCCGCCATGATGAAGGCCGTCGACAAGGCCAAGCAGGAGATCGTCGACGGCAAGATCGAGGTTCACGACTATACCTCCGACGACAAGTGCCCCTACGAGAAGGGCTGACCGTCCGAGTCCCCGCAAGACCGCGGGGTTTTCACGGTTTGTTCGTTTTCCGGTTCAATTCGCGATGACGGCGTAGTAGGGTCCGGTCCGTCAACCGGACCCGTCGCGCCCATGCCGCCGCTTGCCTATGACCGTCTCGAAACGCCGATCGGCCCGCTTCTCCTTGCCGGGGACGGAGAATTCCTGCGATTCGTCCGGTTTCCTCCGGCGGCGGCCCGGATGCCGTCGTCCTGGATCCGCGATCGGCGGCAACTTGCCCGGGCGTCGGCGGAAATCGGGGACTACTTCGCCGGCGCGCCGACGGCGTTCGGCATCCCGGTCGCCTTTTCGGGCAACCCCTTCGAAGAGGCCGTCTGGAGGGCGATCGCCCGCATACCGTACGGCGCCACGGTCTCCTACGGCGACATCGCGCGCGAAATCGGCCAGCCCGGCTCAGCGCGGGCGGTGGGAGCCGCGGCCGGCGCCAACCCCTTGCCGATCGTCATTCCCTGCCACCGTGTCATCGGGTCGGACGGGTCCCTGACCGGCTTCGGCGGCGGGCTCGAAATCAAGGCCTTCCTCCTGTCCCTCGAAAGGCGGGTCCGGCCCCCGGCCGGCCGGCAGCTCTGCCTCTTCGATTGAGGCCGAAAGCGCTCAGAGCGCTTCCAGGAAAAGTGGGAACCGGTTTTCCGTCCGGAAGCGCGTAAAGGCAAACAAGCGCTTCCAGGAAAAGTGGGAACCGGTTTTCGTCCGGAAGCGCGGGAAGCCTCCGTCGTCATCCTCACCGCCACCGCCGTCATCCTCACCCCCCCGTCGTCATCCTCGGGCTTGTCCCGAGGATCTGCAGTCGGCGCCGCATCCCCGGCGGGCGTTGGTGGATCCTCGCCACAAGGGCGAGGATGACGGAGCGAGGGGAAGACGAGGGTGGAGACCGGTTTTCCGTCCGGAAGCGCGGGAAGCCTTCGCCGTCATCCTCACCCCCACCGCCGTCACCCTCACCCCCCACCCCCACCGTCGTCATCCTCGGGCTTGTCCCGAGGATCTGCAGTCAGCGCCGCATCCCCGGCGGGCATTGGTGGATCCTCGCCACAAGGGCGAGGATGACGGAGCGAGGGGATGACGAGGGTGCGAATGGAGGCACGCTTCCAGGAAAAGTGGGAACCGGTTTTCCGTCCGGAGCGCGGAGAGGC
>CAWIQE010000004.1:0-617421 GCA_963838155.1 uncultured Alphaproteobacteria bacterium
TCGCCTGCGAAAGGTGCAGGTGTGCGGCGATCTCCGCCTGGCGCTTGTGTTCGGCATGATACATCTGCGCCACCCGGGCGATCAGTCTCAGTTCGTTGATGCGACCCATGAACACTCCTCAGGATGAATTTTTATTCACCCTTACCCCGACTGGTTCGCAAGGTCGAGCGAGCAACGGCATCTCGCCAGACGTCCAACGCGGCCGGCCTCGCGCCTACACCCGGCGCGATCGTTCGGCCGGCGCGTGGAAGCCTTTCGAGCGTCGCGAGGTCTGGCCAGACGCCGAGCGAAAGCCCGGCCAAGTGGGCCGCGCCCAGGGCGGAGGCCTCGGGCGCGTCGCGCTGGGTGAGCGTCCGGGCAAGCGTGTCGGCGACGCACTGCATCAGGAAGCGGTTCTGGCTCGGACCTCCGTCGACGTAGAGCGCGCCGAACCCGCCGGGCGCCTGCGCCTGCATCGCGTCGAAGACGTCGCGGACCTGGAACGCGAGGGAATCGGTCACGGCCCTGGCCATCTGGGCCCGGGTCGTATTGAAGGTGATCTGCGAAAAGAGCGCGCGGGCGTCGGTATCCCAATAGGGGGCGCCCAGGCCGACGAAGGCAGGGACGAAACCGGGGCCGGCCGGTTCTGCCGTCTCGGCCAGATCGACGAGGGACGCGACGTCCGGCAGGCCGAGGATGCCGGCCATCCACGGCAGGGATGCCGCCGAGACGAGGATGTTGCCCTCGAAGGCGAAGGTCGGCGTGCCGCCGAGCCGCCATGCGACGGTCGTGGTTATCCCGCGCTGCGGCGCAACGAACGCGTCGATGGTCGTCATGACCGATGAGCCGGTGCCGAAGGTGACCTTTCCGTCGCCCGGATTGAATGCTCCATGGCCGAACAGTGCCGCGTGGCTGTCACCGATTGCGGCGCGGATCGGCGTGCCGTCCGGCAAACCGGGCACGCCCGACGTCCGGCCGAAATCCCCGGCGCTGTCGCGAACCTCGGGGAGGCAGGACCGGTCGATGCCGAACAGGGCGCAGAGCTCGTCGCTCCAGCATTGGCCTGCAAGGTCGAACAGCTGGCTGCGTGCGGCGTTCGAGGCGTCGCAGGCGTGGACCTTGCCGCCCGACAGGCGATGGACGAGCCAGGCGTCGACGGTTCCCAGTCGCGGCCTTCGTCCGGCGGGCGCGCGGTCGAGCAGCCAGCGCATCTTCGGACCGGGAAACATCGGGTCGATGGGCAGGCCCGTCAACGCCTTCACGCGCTCCGCGTGGCCCGCTTCCTCCAGGCGGACGCAGTCTGCTGCCGTGCGGCGGCACTGCCAGCTGACGACGGGTCCGAGCGGCTCGCCGCTCACCCGGTCCCACATCGTCACCGACTCGCGCTGGCTCGAGATCGCGACGGCCTCGACCGCCGCTTCCGGCAGGCGGGCAAGGCAGGCCTCGATCGCCTCGCAGACGGACGCCCAGATGCGATCCGCATCCTGTTCCACCCAGCCGGGCTCGGGATAGGAGATGCCGACGGGCGCCGAACCCTTGGACAGAATGTCCCCTTCAAGCGAAACGAGAATCGCTTTCGAGTTGGTCGTGCCCTGATCGATCGCAAGTATCGTGCGCATCTCTTGTCCTCCCGAGGCGGGAGCCGCCGGTTCGCGGCGGCGCCCTCCAGGCGTTGCCCCTACTTGCGCCCGATCAGCTCTTCGGCGGTGTCGGCAATGCCCGTCGGCGCCATTCCGAACTCGTCGAGCAGGAATTCGGCGGAGCCCGTCGGGGCGAATATGCCCGGCACGCCGAGCCGCTTCATGGGCACCGGCACGCTTTCGACCACGATCTCGGCGACGGCCGAACCCAGCCCGCCGAAGATCGAATGTTCCTCGACCGTCAGGATCGCACCGGTGTCCCTCGCCGCGGCGACGATCGCCGCCTCGTCGATCGGGCGGACCGTCGCCATGTTGAGCACGCGCGCTTCTATACCACGCCGCGCGAGAAGGTCCGCCGCGCTCAACGCGCGATGCGACAGCGTGCCGTTCGCGATCAGGGTCACGTCCGTGCCTTCGCGAAGCAGGTTGGCGCGCCCCAGCTCGAACCGGTGGTTCTCGGGAAGGAGATCGGGCACGCCGACGCGGGAAAGGCGAAGGAAGCACGGTCCTTCGTAGCCGGCCGCCCATTCCAGTGCCGCGGCCGTCTCGATCCGGTCGCACGGTGCCACGACCGGAAGGTTCGGCAGGACGCGGGTCCAGGCGAAGTCTTCGATCGAATGGTGGGTCGGGCCGAGCTCGCCATAGGCCATGCCGGACGAGATCCCGATCAGCTTGACGTTGGCGTTCGAATAGGCGATGTCGGCCTTGATCTGCTCGAGCGCGCGCCCCGTCAGGAAGCAGGCGGCTCCGCAGACGAACGGCAACAGCCCGCCATTGGCAAGCCCGGCACTGACGCCGACGAGATCCTGCTCGGCGATGCCGACATTGACGAGGCGCTCGGGGAAGCGCGACTTGAAGCCGACCAGTTTCGAGGAGCCGACCGAATCGTTGCAGACGGCGACGATCCTTTCGTCGTCGCCGGCCAGACGCTCCAGCGTCTCGGCGAAGGCGTCGCGGCAGTCGTGGAGCTTGGCGGCGGAGAGGGGAGCGTTCATCACTGGGCCTCCGAAAGTTCGGCCACGGCCGTCTCATACTGTTCCTTGCTCGGCACCTTGTGGTGCCATTCCACGCGGTCCTGCATGAAGGAGATGCCCTGGCCCTTGTTGGTGTGGGCAACGATGCAATGCGGGGCGGAGCCGCGCCGCTCGAGCGCCGGCACGATCTCGGCCATGGCGTTCCCGTCGATTTCGGAGACGTCCCAGCCGAACGCCTCGAGCTTCGGTCGAATCGGTGCGATGTTGTTGGTTTCAGCGAGAGCGGCGCCCTGCTGGAAACGGTTGTGGTCGACGATCAGGGTGAGATTGTCCAGCCCGAATTGGGCGGCACACATGATCGCTTCCCAGTTGGAGCCTTCCTGCATCTCCCCGTCGCCCGTCATGACGTAGGTACGATACGCAGCGCCGGAAAGCTTTGCGGCCTTCGCCATGCCGACGGCCACCGGCAGTCCGTGACCGAGGGGACCGGTGTTGGTCTCGACGCCGGGAACCTTGTTGCAGTTCGGGTGACCGTTCAGGCGGGAGTGCGGCTTGAGAAAGGTCGAGATCTCTTCCTCGGGAAAGAAGCCGCGCTTCGCGAGCGTGACGTAGAGTGCGCAGGCCGTATGCCCTTTCGACAGGACGAACCGATCGCGGTCCGGGCGCTTCGGCGTGTCGGGATGCACACGCAGGACGTGGAAATAAAGGGCGGTGAGGATGTCGATGGCCGACATCTCGCCGCCGATGTGGCCGGCGCCGGCCTCGTAGACCGCCCGCAGGTCGCGCAGACGGATCTGGCGGGCGATGCTCTCGAGTTCGTTCGTCTGCATGGACCTGTCTCCCTGCATAAATATCCAGATAGCAATATAATTGCAAAATCCCAAGTCCTGTCAAGGGGAAATGTCCTCTCGTGCCCCGGTTGATCCGGCTTCGGCGCAAAAACAGGTTGACATGCATCGGGCATTCTGGATATGAATTTTTGCACGATGATGAATATTTATGCCGCAAATGAACAGTAGCCATTGCCGGCTTGTCCGGAGGAGGAGATGATGGTCGCTTCAGCGATGAAACAGGAAGGCCGGCTCCGCTCGGTCCCGCTTGCCTGGCTGAGCGGCGCGACGGGGCCGCTGCTCGGGCTGCTGCTCCTCTGCCTCTTCCTGGCGCTGTCCACCGACACGTTTCTTTCGCTGCGCAACGGCCTCAACATTCTCGACCAGATCACCGTGCTCGGCATCATGTCCGTCGGCATGACGTTCGTCATCCTGATCGGTGGCATCGACCTCTCGGTGGGGTCGGTTCTCGCGCTCTCCATGATGGTCATGGGTTGGACCGCCAAGATGGCGGGCCTGCCGCTTCCGGTCGCGATCGTCGCGGCGCTCGCCGCATCCGCGCTTTCCGGGCTGCTCGTCGGCATCTTCGTCGCCGCCTTCCGGGTCCCCGCCTTCATCGCCACGCTGGCGATGATGTCGGTGGCGCGCGGGCTCGCCAACATGATCACCGACGGCCAGCAGATCGTCGGATTTCCCGACTGGTTCATGATGCTGGCGATCGACCGTCATTACGGGGTGCTGACGGCGACCGTCGGACTGATGCTCGTCGTCGCCCTGGCCGCATGGCTTTTCCTGCAGTTCCGCTCGGAGGGGCGGATGGTCTACGCGGTCGGCGGCAATCCCGAAGTCGCTCGACTGGCGGGCATCAACGTCCCTCTCGTCACGGTGGCCGTCTATGTCGTTTGCGGGCTCCTGGCCGGCCTCGCCGGAATCGTGCTCGCCGCCCGGCTCGATTCCGTCCAGCCCTCGAGCGGCATCGGCTACGAGCTCGATACGATCGCGGCCGTGGTCATCGGAGGAACCTCGCTGTCGGGCGGTTCGGGCGGCATCGGCGGGACACTGATCGGCGTGCTGATCATCGGCGTGCTGCGCAACGGCCTCAATCTGCTCAACGTGTCGCCGTTCTCGCAGGAAGTCGTCATCGGCGTCGTCATCGTCCTCGCCGTGGGCGCGGAAACGTTGCGGCGGCGCAAGCAGGCGTGAGATCGGCGGGCGGGTCCCGGCCCGTCCGCGCATCGCAATCGCTCCCCGAGCCTTGAGGAGCGGACAATCGGCCGAAAGTGGGAGTTCATGCCCCGAGGCCAAGTTAAAACACATGGAGGACCTTATGAAACTTTCCCACATCCTGCTCGGCACGGCAGCCGCGCTGGCCCTGTCGCTCGGGCCCGTGCATGCCAAGGAGGCGAAGAAACTCGGCCTTGCCGTCGCCAATCTCCAGGCCAATTTCTTCAACCAGATCAAGCAGTCGGTCACCGCCGAAGCGAAGAAGAAGGGCGTCGACGTGGTCGTCGTCGATGCGAAGGGCGACGGTCCGACGCAGGTCAACCAGGTGCAGGACCTGCTGACGCAGAACATCGACGCGCTGATCTACATTCCGGCGGGCGCGGCCGCGGCAACGGTGCCGGTCAAGCTCGCGCACAATGCGGGAATTCCCGTGATCAACGTGGACCGCAACGCCGAGGGCGCGCCCGGCGACACGTTCATCGCCTCAGACAGCGTCAAGTCGGCCTACGAGGTCTGCAAGTACATATTCCAGAAGGCCGACGGTTCCGGCGACATGATCATCGTCCACGGCCAGAAGGGCACGACACCGGAAGTCGACCGCACCAAGGGCTGCAACGAGGCGCTCAAGGAGTTCCCGAAGATAAAGGTGGTCGCCCAGCAGTGGAGCCAGGAGTGGTCGCAGGACGAAGGCTTTCAGCTGACCCAGAACATGCTGCAGGCGCATCCGGAAGTGAAGATCGTCTGGGGACAGGCCGATGCTCTCGCCCTCGGCGCAGCGCAGGCGGTGAAGGTCGCAAATCCGAAGCATCGGATCTGGGTTGCCGGCTTCGATGGCGATACCGCGGCCCTCAAGGCTCTGAAGAAGGGCGTTTTCGACGTCACCGCGACGCAGCAGACGCAGCGGATGGGACGGATGGCCGTCGACGATGCGATCAAGCTCGTGGAGGGAAAGAAGGTCCCGCCGATCCAGTTGCTGCCGGCGACATTGACCACCAAGAAGAACGTCGACGGTTTCATCAAGAACCATCCCTGACGTGAAGACCACCCGGAGGAGGGCGCAGCGATGAGCGAACCGATTCTCTCCCTGCGAGGCATCACCAAGCGGTACGGGCCGCTGGAGGTGCTGAAAGCCGTCGATCTCGACGTCCATGCAGGAGAGGTCGTCGCCCTGCTCGGCGAGAACGGAGCGGGAAAGTCGACCCTTTCCGGCATCATCGCAGGCTCGCGAGCGCCCTCCGAAGGAACGATGACATGGCTGGGGCAGCCCTATGCCCCGGCCTCTCCGCGGGAAGCGATCGACAAGGGCGTCGTGCTGATTCACCAGGAACTGAAGCTCCTTCCCGAAATGTCGATCGCGGAGAACGTCTTCATCGGCCGCTGGCCGATGAAGAACGGCGTGGTCGACCGCGCCCAGATGGTACGACGTG
This sequence comes from uncultured Alphaproteobacteria bacterium, assembly GCA_963838155.1. Lineage (GTDB taxonomy): Bacteria > Pseudomonadota > Alphaproteobacteria > Rhizobiales > Rhizobiaceae > Pararhizobium_B. Next base: position 6,075 of record CAWIQE010000004.1, read on the forward strand.
CGCAGGAGCAGCTTGCGCGCCTGAACCTGAGAATTCCCGCCACGCGCAAGGTGGCGGGCCTCTCGACGGCCAATCAGCAACTCATCGAGATCGCGAAGGCCCTGGCCCTGAACGCAAAGCTCCTGATCCTCGACGAGCCGACCGCGGCACTCGGAGGGGCGGAGACGGAGGCGCTGTTCGAGCAGGTGCGAAAGCTGCGCTCCGAAGGGGTCGGCATCGTCTACATCTCGCATCGCATGGAGGAGATCAGGCAGATCACGGACCGGATCGTCGTCCTTCGCGACGGCCAGCGGGTCAAGGAATTCGCCGACAGCGCCACGCCGGTTCGCATGATCGTCGAAAGCATGGTCGGACGCTCGCTGGAACGGATGTTTCCGGCCCTGCCCGAGCCCGAGGGGCGCCCCGTCCTCGAAGTCGAGGGCCTCACCTCACCGGAAGACGCGTACCGCAACGTCAGTTTCTCCGTCCGTTCCGGGGAGATCCTGGGCATCGCCGGCCTCGTCGGCGCGGGACGCACGGAACTGGTCCGGGCCATTTCGGGGGCCGACCCGGTCAGTGCGGGAACGGTGAAGCTGGAAGGCGAAACGCTGAACCTCAGAAGCCCTGCCGACGCGATCCGCAAGGGCATCGTCATGGTGCCGGAAGACCGCAAGCTGCAGGGCCTCGTCGTCGAGCACGGCATCGGCGAAAACCTCGTCTATGCGAACCTCGACCAGATGGGCAGGCACTGGATCACGCCGGGGATGAAGCGCAGGTTTGCCGAAAGGGCGATCGAGATCTTCGGCGTCAAGGGGCGCGCCGAGCAGGTAGCTTCGGACCTCTCGGGCGGAAACCAGCAGAAGGTCGTGATCGCCAAATGGCTGACGCGGGATCCGAAGGTCGTCGTGCTCGACGAGCCGACCCGCGGGATCGACGTCGGCGCCCGTGCAGGCATTTACGAAATCATCGTCGATCTGGCCCGGCGGGGCGTCGCGGTCATCGTCGTCAGCTCCGATCTCGAGGAGGTGCTCGGCATCTCCAATCGCATCCTCGTGCTCGCGCAGGGCAAGCAGGCGGGCATTCTCGAACGCGACCAGGCCAACGACGTGTCGGTCATGGAACTGGCGACCATCTGAGAAAGGAACGAAACCGATGCCTGAAATTTCGCTGGATGCGCCGAGGTTGTTCGATCTTTCGAACCGGGTCGCGCTCGTCACGGGGGCTGGAAGCGGGATCGGCCAGCGTATCGCGATGGGGCTTGCCCAGTGCGGCGCCGATGTCGCTCTGCTGGACCGACGGACGGACGAGGGCCTGAAGCAGACCGCCGATTTCATCGCCGGCGCGGGCCGGAAGTCGATCCGGATCGCGGCCGACGTCACCAGCAAGGCGGCGCTGGCCGAAGCCGTCGCCCGAACCGAGGCCGAACTCGGCCCGCTCCGCCTCGCCGTCAACGCCGCCGGCATCGCGAACGCCGACCACGCGGAAAACATGGACGAGGACCAGTACCAGGGGCTGATGGACGTCAACCTCAAGGGGGTGTTCCTGTCCTGCCAGGCGGAGGCGCTTGCCATGCTGAAGCACGGCAGGGGATCGATCGTGAACATCGCGTCGATGTCGGGTGTGATCGTCAATCGCGGGCTCAATCAGTGCCACTACAACGCCTCGAAGGCGGGCGTCATCCACATGTCCAAGTCGATGGCGATGGAGTGGGTGGAGCGCGGAATTCGGGTCAACACGATCTCGCCGGGCTATACGGCGACACCCATGAACACCCGCCCCGAAATGGTTCACCAAACGAAGCTCTTCGAAGAGCAGACGCCGATGCAGCGCATGGCCACGGTCGACGAAATGGTCGGGCCGGCCGTCTTTCTTCTCTCCGATGCCGCAAGCTTCGTCACGGGCGTCGATCTGCTCGTCGACGGCGGCTTCTGCTGCTGGTGATTTCTTTCGCAAGCTAAGGCATTGGGGTTGGCCGTGGTCAATTCGGGCACGCATAGACGATCTTCACAGATTCAATAGTGTTGACTAATCAATTAGTGTTCGCTATTGATTTCGCATGATCGAAGCCGAAGCCGTAACAGTCGTCATGCGCGCCCTTGCCGACCCGACGCGACGGGCCGTGTTCGAGCGCATCTGCAATTCCGACGAAATCTCCGTGGTCGAGCTGACCCGCGGCAGCACCGTCACGCAAGGGGCGGTATCGCAGCACCTCAAGTCCTTGAAAAAGGCCGGTCTCGTCTCGGAGCGGCCGGAGGGGCGCAACGTCTATTACAGTGCCGAGCCCGGCGGCCTCGAGCCGCTGGCGGACTGGTTGAGCCACTATGGCGTGTTCTGGCTCGAACGCTTCGCCAATCTGAGAACCCTTTTGAAGGAAATCGATCCATGAACCAGGCCGTGAACCCCGACATGCAGGCACCGAGCGTGCAGTCGATCGTCGTCGACGAAATCTTCCCGCACGCGCCCGCCGTCGTCTGGAAAGCCCTGACCAGCGGCGAACTGATGGGCCGTTGGCTCATGGTTCCGACCGGCTTCGAGCCGAGAGTCGGCTGCACGTTCACGTTTCGAACCAAGCCGGCGGGCGATTGGGACGGCACGATCCATTGCGAAAGTGCTGGAGGTCACAGCGAACGAGCGGTTGTCGCATGCGTGGAAGGGCGGGCGAGGCCAATGACGGCTACGGCTCGAAACTGAAAATCCTGCGCCCGAGACAGGAGGTCTGGGCTGCGCAGGCCTTCGAATTACCAACGATGTTTTTCTCGAACCGTTCCAGGAGCCCGCAACGAACGGAACCGGCGGTCGTGTCGGACATTTTGTCTCATCTTCGAGGGCGGCGCCGAGGGGAACCGTTCGGCTTTCCGGCCGTTCAATCGGCATCATTCGCCGGTGCTGCCGACGTGCAACAGGCTCCTGTCGAGGGCGGGGGACCATGGTCCCGGTCGGGAGAAAAGGTTGACGAGAACGACGCGTTTCTACCATCCCAAACCGGTGACGGTCTTGCTTCCGGCGCTGACGGTCCTCGCGATCCCCACGCAGGCCCTGGCGGAAGGGATGAGCTTTCTCGATCCCAAGGGACCCGTCGCAGCCGCGCAGGCGAGCCATTTCTACGACATCGTCCTGCTGATGCTCGTCGTCGTGGTGCCCGTGATGCTGTTCACACCGCTCGTGGCCTGGCGCTACCGGTATCGTAATCGCGGAGCACGCTATTCCCCCAAATGGAAGTTTTCCTGGCCCCTCGAGGTGCTGGTCTGGGGCGTTCCCTTCGCCGTCGTCATCGTCCTGTCGGTCTGGCTCTGGCAGGACAGCAGCCGGCTCGACCCCTACAGGCCGATTTCCGGCGCAGGCGAGCCGCTGCGGGTCAATGTCATCGGCTACGACTGGAAGTGGCTCTTCGTCTACCCGGACCTGCACGTCGCTTCGATGGGTCAGCTTGCCTTTCCCGCAAACCGGCCGCTTTCGCTTCGCCTGACCTCCGACAGCGTCATGCAAGCCTTCTTCGTGCCGGCGCTGGGCAGCCAGATCTACGCCATGGCCGGCATGCAGACCAGGCTCCACCTCAAGGCCGACGCGCCGGGGCAGTTCCTGGGCGAAAACACGCAATACAACGGCGAAAAATTCCACAAGGAGAAGTTCCACGCCGTCGCCATGTCGGATCATGGCTTCCGCGACTGGCTGCAGGCGGTGCGGACGAAAGGCGTGGCCCTCACGCCGGAGGTCTACGATCACATCCGGGCGAAAGGGACGGTCGACGACGCAAGACGGGCGGTGGGCGGCACGATGCCGCCGGATGCCGTCTATCTCAAGGACGTGCCCGCCCATCTCTTCGCCAACGTCATCAACTCCTACCATGGCGGGGGACAGACGAGCCGGGCGCTGCTCGGCGGAGTGACGACGCCCAGCTTTCACGGGCCGAGCCGGCCCCTGACGGCACCCGATCAATCATCCCGGACGGAGTGAGGGCATGTCGCTTCACCACATCATCCTCGGGCGGCTCGATCTCCATGCCCTTCCGTTCTGGGAGATGATCGAGCACCCCACGCACGAGAACATCGTCAACGGCACGATCACCACGGTCGCGGCCAGCCTCGAGGTGCTGGCGGCCCTCGTCGTCGTCGGCCTCGTCACCTGGATGGGAAAGTGGCGCTACCTGTGGTCGGAGTGGCTGACCAGCGTCGACCACAAGCGTATCGGCATCATGTACATCGTGCTCGCCTTCGCAATGATGTCGCGCGCGCTCGTCGAAGCCGCGCTGATGCGCGCCCAGCAGGCCTTCGGGCTCGGCGGCGGGTTCCTTTCCGCCGACCATTTCGGCCAGCTGTTCTCGACACACGGCACGATCATGATCTTCTTCATGGCCATGCCCTTCCTCACGGGCCTCATCAACTTCGTCATGCCGCTGCAAATCGGTACGCGCGACGTCTCGTTTCCGGTGATGAATTCCGTCAGCCTCGGCCTGACGGCAGCCGGCGCGATGATGGTCGTCGTCTCGCTGGGGCTGGGCAAGTTCTCGACCGGCGGCTGGAGCGGCTATCCGCCCTATACGGAGGCTGCCTTCAATGCCGGCGTCGGGCCCGACTATTGGATCTGGGCGGTCACGCTGTCGTCGCTCGGCACGATGATGACGGGCATCAATTTCGCGGTCACCATCTACAAGCGCCGCGCCCCCGGCATGACCTTCATGCGCATGCCGCTGTTCACCTGGACGGCGTGCTGCACCTCGATCCTGATGATCTTCGCCATGCCGCCGCTGACCATCGCCACGGCCCTGCTGGCCCTCGACCGCTATCTCGGCTTCCACTTCTTCACGAACGCGGCCGGCGGCAACATGATGAACTATGCCAATCTCTTCTGGCTGTTCGGCCACCCCGAGGTCTACATCCTCATCCTGCCCGCCTTCGGCGTCTATTCGGAGATCTTCTCGACCTTCTCCGGCAAGCTGCTCTACGGCTACACGTCGCTGGTGCTGGCGACGATGGCGATCGGGGTGATCTCGTTCGCGGTCTGGCTGCACCACTTCTTCACCATGGGCCAGAGCGCCGACGTCAACGCGGTCTTCGGCATCGCGACGATGCTGGTGGGCATCCCGACCGGGGTGAAGATCTACGACTGGATCCTGACGATGTATCGCGGCCGCGTCCGATTTACCGTGCCGATCGTCTACGGCCTCGGCTTCATCGTGCTTTTCACGGTCGGGGGCCTGTCGGGCATCCTGCTCGCCAACCCGTCCGTGGACTACCAGGTGCACAACACGCTCTTCCTCGTCGCGCACTTCCACAACATGCTGATTCCAGGCCTGCTATTCGGAATGCTCGCGGGCTATCACTACTGGTTCCCGAAAGCCTTCGGATTCCGTCTCGACGAGCGGTGGGGCATGATTTCCGCGCTGTGCTGGACTTTCGGCTTCATGTTCGCGTTCTTCCCCCTCTACGTCATCGGCGCGATGGGCTTCCCGCGCCGGACGGTTGCCTACTTCGATCCGGTCTACGCGCCCTACATGCTGGTCGCCCTGTTCGGCGCGCTCCTCGTCCTTGCAGCGCTCGCGAGCCTCGTCGTCCAGCTCTGCGTCTCCGTGCGCCGCCGCAGCGAGACCAGGGTTCCGGCAGGCGATCCGTGGGACGGCTCGAACCTGGAGTGGGCGATGTCCGCGCCGGCACCGGAATTCAATTTCTCGGTCATTCCGACCGTCAGCGACCGCAACCCTTTCATGGTCGCCAAGGAGAACTCCGTCGCCTACCAGAGGCCGGACGAATTCGAGGACATCACGATGCCGAAGAACAGTCCGCTCGGCATGATCCTGTGCGTGCTGGGCGGAGCGACGGCTTTCGGGCTCGTCTGGCACATGTGGTGGCTGGCCGGGCTCGGGACGCTTGGCTCGATCGCGGCGGTCATCGGCCAGGGGTTCGTGCGGGACCGGGAGAAGGTCATCCCGGCCAGCGAGGTGCGCGAGCAGCATGAGCGCTGGCTGGCCGAGGTCGCCGCCTGCCAGCCGATCCCGCGCGACTTCGAGGCCCGCCCCCAGAACAGCGGCCTTGCCGCACAAGACAGATTCGCGGAGGCAGCCGAATGAGCGGCAAAGAGATCAGCCACCCCGGCCTGCGCCTCGGAAAGGGGCACCCGGACGTCGCCGACAAGGCCGAGGAGATGAATTTCGGCTTCTGGGTCTTCCTGATGAGCGACGCCGTCATGTTCGGGCTGCTTTTCGCCACATACGGGCGCATGGTCCACGCCACGGCGGGCGGACCCGGGCCCCACGAGCTGTTCGACATCAAGAGCATCACGATCGAGACGGCCGCACTGCTGGCCAGCAGCGTCACCTTCGGCCTTGCCTCGCTGGCGATGAAATACTCCAGCAGCCGACAGCCGCTCGTCGCCTGGCTCTGCCTGACGCTGCTTCTGGCGGTGGTCTTCCTCGGCTTCGAGATGCACGATTTCGCGCACATGTTCGAACTGAATGCCGGCCCGTCCCGCAGCGGCTTCACGTCGGCCTTCTTCGCCCTCGTGCCGCTGCACGGGCTGCACGTGTTGACCGGCTGCGTCTGGATGATCAGCCTGATGATCCAGATGGCGATCTACGGCCTCGACAAGGACGTGAAGCTCGGCCTCATGCGCCTCGGCCTCTTCTGGCACTTCCTCGATATCGTCTGGGTCGTGATCTTTACGGTCGTCTATCTTGGAGGCCTGTCATGAAGAGGGGCAAACCCACTCCAAGCCCGCGCAGCGTGCTCCTCGGCATCTTCGCGTTGCTGGCCGCCTTCCTGCTGCCGGCCGGGCTGGCGCGCCTGTCCGGCAGCGGAAGCGCCAGCGGAGGGGAGAGCGGAGCGGAAAGCTACAGACGGGAACTCAAATCCTATCTGTGGGGCGGCGCGCTGGCCTTCGTCCTGACGGCAATCGCCTTCGGCTTCGTTCATTGGTCGGTGCTGCCTTACGGCTGGACGATGCCGGTCGTGGGGGTGCTGGCTTTCATACAGATCGTCGTGCATTTCCGCTTTTTCCTGCACATCGATCCGCCGAACCAGAACACCAGCGACCTCATGCTGATCCTCTTCACATCGCTCATCCTGATGGCCATGGTCGGCGGCACGATCTGGATCCTCGGCGATCTGGCGGCTCGAATGCATTGATGCCGTCTTCGGGCGATGTCGTCACCGCTCCCCCCGACGGATCCCCGACCGCTCATGATCCGGCAGGGACGGCCGGAAGACGTGGTCGATGGAGTCGAGGAGCGTTCGGCGCGCCGTGGCGAGATGGACGTGCGCGGCCCGTTCGATGTCGTCCAGGTCGCGGGTCTTCAGCGCGCGGATGTAGTCGAGATGCTCCTCTATCGCCTTCTCGTTGCGCTGCCGCTCGGAGCGCTTGTTCCACTGGTAGTGGTAGTGGAAGATCAGCGAGATCAGCTTCTGCACGTCGCGTATGAAGCGGTTCCGGGTGATCCCTATGACCGCCGAATGAAATCGATCGTCGAGCTCGGAAAAGTCGTGGTAGGCGGTATCGATCTTCTCGAGCAGATCGAAATGATCCCGCTCCAGCCCCTCGAGCGTCTTCCAGAATGGATCGTCGTCCGGCAAGCCGGCGACACGGCGGGCCGCATCGAGCTCGATCGTGACGCGGAAGTCGAACAGCTCCGTGGCGTAATCGACGGTAAAGCCGCGCAGGACCCAGCCCTTCGCTCCCTGGCGCTCGACGAGGCCGAAGCGGCTGAAATCGGTGAGGAACGCGTTGAGGGAGCCGGGCGTCACGGCGAAGCGGCTCGCCAGCTCCTTGATGTTCAACGGCGTTTCGGGCGCAACGTCGCTGCGCAGGACCCACTCCAGGAAGCGGCGATCCAGTTTCTCCCGGTCGGTCGTCAGTTCGGTCGCGGAAAAGCTGTCGAGCGGCCCGGGCTTCCGCCGCAACGCCTTCGACCGGCCGTTCCAGGCGATGACGCCCCGCCCGTCGAGCTCCCGCAGGATCGAGCGGGTGGTCGTTCGGCTTACGCCAAGCTTCTGGGAGATGCAGATTTCGGACGGCAGCATCTCTTCCGGCTCGGCGTGCTGAAGATCCGCGAGGAGGCGGTTGTAGGCGGTCTTGAAACGGATATTGGTTCTGGCCATGATTTGTACCGTTTTAATAACGCGATGAAATTACTACGAAAAATAAATTATGTATAGAAAAAATTAAAAACAATTGACGTTCCGTCGGACCGCTCTCTAGCCTTTCGGCACGATGGAACGGGGCGGCCGCCGATTGTCGCGAGCCTGGCGCCGCGATCCTCCGGGAGGAGATTGAGCATGAGTAGCCTCGGCGATCGGGCCGATCGCAAGAAGCCCATGGAGATCGTCGATCTCCTGTCGTCGCTGCGTTCGCACGGCGACCTGCTTCACAGGCTGTCGGCTTTCGCGTCGCTGGTCCTGCTGATCGTCGGATTCAGCATCGTCAACGACAATTTCCTCAGCATGAACAATGCCATGACGGTGCTTCTCCAGAGTTCCGTGATGGGGCTTCTCGGGATCGGGCTGACCGTCGTCATCATCACGGCCGGCATCGACCTCAGCGTCGGTTCGGTCCTTGCCCTGTCGGGCGTCACGGCAGGGCTCCTGGTGCAGGCCGGCGCGCCGGTGGCGGCAGGCATGCTCGGCGGCGTGGCGGTCGGCACCCTGTGCGGACTCGTGAACGGCTTCGTGATCACGCGGATGCGCATCACCCCGTTCATCGCCACGCTCGGCATGATGATGATCGCCCGCGGCCTCGCCTTGCAGGTCACCGGGGCGGCCCCCGTGTCCAACCTCGGAGATGCATTCGGCGCGCTGGGCAACGGCGCCCTTTTCCGGGTCATCGGGGAGAGGGCGAACGGCCTGCCGAGAATGATTTTCCCCGGCGTTCCCTATCCCGCCATCTTGCTGCTCTTCGTCGCCGTCGCGGTTGCGTACATGCTCCGCCGGCGCGCGACGGGCCGCCACATCTATGCCCTCGGCTCGAACGAGGAGGCGGCCCGGCTGTCCGGCGTCAAGGTCGACCGCACCAAGCTCTTCGCCTATGGGCTGTCGGGCTTCCTGGCCGGGCTTTCGGGGATCGTCTTGATGTCGCGCCTGGTGACGGCCCAGCCCAACGAGGGTCTCGGCTACGAACTCGATGCGATCGCCGCGGCCGTCATCGGCGGTGCCTCGCTCATGGGCGGCGTCGGGACCATCACCGGGTCGCTGATCGGCGTGTTCATCATCGGCATCCTGCGCAACGGCCTGAACATGGCGGGTGTCTCCGCCTTCATCCAGGAAATCACGATCGGCTGCGTGCTCATCGTGGCGGTCTATGTCGACCAGCTCCGAAATAGGCGATGAGGCGCGCCTTTCCTGACGCCTGACCTTTGTCATCATGGGAGGAAATGAAATGAAGAAGATCACTTGCGGCCTTTTGGCGGCAGCGGCGGCGACCGCGCTCGCCCTGCCTTCGACGGCACTCGCCAAGGACAAGACGATCGCGGTGATCGTCAAGACCAACAGCTCGAACTACTGGCAGAACGTCCACAAGGGCGCCAAGGCCGCGATCGCCAAGGCCAAGGGCTACAGCATGACCTTCAACGGGCCGCCCAGCGAGACGGACATCGCCAAGGAAGTGAACATGGTCGACGACGCCGTCAACCAGGGCGTGGCCGGGATCATTCTCGCTCCGTCCGATCCCGAAGCGCTCGTGCCGGCCGTCAAGCGGGCCCACGACAACGGCATTCCGGTCGTCATCATCGACTCGGCGCTTTCCGACAAGGCCAAGAAGTACTTCCAGGCCTTCCTGTCGACGGACAACTGCGCGGCCGGTAAGCTGATGGCCAAGCAGATGATCAAGGACGTCGGCAAGACCGGGGACATCGCAATCATGTCCTATGTGCCGGGCGTCGGTTCCGAGATCGGCCGCGTCGGATGCTTCAAGGACTACTTGAAGAAGAATTCGAAGATCAAGGTCGTGGGCACCTATTACTCGCAGTCGCAGATGGCGAAGGGGCTCGACCAGACGACGGACGTCCTTTCCGCGCATCCCAAGCTCGACGGAATCTTCGGCGCGAACGAGCCGACCGCCGTCGGCATGGGGCGGGCGATCGTGCAGGCCGGACGGAAGGGCTCCCTCGTCGCCCTCGGCTTCGACGGCAACAAGGACGAACAGGCCTTCATCAAGGACGGAACGCTGAAGGCGATCGCCGTTCAGGGATCCTACCAGATGGGCGAGAAGGGGGTGCAGACCATCATCGACCTCCTGAACGGCAAGAAGGTTCCCAGTTTCGTCAATACCGGCGTCGTGCTGGTGACGAAGGACAACATCGATACGCCGAAGGCTGAGAACGTCCTCTACTGAGGCTCGGCCGGGCGCCCGCTTCCGGCGGGCGCCCGGTCTTCACACCGGGAGACCGTTTCCATGTCCGTCCAATCGGCCGCACCGCTGGTGCAGATGAAGAGCGTCTACAAGCACTTCGGCGGCGTTCACGCCGTCAACAACGTCTCGGTGGACCTTCACGCGGGCGAGGTGGTCGGGGTGCTGGGACACAACGGCGCCGGGAAATCCTGCCTGATGCGCATTCTCTCCGGCGCGATGACGCCCAATTCGGGCGAGATCCGGATCAACGGGGAACCGGTGCACTTCACCTCGCCCAACGATGCGCGCGAGCGCGGCATCGAGACGATCTACCAGACGCTGGCGCTGGCGAACCATCTCGACGCGCCGGCCAATCTCTTCCTCGGGCGCGAATTGAAGACGCGCCTCGGCAATCTCGACGACAGGCGCATGGGCGAGGAGGCCCGCAAGGTCCTGCAACGCCTCAACCCCAATTTCCGCAACATCAAGGATCCCGTCGTGAGCATGTCGGGCGGACAGCGGCAGGTGATCGCCATCGCCCGGGCCCTCTATTTCAACGCCCGAATCCTGATCATGGACGAGCCGACCGCGGCGCTCGGCCCGTCGGAGACCGAAATGGTGGCCGATCTGGTGAAGCGGCTGCGCGACGACGGGATCGGCATCTTCCTGGTTTGCCACGACATGGAAGACGTCTTCCGGCTCTGCGACCGGGTCATGATCATGAGCAACGGCGTCAACGTCGGGGCCCACGGCATCGACGAAGTGACGAAAGACGACGTGCTGAGCCTGATCATCAGGGGACGCTTGCCCGACGGCTGGCAGCCGCGCAACCTGGCGCCATGAACCCGAATCCCTCGAACCCTCTCGAACTGGACATCCCATGAAAGCCGCCGTCTGCATCCAACCGGGGCGCCTGGCGCTCGAAGACCGGCCGCTGCCCGACGAAGCCGAGGAGGGCTGGGTCGCGGTCGACATCGCCCATGTCGGCGTTTGCGGGACGGACTATCACATCTTCGAGGGCAAGCACCCCTTCCTGGACTACCCGCGGGTCATGGGCCACGAGCTCAGCGGTCGCATCGCGCGAACCGGCGGCGGATGGACCAAGGGGGATCTCGTCGTCGTCAATCCTTATGTCTCCTGCGGAACGTGCATCGCCTGCCGGCGGGGAAAGCCGAATTGCTGTGTCCGCATCGGCGTGCTCGGCGTCCATCGGGACGGCGGAATGTGCGAGCGCGTCAACGTGCCCGCGCAGAACCTCTACCTTGCGGAGGGACTGTTGCCCGAGCAGGCGGCCATGGTGGAATTCATGGCGATCGGCGCCCACGCTGTCCGGCGCTCGCAGCTCGCCGAGGGCATGCGTGCGCTCGTCGTCGGCGTCGGGCCGATCGGGCTGGGGGTGGCGCTTTTCGCCCGGCTCCGGGAAGCGGAGGTCACGCTCCTCGATCGCAGCAGGGAACGCCTCGAAATTGCGGCGGAACGCTTCGGGTTCGATCGATCGGTTGCGCTCGACGACGGGGGCGAGGCCGTCCTGGCCGATACCGGCGGAGAGGGATACGATGTCGTCTTCGATGCGACCGGCAGCGTGAAGGCGATCGAGGCCGGGCTGCAATTCGTCGCCCACGGCGGTACCTATGTCCTCGTCAGCGTGGTCAAGGACGTCATCTCGTTTTCCGATCCGGAATTCCACAAGCGCGAAACGACGCTCCTCGGCAGCCGAAACGCGACCCGCGAGGACTTCGATCGCGTGATGGAAGCCTTCCGGTCCGGCGCGATCGACCACCGGCAGCTGCTGACCCATCGCGGCCGCATCGAGACGGTGGTCGAGGATTTCGACCGGTGGGTCCGAGATCGCGACGGAGTGATCAAGGCCGTCATCGAGGTCGGCGGATGAGCGCGCCGATCGTCCAGTTCGGAACCAGCCGCTTCCTTCAGGCTCATGTCGATCTCATGCTGTCGGAAGCCGCCGACGAGGGGCAGGCCGTCGGGCCGGTGACGGTGGTGGAGACGACGGGCTCTCCCGCGAGCCGGAGCCGGATCGCCGCGTTCGCCGGCGGCACGGCGTATGACGTGCGCATAAGGGGCCTGCAGGACGGGAAGCCGGTGGACGTCACGAAAAAGGTGAAAAGCGTTGCCGGCGGCCTGTCGGCGCGCACCGATTTCCCTGCCCTTCGAGACGTCTTCTGCGAAGCGGCCTATGTCGTGAGCAACACCGGCGATCGGGGCTATCGCGTGCCGTCCCCGCTGTCGGTCGACGAAAACGGCTGGCGCAGCTTTCCCGAACTGCTGACCCTGCTCTTGAAGGAGCGTTTCGGCCGCTCCGGCCGCCCGGTCACCGTGATTCCCTGCGAACTGGTCCCGCGGAACGGCGCCGTATTGAGGGACATCGTCGACGGCGTGGCGGACCAGGCCGGGCTGGAGCCGGCCTTTCGCGAATGGCTGCGGGCCGAATGCATATGGTGCAACAGCCTCGTCGACCGCATCGTCTCGGAGCCTCTGGACCCGGTGGGGGCGGTCGCCGAACCCTATGCCCTCTGGGCGATCGAGAGGCAGCCGGGCTTCGTTCCGCCATGCCGCCATGCCGATCTGAAGGTCGTCGACGACATAACGCCCTACGAGCAGCGGAAGCTTTTCATGCTCAACCTGGCCCATACGCTCCTGGCCCAGCGATGGCGCGACCGCGGCGGCGCTGCCGACGAGACCGTGCGTGCCATGATCGCCGCGCCCGAGACCCGCGCCTGGCTGAGCGACATCGTCGAAAGCGAGGTCGTTCCCGCCTTCGAGAACCGGCAGGAGGCGCAGGACTACTGGCTGACCTGCCTCGAGCGGTTCGCAAACCCGTATCTCGACCATCGGCTCGCCGACATAGCGCAGAACCACGAGGCGAAGATCGAACGCCGCGCGGGAGAGTTCATTCGCTGGGCGACGCGCCGCGGCGACGGCGGAAAAGAGCGGTTCCCGAAACTGCGCGGGGTCTTGCCCCTGACCTGAAATCGCCTGCCTTCGGATCGTTCGCGCGCACCGTTCCGATCGAGCGAACGGTTCCGGCGCGTGTGGCCGGCGGGCTCGCGCTTCCCCCACGGTCATGACCAAGAGCCTGCCCTCGCTTCACCCTTGCAATCGCGGACACGCTCCAGCTCATTGTCTTTACGCGCTTCCGGACGGAAAACCGGTTTCCACTTTTCCTGGAAGCGCTTGTTTGCTTGGCGCGCTTCCGGACGGAAAACCGGTTTCCACTTTTCCTGGAAGCGCTTTAGAAATGTCCAAAGTGAATTTCTTGGCTGTGCCGATCGCATCCGGCTCCTGCTATATCGCCGCTGTCTACTTCGGTACGGAGCCGGATGACGGCCAAGCGGCCACAAATGGGAGGACAAGACACAATGACATTGCGCTCTTTCGGACTAGTGTTGGCGGCCAGCGTCTTCGCCTGCGGCACGGCGGAGGCGGCCGGGACGATGACCATCGGCATCACCCAGAACAATGTAGGCGTAGACAGTTACCAGACGACCTACGAAAAGGCCTTCAAGGCCGCCGCGGCCCGGCACAAGAACGTCAAGACGGTCGTCCTCGATGCCGGTGGGGACGTGGCGCGCCAGATCGCCCAGATGCAGGACCTGATCCAGCAGAAGGTCGACGTCATCATCATCTGGCCGACGAACGGCAAGGCCGTGGTGCCGGCCGTGCGCAAGGCCAAGAAGGCGGGCATCCCGGTCGTCGTGACCAATTCGAACATCGCCAAGGAAGGCCAGCAGTTCATCGTCTCCTTCTCGGGTCCGAACAACATCCAGCAGGGCAAGGAAGCGGCCCAGGAAATGTGCCAGGGCCTCAAGGAAAACGGCAAGGCCGACGGCGGCAAGATCGTCCAGATTTCCGGCCAGCCCGGCTACACCACGGCGATCGAGCGCGCCAAGGGCTTCGAGGACGAACTGCCCAAGGCTTGCCCCAAGGTCAAGCTGGTGGAGACGCAGCCCGCCGACTGGAACCGCGAGAAGGCCCAGCGGGTGATGGAGAACTTCCTCACCAAGTACGACGAGATCGACGGCGTCTATTCCGGCGACGACAACATGGGCGTCGGCGCGCTGAACGCCGCAAAGGCGGCCGGTCGGGCCAAGAACATCGTCTTCGTCGGCGCGACCAACTTCGCCGTCGGATACGAGGCGATCGCCAAGGGCGAATACTACGGGTCGGTCTATCAGTCGCCGGTCGACGATGCGCAGAACGCGCTCGATACGGCGATCAAGGTTGCCGAGGGCAAGAAGGTCCCGAAGCTGAACTACTTCAAGACGCCCAAGATAACGATCCACAACTACCAGAAGTTCTCGAAGCCTGTCTTCTGAGATCGGAAGTCGCCGGCAGTGGCGGAGAAAAGGGCGCCCGCGAGGTTCGCGGGCGGTCCCTGACTTGACGTGTGGACGGAATGAAAGGCGCGAAACCATGGGACGCATGGACGGCAGGAACTGCATCGTTACCGGAGCGGCACGCGGGATAGGCCGCGCCATCGCCGACGCGCTCGTCGGCGAAGGCGGCTGCGTCCTCTATGCCGACTTGAGCGACAGGGTCGTGGACGTCGCGGAGGCGGCCAGAGACCGCGCGGGGCAGGGCGGCAAGGCGTTCGGCGTCCGGGTGGACATCACCGACCGCGCCAGCGTCAAGGATATGATCGCCCGTTGCGTTTCCGAATTCGGGTCGCTCGACGTCATGTTCAACAACGCCGGCGTCAACAAGCCGATGAATTTCCTCGACGTGACGGAGGACAATTGGAACTTCATCATGAAGGTCAATGGGCTCGGCGTGCTGATCGGTATGCAGGAGGGCGCCAAGCAAATGATTTCGCAGGGAAAAGGGGGGAAGATCGTCAACACGGCCTCGATCGCCAGCCGCCAGGGCTTCGACAACGTCGCTCCCTATTGCGCGTCGAAGCACGCGGTCCTGTCGCTGATCCAGTCGGGCGCGCGCGACCTCGCCAAGCACGGGATCACCGTCAACGGCTTCGCCCCCGGCGTCGTCTCGACCCCCTTGTGGGAGCAACTCGACAAGGATCTCATGGAGCTCGGCGCCAGCGAGAGGCCGGGCCAGGCCATCGAGGAGTTTTCCTCGGGCATTCTGATGGGCCGGCCCGCAACTCCGGAGGACATCGCCGGAACGACGACGTTCCTGGCCTGCGCCGACTCCGACTACATGACGGGGCAGGTCATCATGATCGACGGCGGAATGATCCTGGTCTAGCGTCCAGACACCGCAGCCGCCCGCGGCGTCGGCCCGGTGGAGCGTACCGGGCCGGCGCCGCGGGTTCACATGCATCGAGCGCAACCGTTTTCTCGGGAGGAGATACGGCGTGGAATTCAAGTCCAACGAAAGCAAGCTCTCGGGCGCGGCGACGCGCGGGTTCCGCCTCCCGCTCGGCTCGTCGGCAGAGATCAAGACGTTTTTCGAGCGCCAGGGCATCCTGATCGCCTTCATCGTCTTCCTCGTCGGGTTTTCCCTGGCGTCCGACCGGTTCATGACCGCCGACAACGTCATGTCGGTGCTCAGGCAGACCTCGATCATCGGCACGATCGCCGTCGGCGTGACGATCGTCGTCATCGGCGGCAATCTCGACCTGTCGGTCGGCTCGATGCTGTCGTTCTCGACCGTTTTGGTGGTCGACCTGCACGACAAGATCGGGCCGCTCGGCGCCATTCTGGTGATGCTGTTCTTCACCCTGACGATCGGCTGCCTGAACGGGTTCCTGGTCGGGTTCCTCCGCCTCAACTCGCTGATCGTGACTCTCGGCATGCTGTCGGCGATCCAGGGGCTGATCCTGATCTACACCGGCGGGCAGAACGTCGACATCAAGGACCAGAGCCACACCTGGTTCGCCTTCTTCGGCCGCGGCCACGTCTTCGGCATCGACACCCCCATCATCATCTTCCTCGGACTGGCGATCGTCTTCGAGATCGTCCTGAGGAAAAGCGTCTTCGGGCGCAAGGTGTTCGCCGTCGGCGGCAATCCCACGGCCTCCGCCTATTCCGGCATCCGACGCCGCCGCATCGTGTTCTCGACCTACGTCATCTCGGCCTTCACCGTCGCCTGCGCCGCCGTCATCCTCGGCTCGCGGGTCATGGGCTCGCAGAACAATGTCGGGCAGGGCTACGAGCTTCTCGTGCTGGCCGGCGTGATCCTCGGCGGCACGAGCCTGCTCGGCGGTTCCGGCAGCATCGTCAAGACCGTCATCGGCGTGCTCATCCTCGGCTTCATCCAGAACGGGCTGCTCCTGCTCGGTTATCCATACTACGCGCAGTGGCTCGTCACCTGGGCCGTCATCATCCTCGCCGTCTGGCTCGATGTCGCTTCGAAGCGCGGACGTCTCTTCACCTCGCTGTGAGCACGGCGCAAGGGAGGGCATGACATGAACAACGGCTTCCGACTGCCGGGGATCCTCAAGCGGATTCCGCCGATCTGGATCTTCGTCATCGTGATCCTGATCTTCTTCAGCCTGTCGGCCCGGCACTTCTTCGACCCCGGAAACTTCGTCAACATCCTCGTGCAGACATCGACGATCGGACTCATCGCGGTCGGCATGACCTTCGTCATGATCGACGGCAACATCGATCTCTCGGTGGGCTCCGTCCTGGCACTGGCGGCGAGCCTGTCGGTCGGGCTGCAGGACGCGATCGGCGTGGTGCCCGCGATCGGCGTCGGGCTGGCGGCGGGCATGGCGATCGGGGCGCTGAACGGCGCGATCGTCTGGAAGACCGGCGTCGACGCCTTCATCGTCACGCTCGGCGCGATGATCGGCGTGCGCGGGCTGGTGTTCGTCTATACGCAGCAGCAGTCCTTCTATTCCATGAACTTCGCCTATTCCGACTTCGGGTCGAGCAGCATCGGCTCCCTGCCGACGCTCGCCGCGATCTTCCTCGTCTTCACCCTCCTCGCGCATCTCGTCCTGCGCTACACGGTTCACGGGCGCAACACATACGCCGTGGGCGGCAACCGGGAGGCGGCCGTCAATGCCGGGATCCGCGTCGGTCCCCATTTCGTCGTCAACTTCGTCATCGTCGGCTTCCTCGCCGCACTGTCCGGCATCACGGTATCGATGCAGATGGGCGCCTCGACGCCCAATCTCGGCACGAACTACGAGCTGTGGACGATCACCGCGGTCGTGCTCGGGGGGACCAAGCTCACGGGCGGCGCGGGCAACATCCCCGGCACCCTCGGCGGCGTGCTGGCGATCGGGATCCTGCGCAACGGAATGGACCTGATGCACGTCCCCGCATTCTACGTGCTCGTCGTCCTCGGCGTGATCCTGATCTCGGTGCTCTTCATCGACAAGCGCGTCAACCGTACGGTCGAAACGGAGGTGCGGATATGAGTGCGGTCCTCCTCGAAAGCGGCGAAGCGGCGGCCGGGGCTTCCGGCACGGTCCTCAGGCTCGACGGCATCACGAAGCGCTTCCCCGGCGTCGTCGCCCTCAACGACGTCTCCTTCGACGTCCGCGCCGGCGAGGTGCACGCGCTCCTCGGCGAGAACGGCGCAGGCAAGTCGACGCTGATGAAGGTGCTCGCCGGCGTCTACAAGGCCGACGAGGGACACGTCTTCCTGGAAGGCAGCCAGTGCGACCCCAACAATCCGCTGGAGGCGAAAAATCTCGGCATCGTGCTGATCCACCAGGAGCTTTCGCTTGTCCCCGAGATGTCGGTGGCGGAAAACATCTTCCTCGGCGGCCTGCCGCGCAAATGGCCCAATCGGGTCGACTGGGGGGAGCTCAAGCGCCGGACCGCCGACATTCTCGACCGGCTCGAGAGCGGCCTTTCGGCCAACGACCGCGTCGGCGACCTGTCGATTGCCATGCAGCAGATGGTGGAGATCGCCCGGGCGCTGGCCGTGACGCCGAAGGTCGTCGTTTTCGACGAGCCCACCGCCTCGCTCACGGAGCACGAGACGGAGGTCCTTTTCCGCATCATCCGCACCCTCAAGGCCATGAACGTCGCGATCGTCTACATCTCGCACCGGATGGACGAGATATTCGAGATTTCCGACCGCGTCACCGTCCTTCGCGACGGCGAGATCCGGGGAACACTGACGACGGCCGAAACGGACGAGGATTCGATCACCAGGATGATGATCGGCAGGTCGCTCGCGCAGGTGGAGAAGCCGACGCTCTCCGAACGGGGCGGTGCGGTCCTCGAGGCAAGGGGCCTTTGCTGCGGCACGCTTTTCCGGGACGTGGACCTGACGCTGCACGCCGGCGAAGTCGTCGGCCTCTCCGGGCTGGTCGGCGCCGGACGGACCGAGGTCGCCGAAACGCTGTTCGGCATGCGCAAGCCCACGGCCGGGGAGATCCGGCTCGCAGGCGTGCCGGTGGTGTTCCACTCCGCGTCCGAGGCGGTGGCCGCCGGCATTTCCCTGGTGCCGGAGAACCGCAAGGAGCAGGGACTGGTGCTCGGCATGAACTGCCGGGACAACATCACGCTGTCGACGATCGACCGCATGGTGCGCTTCGGGGGGCTCGTCAACAACGGGCGCGAACTCGAGGTGTTCGAGAGGTACAGGAAACAGCTCGACATCAAGACGCCCGGCTGGTCGCAGCTCGCCGGCAACCTGTCCGGCGGCAACCAGCAGAAGATCGTGATCGGCAAGTGGCTCTTCACCGATCCGAAGGTCCTCATCCTCGACGAGCCGACGCGCGGCATCGACGTGGGCTCCAAGTCGGAGATCCACCGTTTGATCCGGGAGCTGGCGCAATCGGGATACGCCGTTCTCGTCATTTCTTCCGAGATGCCGGAAGTCCTGGGCGTCAGCGACCGGATCCTTGCCATGTATGGCGGCCGCATCGTGCGCGAACTCGATGCGAGGACCGCGACCGAAGACGAGCTGATCCAGGCGATCACGGGGCAGTAGCGCGATGCGGACGATCGGGCTCGTTCGCGCTGCGGTCCGCGAAAGATCCGCATTGCGCCGTCTTCCGACGGCCGGTGCTGCAAAAATAATCCATTTTGGATATCTTGTGGATGGCGGTCTCCGCGACAATCCGCTTTGACGGTAGGAGGCGGTTCGCCCTTTCGTCGACAGGCGTTGCGGAAGCGAACCACGGGAGGAGGCGAATGAGCATCGTGACGGAGAACCACGCATCGGCGATTCTCACACACGAGGAGATGCTGCGTTTCTTCGACTTTCTCGACGAGATTGCCGACGAAGGCGAGAAGGGGCTGCCGCTGAAGTCGCCGGACCCCTACCAGAAGATCATGATCTACCTGATGCGCCGTCATCTGGAGGCGCGCCTGGCGACCGTGACCACGCTCGCCTTCGCCTCCGGCGTGCCCTACGCGACGGCAATGCGGCGCATCGCGGAGATGATCGACGAGGGTCTCATCCTCCAGCGACCGCGCACGAAAACCGGAAAGTCGTTCTCCCTGCATCCGAGCCCGCAGCTCATCGAAGCCTGGTACGACTATGCGCGGCGGATGAAGCGCGTGCTCGGCCGCACCATGGGCTTTCACGTCACGGACAAGGGAGACGACTACTATTTCGGTGGTTCCTACCTGTCGGCGCGCATCATTCCGGTGCCGGGCATCCTTCCCGAGCCGCTCAAGATCAAGCCGCCACTGTCGATCCTCGTCCACGCCGATCCGACCTTCATGGCCATGGACAGCCTCAAGCGGCAGTTCGAGAACATCCTCGGCGTGCCGATCCGCAACCGCGCGCTGTCCATCGACCGCCTCCGCCAGGAGGCGCTGGAAAACGCCAAGCGCGAGCAATCGCAATACGACATCATCGCCGTCGACCTGCCGTGGATCGGCGAGTTCGCCTCGAAAAACGTGCTTTCACCGCTCGACGACGTGGTCCGGCGACAGCGGATCTCGGCCTCCGACTTCCATCCCGCGGGCTGGAAGGGCTGCTTCTACAAGGGCCGGCAATGGGGCGTGCCCATCCAGACGACGCCGGAACTGCTCGCCTATCGCAAGGACCTCTTCGCCGAGGCCGGCATAGACGCCCCGCGCACCGCCAAGGAAGTCATCGAGGCGGCGCGCCTGCTGCACAAGCCGCATCTGGGCCTGCGCGGCATCGCCTGGAACGCGGCGCGGGGCACCGCGCTCGGCCACAGCTTCATCATGATCATGGGTGCCTTCGGCCAGCCCATCCTCAACCTGCGGCCGCTTTCGAGGGGTTTCGACGCGCTGGAACTGGAAGGCGAGCGCATGCGTCCGCAGATCCTCACCGAAGGGGCCCGCGCCACGGCGGAGTATCTGCGGGAACTGATGGATTACTCGCCGCTCAACATCCTGTCGATGTCCTGGTACGAGCGCGTCGTCGCCTACGGCGCCGGCGAGGTGGCGATGGCGTACAATTACTCCCTGCTGGCGCCGTATTACGAGTTCGACGAGAAGTCGCCGGCCTATCGCAACACGGGCTACCTGCCTCACCCGGCCGGGCCGAACGGCCACGAGATAGCACCCGTCGGCGGCTACGTGCTCGGCATCCCGGCGAACGTGGATCCGGAGCGCCGCGAAGCGCTCGAGCGCTCGATCAGCCTGCTCACCTCGGCGGAGGCCTGCAAGCTCTACATGCTGAACGGCTCCCTGGTCAGCCCGCGCTTTTCCGTCAGCGCCGATCCGGAAGTGCGCGCGCTCTCGCCGATCGTGGAAAGCGTCGATGCCATGGCGCGCGCCGGCCAGCTTCAGTTCTGGCCGCGCCCGCCGGCGCCGGAGATGGCCGACATCATCACCATCTGCGGCGAGGAACTGCACGACATGCTGCGCGGCCTCAAGCCGATCGAGACGGCGCTGACGAACGCCCAGAACCGCGCCGACGCCCTCATGCGACAGCACGGCCATTACTAGCCGGTCGAACCGGACACAGAGAGGAGATTTACCATGCCAAATGACGGCGCCCTGAATCCGCGCATCCTGCAGCCGGGCGACATGGACCCGAACTGGCACTGGGACCGGCATATCCCGGCCCTGGGCCACACGGCCGTCGATTTCGAGCGGCGCGTCGATCACGACCGGCTGCGCCGCTATCGGCTGAGCCGTGCGCGCGATGCCCTCAAGAAGTCCGGCTGCGGCGCGCTGCTGCTCTTCGACGTCAACAACATCCGCTACGTCACCGGAACGAAGATCGGCGAATGGGAACGCGACAAGATGTGCCGCTTCGCGCTGCTGACGGGCGACGAGGAGCCGTTCGTCTGGGATTTCGGCTCGGCGGCGGTGCACCACAAGATCTATTGCGACTGGCTGGATCCGGCGAAGTGCCGCGCGGGGGTGCTCGGCATGCGCGGCACCATTCCTCCGTCCTTCGGCCTGATGACGAAATACGCCGAGGAGATCGCCGGACTGATCAGGGACGCCGGCATGGCGGACATGCCCGTCGGCGTCGACTACGCCGAGACGGCGATGTTCTTCGCGCTGCAGAAAGCCGGCCTCGAGATCGTCGACGGCCAGCAGATCATGCTCGACGCACGCGAGATCAAGAACATCGACGAGATCCAGCTGCTCAACCAGGCCGCGTCGATGGTCGATGGCGTCTACCACATGATCTACGAGGAGCTGAAGCCCGGCGTGCGCGAGAGCGACATCGTCGCCATGTCGAACAAGATGCTCTACGAGATGGGCTCCGACGACGTCGAGGCGATCAACGCGATCTCCGGCGAGCGCTGCAACCCGCATCCGCACAATTTCACCGACCGCTACTTCCGGCCCGGCGACCAGGCGTTCTTCGACATCCTGCAGAGCTACCAGGGCTACCGCACCTGCTACTATCGCACCTTCAACGTCGGCCGCTCGACGCCCGTCCAGAACGACGCCTACGTGAAGTGTCGCGAGTGGCTCAACTCGGCAATCGAGCTGATCCGTCCCGGCGTCGGTACCGACCAGGTGGCGTTGGCCTGGCCGGAGGCGCCCGATTTCGGCTTTCCCGACGAGCTCTCCGCCTTCGGCCTGCAGTTCGGCCATGGCCTCGGCCTGGCCCTGCACGAGCGGCCGATCATTTCCCGCGTCTGCTCTCTGGAAAAGCCGATGGAAATCAAGACGGGCATGGTCTTCGCGCTCGAAACCTACTGTCCGGCGGCCGACGGCTTTTCCGCCGCGCGCATCGAAGAGGAAGTCGTCGTCACCGACAAGGGGTGCGAGGTCATCAGCCTGTTCCCGGCCGAGGACCTGCCGATCGCCAACCGCTACTGAACCCTCCCGCGCCGGGCTTCCGCGGGACGCGGCGGCCCGGCAGCAACGCAAGGAGACTTTCATGGCCGCAGGGAAGACCGCGTCGCGCGGCGGCTCGCGAGCGAAGAACAACACCGAGGGGTATCTGCGCATGTACCGCCAGATGGTGCGCATCCGTGCCTTCGAGGACCAGGCGAACCAACTCTACCTGTCCGCCAAGATGCCGGGACTGACCCACATGTATTCGGGCCAGGAGGCGGTCGCGGTGGGCATTTGCGAGGCGCTGACCGACGACGACCGCATCACCTCGACGCATCGCGGCCATGGCCACTGCGTCGCCAAGGGGGCGGAGTTCAAGGCGATGTTCTGCGAACTGCTCGGCAAGGAGGAGGGGTATTGCCGGGGCAAGGGCGGCTCGATGCACATCGCGGACCAGAGCCACGGCAATCTCGGCGCCAACGCCATCGTCGGCGGCTCGATGGGGATAGCAACCGGCTCGGCCCTGACGGCGAAAATGCAGGATACGGGGCATGCCACCGTCTGCTTCTTCGGCGACGGGGCCACGGCGCAGGGTCTCTGGTACGAGGTGATGAACATGGCGGCCCTTTGGCGCCTGCCCGTCATATACGCCTGCGAGAACAACGGATACAGCGAGTACACCCGCACCGACGAGATCGCGGCCGGCTCGCTGCGCGCCCGTGCCGAGGCATTCGGCATCGAGAGCTTCGAGGTCGACGGCCAGGACGTGCTCGCCGTCAACGATCTCGCCCAGCGGCTGGCAGCGCGCTGCCGCAAGGGGGAGGGGCCCTTCTTCGTCGAATTGCACACCTATCGCTATCACGGCCACCACGTCGGCGACATCAACCGGGACTACTACCGGGCCCGGGACGAGGAAGCCGAGTGGAAGACGCACCGGGATCCGATCGCCAATTTCGGGAAATGGCTGCAGGCCGAGAAGCTGGCGAGCGCCGACGAACTCGCCGCGATCGACGACGACGTGCGCGCGGAGGCCGCGGCGGCCGTCGACTATGCGCTTCAGGCCCGCTATCCGGCCCGGTCGGAGGTCGACATGCACGTATTCGCGGGAGCGGCCTGATGCGCACGATCAGCCTTTCGAAGGCCGTCAACGAGGCGATAGCCGAGGAAATGCGGCGCGATCCGACCGTCTTCCTGATCGGCGAGGACGTTGCCGAGGCCGGCACGCCCTTCAAGGTGCTGTCCGGGCTGGTCGAGGAGTTCGGCACCGGGCGGGTCATCGATACGCCGATTTCGGAGCCCGGCTTCGTCGGCATGGCCGTCGGCGCGGCGATGACGGGGTCGCGCCCGATCGTCGACCTGATGTTCGGCGACTTCCTCTTCCTCGTGATGGACCAGCTCTGCAACCAGGCGGCCAAGATCCACTACATGTCCGGCGGCAAGCTGACGGTGCCGATGGTGCTGAGGACCAATCTCGGCGCCACCCGCCGCTCGGCGGCACAGCACTCGCAGTCGCTGCATGCCCTGGTCTGCCACATTCCCGGCCTAAAGGTGGCGCTACCGTCATCCGCCTACGAGGCCAAGGGACTGTTGAAGACAGCCGTCCGGGACAACAATCCGGTGGTGATCTTCGAAGACAAGCTGATGTACCAGGAAAAGTCCGAAGTTCCGGAAGAGGAATACCTGGTCCCCTTCGGCGAGGCGAATGTCAGACGCGAGGGCCGGGACATCACCCTGATCGCGACGAGTTCGATGGTGCAGGTCGCGGACGAGGCGGCCGACCGGCTTGCCGGGGAGGGGATCTCCGCGGAGGTCATCGACCCGCGCACGCTGGTGCCGCTCGACGAGGAGACGCTCGTCTCGTCGGTGAAGAAGACCAGCCGCGTCATGGTGATCGACGAGGGCCATCAGAGCTTCGGCATCACGGCGGAGATCGCCGCGCGGATCGCCGAGAAGGCGTTCTATCATCTCGATGCGCCGGTCATGCGCATGGGCGCCATGGATGTGCCCGTGCCGTTTTCGCCCGCGCTGGAAGACCTGACCGTGCCGACGCCGGAGCGGGTCGTCGAGCGCGTGCGACAGGCGTTGAGGGGGGAGATGTTCCATGCGGCATGAGGTCAACATGCCCCAGCTCGGCATGACGCAGGATTCCGGCGTCATCGTCTCCTGGACGAAGAAGCCCGGCGACGCGGTGAAGGCCGACGACGTGCTGATGGAGGTCGAGACCGACAAGTCGACGATGGAGGTCGAGGCCGGCCGCGAGGGGTACCTGGCGGAAGTGCGTGCGAAGGCCGGTGAGGCCGTGCCCGTGGGCGACGTCGTCGCCGTCATCTCGGACAGCGCCGACGACGTCGTCGCCGACACCGCCGGGGACGATGCCGAAGGCGACGGCGCGGCGGCGCAGGCGTCCGCGCCGCAAGCCGCTCCCGAGCCGGCGGCACCGGCGGCCGGCGAAGCGCCCGCTTCCCCGCCGCCGGCCGCAGCCGGAGGAACCGCGCCGCGAGCGGACGTCGATGCCGGCGGCCGCATCCTCGCCTCGCCGAAGGCGAAGATGGAAGCCCGCCGCCGCGGTATCGATCTCGCCCGGCTGGCCCGGCGGGGCGCAAGGCAGCCTTTCCATGTGGCGGATCTGGAGACGCTCGAACCCGATGAGAAGAGCGGGCGCGCCGGTGCCAGCGCGCTTGCCGCGGCGGTGGACGGGACGGCCTTCGCCTCCTTCTGCGAATGGGCCTCGGGCGCAACGGAGGAGGCGGCGGACACGGCGGCGGTGTGGGCGGCCTTTGCCAGCGCCTCGTGGCGCGCAGGCCTCTCCATCGCCGACGACGAGCGGCTGGCGGCACGCGTGGAGACGATCGTTCCGCTTCCCTCGGCGCGGGTCTTCGTCGATGCCGACTCGCGCGGGCTGGCAGAGGTCCTGCCCACCGACGCGGAGACGGAGGCCGATCTCGTCATCCTCGATCTCACCGGAAGCGGGCTTTGCGACTACCGTTCGGGCGGATCGGCGGTTCCCACGGTGACCGTCGCGGAAGACGGCGACGGCCTGCGCATCACGCTCGGTTTCGACGAGGCGGCACTCCCCGTGGCGAAGGCCGCCGCGGTGCTGGCGGCACTCGCCGGCCGCGTGAGGGAACCGCTTCGCCATCTTCTCTGAGACCCTGTCGCGATTGGGAGAGCCAACATGCAATACACGGACCTTTACATCGGCGGAAAGTGGCGCAAGGCCTCCGACGGAGGCGCCTTCCAGGTCATCAACCCGGCCGATGAGGAGGTGCTCGCGGAAGTGGCGTCCGGAACGGTCGAGGACGGCATTGCCGCGCTCGACGCGGCCGACGCCGCCTTTGCCGGCTGGGCCGGCCGAAGCCCGCGCGAAAGGGGGGAGATCCTGCGCAAGGCCTTCGAGCTGTTCACCGCGCGCCTCGAGGATTTCGCCCGGCTGATCACCCTGGAGAACGGCAAGGCGCGGGCGGATGCCATGGGGGAGGCAGCATATGCGGCCGAATTCTTCCGCTGGTATTCCGAGGAAGCGGTGCGTGCGCCGGGACATTTGGGCATGGCGCCGTCGTCGGGCGCGCGCATCCTGGTGCATCACAAGCCGGCCGGCATCGCCGTTCTCGTCACGCCCTGGAACTATCCGGCGGCGATGGGCACCCGAAAGATCGCCCCGGCGCTTGCCGCCGGCTGTCCCGTCGTCATCAAGCCGGCGAGCGAGACGCCCCTGACCATGCTTGCCCTGATGCCGCTTCTCGAGGAGGCGGGCGTGCCGCCCGGCGTCGTCAACGTCCTGCCGTCGCGCCGGTCGGGCGCGGTGGTCGATGCCATGCTGCACGACCCGCGCGTCCGGGTCGTCTCCTTCACCGGCTCCACGGCCGTCGGCCGCAAGCTGCTTCATGCGGCCGCCGACAACATCGTCAAGCCGGCGATGGAACTCGGCGGCAACGCGCCGTTCCTCGTCTTCGAGGATTCGGACGTCGAAGCGGCCGCCGACGGGCTGATGGTCGCCAAGATGCGCAACCTCGGCGAGGCGTGCACGGCGGCGAACCGCATCTATGTCCACGAACGGGTCGCCGGGCCCTTCGTCGACGCATATACGAAGCGGATGGCGGCCCTGAAGGTCGGCAACGGGCTGGACGAGGGGGTCGACATCGGCCCGCTCGTCAATGCCGACACGCGCGACAAGGTCGCCGGCTTCGTCGACGACGCGGTGGCAAAGGGCGCAAAGGTGCGCCTCGGCGGGACACGGCCGAACGGCAAGGGGTTCTTCTATCCGCCGACGGTGCTGACCGACGTGCCCGACACCGCCGACTGCCTGCGCGACGAGATCTTCGGGCCGGTCGCCGCGATACAGACGTTTTCGAGCGAGGCGGAAGCGATTGCCCGGGCCAACGATACGGAATACGGCCTCGTCGCCTACGTCTATTCCGGCGACGCGCGGCGCGGCCTGCGCGTGTCGGAAAGGCTCGACTACGGCATGATCGGCCTCAATCGCGGATTGGTATCCGATCCGGCGGCGCCCTTCGGCGGCACCAAGCAGTCGGGCCTCGGCCGCGAAGGCGGCAGGGAGGGCATGCTGGAATTCATGGAGACGCAATACATCTCGACGGTCTGGTGACCCGATGAACACGCCCGTCGCCAGCCCCTCTGTTCGCAAGCGCGCCCTCGACCACGGCATCGATCCCGGCCGGCTGGCAGCCGAGCTCGGCCGCTCGTGGATCTGTGCCGAGGACGTCGACCGCCGCATGGCCGGGAAGGGGCCCCCGGGATCGGCGGCGACCGAAGGCGGGAACGACCCGTGGAGCGTCGACCCGGCAACCCAAGGGCCCGGCGAGTGGGTCGAAGTGAGCCGCTTCGGCCAGGTCGCGGCGGCGAACCTCACCGTCTCGCAGCAGCGGATACCGGCCGTTACCCATCACGACCGGGCCGACATGGGCGCGGTGGAGAACTTCCGCCGAACACTGAGGGCGGAAGCGGACGCCCGCGGCGTCAGGCTGACCGCGCTCGCCTTCCACGCCAAGGCGCTGGCCGTCACCCTGAAGGCCTTCCCCAGGTTCAACGCCGTGCTGTCCGGCGACGGCAAACGGCTGTGGCTGCGCCACGACGTCGACATCGGCATCGCCGTCGACACGCCGCACGGGCTGATGGTGCCGGTGCTGCGGGGATGCGACAAGCGGGGCCTCTGGTCGATCGCGGCCGGGATCGCAGACCTGGCCGCCCGGGCGAAGGCGCGCAAGATCCGACCGAACGAAAGCGGCGGCGCCGGCATGAGCATCACCAATCTCGGCGGCATCGGCGGTCGCGCCTTCTCGCCGATCGTCAATCCGCCGGAGGTCGCTATCCTCGGCCTGACGCGAACGTCGGTCGAGCCGGTCTGGGACGGCGAAACGTTCGTCCCCACGCCGATGTGCCCGATCGACCTGAGCTACGATCACCGGGTCGTCAACGGCGCCGACGCTGCCCGCTTCTGCGCCCGCTACGCGGCCGTGCTGGCCGATCCGCGCAGACTCCTTCTCTGAGGCCGCCACTTGGGCCTATCATCGTGCCGATCAGCAAAATGCCGGAGCAAGCCTCATGACCCACGCGTTCGATCCGCAATCGCTCATGCTGCAGGGCAAGGCCGCTCTCGTGACCGGCGGCGGCCGGGGGATCGGCGCAGCGGTGGCCGTGGCGCTGGCGCGCGCCGGCGCCGACGTTGCCGTGACCTACAACACGCATCCGCCCGCCGGGACCGGCGAAGCCGTCGAGGCCGCCGGGCGGAGGTTCGCAGCGTTCCATTGCGATTTCGCCTCGCTCACTCCCGAAACCGCGAACGGGCTCGTCCAAAGGACCGTCGATGCCTTCGGGCGGTTCGACATCCTCGTGAACAACGCCGGCACCATTCACAGGATTGCATCGGAAGAAGCCGACGCCGCCGACTGGCGCCGGGTGCTCCACGTCAACCTCGACGCCGCCTTCTACATGTGCCAGGCGGCCGGCCGCCTGTTTCTGCGGCAGGGCAGCGGGCGGATCGTCAACGTGGCTTCTGTGCTGGGCTTCCAGGGCGGGCTGACGGTTGCCGCCTATGCCTCGGGCAAGCATGCGCTCGTGGGCCTGACGCGCGCGCTCTGCAACGAGTGGGCGGGCAGGGGCGTGACGGTCAACGCCATCGCGCCGGGCTACACCGTCACGGACAACACCAAGGCGCTGAGGGAAGATCCCGTCCGTGCGCGGGAACTGGTCGCCCGCATCCCCGCCGGCCGCTTCGCCGAGCCGGCGGAGATCGCCGGCGCGGCCGTCTTCCTCGCCTCCGATGCCGCGGCCTACGTCAACGGTCACACGCTCGCGGTCGACGGAGGCTGGCTTGCCCGGTAGCGCCGCGGCCGGAAGGGGCGAAGCGGCATCTCACTGCATGATCATGCCGCCGTCGATCATGAAGAGCTGGCCGGTCATGTAGTCCGATTCCGAAGAGGCGAGGAACGCCGCGGTGCCGACCACGTCCTCCGGATAGGAATAGCGCTTCATCAGGATCATGTTCTGGGCAAGCTGGTCCATCGACTGGCCTTCCTTCTCGAACTTGCCGATCGAGACGAGGTCCTTGTCAAGTTGCTCCCACAGCTCGGTCCGCACCACGCCCGGCCCGTAGCCGTTGACGGTGATGTTGTGCTCGATCAGCGCCTTGGCGCCGCCGTTGATCATCGCAAGGACGGCGTGCTTCGAGCATGCATAGGGCACGACGTCGTCGAAGGCCTGGCGCGAGAGGATCGATCCGACATTGATGATCTTGTAGGGATAGTCGCGCTTTCCCTGCGCGATCATCTGCCGGGCCGCTTCCTGCATGCCGATCAGCACGCCGAGCGCGTTGACGTCCATTATCTTCCGGAAATTGTCCTCGGTGACGTCGAGGAACATCATCGGTTTGTTGATGCCGGCGTTGTTGAGCATCACGTTCAGTTCCCCGAAGGCCTCGGCCGTCTTCTTCACGGCCGCGCGCACCTGGTCGCGCTGGGTCACGTCGACCTTTGCCGTCACGGCCTCGCCGCCCTTCGAGCGAATGCGCTCGGCGACCTCCTGGCATCCCTCTACGTTGACGTCGCACAAGCCGACCCTGGCACCCTGAAGCGCCCAGTATTCGGCGATCGCAGCGCCCATTCCCTGTGCCGCGCCCGTAATGAGGCAGCACTTTCCCTTGAGTCGGTTCGAATCCATCTTCTCCTCCGGGTCTCTTCAACTCGATTTCCTGCAAGCGACGCAGCGGAGACAAGGCCACATTTGCGGAGACGATAGAACCAAGCTTCTGTCCAGATTGGATATTCTAGGCAAGCGCGAATCCGTGGGAGCCATGTTTTCGGAAAAACCTGGCGCGCCGGTTCCGGACGACGCGGCACGCCCGTAGACGGTTGACTTGCCTACGCCTCATGTCTATCGTCCTTCCTGCTGACATGTCAGCATCGCAGCAATGAGGCTGCCTGAAAATCCAAGGCAATCAGGGCCTTTCTTTGGCTTCGTCGCACGAAGACAAAGGGGGGCCTTTTGTGTTTTTGGCGGCGGCCTGCAGCGAGGAAGACCGGGTTTCGGGACGGTCTCGTTTGTTCGACCGCGACTGTTCCGGACCGGAAAGGCAAGATAAAAAGACGAGATAGCAGCAACAGACGGGAGATTTTGCGGGAGTTTGTGTCTTGCGTCAGCTCGACCCGCAGAGTGAGCTGGGAACAATTGCACGAAGAAGAACACAACCGGGGAACTTCGGGAGTTTATTTCTTGTCCAATGCAAGCAACACAAGTGAACCTTGGCGCGTCGGCGTTCTCTTTTCTCAATCCGGTTTCATGACCGTTATCGAAGAGACGCAGCTCAGGGGCACGTTGACAGCGATCGAAGAGATCAACAGCGCCGGCGGCGTCAACGGCCGGCCGATCGAACCGATCTGCTACGACCCGGGTTCGAACGCCGCCGCCTTCGGGCTTCTGGCGAAGAAACTGATGGTCGAGGACAATGTCAGCACGATCTTCGGATGCTACACGTCCAGCAGCCGCAAGGCCGTTCTGCCGGTTGTCGAGCGACTGAACGGGCTGTTGTGGTATCCCACTCTCTACGAGGGCTTCGAGTTCTCGCCCAACGTGATCTACACCGGGGCGACGCCCAATCAGAACAGCGTCGAACTCTGCCGCATCCTCATGGAGACCTACGGAAACCGCTTCTACTTCGTCGGCTCGGACTACATCTTCGCAAGGGAATCCAACCGCATCATGTGCGAGCTGGTGCGTACCAGCGGAGGCACCGTGGTCGGCGAGGGCTACGTGGGTCTCGGCGCCCGGCGAGCCGAGTTCTTCCCGATCATGCGCGACATCAAGCGCATGCAGCCCGACGTCATCTTCTCCACGGTCGTCGGTGACGGGACCGTCTTCCTCTACCAGGCCTATGCCGACCTCGGACTCGAATCCGAAAGTCACGCCTATCGCGAGCCTGACGACCACGGAAGCCGAAATAAGGGCGATGGGCTACGACGTCGGCGAGGGGCACATAACGGCCGCTCCGTACTTTCAGGGCGTGGGAAACGAGCGCAATTCCAACTTCGTGCGTCGCTACAAGAAGCGCTACGGCGAGGACGAGCCGACGAACATGTGCCTCGAAGCCTCCTACTTCCAGGTCAACGTCTTTGCGCGGACCCTCGAGCAGACCAATTCGATGGACACCGAGATCCTGCGGGCCTCGGTGATGGGCTCGGAGTTCAGCGCGCCCCAGGGCGAAGTCGTGATCAATCCGTTGTGGGGCCATGCCGATCTCTGGACGCGGATCGGGCGCGCCAATCGGAAGGGGCAGTTCGACCTCATCTACGAGTCTCCGTCATGCGTTCTTTCCGATCCCTATCTGCTCGGCTATGGGCGAAAACTGAGGCAGAAATCTCATGAGTTTGCATGCGTCTAAAGATCGGCGTGACGGGGGACATCGAATGCAGCCCGCACCGGAAACGAGGCGGTTCGGTCACGCGCGGTCCGGCGCTTCCGGCAAGCAGCACGACGGCAGGACCGAGCACAAGGCAGCCAAGGAGGGATCGTCCTCGCTGCAGATCCGGGACCTGAATATCGCCGCCATAGTCGCGCGCGACGACGACGGCGAGCGTCTCGTGCGCGAACTCCAGCGCCTGAGATGCAGGGTGACGCACATCTGGCCGATGCCGCCACAGATCCCGGCGCAATTCGACGTCGTTTTCTGCGCCCTGTCCGCCGATCTGCCGCAGCGGCTCCCGTGGCTCCCGGGCGAGCCCGGCGCGGCTCTGGTCGTGGTCGATCGCAACGAGGGTCCGCTGAACCTGGGGCTGCTGCACAATTGCGCGGCACACGGGGTGCTGCACTATCCCACCGCACCGCGCGCGGTGGAAGCGGCCCTTTCGCTCGCCCACGGCCATTTCCTCTACGAGAGGCGCCTGCGGGGGCGCATCGACAAGCTCGACGAAAGCCTTCGGACGATGCGGAGCGTCGAGCGCGCCAAATCGCTGCTGATCCGCGTCAAGAACATGACCGAGGAAGAAGCGTACAATTATCTGAGAAAGCAGGCCATGGAGCGCCGCGTGACGATCGGCGCGGTGGCGATGGCGGTCGTTGACTCCTTCGAGCTTCTCGGCTAGCTTTCGACGATCGACGGCAACGGCGCCGTCTGAAAATGCGGGTAATGGCACCTCACGTTTTTCGCGGAAGCGTTGCGTGGGGTTTTTTGCGTTCGGTTTCCCCGCGGGAGGGCGGAGCCGAAACCAGCATCTAAATCTTGGCAACAGGGCCTCGTGACGATCTGCCGGAAGGCGGTTCGCTGCGGGGCCCTTTTCGACTCCAGGGGAGAACAACATGAACAATGGTCGCCGCACATTTCTGAAGGCAAGCGCTGCATTGGGAGCCGCATCCGTTGCGGGCTTCCCGCATATCTGGATCAGGAACGCCTCCTTGGCAAACGCAGCCGATGGGGAAATCAAGGTCGGCGTGCTCTATTCGCTGACCGGAACCACCGCGATCATCGAGACCTCGCTCAACCAGGCCTGCCTGATGGCGATCGAGGAGATCAACGCGGCGGGCGGAATCAACGGAATGAAGATCAAGCCGGTCGTGGAGGATCCGGCATCGGATCCGGCGACCTTCGCCGAAAAGGCGCGCAAGCTCGTCCTTGGCGACAAGTGCGTCAGCGTCTTCGGTTCCTATACGTCGGCGAGCCGCAAGGCGGTGCTGCCGGTCTTCGAGAAATATCACAATCTCTATTGGTACCCGACGCTCTACGAGGGGCGGGAGTGCTCGCAGAACGTGGTCTACACCGGCGCGGTGCCGAACCAGCAGCAGCAGGATTTCGTTCCCTGGCTCATCAAGAACTTCGGCAAGAAATTCTACCTGATCGGATCCAACTACATCTATCCGAAGGAGGAGAACAACGTCTGCAAGATTCTCCTGAAGCGCCTCGGCGGCGAGGTCGTCGGCGAGGAATACGTGCCGCTCGGCCACTCCGAGTTCAGTTCGGTGATCCAGAAGATCAAGGATACCCAGCCGAACGTGATCTTCTCGACCGTCGTCGGCGACTCCGTCGTCGCGCTGCATCGTCAATACAAGGCTGCCGGCCTCGACCCGGAGAAGATGCCGATGGCCAGCCTCACCACCTCCGAAGAGGAAATCGCGGCGATGGGCGGCGAGTTCGCGGAGGGGCACTTCACATCGGCCCCGTACTTCATGTCCTACGACTCGCCCGAGAACCACAAGTTCGTGGAGGCGTTCAGGAAGAAGTACGGCGCCGACAAGGTGACGAACTTCGTTTCGGAGCCGGCCTATTTCCAGGTCTACCTCTTCAAGCAGGCCGTGGAGAAGCTGGGCGGCAAGGACGTGACGCCTCCGGAGATAAGGAAAGCTGCCTGGGGACAGGAGTTCAAGGCTCCGCAGGGCCTCGTGAAGATCGATCCGCAGAACAGCCACACCTTTCTCTGGCCGAAGATCGGACAGGCCCAGAAGGACGGCCAGTTCAAGATCATCGAGCAGTCGAAGGAATCGATCGAGCCCAAACCGTACTGGGCGTATCCCGGGCAGGTCTGCACTCCGACCGGGCTCCAGACGCAGAAGTCCTGATCGCCGAACCGGCCGGTTGCGGCCCTTTTCGTCTCCCGATGCCCGGAAGACGCAGGGGGCCGCCGCCGCCGGCCGGCGAACCCCTTGGCGCGCGAAAGCCAGGTGACCTTTCCGTCGCGAGCTGGAACCAGTCATGCAAGATATCCTCAACCAACTTTTCACGGGCCTGAGCATCGCCTCGATCCTGCTGCTCGTCGCCCTCGGGCTGGCCATCGTCTACGGCACGATGGGTGTCATCAATCTCGCCCATGGCGAGTTCGTGATGCTCGGTGCCTATACGGTCTGGTACCTGCAGAAGACCCTGGGCCTGGATCTCCTGCCCTGTCTGGTCGTGAGCTTCTTCTCGGTGGCGATCGTCGGTTGGCTGATCGAGCGGTTGATCGTGCGCCACCTCTACAAGCGGCCGCTCGATACGATTCTCGCCACCTGGGGCGTCGGCGTCATCCTCCAGCAGGGAATACGGCTGACGGCGGGCGCGGAGCTGCGCTACGTCAAGATGCCGGGTTGGCTGACGACCGCGGTTCCCTTCGCCGGCGTCGAGGTGTCGGCCTATCGCATCTTCATCTTCGTGCTGACGGCGGCATTGCTCGCCGCCACCTATTTTCTGCTCACGCGCACGCGCTACGGGTTCAGCCTGCGCGCGGTCACGCAGAACCAGGAGGTCGCGCGGTGCTTCGGCATCAACGCCGCCCGGGTCTACAGTCTGACCTTCGCCTACGGAGCGGGGCTCGCGGGCGTCGCAGGCGCGCTCATCGCCCCGCTCAAGAGCGTTTCGCCGGACATGGGGACGGGCGCCGTCGTCGACGCCTTCATGGTCGTCGTCGTGGGTGGCGTCGCGAGCCTGGTCGGAACGGTGGCGAGCGCGGCGGTGATCGGGCAGGTCTCCGGGCTCCTCGCCTTCGTCTACAACGATACGATCGCCAAGGCGCTCGTCTTCTTCGGCGTCGTCATTCTCATCCGCTTCATGCCGGAAGGCATGTTCGCCGTCCGTGTCCGTCGAGGCTGAGCGATGAACGGTTCCATCTCCCTGCGCTGGCGGATCGTCGGTTATCTGCTGTTTTGCGCGCTCATCCTGATTTTCCCGATTCTCCTGGACAACGACTACCTGCTGAACAAGTACGCCCGCTACCTGGTGTTCGGCATCCTGTCGGCGGCGCTCTCGTTCTCGTGGGGGTACACGGGGATCCTGAACCTCGGCCAGGCGGTCAGCTTCGGCCTCGGGTCGTACGTCATGGCCATGGCGCTCAAGCTGCGAACGATACCGATCCAGACGGGCGCCAACGGGCTTCCGGACTTCATGGTCTGGAACAACGTCAAGACGCTTCCCTGGTTCTGGGAGCCGTTCCATTCCTACACCTTCACGATCGTCGCCGGTGCGGGAATACCGATGCTCGTCGCCTTCGTGCTGGGCTGGTTCATATTCCGAGGCCGGATCACGGGCGTCTTCGTTGCGATCATCACGCTGGCCATGCTCGTCGTGATCAACCTGGTGATCATCGACCAGCAGAAATACACCGGCGGTTTCAACGGGATAACCGACCTGACCACGCTGACGGTCTTCGGCGTCGCGTTCGACGCCTACAGCGCGAACACCTACTACCTCGTGGCCGGGACACTCTGCGTCGTCCTGCTCGGCGGCCTGGCCATCACCCACACCAAGACCGGCCTCATCCTTCAGGCCATCCGCGACGACGAGAACCGCGTCCGCTTCTTCGGCTACGATGTCGCGGCCTATCAGAACTTCGCGTTCACGCTTTCGGCCGGCGTCGCCGGTTTTGCCGGCATGCTCTACACGCTGGTGATGGAGTTCGCTTCCCCGACCTTCCTGTCCGTGCCGCTGAGCCTTTCGATCGTGATCTGGTGCGCGGTCGGCGGCCGGGCCTCGCTGCTCGGGGCGGCGATCGGCGCCGTGCTCGTGACCGGCGTGCAGGGAAATCTGTCGGAGTCGCCGGCCTTCCTCAATACATGGATGCTGATCATGGGCGCGATCTTCATCACGATCGTGCTCTTCCTTCCGAACGGCCTGATCAGCCTGACCGGCAAGCTCGCTCAACTCCTCAAGCGAAACGCGGTGCAGGGCGAGCGCCAGCCGCCGGTCGGCGCATCCACTGCATACGGCAGCAAGCGTGTGGGGGAGGGCTGATCCATGGCATTGCTGGAATTGCACGAGGTGAATGTCAGCTTCAGCGGCTTCCGCGCGATAGCGGGACTGAACCTCAGCGTCGATCAAGGCGAGTTGCGGTGCCTCATCGGGCCGAACGGCGCCGGCAAGACGACGGCGCTCGACGTCATCTGCGGCAAGGCCAAGGCGGGGTCGGGCGAAGTCCGCTTCCGCGACCGCGACATCACCCGCGCCGAGGAATACCGGATCGCGCGCCTGGGCATCGCCCGGAAATTCCAGGTGCCCAGCGTCCTCAGGGAACTGACGGTGCGGGAGAATTTGCGCGTCGCGCTCTGCAAGCCGCACGGCGTGTTCGCAAACCTCACGCTCCGCGAGAGCGGGGAGGCGGCCGACAGGCTGGAGGCGATGGCGCGAATGGTGGGACTCGCCGACGAAATGAACAAGCCGGCGCGGCAGCTCTCCCATGGCCAGACCCAGTGGCTCGAGATCGCGCTGCTTCTCGCACAGGACGCCGACCTGATCCTGATGGACGAGCCGACGGCCGGAATGACGAGCGCGGAGACGCACAAGACCGCCGAACTCTTCATCGAGTTGAAGGGCCGCCACACCCTCATCGTCGTGGAGCACGACATGCACTTCGTGCGGGAGATCGGCGACGTGATTTCCGTCATGCACCAGGGGCGTCTGCTTGCCGAGGGACTGATCTCGGAGATCGAACGCGATCCCGAAGTGCGGCGCGCCTATCTCGGCTCGGGAGGGATATCGGATGCTTGAGCTCGACAACGTGGACGCCTTCTACGGCACGAGCCGCGCCCTCCAGAACGTGACGATGAAGGTCGGAGAGGGCGAGCTGCTTTCCGTGCTCGGCCGCAACGGCGTCGGCAAGACGACGCTGCTGCGCACGATCATCGGGTTGATGGACCGCACCAAGGGCGAGCTGACGCTTGGCGGCCGCAGCCTCTCGCAGGTGCCGACGGATCGGCGCGCCCAGTTCGGGCTGGCCTACGTCCCCCAGGGTCGCGGAATTCTGCCGCGGTTCACGGTGCGCGAGAACCTGCAGCTCGGGCAGTTCGCGCGCAAGGGGAGGGGCTCGGTCTTCGACGAGCTGGTCTTCGAGCTCTTCCCCATGCTCACCGAGCATCTCGGGCGGCTTGGAGGAAATCTTTCCGGGGGGCAGCAGCAACAGCTTGCGATAGCGCGGGCCCTCCTCGCGGATCCGAAGTTCATCCTTCTCGACGAACCGACGGAAGGCATCCAGCCCAGCATCGTCGAAGAGATCGAGACCGTCATCACCCGGCTCAACCGGCAGCACGGCATCGGCGTCGTGCTGGTGGAGCAGAATGTCGCGTTCGCCCGTCGCGCCTCTCACCGGTTCGTCATCATGGAGCGCGGCACGATCGCCGCCGAAGGGAGGCCCGACGAACTCACCGATGCCCTCGTCCACAGGCACATGACCGTCTGACCGGGCGAGACCGAAACCCAATAGGGAGCAAGGAGAAAGCCATGTACCACGGTGATATTTCCAGCAGCAACGACACCGTCGGCGTTGCGGTCGTCAACTACAAGATGCCGCGCCTGCACACGCGCGACGAGGTGCTGGCGAATGCCCGCAACATCGCGTCCATGATCGAGGGGATGAAAATCGGCCTGCCTGGGATGGATCTGGTGATCTTTCCGGAATATTCGACCCACGGGATCATGTACGACCAGAAGGAAATGTACGAGACGGCCTCCTCCATCCCGGGCGACGAGACGGAGATTTTTGCGGCCGCCTGTCGAAAAGCCAAGGTCTGGGGCGTCTTTTCGCTGACCGGCGAGCGACACGAGGATCATCCGAACAAGGCGCCCTACAACACGCTCATCCTGATGAACGACGAGGGCGAGGTCGTCCAGAAATACCGCAAGATCATGCCCTGGGTGCCGATCGAGGGCTGGTACCCGGGCGATTGCACCTACGTTTCGCAAGGGCCGAAGGGACTGAAGATCAGCCTGATCATCTGCGACGACGGAAACTATCCCGAGATCTGGCGGGACTGCGCCATGCGCGGGGCCGAGCTGATCATCCGCTGCCAGGGCTACATGTACCCGGCGAAGGAGCAGCAGATCCTGATCTCCAAGTCCATGGCCTGGGCAAACAACGTCTATGTCGCGGTGTCGAACGCTTCGGGTTTCGACGGCGTCTATTCCTATTTCGGACATTCCTCGATCATCGGCTTCGACGGGCGCACGCTCGGCGAGTGCGGCACCGAGGAAAACGGTATCCAGTACGCCCAGCTCTCCACGTCGCTCATCCGGGACGCGCGCCGCAACATGCAGTCGCAGAACCACCTCTTCAAGCTGCTGCACCGCGGGTACACCGGGCTCATCAACTCGGGCGACGGCGACCGGGGCGTTCCGGCGTGTCCCTACAACTTCTACCAGAAGTGGGTGGAGGATCCGGAAGGTACCCGCGAGATGGTCGAGGCCATGACCCGCGAGACCGTCGGCACGGCGGAAAGCCCCATCGAAGGCATTCCGAACAAGGTCTCCGTGCATCGTTGATCGAGACGAGACCCCCCGCGCCGCGGCGGTCTCCGCCGCGGCGCGGCTGCCCATACCGCATACGAGGAAAGGCGTGGAGACGACGATGACCAGCGGAACCGGTATTGCGGAGGCCGACAGTTACGCCGAGCGTGACTTGCTGGACGATTTCCGCGTCGCGTCCGAACCCTACTATCGTGCGGTGGGCGACGAGGTGGCGCTGTTCGAAGCCGCCTACGCCTCCAGAATGCCCGTCATGCTCAAGGGGCCGACCGGCTGCGGAAAGACACGGTTCATCGAGCACATGGCCTGGCGGCTCCGGCGTCCGCTGGTGACCGTGTCCTGCCACGAGGACATGACCGCCTCCGACCTGGTCGGGCGCTATCTCCTGGATTCGGAGGGCACCGTCTGGCACGACGGGCCGCTGACGCTTGCCGTGCGCCGGGGTGCCATCTGCTATCTCGACGAGGTCGTCGAGGCACGGCAGGACACGACCGTCGTGATTCACTCGCTGACGGACGACCGCCGCATCCTGCCGCTCGAAAAGAAGAACGAAGTGCTGAAGGCCCATCCGGACTTCCAGCTGGTGATCTCGTACAATCCGGGATACCAGAGCGTTCTCAAGGATCTCAAGGAGTCCACCAAGCAGCGCTTCGCCGCCATTGCCTTCTCCTATCCCCAGGCGGACATGGAGGCGGACATCGTCGCATCGGAATCGGGCGTGGACCCGGCAACCGCGCATACGCTCGTCCGCATCGCGGAGCGTGCCCGGAACCTCAAGGGACACGGTCTGGAGGAGGGCGCTTCCACGCGCATGCTCATCAACGCCGGCATGCTCGTGCGCCGCGGCATCGCGATTGCCGCGGCGTGCGAGGTTGCCCTCGTCCTGCCGATTACGGATGACGCCGACATGCGGGATGCGCTCAAGGCGGCCGTCGACGCCTGCATTCGATAAGCGGCCATGCGGGATCGCGGACCGGCAAAGACGGCGGAGGAGCGTCCGGGGGCAGCATCGACGGCGGCCGAGGAAGCCGCGTCGGCCTTCCCTCCCGAGCTTCTGGACGCCTGGCGTGGCGCCTGCCGCAGGCTTGCGGGCGCCGGCTATGGCGACGTCATCCCGAAGAACTATGCCCGCCTGTCGCCGCGCTTCGCGTGTCTCGCCTCGCCGGCGGCGGCGATCGAGCTCGCAAACATGGTCTCCAGTGCCGCGATCCGAGCCGGCCGCATGGCCGCCGGCCAACTGCCCGCGGCGGCCGTGGCGGCAGCCGAACAGCTCGGTGGGCAGACGATCCATCGATGGCTTCGCCTCGTCGAATGGCTGCTGCGATCCGCGCCGGAGTCGCTGTCGGTCCTTTTGGACCAGATGCCCAGATTTCTCGCGCAGATGGACCTCGATGGACTGGAAACATGGTTGCGTATCGGAGTTCGCTCGGCTGACGGCGACCCGCAGCGGCGCCTGCGCTTCTTCCGGCTCGAGGACGCCCGCGCTCGCCGCTGGCTGCAGCGCGAAAGCGGCCAGATCGGCTTCCTCGACATGGAGGCCCGGCTGAAGCCGTTCCTGGCGGCACTGTGGGGAGACGCGCCGCCGCTGCGCGAGACGCCGCCCGGAGCGCCTCCTCAAGCGCATCGGCGTGCCGGCTTCGACGGCAACGTCGTGCGCCTGCCGACAAGCTTTCCCGGTTTCTCCGCGCAAGACAGCGAGAAGCTGTACCTTGCTGCGGTCGCACATATCGGCGCTCATCTGCGCTATTCGCGTGTCCGCTTCCCGATCGGGGGGCTGAAACCCGTGCAGGTGGCCGTCGTGTCCGTCATCGAGGACGCCCGGGTGGAGCGCCTCGCCATGGACGCCCTGCCGGGACTGGCTCACCTTTTCCTGCCGTTTCACACGGCGCGGCCGAGCGGGCCCGCAACGGTCAATTCTCTTCTCGCAAGGCTTGCGCGCGCGCTGGCGGACCCGGCCTATGATGACCCGAATCCGTGGGTGCTCAAGGGGCGCGCCGCGTTCGATGCCAGGCCGAGCGACCTCGAGGACCAGCAGGTCAGCCGCCGGATCGGCGATCTGCTCGGCAACGATCTCGGCCAGATGCGTCTCCAGTTCGACGCGAAGAACTACGTCGTCCAGCCGCCTTTTCGCGACGACAACATGGGCTTGTGGGACTTCGGCGACGAGGAGACCCAATCGGGAGACGCTGAGGCGGCCGTCTCCTTTTCCAGCGTTCGTCCGGAAGAGGACGACCGGCGCCCAACCGACCGGGTCGAGCAGGATTGGGAACCGGACGTCCCGACCGGGCGTGCCCGCCTGGTCGAGGAGCAGCTCGACGGACGGCTCGTCGCCCGCTATCCCGAGTTCGACTACGTCACGGGGCGTGAACGCGCGGAGTGGACCTCCGTCAAGGAGTATTCCTCGAAGCCCGGCGATGCCGGCCTCGTCATCCGTCTTCGCGAGGAACGCGCCGAACTCGCCGACCGGCTGAAGGCGCTCATCCGTTCTGCCCGCGTGAGCCGCGTCACGCGACTGCGCCGCCAGCCGGAGGGCGAGTTCCTGGATATCGACGCCTGTATCGACGCGACCGTCTCGCGAAGGATAGGCGAAAGCCCAAGCCCGCGAATTCATGGCCGGTACGAGCGGCGGAGCCGGGACCTTTCCACCTTGCTGCTGCTCGACGTCTCGCAATCGACGGCCGCGCAGGTGCGCGACGGCCGCCAGACGGTTCTCGACGTCGAACGGCAGGCGGCCGCCCTGCTTTCCCAGGCCATGTCGGAACTCGGCGACCCGTTCGCGATCGCTGCGTTCTGCTCCGACCGTCGCGAGGACGTGCGGTATCTGCGCCTGAAGGATTTCAGCGACCCGTTCGATATGCTGGCGGAGGCGCGCCTCGCCGGGCTTCAAAGCGGGTTTTCGACCCGGTTGGGAGCGGCGCTTCGTCACGCCGGCCGCGACCTGGCATCCCAGAAGAGCTATCGCAGGCTGCTCATCGTGGTCACCGACGGAGAACCGTCCGACATCGATGAAGACGATCCGAAATATCTCGTCGAGGATGCACGCAAGGCCGTCCATCATCTCCACAAGCTGGGCATAGACACCTTTTGCGTCGGGCTCGATTCCAATGCGAATTCCGCGCTTGGCCGCATATTCGGGGAACGCCAGTCCGTCACCATTTCCGCCGTCGACCGCCTGCCGCGACTTTTGCCGAAACTCTATCTGACCCTCAGCCGCTAGAGCCTGTCTGCTCTTCACGGAATCGCGAACAGGCTCTAACGCATTGTTTTTGCGCGCTTCCGGACGGAAAGCCGGTTTCCACTTTGCCTGGAAGCGCTCTAGAGCGCCGGCCGGAGGCTTCGCGAGCCGGGCACCCGTGAGCGCACCGTCGTCGCATCCGGCGTCATCCGAGCTGGCGGTAGCTTTCCAGTGCCAGCCGGTGGAGTTCGTCGCGCGGCAGGTCGCCGACGAGCGCGCAGGCGATCGTCTCGTCGCGCCAGTAGAACGTCTCGGTGTTCGACCGGACGGTATAGCGGAAGGCCGTTTCCGGCTCGTGGGCCGTGGGGACGATGTAGAGGGTGATGCGCCGTCCGTGCTCGTCCTCGTACATGAACTGGGCGGCCGGGGCGCCGTCGGCCGGCAACAGCCGCCCGCCCACCAGGCGGAAGCCGATCGAACTCGAGATCCGGAACGGTGAGGGGCCGGTCGAGCCGGCGCGACAGCCAGGCGGCGAGATGGGCGCGCTGGTCGGCCTTGACCTCCACGGGGTGGAGCACCTCGCGCGCATAGAGGCGGTGCGCGTCGATCGCTTCGCCGACCAGCCCCGGGCCCGCCGAGGCGGGCGGTGCGAAGGCCTGGCGTCCGTACCAGCCGGCCGCCGCGCCGAGGCCGAGGCAGAGCACGAGGGCGGCGGCGAGGCGCATCGCGGGGAGCCCGGCCCCGGCATGGGCCTCCGCCATCCGGCGAACGTCGAGCCGGGAGGGGACGGGCTTTTCGGCGACGGGGGCGTGGAGGGCGCGGATCGCCTCGTTCTGCCGCCGCCAGGCGGCGACGGAGGCGGCATCCTCGGGGTGCCGCGACAGGTGGTCTTCGACGCCCGCGCGCCGGGCTTCGTCGAGCTGGCCGTCGGCATAGGCCATCAGCTCGGCCTCGGAAACGGAAGTGTCGTCGGATCTCATCTCACCGTCCTCAGGCGCGGCTTCGGGTTCTCCGTCATGTCGCGCAGGGCGGAGCGGGCGCGGGCGATGCGCGACATCAGCGTCCCCCTCGGGATGCCGAGGACCTTCGCCGCCTCGGCGTAGCTCAGGCCTTCGAGCGCGACCAGCAGCAGCGCCTCGCGCTGGTCGACGGGAAGCGCCTGCAGGGCCCTCCCGGTTTCGGCCAGCGCCAGGCGCGAGGGCTGGGCGGGCTCGCCCTGCGGTTCGCTCGCCAAGCCGTCGATCGGCACCAGGACGGGCCCTCGCCGCTCGCGCCTGAGGTCGTTGCGATGGAGGTTGACGAGGATGCGGAAGAGCCAGGACCGCACGGTCCCCGTCGGCCGCCACAGGCGCTTCTTGCGGATCGCGCGCTCCAGGCAGTCCTGGACGAGGTCGTCGGCCCGGTCGGCCTCGTGCGTGAGGGCGCGGGCGAAGCGCCTCAGCGACGGCACGCACGCCTCCA
This sequence comes from uncultured Alphaproteobacteria bacterium, assembly GCA_963838155.1. Lineage (GTDB taxonomy): Bacteria > Pseudomonadota > Alphaproteobacteria > Rhizobiales > Rhizobiaceae > Pararhizobium_B. The sequence continues at coordinate 48,820 of CAWIQE010000004.1, forward strand.
CCTCGTCCAGGAACCGCGACACGGGCGGTTTATTCCTTCGCCGTGTGCCAGACGCCGCCGACGCCGTCGCCGGTCATGTCGCCGGGCTTGCCGTCCTTCTTCCAGAGATAGAGCGGCTGGCCGTCATAGGCCCACTGGTGCTTGCCGTCCTTGCGCGTGACGAGGGAGAAGTGCCCGACGGCCTTCGCGTCCGATGTGGCCATCAGCGGCGGCCAGTTCGTCGCGCATTGGCCGTAGCAGGCGGACTCGCCCTTGGAATCCTTGTCGAAAACGTAGAGCGTCATGCCCTTGGCGTCGGTCAGGACCTCGCCCTGGTCCGTCTTCATCATCTTGACTGCGCCACTGGCGTAATCATCGGCCCCGGCCAGCGAAACGGACAGCCCCAGCGCGGCCGCGGCGAGGATTGCGGAACGGATCAGCATCTCATGTCTTCCTTCTGTTGGGGCGACCGCGGTGCGGCCGCCTTTCCCATCAACACCGCCCGCCGAGAATTATTCCCGTCGGGCCGCGGCAAAATCAACTTCGCCGCGCCGCCGCGGCATTGCTCGGCCCGTCCTCGACGCTAGTGGTCTGACCCAAACGGATGGTGCCATCCGTTTGGGTCAGACCACTAGGACAGCGAATGGACCACCGCGGCGCCGATCTCGTAGTAGCTCGATCGCGCGGCCGTGAAGCGCTCGCGATAGGCCGGTATCGGTCTCACGGGCAGATCGTCGGTCCGGCCGGTCAGCAGCGCCTCCGCGGCGGCGGTCCCGAACACCGTGCCCGGGGCGATGCCCCTGCCCGAATAGCCGAAGCTCGCATAGGCATCGGGGCCGAAGGCGACGATCTTCGGGATGTGGTCGCCGGTCATTGCGATCGTGCCGCTCCATCCGTGCTCGAACGCGATGTCGCCGAGAGCGGGATAGAGGCGTCTCAGCTTGCGCCTGGCCCAGCGTTCGTGGATCGCCTTGCCTGCGCCTTCCAGGTTTCCGACCCCGCCGACGATCAGGCGGCCGGCCTGGTCCATGCGCAGCGACGACATCACCATGGCCGTGTCCCAGCAGCCCTCTTTCCCCGGAAGGATCGAACGGCCGAGGTCCTCCGGGATGGGCTCGGTCGCGAACTGGCAGAAATCGAGGCGAACGAAGGTTGGCCGGAACGGCGAGTCGGGACCGGCATGGTAGGCGTTCGTGGCCATGAGCAGGCAGTGCGCGCGCACCCGACGGCCGTTCGCCTCGACGACCCAGGCGTCCGCCTCGCGGAAGATGCGGAGAACCGGCGAACGCTCGAAGACCAGCGCTCCCCGCGCTTCGGCGGCGCGCGCGAGCCCGCGGCAATAGGCCAGCGGCTGGATCGTGCCCGCCCGCGGATCGAACAGCGCTCCGTGGAAGGCCCGCGTGCCGGTTCGGCGGGCCGTTTCCTCGCCGTCGAGGAGCTCCAGAGGCGCGCCGAGACGGTTTGACTGCCGGAAGCGCTCCCCGAGGTCCTTCAGGCCACCCGGCGCATGCGCCAGGTGCAGCGTCCCCTTTCGGGTCGCCTCGCAAGCGATGCCTTCGCGCTCGATCAGCGAAAAGACCTTGGCCGGGCCCTCGCCGAGGGCGGCGAGCAGCCTGTGGCCGGCGTCCTCCCCCTTCGCGGCGACGACGGCGTCGGGCGGAAGCCAGAGGCCCGCATTCACCAGTCCGACATTGCGCCCGGAGCCGCCATGACCGATCGTTTCGCCCTCCAGCAGGCACACCGACGCCGACCGGCGGGCGGCTTCGAGAGCGGCCGACGTTCCTGTAAACCCGCCGCCGACCACCGCGAGATCGACATCGAGATCCCGGTCGAGCACCGGAAAATTCCCCTGCTCCTGCGTACTGGCCCGCCACAGGATGGAAAACTGCGTCCTGGGCATCCTCCCGGCGTCCTCCCCTACAAACTCATCGACATCCATCCGTTCCAGTCGACCTTCGCCGACAACACCCCGCGCGACAAGCTCGGTTCCTGCAACTCCGGCGAAAAACGGCAGGTCGGAGGCAAAGGGCGCCGCCTCGTGGCGGGCATCGCCCCCGCCCGGCTCGGCGAGAGCGCCGCCCCTTATGGACGGACTGCCCAAAAGTGCGTTGACAGGCGGGCGGCGGTCGCGGCACTGCTTCGCGGCAGAGGCCGAATCGCAAGGGGCGGTGAGACACATGAACGCGCTTCAGGACCAGGGCATCTTCTCGGCGATCGCGGCCGAGATCGGATCGAGCGAGCCGCAGGTGGAAGCGGCGGTGGGCCTGCTCGACGGCGGGGCGAGCGTCCCCTTCGTCGCCCGCTACCGCAAGGAGGCGACGGGCGGCCTCGACGACGCGCAGCTCAGGAAGCTGGAGCAGCGCCTGACCTATCTCAGGGACCTCGAGAAGCGCCGCGGGGCGATCCTGGAGGAGATCGGCGGGCAGGGCAAGCTGACCGACGTCCTCAAGGCGAAGATCGCGGCGGCGGCGACCAAGGCCGAGCTGGAGGATCTCTACCTTCCCTACAAGAAGAAGCGGAAGACGCGGGCCGACACGGCGCGCGAGAACGGCCTGCAGCCGCTCGCCGAGGCGGTCATGGCCGACCAGTCGGCCGATCCCCGCAGGCTCGCGGAGGCCTATCTGAACGAGGCCGTCGCCGACGTAGACGCGGCGCTCTCCGGCGCCAGGGACATCCTGTCGGAACAATTCGCCGAGAACGCCGACACGTCCGGCCGGCTGCGCGAGCGGCTGAAGGGGGAGGGGCGTCTCGTCGCCCGCGCCACGGAGGACAAGACGGAGGGCGCGGAGAAGTTCTCCGACTATTTCAACCACGAGGAGGCCTGGAAGACGGCGCCGGGCCACCGGGTCCTCGCGATGCTGCGCGGCCGCGACAAGGGGCACCTCACCCTCGACATCGTGCCGCCGGAGGGCGGCGAGGAGGAGTACAAGGCGGCCATCGCGGCGGCCGAGGGCGTCGACCTCGGCAACGCCTTCCTGGCGGACTGCGTGCGCTGGACCTGGCGGGTCAAGCTGTCCACGCGGCTCAAGACCGACCTGATGGGAGAGATCCGCGAGCGTGCCGAGACCGAGGCGCTCGACATCTTCTCGAAGAACCTCAGGGACGTGCTCCTGGCGGCGCCGGCGGGCTCGCGCACCACGATCGGCCTCGACCCCGGCGTCAGGACGGGCGTCAAGGTCGCGGTGGTCGACCGCACCGGGAAGGTGGTCGATACCGCGACGGTCTATCCGTTCCAGCCGCGCAACGACGCGGACGGCGCCAAGCGGGTGCTCAAGGCGCTGGCGGCCAGGCACGGGGCGGAGCTCATCGCCATCGGAAACGGCACCGCCAGCCGCGAGACCGACCGGCTGGCCGCGGACGTCATTGCAGAGCTGGACGGTCCGAAGCCGCAGAAGATCGTCGTCAGCGAACAGGGGGCGTCGATCTATTCGGCATCGGAACTGGCCTCGCGCGAGCTCCCGGACCTGGACGTATCGCTGCGCGGGGCGGTCTCGATCGCCCGCCGCCTGCAGGATCCGCTCGCCGAACTCGTCAAGATCGATCCCAAGTCCATCGGCGTCGGCCAGTACCAGCACGACGTCGACCAGGTGCGGCTCGCCGCCGCCCTCGATGCGGCGGTCGAGGACGCGGTGAACGCCGTCGGCGTCGACCTCAATACGGCGTCGCCCGCGATCCTCGCGCGGGTGTCGGGGCTCGGTGCCTCCCTCGCGGAGGCGGTCGTGGCATACCGGGACGCCAACGGCGCGTACCGCTCGCGGCGCCAGTTGATGAAGGTGCCGCGCCTCGGCGAGAAGGCGTTCGAGCAGTGCGCGGGCTTCCTGCGGATCCGCGACGGCGACGAGCCCCTCGACGCGTCCTCCGTCCATCCGGAGGCCTACGACCTCGCCCGGCGGATCGTGAAGGCGTGCGGGCGCGACCTGCGGCAGGTCATGGGCGACCCGGCCGCCTTGAAGGGGCTGCGCCCGGAAACCTTCGCCGACGACCGCTTCGGGCTGCCGACCGTCAGGGACATCCTCGGCGAACTCGAGAAGCCGGGGCGGGATCCGCGACCGGAATTCAGGATGGCGGCCTTCGACGAGCGCGTGCACGCGATCACCGACCTTAAGACCGGCATGCGGCTGGAGGGGACGGTCACGAACGTGACGGCCTTCGGTGCCTTCGTCGACATCGGCGTCCACCAGGACGGGCTGGTGCACGTCTCGCAGCTGGCCGACCGCTTCGTCAAGGATCCCTCGGAGATCGTCCGGGCGGGCGACATCGTGCGGGTGACGGTCGTCAGCGTCGACGTGGCGCGCAAGCGCATCGGGCTCTCGCTCAAGAGCGCGCCGCAGGCCTCCCAGGATGCGGCGCCGGACAAGCCGGGGCGCGGCGCGCCGGCCGGCAAGGGCCGCAAGCCCGCGCCTCAGGCGTCGAAGGGCGCGCTCGGAGACGCCTTGTCGGCGGCGATGAACAAGAAGCGCTAGAAGCTCCCGCCTTACTCGGCGGCTTCGCTTCCGATCGCGCCGCGGCGGATCTGGTCCTCCTCGATGGATTCGAAGAGGGCCCGGAAATTGCCCTCGCCGAAGCCTTCGTCGCCCTTCCTCTCGATGAACTCGAAGAAGATCGGGCCGACGACCGTCTTCGAGAAGATCTGCAGCAGGATCTTCGTCATGCCGCCGTTCACGACGCCTTCGCCGTCGATCAGGATGCCGTGCCGCTTCATCCGTGCGATCGGCTCCTCATGGCCCATCACGCGCTCGTGGGACTTCTCGTAGTAGACGTCCGGCGGGCCGGGCATGAAGGCCAGGCCGTTTTCCGCGAGCCGGTCGGTCGCGTCGTAGATGGCGTCGGTGCCGACGGCGATGTGCTGGATGCCTTCGCCCCGGTATCGTTTCAGATATTCGACGATCTGGCTGGTGTCGTCCTTCGATTCGTTGAGCGGGATGCGGATCTTGCCGCAGGGGCTCGTGATCGCCCGCGAGACGAGGCCGGTGATGCGGCCGTCGATGTCGAAATAGTGGATCTGTCGGAAATTGAAGATCCTGCGGTAGAAGTCCCACCATTTGTCCATGTTGCCGCGGCGGACGTTGTGGGTGAGGTGGTCGAGATAGTAGAAGCCGACGCCCTCGGGCCTCGGGTCGCGGGCGCCGAGCCAGTCGAATTCGGCGTCGTAGGCTGACCCCCTGGCGCCGTAGGTCTCGACGAAATAGAGAAGCGAGCCGCCGATTCCGACGATGGCGGGCACGTCCATGACCTTGTCGTCGCCGGTATATTCCTCCGCGCCTTTCGACAGGGCGTGCGCGAGCGCGTGGCCGGCGTCGACCACGCGCCAGGCCATGGACGGGGCGCAGGGCCCGTGCTCCCCGGCGAACCTCATGGCGTGCGATCCCGGTTCGGCGTCGACCAGGTAGTTGACGTCGCCCTGCCGCCAGACGGTGACGTCCTTGCGCCGGTGCCTGGCGACCGGTTCGAAGCCCATCCGCGCGAAGAGTTCGGCGAGCTTGGCGGGGTCCGGGTGGGCGAACTCGACGAATTCGAAGCCGTCGGTGCCGGCCGGGTTCTCCCGCGTGATCTCGGCCGGGGGTGCGTCGTGCGGAAAGGGTCCCATGGGTACGCTCCTTGCTCGTGCGCGGCCATCGGCGGACGGCCGGCATCGCTCATGGTACCGCGAAAGGGACGAACGAGGTTTGCGAAGAGGAGCGGCGGGCGGGGCTCGATGCACGGTTCGCGCGTTTTCGCGGGGCAGGGCGCACGCGCCTGGCGTCGCCGCGGGAAGCGGACATCCGGCATTTTAGCAATTCCGGTGAGGGAAGCTTCACAGCTCTCGGCTAATCTCCAGCGATAAATAAAAGTTTGCATGAAATCGAGACGTTCACCCAGCCGGGAATGTGATCATGCCGCAGAAAGTCGTCATCCGGACAGCCGCCTTCTTCGCCGCGACGCTCGTTCTCGCGCAGATCGCGCTTATCGCCTACTACGCCTTGAAGGGCGAGCCGCTCCCCGCGCAGCAGCCGACGCTGGTGGCGATCCTGACGAGCGCCATCGCGCTGCCCTTGATCTGCTACTCGGCCCTCAGCGCGGAGCGAAGCCGGGCGACCATCGCGCAATTGCGCCGGCTGGCGCAGACGGATGCCCTGACGGGGGTCCTCAACCGGGCGGGCTTCCAGGCGGCCATGGAGCGGGTCGAGGCGTCGCTGCCCGAAGGCGCGAGCGCGGGGGCGGTGCTTTATCTCGACGCCGATCACTTCAAGTCGATCAACGACCATTTCGGCCACCATGTGGGCGACCGCGTCCTTTCGGTGATCGGCGACGTCCTTGACCGGCAGACGCGCGAAAACGACGTCTGCGGCCGGCTCGGGGGCGAGGAGTTCGCGGTGCTCCTGCGTTCGGCCACGCTCGAGCAGGCGGTGCTCGTCGGCGAGCGCATACGCGTGGCGGTCGCCGCGGCGGCGACGGCGCTGCGGGTTCCCGACCTGCGCCTGACGATGAGCATGGGGGTGGCCGTCCACGAGGCCGGGGAAACCCTGTCGCAATGCCTGCTGACGGCCGACGACCGGCTCTACGAGGCGAAGACGGGCGGCCGGAACAGGATCGCCCACGGGCTCACGCTCGTCAGGAGCAGCTGAGGCCGGTTCGCCCACGCCACACGAGAGGCTTTCGCGTCAGGTCACGAGGCTCAGGACGACCTCCCGGCGATGCGGCCGGTCGCGGTGCTCGAAGAGATAGATCCCCTGCCAGGTGCCGAGCATCGGCCTTCCGTTTGCCACCGGGATTGCGATCGATGTCTGGGTCAAGGCCGCCTTCACATGCGCCGGCATGTCGTCCGGCCCCTCCTGGCGGTGGAGCAGATAGGCCATCGACGGATCGTCGGCCGGCGGCACGAGGCGGCGGAGGAACGCCTCGAGATCGGTCCTGACGTCGGGATCGGCGTTTTCCTGGATGAGCAAGGACGCGGAGGTGTGCCGGACGAATGCCGTGAGAAGGCCTTCCGTTTCGCCGCTGTCGCGCACGAATGCGCAGGCGCGGCCGGTGAATTCGTAAAGTCCCTGGCCGGAGGTCGACAGGGCGAGCGTCGTGAGCAGCATGCCGGAATGAGACAGCCCGCGGGCGGCACTGTCAATGCCCGGCGGGGCCTCGCCCGCCCGGTCTCTTTTCCTAGAGCGCGTCCGCGCTTCACGCAATCGCGGACACGCTCCAGCTCGTTGTCTTTACGCGCTTCCGGACGGAAAACCGGTTCCCACTTTTCCTGGAAGCGCTCTATCCCAGGCTCTCGACGATGTGGCGGTAGGCGTCTTCGCCGAAGGCCTTCATCGTGCGCGTGCGCACGCTGCCCTGCATGGAGAGGCGAAGCGCGAAGCGCGCGGCGGTGTCGTCGTCGGGAATGTCGCAGATCGCCACCATGTCGGCATCGCCCATGGTCATGTAGAACTGCTCGAACTTGCCGCCCATTCCGGACAGCAGCTTCTTCGCCGCGTCGAGCCGCGCGGGGAACTCCTTGACGTTCTTGAGGCCCGAATCCGTCCAGTTCACGAGAACGATATAAGTCGCCATGACGCTGCTCCTCCTTCATTGGGAGCCGCGCACAACGGCGGCTGCCCGAGCCCCCGAATGCCCAACGCGCGATTGTCCGCCCGCGCGTCCATCTGCGCAATGCGCACAAACGGTCGCGTCGCGAGACGCGAGTGCGGGCGGGCGGGTTGCGTGGCGATTTTCCGGAGGCGGCCGGATCAGCTGTCGAGGAAGCTCCTGAGCTTGCGCGAGCGGCTCGGATGCTTGAGCTTGCGCAGGGCCTTCGCCTCGATCTGGCGGATGCGCTCGCGCGTGACGGAGAACTGCTGGCCGACCTCCTCGAGGGTGTGGTCGGTGTTCATGCCGATGCCGAAGCGCATGCGGAGCACGCGCTCCTCGCGCGGCGTCAGGGAGGCGAGCACGCGGGTCGTGGTCTCGCGCAGGTTCGCCTGGATCGCCGCATCGATCGGCAGCACCGCGTTCTTGTCCTCGATGAAATCGCCGAGATGCGAATCCTCCTCGTCGCCGACCGGCGTTTCGAGCGAGATCGGCTCCTTGGCGATCTTGAGGACCTTGCGCACCTTCTCGAGCGGCATGGCGAGCTTCTCGGCCAGCTCCTCCGGCGTCGGCTCGCGGCCGATCTCGTGGAGCATCTGGCGCGAGGTGCGCACGATCTTGTTGATCGTCTCGATCATGTGCACCGGGATGCGGATGGTGCGGGCCTGGTCGGCGATCGAGCGGGTGATCGCCTGGCGTATCCACCACGTCGCGTAGGTGGAGAACTTGTAGCCGCGGCGGTATTCGAACTTGTCGACCGCCTTCATCAGGCCGATGTTGCCCTCCTGGATGAGGTCCAGGAACTGCAGCCCGCGGTTGGTGTATTTCTTGGCGATGGAGATCACCAGGCGCAGGTTTGCCTCGACCATCTCCTTCTTGGCGACGCGCGCCTCGCGCTCGCCCTTCTGGACCATGTGGACGATGCGGCGGAACTCGGCGATGGAAATGCCCGTCTCCGTCGCCAGGTTCTGGATCTCGCCGCGGATCTCGCGGATCGTCGCGTTGTCGCCGCGGGCGAATTCCTTCCAGCCCTTGCCGGCGAGGTTGGCGATCGACTTCATCCAGTTCGGATCGAGCTCGGCGCCCTGGTACTGCTCCAGGAAGGAAATCCGGTTCACCCCGTGCGATTCGGCGAGCCGCAGCAGCCGCCCCTCGTTCTGCACGAGGCGCTTGTTGATGTCGTAGAGCTGCTCGACGAGGGAATCGATCCGGTTCTGGTTGAGTGCCAGGCTCTTCACCGCCTTGATGAGCTGGTCCTTCAGCTCCTTGTAGCGGCGCTCCTGGGCGGGCGACAGCGTGCCCGTCGCCTGCAGGCGGGCTTCGACCTGCTGGTCCTGCAGCTTGCGCAGCTTCCGGTAGGTGTCGGCGATGAGGTCGAACGTCTCCATCACCTGGGGGCGCAGCTCGGCCTCCATGGCGGCCAGCGACAGGTTCGATTCGTCGTCGTCCTCCTCGTCCTCGTCGAGCGACACGCCCTCGCCGCCGACGTCGGTGACGTCGTCGTTGGCGGCGCGCTGCTTGCGGGCCTCTTCCTTCTCCTCGGCGGCCTTGCGGTCGGCCTCGATCTTCTCGGGGCTCTGGAACTGCGGCGCGGCTTTCGCCTCCGGACCGGAATAGGTGGTCTCGAGGTCGATGATCTCGCGCAGGAGCGTGGCGCCGTCGTTGAGCTCGTCGCGCCAGATGATGATCGCCTGGAAGGTGAGCGGCGATTCGCACAGGCCCGCGATCATGGTCTCGCGGCCGGCCTCGATGCGCTTCGCGATGGCGATCTCGCCTTCGCGCGACAGAAGCTCGACCGAGCCCATCTCGCGCAGATACATGCGCACCGGGTCGTCGGTCCGGTCGGTCGGTTCCTTCTTCTTGGCCGCGGCGAGGGCGTTGCCCGTCGACGGGGTCATCTCCGTCGATTCGCCGTCGCTGTCGGAATCGTCCTCCTCGGCGGCCGGGGCGTTGTCGTCGACCTCGTCGTCCTCCACGACGTTGATGCCCATGTCGGAGAGCATCGACATCGTGTCCTCGATCTGCTCGGAGGTCACTTCCTCGGAGGGCAGAACGGCGTTGAGCTCGTCCATGGTGACGTAGCCGCGCTTCTTCGCGGCCTTGATCATCTTCTTGACGGCATCGTCGGAAAGGTCGAGAAGCGGACCGTCACTGCCGCCTTCGCGCTCGATTTCGGCTTCGTCGTTTTCCTTGACCTTGGTTGCCATATGCCCGCTTGTTCCTTGATGCGTTCGTTTTCGGGGGCCTACCGATGCGTCTGCAGCATCCTTCGTCGGCCGGCCCGATCGAGGGGCGTCGCCCGGCCTGCCGACGGGTATCCGTCCAACCGGCGTTCGAGCGCATCCCTATCCATTGGCAAGAACTGTCGCCGAGCTCCCGTCCCCCGTGCGGCCGTATCGACGCGTTGCGCCATGCCCAACCATCCCGACAGTTCCATCTTCGATGGTGATTCCCAGAAAAAGCCACCGCGTCAAGCGCCTGGCGGCGAAAATTCCGGCCAATCCTCCACCGTCTTGCAAAACTGTCACATAAAATGTGGCCGGAGACGTTTTTTTCAAGCCTTGGGTGTGGTTTCGCCGACCGACTGCGATTCTTTTCCGCGAGAGGACCGCCGGCCGGGGCCGTCGGCGACGGCCGTGGATTTTTCGCCGCGGGGCCCCTACCGTTGGAATGCGGCGGTACCGGCGTGGGCGCATCGGCCCAGGAACAGGGGCCGTCGGGGCGAGATGCGGAGGCAACGATGAGGGAATTCGACAGCGACTATCTCGACTGGCTCGTCGAACGCTCGATGCTCAGGCACGCGCGGCGGCTGGCGAAGAATTATGTCGGGCAGGGGCGGTTCTGGAACAATCCATACGCCGTCGCGCGACCGCGGGCCGCCTCGGCGCTCGCCTCGGTCTGGTTCACGGCCTATCCCGCCGCGGTGATCGCGGGGGAGGACCAGTCGGTGCTGGCGGCGCTCGGCAGCGACGAACTCTGGCGCTGCCTGACGGAGATCGGCGTCCAGGGCGTCCACACCGGGCCGATGAAGCTCGCAGGGAGCATCCGCGGGAAGGACTATTTCCCGACGACCGACGGCAATTTCGACCGGATCAGCTTCGACATCGACCCGTCCTTCGGCACCGAGCAGGAGTTCGTCGAGATGACGCGGGTGGCGGCTGCGCACAACGCCGTGGTCATCGACGACGTCGTGCCGGCACATACCGGAAAGGGCGCGGATTTCCGGCTGGCGGAACTCGCCTATGACGATTTTCCCGGCCTCTACCACATGATCGAGATCCGCGAGGAGGATTGGGCGCTGCTGCCCGAGGTGGAGGAGGGGCGGCACGCGGTCAACCTTTCCCCGGCGGTCGTCGACGAGTTGCGCGACAAGGGCTACATCGTCGGCCAGCTGCGGCGGGTCATCTTCTTCGAGCCGGGAATCAAGGAGACCGACTGGAGCGCGACGGACATCGTCGTCGGCGTCGACGGGGTGGCGCGGCGGTGGGTCTACCTGCACTATTTCAAGGAGGGGCAGCCGTCGCTCAACTGGCTGGATCCGTCCTTCGCCGCGCCGCAGATGATCATCGGCGACGCGCTGCATTCCATCGACGTGCTCGGCGCGCGCGGGCTCAGGCTCGACGCCAACGGCTTCCTCGGCGTGGAGCGGCAGGCCGCCGGCCCGGCCTGGTCGGAGGGGCATCCGCTCTCCGTGGTCGGCAACCAGATCATCGGCGGCATGATCCGGAAGGCCGGGGCGTTCTCGTTCCAGGAGCTGAACCTGACGGTCGACGACATCGCGGCCATGTCCGGCGGCGGCGCCGACCTTTCCTACGATTTCATCACGCGGCCCGCCTACCACCATGCGCTGGTGACGGGGAACACGGAGTTCCTCCGGCTGATGCTGCGCACGGTGCACGAGTTCGGCATCGATCCGGCGTCGCTCATCCATGCCATGCAGAACCACGACGAGCTGACGCTCGAACTGGTGCACTTCTGGACGCTGCATGCCAACGACACCTATACTCTCGAGGGGCAGACTTGGCCGGGCTACATGCTGCGGGAGAACATCCGGGCCAAGATGTACGAGCGGCTGACCGGCGACCAGGCTCCCTACAATTTGCGCTTCGTGACGAACGGGGTCTCCTGCACGACGGCGAGCGTCGTCGCCGCGGCCCTCGGTATCGGCGACCTCGGGGCGATCGGCGCGCGGGACATCGAGGAAATCCGCAAGGCGCACCTCTTGTTGGCGATGTTCAACGCGTTCCAGCCGGGCGTCTTCGCCCTGTCCGGCTGGGACCTCGTCGGAGCGCTGCCGCTGGAGCGCGCCGCGGTCGAGGACTGGATGGCCGACGGCGACACGCGGTGGATCCAGCGGGGCAGCTACGACCTCGCCGATTCCAATCCGGATGCGGCCACCTCGAAGGCGGGTCTGCCACGGGCGCGGGCGCTCTACGGCTCGCTTCCCGAGCAGCTCAAGGACGAGAATTCCTTCGCCAGCCAGCTGAAGCGGCTCCTGGCGGTGCGGCAGTCGCACGGCCTCCATGCGGCCCGGCAGGTCGACATCCCGGACGTCGCCGATCCGGCGCTGCTGGTGATGGTCCACGAGCTGCCCGACAATCGCGGCACGCAGATCACCGCCCTCAATTTCGGCCGGTCGAGCGTGGAGGAGACGGTGACCCTCAACGGCGTCGCGGGCGGGCCGGTCGTGGACATGGTTCGCGAAGCGCCGTTCGGGGACCTGTCCGACGACGGCGAACTGAAGCTGCGGCTGGAGGCGTTCGAGGGGCTTTCGCTCAGGATCGTGAACCAGACGGTGGGCTTTGTCTGAGGCCGTGTCGCCACGGACTGGCCCGGCGGCGCGTCAGCGGAAGATCCGGCGCACCAGGGCGCCGAGCAGCGAGCCGTCCTTCGCCTCCTTGCGGTCCTGCGCGCGCGCCGGCGTCCGGTCGAGCTCGATCTCGCGCGGCCTGCGGCGCCCGAAAGCGGGACGCTCCTCGGGCCGGGAAGCAGGCGCTTCCGATCGTTCGGGCCGGGCGTTTCGTTTCACAACGGGGCGCGTCGACTGTCTCTTCTTCATGGCGACCTCGGCATGCCGACAAGGAGAAGCCCCTGCGGGCGGGCAGCGCAACAGGCGAATCGTCCCGGCCCCCGTCAACATCGCGACAGGGTTAACAGTCCCTTTACGACCGCCGTCTCTTCCTCCCCGCACCGTCATGCCGATGCCGGCCGCCATCGGCGGCGAACGCCGGGGGCGGTCCGGTCGATGAACGGGCTCGCCCTCGGACTGGTGCTTTCCGCGGCGGTGCTGCATGCGGTGTGGAACGCGATGGTCAAGTCCGGGGGCGACCGCGCCGTCGTGCTCGCGGCGATCTCGCTCGCCAATTTCGCCGCCGGGGCGGTCCTCATCCTCTTCGCCGACGCGCCGGCGCGGGCGGCCTGGCCCTACATCGCCGGGTCGGCGGTACTCCACTACGGCTACTTCGTGTTCCTCTTCTACGCCTATCGTTTCGGCGACCTTTCGCATGTCTATCCGGTGGCGCGCGGGGTCGCTCCGGCGCTGGTGGCCCTCGGCGCCTGGCTCAGCGTGGGCGAAACGCTGCCGCCCGCGAGCTTCGGGGGACTTGCGGCGATCTCCGTCGGCATCCTGCTGCTTTCGCTCGGGCGCGGTCGGTCGGATCCGCGGGCCCTTGCCTTCGCGCTCGGGACCGGCGCCATCATCGCCGCCTATTCCGTGACGGACGGGATCGGGGTGCGGCTCTCGGTCCATCCGTTCGGCTATATCGGCTGGCTGTCCTTCCTGGAATTTCCGGTCGGCCTTGCGGTGCTGGCGCGGCGCCGACTCGGCCATGTCCGGCTCGACGTCCGCCAGTTCGTCCGGGGCCTCGCCGGCGGGCTCATGTCGGTGGTCGCTTACGGAACGGTAATCTACGCCAACTCCATCGCCCACATGGCCGCGGTCTCGGCCGTGCGGGAATCGAGCGTCATCTTCGCCTCGCTGATCGGCGTGATCCTGTTCGGCGAACGGCCGTGGCGGCGGCGCATCGTGTCTGCGGCCATCGTGGCGGCGGGCGTGGTGGCGCTCGCGGCGAGCGGCTGAAGGCGGACCGCTTCAGCGGTCCTTCGACGACCGGTAGCGGGCGCGGGTCTCGTCGTTCATCGGGTAGAGGCCGGGCAGGCTGGCGCCGTTCTTCACCTCGGCCATGATCCATTCCTCCATGCGTTCCTGCTCGACGGCCTCGGCGGCGACCTCGTCGAGGAGCTTCTGCGGGATCAGCACCGCGCCGTCGGCATCGGCGACGACGATGTCGTCGGGGAACACCGCGACGCCGCCGCAGCCGACGGGCTCCTGCCAGCCGACGAAGGTGAGGCCCGCCACCGACGGCGGCGCGGCGCGGCCCTGGCACCATACCGGCAGCCCGGTGCCGAGCACGCCGTCGAGGTCGCGCACCACGCCGTCGGTGACGAGGGCGGCGACGTTCCGTTCCTTCATGCGCTGGCAGAGGATGTCGCCGAAGATACCGGCGTCGAGCGTGCCGAGAGCGCCGACGACGGCGACGGCCCCGTCCGGCATCGCCTCGATCGCCGCGCGGGTCGAGACGGGCGAGGCCCAGGAGGCGGGCGTGGAGAGGTCCTCGCGGGCCGGCACGAAGCGCAGCGTGAAGGCCGGGCCCACGACGCGGGCCTGGCCCGCCGCAAGCGGCCGGGTGCCGCGCATCCAGACGTTGCGCAGGCCCTTCTTGAGAAGGACGGTGGTCAGGGTTGCCGTGGAGACGGCTTCAAGGGCGGCGGTGGTCTCGCTGTTCAGCGGCATGTCACGAACCTCGGGCTTGCGGAGGGGCGCCGACGCGAAAAATCCGCCGGCCCCGACGGGGGTTGGCGGACTGGATAGCCTCTGTTCGGCCCGAACTCAATGCGGGATCGAGGCGGGATCGAGGCGGGATCGTGGCGACAAGGGCCGCCTGCGGGTACGCCGGCCGGCCCCGGAGGACCCGCCGCGGCCGGCCCGGAAGCCGTCCCTGCAGGTGCGGGGCACGGTTCCGGACCGGCGGGAAGCCGTGTTTACGACTTCTTGGGGGCGGTCTTCTTCGAAGCGACCTTCTTGTGCGACGACGTCTTGTGCATCGGCTTCTTCGTGGCGACCTTCTTGTGCGACTTCTTCGAAGCCGTCTTCTTGTGCGTCTTGTGGGTCGGCTTCTTCATGGTCTGGTGGACGGCCGGCTTGGTGGTCGTCGTGGCGGCGCTGGCGACGACGGGCGCCGAGAAGGCGACGGCAACGGCCAGGGCGAGCGCGGAGAGGAGCGATTTCTTCATTTTCGTGTTTCCTTGGTGTGGGGGACCGGCCAGCCGCGTGCCCGACGATCGTCGATCGGCTGCACGCCGAGCAGCTTCAAGGCATCCGCGTAGGTGCGGATTCCCTGGGCTTCCCTGTGCGTGGCGCAGAGCCGACCGGCCTTGCTTCGAAGAGCGCGGGCCGTGGACGCATGCCTTGCGGTCCGTTTGGACTTGAGGGCGGTTTCGAGTTGCGTGTCGAGCCGGGCGCACCGCTCGATCCGGGTTGGGAAGTGCCTGGCCCTTGCCGGCGCAAGAGGCGTTGCCGCCGCCGCGGATGCGGCGAAAAGCGTCGTCACCAGTGCCATGACCATTCTCTTCTTCATTTCCGGAACCGCTGTCTTCCAGCATCGAGCGTTTCATCCAGCCGGTGCGAGACGGACTATGGCGGTCGATTCTCTCCGGCGTTTTTCTCTTCTTCCAAATCGTGTTTCCCGATTGTTTCCGGTCTGCAAAACTTCTGGACAGCGTATGGGGGCTCATACATATACGCGAACCGGCGGGCCGCTTCGGGGCACGGTCCGGGATGGCGGCTGCAATGGGATGGCCGGAATGAATGCTGAGCCGCACGTTCTGATCGTCGACGACGACCGGGAAACGCGCGATCTCCTGCAGGCCTTCTTCGTGAAGCGGGGCCTCAGGGTCACGACCGCGCCGGACGGCGACGAGATGGAGGACGCGCTCAGGCGGAGCCGCGTCGACCTCGTCATCCTCGACGTCATGCTGCCCGGCCGCAGCGGCTTCGACCTGTGCCGGGAGCTGAGGGCGCGCTCGCGCGTACCGATCATCATGCTGACCGCCGTGACCGAGACGACCGACCGGGTCGTTGGGCTGGAAATGGGGGCGGACGACTACGTCGCCAAGCCGTTCGACCCGCGCGAATTGCTGGCGCGGGTGCGCGCGGTCCTGCGCCGGCTCGACGACAAGGCGGCGGGGCAGGCGCGGCATCACGACGAGCCCATGACCTTTCGGTTCGCCGGCTGGACCATGGACGTCCCGCGCCGTCGGCTGACCTCGCCCGAAGGCGTGCGCGTCGAGCTGACGACGGCGGAATTCAACCTGCTGCACACGCTTGTGCGCAGCGCCCAGCGGGTGCTCACGCGCGAGCAGCTGATCGAGCTTTCGGGCGGCGACGCCACCCAGAGCTTCGACCGCAGCGTCGACATCCTGATCAGCCGCCTGCGGCGCAAGATGGAGGTGGATCCGCGCGCGCCGAAGCTCATTCTCACCGTGCGCGGAGGCGGCTACCAGTTCGATCCCGAGATCGCCGGAGAATGAGGCGCTTCCTGCCAGAAACCCTGCCGGCATGGGTGCTGCTCATCCTCATCGCCGGCCTCCTCGTCACGCAGGTGACGACGCTGACGATCGTGTCGCGCGACCGGCGGTCGTCGGCCGAGATCCTGGAACTCTACCGCCTCAACGACCGGGCGCTGTCGCTGGTCAAGCTTCTCGCGCCGGCCTCGCCCGCCGAGCGCGGGCGGCTTGCCGCGGGACTGACGAACCCGGTCTTTCCCGTCGACGTCTCGAGCGAGCCGCTCATCGACACCTCCATCCCGCCGGACGACACCTTCGCCGAGATGGAGGACATCCTCGTCGACCGGCTGGCGCAATACGCCGTCGCCGATGCGCGTATCCGCCGCGATCTTCCCGACGACGCCGTGAAGCGACGGGCGGCACGGATCGACGGCAACATGGGCGACGTCCAGCGCGGGCTGGTGCGGGTGGCCCGCCGCTTCGCGCATACCGACCGGCTGACGGCGGCGATCCGGTTCAAGGACGGCCAGTGGCTCAACTTCTCCATGCCGATGACGCCGCTCGGCCCGGTGCTGACGGTGCAGAGCGCCGCCCTCTACATCGCGATCGCGCTGGTCGTCGTCGCACTGTCGATCTGGGCGCTCAGGCGGCTGACGGCGCCCTACCGGATGCTGGAGGCCGCCGTCTGGCGGCTCGGACGGGACCTGAAGGGCCCACCGCTCCCGGAGGCCGGCAGCCGGGAATACCGGTCGGCCGCCCACGCGCTCAATTCGATGCAGGCGCAGCTGCGGGAATATGTCGAGGACCGCGAGCATCTCGCCGCGGCGCTGGCGCACGACCTGCGCACGCCGCTGACGCGGATGCGGCTTCGCCTCGAGCTCGTCGACGACCCGGCCGTCCGCGACCCGCTGATGAACGCGCTCGGCGAGATCGATGCGATCGCCGGTTCCGTCATCGACTTCGCCCGGATGCAGTACGGCGAGGAGGAGCCGGAGCCCGTCGACATGTGGTCGCTCGTCGCCGCGCTCGCCGACGGCTATCCCCAGATCGCCTTCGACCCGCCGGAGACGGCGCGGGGCCTCGTGTGCCGGGCGCGGCCGACGGCGCTCAGGCGCTGCATCGACAATCTGTTCGGCAATGCCGTGGCCTATGGCGGCAGCGCAAGCGTCTCGCTCTCGCTGGAGGGCGGCACGATCGTCCTCGTCGTCGCGGACAGCGGGCCGGGCATCCCGGAGGCGCAGCTCGAGGCGGTCATGCGGCCCTTCGTGCGGGTCGACTCGTCGCGCAACCGCAACACGGGCGGCTCCGGCCTCGGCCTGACGATCGCCAGCACCTTCGCGCGCGAGATGGGGGGCTCCCTGATCCTGCGGAACGGCGAGGACGGCGGCCTCAGGGCCGAACTCCGCCTGCCGGCGGCCGGGACCGAGCAGGCCGGACCTTCCGAGCCGGCGTGAGAGCCGAGCGTTCGGCGCGGAGACCGTATTCCACTGAGGTTCGGGCCGCCTGTGGCAGACGCCAAGGCGGTGGCCAGGTCGCTACCGCTTGCGATGCCTGGCGATGGCCTCCGCGGCCACGGCCAGCAGTTCGAGGTCGCCCTGGGGCATGGCGTTGCAGGCGGCAGCGAGCCTGTCCCTGACGATGCGGTTCGCATCCCGCTCCGTCCTTCCGAACCCGAGGAGCTCGTCGGGGGTGGTTTCCAGGACCGTCGCTATGCGAACGAGCGTGGCGAGGTCGGGCTCGCGACGGCCGGCGATATAGTTGCCGTAGCGGCGCTCGCCGAGACCGGCCCGGCGGGCGGCTTCGGCATTGGATATGCCGAGCTCTTCGGCGCGTTTTCTCAGGTTCAAAGCGAATGACTCCATGCGAACAAAATGTTCCTGACAAAACGAGCGGGTCCATGTACAATACGTGGTAATTTTGAACCACGATTCGTTGTATGGATGGATAGGATGCTTGGTAGCTTTACGGATTGGTTCCCTTGGATATTTCTTAGCCTGTTTATTCTCGCGGCGGCGGGCCTCGAGGCCCGGGAGCTCCGAATTCGACCGCTGTTGATTCCGAAGTCGCGCATCGACAGATTGGCGGATCTATTGATCGCCCAATACGGTGCCGACGCGGAAGCCACGGCTTTGAACGAGGAGATTCGGGCGGCGCTGCGATCGGAAACGTTCAGGCAGGGTGTTCTGCGGCGGGTGTATCGCGAGCTTCTACATCGGAGGCCACCGGCGGAAGGGGGCCGGAAGAGCTGAGAACACCGGAGGGCCCCTCACGGCCCGTCGACCAGCGCCTCCGCCAGCCTGCGCATGGCGCCGTCCTCGCCCCATTCGGTCTTGTCGAAGGCGGCGCTTTCTTGCCGGTGGGCGGCGATGGTCTTGGCGAGATAGGCCTGCAGGCGGGCGCGCACCTTGCGGCAGCCGGGATCGACGGGGGCGGAAAGGCCGGCCGAGACGTCCGCGATGCGCGTCACCATGTCGACGATGGCGCGGCCGTGAACCTTTTCGTGCGCCGACACGCCCGCGACGAAACGACTCCAGCTCGCACCGACCGCCGGCGGAAGGTCGCCTTCGGCCTTCGGCAGGGTGGTGGTCACGGTCAGGTGCGGCACGGCGACCGCGAGCACGCACGAACCGTCGGCCTGGGGCCGGTAGCGGCGCGTCCAGGTGAGGTCGAAGCGCGTATGGGCGATCACCCTGCGCCCGCCGATCTCGGGACCATGCTCGCCGATCGAGCGGTAGAGCGCGAGGCCGGTGTCGCCGGTGATCGCGTAGGTGACGGTGCGTGTCGCGGGTTGCCATCCGGCGGCGTGGGCGGGGGTGGCGAGGGCGAGGAGAAGCGGGAGGAGGATCGTCGCGCGAGGCATGGCGGCACGGTAGGCGAGGTTTGCGGGAAGTGGAAGCGATTCACCTAAGCGCTTCGAGGAAAAGTGGAAACCGGTTTTCCGTCCGGGAGCGCGTAAAAGCAATGGGGTAGAGCCTGTTCGCGATTCCGTGAAACGGGGACGGGCCTAGTGCCCCGGCCGGCCGCTCTTCTTCGGGCGGCGACGGGATCGGCGTTCCTCGCCGCCTTCCTCGTAGGAACCGGTGCCGATGCGGTCGCGGCGCGCGGGGCCGGGGTCGTCGGCGCGGGTCGGCTGGCCTTCGAGCAGCGGGCCGGTGCGCTTGTCCGCGGACGGGGCCGGGCCGCGCGGCTTCTCGGTGCGGCCGACGGTCATTTCGTCCAGGGTGTTCTTGCGGAAATAGGAGGTCTGTTCGGTGCTCGCGGCCGTACCGCGCTTCGCGCTGGCCTCCGGACTTCCGGCGGCACCCGGTCGCGCGCTGCGCTTCGCTCGCCCTTTTCCTCCGCCGTCGCGGTATTCCTCCCGCGCCATGGGGTCGTCCATGACCTCCAGTTCCTTGGCCTTCAGGCGCTTGATCTCGTCGCGGAGGCGGGCGGCCTTTTCGAAGTCCAGGTCGGCGGCGGCGTCGCGCATGTCCTTTTCGAGGGCTTCGAGGTGGGCCTGAAGGTTGTTGCCGATCAGGTGGCCGGTCTCGGCGAATCCCTTTCCGCCCTTCGTGCCGATGTCGGCGCGTACGTGGTCGCGCTCGTAGACGGAATCGAGGATGTCGGAGATCTTCGCCTTGACCGATTCCGGCGTGATGCCGTTGGCGGTGTTGTATTCCAGCTGCTTCTCGCGGCGGCGGCCGGTCTCGTCCATGGCGCGTTGCATCGAGCCGGTGACCCTGTCGGCGTAGAGGATGACGCGGCCGTCGACGTTGCGCGCGGCGCGGCCGATGGTCTGGATCAGCGAGGTCTCGGAGCGCAGGAAGCCTTCCTTGTCGGCGTCCAGGATGGCGACGAAGCCGCATTCGGGAATGTCGAGGCCCTCGCGCAGGAGGTTGATGCCGACGAGGCAGTCGAAGGCGCCGAGGCGCAGGTCGCGGATGATCTCGATGCGCTCCAGCGTGTCGATGTCGGAGTGCATGTAGCGCACGCGGATGCCCTGTTCGTGGAGATATTCGGTCAGGTCCTCCGCCATTCGCTTGGTCAGCACGGTGCAGAGCGTGCGGTAGCCGGCCTGGGCGGTGGCGCGGATCTCGCCGAGGACGTCGTCGACCTGGGTGCGGGCGGGACGGATCTCGACCGGCGGGTCGATGAGGCCGGTCGGGCGGATCACCTGCTCGGCGAAGACGCCGCCCGACTGTTCCATCTCCCACCCGCCGGGCGTCGCCGAGACGGCGACGGTCGACGGGCGCATGGCGTCCCACTCCTCGAAGCGCAGCGGCCGGTTGTCCATGCAGGAGGGCAGGCGGAAACCGTATTCGGCGAGCGTCGCCTTGCGGCGGAAGTCGCCGCGGTACATGCCGCCGATCTGCGGGATCGTGACGTGGCTTTCGTCGACGAAGAGCAGCGCGTCGTCGGGGATGTACTCGAAGAGGGTCGGCGGCGGCTCGCCGGGCTTTCGGCCGGTCAGGTAGCGCGAATAGTTCTCGATGCCCTGGCAGGAGCCCGTCGCCTCCAGCATCTCCAGGTCGAACCGGGTGCGCTGCTCGAGGCGCTGCGCCTCCAGGAGGCGGCCGGCCTTCTCCAGCTCGGCGAGGCGGTGCTTCAGCTCCTCGCGGATCGACCTGATCGCCGTATTGAGCGTCGGGCGCGGGGTGACGTAGTGCGAGTTGGCGTAGATCTTGACGGATTTCATCTCGCCGGTGTTGCGGCCGGTGAGCGGGTCGAACTCGGTGATGGAATCGATCTCGTCGCCGAACAGCGAGATGCGCCAGGCGGCGTCCTCCAGGTGGGCCGGAAAGATCTCGATCGTGTCCCCGCGCACGCGGAAGGAGCCGCGCTGGAAGTCGGCGTCGCGCCGCTTGTACTGCTGGGCGACGAGATCCGCGAGGAGCTGGCGCTGGTCGATGCGGTCGCCGATCGACATCTGGAAGGTCATGGCCGTGTAGGTCTCGACCGAACCGATGCCGTAGATGCAGGAGACCGAGGCGACGATGATGACGTCGTCGCGTTCGAGCAGCGCGCGGGTCGCCGAGTGACGCATCCGGTCGATCTGCTCGTTGATGGAGGATTCCTTCTCGATGTAGGTGTCGGAGCGCGGGACGTAGGCCTCCGGCTGGTAGTAGTCGTAGTAGGAGACGAAATATTCGACCGCGTTGCCGGGGAAGAAGTTCCTGAATTCCGAATAGAGCTGGGCGGCGAGCGTCTTGTTGGGCGCCAGGATGACCGCCGGACGCTGCGTTTCCTCGATGACCTTGGCCATGGTGTAGGTCTTGCCGGAGCCGGTGACGCCGAGCAGCACCTGGCTGCGCTCGTTCTCGTTGGCGCCGGCCACGAGGTCGGCGATCGCCGTCGGCTGGTCGCCGGAGGGGGCGAAGTCGGTGACCATTTCGAGCCGGCGGCCGCCCTCGGACTTCTCCGGCCGCGCCGGCCGGTGCGGCGTCCAGACCTCGCCGTTCTTGTGCAGCGGATTGCCGCTCTCGATCAGCTTCGACAGCGCCTCGACCGTGGCGGTGACGCCGGTGTTGCGGAGGTTTTCGGCGTCCTCCAGCGCGACGTCCATCCCGGCCACGGCGTTGAGGCCGGCGCCGGTCCGCGTCTTCGGGTCGGCGGAGCCGCCCATGGAGGTGCCGCGGGAGGTTTTGAAGGCGCTCATGCTGTCGGCGCCTTGCGCCTTCGCTCCGCGAGGGCCTCGCATGGGCTCGGACGGCCGTTCGGCCTTGCCGCGCTTGGCGTGGGAGTCGATGTCGTCGTCGCGGAGGGCGGCGCGGCGGCGGTGCTTGCCGGCCTGCGAGGCGACGTCGTGGCGGGTGTCCACCGTCTCGGCCTCCGCCGCACGGCGCATCTGCTCGGCCCAATCGGCGACGCCACCTTCGATCGGCTCGCCTTCATAGGATTGCTGGGGCGCTTCGCCGAAGCCTTCGCGGTCCTCGGCGGCTTTCTTCGGTGATCTGGCCATGGCCGGAATATGGAGGGACTTCCCGGCGTTGGAAAGGGGCGGCGGGCAATTATGGCGCCGCCCCCGAGCCTCCTGACATCAGGCTGTCAGCAGTGGGCCGCCGGGTCGGCGGCCGCTGGATCAGTGGCCGTCCTGGACGCTGTGACGCCACCGCCGGCCGCCGGATCTATTGAGGTTGCCGAATTCGGTGCGGCGATCGTGACGATAGTAGCTGGGGTGGTCGTGACGATAGTAGCGGGGGTTGTCGTGCCGGTAGTAGCGGGGGTTGTCGTGCCGGTAGTAGCGGCGGTGGTGCCGGTAGTAATAGCGGTCGTTATCGTTGTACCCGTTGGCGATGACGCCGCCGATGATGGCGCCGGCGATGATCGGCACGCCCACCGAAGCGGCGTAGTTGTCGAACGAGCCGCCGCCCGTCTGACGGGCGAGGTAGCTCGATGCGGCCCAGCCCTCGTAGCCGTTCCAGTATACGCGGCACCAGCTGTAGCCGCGGGTGCAGCCGCGCACGTCGACGATGGCGCCGCCCGGCATCGCCGCTATGCGGCCGTAGTTCGTGCCGGGACCGGTGCGCAGGTTCAGGTCGGTGGTTACCATGGCGGACGCGGCAAAGGCCGAGGACGCCAACGTCATGGCGGTTGCGAAAGCCATGCCCTGGATTATTCTTTTCATTTTCAAGCTCCTTGTTCGTCCCTTGCTCGCGAATATGCGACAATTTTGACGCGAGTGCAAAGACTAGCTTCGCCCGCCCGCGCATTTCCGCTTGTTGTATTAATGTCACAGGGCCCCATTCGGTTCCACTGGCGACGACTTCGGAGCGGGGCGGTGGGAAACACGGGCTCTCCTCCGTTCGCCCGCCGGCTGGGTCCATCGCATGAAAACGGCCGGGGCGGCGCGGCCCCGGCCGGATTTCCGGACTCTATCCCATTGTCTTTACGCGCTTCCGGACGGAAAACCGGTTTTCACTTTTCCTGGAAGCGCCCTAGTGGTGCGATCCCAACGGATGGTACCATCCGTTAGGAGAAATCGCCCCACCAGATCAATAGCTTGTGGGCTGACTTTTCCAAACGGATGGGTGCCATCCGTTTGGGTCGGACCACTAGCTGTTGTGATCGTGGTGGTGCCGGGCACGACGGAGCTTGCGGTGCAGGCGGCGCTTCTGATGTCTCAGATGCCGGATGCGGCGCCGCTCGTGGCGTGCGTGGCGGCGATGTCCGCCATGGCCGTAGTGGCCGTGATGGCCGTCATGGCGGTAGTGGCCGTGATAGCGGCGATGGCGGTGGTGCTCGTGGCCGCCGATCACGTTGCCGATCACCGCGCCGGCGATCAGCGGGATGCCGATTTCGGCGCCGTAGTGCGAGAAGGCCCGGTGGCGGTAGCGTCCCCTGCGGAAGGCGAGATAGCTGGCCGAGGCCCAGCCCCGGTAGCCGTTCCAGTTGACGCGGCACCAATTGTAGCCGCGCGCGCATCCGGGGATGTCGACGACCGCGCCGTCGGGCATCGACGTGACGATCCTGTAGCGGGAACCGGGCCCGCTGCGCAGATGCAGCGTCGTCGTCACCATGGCGGTCGCGGCGAAGGCGGCGGTCGTCACGAAGACCATGACGAGGAACGTTGCTGCCTGAAACACTCTTTTCATAATCAATCCTGTGGCTTGAGTCCCTTACCTCATCGGGAATGCTCACTGCCGGGCGATTGTTCCAAGCCGCTGATCCGGGCCGATATGCGGCCGGGTGGAGCGCCACAGGAGGTAGGACATGATCGCCAGGTTCATCACGTTCCAGGCGACGCCGTTCAGGAAGGCGGCGGCGTAGGAGCCGGTCCGGTCGTGAATGAAGCCGGAAAGCCAGCCGCCGAGCGCCATGCCGGCGATCGTCGCCATGATGACGATGCCGACGCGCCGGCCCGCCTCGGCGGCGGGCATGCATTCGCGCACGATGATGGCGTAGCAGGGAACGATGCCGCCCTGGGCGAGGCCGAAGACGAGCGAGACGACGTAGAGCGTCGGAAGGCCGGTCATGGGCACGAAGAGGAGGAGCGAGACCGTCTGGAGGAACGACCCTGCGAGAAGCGTGCGGATGCCGCCGATCCGGTCGGCGACGTAGCCGGACAGGATGCGGCTCACGATGCCGGCGCCCAGCATGAGGGAGAGCATGTTCGCGCCGTTCGCCATGCCGTAGCCCAGATCCTCGGCATAGGCGACGATGTGGACCTGGGGCGTCGACATGGCGACGCAGCAGCCGAGGCCGGCGAGGATGAGAAGCCCCTGCAGCAGGGCCGGCGGCATGTCGAGCTGCCTGCGGCGGGGCGTGGCCGCCCCGAGGGCGGACAAACCGTCCGCGTCGACGCGAGGGCGGCCGCGCAGCACGAGGAGAAGCAGGGACATGCCGACCAGGCAGACGAGGGCGATGCCGAGATAGGTGAGCCGCCAGCCGAGGCCGGGCAGGGCCAGGCGGATGGCGATCGGCCAGAGCGCGCCGGCCAGGTAGTTGCCGCTGGCGACGAGGGTGATGGCGAGACCGCGCCGGCGCTCGAACCAGTGCGAGATGTCCGCCAGCAGCGGCCCGAACGAGACCGACGCGCCGGCCCCGATGAGAAGCCCCTGCGCCAGCGCGACGAGGAGGAAGGAGGAGGCGACCGCGGCGAGCGCGAAACCGCTCGACAGCATGAGCGTGGCGACGAAGGCCGGACGGGCGAAGCCCATCCGGTCGATCAGCCGGCCGACGACGACGTTGCCGAGCGCGAAGCCGGCCATGGTGGCCGTATAGGAGAGCGAGACGGTTCCGCGTTCGAGATGAAACTCGGCCTGGACGGAGGGAAGGACGACGACGACGGCCCACATGCCGGCGCCGCCGAGCGTGGCGAAGGCCATCGCCGCGACGAGCCTGAACCAGGCCCGCGGGCCGTCGACATCCGGGCGGCCGTGAACCGCGGTGGGCATGGAGACACTCATGTTCGGGACGTTCAAAAGGGGGTGGTGCCGGCAAAAGGGGGTGGTGCCGGCGGGCGCCGGACGGTTCCTGCAAGATGCACCGAAGCATCCGGCCGCGCAACCCGGGACGAAAGCGCCGCCTCCTGCGTCGATCGCTCGCGGGGGTAAACGGAGGTTGTTGTTGCAATTCTCGCGTTGCCGTCGGACAGTTGCTTGTCGGCACGGTGGAACTTCGGCGCTGCGTGATGCGCCGACCTCGCTCGTAGACCGGAGATGGCTTTAGCCGGGGGGCGAGGGAGACGATCGCAATGGATTCTGGTGCCTGTGCTATCCGCAAGCATTCTCGCAGCCGTCGCCGGTTGCTCTGAAACGACCTCGAAGCGGATGGCGGAGCCGGTTGCGCGCCGCGGCGGCCGCTCCCGCCATGCGCACCGGCAGTGCGGCGGATGAGAGCGCCTGCCTAAAGGCCGTGATGCGCCAAACGAACAACAACGACGCGGTCGTGCTGAGTTCGGAATTCTCGCAAGCCAATACCGAAGTGATCGTCGGCATAGGCCCGAACCGGGCGAAATGGCGTTGCCTCGTATCGAAGGAACGGGTCGGCGAGGTCATGTCGATGACCGACGAAGGCGCCCTCTAGTGGTGCGATCCCAACAGATGGTACCATCTGTTGGGAAAAATCGCCCCACCAGACCACCAGCGGGTGCTTTCGCCGACGGCCGGCGACGGGGCCGCCCCTTGCGGCGGCCCTCTTTCGATGCAACGGAGCGAAGCGGGTGACGCCATGCAGCGAAGCGGGCACATGAGGTATCTCGGTATTGCCGTGGCGGCGGCGGCGATGTTTTTCGCCGCGGTGCCGTCGCATGCGGACGAAACGCGCGTCGTGACGGTCCATTTTCCGGCAGGCAAGACCGGAACGACGATTCGCGACAGGATCGTCGGCCGGAATTCCGTTTCATACGTGGTCGGGGCTGAGGCCGGGCAGACGATGTCCGTAAGGCTCCGAACCCCGAATACGGCGACCTATTTCAACGTCTACGAACCTGGCC
Organism: uncultured Alphaproteobacteria bacterium; assembly: GCA_963838155.1. Classification (GTDB taxonomy): domain Bacteria; phylum Pseudomonadota; class Alphaproteobacteria; order Rhizobiales; family Rhizobiaceae; genus Pararhizobium_B. The sequence goes on from CAWIQE010000004.1 coordinate 74,822, forward strand.
GCGGTCCCGGAGACCAGGCGCTCGCCAACAGCGAGATCACCGGGCCTTCGGTGCCGGAGATCAACCGGTTCTCCGCCAAGCTCGCGACATCCGGCACCTACACCATCAACGTCTATCTCTATCGCAACGCGGCCCGGCGCGGCGAGCGTTCGGCCTACACGATCGATATCTCGGTCTCCGCGCTCGACGCGGCGCAGTTAAAGGCGCCCGTGAAGAACGACTACGCCGACGGCCTGCAGGGCGGTCCGGACTACTGGGCGGTGACGCCCGCCCAGCCGAACGGGCGCCTGGCGATCCGCGCCGGACCGTCGGCCGGCGCCGCGCGCCTTGCCGAGGCAGTCGACGGGGCGGTGCTGCGCAACCTGGGCTGCCGGATGAACGAAGGCCGGAGGTGGTGCCGCGTGGAGAGCACCGGCAAGGTCGTCGTGACGGGCTGGGCCGCAGGCGATCATCTCGGCGAAAGCGGCCCCCCGGGCGACGGCCAGTGATCTGCCGGACGATCCTCGTCGCCTTCTCGCTCGCCTACCTGGCAGCGCTCGGCCTTCTCCTCATCGGCACGTTCGGTCTCTTCGGAGCCGCGCGCGACCCGCTCGCCGGCGTCTACGTCATCATCCTGGGCCTGCCCTGGGTGCGGCTGGCGAACGGTGCGCCGGCGTCGGCCGGTCCGGCCCTCGTGGCTCTTTCGCCGGCCATCAATCTGGCGATCCTGTGGTTCTTCTGCTCCTTCATTCGGTCCCGGCGGCGCGTGCGCTAACCGCGTCGCGTTCGGGTCCGACCGGCGTCCGGCCGCGGCAGATCGACCGCGTCGTCCCCGGCGCTTGAAGAGGGCGGGGATTAATGTATACGTTGTTCGAAGAGGCGCCCGAAGGGCAGCCGACAGATTTGCGGAGACGAGATGAATTCCCCCTTCGACCCCAAGAAACTCCGGTCGCGCGCATGGTTCGACAATCCCGGCAATCCGGACATGACGGCGCTCTACATCGAGCGCTACCTGAACTACGGCCTGAGCCAGGAGGAGCTGCAGTCGGGCAAGCCGATCATCGGCATCGCGCAGACCGGATCGGACCTCTCCCCGTGCAACCGCCACCATCTCGAGCTGGCCAAGCGGGTGCGTGAGGGCATCCGCGAGGCGGGCGGCATCGCCGTCGAGTTTCCGGTGCATCCCATCCAGGAGACCGGCAAGCGCCCGACGGCGGCGCTCGACCGCAACCTCGCCTATCTCGGCCTCGTCGAACTTCTCTACGGCTATCCGCTCGACGGCGTGGTGCTGACGATCGGGTGCGACAAGACCACGCCCGCCTGCCTGATGGCGGCGGCGACCGTCAACATACCGGCGATCGCGCTTTCGGTCGGGCCGATGCTCAACGGCTGGTTCCGCGGCGAGCGCACCGGTTCCGGCACCATCGTCTGGAAGGCGCGCGAGATGATGGCGGCCGGCGAGATCGACTACAAGGGCTTCGTCGAACTGGTCGCCTCGTCGGCGCCCTCGACCGGCTACTGCAATACGATGGGCACGGCCACGACGATGAATTCTCTCGCCGAGGCGCTCGGCATGCAGCTTCCGGGGTCGGCGGCCATTCCCGCCCCCTATCGCGACCGCCACGAAATGGCGTACCGGACGGGCCTGCGGATCGTCGACATGGTGCGGGAGGACCTGAAGCCTTCGGACATCCTGACGCGCGAATCCTTCATCAACGCCATCCGCGTCAATTCCGCGATCGGCGGGTCGACCAACGCGCCGATCCACCTGAACGGCCTCGCCCGGCACGTCGGCGTCGAGCTGTCCATCGACGATTGGCAGACCTATGGCGAGGAGATCCCCCTTCTCGTCAACCTGCAGCCGGCCGGCGAATATCTCGGCGAGGACTACTACCATGCCGGCGGCGTGCCGGCGGTGGTCAGCCAGCTCATGGGGCAGGGCCTCATCCACGAAGACGCGATGACGGTGAACGGCAGGACGATCGGCGAGAACTGCCGCGGAGCGGAGATTGCCGACGAGAAGGTGATCAGGCCGTACGGGCAGCCGATGAAGGAGCGGGCGGGCTTCCGCGTGCTCAAGGGCAATCTCTTCCACTCGGCGATCATGAAGACGAGCGTCATCTCGCCGGAGTTCCACGACCGCTACCTGACGAATCCGGACGACCCGGAGGCGTTCGAGGGCAGGGCGATCGTCTTCGACGGACCGGAGGACTACCACAGGCGCATCGACGATCCGGCGCTCGGCATCGACACCACCTCGATCCTGTTCATGCGCGGCGCCGGGCCGATCGGCTATCCGGGTGCGGCGGAGGTCGTCAACATGCGGGCGCCGGACTACCTGATCAAGAAGGGCGTGCATTCGCTTCCCTGCATCGGCGACGGGCGCCAGTCCGGAACCTCGGGCAGCCCCTCGATCCTGAACGCTTCGCCAGAGGCGGCGGCCGGCGGCGGCCTCTCGCTCCTGAAGACCGGCGACCGCGTGCGCATCGACCTCAGGAAGTGCACCGCGGACATCCTGATCTCCGACGAGGAGCTCGAAAGCCGCCGCAAGGAGCTGGAGGCGGCCGGAGGATATGCGTTTCCTGCCCACCAGACCCCGTGGCAGGAACTGCAGCGCGCCGTGGTCGGCCAGATGGAGACCGGCGCCGTCCTCGAGCCGGCCGTCGCCTACCAGCGTATCGCCCAGACCAAGGGCGTGCCGCGAGACAACCACTGAGCGGGCTCTTCGGAGCGCGCGTCCCGGAGGACGGACTGCTGACGGGCAACGGCGACATGCTGGCGGGCAATGGTTCCCGGAAGGACCGGGGCACGGCGGGATCGCGGCCGCGGCCGAGCCTGAGGGGCGTTTCGGCGCTGCCGGCGCGCGACAGGGCCTATCGCGAGCTGAAGTACCGCATTCTCGAAGGGCGGCTCGCGCCGGGCACGACGCTGCTCGAAAACGAGGTGGCGAAGCTCCTGGCCATGAGCCGCACGCCGATCCGGGAGGCCCTCATCAAGCTGGAGGAGGAGCGCCTGGTGGCCGTGAGGCCGCGCCGCGGCTTCACCGTGCTGGAGCAGTCGATCGACGATCTCGTCGAGATCTACGAAGTGTTCTCCACCCTCGAAGTCCGCGCGGCCCGGCTCGCCGCCTCGCGCGACGCGGACCCGGCGGTGCTGGACAGGCTGGACCGGCTGGTCGACCAGATGGAGCGGGCGACGGCGAAGGAAGACATCACCCACTGGTCGCATCTCGACGACGTGTTCCACGCCGACATCGTCTCCCTTTGCGGGAATTCCCGCCTGCAGGCGACGCTGCGGTCCTATTGGGACGAGCAGTATCGCGTGCGCATGGCGATCGTTCCCCTGAGGCCGTTGCCGGTCCAGTCCGACACGGAGCACAGGGCGATCGTCAAGGCGATCCGGGAGCGCGATCCGGACCGGGCGGAGGCGCTGCACCGGCGCCATCGCGAGCGGGCCGACGAACTGGCGCTGCGCCTCCTACGGGGCCGGCTTGCGGACACCGCGGCGTCGCCTGGCGCCGTGAACGAGGATGAAATCGGAGAAAATCCATGACAGGAGCAGCACAGGAAGCCGTCGGCTTCATCGGGGTCGGTCTCATGGGCCACGGAATGGCGAAGAACATCGTCGAGAAGGGCCATCCGCTCACCGTGCTGGCGCATCGCAACCGGGAACCGGTGGACGATCTCGTCGCTCGCGGGGCGAAGGAGGCGAAGACGGCCAGGGAGGTCGCCGAGCGGTCCGACGTCGTCTTCCTCTGCGTCACGGGGTCGCCGCAGGTCGAGGCTGTCGTGCGCGGCCCGGACGGCCTGGCGGCCGGGCTGAAGAAAGGCTCCGTCGTCGTCGACTGCTCGACCTCGGACCCGACCTCGACCGTGGCGGTCGCCGCCGAACTGGCGGAGCTGGGGGTCGACTTCGCCGACGCGCCGCTCAGCAGGACGCCGAAGGAGGCCTGGGAAGGCAAGCTCGACACGATGGTGGGGGCGAGCGAGGAGGTCTTCCGGCGCATCGAGCCGGTGCTCGAGACCTGGGCAGGGCGCATCGTCCATATCGGCGGCGTCGGCGACGGACACCGCATGAAGCTCATCAACAACTTCCTGTCGCTCGGCTACGCCGCGCTCTATGCCGAGGCGCTGACGCTGGCCGAAAAGGTCGGCATCTCGCCGGAGCGGGTCGACAGCGTCATTCGCGGCGGGCGCATGGATTGCGGCTTCTACCAGACCTTCATGGGCTATACGATCGATGGCAATCGCGAGGCCCACAAGTTCACGCTGTCCAATGCGCTCAAGGACCTGAGCTATCTGGAATCCATGGCCGATGCGGCGAAGATGGCCAATCCGGTCGGCAACGCGGCCAAGAACGCCTTTGCGGCCGCCGTGGCGATGGGGGGCGACGGGGCGGAGGACTACGTGCCGTTCCTGCCCGAATATATCGGCCGGATGAACGGCACGGACATGACGCCGAGGAAGCTGCGAAAGTAAGGAATCGAGGACGAAACGGATGGACAAGCTGCAGCTGCCGGAGGACGGCGTTTTCGTCGGGCGCGTCTGGCGCCCCGAGCTGGCGGGGCCGTCGGTGGTGGTCGTCAAGGACGGTCGCCTCGTCGACATCACATGCCGGGACTTTCCGACGATGCGCGACCTCCTGGAAACGGCGGACCCCGCCGCCGCGGCCATGTCCGCGGACGGCGAGGAGCTCGGTGCCCTGGAGGACATCGCGGCCGCGTCGATCGAGGCCGCCGGTTCGGCGGCGACGCATCTGGTCGCGCCGTGCGACCTGCAGGCGGTTAAGGCCTGCGGCGTCACCTTCGCTCGCTCCATGATCGAGCGGGTGATCGAGGAGAAGGCGGCGGGCGACCCTGCGATGGCGCTGAAGATCCGCGAACGTGTCGGGGCGATCATCGGCGACAGCCTTCGCAACCTCAAGGCGGGCTCGCAGGAGGCGGCGCGGGTCAAGTCGGCGCTGATCGAAGAGGGCGTCTGGTCGCAGTATCTCGAGGTCGGCATCGGGCCGGACGCGGAAGTGTTCTCCAAGGCGCAGGCGATGTCGTCGGTCGGCTGGGGCGCATCCGTCGGCCTTCATCCGGTGTCGCGGTGGAACAATCCGGAGCCGGAGGTGGTGCTCGCGGTCGACGGCAGGGGGACCGTCAAGGGCGCCACGCTCGGCAACGACGTGAACCTGCGCGATGTCGAGGGCCGGTCGGCGCTGCTTCTCTCCAAGGCGAAGGACAACAACGCCTCGTCGGCCATCGGGCCGTTCATCCGCCTTTTCGACGACGGCTTCGGCATGGACGACGTGCGCCGCGCCGAGCTCGACCTGAGGATCGAGGGCGAGGACGGCTACGTGCTGGAAGGCCATTCCTCGATGAAGGAGATCAGCCGCGATCCGCTGGACCTCGTCGCCCAGACGATCGGCCGGCACCATCAGTATCCGGACGGGTTCGTGCTCTATCTCGGGACGCTCTTCGCGCCCGTGGAGGACCGGGACGTCGCGGGCGAGGGCTTCACCCACAAGATCGGCGACCGGGTGTCGATCTCGACGCCGGCGCTCGGGACGCTTCTCAACACCGTGCGGCTGGCCACCGAGTGTCCGCCATGGACCTTCGGCACGGCGGCGCTGATGCGCAACCTCGCAAAGCGGGGGCTTCTGTAGCGACGGGGACGGGGGCAGGCCGCACCTCCTCGGCGGCGCTCCGTAACTTCGCCGCATCTGGCGCGTTGTAATGGCGTGCGCTGCCCCTCGATGCGGATGATCCATGACCGTCAGAACCGCCTTTCCGGCCCGCTGGTCCTTCCTGCTTCTCCCCCTGTTCCTCGCTCTCGTTCCCACCGTCGCGCTCGCCGCGGGCAAGGGCGAGGGCACGGGAATGGGCAGTTCCAGGGAATGGATCTTCGTCGTCGACATTCTCCTTCTGCTCGTCGTCGGCCGGGGGCTCGGCGAGCTTTTCCACCGCGTCGGCCAGCCGGCCATCATGGGGCAGCTGATCGGCGGGATCCTGCTCGGACCGTCCCTTTTCGGCTGGCTGTGGCCGGAGGCCCAGCACATGCTCTTTTCGAGCGATGCCGAGCACAAGAGCATGATCGACGCCGTCTCGCAGCTCGGCGTGCTGCTGCTGCTGCTGCTGACGGGCATGGAAACCGACCTGAAACTGGTGCGCCGCGTCGGGGCCGCCTGCTTCTCCATATCGACGACGGGCGTGATCGTTCCGTTCGCCTGCGGCTTCGCACTCGCGCAGTTCCTGCCCGATTCGCTCCTGCCGGAACCCGGGCGCCGCGTCGTCGCCGGGCTCTTCCTGGGCACCGCGCTGTCGATCTCCTCGGTCAAGATCGTCGCGATGATCGTGCGGGAAATGAACTTCATGCGCCGGAACCTCGGGCAGATCATCGTCTCCTCGGCGATCATCGAGGACACCATCGGGTGGGTGATCATCGCGATCACCTTCGGCGTGGCGCTTCACGGCAAGTTCGAGCTGGTGCCGCTCCTCGTCACCGTCGGCGAAGTGGCCGCGTTCATGCTCTTCAGCCTGACCGTCGGCCGACGGATCGTGTTCACGGCCATCCGATGGACCAACGACACCTTCGAGAGCGAATATCCCGTCATCACGATGATCATCGTCATCATGGGCGTCATGGCGCTGATGACCGACGCCATCGGCGTCCATACCGTGCTCGGCGCCTTCGTGGCCGGCATCCTGGTCGGTGAATCGCCGATCCTCACCGGCCACATCGAAGGGCAGCTGCGCGGACTGATCACGGCCCTGTTCATGCCGGTCTTCTTCGGCACCGCCGGCCTCTCGGCGGACCTGACCGTGCTCGGCGATCCGACGCTGGCGCTGCTCACGGCGGCGCTCGTGCTGATCGCGAGCGTCGGGAAGTTTTCCGGCGCCTTCGTCGGCGGGCGCCTCGGCGGAATGAGCTGGGGCGAATCCGTGGCGGTCGGCAGCGCCATGAACGCGCGCGGCTCGACCGAGGTCATCATCGCGACCATCGGCCTGTCGATGGGCATCCTGTCCCACAACCTCTTCACCATGATCGTCACCATGGCGGTCGTCACCACGCTGATCATGCCGCCGATGCTGCGCTGGGCCCTCGGCCGCCTGCCGATGGCGCCGGAGGAGAAGGAGCGGATGGAGCGGGAGGCTCTCGACGAACGCGGGTTCGTCACGCGGCTGGAGCGATTGCTGATCGTCGTCGACGACAGTCCGGTCGGGCGCTTCACCGCCTATCTCGCGGGCCTGATCGGCGGCAGCCGCGGAATGCCGACGACGCTCCTGAAGGTCGTGCCCGAAGGCGCCGGGACGGAGCTGCCGGAGGATGCGCCGGAGGAACATCTCGACGAAATCAGGAAGGGCGCGAAGGCGAGCGCCAGCGCGGTCGAGCGGGACGAGGAAATGGAGGTCGAGGAGGTTCACCTGACCGCCCGGACGGAATCCCGGGCCACGGCCGAGACGATCCGCGAGGAGGCGCGCAAGGGCTACGGCATGCTGGTGGCGGGCCTCGAGCGTTCGGTCAGCAGCAAGGGCACCTTCCGCTCCGACCTGGAGGCCGTCGCGGAGGGTTTCGACGGGCCCGTGTGCTTCGTGCTGAGCGGCGCGAACGTCCCCGCGGAGCTGTCCGCCCCGAGCGGATTGCGGCGGATCCTCGTTCCCGTCAACGGAACCGAGGTGTCGCGCCGGGCGGCCGAACTCGCGCTGGCGCTGGCGCGGGCGCACGGGACGCCGGTCAAGGTCCTCTACGTCTCCAGGAGCACGAAGACGTCGATGTCGCTCTTTCATCAGCGCGAGGAGGCGGTACTGAAGGACATCGCCGGCCTCGCCGAGCGCTACGGCGTGCGCATCGACACGGCGATGCGCACCAGGGGCCGGCCGGAGGACGTGATCTGCCGGGAGGCCGCCGACGAGGGCGCCATGATCGTGATGGGCGTGACGCAACGGCCGGGGGACAGGCTCTTCTTCGGGGAGACGGCGACGGAGGTGGTGGCCAGCGCCCGGGCGCCGGTCGTGCTCGTGGCGAGCGAGCGCGGGAAGCCGGCGACCTAGGCCCCGCCGCGCGCCGCCCCGCGCTTCGGGAACCCAACCGGCGGTCTTCGCTTTGCACAGGCACGAGAGGGCTTCGGGCGGACGACACCGGCCGGCTCGCGCGAGCGGCAGCAGGCAGGACAAGGGCCATGATCCATCAGCTTATCGGAACGGGCGCCAAGGACATTCTCTGGTGGCAGGAGTGCATCCGCGCCGTCATCGTCTTCGCCGTAGGGCTCGTGATGCTGCGGCTTTTCGGGCGCAGGGCCTTCGGCCAGCAGACGCCGCTCGACATCCTGATGGCGATCGTGGTCGGGTCCAATCTCAGCCGCGCGGTGACGGCGAACGCCGCCTTCTTCCCGACCATCGCTGCGACGCTCGGCATGCTTTTCGTCTACTGGCTCCTGGCGCACTGCACGGCGCGCTGGCACGGCCTCGGCCGGATCGTCAAGGGACGCCCCGTCGGCCTCGTGGCGGGCGGGCGGTTCGACCGCCGGGCGATGCGGCGCGCGGCCGTCAGCGAAGCCGACATGGAGGAGGCCGCGCGCTCCGCCTCCGTCAAGGACGCTGGCGGCGTCGAGCAGGCGATGCTGGAGCGCAGCGGCAAGATCAGCATCGTTCCGCGCAAATAGGCAGGACGCCGGAGGGCGGCTGGCGCCCCTGCCGGCCGCGTCACTTTGACCGCCCCACTTTGCCGGCGGTTGCCTTGCGGCTAGTTTCCGGCCGAAAGTGCCGTTGAAAAAAGAGAAAAGCACGATGCAGATGCATGAAAGGCGGGCGGCGGCGTCGCTGGCCGCGGTTTTTTCGGTCCGGCTTCTCGGACTGTTCATGATCTATCCGGTCTTCGCCGCCTATGCAGGCGGGCTCGAGGGGGCGTCGGCCTACACGATCGGGCTGGCGCTCGGCATCTACGGGCTGACCCAGGGCCTCCTGCAGATCCCCTTCGGCCTGATGTCCGACAGGATCGGGCGGAAGACCATGATCGTCGCCGGCCTCGTGCTGTTCGCGCTCGGCAGCGCGGTGGCTGCCCTGTCGGGCTCGATCATGGGGGTCGTTGCCGGCCGGGCGCTGCAGGGCGCCGGGGCCGTCGGCTCCGTGATCCTGGCGCTCGTCGCCGACCTGACCGCGGAGGAGAACCGCACCAAGGCCATGGCGACCGTCGGCATCACCATCGGTTTTTCCTTCATGGCCGCCGTCGTCGCCGGTCCGATCGTGGCGGGACTCGTCGGCGTGGCGGGGATCTTCTGGCTGATGGTGGTGCTTGCGGCCGCGGGCATCGCGATCACGCTCTTCGCGGTGCCGCAGCCATCGAGCCTCGGCGTCCGGCGCGACGCGGAGACCGTTCCGTCCATGCTTGGCGGCGTCCTGAGAAACGGCGAGCTCCTCCGACTGGATTTCGGCATCTTCGCGCTTCACGCGATGCTGACGGCGAGCTTCCTGGTGGTGCCGGGCCTCCTCGGCGGGTCCCTCGGCGTCACCAGCCACGACCAGTGGATCGTCTACCTGCCCGTGCTGATCGTCTCCGTCGGGATCATGGTGCCGTCCATAGTCGTCGCCGAGAAGCATCGCCGCATGAAGGAGGTCTTCGTCTGCGCGGTGGCCGCGATCGCGGCAAGCCAGGCCATGCTCGCCCTCGGCGGCGCCAATCCCTACGTGCTGCTCGCGGCGGTGACGATCTTCTTCGCCGGGTTCAACGTCATGGAGGCGAGCCTGCCGTCGCTGGTCACGAAGACGGCGCCGGCCGACGCCAAGGGTACGGCGACCGGCGTCTATTCGAGTTCCCAGTTCATCGGCATCTTCTGCGGGGGCGTCTTCGGCGGATGGGTGCACCAGGCCGGCGGCGATGCGGCCGTGTTCGCGGCGACGACCGCGCTGGCGCTCGCCTGGCTCTACGTGGCGGCCCGCATGCGGCCTCCGAGCTATCTCGTGACGCGGCTGATCCGCCTCGGCGGCGACGGGGCGGGCGAGGGGCTCGCCGCCCGGTTCAGGCAGTTGCCCGGCGTGGCGGACGCCGTCGTGATCGCGGAGGAGGGGCTGGCCTATCTCAAGGTCGATTCCCGGGCCTTCGACGCCGAGAAAGCCGAAGCGCTCGCCCAAGCGGACTGACCGCCGGTCCGTCCCATCCGCACGTCCCTTTCGGACCCTGACGAACCCTCCGCGCGCCGTGCCCGGCGGCGTCCGCCGGCGTGCGTCGGAGCGGAAAGATAAAATCCTATCTATTATTTCAACAATCTCTTAAGTACAATTTCCATTACCGTTCCTCGTTAACGTCTGGAGGCCAGATCGGCTGTAGAGTGCCGCCAGACAAGAAACCGCAAACTGGGTGGGCCTCCTCCATGATCGATCGCATTCGAGAACTTCTTGCTCGGAACCCGATGTTTCCGTGCGATATCGGGACACTTTCGGACGATGCCAATCTTTACGAGGCGGGGTTGACCTCGTTTGCGTCGGTGCAGCTCATGTTGGCCATCGAGGAGGAATTCGACATCGAGTTTCCCGAGACGATGCTGACGCGCCGTACGTTTTCGTCGATCGCCGGCATTGCCGGGGCGGTCTGCGAGATCACGCGCGAAGCGGTCTGATCCGATGAACGTCGTCGAGACTTTCGATACGGAGCGGGCGGATGTTCGGGGTTCGGGCGCGGCGCAGCGCATGGCCCGCGTCGCGGCGGTCGCCGCGAAGGCGGCCGAGGCGGTCGACCGCGAGGGCCGGTTTCCGCAGGAGACGGCCGACGCGCTGAGGCGGGAGCGGTTGCTCGGGGTCGCGGTTCCGAGCGAACTCGGCGGGGAGGGGATGTCGACGGGCGAGGTCGCGGACCTCATCGTCCAGCTCGCCCAGGCGTGCGGTTCGAGCGCGATGGTCTACGGCATGCACCAGATCCAGATATCGAGCCTTGCGACCCACGGCGCGGGAAGCGACTGGCTGGCCGGCTACATGCGGCGCATCGCGGACGAGCAGCTGCTCCTGGCCTCCGCCACGTCGGAGGCCGGCATCGGCGGCAACCTGCGCAATTCGATCTGCGCCGTCGAGGTTTCGGGCGACCGTTTCGCGCTGACCAAGGACGCGACCGTCATCTCCTACGGGGCCCATGCCGACGCGATCCTGGCGACGGCCCGGCGCGCGCCCGACGCGGCGCATTCCGACCAGGTCCTGGTGGTGATCCCGGCCGACGACAACAGGGCGCTCGAACGCAAGTCGGTGTGGGACACGCTCGGCATGCGCGGGACCTGCTCGGACGGCTTCCTTCTGACGGCGAAGGGCGAGACGGGCCAGATCCTGCCGAAGCCCTTCTCCGAGATCGCCGCGCAGTCGATGCTGGCGAGCTCCCACATCTACTGGGCGGCGACCTGGTTCGGCATCGCCGCGGACGCCTTCGCCCGCGCCCAGGCCTTCGTCAAGCAGGCCGCGCGCAAGCAGCCGGGCGCGACGCCGCCCGGAGCGCTTCGCCTTTCGGAAGCGGCCGCCAAGCTGCAGGAGATGAAGGGTCACCTCGTCGCCGCGATCCGGCGGTTCGAGGTGGCGCAGGGCGACGACGACGACCTCTCCTCGATCGGCTTCGCCGCCGAGATCAACGCGCTGAAGGTGGCGGCGAGCGAGAAGGCGGCGGAGGTCGTGCGGCTCGCGATGCTGATCACCGGCATCCTCGGCTACAAGAACGGAACCCCGTTCAGCGTCGGCCGGCACCTGCGCGACGTCACCTCGGCGGCGGTGATGATCTCCAACGACCGCATTCACACCAACACCTCGACGCTGCTCCTGATGAGCCGCTTCGACACCACTCTCGGGGGCTGACATGGACGCGAGGACCTTCGACGCGAAGAGCCTGCTCGACAGTCTTTTCGACAACGGCATTCTCTTCGAATCCGGCGTGGACGGCCTCTACGGCCGATCCGGCGTCTTCGAGGAGGTCATCGAGCGCTTCGAGCGGATCGTCCTCGACGTCGGCGGTCCCGACAAGGCGACGCGCATCCACTTCCCGCCCGGCATGGCGCGGGCGGCGCTCGAGAAGACCGGATACATGAAGAGCTTTCCGCAGCTGGCCGGCTGCGTCCATTCCTTCATGGGCGACGAGCGCGACCACGCGCGCCTTCTCGGCATGATGGAGAAGGGCGAGGACTGGACGACGATGCAGGAGGCCACGGAAGTGGCCATGACGCCGGCGGCTTGCTACCCGCTCTATCCGACGGTCGCCCGCCAGGGACCGGTGCCGGAGGCGGGGCTCCTCTACGAGCTTTCCTCCTATTGCTTCCGTCACGAGCCTTCGCAGGACCCGGCGCGCATGCAGCTCTTCCGGCAGCGCGAATACATCCGGATCGGCTCGGCCGCGCAGGTCCGGGCCTTCCAGGAAAGCTGGATGGAGCGCGGCAAGGCGATCGTCGAATCGCTCGACCTGCCTTGCGAAATCGACGTCGCCAACGATCCCTTCTTCGGCCGCGTCGGCAAGATGATGGCCAACAGCCAGCGCGACCAGGCGCTGAAGTTCGAGCTGCTCATCCCGGTGACGAGCACGGAGAAGCCGACGGCCTGCCTGTCGTTCAACAACCACCAGGACCATTTCGGCCAGAGCTGGGACATCCGCTTCGCCGACGGCACGGCCTGCCATTCGGGCTGCGTCGGCTTCGGGCTGGAGCGGGTGGCGCTGGCGCTGTTCCGCCACCACGGCCCGGACGTCGACGCGTGGCCGGCCGGCGTGCGCAAGGCGCTCTGGGGAGAGTGAGCATGCGGCAGGTCATTTCCGGGCTCGACCCGGCCACCTACCGGCCGAGCTGGCTGCACGACGGGGAGCGGCGCTGGCCGGAAACGAACTGCTATGTCGACCTCCTCGTCGAGGTGATCGCGGCGTCCGGCCACGAGCCGGCCGCCGCCCTCGGCTTCACCGTGGCGCAGGACTTCGAGGGCGACCACTTCACCTTCTTCAAGTTCCCGACCGCGGACCTGGAAAGGCTCTACGGGGTGGAGATCGAGGAACTGGCGGTCTTCGACCGGCTGGAGGCGCAGGTCGCCACGCAGATCGACCGGGGGCGCCTGCCGATGGTCGAGGTCGACGCGTTCTACCTGCCCGACACGCGCGGCGTCAGCTATCGCACCGCGCACTCGAAGTCGAGCATCGGCATCAACGCGCTCGACGCCTCGTCGCGCAGGATGGAGTATTTCCACAACCGCGGCTTCTTCGCCCTCGACGGGGAGGATTTCGACGCGCTGTTTGCCGAGCGCCGGGCCGCGGATGCCGGGCTGCCGCTGTTTCCCTATTCGGAGTTCATGAAGTTCGGGCGGAGCGCGCCGGCGGCGGATGTCGTCGAAACGGCCTGCGGGCTGCTTTCGCGCCATCTGGCGCGGCGGCCGGAGCGCAACCCGTTCGCCGCCTATGCGGAGGTCTTCGCCGAGCATGCGGAGGCGCTGACGGCGCGGCCGCCGGACTATTTCCACGTCTACGCCTTCAACACGCTGCGCCAGTTCGGCGCCAATTTCGAGCTGCTGTCGAGCCATCTCGACTGGCTCGCGCGCGAGGGCGTCCGCGGCCTTTCGCCGGCGCGCGAGGCGGCGGAGCGGATCGCCGACGGGGCCAAGACGATGCAGTTCAAGCTGGCGCGCGCCATGGCCCGCCGGCGCTTCGACGGCCTGCGGGAGATGATCCTGCCGATGGCCGACGACTACGATGCGGCGATGGACGTTCTCGAAACGCGGATGGGCCGGGTTTCGGACTCCCGGGCGGCATAGTCCGCCTCGATTTCTCTCTGGAGCGGGCATGACCACTGCGTTGCCGATGTCGGCGGAGGCGGAGCTACTCGACACGGGATGGCACATCGCCGTCGCGCCCGCCGGGTCGTGGGCCGATCCCGCAGGCATCGACGCCTCGGCGAGATGGCTCGGCGCGGAGTGCCCCGGCACCGCCGCGGCGGCGCTGGAGGCGCACGGCCTGTGGGACAGGACCGCGCCGCACCCCTTGCACGACCGGGACGTCTGGTACCGGCGGCGGCTCGACGCGGCCGGGCCGGTGCGGCTCGTCTTCGAGGGCCTCGCGACGATCGCGGAGGTCTATGTCGACGATCGGCTGGTGCTGACCTCGACGTCCATGTTCGCACCGAAGGAGGTCGACCTGACGCTGGAGGGCGGCGAGACGCTCGCCATCGCCTTCCGCAGCCTCGATGCCTTCCTCGACGGCCTGAAGGGGCCGCGGGCGCGCTGGAAGCCGCGCATGATCGACGACCAGCGGCTGCGGCTGGTGCGCACGACGCTGATCGGCCACATGCCCGGATGGTGCCCGGCCTTCGACGTCGTCGGGCCGTGGCGACCGGTGCGGCTGGTGCGCCGGTCGGCGCGCCGGGTGGACGCGGCCGACATGCGCGCCGACCTCGACGGCACCGCGGGGCTGCTGGACGTCCGGCTCACCCTCGCGGAACCCCTCGGGGGGACGGAGACGGCGACGGTCCGGTGCGCCGGCGTCGAAACGGCGCTCGAGGGCGAGGGCCGCGCGCTGGCGGCGCGCCTCCGCATCCCGGACGTCGCGGCCTGGTGGCCGCATACGCACGGGCGCCCGGCGCTTCACGAGGCGACGGCCACGCTCGGCGGCGTTCCCGTCGCGCTCGGCCGCGTCGGCTTCCGCCGGATCGCGCTCGACCGCGGGGCGGACGGGCGGGACTTCCGGCTGGTGGTGAACGGCGTTCCGGTGTTCTGCCGGGGGGCGGTGTGGACGCCGGCCGATCCGGTCGGATTGCCGAGCCGCCGCGAACACCTGGCGGGCGATCTTCGACTGGCGCACGAAGCCGGCGTCAACATGCTGCGGGTCGCCGGCACCTTCGTCTACGAGGCCGACGCCTTCCACGCGCTCTGCGACGAACTCGGGATCCTCGTCTGGCAGGACCTGATGCTCGCCAATTTCGACTATCCTTCCCGCGACGAGGCCTGGTGCGCCCGGCTCGGGGAGGAAGTCGAGGGGCTTCTCGGCCGTCTCGGGCGGTCGCCGTCGCTCGCCGTGCTTTGCGGCGGCAGCGAGATCGCGCAGCAGGCGACGATGATGGGGCTGCCGGCGGCCGTCGACGCGACGCCGTGGTTCGAAAGCGTGGTGCGGCCCATCGCCGCCAAGCGGCGCCCCGACCTCGTGCTCGTGCCGTCTTCGCCCTCGGGCGGCAGCCTGCCGTTCACGGCGGATGGCGGGCCCGTCCACTATTACGGCGTCGGGGCCTATTGCCGGCCGCTGGAGGATGCGCGGCGCGCCGAAGTGCGCTTCGCCAGCGAGTGCCTGGCCTTCGCGAACGTGCCGGAGCAGGCGACGCTCGACGAGCACCTGCCGGGGGTGGCGGTCCACGACCCGCGCTGGAAGGCCGCGACGCCGCGCGATGCCGGCGCCTCCTGGGACTTCGAGGACGTGCGCGACCACTATCTTCGCGAAGTCTTCGACATCGACCCGCTGCGGCTGAGGATCGCCGACGGTGCGCGCTACCTGGACATGTCCCGCGCGGTGACGGCGGAAGTGGTCGAGCGCACGATCGACGAGTGGCGCCGGCCCGCTTCGCCGACGGCCGGCGCGCTGACGCTCTTCTGGAAGGACCTTCGGGCCGGGGCCGGCTGGGGCGCCGTCGATGCGGCCGGGCGGCCGAAATCGGTGTGGCATGCGATGAAGCGGGCGTTCGAACCGCTGCGCCTGATCCTCACCGACGAGGGGGTCAACGGACTTTACGTGCACATCGTCAACGACGGGCCGCAAGCCATCGACGCGACGCTGAAACTCTCCTGCCTCCGCGACGGCTCCACGCCCGTGGCGGCCGGCAGCCGGGCGGTCTCTCTGGCCGCGCACGGCGCAACGACGATCCCGGCCTTCGCGCTTTTCGGCGCCTTCTTCGACGTCACCCACGCCTACCGCTTCGGACCCGCCGCCCACGAACTGACCGCCGCATGGCTCGAAGGAGCCGAAGGCGCGGTGCTCGCCGAAGCGTTCCACATCCTCCCGGGCGCCCACGCGGCCCGCCGGGACGTCGGCCTCTCGGCCCGCGTCGAAGGGGAGCCCGGCGGCTGGCGGCTAACCCTCGCCTGCACCCGCGCCGCCTACCATGTGACCATCGCGACGGCGACCCACCGCGCGGAGGAGAACGGCTTCCACCTCGTCCCCGGACGGGAAAAAACCGTGCACCTCGCCGGCCCGCCGGATGCGCCGGCGCCGACGGGCACGGTAACGGCACTCAACGGCAGCACGGCGTGCGACTTCGAGACGGAAAGGGCTGCCGCGCTCCGTGTCCCGGCGGCGGGAGGCCGGTCGTGAAGCCCGTGGTCTTCGACGGCACGGTCGGCTGGCTGCACCCGGCCGGGGGCGGGCGCGGCGTGGTGATCGCCGGCGGGCACGGCTTCGAGGATCTCTGCAGCCGGCGATTTCTCACGCTGGTGGCACGGCGGATCGCAGGGCGCGGCCTGCCGGTGCTGCAGTTCGACTATCCAGGGTGCGGCGACGCCGCCGGCGATCACGAGGCGCCGGACCGCGTGCCGGCGTGGCGGGCGAGCATCGCGGCGGCGATCGACCGGCTGAAGGAGGAGACCGGCGTCGGCGACGTGCTGGTGATCGGTTTCCGGCTGGGTGCCCTTCTGGCGCCCGCCGCCGTCGCGGGGCGCGACGACGTCGCGGGTCTGGCGCTGCTCGCGCCGCCGCCCTCCGGCAAGGCCTATGTCCGCGAAATGACCGGCCTGTCGCGGATGATCGACGCCGCCCTGCCGGACTATGCGGACGGGGCCGAGGGCGAGGCGTCGTTCGACGTGTTGCAGGCGGCGGGCTTCCGCCTTTCCGGCGAGACGGTCGCGGCGCTTTCGGAGATCGACTGGAAGGCGGACCTCGCCAACGCGGCGCGGATCCCGGACGTCCTGGTGATGGCGGCGGCGGCATCGCCGCAGTTCTCGCGCCTTGCCGAGGAAATGGGGGCGGCCGTCGAGGTCTTCGACGGCTATCACCGCCTGATGTGCGATCCCACGGCGAACGAAATCCCCCATGCCGTCGTGGAAGCCTGCGCGGACTGGGCCGGCGCGCGCGCCGGGACCGCCGTTTCTTGCGGATCGCTAGAGCTGTCGCGATTCCGGGCGAACCGGAGTTCCTGGCAGGCGACGGCTATTGCGAGCGGCCGGTGGCGATCGGCGGCGGCACGGAGATTGCCGGGGTTCTCTGCCTGCCCCTCGACGGGGCTGCGCCGGACGACGTCGTGCTGCTCGTCAATGCCGGCGCCGTGCCGCATGTCGGCTGGGCGCGGGGCACCGTCGAGACGGCGCGTGCGCTGGCGGCGGCGGGACGGGCTTCGCTGAGGATCGACCTGCCCGGTCTCGGGCAGAGCGAGGATCCGCCGCAGCGGCGGCTCTTCCTCTACGACGAGCGCACCGGAGGCGACATCGCGCGCGCAATCGACTGGCTGGAAGGCCAGGGCTTCAGGCGCGTCTGCGCCGCCGGCACCTGTTCCGGCGCCTTCCAGGCCTTCCATGCGGCGCGCCGCGATGCGCGGATCACGCACCTGGCCATGGTCAACCCGCTCTGCTTCCAGTGGAACAGCTCCTACGCGCTCGACATGGGGGTGTGGAAGGCCTACGAAAACTCGAAAGCGGGGCGGACGAAGGCCGAGGGCGACGAAGATGCCTCTTCCCGTCCGGCCGGACGGGCGGAGACGCTCAAGGCCTCGGCGATGCTGCGGCTCAGGCGGTTCGTCCGCCGCGTTCTCGAACTCATCAAGTCCGGGCTCGCCGAGCTCTCGCCGTCGCGGCTCGCCGGGGGCCGCCCGGTCGAGCGCTGGATGTCCGATCTCGTCGGCCGCGGCACCGAGGTGCTCATGGTGACGTCCGAGGGCGACCTCAGCCTGGAGGAGATCGCGCGTCATTTCGGGCCGAACGGCGAGCGGCTCGCGCGGATGCCGGCGGTGACGATGCGGGAACTGCCCGCCGCCGACCACACGCTGACGCCGCTTCATGCCAAGCGGCTCCTGGCGGGGCATCTCCTCGCCCTCACGGACCCGGCGCAGGCGCCTGGCTCCGATGCGCCGAAGGCGGGGCGCGGGGCGGAGGAGCTGAGGCTGGTGCCCGGCGGGACCTGAGCCCTTCCGGTCAGTGCAGCAGGCGGGGCAGCATCAGCGTGACCGACGGGACGGCGACCAGCAGGGCGATGCGCAGGAGTTCCGAGAAGAAGAACGGCATGACGCCCCGGAAGGTCTGGCGCATCGGCACGTCCGGCGACAGCGAATTGATGATGAAGACGTTGAGGCCGACGGGCGGGGTGATCAGGCCGAGCTCGACGACGACCAGGATGATGATGCCGAACCAGATCTTCGTCTCTTCCGGGCCGAGGCCGAAATCGAGCCCGGCGACCACCGGCCAGAAGAACGGTATCGCCAGGATCACCATGGACAGCGAGTCCATCAGGCATCCGAAGACGAGGAAGATGACGATGATCAGCGTCAGGATGCCGAGCGGCGGGAGGCCGGAATTCTGCAGGAAGTCGGCCGCGGCCTGCGGCACGCCGGCGCGCGCCATGAAGATCTTCAGGAGTTCCGCGCCGAGCAGTATGAGGAAGATCATGCCGGTGGTGCGGGCGGTCTCCAGCAGCGCCTGCACCGAAGCGCGCAGGGTCAGGCGGCGCGTCGGAAAGCCGTAGAGGGCGACCATGAAGA
This sequence comes from uncultured Alphaproteobacteria bacterium, assembly GCA_963838155.1. GTDB lineage: Bacteria > Pseudomonadota > Alphaproteobacteria > Rhizobiales > Rhizobiaceae > Pararhizobium_B. The sequence goes on from CAWIQE010000004.1 coordinate 93,443, forward strand.
CGCCGATGGCGGCGGCGGGCGTCGGGTTGTAGATGCCGGCGTAGATGCCGCCGATGACGACGCCGAAGATCACCAGGACCGGGATGACGCCGAGCGTCGAGGCGACGAGTTCGGCGCGCTCCACCCTGCGGCCTTCCGGGCCCGAGCCCGGGACGACGCGCACGTAGATCGCGATCGTGACCATGAAGAGGATCATCGCCAGGATGCCCGGCACGAGGGCGGCGGCGAACATCTCGACGATGTTGGCCTCGACGATGATGGCATAGACGATGAGGACCACGGAGGGCGGGATGAGGATGCCGAGCGTCCCGCCGGCGGCGATGGTGCCGGTGGCGAGCGCCGGCGAGAAATTGTAGCGGCGCAGCTCCGGAAGGGCGACCTGGCCCATGGTGGAGGCGGTCGCCGTCGAGGAGCCGCAAAGCGCCCCGAAGCCCGCGCACGCGGCGACGGCGGCCATGGCGAGACCGCCCTTGAAGCGGCCGAGCCAGGCGTTGGCGGCGCGGAAGAGGTCGCGCGAAAGCCCGCAGCGCGCAGCCAGTCCGCCCATCAGGATGAACATCGGCAGGACGGACAGGTCGTAGTTGGCGAACTGCGCGTAGGCGAGATCCTTGAGCTGGTTGAGCAGGATGACCGGACCGGACTGGACGACGGTGCCGCCGATGCCGACCAGGATCATGGTGTAGGCGATCGGCACGCGGATGGCGATCAGGCCGAGGAGGCAGACGACGCCGACGAGGCCGAGGGCAAGATCCGTGGACATGGCCCGCTACTCGCCGAGGCCGATGTGGGGGGCGTAGTCGGCCATCGGCCGGCCGCGCATCCCCCGCCACGCGTCGACGGCGGTGACGATCGCCGCCATCAGGAGGAGCGCCAGCGAGACGAGCATCGGCGGGAAGGCGGTCCACAGGGGCAGCTGGAGGACGGGCGTCACCTCGGGGTAGCGCATGTAGCCGAGCATGCCGAGCGTCATCTGGCGCAGAAGAAGGGCGGAGAAGGCGATGGCGAAGAGCGACGAGAACGCTGCCATGGCGGCCTTCTTGCGCTCGCTCATGTGCTCGGTGAAGATGTCGACCGTGACGTTCGAGCCGGTCAGCTGGCAGTAGGGCAGGAACATGAAGACGGCGACGCCGATGAAGTTCTTGACGAGCTCGTAGTCGGCCGAGAACGGCGCCTCGAAAAGGATGTTCGAGACCGCGCTCGCCGCGGTCATGACGGCCAGCCCGGCCGTGACGAGGCCGCCGAGGAGCGCCCAGCCCGTGACGGCGGCGGCGACGGCGCGCTCCAGCCGATTCGCGCGATGGCGGGACGGGCGCGACGCGCCCGGCCCGGTTTCGGCCCCTTCGCTCAAGACGCGTTCTTCTTGATGGCGGCGCGAGCGGCGTCGACGATCTGCTGGGCGTCGATCTTGCCCTTGTGGTCGTCCACCCACTTGTCCACGACCGGGCCGAGCGCCTTGTTGAAGGTGTCCATCTGGTCCGGCGTCAGGACGGTGTAGGTGTTGCCGGCGTCGACGGCGACCTGGATGCCGTGATCGTCGTCCTTGCGCCAGATCTCGCCGACCTCGACCAGCCAGTCGTGGCCGCAGTTCCTGTCGAAGACCGCCTTCAGGTCGTCGGGCAGGGATTTCCACTTGTCCTTGTTCATGGAAACCTGGAACGTCGTGGTGCCGAAGCGCGACTTGTCGGGCCCCTCGATCTGGTATTTCGTGACGTCCTGCAGCTTGAGCGCCGGGATGATCTCCCAGGGAATGAGCGCGCCGTCGACCGTGTGGGTGGAGAGCGCCTGCGGCAGGTCGGGCACGGGCATCGTCACCGGCGTGGCGCCCATGGCCTTCACCACGTCGTTGCCGGTGGGGCCGGGGACGCGCAGCTTCGTGCCCTTCGTGTCGGCGACCGTATGGACCGCCTTGTCGGCCATCTGGAGCGCCTGGCCGGCATGGACGTGGGTGAACAGCAGGTGCACGGCCTCGTATTCGGGGGCGAGATACTTGTCGAACATGTCGCGCATGGCGAGATTGGTCGCCGGAATGTCGTTGACGAACACCGTCGGCAGCTCGAACGCCTCGGAGCGGGGAAACAGCCCGGGCGTATATCCGTTCACCGTCCACACGATGTCGACGACGCCGTCGGCCACCTGGCGGAAGAGCTGCGGCGGCGCACCGCCGAGGGTCATGGAGGGATAGATCTCGATCTTGATCCGGCCGTTCGAATCCTTCTCGATCCGCTTCGTCCAGGGCTCCAGCATCATCACCTGGGCCGGCGACTTCGGCCCCAGGAAGTGGTGAAGCTTCAGCTGGACCTGCGGACTGGCGGCATAGCCCGAGCGGAACACCGCGGGTGCGGCCAGCAGGCCGGCGCTCGTCGCCAGGAACTGCCTGCGTCTCATCATGGGATGTCCTCCTTGGTTTCCTCCGCAACGGAAGCCGGAAACGGCGCTTCGGCGTCCTCCGGATGTCCCGCTGCCTCCCGTATCCGGACCCCGTTTCCTTCGCGAATCCCGAACCGTCCGGCGTGCCAAGAAAGCACAGATTCCCTCCGATTTCACGTCGCAGAATTCGGCCCCCCGGCAGGGGTCGCGGACGGGCCTTCCACCCGGCCCGCAATCGGTCCCATCAGTCGAGGTTCATGGCGATGCGCCGCAGGAGGTCGAGCAGCTCCTGCTTCCGTTCGCCGACCAGTTCGTCGAGCTCCTCGTCGTGGCGCGCGGCGTGGAGGGCGAGGCGTTCGAGCTTCTCGCGGCCGGCCGCCGTCAGCCTCAGGGCGTAGCTGCGGCGGTCCCGCGGCAGCGGCTCGCGCGAAATGAGCTGGGCGCGCATCAGGTCGCGCAGGATGGGGGTCATGGTCGACTTGTCGCGGCCGCTGGCGCGCGACAGGACCATCGGCGTGATGCCGGGATTCGAGCCGATCAGGCTGAGCACGGCGAACCAGCCCGGCCTCAGGTCGCTCTCGCCCGTCAACCGCTTGAACGCCTTGAAGGATGCGTTCTGGGCGAGGCGGAGATGGAAGCCGATGTAATCGTCGAGCTCGCCGAGGTTCACCGGACCGTCCGGGCCTGCGGGCTCCGCATCGTGGGAAACGGGTTCGCGTTTCGCTCCTGCCATCGTCCTCCTCCCGGCCTTCGAAGTCTAGTTGGAACGCTCGAATGCGACAACATGGTTTTGGGGCAAACTATATCGCGGGCTCCACCGGGCGGGCCTCGGGGACCGGAACGGCGTTGCCCGGGGTATGGGCGCGCTTGCGCGAGAACAGCCGCGAGACGGCCCTGCCGGCGCGGTCGAGCTCGAGGAAGACGACGGGCGTGATGTAGAGCGTCAGGAGCTGGGAGACGACGAGGCCGCCGACGACCGCGATGCCGAGGGGCTGGCGCAGCTCGGAGCTGGCACCGGTGCCGACGGCGATGGGCAATGCCCCGAGCATGGCGCAGAAGGTCGTCATCATGATCGGGCGGAAGCGCCGCACGCAGGCCTCGTGGATCGCCTCCGCGGCGAGAGCGTCCGGGTTGGAGACGCTGCCTCCGGCGGTTCGGCTGCGCAGCGTGGCGAGGGCCACGTCGATCATCATGATGGCGTTCTTCTTGACGATGCCGATCAGCATCAGGATGCCGATGAGCGCGATCACCGACAGGTCGAAGCCGGTGACCTTCAGCGCCAGCAGGGCGCCGAAGGCGGCGGCAGGCAGGCCGGATAGGATCGTCAGCGGGTGGACGAAGCTTTCGTAGAGCACGCCGAGGACCACGTAGATGGTGAGGATCGCCGCGGCGATCAGCAGGCCCTCGCTCGCCTGCGACTGCTGGAAGACCTGGGCGGTCCCGCCATAGGAAGTGAAGACGTCGGCAGGCAGGCCGATCTTGCGTTCGAGCGCGGCGATCCGCTTCGTCGCGTCGCCGAGCGCATATCCCTTCGGCAGGTCGAAGGAAAGGGTGATGGCGGCCATCTGTCCCGTCTGGTTGACGGTGACGGGGCCGGTCGTGCGCACGACATGCGCGAAACTCGACAGCGGCACGAGCTTGCCCGATCCGGACGGAACGTCGATGTCCTGGAGCATGGCGTCGCTCCAGGGCAGTCTCGTGTCGTATTCGAGGATGACGTCGTAGCTGTCGCCGGTCGACTGGATGGTCGCCACCGTGTCGCCGCCGAAGCCCGCCTCCAGAGCGGCGCGCAGCGAAGCGGCGGTGACGCCGAGCTCGGAGGCCCGGTCCCTGTCGACGACGACGTTCGCCTGGAGGGCGGAGTCCTCCTGGTCGCTGGCGACGTCGATGAAATCGGGGTCGGCGGACATCGCCGATTCGAGCTTTCCGGCCCACTCGGTCAGCTTCTTGCGGTCGAGGGACTGGACGACCAGCTGGTACTGGCTCTTGACGACCGTCCGCCGAAGCGCAGGCTCTGCACCGGCGTTATGAAGCTGCGGATGCCGGCGATCTCCGCGAGGCTGCGGCGCAGTTGCCGGAGCGTCGTGTCGAGCGGCGGGCGGGCGGACTTGTCCTTCAGCTGCACGAACATGGTGCCGGAATTGACTTCGGAGTGGAAGCCGCCGCCGACGATGGAGGTCACGTGGTCGACCGCCGGGTTCTTCCGCACCAGAGCGGCGACCTTCTGCTGAAGGGCCGACATGGCCGGGAAGGAGATGTCTTCGCGCGCTTCGGTCGATATCGAGAGCTGGCCGATATCCTCGGTCGGGAAGAAGCTCGACGGGAGGGTGTAGAACAGATAACCCGACGCCGCGACGGTCGCCAGGAAGACGACCATGACCGCGGCGCGGTGGCGGATGCACCAGCCGACGCTGTAGCCGTAGGCCTTGAGGGTCGGACGGTAGACCCGGTCGAAGGCGCCGGCGAGGCCGCGCGGCTCGCGTTCGTTTCGGGCGGGAAGACGTGCGGCCAGCATCGGGGTGACCGTCAGAGAGACCAGCGCGGATGCGACGATGGCGAGCGCCACCGTCATGCCGAACTCGTTGAAGAGCTTGCCAACCACGCCGCCCATCAGCAGGATCGGGATGAAGACCGCGATCAGCGACACCGACATCGAGACGATCGTCCAGGACACCTCGCGGGCGTCGATGAAGTCCACCTTGGCCGCGATCGGCCGCTCGCCGCCGTCGGCGCGGATATCGACGGTGGCGGAGCCTTCGTCCATGGCGTGGCGCATGGTCGACAGGATGGTCTGGGGAAGGGTGAAGGCGATCTGCACCGGCGCCAGTTTCGTCAGGCGCACGACCATGGTCCCGTGAGAGACGAGCGCGCCGACGCTCTGGGAGAACGCGCCGAGGCGGCCGGCGAAGGGCGCGCGGATCTCGGTGTCGGCGATTCCGTTTTCCGGGTCGTGGCGCCGCTTCAGCCGGCGACCAGCTTCTTCTCCCGCGCGAAGGGGCTCAGCCCCAGCCATTGCTGCATCGCACCCTTGAGCCTCTCGTCGCCGGTCAGATGCATGTCCCCGGATCCGGTGGCCTCGGCGACGGTGGTGAGGCCCATCCAGATGGCGGTCATGGTGCGCAGGTTCGTGGCGACGTAGAGGTCGACGTCGAAGCCGGGATCGATGCGGCAGAGATCGGTCTTGCCGGCCGGTTCGACGACCAGCCACCAGTTGCGCTTCCTCTCCGGCTGCTCGTGATACACAAACTGTACCACGGAGCGCGACGAGGGGAGCGGGGCCGGGTCCAGATTGCGCCGCATGTCCCACATGAGCAGCGACGGGTCGAGGTTCCTCAGCGAGCTCTGGGCCTCGATCCAGCGCTGGCCCCACATGCCGAGCCCGAAGACGACGCTCTTGAGCTCTTCGCCCGCCGTAGTGAGCCGGTATTCCATCACGTCGTCCTCGCCGGAATAGATCCTCCGCACGACGCCGGCGGTTTCCAGCTCCTTCAGTCGCTTGGACAAGAGCGACGGGGAGATCCTCGGAAGGCCCCGGCGGAGGTCGTTGAACCGCGTGCTCCCGGAAACCAGCTCGCGCAATATGAGCGGAGTCCAGCGCGTGCAGATCACTTCGGACGCCATGGCGACCGGACAGAACTGCCTATAGCCTTCGGTGGTTTGCATTGTCATCGCCAACCTCGTCCCAATCACTGCCCCGAGGCGCGCCGATGCGGGCCCGCGCAGGGGCGATACAGATACAGGAGTTGCAGCTTGCCCCCTTCATGCGGTCCCATTATAGCCGGAAATTCGGCGTAACGTCGACTTTCCGTCTCAGGGGCGAGGGGCCAACGGACGGGAGAATTTCAATGACAGCCATGATCGAAGAGACCGCAGCGGGGCTCGCCCCCGCCGAGATCGAAGCGTTGAGGGCCAACCTGCGCGGGCCGGCCTGTCTCGACGGCGAGCCCGGCTACGACGAGGCCCGCACGATCTGGAATGCGATGATCGACCGGCGGCCGGGGGTGGTCGTGCGTTGCGCGGGCGCGTCCGACGTCATCGAGGCGGTGCGCTTCGCCAATGCGCATGGCATGCCGATCGCCGTGCGCGGGGGCGGCCACAACATCGCCGGAAGCGCCGTCGGAGACGGCGGGGTCATGATCGACCTGTCGCCGATGACGTCGGTGCGCGTCGATCCGAAGGCGATGCGCGCCTGGGTCGGACCGGGGGCGACGCTCGCCGACGTGGACCGGGAGACGCAGGCCTTCGGCCTCGCGGTGCCGACGGGCATCAACTCGACGACGGGCATCGCCGGACTGACGCTCGGCGGCGGCTTCGGCTGGCTGACGCGCCCGTTCGGCATGACGGCCGACAATCTCGTTTCCGCCGACGTCGTCACCGCCGAGGGCGTGCTGGTCCAGGCCAGCGAAACAGAGAACCCGGAGCTCTTCTGGGCGCTGCGCGGCGGCGGCGGGAACTTCGGGGTGGTGACGTCCTTCGAGTTCCGGCTCAATCGCGTCGGGCCGGAGGTCTATTCGGGGCTCATCGTCCATCCGTTCGAACGGGCGGGGGAATTGCTCCGCGGCTATCGCGACGTGGCAGCGAAAGCGCCCGACGAGCTGACGGTATGGAGCGTCATGCGCAAGGCTCCGCCACTGCCCTTCCTGCCGGAGGAGTGGCACGGTCGGGAAGTGGTGGTTTTCGCCGCCTGCTACGCCGGCTCCAACGAAGCGGGCGAAAAGGCGGTCGCGCCGCTTCGCGCGCTCGGCGAGCCGATCGCCGACGTCGTGGGGCCGCATCCTTTCGTCGGCTGGCAGCAGGCCTTCGACCCGCTGCTGACGCCGGGAGCGCGCAACTACTGGAAGACGCACGACTTCACGGAGCTGTCCGACGGCGCGATCGACACGATCACCGGGGCGGTTTCGCGTCTGCCGGGGCCGGAATGCGAGGTGTTCATCGCCCATGTGGGCGGCGCGATGGCGCGCGTCGCGCCCGAGGCGACCGCCTATCCGAACCGTGCCGCGCATTTCGTCATGAACGTGCACACCCGCTGGCGGGAGGCCGCTCAGGACGGCGAATGCGTCGGTTGGGCGCGCAAGCTCTTCTCCGACGTCGCTCCCTTCGCCTCGGGAAGCGCCTATGTGAACTTCATGCCGGACGACGAGGGCGACCGGATCGAGAAGGTCTACGGGGCGAACTACCGCCGGCTCGCCGAAGCGAAGCGGACGTGGGACCCGAAAAACCGCTTCCGGCTCAACCAGAACATCCGGCCGGCGGGCTGATCGCCCGGCCGCGCCCGGACCCGTCCCGCCGATCCCGGCGGGGCGGTCATCTGCCGGTGGTCGCCCTGGTGCGGAAATGGCTGCCGAAGGCGGTGCCGATCAGCAGCATGCACAGGCCGAGCGCCAGGGGCGAATAGAAGGCCTCCTCCTGCAGCACCGCATTGGCCGAAATCGCCACGATGGCGACGAAGCCGAAGAGGAAGTCGAGGTCGCGCGTCTTCATCAGCAGACGCCAGGCGGAGGCGGCGAGGGCGGCGAGAAAGCCGAAATAGGCGAAGGCGCCGATCCCCATCTGGTAGAGCATCACGCCGACCGCGCTCTCCATGGGCTGGGACGTGGCGCCGACGCGCTGGGCGTGCTCCCAGTCGACGTGCTCGGTCGTGCTGGAGAGGTTGCCGCCGAGCCCGAGGCCCTGTCCGAGCGGGTTGTGCAGGAAGCCGTTCACGCCGGCGATCATTCCGAGCACGTGGTAGTCGCCATGGGTGGAGCCGTAGGCGATCGCCGCCGCGACCCACAGGAGCGCGATGCCGACCACGGCCACCGCCGTCAGGCGGGGATCGAAGAGTTGCCACGAGATCCGTGCCGCCAGCGCGACGAGCACCATGAACATCGCTCCCTTGGACCCGATCACGACGAGCAGCGGAAGCGCGGCGAGCGCCAGCAGCCAGCGCCGGCGGAACAGGAGCCATGTCGACAGCACCGCAAGCGCGTAGGCATAGCTGATCGGGTGGAAGTTCGGCCCGCCGATGCGGAAGACGTCGGGGAAGATGCCGTCGAATATCGGGGTGTTGAAGAACTTGGTGGTCAAGACGTCCTGGAGGCCGCGGATGACGAAGCCGGTCTCCCGCATGGTCTTTTCCCAGACGCCGGTCTCGATCTGGCGGCTGAGGTCGCGCTCAACGTAGAGGTCGCCGTGGAAGAGGCCGAGGAAGCCCAGCTTGAAGACGAGTTCCAGGTAGCCGTAGGCGATGGCGCCGCCGCCGAGCCAGACGAGGCTCTTGCGCAGTTCGACCCGGTAGAGGCCGGCCGCGACGACGGCGATGTGGAAGCAGGCGAGGGGCGTGATGGTGTTGCGGAAATAGATGATGGCGTCCTTCGGCGTGCCGTGCACGGCGCCGATCGCCAGGTAGAACACGATCACGCCGGACAGGAGGACGGAAAGCAGCAGCCAACGCCGCAGCCCGTCGAGCCGGCGCAGCCGCGCCTGGAAGGTGGCGGCGAAGAAGGCGGCGTAGGCCGTCATCAGCACGACGAAATTGGCCCCGCGCAGGGCGTCGAAGGCGTTGTTGTCGGGGATGAAGGGCGTGAACCAGGCCACCACCACGTTCTGGTAGAGGAACGCGCAGACGATGACGATCGGGACGCTGGCGGGCAGGACGGTGGCGAGGCCGAGCACGACCAGGAAGGTCGCGGCGGCGCCGAAGACGACGTTGACGGCGAAGGCGGAGACGGCAACCACCAGGACCAGGATCGCGGTCAGCACGTGGACCAGCGCCTCCTGCGTCGACTGCGGAAGGAGCGCGCGTCTGGGCGCCGCGGCGGCGCCGTTGCCGAGGTCGGTCGCACTCATGGCGCGCGTCCCATCATGGCGTCGACCATCGTCATGTCGAAGCCCCCGGCGCGCTTGCGGCTCTCCATGAAGCCGAAGCCCTGGTCGAGTTCCCAGTAGACCCAGCCGAAGCCGTTGTCCTCGGCCGCGCTGCGGACGGCCGCGATCCAGCCGGCCCGGCTGGCGGCATCGACGCAAAAGCCGAGGACGCCGAATTCGTCCAGGACGACGGGGCAGCCATGGGCGCGGGACCAGCGGCCGACCTTGTCGAATTCGTCCCTGACGGCGTTCTTCGACCACGGTCCGTCGAACGCGTCGTCGAGATAGGCGAGGGCCTCGTCGTCGCCCTTTTGCCGGAGCCTCTCGCGGGCCGCCTCGATGCCCGGCGCGTGGGCCGTGGCGGGGAAGGGCAGGTGCGAAAGGCGTTCGAGCGGCGACGGCATCCAGGTCTCGCACTGGTGCGTGAAGGCCATCGGCGAATAGTAATGCACGGCGGCGACGGCGTTGGGGTCGGCGAGGGGGCTGGTTCGGACGATCTCCCACAGGCCCTGGTAGCGGGCCGGCCCCCAGACGATCGTATGGTCGGGGCAGCGCGCACGGATCTCCCCGGCGAGCCGTTCGCGCAGCGCCAGCCAGCGTGCGTGCTCCAGCGGCGGCTCGTTCATCAGTTCCGGGTAGACGCGTTCGGCCGGCAGGTCCGCGACGACGTCGCGCAGCCTGGTCCATGCCGCGACCGCGAGCCGCGCACCCTCCCCGGGCGTATCGGACAGCGCCGAGGCGAACGCCCCGGAGGGGTGCAGGTCGACGATGACGTCGAAATCCTCGTCGACCAGCATGCCGGCCGCGGCCCGGATGCCGGCCATGGCCGCGCGGGCCTCGGCGTCGCCGGCGGCGAGCCGGTTGCCGTCGACCGGGAGGCGGACCGTGCGGAATCCCAGCCCGCGCAGGGCCGCCAGCGCCGGCCGGGAGGGTGCCGCGCCGTCGGCGCGATCCACCCAGCCGGGAAGGTTGAAGCCGCGGGACGGCACGCGCGGACCGGCGGCGGCCCGGGCGCGGCCGGAGCCGGCGAGGCCTGCTGCGGCCAGTGCGCCACCCATGGCACCGATGGCACCCATGGCCTGCCGGCGGGTCAGGAGACTTGGGCGCGTGCAGGCGGACATCGGGGGCCTATCCCTCGGCCCGCGACCCGGGTTTGCGGGACGTCGTCCGGCCGGCGACCAGGCGCGGGCGGAACCGGCCCGTCTCGGCCTCGTTGTCGGCGGAGCTCATGACGATCGTCGCCTTGCGCGAGACGTCCTCGCCGGCGAAGTGCTCGCCGAGCCGCTCTGCCGCACTGTCGGGGTCGTCGCCGGCCAGAGCGAAGATCGTCAGGTCGGCGCGCCCTTCGAGGGCCGCGCTGTAGTTCGGTTCCGCGAGGGCGCGGCCCTGGATGACGACGAAGTCGAAGCCGCTCTCGTGGCGCTCGATGATGGCGGCGATCTCGTTGTCGTGGGCAAGCACCGCGGTGGGCAGGCGGGTGGACGGATCGGTGAAGACGGAGGTCCCGCGGCTCGTCGAAACCGACGTCAGGGGGCCCGGCTCCTCGGCCCTGTCGGCCATCTCCACGAGCAGCACGCGCTCGTCGAGATGCTGCAGGCCGATGCCGATCATCGCGGCGGCGAGCTTTCCCTCGACGCCCCGCTCGACGGCCGAGACAAGGAGCACGAACGGCTCGTCATGCTGGTGCAGGCGGCCGAGGATCCGCCGCAGCAGCCGCAGGACGGTGAGCGACAGCGGCGAATTGCCGGCGTTCAGCATCTCGTCGCGGATGGTCTTCACCATGCTGCGGGGGGAGAGGCCCGCCTTCATGGGTATGGAATAGGTGCCGAGATCGGCAAGCGCTTGCGACCGGCCGGCGGGAACGAGCGGGGTCGCCGGCACCCGGGGCGCAAGCGGCACGGGACGGCCGTGGTCGCCGGACGCGACGGCGGGGGCGGCTGCGTCCGCGTCTTCGGCCTGGCTTTCGGCCGGGGCGCGGCGCGGGCCGAGGAGCATGGCGAGCGCGCAGCCGGCGAGGAGGCCGAGCATCGCCGCGACCGGGAGCAGGAGCTTCGGCTTCGGCCAGGTGGCGCCCGCCGGAGCGACGGCCTGGCCGATCACGCGCACCTGCGAGATCTGCATGCCCTTGAGCTGCGTGGTCTCCTGCGAGCGCTTGAGGAAATCGTCGAGGACGCCGCGGGCGGCGTCGGCCTTCGACTGCAGCTGGCGCAGCTTCACCTGGGCGATGTCGGTTTCGTTCGACCGCTGGCGCAGGGAGGCGAGCTTGTCCTGCAGCTTCTTCACGTTTTCGGCGGCGAGGTCCCGTTCGGCCTTCAGCTGCGCGGTGATCCGGTCGGCCTCGACGACCATCAGGCCCCGGAGCTTGCCGAGCTGGGCGTCGATGCGGAGGATCGTCGGGTGCCGCGGGCCGTAGACGGTTTCGGCATTGGCGAGCTCGGCGGCCAGCTGGTTGTATTGCTGGCGCAGCTTGTCGGCCGTCGAGGAGGAGAGGATGTCGGCGAGCTTGATCAGGCCCTTCGGCGTGTCGCCGGCGTCCACCGCCTGCTGATAGCGGTTCGCGGCCTGGTCGGCCTTGTCCTGGGCGTCCCCGATCTGGGTGCTGAGCTGATCGATCTGCGACTGGAGCGAGCCGCCGGCCGCGGCGTCGTAGATCCTGTGCTTGTACTTGAAGTCCTGGACGGCCCGCTCGGCGTCGGCGACGTCCTTCTGGAGGCCCGAAATCTTGCCGGTGAGGAAGTCGGTGACGGTGCTGTTGGCCGTCTCCTTCTCGCCGGCGAGGCCCAGCTTGTAGTCCTTGACGATCCGATTGGCGATGCGGGCGGCCTTTTCCGGGTCGTGCGACTTGACGTTGACGTCGATGACGTAGGTCAGCCCCTCGCGATCGACCGAGACGTGGCTGCGGAAGCTCTCGAACCGCGCCTCCCTGGAGATTGGCTTCGGCGTGCGGACGAGCGACATCACCGATCCGGCCAGCCCGCGCCGGGCATATTCGGCATCGTTTTCCAGGCCGAGCTCGTCGAAGACGCGGCCGAGGAGGTCGCGCGAGCCGATGACGGAGACCTGGCTGGCGATCGCGGCGCTATCGGCGCCGAGGCCGGGCAGGACGCTGTTGAAATTCGTCGCCCGGGAGTCCCTCGGATCGACGAGCAGGGAGGTGCCTGCGGTGTAGACCGGCTTGGTGGCGGCTATGTAGGCACCGGCGAGGGCGACCACCGCGATGGTGATCGCGACGATCATGACGCGGCGCTGCCACAGCGTCGAAAGCAGGGCCTTCACGTCGAAAAGCGGTGCAAGGGCCCGGTCGTCATCGAGCGTTTCGGTCATCGGTCGTCCTCTGCGGCCAGGGCCGGCCGCTCCTAGACCGTGCCCGCGCTTCATGGAATCGCGGACACGCTCTATCTCTTTGTCTTTACACGCTTCCGGACGGAAAACCGGTTTCCACTTTTCCTGGAAGCGCTCTAGAAGCTATCAACTCGGTAGCCTCGATCAATATTAGATATATGTTAACCTTACCACGATCGGGCGCGTCCGTCCGTGGTAACCATGACCTGCGGTCGCACTGGCCTGCCGGTCCGGCCATGAGGTAGTACTGACGACCTCGACCCGTGAACCGTCCGGCGAGATTGTCCCAAATCGGAGCGGGAAGGGTGTCGTGAACGAAGGCGCTGAAAGAATCGCGGAAGGCGAGCCGGGGGAGCCTTCGGGCTTTCGGCTCTCGATCCCGCACCTCGCCCGAAGCGGCGCGGTCGCCGGCCTGATCAAGCTCGCGAGCGCAGGGCTCGCCTTCTTCATGTTCGTCGCCATCGCCTCCGTCACCGATGCGCGCCAGTTCGGACTTTTCAGCACCACCTTCGCCGGCGCAAGTCTCGTATCCTTCTTCTCCACGGCGGGCCAGCAGGGAGCCATCCTCCGCTTCTGGCCGCAATATGCCGGGACGGGGGACATGCGTTCGGCCAACAGCATGATGGCGCGGGCCTTCTCGGTTTCGCTGGCCGGTGCGGCCGCCTGCAGCGTGCTCGTCGCGGCGGTCGCCTTCCTGCCCGTCGTCGGGAGAGGCGTTCCCGAATGGGAGCCGTTGTGCCTCGGCGCGGCCGTGCTGGCGTTCGCGCTCGGCTGGACGGAGTTCCTCTCCGGCGCCTTCCGGGCGAAGAACGCCATCGTCTTCGGGCTCCTGCCGCGCGACGTCGTCTGGCGTGCGGCGACCATCGGCTACGTCCTGGCGATGCATCTGGCGCACCGGACGATCGGCGCGGTGGAGGTCACCTTCGCGACGGCCATCCTGTTGCTCGCCGTGGCGCTGCCCCAGATCGTCGTCCTGGTGCGCCAGACGCTCGGCGCCGAGCGGAGGCCGCTGACCGAGAAGCAGAGGCGCGAATTCGATTCCGTCTCCTTCGGCCTCTGGGGCGTGACGTCGCTGCCGCCGGCGCTCGGGCAGGTCAGCACGCTGATCGTGGCCGCGATCCTCGGGCCGGAGGTCGCCGGCGCGCTGTTCGTCGCGGAACGCACGACGCGTCTCGTCGTGCTGACGCTGTCGGGCGTGAACCAGGCGCTGGCGCCGCAGATCTCGGCGGCGTTCTACAGCGGCGACCGGGAGCATGTCGGCCGCATCACGCGGCTGGCCAGCGCAGGCAGCCTCGCCACGGCGCTCGTCGTGCTCGCGATCTTCGTCTTCGCGGGCAAGTTCGTGCTCGGCATCTTCGACCCGTCCTATGCGACCAACCAGATGCACGTGGTGCTCGTCCTCTTCGCCGTGGGAGCGACCGCGGTCACCGCCTGCGGCCCGATCGAGCTGCTGATGCAGCTGACGGGCATGCAGCACCAGCTGCTGAAGGTCCTGGTGATCGCCAATATCGCCGGGCTGGCGGTCACCGCGCTGGCGGCGGAGCTCTTCGGCCCGGTCGGCGCGGCGCTGGCGCTGGCCTGCACGGTGGTGTCGTGGAACCTCGTCGCCGTCCGGATCGCCCGGCGCAACATCGGCATCAACCCGACGGCCGCCGGTCTGATGGACGATATCCGCGCCTGGGGCGGCGGACCGTTCCGCAGGCGCAGCACATGAAGATCCTGCAGGTGCAGACGCAGGCGGAGGCGGCCGGCGCGCAGCGCGTCTCCGACATGGTCGGCGAGGGTCTGAGGGCGCGTGGCCACGACGTCAGGACGGTGTTCATGTACCGCAAGACGGACGTCTACGACCGCGATCCCCATGCCGACTTCGTCCTTCGCCGCCGCCCGCGCGGTCCGGCCGACCAGATGCGGGCCGTGGCGGGCCTGGTGGCGCATGTCCGGCGGGAGCGCCCGGACGCGGTGATCTCCTACCAGCATTACGGCAACATCTTCGGAACGCTGGCGGCGCGCCTGGCGGGCGTGCCGAGGGTCGTGGCGAACCAGAGCGGCGCCCCCCGCAAGACGGGCGTGATGGGGCTCCTCTCCACCGTCGACAAGGTCATGGGAACCTTCGGCGCCTATCAGCTCAACGTCGTCAATTCCGGCTGGACCGAGCGGCAGTTCGCCGACTATCCGGCCGCCTATCGCCGCCGCCTCCGGCGGATCGACCATGGCGTGAGCGCAGCCGCCCGCGCCTACGACAGGCGCGCGGCGCGCGCCGCCTTCGGCCTGCCGGACGGGGCGCCGATCGCCGTGAGCACCGGCCGCCAGACGACGGACAAGAACCAGATCGCGATCGTCGGCGCGCTCTGCCGGATCCCGGAGCTGCACGTGGCGCTGGCCGGCGCGGGGCCGGAGCGGGAGCGGCTCGCCGCCTTCGCGAAGGAGCACGGCGTTTCGCAGCGGCTCCATCTCGTCGGCGAACTGCCGCCGGCGCGCGTGCACGAGTTCCTCGCGGCCGGCGACGTCTTCGTCTTCGCCTCGCGCGACGAGACGTTCGGCCTCTCCGTGGCGGAGGCGGCGATTGCGGGCCTGCCGGTGGTTTCCAGCGGTCTCGGCGTGCTGCGCGAAATCCTGTCGACCGAGGACGGCGAGCCGGCGGCGCAATTCGCGGAGACGAACGATGCGGCGGGTATCGCCGCGGCGCTGGAGGCGTTGCTCCGGGAACCGGCGCTCGCCGACCGGCTTTCGGCCGCCGGCAGGCGACTGGCGCAGAAGTACTCGCCGGCGGCGATGTGCGCGGCCTACGAGCGCCTGCTCGTCGCGCCCTGAGGAAGACGGTTCGCCTTGCGCACGGCGGCGATGCCGTCGACGACCTCGAGCCGTCCTGCGCGATTGAGCGTGTGGACCATGGGATAGGGAAAATCGCCGTCGGCCGAAACGGGCTTCGGCCGGCCGAGGCGCACCGTCTCGTCGGTCAGTTCGAGGATGGCCGCCAGCCCGAGGCCGCCGCCATAGCCGAGGGTTCCGTCCTGGAGCGGCAGGACCGGGGTGCGGCCGACCATCGCGACCGCACCGCCCGGCCGGGCCGCGCGGCGGTCGATGGCGACCGGGTTCATGCGGTGGGGCCGCCATGGACCCTTCAGCGTGCCGGCATGGTAGACGACCATCGTGTCGGACGTGCTGCCGTGGCCGTCGCGTTCGGAGGCGAAGAGCCAGAGGCGCCCGCCATGCTCGAAGATGGTGGCGTCCGAGATCTCGCGGTCGTCGATCAGGACGCTGTCGGCGGTCCAGCCATGCGGAAATGCGGTCGCGCGGTAGAGCGTCAGCCGCTGCGACGCGCTGCCTTCGGGCAGCATCCATATGGCGCCGTCGCGAGCGAAGACCTGGGGGTAGGAGAGGTGATGGTCCTCCTCTAGGACCGGCACCGCGGCCGACGGACGTCCCCCGGCGTCGAAGCTCACGACGGAAATCACCGCCTTGCCGGTGGCGTGGGGATAGTCCTCGACGAAGACGTGGTGGCGGCCTTCCCATTCGAAGGGGAAGGGATCCGCGTAGAAATGCGTGCCGTCGTCGGGCAGGACCGACCAGCCGTTTCCGAGCGTCCCGGTCTCGGCGACGCCGGGGCCGTCGCGGAACCGGTAGCCGACCCGCCAGTGCGCCAGCCGATAGCGCATCCGCCGGATGGCCTCGCGGCCGAGGCGCGGAAGAGCGCTGCCGACATAGGGCGCGGCGAAGCCTGGTGCGGAGGCCGAGGCGGCATCGGCCGGGTCCTCCGGCGCCGCGGCCAGGTCGTTCCGGTCGATGCGCTGCACCACGGCGCGCAGCAGCGTCACCGTGCGGGCGAATACGTCTTCGGCGGCGAGGGCGACCGATTCGGGCTTGTCGACCATCGGCCGGGCACGGGCGACCGGCCGGCCGTCGAGGCGGGCTTCGATCACCGGCAGCCGGCGGCGGGCGAGGGCGGCGACCGCGCTGGCATCGGACGGCCGGCCGTCGAAGCAGACCTTCAGGACGGGGACGGTCGCAGCGGCCTCGTCGCCGCACAGGTCGATGCAGAGGGCGGCGGGCCGCCCGGCGGGCGTCTGCGGCAGGGGCCGGCGGGCCGAGGCGAGGCCGCCGGCCCCGCGCCGGAACAGGCGGCGTTCGATGCCGAGCGCGGTTCGCATCGCCGCCGACCAGCGGTGGCGTTCGTGGCGATGCCGTACGGCGACGTCGTGGCCGTCCGCCTGCAGCCGCTCGACAAGCAGAAGTTGCCAGCCGCGCGGTGCCGCAGAAGGAATGACGACGTCGATCGCCAGCAACGAGGTCCCCCGATCCCATCCGGCCTGGCTGACGCGTGCCGGCGGTTCATCAAAACAATTTATCTGCATCTATCTCCCCGGTTTATTAGACACTTGAGGTCCAAACCTTACCGGGTGGTTTAGATGGGATATCTTGGCCGATTTGCGTAAACCGTTCCTGTATGCCGGCGACGTTCTTTTCCGATTTCCGGACCGGTGGGATACGGGATTTCGGCCGTGCGGTCGAGCGCCCGCCGCCCCTTGCCCCTGGCGGAGCGGGGGAGCCGACCGGCGATCGGGCCCGGCGGGAGCGGCCGGGCCGGCGGCAAGGGCTCACTCGGAGCGCGTCAGGATCGCGTAGGCGGCCTGCGGATTGGTCGTGAGGTACCGCCAGAAGAGGCGGCGCGGTTCGAGGAAGGCGCGCCAGAGCCATTCGAGGCCGGCCTTCTGCATCCAGCCGGGGGCGCGCCTGTTCTTGCCGGACAAGTGGTCGAACAGTCCGCCCGAGGTCTTGATGACGCCGACATGGGCGAGACGGTGGCCGTGGGCGACGATGAATTCCTGCTCGCGCGGGACGCCGAGGCCGAGCCACAGGATGTCGGGGGCGAGGGCGTCGATCTCGTCGAGCCTGGAAAGCAAGTCCCGGCCGGAAAGATAGCCGTGCGAGCGGCCGACGACGGCCAGCTTCGGATAGGCCTCGCGAATGACGGCTGCCGCGCGGGCGTTCTCCTTCTCGGTGGCGCCGAACAGATAGAACGTCGTGCCGGTCTCCTCGGCCCGCCGGGCGACGTCATGGAAGAGGTCCGTGGTGGCGACCCGCTCGGGCAGGGGGTGCCGGCAGAGCCAGCGGGAGGCGATCACCAGCGGCTGGCCGTCGGCGAGGATCTGGTCGGCCTGGGCGAAGAGCGCGGCAAGCGCCCCGTCCCGGGCGGCGCGGGCGATCACCTCGCCGTTGGCCGACGTATGGAAGAGGGGACGCACCCCACGGGGATGGCCGGCGGCCGCCCGGATGATGAAATCCGCGGCGGTCTGCCGGTCCAGAGCCGCGATCGGCAGCCCGCCGATGGTGACGACCGGCCCCTCCGGCAGATGCTGTTCGACGGTATCCATGAGGTCCCTTTCCATTCTCACGCAAGTCCGGACGGAAAACCGGTTCCCACTTTTCCTGGACTTGAGATTTTTGCTTGTCGCAAGTCCGGACGGAAAACCGGTTCCCACTTTTCCTGGACTTGCGATTTTTGCTTGTCGCAAGTCCGGACGGAAAACCGGTCCCCACTTTTCCTGGCCTTGCTTTAGTGAGCATTCCTCCGGGTGGCGGGGGAGAAGAACGTCAGGAGTATCGTCCAGGCGTCGAGGAATAACGACCAGTTCTCGATGTAGTGGATGTCGTGGGCGACGCGGCCTTCGACCTGGTCGGGGCGGCTGGTCTCGCCGCGGTAGCCGTTGACCTGCGCCCAGCCCGTGATGCCCGGCTTGATGCGTTGGCGGTGGGCGTACTGCTCCATCTGGGTCGCGAGTTCGTCGTCGTGGGAGACCGCGTGGGGGCGGGGTCCCACGAGGCTCATGCGGCCGGTCAGCACGTTCACCAGCTGCGGCAGTTCGTCGATGCTGGTGCGACGGATGAAGGCTCCGACGCGGGTGACGCGCGGATCGTTCTTGCGGGCCTGGCTCATGGCGTGGCCGCTTTCGGTGACGCGCATGGAGCGGAACTTCCAGATCGTGAACGTCTCGCCGTTGAAGCCGCGCCGGGCCTGGCGGAAGATGATCGGCCCCTCCGATTCGAGCCGGATCAACAGCGCGACGACGAGAAAGACGGGCGAGAGGAAGACGAGGCCGAAGAGCGCGCCGGCGATGTCGGTCGCCCGCTTGAGGAGGACGGCGCCGTCGCTCATCGGTGCACGCAGGAAGCGCAGCGCATTGTTCGGCCCGATGGAGAGCACGTCAATGAACTTGAGGGAGCGGTTGCCGGTCGCCGGCGCGTAGAGCACGTTGACGGCGAAGCGCCTCAACTGCGCGGTCATCCGGTCGAGCTCGTCGAGATCGGAAAGGGGGCCGACGAAGACGATGTGGTCGGTGCCGGCCCGCAAATTGGCGGCCGCGAAGCTCTCTATCGTCCCCGCGCCGATGCTGCCGTCCTCGCTTCGAACGTCCTCGAGGTAGAGCGTGTTGCTGACGCGATGGCCGTTGCGCCAGAGCTCGCCGTGAATGAGGAAATTGAGCACGTCGACGCGGTTGCCGATCACGGCCACGCTTTCGAAATGAAGATCTCCGTTGCGGATCCGCCGGCCGACGACGGCCTGCAGCTTGCCGCGCGAGGCGATGGCCAGCGGTATGCCGACCAGGTAGGCCAGCGTCAGGGAGACGCGCGAAAGATCGCCGATCTGGCCGAGGAGGAAGGCGGTCAGGAGCGTCAGGGCGATCGCCGCCGTCCAGGCGTATGCCGCATCGCGCGAGCTTGCCTGCGTCGCTTCGCGGGTGTCGAGGAAGCGATTGTGCCCGAACCAGGCGAAGCCGCCGTGGAAGAGGCCGGCCGTCACCGCATAGAGGGCGTAGAACGGCGAGGCGAACGCGCCGACCGCCACATGCAGGATGGCCAGGTGATAGATGAATGCGGCGCCGAACACCACGGACGCGGCCGCGATGGCCTCGGCCGCTGCCATGAGGGCGCACAGGGAGGTCCTGCGTACGACTGCATCGCGGCTGCGCCGCGCAGGCACGACAAGCCCCGAAAAGGGGTGATCGATATGCGACATTGCACGATTTTCCTTCGTTCGTGCACATCTAATACAAGGGGGGCCGCGTTCCGCACTGTATGTTAATGTTCGGTTAATAATATGATTTGATATAAAGTTTAGCTATCTCTCATATAACGCTTCGAAATGCAACAGCCCCCGCCCGACTTTTTTCGGCTTTCCCGATTCCGGCCAAGCGCGGGGCGGGCCCGAACCGGGCGCACGGCAACGGCCCCGGCCCGGTGTCCCGATACGGCACGCGATGGGCCCTCGAACTGGCGTTAACCAATCGGGACTTTTTCCGGGGACGGCCGCCGCCGGGGCCGTCCCGACGGCATTCGGCTTGTTCCGCGGGACGAACATGTCCTCTCCACCGCAGGCCGGCCCAGGGCCTTCCGCCGCCCGTCGCCGTCACGGCGGCTTTCAAGTCGTGTCGCTGCGATCACAAAACCGGGATAAATTAGATTTCGGACGAATGTTTCGTGCCATTGGCCCGCCAAAACCTATATCATAGGGGAAGGGCGAATCGGAGAGACGGACACGGCAGGCGATGTTGCCCCGATATGAGTCTCGGAATGCCTCATGGACGGAGGTTGCGTCCAGAGAATCGACGGTCCGCGGCAAGGTCGCGGAAAGGGTCCGACTGACCGACTATCTCCGCCTCTCGAAAACTGCCCCAGCCAGCTTCCCATTCCACACTCGTGTCGCGGGAGACCATCAGTATGCCATCGCATGATACAGACGTCTTCAATCTCTTCGCGGAGATCTACAGCCGCGAAAAGCAGGAGGAAATCAGCCTCCAGGAATATTTGCTGGCATGCCGCGACGATCCCACCATGTATGCCAGCGCGCCGGAGCGAATGATGGCGGCCATCGGCGAGCCCAACCTCGTCGACACGAGTGCCGACGAGCGGCTCGGCCGCATCTTCGCCAACCGCACCATCAAGATCTATCCCTCCTTCGCGGACTTCTACGGGATGGAGGAGACGGTGGAGCGGATCGTCTCCTACTTCCGCCACGCCGCGCAGGGCCTGGAGGAGCGCAAGCAGATCCTCTACCTCCTCGGACCGGTCGGCGGCGGCAAGTCGTCGCTGGCCGAACGTCTCAAGCGCCTCATGGAGGAGCAGCCGATCTACACGCTCAAGATCGGCGACGAGATCAGCCCGGTCTTCGAATCGCCCCTCGGCCTCTTCCATCCGCAGCGCATGGCGGATCTCCTGGAGGACAAGTACGGCATCGGCCGGCGCCGGCTCACCGGCCTGATCTCGCCCTGGGCCACCAAGCGCCTCGACGAGATGGGCGGCGACATCTCGAAGTTCTCCGTCGTGCGGATCATGCCGTCGAGGCTCAGGCAGATCGGCATCGCCAAGACGGAGCCCGGCGACGAGAACAACCAGGACGTTTCCGCGCTGGTGGGCAAGGTCGACATCCGCCAGCTCGAGCATTTCAACCAGGCCGATCCGGACGCCTATTCCTACAGCGGCGGCCTCAACCGGACGACGCAGGGCCTGCTCGAATTCGTCGAGATGTTCAAGGCGCCGATCAAGGTGCTGCATCCGCTGCTGACGGCCACCCAGGAGGGCAACTACAACGGCACCGAGAACTTCGGGGCCTTCCCCTACCAGGGCATCGTGCTCGCGCACTCCAACGAGTCCGAATGGCTGCAGTTCAGGAACAACAGGAACAACGAGGCCTTCCTCGACCGGATCCTCGTCGTCAAGGTTCCCTACTGCCTGCGGGTGACGGAGGAGAAGCAGATCTACGACAAGCTGCTTCGCGAGAGCGAGCTCGCCAACAACCCGTGCGCGCCCGAGGTGCTGGAGATCCTGAGCCGGTTCACCGTCTCCACGCGGCTGACCGAGCACGAGAACTCGCCGCTCTACACCAAGATGCGGATGTATGACGGCGAGAACCTCAAGGACATCGATCCGAAGGCGAAGTCGGTCCAGGAGTACCGCGATGCGGCCGGCGTCGACGAAGGCATGACCGGCGTCAGCACCCGGTTCGCCTTCAAGGTGCTATCCTCGACCTTCAACTTCGACACCAAGCAGGTGGCGGCCGATCCCGTGCATCTGATGTACGTGCTCGAACAGGCGATCAAGCGCGAGCAGTTCCCGGCCGAAACCGAGGGACGGTATCTCGACTTCCTCAAGTCGGAGCTCGCGCCGCGCTACGCGGAGTTCATAGGCTACGAGATCCAGAAGGCCTATCTGGAATCCTACAGCGAGTACGGCCAGAACCTCTTCGACCGGTACATCGCCTATGCGGATGCGTGGATCGAGGACCAGGACTACAAGGACCCGGACACGGGCCAGATCCTCAACCGCGAGATCCTCGATGCCGAGCTCTCGCAGATCGAGAAGCCGGCCGGGATCGCCAACCCGAAGGACTTCCGCAACGAAGTGGTGAAGTTCACTCTGAGGGCGCGGGCCAAGAACAACGGCCGCAACCCGGCGTGGACCTCCTACGAGAAGCTGCGCGAGGTCATAGAAAAGCGTATGTTCGGCCAGGTGGAAGACCTGCTGCCCGTCATCAGCTTCGGTTCGAAGAAGGACAGCGCGACGGAGAAGCAGCATTCGGAGTTCGTGCACCGGATGGTCGGGCGAGGCTATACGGAACGTCAGGTGCGCCGGCTGGTCGACTGGTACATGCGGGTCAACAAGGCCGGATGAGGACAGGACGGCGCGCCCGGCCGGCGCGCCGTCTTCCCCGTACCGTGTCGCGCTTAGGGTGGAGCCCGTATGCCCAACTACATCGACCGTCGCCTCAATCCGAAGGACAAGAGCCTCGGCAACCGGCAGCGTTTCCTGCGCCGGGCGCGCGACGAACTGAAGCGGACGATCAACGAGCAGATCAAGTCCGGCAAGATCGCCGACGCCGGATCGGAGCGGGCCGTGCGGGTGCCGATCAAGGGCACCGCCGAGCCGAGCTTCCATCTCGACCGGGCCACGGGCAAGCGCGAGCACGTGCTGCCGGGAAACAAGGAGTTCCACGCCGGCGACCGCCTGCCGAAGCCGCCGTCGGGCGGCGGGCAGGGAAGCGGCAAGGATGCCTCCGCGGACGGTGAATCGGAGGACGATTTCCGCTTCGTGCTGTCGCGCGAGGAGGTGCTCGACCTGTTCTTCGAAGACCTGGAACTGCCGCACCTCATCAAGCTCAATCTCAAGGAGGTGAAGACGTTCCGGCCCCGCCGGGCGGGTTTTTCCATCACCGGCGCGCCGACGAACATCAATGTCGGCCAAACGATGCGCAACAGCTTCGGCCGGCGGATCGCGCTCAGGCGCCCGAAACGCAGGGAGATCGAGGAGAAGGAAGCCGAGATCGCGGCGCTGGAGGCGAAGGAGCCGTCCAATCCCGCCAGGCGCAAGGCGATCGAGGCGCTCCGCGCGGAACTGGAGGTGCTGCAACGCCGGCGCCGGGTGATCCCCTATGTCGATCCGATGGACATACGGTTCAACCGCTTCGAGCAGCAGCCGCTTCCGAACGCCAACGCGGTCATGTTCTGCCTGATGGACGTGTCGGGCTCCATGGGCGAGCGCGAGAAGGACCTGGCGAAGCGCTTCTTCGTGCTGCTGCACATGTTCCTCTCCAGGCGATACGAGCGCACCGACATCGTCTTCATCCGCCACACGCACGAGGCGCAGGAGGTCGACGAGGAGACGTTCTTCTATTCGACGCGCAGCGGCGGCACCGTCGTTTCGACCGCGCTCGACGAAATGCAGAGGATCGTCGAGGAGCGCTATCCGAGCAACGAGTGGAACATCTACGCCGCCCAGGCTTCCGACGGCGACAACAGCCGCGACGATTCCGGGCGCTGCGTCGCCATGCTCGACGAGCAGATCATGAAGCTGTGCCAGTACTACGCCTATGTCGAGATCATCGACGAGCGCGAGAGCGACATCTTCCGCGCCACCGACAACGGCACGGCGCTCTGGAAGGCGTACAAGCTGGTGAGCGAGCGATGGGAAAACTTCCAGATGACGAGGATCGCGGAGCCGTCGGACATCTATCCGGTGTTCCACGAGCTCTTCGCCAAGCAGTCCAGTTCCAAAAACGGCTGACGGGTGAAAGACAGTGACTACGCGTAACAAGAGCGCCGGCCTTCTGTTCGAGAGTTCCGACTGGACCTTCGACACCCTGTCGCGCACCTACGATGCCATCGAGGAGGTGGCACTCGGGGACATGAAGCTCGACGTCTATCCGAACCAGATGGAAATCATCTCCTCGGAGCAGATGCTCGACGCCTATTCGTCGATCGGCCTGCCGCTGATGTACCGCCACTGGTCGTTCGGCAAGCACTTCGTCCACGAGGAGACCGCCTATCGCAAGGGCCGGCGGGGGCTCGCCTACGAACTCGTCATCAACTCCAATCCCTGCATCGTCTACCTCATGGAGGAAAACACCATGGGGATGCAGGCGCTGGTGACGGCGCACGCGGCCTTCGGGCACAACCATTTCTTCAAGAACAACTATCTGTTCCGCCAATGGACCGACGCGAACGCGATCCTGTCCTACATGGAGTTCGCGAAGCGATACATCGCGCGCTGCGAGGAGCGGCACGGGCTGGCCGCGGTGGAATCGATCCTCGACGCGGCGCATGCCATCATGGACCAGGGCGTGTTCCGCTACCGGCGGCCGCCGCGCCTGTCGGTCGAGCGCGAACACGAGCGCATTCGCGAGCGGCTGGAATACGAGGAGAAGACGTTCAACGACCTCTGGCGCACGCTGCCGCAGCGCAAGGAGGGCGAGGATCCGAGCGCCGCCGAGCGCGAGGCGCAGGAGCGCAAGCGCGCCCTGAAGCTGCCGGAGGAGAACCTGCTCTACTTCCTGGAGAAGAACAGCCTGATCCTGGAGCCCTGGCAGCGGGAAATCCTCAGGATCGTGCGGATCGTGGCGCAATATTTCTACCCGCAGCGCCAGACCAAGGTGATGAACGAGGGCTGCGCGACCTTCACGCACTACACGATCATGAACACGCTGTTCGAGCGCGGGCGGCTCGGCGAGGGCACCATGCTGGAATTCCTGGCGAGCCACGCCAACGTGGTCTTCCAGCCGCATTTCGACGACCCGCGCTACTCGGCGATCAACCCTTACGCGCTCGGTTTCGCCATGATGCAGGACATCGAGCGCGTCTGCACGCAGCCGACGAAGGAGGACGAGGAGTGGTTCCCCGACATCGCCGGCAACGGCGACCCGATGGGGACGCTCATCGACGCTTGGGCCAACCATCGCGACGAATCCTTCGTGCGCCAGTTCCTCAGCCCGGAGCTGATCCGCAAGCTTCGCCTGTTCGCGCTCGGGGACAATGCCGGCCGCGACCACTACGAGGTCTCCGCCATCCACGACGAACGCGGCTACGAGCGCGTGCGCTCGGCGCTCGCCA
This sequence comes from uncultured Alphaproteobacteria bacterium, assembly GCA_963838155.1. Classification (GTDB taxonomy): domain Bacteria; phylum Pseudomonadota; class Alphaproteobacteria; order Rhizobiales; family Rhizobiaceae; genus Pararhizobium_B. The sequence continues at coordinate 118,375 of CAWIQE010000004.1, forward strand.
ACAATCTCGACGTCAGCGCCAACCAGCCGGACATCCAGGTGGCCGACGTCGACCTCCTCGGCGACCGGCACCTGCGGCTGCAGCACACGGTGCGCAACGGCGTTCTGCTTTCCGACCACGGCCGCGAGGCGACGCTCGGGCACATCAAGCGCCTGTGGGGCTACCGCGTCAGCCTGGCGAGCGTCGACGCCGAGACCGGCGGGCTTATTTCCGAAACAGCCGTCGGTTCGGAGTGATCGCGCCGCATGCCGTCATGACGCTCAGGCTCGGGCGCGTCGGCGGCGATGCCGCAACCATCCGCCATTTTTCCCCGCATTCCGGCCCGCATCTTGCCGGTGCCGCGCAAGGGCAATACCGTCGTCGCGCAACAGGCTTCGATCTGGACAGAAATCGGGAGAAACGACCATGAAGACGATCAAGGGACCTGCCATATTCCTTGCCCAGTTCGCCGGGGACGCGGCGCCGTTCAATTCCCTCGATTCGATCTGCGAATGGGCGGCCTCGCTCGGCTACAAGGGCGTGCAGATACCGACATGGGACGCCCGGCTGATCGACATCGAGAAGGCGTCCGACTCCAAGGACTATTGCGACGAGATCGTCGGCACGGCGCGCAAGCACGGACTGGCCGTGACCGAGCTGTCGACCCATCTGCAGGGGCAGCTCGTCGCCGCCCACCCGGTCTACGACGAGATGCTCGACGGCTTCGCGCCCGAAAAGGTGCACGGCAATCCGGCGGCGCGGCAGCAATGGGCGGTCGACCAGCTGAAGCGCGCGGCGCGGGCATCGAGGCACATGGGGCTTACGGGAATGCCGACCTTTTCCGGGGCGCTTGCGTGGCCGTTCCTCTATCCCTTTCCGCAGCGTCCGGCCGGGCTCGTCGAAACGGCGTTCGACGAGCTTGCGCGGCGCTGGAAGCCGATCCTCGACTATTGCGACGGAGAGGGCGTCGACGCCTGTTTCGAGATCCACCCGAGCGAGGACCTGCACGACGGCGTGTCCTACGAGATGTTCCTCGAGCGGGTGAACGGCCATCCGCGGGCGAACCTCCTCTACGATCCGTCCCATTTCGTGCTGCAGCAGCTCGACTACATCGAATATATCGAGATCTATCACGAGCGCATCCGCGCCTTCCACGTGAAGGACGCGGAATTCGTCCCGAGCGGCCGCCAGGGCGTCTATGGCGGATACCAGTCCTGGGTCGACCGCGCCGGCCGGTTTCGCTCGCTCGGCGACGGGCAGGTCGATTTCGGCCGGATCTTCTCGCAGCTCTCGGCGCATGATTTCGACGGCTGGGCGGTGCTCGAATGGGAATGCGCGCTGAAGCACCCGGAGGACGGGGCGCGCGAGGGCGCCGAGTTCATCGCCGCGCACATCATCCGCGTCACGGAGCACGCCTTCGACGATTTCGCCGGCGCCGGCACGGACGAGAGCGCCAACCGCCGCATCCTCGGCCTCGACTGATAAAAAGGAGACTTCCAGACAATGGCTATTACGGGAAGCAGGGAGACGGCCGCCGGCCGGCGTATCCGACTTGGCATGGTCGGCGGCGGGCAGGGGGCCTTCATCGGCGCCGTCCACCGCATCGCCGCGCGCCTCGACGACCGCTACGAACTGGTGGCCGGCGCGCTGTCCTCCGATCCGGACCGGGCAAGCGCATCGGCCGTGGAGCTCGGCATCGCGCCGGAGCGCAGCTACGGCACCTTTCTGGAGATGGCGAAGGCCGAAGCCGCGCGCGAGGACGGGATCGAGGCGGTTTCCATCGTGACGCCGAACCACCTTCACGCCTCGGCGGCGAAGGCCTTCCTCAACGCCGGCATCCACGTGATCTGCGACAAGCCGATGACCACGACGGTTTCGGAGGCGGAGGAACTCGTCGGGCTGGTGGAGTCGAGCGGCCGGATCTTCGTCCTGACGCACAACTACACCGGCTATCCGATGGTCCGCCAGGCCCGCGCCATGGTGCGCGACGGCGTTCTCGGGCAGCTGCGGCTGGTGCAGGCGGAATATCCGCAGGACTGGCTGACGGAGAAGGCCGAGGATGCGGGCGTGAAGCAGGCCGAATGGCGCACGGATCCGGCGCGCTCGGGCGCGGGGGGCGCGATCGGCGACATCGGCACCCATGCCTACAATCTCGGCTCTTTCGTGTCCGGCCTGAAGGCGACGGAGCTCTGCGCGGAATTGACGACCTTCGTCGACGGCCGCCGCCTCGACGACGACGTCCAGATCCTGCTGCGCTACGAGGGCGGCGCGAAGGGCATGCTTTGGGCGAGCCAGGTGGCGCCGGGGAACGAGAACGGCCTCAAGCTTCGCGTCTACGGCACCAAGGGCGGGCTCGAATGGTGCCAGCAGGACCCGAACTATCTCTGGTACACGCCCTTCGGCGAGCCGAAGCAGCTCATCACCCGGAACGGGGCGGGCGCCGGCGAGGCGGCGAACCGCGTGAGCCGGGTGCCGCCGGGCCATCCCGAGGGATATCTGGAAGGGTTCGCCAACATCTACGCGGAGGCGGCGCAGGCGATCATCGCGGCGCGCGGCGGCGATCCGGTGCCGGGCGGCGTGCTTTTCCCGACGGTCGGGGACGGGCTCGACGGCATGAAGTTCATCGCGGCGGCCGTCGAATCGTCGAAGAACGGCGGCGTCTGGACGGAGCTTTAGAACAGAGCCTGTCCGCGGTTCACGGAATCGCGGACAGGCTCTATCTCATTGTTCGTACGCGCTTCCGGACGGAAAACCGGTTCCCACTTTTCCTGGAAGCGGTTGTTTGTTGACGCGCTTCCGGACGGAAAACCGGTTCCCACTTTTCCTGGAAGCGCTAGCCGGGCAATCCGGGTATCGGCAGGCCGAAGGTCTGGGCGAGCAGCACCGCGTTGAGCGAGAGCACCACCACGGCGCCGACGATCGCGAGGGCCGAGACGATCCACGAGTTGACGAACTCGCCCATGACCTGCCGATTGCGCGTGAACATCACCAGCGCGATCATCGGCACGGGCAGGGCGATGGACAGCACCACCTGGCTCAGGACCAGCGCGGTGGTCGCGTTGACGCCCAGGGCCACGACGACGAAGGCCGGCAGCATGGTGACGAGGCGGCGCACCCAGATCGGGATGCCGAAGCCGACGAAGCCCTGCATGATCATCTGGCCGGCCATGGTGCCGACGACCGAACTGGAAATGCCGGACGCGATGAGGGAGACGAGAAAGACCGTCGCCGCAGCGCCGCCCAGAAGCGGCGTGAGGGTGTGGTAGGCGCTCTCGATTTCGGCCACGTCGCTGTGGCCGGCGTGGAAGGCGGCGGAGGCCATCATCACCATCGCGATGTTGACCATGCCGGCGACCGCCAGGGCGACGATCACCTCGCGGTTGGAATAGCGCACGAGCGTCCTGCGCTCGCGGTCGTCGCGGGCCGGGGCGCGATGCTGGGTGAGGCCCGAATGCAGATAGACGGCATGGGGCATGACGGTGGCGCCGATGATGCCGACGGAGATGGTCAAGGCGGCGGCGTCGGGCATTTGCGGCGTGACCAGGTGGGCGGCGGCACTTTGCCAGTCGACGGGCGCGATGAATACCTCGATGACGTAGCAGAGGCCGATGACTCCGACGAGGCCGCCGATGATCAGCTCCATCGGCCGGAAGCCGCGGCGCTCGAAGATGAGGATGCCGTAGGTGACGATCGCCGTGACGGTCATGCCGTAGATGAGCGGCATGCCGAAGAGCAGGGCGAGCCCGATGGCGCCTCCGAGGAACTCGGCGAGATCGGTCGCCATCGCGGCGATCTCGCTGACGACCCACATCGCCAGCACGACGCGCGGGGGAAAGCGGTCGCGGCACATCTCCGCCAGGTTCCGTCCGGTCACGATGCCGAGCTTGGCGGACATGGCCTGGAAGAGCATGGCGATCAGGTTCGCCATCAGGACGACCCATAGGAGCAGATAACCGTATCGGGCGCCGGCCTGGATGTTGGTCGCGAAGTTGCCCGGGTCCATGTAGGCGATGGATGCGATGACCGCCGGGCCGGCAAACAGGAGCGCCGACATCGGCCCGCGTCGCCGGCCCGCCAGCGCATCGCGGATGGCCGTCGTCGTGCGCTCGCTGAGATTCGCCTTGGGAGCCCGCATGTCCATGAACGTTTTTTCTCGTCGCTATCGGCAGGGGAAAGATTTAGCCTAGGCTATCTTTTTGTCAACAGGCTTTCTGTCATAGGTTCGTCTGCACCAACGTCCGGGACGGACGAAAGTTTTCGGATGCGGCCGAGCGTGACGATATGTCCCGGGCGCGCGGGTTCGCGCTCCGGCCTGCAGTGCAAGCCGGGGGGCCGGGGGACGGAAAACCGGTTTCCACTTTTCCTGGAAGCTCTTCGATTGTTTCACGCGCTTCCGGACGGAAAACCGGTTTCCACTTTTCCTGGAAGCGCTCTATTTGCGCGGCGGGCCCTTTCGCTCGGCGGAGGCGGCCCACAGGTTGATGTCGGCCTCGCGCGCGTAGCTGTCGATCTCGGCCAGTTCGGCGTCGGTGAAGTCCGGCTTGTCGAGGGCGCGGACGCAGTCGACGACCTGCTGCGGCCGGCTCGCGCCGATCAGCGCCGTCGTCACGCGGCCGCCGCGCAGCGCCCAGGCGAGTGCCATCTGGGCGAGCGACTGGCCGCGGCCTTCGGCGATGCGGTTGAGATTGCGGATGTTCTCGACGTTGCGCTCGGTCAGGAACTCCGAGCGCAGCGACTTGCCCTGGGCGGCCCGGCTGTCCTCGGGAATGCCGTTCAGGTACTTGTCCGTCAGCATGCCCTGGGCGAGGGGCGAGAAGACGATCGAGCCGATGCCGAGGTCCTCGAGCGCGGTCAGCAGGCCGTCGTCCTCGACCCAGCGGTTGATCATGGAATAGCTCGGCTGGTGGATGAGGCACGGGGTGCCGAGGTCCTTCAGGATCCGGGCGGCCTCGCGGGTGCGGGCGGCGTTGTAGGAGGAGATTCCGACATAGAGGGCCCTGCCCGAACGTACGATGTGGTCGAGGGCCGCCATGGTCTCCTCGAGGGGGGTCTCGGGGTCGAAGCGGTGGGAATAGAAGATGTCGACGTAGTCCAGTCCCAGCCGTTTCAGGCTCTGGTCGCAGCTTGCGACCAGGTATTTGCGGCTGCCCCATTCCCCGTAGGGCCCGGGCCACATGCCGTAGCCGGCCTTGGACGAGACGACGAGCTCGTCGCGCAGGCCGGCGAAATCGGTCCGCAGGATCCGGCCGAAGGCCTCCTCGGCCGAGCCGGGCGGCGGGCCGTAGTTGTTGGCGAGGTCGAAATGCGTGATGCCGTGGTCGAAGGCGGTCCGGCAGATCGCGCGCTTGCGGTCGTCGGCGGCGTCGCCGCCGAAATTGTGCCACAGGCCGAGCGAGATCGCCGGCAGCTTCAGCCCGCTGCGGCCGCAGCGGTTGTATTTCATGCTCTCATATCTGTTTTCGGCCGGGTGCCAGGACATTGGCTCTATTCCAGTGCTGTCAGTTTCTGAGGAGCGCGCGGGCCTCTTCGATGCCGAATCCGGCGGGGCGCGTGCAGGTGGTGGAAAGCTCGACGAAGCGGTGCTCCTCGCCGGACTTCAGGATCGCGGTCATGACGTCGATTCCGTGGAGGGCGCGGTCCAGCGAGCAGCGCGGGTCGCGCTCCTCCATGATCGCCAGCGCCAGGTCGGCGAGGCCGGCCGTGCGGTAGTTCGCCATCATGCCCTGCTTGTGCTGCTGGTTGGGAATGCCGAGCGGATGGTCCCACTCCTCCAGCGTCGAGATCGCTTCGCCGTGCTGGCTGACCTCCACCTTTCCGCCGAAGAAATTCGGGTCCGGCAGGAAGATCGAGCCCTCCGTGCCGTAGAGCTCCATCGGCGCGTGGCGGTGGGCCCAGACGTCCCAGCTGGCCGACAGGGTTATCGTCGCACCCTGTTCGAATTCGAGAAGGGCGTGGATGTTGGTGGGCGTTTCCACGTCGATCGTCTCGCCGGCGCGCGGGCTCGACGTGATCGTTCGGGTCGGTTCCGCCATCGAGGTCAGCGCGCCCACGCGGCGGACCGGGCCGACGAGGTTGACGAGGCTGGCGATGTAATAGGGCCCGATGTCGAGGATCGGGCCGGCGCCGGGCTTGAAGAAGAAGTCCGGATTCGGATGCCAGTGCTCCATGCCGTGGCTCATGACGTGGCACGTGCCGGCGACGATGCGCCCGACCATGCCTTCGTCGATCGCCGAACGGGCGTGCTGCTGCGCGCCGCCGAGGAAGGTGTCGGGGGCGCTGCCGATGGAGAGGCCCTTCTCCCTGCCGAGAGCGCGCAGGGTCTCGCCCTCGTCCAGGGTCAGGACGAAGGGCTTTTCCGAGTAGACGTGCTTGCCCGCCTCCATCGCCGCCCGGCTGACCCGGAAATGCGCGGCGGGGATCGTCAGGTTGACGACGATGTCGACGGCGGGGTTGGCGAGCAGTTCGTCGACGCCCTGCGCCTCGACGCCGTACTCCTCGGCCCGCGTCCGTGCGGCCTCCGGATCGACGTCCGCGCATGCGACGATGCGGATGCCCTTGAAGAGCGGCGCGTAGGTGAAATAGGTGGTCGAGATGTTGCCGCAGCCGACGATGCCGACGCCGAGTTCCTTCATCGTTCTCACTCCTCAGTACTTGCTGGCCGCTTCGAGCGAGCGGGTTGCGAACCGTTCGTCGTCGCTCGGCTTGTCGTGCTCCATGATGAAGTGCCGGGCGCTGGTCAGCCGCAGGCGCTCCATCAGGTCGGCCCAGGGGAGGGTGCCGTGGCCGACATCGGCCCAGCCGTCCTCGTCGGCGTTTTCGCCGGGCGCCGCGATGTCCTTGACGTGAACCGCGGTGATGCGGCTTCCGTAATTGTCGATCCAGGCGAAGGGATCGGCCCCGCCGCGCGCGACCCAGGCGATGTCGGCCTCCCATTCGAGGGTCGCGGCGCTTCCGAAGAGGTGCTCGGCGGGCAGCGAGCCGTCGGCCAAGGGCGCGAACTCGAAATCGTGGTTGTGCCAGCCGAAACCGATGCCGGCGTCCAGGATCGGTCCGCCCGCCCGGTTGAGGCGCCTGCCGAAGGCGACCCAGCCGTCGGCGTCGGTTGGCCTGTCTTCCGGCGCCAGGAAGGGGCAGTAGATCGTCCGGATGCCGAGCGCCCCGGCGATGGCGGTCGCGCGGGCCGGGTCGCCCTCGATCAGGTCGAGGCCGAAGTGGACGGTCGGCATGGCCAGGCCGTTCGCGTCGAGGTCGGCGCGCAAGCGGTCGAGGCCCGCCTCGTCGAGGTCGGAGAAGAGCGCGCCGTAGCCCTCGACGCCGGCATAGCCGGCCTTGGCGAGCATCGCGAGCGTCTTCGACAGCGGTCCGTGATCGCGCGAACTGTAGAGCTGGTAGTTGAATCCGGTCATATGGGGCAGGCCTCCCGTGTGGCGCTTCCGGTTGGAGCGGAAACCGAGGTTCCGTCCGTAAGAGCGTGGAAACAAAGGGTCAGAGCCATTCGTCGTAGTCCGAAACGAGGAGGTGCAGCGGGTCCTCGTCCTCGCTGATGTCGGAAAAACGGCCGATCGGCTCGCGGAATATGTTGTCGGTCAGGTCGTCGTTGACGGTCGAGACCTCGCCGATGAGCACGTCGGCTCCCTCGCCCCAGAAGGCGTGCCAGACGCCGGGGAGAAGCGTGACGCTCTCGCCGGGCGCGAGCTCGAGGCGGCTGCCGGCGGCCATGGTCCGCAGCACGCCGTCCGTCGGGACGACGACCTTCGAGGACTCGTCCACCGAGCCGTCGGCGGCGGATGCGAAGAGTTCCAGGACGAGCGTGCCGCCGCCGCGGTTGATGATGTCCTCCGCCTTGACGACGTGGCGATGCATCGGCGAGATCTGCTCCTTGCGGGAGATCATGATCTTTTCGGCGTAGAGCATGCCGCTGCCGTTCTTCAGGTCTTCCTGCCGGCCGTTGCGGACCGTGAAGAGGAAGAGACCGAGATCGGCGTAGCGGCCCTGGCCGTAGTCGGTGATGTCCCAGCCGAGCCGGGCGTCGCGGATGGCGGCGGCGTCGCGGGCGGTGCGCTGCTTCATCTCCTGCGGCGACCAGTAGGCGAAGGGCGGCATGACGTAGCCGAAGGACCGTATGAAGCGGTCGCTCTCCCGGATGATCTCATTGATGTCGGAACGGTTCATGGGGTCGCTCTCCTGTGGCGGGTGGCGTCGAGTGCGCATGGACTGCGTTAGCGCAAAAGCGCCCGTTCGTCGACGTTTGCGCGAAGGCGACGGCTTCCGGGGGCCGTCAGGTCGCAGGCGAACCGCGTGGGATCCGCCGGAGGACCGGTTGCCCGGGGGAACGGCGCGCCGAGATCGAATGTTCCTCTCCGGACGCTCGATGCCGGTTCGAGGCGCGGGGGAGGCGCTCTGCGTTTATTACGCTAGAATTCGTAATAGCGGACCCGTCGCACAGACTGTAAACGGGCGGGGCCTTTCAACGTCCGGTTCAGCTCATGATTTCAACACTGACGACGGTCGTCCCGATCTTCGCCCTGATTTTCGCCGGATGGATCGTCCGTCGCGGCGGTGTGCTCGGCGCGCATTCCGTGTCGGAACTCAACCGATTCGTCGTCTGGCTGGCGCTGCCGGCGCTGTTCTTCGACATTGTCGCCCATACCCATTGGGCGACCATCTGGCGCCCGGGCTTCATCCTTTCCTTCGGCATCGGGAGCCTTGCCGTCTTCGGGCTGACGGTGGCGGTGCGCGCGCGCCGGATCCCGCTTCCCGACGCGGCGATCGACGGGCTCAACGCCGGTTACTCCAATTGCGGGTTCATGGGCTTTCCGCTGGCGCTCGTGGCGTTCGGCAAGCAGACGCTGCCGCTGACCGCCATCGCCTCGATCATCACCGTGTGCATCGTCTTCGGCGTCGCGATCCTCCTCATCGAAGTCGGGCTCCAGGAGAAGAGCCATCCGCTGGCGGTCCTGAGAAAGGTCGCCCTGTCGCTGGTGCGAAACCCGCTTCTGGTGGCGCCCGCCCTCGGCGCCGTCGTCGCGGCGCTCGGACTGGAGGTGCCGCAGGCGGCGGAGACCTTCCTGAAGCTGCTCGGCGGGGCGGCCAGTCCCTGCGCGCTCGTCGTCATCGGCCTGTTCCTGGCCGAAAGGGGCAACGCCCCGTCGGGGAAGTCGGGCCTTGCCGGCGGCCCCACCCTGTGGCTGGTGGCGGCCAAGCTCCTCGCCCAGCCGGCGGCGACCTGGGCCCTGGCGGCGCTCGTCTTCAGGCTGCCGGCGATCCAGGTCCAGACGGCGGTGCTCTTGTCGGCGCTGCCGACGGGGACGGGGCCGTTCATGCTGGCGGAGTTCTACCGGCGCGACGGGACGGTGACGTCGAACGTGATCCTCGTCTCCACGGTGCTGTCGGTGCTGACCGTCTCCGTCTACCTGTCGCTGCCCGGCTGATCCGTCCGGCGGGTGTAGACGCGGGCGACCAGCCAGACGAGGGTCACCCAGAGCGAGCCGAAGCACCAGCCGGCGAGGACGTCGGTGGGGAAATGGACGCCCAGATAGACCCGGCTCAGGCCGATCGCCAGCGCCATCAGCAGGCCGACGCAGAAGACGAACACGCTGAGCCGCCGCTTCGTCTGGGCCCGGGCCAGGAGCGTGCCGAGGGTGAGATACGTGATCGCCGACAGCATGGCGTGGCCGCTCGGGAAGCTCAGCGAATGGACGGTCACCAGGTGCGGGACGACGTCCGGGCGGGCGCGGTCGAAACCGAGCTTGAGCAGCTTTTCGAAGACGCTGCCGCCGGCGATCGCGAGGCCCGTCACCAGCGCCAGCCGGTAGCGGCGGGCGACGACGAGATAGGCGACGGCGATCGTCGTGACGATCGTCAGAACGGTCGCGCTGCCGAGCGCGGTGATGTCCGTCACGGACCCCTGGAGCCAGCCGGGACCGATCGGCTTCGCGAGGTTGCCGGCGGTCCGCAGGGCCATGAGGATCGTTCGGTCGAAGGCGCCGGCCTCGTTTTCCGTGACGTCGTCGACGATCACGCCCAGCGCCAGGGCGAAGCCGGCGATCAGCGCGAGGCCGATCAGTATGCCCGGCTCGACGGGAAGCCGCTCGAAGATCCGCCTCAGCCTATGGCCCATCGCGTTCCGTTTTTCCGCCTGCATCGGCCGCTTGTCGCCTCCCGGTCGCCACGAGCGCCTGCTGGAAGGCCTCGAAGAGCTTGCGCATAACGGGTTTCTTGTAGGGAAAGATCCGGTCGGAATCCATGTCGTGGACGATCATCGCGACATCGACCTCGAAGACGAGCAGGCGGCCGTCGCCCAGTTCCGCGCAGTCTATGCCGAAATAGTCGAGCCCGATGCGTGCATGCAGCTCCTCGAAGGCGCCCGCGTGACGCGCCGCGAAGCCTGTGTCGAAGGTCTCCATCCACTCTTCCTCCTCGCGCCGGCGGGTGGCGTCGGTCATCATGCCGGCGCTGAGATAATGGACGATCCAGTGGTCCGAGACCGCCATGTGGCTGGCGAAGGGCTTGCCGCGGATGAAGACGACGCGCTGCTTGCGGAAGAGCCCGTCGGAACCGGCGTAGTCGACGAAGGGGCAGAGGAAGACGTCGCCGGTGGCCACGGGCAGTTGCGCCGCGAGGCTCTCCGGCGAGGCGGCGCGCACCATGCCGCCGCCGGCGTGCGTGCCGGCGGGGCGGGCGACGAGGGGAAAGCCGCAGCCCGGCAGGACGGCGCCGACCGGCGTCTCACCGGCGGCGAGCGCGGCGAACGCGGCAGCGTCCAGGCGCGCCGTCGGCGGCGCCACGAGCGCCGGCGCGTCGGCCAGCAGGCGGGAGACGCCGTCGCGGCTCAGGGCGTCGATCCGCTCCGGCGTCCCGTTCATCACGGGGGGACCCTGCCAGTCCCGGAGGAGCCGCGCGGCATTGCGAAGCACGGCGCTGTTCTCGTCCGACTGGCCGATGGCGAGGAAGGCGGCGTCGATTTCGGGAATATCCGGGAGGCGCTCGGTCCCGGCGTCGAGATAGACGTAGTAGAGCGTCGCCTCGGAGCCTTCGAGCAGGAAGTCGACGGGCGTGTTGGCCATCATGTCGCCGGCGGTCATGAAGGCGGCGATCCTCGGGCCCGTTCCCGAGCCGAAGATGCGGCGATGGACGGGCTGCAGGGTGATCGCCGCCGACTGGATCTCGAGCGCCTGGTCGCGCTTGCCCGTCGCCTGCAGGAGGACGGCGATGTCCATCCAGGCGGCGGCATCGGCGGGATCGGCGCTCGTGCGGGCGAGGAGCGCATTCCAGATCGGCGCCGGGTCGCGGCTTTCGTAGACGAGCCGCATCAGCGGGCTTACGCCGATGACGGGGCGAATCGCGCCGCCGGCATCGCGGGGATCGTCGGTCACGGGTGCCGCCCGGCGCGCGATGCGCGGGCTTGCGTCCGGACCGGTCGTGAATATGCGGCGTCCATGCCGTCCCCCATTTTCTCGGCAGATGCGCCAAGGTGCGATTCGCGAACCTGCGTTCTCCTGCCCGGCGGTGCAAGTGCTGCCGTTGTCGCGCCGGGGCTTCGGCGAGAGCGCCGCGGCGTTGACACGCCGGCGGCCTTCTCATACGAAACGTCCGGCATTGCGGACGAACGGTCTCCGTCCGGCTATAGCCTGTCCGCGCTTCACGGAATCGCGGACCGGCTCTAGCTCATCGTTTCTACGCGCTTCCGGACGGAAGACCGGTTTCCACTTTTCCTGGAAGCGCTCTATCTCTGCGGGGTGCTGCCTGCCGCCTTGTGCCCCCGCCCGTCTTCGTCCGAAGGCGAGTCAATTCAGAAACCTGGGAGGATATGTGATGACATCGATTCAAGCCGTTCGCGCACTGCTTGCGGGCGTTGCCGCCGTCGGGATTTCCGTTGCCGCGCAGCCGGCGTCTGCCGCCGACGACCTGGTCGTCGGGCTGCTTCTGCCCTTTACCGGCCAATATGCCTGGGTCGGCGCCAACGTGCAGCCGGTCGCCCAGATGATCGCCGACCAGGTCAACAAGTCCGGCGGGATCGGCGGCAAGAAGATCGCCTTCGTGCAGGGCGACACCGAAGGCGTCGTGGATGCGGGCACGACGGCGGCGCAGAAGCTCATCAACGTCGACAACGCCCTGGCGCTGATCGGGCCGACGTCGCTTTCGTTCAGCGGCTCCAAGCAGCTCATCATCGACAACACGGTTCCGATGGTGACGCCGACGGCGGGGACGACGGCGCTCGACCACGCCTGCAAGACGGTCTGCTTCCGCACGGTGCCGTCCGATTCGCTCGGCGGCCGGGCGATCGCCCGCGCGGCGACGGACAGCAAGTATCTCGGCGGCGGAAAAGCCTGGACGAAGCCGGCGCTCATGGTCGGGAAGTCGCCGGCCATGGTGTCCTTCGAGGCGCCGGTCCAGACGTCGTTCGAGGCCTATGGCGCGAAGGTCGACAAGACCGTCGAGTACAGCCCCGACAAGCCGTCCTATCGCAGCGAGGTGCAGGACGTGACGGGGGCGAAGCCCGACGGCATCGTGCTCGTCGGCACGCCGCAGGATTCCGCGCGGATCATGACGAACGCCTTCCAGTCGGGCTACCAGGGCGGCTGGTTCGTGACCCAGGACCAGACCAACGACGATTTCATCAAGCTTGCCGGCGCCCAGCTCGTCGAGGGCATCTACGGCCTCGAGGAGGTGGCCTCGGAGGACAGCCAGCAGCGCAACCGCGACTTCGAGAAGGCCTACAAGGACTATAGCGGCAACGATGTGAAGATCTTCGGCACCAACACCTACGACGCCATGAACGTCGTCGCGCTCGCCATGCTGAGGGCGCAGATGAAGGACGGCAAGGTGACGCGCGAGACCATCGCCGACAACATCCGAAAGGTCGCCAATCCGGGTGACGGCAAGGTCGACGTCACCGACTACGCGTCGGGCAAGAAGGCGCTCGAGGCCGGCAAGGAGATCAACTACAACGGCCTGGTCGGCCCGGTCGACTTCGACGAATACGGCAACATCACCGCTCCGTTCGGCATCCGGCAGGTGAAGAACGGCAAGTGGACCACGGTCGCCACGGTGCCCGCCTCGGCGCTGAAATAGGACAGAAAGACCGGGTGCCCTGCCGCCTTCCGCCCGACCGCTTGAGGTCCGCGGCGGTCGGCGGCCGGGCATCCGGCCGCAGTTTCGGAGCCCGGGCTTGCAGACACTGGTTCAAACCCTGATTTTCGGCCTGGCGCTCGGCGGCGTCATCGCGATCTCGGCGGTGGGGCTGACGCTGTCCTACGGCGTCACGCGGTTCATCAACTTCGCCTATGGCGAATTCCTGACGCTCGGCGCCTACCTCACCATCGCCCTCGCCTCGGCCGGGCTCGGGCTGCTGCCTTCCGTCGCCGTCTCGGTGCTGCTCGTCGGGGCCTCGGGCGTCGTCCTCGCGCGGGTGTTCTACGATCCGCTGATGCGGCGCGGCCTCCTGCCGCTCATCGTCACCAGCGTGGGGCTCGCCTTCGTGCTCGACAATCTGGTACAGATGTTCGCCGGCTCCAATCCCGAGCGCTTTCCGGTGCCGCTGATGCGTCCCTGGAACTTCGGGCAGATCTTCGTGCCGCGCGAGCAGGTCATCACGCTCGCCGTCGCGCTGCTGGCGATGCTTTCGGTGCACCTTCTTCTCCGCTACACGATGATCGGCAAGAAGATGCGCGCCGTCGCCGACGATCCGGACCTGGCGCGGGCCGCCGGCATCCGGGCGGCGCGGGTGCTCTCGGCGACGTGGTTCGCCAGCGCCGCGATCGGCGCGCTCGGCGGCGTGCTCCTCGCCGTCACGCAGGTCACGATCGACCCGGGGATGGGCTGGCACTTCCTGCTCGTGGTGTTCTCGGCGGTGCTGCTCGGCGGCATCGGCAGCCCCTACGGCGCCATGGTCGGCGGCCTCGTCATCGGCCTCGCCGTCGAACTCGGCGCAACCTACGTGGCCGCCGACTACGCCTATTCCTTCGCCTTCGTCGTCCTCATCGTCGTCCTGATACTGCGGCCCAGCGGGCTCGCGGGCGGAGCACGCCGATGGACCTGACGGCCTTTTTCGTCGGCCTCGCGACCCTGACGCTCATCTACGGGCTGCTGGCGGTCGGGCTCAACATGCAGTTCGGCTTCGCCGGCGTGATCAATTTCGGCTATGTCGCCTTCTTCGCCGTCGGCGCCTTTTCCAGCGCCATCGTGACGCTGCCGCCGCCGGGGAGCGCCGCCTATGCCGCGGCTTCGGCGAAATACGGCATCGGCCTCGGCCAGCCCTTCCTCCTCGGCCTCATCGCGGCGGGCGTTGCCGGCGGGCTGTTGGCGCTCTTCATCGGCGCGGTCAGCGTGCGGCTCGCGACGCACTACCTGGCGGTCGCGACCTTCGCCATGGCGGAGGTGGTGCGGGCGGTGCTGACCAACGAGGACTGGCTGACGCGCGGCGAGTTCGGGATCGCCAGCGTGCCGCGGCCGGGCGAGCAGTGGATCGGCCCGGGGCCGGGCTACGAGGAAGCCTATCTCGCGCTGGTCCTGGTGATCGTCGCCATCCTCTTCGGCCTCGTCTATCGGCTGGGCGAGCAGCCCTTCGGTCGGCTTCTCAGGGCGGTCCGCGACGACGAGACCGCCGCGCGCGCGCTCGGCAAGGCGTCCGGCCGGGCCAAGCTGAAGGCGCTGGTGCTCGGCGGGGTGCTCGGCGGCGCGGCCGGAAGCCTCTGGACGCATTCGCTCGGCGTCGTGCATGTCGGCCAGTTCGTGCCGATCATCACCTTCCAGATCTGGCTCGCCATGCTGCTCGGCGGCTCCGGAAACCACTGGGGCGCCCTGGTCGGCGCGCTGCTGCTCGTCGCCATCCGCGAGGGCACGCGGTTCGTCGGGGACATTCCCGGCCTGCAGGAGCTGACCGTGCACGATCCGGGCTTCCTGCCCTCGCTGCGCTTCGTGCTGATCGGGCTGTTGCTGATCGCCGTCGTCCGCTTCTTTCCGGGGGGCGTGCTGCCGGAGAGGCTCCGGCGTGCCCCGGCGGCGGCGGCCGGCGGGCCTGCGGGAGCGGCCCCGATCGTCGCCCAGGTGCCGGTCGGGGCGGATGCCCGGCCGGTCATCCTGGAGGTCAGCGACGTGTCGCGGCACTTCGGCGGGCTCGCAGCCGTGGACGGCGCGAGCTTCCAGGTGCGGCGCGGCACGATCACCGGCCTGATCGGGCCGAACGGTGCGGGCAAGTCGACCATGATGGACATGATCTGCGGCGTGCAGGCGCTGTCGGGCGGCGCGATTTCCTACGAGGGGGCGACCATTTCCGGCCTGCCGCCGGAAGCGATCGCCCGCCGCGGCCTGCTGCGCAGCTTCCAGACGCCGCGGCTGTTCCAGCGCATGACGGTGTGGGAAAACCTGCTGGTGGCGGGATCGGACCGGCAAGTGGAGACGGTCTCGGCCGGGTTGTTCGGCGCGGCGGGGACGCGGAAGGCGGAACGGGCGACGGCAAAGCGTGCCGAGGAGGTGCTCGCCTACCTGGAACTCTCCGACAAGCGCGACACCCTCGCGGGGTCGCTGTCGGGCGGGCAGCGCAAGCTCGTCTCGCTCGGGCGGCTGCTCATGCAGTCGCCCGGCGATGATGCTGCTCGACGAGCCGGCGGCAGGCGTCAATCCGCGGCTGGCGCGCGATCTCTTCGAGCGCATCGCCGATCTCAACCGACAGGGCACGACCTTCCTCATCGTCGAACACGAGATGGACCTGATCATGCGCTACTGCGACCGGATCGTCGTGATGCACCAGGGGCGGGTGCTGGCGGAGGGGACGCCCGAGGAGATCCGCTCCGATCCCCGCGTCGTCGAGGCCTATCTGGGAGGGGCGACGTGAGCGGCGCCGTCCTCGAAATCGCCGGGCTCGAGGCGGGCTACGGCGCGCTGCAGATCCTGTTCGGGATCGACCTGTCCGTCGGCGCGGGGGAGCACGTACTGGTCTTCGGGCCCAACGGCGCCGGCAAGAGCACCTTCGTGAAGTCGCTCGTCGGGCTGGTGCGGCCGAGCGCGGGGTCGATCCGCCTGCGCGGTCGCGAAGTGGCGGGGCGGGCGCCGGAGGATCTCGTGGCCGCCGGCCTCGCCTACGTGCCCCAGGTCGGCAACGTCTTCGCCTCGCTCACCGTGCGCGAGAACCTCGAGATCGGCAGCGCCGTGCTCGCGGCGAAGAGACGGGCGGGGCGGATCGACGCGATGTACGATTTGTTTCCGGTTCTCAGGGAACGGCGATCGCAGGCGGCCGGCTCGCTCTCGGGCGGCGAGCGGCAGATGCTCGCCGTCGCGCGGGCGCTGATCCCCGAGCCGTCGCTCGTCATCCTGGACGAGCCGTCGGCCGGCGTCGCGCCGCGTCTCGTCGAGGACATCTTCCGGATGGTCGCGGGGCTGCGCGAGACGGGTACCGCCGTGCTGATGGTGGAGCAGAACGCGAGGCGGGCGCTCGCCCACGTGGATCGCGGCATCGTGCTGGAGAGCGGCAGCGTCCGCTTCGCCGATACGGCCGAGGCGCTGCTTGCGAGCGACGAGATCGATACGCTCTATTTCGGCTCCCGGCAGACGGACGGCTGAACGGCCGGTGCGCGACTCCGCCGCAGCGGATCGCGGGAACCCGGAGACGACCCCGTGCATTTCAGGGTTGCAGTCACCACCGCCGAAGCGAAGGGGAGCCGCCGTCATGGGCACGGACCAATATCACGAACCGCCGCAGGAACTGAGCCAGGAGGTCCGCACCCATGCGCGCATGCTGGCGTCCCTCATCGAGGAGGCCGAAGCGATCAACTGGTACCAGCAGCGCATCTCCGTCGAAAAGGATGCCGACGCGCGGGCGATCATGCAGAACGCGCAGAACGAGGAGTTCAAGCATTTCGGCATGGACCTGGAATTCCTGCTCCGCCGCATGCCGACCTGGCGCGCGGAACTGAAGAAGATCCTCTTCTCCGAAGGCGACATCGTCGAGCGCGGCGAGGAGGCCGAGGAAGAAGCCGACTGAACGGTTGCGCACGACCGCAGCCTCGGCTATATCGGCTCGATGCAGAGCGCGCCGAAATCCCGTTCGAAACGAAACGCCTCCGGTTCCGATAGCCGGTGGCCGGACATGCGTGCGCTTTCCTCTCTCCTACTCCTCGGTCTTACCCGCGGTTGCCGGATCCCTTGAGAGGAGCGTCCGGCGGCCGATAAGCCTGCCGGCACGAGCTCCTTCTCGCCAATCTTTGACAATCCGACCCGAATGACCGAAGAGGTCGCCGAGCCATGCTGCGCGAAAGGCCGCGAGCGGTTCGGGCAGAAGACGAAGGACCGAGGATGACTGCGCATCGATCCCCCGAAAAATCCGCCGAAAAGCGCGCCGGCGTGCGCGGCATGCCGACCGCGCCGGACAAGTACCGCCACTATCCGCGCCTCGACATGCCGGACCGGACATGGCCCGCCAAGCAGATCGAGAAAGCGCCCATCTGGTGTTCCGTCGACCTGCGCGACGGCAACCAGGCGCTGGTCGACCCGATGGGACACGACCGCAAGGCGCGCATGTTCCAGCTTCTCCTCGACATGGGCTTCAAGGAGATCGAGATCGGTTTCCCGTCCGCCTCCCAGACGGATTTCGATTTCGCGCGATGGTGCATCGAAGAGGGCGACGTGCCGGACGACGTCTCGCTGCAGGTCCTCGTCCAGTGCAGGCCCGAGCTGATCACGCGGACCTTCGAGGCGCTGAGCGGCGCGCGGCGGCCGATCGTCCATTTCTACAATTCGACGTCGGAACTGCAGCGTCGGGTCGTCTTCGGCAAGGACGTCGCCGGCATCAAGCGGATCGCCCTCGACGCGGCGAAGATGATCACCGACATGGCGGCCGATTCCGCCAAGGGCAAGGACGGCTACCGGTTCGAATATTCGCCGGAGAGCTTCACGGGCACCGAGCTCGAGGTGGCGCTCGAAATCTGCAACGCCGTCTCGGAGATCGTGCAGCCGACGCCCGACAACAAGCTGATCCTGAACCTGCCGGCGACCGTGGAAATGGCGACGCCCAACGTCTATGCCGACCAGATCGAGTGGATGAACCGGCATCTCGACCGGCGCGACTCGGTGATCGTGTCGCTGCATCCGCACAACGACCGCGGGACGGGCGTCGCGGCGACGGAGCTCGGCCTGATGGCCGGCGCCGACCGTGTGGAGGGGACCCTCTTCGGCAATGGCGAGCGCACCGGCAACGTCGATATCGTCACGCTGGCGCTCAACATGTTCACGCAGGGCGTCGATCCCGAGCTCGACTGCTCCGACATCGAGCGCATCAAGGCGGTCTACGAGTACTCCAACCAGATGACCATCCCGGAACGGCATCCCTATGTCGGCGAACTGGTCTATACGGCCTTCTCCGGGTCGCACCAGGATGCGATCAACAAGGGCATGAAGGCGATCAAGGTCGCCAACGAGCCCTTCTGGGAGGTTCCCTACCTGCCGATCGACCCGCGCGACGTCGGGCGGACCTACGAGGCGATCATCCGCATCAACTCGCAGTCCGGCAAGGGCGGCATCGCCTACATCCTGCAGGAGGACTACGGCCTCAACCTGCCGCGCAATCTCCAGATCGAGTTTCGCGAGGTCATCCAGAAGATCACCGACGAGGAGGGCAAGGAGCTCCCCTCGAAGCGGATTTACGACACGTTCATGGATGTTTACGTGCATCAGCGGGACGGGCGATTTAAGTTCCTGGAGCATCATTCCTTTCCCGACGGCGCCCAGAAGGGGGCGCGCGTCGTGGAGGCGAAGATCCTCGACGACGGCGTCGAGACCACGATCGAAGGCCGCGGCACGGGGCCGATCGACGCCTTCGTCAACGCGCTCTGCGCCCATGCGGGCATCGAGATGAGCGTGGCGGACTATTCCGAGCACTCGATGCAGCGCGGCTCGAACGCGGCGGCCATCTGCTACATGGAGATGGAGCATGCCGGCGGCCGGATCTTCGGGGCCGGCGTCAGCACGAACATTTCCGCCGCGTCGCTGGAAGCGGTGGTCTCGGCCGCGAACCGGATCCTCGCCCGTCGCTGACGCGCCCCGGCGGGCGGTCGGGCATTCGCTCCGGCCGCCCGAAAAGAGGAAGGCGGAGAGGGTCGCGGAAGCGACGGGATCCGCCGTTCGGGGCCCGGATTTCCTCGCTTTGCTGCGTCGCACATGTTAACGTTTCGTTCACCATGTCCGACCGGGACCTGCCAATGGCCGACAACACGACACCGGCGACGTCCGAAGGGCGGCTCGCCAGCATCATCCGCAAGGTCAAGATCGCGGCGGCGGAGCGCGAGGACGTCGTCGTCGACATCCGCGAGGCGGATCGCGTGCGGCTCGAGCTGCTGGTCGACGAGCTTCGCGGGATCATCGACGACGTGCCGCGGGAGATCGATCTCTTCGACCTCACGCTGTCGTCGGGGCTGAGGCCGCGCTTCTGGATCGATGCGGTGGCCCATGTCCACATGGCCCAGGACCGGCGGACCTACCGCTTCGTGCGCGATACCCGCCTCGGGCGGGTGGTCGTCGCGGAGGATGGCGAGACCGGGCCGGTCGCCGACGCGGTGTCGCGCTATATCGCGGAACGCCTGGTCGAGCGGGAGCGGTTCGTTTCGGGCGACGTGGAGGATCTGCGCGGCGCTTCCCCGCGGGGCGGGGGCGAGACCGTCCCGGCCATGAGCGTGCCGGAGGGCGGGCGGCGGGAAAGCGTCTTCATCGTCGGGCTGCTCTGGTTCATCCTCGGATGCGTTGCCGGCGCCGGCGTTCTCGCGGCCGCCTTCTGGGACCGGCTGGGGACACTGCTGCACTAGAACCCGTCCGGGTCGCTATGCCGACGGGCCGGCTTCCGCAGGTCCGTCGGAGAGTTCGTCCGACGCCTTGAGGACGAGCTCGGACATGTCCTCCTTGAAGCGGTAGCTCTCGCGCTTGCAGGTCCACGATCCGGGCTCGCCGGAAATCACGAAGAGGTTGTGGCCGGCGGGGGGGCGGCGTCCGCCGGGGCCCTGGCTCGCCGAGGGTATTCCGACGACCGGCACCACGCATCCGCGGGTCGTCAGCCAGTGCAGCGTGTCCTCGTGGGTGTGGCCGTGCAGGATGAGTTCGGCGCCGCCGGTGCTGATGGCCGCGGCGAAGCGGCGGATCCCGATCATGCGCTTGTGCCACGGGGCGGCATGCTGAAGCGGCGGGTGGTGGATCATCACGACGCGGAACAGGCCGAGGTGGCGGGCCTTGCGGAGGAGGTTCACCGTGCGCCGCGCCTGCCCGCGGCCGAAATAGCCGCCGGCGAGGAACGGGGGCGTGGCATTGGCGGTGGAGATGCCGATCAGGGCGACCGGTCCGCGCACGCGCATGTAGGGAAACATCTTCTCCCCCTGCTCGCTCACATGCGCCTGGTCGCCGCTCATCCAGGGCTTCCAGGAGCGGCATATCTTCTCGTAGGCGCCCGGCACGTAGGCGTCGTGGTTGCCTGGGATGATGGAGACGTCGTAAGGATCCCCGGTTGCCTCGAGCCAGGCGCGGGTCGCGATGATCTCCGCCTTGGTGGAGAGGTTCATCAGGTCGCCGGTGATGGCGAGGTGGTCCGGCCGGCGGCTCTCGATGTCCTCGAGGAGCATCTCCAGCACGTTGCCGACGAGGCGCTTGCGGCGGTGGCGGTGCCAGTTGACATAGCCCGTGATGCGCTTCGAGGCGAGTTCACGCAGCGAGAGCGAGGGCAGCGGCCCGAGATGGATGTCCGAAATATGCGCAAGTCGAAACATTCTTCCAGACCTATCGGGCTTGGCGGGGAGCCGCAAGATGGAGGGCGTGAGCGGCCGCCGGAAATGCGGTCGTTGCGCTCACGGATCGTCACCCGCATGATGCACGGCTATTTCCTGATGACGCGGGCGATGACGCTCGGCGTGCGCGCGGCCGCGTTCGATGCGGACGGCCGGATATTCCTCGTGCGGCATTCCTACGTGCCGGGCTGGCACATGCCCGGCGGCGGGGTCGAACGGTTCGAGACCGTCCGCGCCGCGCTCGTCAAGGAACTGCGCGAGGAGGGCAATCTCGAACTCAGCGGCGAGCCGCAGCTCGTCGCCGTCTACTTCAACGACGGGACGAGCCGCCGCGATCATGTCGTCTTCTACCGGTGCGACGTGAGGCAGACGGCGCCGAAGAAGGCCGACGCGGAAATCCGCGAGGGGCGCTTCTTCGCGCTCGACGCGCTTCCGGAAGGCGTGACGGCCGCCACGCGGAGACGGATCGAGGAAATTTCCGGGGCGCGGGACATGTCCCCTCGCTGGTAGCGGGGCTTGCGGGGGGACGGGTCTCGCGCCGCCTCTCATGCGGCTTCCTGCTTCATGCGCCCGCGGGTGTGCGGGAGGGAGAAGTCGATGTCCGGCCCGAGCGGCACGATGCCGGTCGGGTTCAGCTGCTTGTGGCTCCCGTAGTAGTGGCGCTTGATGTGGAGGAAGTCGACCGTTTCGGCGACGCCGGGCAGCTGGTAGAGCTCCCGCGCATAGTCCCACAGGCAGGAATAGTCGACCAGCCGGCGCAAATTGCACTTGAAGTGCCCGAAATAGACCGGATCGAAACGAAGCAGCGTGGTGAACAGGCGCCAGTCGGCCTCCGTGATGCGATCGCCGGCCAGGTAGCGCTGTCCGGACAGGCGCTCTTCCAGCATGTCGAGCGTCTCGAAGAGCGCGACGAAGCTTTCCTCGTAGGCGTCCTGGCTGGTGGCGAAGCCGCATTTGTACACGCCGTTGTTGACCGTGTGGTAGATCGTCTCGTTGAGCGCGTCGATCTCCTCGCGCAGGTCCTCCGGATAGAAATCCTGCCGGTCGCCGGTCACGCCGTCGAAGGCGGAATTGAACATGCGTATGATCTCGGCGGATTCGTTGGACACGATGGTCTCGCGCTTCGTGTCCCACAGGACCGGCACGGTCACGCGCCCCGTATACCGCGGATCGGCCTTCACATAGACCTGCCAGAGCTTGTCCGCGTGGTTGATCCGGTCCTCGGTTCCGCCATCGCGGCCGCGGAACTCCCAGCCGTTCTCGCCCATGTGGTAGTCCACGACCGACAGGCCGATGACCTCCTCGAGCTTCTTCAGCTTGCGGAAGATCAGCGTGCGGTGCGCCCAGGGGCAGGCATAGGAGACGTAGAGATGATAGCGGCCGGCTTCGGCAGGGAAGCCGTCGCCGCCGCCTGGGCCCGCGCTGCCGTCCTTCGTGATCCAGTTCCTGAAGCTCGAATCCTCGCGCTGGAAACGTCCCTTGCTCTTTTCGGTGTCGTACCAGACGTCCTGCCAGACGCCGTCTACAAGCTTGCCCATCGATCACTCCCGGGGTTTTTCGACTGTTCTGCCGCCGGTCACTGCAACTCAACCAACATAGGACGGCAAGGTTCCGAAAGGAGGCGGAGAGCGGTGAACGGTGCGTTTTGCCGTGGACGCGGCGTCGGCGGCGTGCTAACGGCGTTCGGCCCCGGAGCGGAGACGGCCCGGAAACGGAGATGGCAATGGCGAATGCGGGAAACAGGCGACGAAGCTGACGACGCGCCCCAGGGGTGCGGGTCTCGACGTGCCGTTCCTTTCGTTTCCCGGGTAGCCAGATGCCAATTTCCGATTACGTCTTCCTGACCGAAGACCCCAGCCACGACTGCACGATCGACCTCATCAACGCTGAAGCCTTCGGGCCCGGGCGCTTCGTGCGCGCGGCCGAGCGCGTGCGCGAGCAGGGGCCGCACGACCGCTCCCTCTCCTTCGTCGCGACCGACATGGGAGACGTCGTCGGGTCCGTGCGGATGACGCCGGTGATCGCCGGCGCCCTCGAGGGGCACCTCCTCGGGCCGCTCGCGGTCAGGCCGAACCACAAGAATCTCGGGATCGGCCGGGAACTCGTGCGCATCGCCGTGGACGCCGCGAGACGGGCGGGCAGCAAAGCGGTCGTCCTCGTCGGCGACCCGCCCTACTACCGCCCGCTCGGCTTCGAGCCGGTGCCCTACGGCGCGCTGGCCTTTCCCGGTCCGGTCGATCCGGCCAGGATCCTCGCCGCCGTCCACCGCGAGGCGGACATGGCGCGCATCGCAGGCGAACTGCGCCACCGCAACCGCGGCTAGCCCCGGTTCGCGCCTCACGGACATCGCGGCGATCGGCGAGCTCGCTCATAGCTCGTCGTCCTCACGCGCTTTCGGCTTGAGGTGCGGTTTCCGCTCTTGCTAGCTGGGGAGAGCTTACGCCGACCGCAAGATATCTCCGAGGACGGTCGTAGCGCGAATGTTTACGCCGACGGCGGCGGGGAGTCCGTTCGAAACGGGTTCCGCCAGACGTTGAAACGCCTGACCGTTCCATCGGGGTTGCGTCTAATCGAGTGCGCGATGGGACGATGAGGGAAATGGTTTTGCTGCAGATCGCGAACGATACGGCGCACCCCGCCGAAGGGCGCGCAGATATCGATGAACCAGAGGTGTTCCCCTGCGGACCATTTGCCGGCGGCCGGCGTGCGACCGTAACGCACCAACTCGCCGTGGGCCTCTTCGTCCGCGAACGCCCATGTGACGAAGGCGAGGGGCCGGCCCCGATCTGCGAAATATATCCGGCATTGCCCGGCAGCGATCGCGGGGACGATATTGTGCTCGATATCGCGTACGCACCAGTTGCGATGATAGGTGGAAGCGATCGCAAGCGCCGCGATCATGCCGAAGGCCTCGAAATTTGGGTGCCTGCCTTTCAGGTCTTCCGTATTCTCGCCGTCCATCACCGTTCCCCCAATCCATCCTGAATGGCCTTCATCATCGGCGCAAAGAAGTAGCTGATCAGTCGTCTTTCTCCGGTGACGACGTCCACCGTCGCAGTCATACCCGGGGAAAATTCGATTAGCCGGTTGCCTACGCGAATGGACGACGTTTCCGGCGCCAGACGCACCGAAAACGCCCAGTCGCCATCCTGACCGGTCTGTCTTGCGTTGGCTCCAATTCCGATGACACGAGCGTGAAGCATGCCGTAGCGCTCGGCGGGAAAGGCGTCGAACTTGACGAACGCCCTCTGGCCTGTCTTGAGAAAGCCGATGTCGCGATTGTCGAACAGAGCTTCGATCTCCAGATCGAGCCCCGAGGGGACAATCGACATCAACGTCGCTCCGGCTTTGACGAAGCCGCCGAGCGTGAAGATCTGAAGGTCTTCGATTCGGCCATCGACGGGCGAAGTGAGCGAAAGGTCCGCCAGACGGGTTTCCGCTGCGTCGAGTTCGCCGTCGAGGCCGTCGAGCGCAAGCGATGCGTCGTTCAATTGCTCCCGGCGGTCAGCCAATACGTTCGAGATCAGCGCCGCACGCCGGCTTGTGGCTTCCCTTTCCTGTGCCGTGAGCTCATCGAGGCCGTGCTCCGCGACGTCGGCCGCGCTCTTTGCCGCATTCATGTCGCGAACGCGCTGAAGATAGTCGAACCGGCTCATCGTGCCCCTCTCCTTCAAGGTCTTGGCCGAATCGAGGTATCGGTCGACGATTTTTCGGTCGTCGATGGCCTCCCGGATCTTGGCGTTCTGGGACTTCCGGCTGGCCACCAGCCGGGCGAGTTGGGCGTCGATCCCGGTTGCCTGATCCCTCAGCGATACCAGAGCGGCGACGACCAGAGCTTCCGCTTGCGGATCATGGGCGATCGGCGCCGTTCGATCGCTCTCGAAAGCCGCTTGCCCGACCTCGATGAAGCGGCTGTCGGCGGGGTCGGTCGTTGTCAGCGCTTCGATAATGGCCCGGGCGACGATGGCCTTTACCTGCTGCTGGTCGATGGAGGTCCTGATACGACGAATGTCGCTCTTGGCAGCGGAGGGATCCAGTTGCAACAAAAGCTCGCCGGCGTGAACGAAGTCGCCCTCGTGAACGAGAATAGCGACGACCTTACCGTCGGTACGAGGCTGGACGATCTGTACGCGCGACGTTGGGACGATCCGTCCGCGGCCGCGGGCGACGATCTCCGTCTTGGCCACCGAGCTGCCGACGAGGATCAACACGACGATCGCGGCGATCAGCCATGCGGTCAGACGTATCGTCGGGGACGCCGGCTGGTCCTCCAGCATCTTCGTCACGACGGCATCGTCTCCGGTTCGCTGTTCTGCAAGCGCTCGGGTCGGTTCAAGTCGATGACGTCCGCATCTTCTCCGAACAGCGCCGGATTATGGGTTATGACGATCAGCGTCTTTCCCAGGGCGAGCGATTTGAGCGTGTCGATCACCCGTATTGCCGAATGCGCATCGAGAGAGCTTGTCGGCTCGTCGAGGACCAGCACCTGGAAATCCCACATCAGCGAACGCGCCAACGCTATGCGCTGGCGCTGACCGCCGGAAAGGTTGCGACCGCCTTCACCCACCTCGGTCCGTATTCCGGCCGGAAGGCCATTGACGAAACGATCGCTTGCGCTAGCCGCCAGGACGCGGGCAATGTCGGCATCGGTCGCCGTCGGAGCGGCCATCGTCAGGTTGTCGAGGATCGTTCCGGAAAAGAGCACCGGCTCCTGGGGCAGATAGCATATCGTGCGCCTGATGCTTCGCGGGTCGTGCTTGCTCAGGGCACGGCCGTTGGCCTCGATGGTGCCGCCGTCCGGCATATAGAGGCCGCCGAGGAGCTTGCCGAGCGTCGACTTGCCGCAGCCGGAATCACCGATGACGAGGGTCAACCTTCCCGGCGGGATGTCGAGCGAGAGGTTTCGGACGATCGGTCGGTCGGGGTCGTAGCCGAACGAGAGATTGCGTACCGAAAGGCTGATTGGTTCCTTTGATCTCAGAGGCGGTCTTGCCGGTTCGGTTTCCACCCGCTCCTCGAGAAAATCGCCGAGGCGCAGACGTGCAACCTTCAATCGCTGCCACTTTTCCCACACCGAGGATAGCGACATGATCGGATCCGAGACTTTTTCCGCCAGCAGATGAAATGCGATGAGCTCGCCGAGCGTGATGGCGCCCTGAAAGACGAGGCGCGACCCGAGGAAGACGATCAGAATGACCGACGTGTTCTTCAGGACATGGCCTATTGCGCCGTCCGCGATGTTCAGCTTCGCGACGCGGAAGCTCGCGCGAAGGCTTTCCTCGAGAGTGGCCTGGAACCGGTTCTCCTGAGCCTCCTCCAAGGCAAGCGCCTTGAAGGTGACGGCATTGCCGAATGCCTCGACGAGCCGAGACTGGTGGCGCGAGCCGGCGACGAAGGACTCCTGCATGCGCTTTCGGACGAGCGGACCGATGATGCCGAAAGCCGCGACCTGCAAGGGCAGCATGATCAGAACGACCGCCGTCAGCAGTGGGCTGATCGAAAGAAGTGCACCGACATAGACGATTGCGAAGGCGGCATCGAGGACCAGGCCCGAGACTGTGCCCGTAAGGAATCCGCGCACGGTGTGGATCTCGCCGACGCGGGCCAGGGTCTCTCCCACCTGCCATCTTTCCAGGAACCGCAGCGGAAGGTTCAGGACGTGCCGGAAGATACGGCGGGCGAGTTCCGCCGTCAGCCTGTTGGCCATGTGGTTTCCGAGATAGGCCGAAAGAGCGCCGAGGGCGGCCGAAAAGAGCGCGGTCAGCGCCATCACCGCGACGATCAGCACGAGAGTTGCCTGCCTCTCGAAGGGGAGCACTCGATCGATGAGAGCCTGGAAAACGAAAGGCTGCACGAGGCCCAGGAGCCGCAGCACCACGGCAAGCGCCATGAGCTCGATGATCAGATGGGTGTAACGCCGCGTCGACCGGGTGAACCAAGAGAGGGATGCAGGCTGGTTGGACGCGGGAAAATTGACGGATTCTGACAAGCTAGCTATCGGTTCCGGTTATGCATGACTAACGATTATAAAATTTTCTGGATCGAAATTTATTTCAAAAGATCATCAATTATATGAAATGATACCACGAAAATAATTGGTATAGAAATTAATTGATATATATTACGATAAG
The DNA here is from genome assembly GCA_963838155.1 of uncultured Alphaproteobacteria bacterium. Classification (GTDB taxonomy): domain Bacteria; phylum Pseudomonadota; class Alphaproteobacteria; order Rhizobiales; family Rhizobiaceae; genus Pararhizobium_B. The sequence continues at coordinate 145,244 of CAWIQE010000004.1, forward strand.
ATAAATATGGTGTGCACATACTATATAAGATCAAAAATATCAATACAACAGAGGTTCCAGCGATAAATCGCGCAATTTTCACTCGCGTCTGTCGGTTCTTCACTTTTAATAATTGCCTTATTATTCAATCAGGTCCATTGTTTCCGCTGAATCCGAAGCCGTTGTTGTTGCCCGATTGACTGTTCATCATGTCCTGCGCAACGCCGTCCGAAACATGGCCTATGATACCTCCGACTCCAGCGCCGACAGCGCCTCCGATTGGTCCGCCGATCAACGAGCCGAAAGCGCCCCCAGCGACGGCGCCGAGGCTTCCGCCGAAGTTTGTCGTGATATCTGTAGCTGCATTTCCAAAGCCTGAATTACAACTTCCCCCGGCACCGCCACCGCACTCGCCGCCGAAGGCAATTCTGATACCCAATTTTTCATGAAGCGTTTTCGTCATGACTGTTCTCTCTACCGAATGAATTCGCGGACCTAATAACAGGACCCGACTCTATGCACGTTAAAAGCGTACAAGTAATATAATGCGTTCGCAAATTGTATTTGCACTATTAAGTGTTCTCAAAATAAGTTTTATCTAAAATATTGCGCTTCCATGAACGTATCGGATGCGCCGCGAAGAGGATGGCAAGAGGGGCCGTGCCGGTTCTCGCGGGGACGCCGCGTCCCGGCAGAGGCGATCAGGCGGAGCTCGGGACGTTGCGGGTGACGCGGTTCTGGAGGCGCTGGTAGCCGATGAGTTCGCGCAGGGTGAGCGGCTCGAAGCCGCGGGCGCGGTTGTCGGCGGCGATCTCGAAGAGCAGGCGCTGCTGGCGCATGAGGGTGGAATAGCCGGCGAGCATGGAAAAGTCCGGGTCCCAGACGTGGATCGCCTCGGCGCCGGCGCCGTTGATCTCGACGATCGAGAAGTCCTCGCCCGCCTGCAGGGCCTCGATCGTGTCGAAGCGGATGTCGTAGCGGCCGAAGTAGAATTCCGGGATGGCGCGGCTGATCTCGTCGAAGCGCCGGCGCATCGCCTCGGTGATCGCGGCGCGGCCGTCGACATAGAGGCCGCCGACGCGGTTGCTGCCGACGACGCCGAGGCGCACGATTTCTCCGGGCGCAGGCACGTCGGAGAGGCGGTGGGCATTGGTCGCGAAATGATGCGCGGACTTCCAGCGGCTGCGCGGATCCTTCCGGATCAGCTCCTTCAGCGTCGACGCGCCGTCGCCGACGACGAAGGGGAAATAGCGGAAGGTCAGGGAGAAGATCGAGCCCTGCTCCTCGCCCGGCCGGCGCACGTAGAAGACGCCGGCCTCGCCGTCGTGGGGGACGTATTCCTGGAGGACGATCCGCGTTCCCGCCGGGCTTGCGGAGAGATATCGCCTCAGTTCGTCCTCGTTGCGCACCTTGCGGACGCCGAAGCCGCGCCAGCCGACGTCCGGCTTGACGATCATCGGAAAGTCGAGGCCGGCGCCGCCGGCCGAAAGGAGCGTGCGCCGCAGGGTGTCCTCGACGTCCTCGCCCGCCTGGCGGATGTCGACGGAGGTCGTCGCAGCGATCCAACGGCGCATGGTCGGCGGCACCATGGAGAGGCAGGCGATCTTCGATTCGCCGAGCAGGCCGCCGGCCTCGATGTGGGGGTTGGCGATCGAGGGCAGCGTCAGCGAGCGGAACCGGACGGCCATCGACAGCCAGTGCACCACGATCGGGATGTAGTAGATCTTCTCGCTGAAGCGCTCCTGCAGGGCGACGCGGACCTTGGAGGCGGGCAGCGGGGGCATGCCATTGTGCACCCTGAGCAGGCCCCGGCGGCGCGAGGGCCGGCGCGTGACCAGGCCGGCGAAGGCGTCCGGCAGGCTGCGCTTGGCGACGACGAAGGCGACGGCGGCGACGACCACCACCAACCAGCTCCAGGCCCCGACCGTCTCGGCGATGCCTCGGCCGAGCAGCGTGCTGATGGTGAAGATGAGCGGCACGTATATCGCCGCCGACAGCGCGGTGAGGGCGGCGAAGCGCCGGAACGGCACGCCGAGCAGCCCGCAGGATGCGAAGGTGGGAAACAGCGCCACCGGTATGAAGCGGCAGCCGATGACGGTCATCGCCAGGTTCTTGCCGAGCCATGTCGGCCTGCCGTCCGGGAAGCGGCGTTCGGCCCAGGCGCGCAGGCGCTCGCTGCGGGCGCACAGCCGCCCGAGGCCGTAGATGCCGAGATCGCCGACGATCACGCCGCTGAAGGTGGCCGCCAGCACGACGAGAAGCGAATACTGATCCTTGGAAACCAGGTAGCTGCCGCCGACGATCGCGAAGTCCTCGTGCACGAAAGTGGCGAAGAACAGGGCGAGAATCGCCAGAAACTTGTGCGACGCGAGAACCTGGACTGTCATGCGGGATCACTCATGCCTTGCATCGACGATCGCAGCGGCCGGGGCAGGCGGCGAACACGGCGGCGGGAGCGGTTCGCCGGGAGGCGACGCCTGAGCTGCACATATCCACTCTTTCGGGAAGAAGAAAGGGCGCAGAGGTGAGACAAATTGTCGAGGGCGGCGGCATCCGGCGCCCCGCTCCGTCCGGAAACGCGGCATTCGTTCCGTTCCCGTGCCGATGCGCGGCATGCTCGTCGGGTGCGGTCAGACGACCGTGACGTCGAGATCGCCGACGCCCTCGACGTAGGCCTCCAGCCGGTCGCCGCGCGCCACCGGGCCGACGCCGGCCGGGGTGCCGGTGAAGATCAGGTCGCCGGGCGCGAGGCGAAAGAGGCCGGAGAGACAGGCGATCGCCTCCGGCACTTTCCAGATCATCTGGGCGATATCGCCGGCCTGGCGCACCGTTCCGTTGACGGCGAGGCGGATGGCGGCCGCTTGCGGGTGGCCGATCTGCGAGGCCGGCACGACCGGCGAGACCGGGGCGGATTTCTCGAACGCCTTGCCGATCTCCCACGGGCGGCCGAGCTTCTTGGCTTCCCCCTGGAGGTCGCGGCGGGTCATGTCCAGGCCGACGGCGTAGCCGTAGACGCGGGAGAGCGCGTCCCCGACGGCGATGTCCTTGCCGCCCTTGCCGAGGCAGACGACCAGTTCCACCTCGTGATGCACGTCGGAACTCCGGTCCGGATAGGGGAAGATGCCGTCGGTGACGAGATCGTCGGGGTTCTTCTGGAAGAAGAAGGGCGGCTCGCGGTCGGGATCGTGGCCCATCTCGACGGCGTGGTCGGCGTAGTTGCGCCCGACGCAGTAGACGCGGCGGACCGGGAAGGTGCCGCCGCCGCGGACGGGCAGGGCGACGGGCGCGGCCGGTTCGAACACGTGGGACATCGGCGAATCCTTTCGGGCGAGGCGGGTCGACCGCTCATATATCGCGGTTCGCGCGCGGTCAAAGCGCCGCCGCCGCCGGCGGCCCGCGTCGCGCGGGCGGGGAGGGCCGGTTCGCGGGCTCTCGGGCCTTTTTCGCACGATTTTGCTGTTGACTTTCCTTTTTTCTGTTGCGTTCCACATACAGGAACGGCTTTCTGGGCGGGCAGCCGACGGCCTCGTACCGTTCGGGAGGACACCGGTCGCGGCCGCGTTTGTCTTGCGTTCCGGACCGGCTGTGTGAAAAAAGCAATCTCCACAGGGAGGAAATCGATGAAAAAGACCCTATGGCTGGCGCCGCTCGTCGTCGCGCTCGCCGCATCCTCGTCGCCGGCGTCGGCTGCCGACAACGTCATCAAGCTCGGCGCATCCGTCCAGCTGACCGGCGCCAACGCCAATACCGGGCGCTACTATCGCGACGCCTACAATCTCGCCATCGACAAGATCAACGAGGCCGGGGGCGTGAAGGTCGGCGACAAGACCTACAAGCTCAAGCTCGACATCCTCGACAACCAGTCCGACGTGAACCTCAGCGTGCGCCAGTACGTGCAGCTGCTGACGTCCGACAAGGTCAATTTCCTGCTCGGGCCCTTCGCCTCCAACTTCGCGCTGAACGACAGCTCGGTCGCCGAGAAGTACAAGGTGCCGATGGTCCAGGGCGGCGGCGCTTCCGGGCAGATCTTCAGCCGCGGCTACAAGTACATCTTCGGCACTTTGCCGCCGGCGGACGACTACTTCGCCTCGACGATCGACATGCTGAAGAAGCTCGATCCGTCGCCGAAGAGCGTCGCGCTGATCTCGGCCGACGACAGCTTCGACGTCTCCGTCGCCAAAGGCACGCGCAAGCACCTCAAGGACGCCGGGATGGACATCGTCCTCGACGAGAAGTTCCGTGACGGGGGCGGCGAGTTCTCCTCGATCCTGTCGCAGGTCAAGTCGAAGAACGTCGACGCCATCCTGTGGAGCGGCCACGAGACCGACGCGCTGAACTTCATCCGCCAGGCCAAGAGCCTCAACGTCAACCCGAAGGACTTCTACTCCTTCACGGTCGGCGTGCCGACGGCCGATTTCCGCAAGGCCCTCGGCAAGGACGCCGACTATGCCTTCGGCATGACGTCCTGGCTGCCGAGCGACCAGCTCAAGGACAAGTGGTTCGGCGACGCGGCGCAATTCGCCGACGCCTACGACAAGAAGTTCGGCTACCAGCCCGACTACCACGCCGCTTCGGGCGCGGCCGACGTGGAAACCTTCGCCTATGCGGTGGAGAAGGCCGGTTCGCTCGATCCGAAGGCGGTTCGCGACGCGATCGCCAAGTCGGACTTCGAGAGCCTCTACGCCCATGTGAAGTACGGCGACAACGGGCAGATCGACCTGCCGCAGATCGTCGTGCAGATCCAGGACGGCAAGCTGGTCCCGATCTATACGACGAAGCAGCTGAACGAGCCGAAATATCCGATTCCGGCCTGGGACAAGCGCTGATACGGACGACGGCCGGCGGGCAGGGCCCGCCGGCCGGACGGCAACACGCCGCGGCGTCCTCCGGAAGGGGGCGGACGCCGCGGAACGCCGGGCTTCCATGAGGGGTAGACCATGCTTCTGATGCAAATCATCGTCAACGGCGTGCTGCTGGGGGGCCTCTACGGCCTCATGGCGCTCGGCATGGCGCTCGTCTGGGGCGTGCTGAACGTCGTCAATCTCGCCCACGGCGCGCTGATCATGCTCGGCGGCTACGTGGTCTACTACCTGTTCACCGGGCTCGGCATCGATCCCTTCGCGGCGCTGCCGATCGCGGCGGTGGTGCTGTTCGTGCTCGGCTATCTGCTGCAGCGCTTCATCCTGAACCTGATCGTCCGCTCCGCGATGCTCAACACGCTCTTGATCACCTTCGGGCTCAGCGTCGTGATCACCTATCTCGCGCAGCTTCTGTTCAGCGCCGACTTCCGGACCATCAACCCGACCTATTCGGGCAGCAACGTCAATATCGGCGGCGTCACGGTGCCGCTCGTCAGCCTGGCGGCCTTCGCCATCGCCTTCCTGCTGGCGGCGGCGGTGTGGCTGGTGCTCAACCGGCTGGCGCTCGGGCGCGCGATCCGCGCCACGGCGCAGAACCTGACGGCGGCGCGCCTCTACGGCGTCGATCCGCGCCAGATCTACGCGGTGACCTTCGGGATCGGCGCGGCGCTGGCGGGCGTGGCCGGCGGGCTCTTCGGCGTGCTGACGCACCTGACGCCCTATGTCGGGGCGAGCCTGACGGCGAAGTCCTTCGTCATCGCCATCATCGGCGGGCTCTCCAATCCGTTCAACGTCATCCTCGGCGGCCTCGTCGTGGGCGTGGCGGAGCAGCTGGCCTCGCTCTATCTCGGCCCGACCTACATCGACGTGATCAGCTTCGGCCTGCTGGTCGTCATCCTCGTCGTCCGGCCCGCGAATTCCCTGAGGGCGGCATGATGAAGTCCGGCCTGACCCTCGCGATCGTCCTCGCCGGCGCCGCCCTGCTCGCCTTCGTGCCGCTCTTCGCCAGCGACGTGATGATGCAGTTCGCCATCAACGCGCTGATCCTCGCCGTTCTCGCCCAGTCGTGGAACATCATCGGCGGCTTCACGGGCTACGTCTCGTTCGGCAACTCCGTCTTCTACGGGCTCGGCATCTACGGCACCGCGATCGCCATGGCGCAGTTCCATCTGCCCTTCGCGGTGGGGCTGGTGCTCGGCCTCGTCCTTGCGCTCGTCTGCGCGCTGCTGATCGGGCTGCCGATCCTGCGGCTGCGCGGGCCCTATTTCGCCATCGCCACGCTCGGGCTTTCGGCCGCCATGGGCGCGCTGATCTCGAACATCGACATCGCCGGCGCCAATACGGGGCTGATCCTGCCGCTGGTGCGGGCGGACCCGATGTTCTACTGGCTGGCGCTGGCGCTGCTTCTCGCCTGCACCCTCACGGTCTACTGGCTGTCGCGGAGCCGCTTCGGCGCGGGGCTCGTGGCGATCCGCGAGGACGAGGACGCGGCGGCGACGATGGGCGTCAACACGACGCTCTTCAAGATCGCCGCGCTGATGCTCTCGGCCTCCTTCACCTCGATCGCCGGCGGCATCTACGCCTACTGGATCTCCTTCATCGACCCGGCGAGTTCCTTCGACCCGACGCTGAACGTGCGCATGGTCATCATGGCCGTCTTCGGCGGGCCGGGGACGGTGCTCGGGCCGCTGGCCGGATCGTTCATCCTGTCCGCGGTCTACGAGGTGCTGTCGAGCTGGATCTCGACGGCCGCGGCCCTCCTCTTCGGCATCGTCATCGTGCTGGCGGTGATCTTCACGCCGCGCGGCATCGCCGACGTCATCGCCGGCATGCGGAAATCCGGCTGGCGCTATCTGACGCAGAACATCCGGGAGAACCGGCTATGAGCGCGGCCGACGCACGCCCCGTGCTGGAGGCGCGGGGCCTCACCAAGCGGTTCAGCGGACTGGTGTCGGTCGACCATGTCAGCTTCGCGCTTCAGAAAAACGAGATCCTCGGCCTGATCGGGCCGAACGGGGCCGGCAAGACGACCCTCGTCAACATGATATCCGGGACGCTGCGGCCGAACGAGGGAGAGCTCCTCTTCGACGGCGAGCGGATCGACCACCTTCTGCCCTACCGGCGGGCGCATCTGGGGATCGCGCGCACCTTCCAGGTGATGAAGCCGTTTCCCGGCCTGTCCGCGCTCGACAACGTCGCCGTGGGCGCGCTCTTCGGAGCGGGCGGCGGGGAGAAATCGCGGCCGAAGGCGCGCGAGAAGGCGCGCGCGTGGCTCGAATTCACCGGGCTCGGCCATCGGGTGGACGCCCAGGCGGACGCCCTCGGCGGGCCGGACCGCAAGCGGCTCGAATTCGCCAAGGCGCTCGCCATGGAGCCGAAGCTCCTGCTTCTCGACGAGGTCATGGCGGGGCTCAACGCCGTCGAGGTGGACGAGGTGGTCGCGCTGATCAAGAAGATCCGGGAGCGGGGCGTGACGATCCTCGTCATCGAGCACGTCATCAAGGCGATCCGCAGCCTGTCGGACCGCGTTCTGGTGCTGCATCACGGGGAGAAGATCGCCGAGGGCGATCCGGCGACCGTGCTCGAGGATCCGCATGTGGTCGAGGCATATCTGGGCAAGAGGCGCGCATGAGCGAGACGTTTCTCAGGATCGAAAAGCTGACGGCCGGCTACGGCGCGGCCCCCGTGCTGTTCGACGTCGACCTGGAGGTGCGCAAGGGCGAGATCGTGGCGCTCGTCGGCTCCAACGGGGCGGGAAAGACGACGCTGCTGCGCGCCGTCTCGCGGATCATCAAGGCGCAAGGGACGCTGGAGTTCGCCGGCGAGGACCTCTTGCCGATGTCGCCGGAGGCGGCCTTTTCGAAGGGCCTCGTGCAGGTCCCCGAGGGGCGGCAGCTCTTCGGCAAGATGACGGTGGAGGAGAACCTGCGCATGGGCGCCTTCCGGCGCAGCGACAAGGACGGCATCGCGGAAAGCCTCGAGGCGGCCTATCGCCTGTTTCCCATCCTCAAGGAGCGCCGCCGCCAGCTTGCCGGCAACATGTCGGGCGGCGAGCAGCAGATGTGCGCCATGGGGCGGGCGCTGATGGCCGACCCGAAACTGCTTATGATCGACGAGATGAGCCTCGGGCTGGCGCCGGTCATCGTCGACCAGCTCCTCGAGGTGCTGGCCGACATCCGCGCGCGCGGCGTCACCGTCCTCCTCGTCGAGCAGGACGTCTTCGCGGCTTTCTCCGTCGCCGATCGCGCCTATGTCATGGAGACGGGACGGATCGCGCGCGAGGGTCCCGTCAGCGAGATCGCCGACGATCCGGCGGTGCGCGAAGCCTATCTGGGCGCCTAGAGGGCGTTTGCGCTTCATGGAAACGGGAACGCTCTCCGTCTCTCCGCCTTTAGAGCGTGTCCGCGCTTCACGGAATCGCGGACACGCTCTAAGTCTTTGTTTTTACGCGCTTCCGGACGGAAAACCGGTTTCCACATTTTCCTGGAAGCGCTTTAGCCGCAGCGGGGGCGCGCGCGGACCGAAAGAGGACCGATTGCCGATGACGACGAGAACGGGAGGCCGGCTCCTGGTGGAGTGCCTGGAAGCGCAGGGCGTCGAACGGGTCTTCTGCGTGCCGGGCGAGAGCTATCTGGAGGTGCTCGACGCGCTCGCCGACAGCCGCATCGCGACCGTCGTCGCCCGGCAGGAGGGCGGCGCCGCGATGATGGCGGAAGCCGAGGGCAAGATGACCGGCCGTCCCGGGGTCGCCATGGTCACGCGCGGTCCCGGCTCGACCAACGCGGCCTCGGGCGTGCATGTCGCGCGGCAGGATTCGACGCCGATGGTCCTCTTCGTCGGCCAGATCGGCCGCGGCATGAAGGGCCGGGACGCGTTCCAGGAGGTCGACTACCGCCAGACCTTCCGCGACCTCGCCAAATGGGTCGAGGAGATCGACGACGCCGACCGGATCCCGGAGATCGTCGGCCACGCCTTCCACGTGGCGATGTCGGGGCGTCCGGGCCCGGTGGTGCTGTCGCTTCCGGAGGACATGCTGACGAGCATGACCGAGGCCGCTCCCGCCGGCCGCACGGAGGTGGCCGAACCGGCGCCGACGCCGGCGGCGGTGGAGCGGTTCGGCGCGCTCCTCGAGGGCGCGCGGCGGCCTTTCCTGGTGCTCGGCGGCTCGCGCTGGGACGAGGCGGCGGTCGCCGGCGTGCACGCCTTCGCCGAGAGGCACGACCTGCCCGTCGGCGTCTCCTTCCGCCGCCAGGGGCTCTTCGACCACACCCACCCGAACTACGCCGGCGACGTCGGCCTCGGCATCAATCCGAAGCTGAAGGCGCGGCTGGCCGAGGCGGACCTCGTGATCCTGCTCGGGGCGCGCTTTTCGGAGGTCCCGAGCCAGGGCTTCACGCTCCTCGACATTCCCCGGCCGAAGCAGACACTCGTCCACATCCATCCCGGCGCGGAAGAGCTCGGACGCATCTATCAGGCGGACCTCGCGGTCAATGCCACGCCCGGGGCTTTCCTGGACGCCGTCGCCGGCCTCGGCGGCCGTGAGGGCGGCCGGGCCGCGGAGGCGCATGCCGACTACGACGACTGGTCGCAGGAGCTTCCGGAAACGCCGGGCGCGGTGCAGATGGGGGCGGTGGTGCGGCATCTGAGGGAGGTGCTCGACGAGACGGCCATCCTCACCAACGGCGCCGGCAACTATGCGACCTGGATCCATCGCTTCTGGCGGTTCCGGCGCTTCGGGACGCAGCTCGCGCCGACGTCCGGCTCGATGGGCTACGGCCTGCCGGCGGCGATCGCGGCCAAGCTGCGACATCCGGAGCGCGACGTCCTCTGCTTTGCCGGCGACGGGTGCTTCCAGATGACCTGCCAGGAATTCGGCACGGCCGTGCAGGCAGGCGCCGGGGTCGTGGTGATCCTCGTCGACAACGGCATCTACGGCACGATCCGCATGCACCAGGAGCGCGCCCATCCCGGACGGGTGTCGGGGACCGATCTCGTCAACCCGGACTTCGCGGCGCTGGCGCGCGCCTATGGCGGCCACGGCGAGACGGTGGAGGCCGGCGACCGGTTTCCGGAGGCCTTCGCCCGCGCCCGGTCGAGCGGCAAGCCGGCCATCGTACATCTGAAGACCGATCCCGAAGCGATCACGCCGACGACGACGCTCGCGCGGCTGCGCGCCGGGACGAACTGAAAGGACAAGGGCACATGGCACACGACGAAGTCCTCAAAGCATGCGGTCTCGACCCCGCCGGCCTTAAATCCGGGGCCCTGGAGGTGCGCACGCCGGTCGACGGTTCGACGCTCGCCCGGCTCGTCACGCACCAGACGGCCGACGTGGTCGCGATGATCGGCAGGGCGAAGGCCGCGTTCGAGACCTGGCGCGGCGTTCCGGCGCCGCGCCGGGGCGAACTCGTGCGGCTGCTCGGCGAGGAGCTGCGGGCCGGCAAGGAGGCGCTCGGCCGCCTGGTGTCGCTCGAATGCGGCAAGATCTACCAGGAGGGGCTCGGCGAGGTTCAGGAGATGATCGACATCTGCGATTTCGCCGTCGGCCTCTCGCGCCAGCTCTACGGGCTGACGATCGCCTCGGAGCGGCCCGGCCATGCGATGCGCGAGACGTGGCATCCGATGGGCGTGTGCGGCGTCGTCACGGCGTTCAACTTTCCGGTGGCGCCGTGGGCCTGGAACGCCGCGCTGGCGCTCACCTGCGGCGATCCGGTGATCTGGAAGCCCTCGGAAAAGACGCCGCTCTCGGCGCTGGCGACGCTGGAGATCTTCAGGAAGGCGCTCGCCCGCTTCGGCGACGCGCCGGACGGGCTCCTCCAGGTGGTGATCGGGGGACCGGAGACGGGCGAGGCGCTGGTGACGAGCCGCGACGTGCCGATCGTTTCGGCCACCGGCTCGACGCGCATGGGGCGGGCGGTCGGCCCGAAGGTCGCGGAACGCTTCGGCCGCCTAATCCTCGAGCTCGGCGGCAACAACGCGATGATCGTCGCGCCCTCGGCCGACCTCGAGATGGCCGTCAGGGCCATCGTCTTCTCGGCGGTCGGGACGGCCGGCCAGCGCTGCACGTCGCTGCGCCGCCTGATCGTCCACGAGGACGTCTACGACCGGCTCGTCCCGCGCCTGGTCTCCACCTACGAGGGACTGCCGATCGGCGACCCGCTGAAGGAGGGCACGCTCGTCGGGCCGCTGATCGACGGCGCGGCCTTCGACGGCATGGAGAAGGCGCTCGCCGCGGCACGCGGCGAGGGCGGGACCGTCCATGGCGGCGGACGGGCGCTGGCGGAGGACTATCCGGAGGCGCATTACGTGCATCCGGCCATCGTCGAGATGCCGGAGCAATCGGCCATCGTCGCCCGAGAGACCTTCGCGCCGATCCTCTACGTCATGCCGTATCGCGATTTCGCCGACGCGCTCGCCATGCACAATGCGGTGCCGCAGGGGCTGTCCTCCTGCATCTTCTCCACCGACGTGCGCGAGACGGAGGCGTTCCTGTCGGCCGTCGGGTCGGACGCCGGCATCGCCAACGTCAATATCGGTCCGTCCGGCGCGGAGATCGGCGGCGCCTTCGGCGGCGAGAAGGAGACCGGAGGCGGGCGCGAGTCGGGCTCGGATGCCTGGAAGGGCTACATGCGCCGGCAGACGGCGACCGTGAACTACTCGCGCGAGCTGCCGTTGGCGCAGGGCATCAAGTTCGACATTTGAGCGGCACGCCCAGGTGGCGAAGTTGACAGCTGTCAACTTTCGGATGAGCTAGAACGCCTTGAACGTCAGGATCGTGTGGGTTCGCTCCAGCCCGTCGATCGTGTGGACGTTGCTGGCGACGAAGTGGCCGATGTCGACGCCGTCGTCGACGTAGAATTTCGCCAGCAGGTCGAATTCGCCGCTGACGGAGTAGACCTCGGAGGCGATCTCTCGCGCGGCGAGCTCGTCGGCCACGTCGTAGGCCTTCCCCAACTTGCATTTGAATTCTATGAAGAAGCATTGCATGGCGTCGGTTCCGTGATCCGCGGGTTTCGTGGCCTTACGCCGTCTTCGAACCACATTCCGGCCGGGCCGGCAAGGCTGCCTTAGGATCGCGACGGCTTCCGAGCGGGGCGGAGGCGTTCGGGCGGCTCTCGTCGACGGCCGGAACGTCGCGGGCGCGTCCTTCCTCCGCAGATTCGGGAAGTCGCTCTATGTCGTTGTTTTCCTGCAGTTCCGGACGGAAAACCGGTTTCCACTTTTCCTGGAAGCGCTCTAGAGCGTGTCCGCGTTTCACGGAATCGCGGACACGCTCTATCTCTTTGTTTTTACGCGCTTCCGGACGGAAAACCGGTTTCCACTTTTCCTGGAAGCGCTCTAGACTGGTCCGATGCCGGCAGGCGACGCGTTTCGCCGCCCGGCCGAAGGGAGGTCCCTCATGCTGACGCAGATCAACGGTATTCACCATGTCACGGCCATGGCGTCGGATGCGAACCGAAACAATGCCTTCTACACGAAGACGCTCGGGCTCCGGCGCGTCAAGAAGACAGTGAATTTCGACGCGCCCGACGTCTACCATCTCTATTACGGCGACGAGCGGGGCACGCCGGGGACGATCATGACCTACTTCCCGTTTCCCCGGGCGGCGCGCGGGCGTCCAGGCACGGGGGAGGTCGGCACGACGATGTTCGCGGTGCCGGAAGGCGCGCTCGACGACTGGCAGGCCCGTCTCGAGGCGGCCGGCGTCACGGGGCTGAAGCGCGGCAGCGCCTTCGGCGAGCAGCGGCTCGCATTCGCCGGACCGGACGGCGACGGCCTGGCGCTCGTGGAGACCGCGGGCGATGCCCGCGCGCCGTGGACGGGGGGCGGCGTCGGGTCCGACCTGGCGATCCGCGGCTTTCGCGGCGCGTCGCTTCGCCTGCGGGACGACGCGCCGACGGCCGAGCTTCTGGCGTTCATGGGATATACGGAGGCGGGCCGGGAGGGGGCCGTGCGCCGGCTCGTCCGGGAAGGCGGCAACGGCGCCGACATCGTCGAGATCGACCGCCGGCCGGAGATGCCGGCGGCCGGGCAGGGGGCGGGCTCCGTCCATCACATCGCTTTCGCGGTCGCGAACCGCGCCGACCAGCTCGCGGCCCGGGAGGCGCTCGTCGACATCGGAAACACGGTCACGCCGGTGATCGACCGCGACTATTTCTGGGCCATCTATTTCCGCACGCCGGGCGGCGTGCTTTTCGAGATCGCGACGGCGGAGCCCGGTTTCGACCGCGACGAGGACGCGGCCCATCTCGGCGAAGAGCTGAAACTGCCGAGTCAACACGAGCACCTGCGCGAGAGACTTGAGACATCGCTCGAACCCATCGTCGATTGAGGAGACACCCATGCTCAGGCAGTCCGACTATCACTTCCGGGAGGAGCGGACCGGCGAGGCGGACGCGCCGCTTCTCTTCGTCTTCCACGGCACCGGCGGCGACGAGAACCAGATCTTCGACCTCGCCCGCTCGACGCTGCCTTCGGCCGACGTCATCGCGCCGCGCGGCGACATCATGGAGGACGGCCGGCTCCGGCGCTTCTTCCGGCGGGAGAGCGAGCAGGTCTACGACATGGAGGACGTCCACCGGCAGAAGAAGCGCATGGCGAGCTTCGTCGCGGCGCAGATCGAGCGCATGGGCGCCCGGCGCGTGCTGGCGATCGGCTACTCCAACGGCGCCAACATCATCGCCATCACGATGATGCAGGATCCGACGCTATTCGACGCGGCCGTGCTGATGCATCCCCTGATCCCGTTCGACCCCGAGCCGCAGCCGGGGCTGGCGGGACGGGGCGTGCTGATCACCGCCGGGCGCCGCGACACGATCTGCTCCGTCCCGAACACGGAGCGGCTGGAGACATGGCTGCGCGGCCAGGGCGCCGACGTCGAGACCCTGTGGCACGAGGGTGGGCACGAGATCCGCCAGGAGGAGATCGATGCGGCCCGCCGATTCTTCGACGTCCAGGCGGCCTGACGCCGCCTCCCGGCGCGGCGGCGGCCGCGCGGCCGGTGCGGGGACACTTGAAAATCGGCCGGCGCCGGGCGAAGAAGCAACATTCCGGCGGCCGGACCCCGGTGGGCCTTCGGCGTGAGAAAGGACGGTTGATGGCAAGGCGGACGGAGCAGGGATCGCGACTCGACGAAGCGGCGAGGGCCGGATGGCTCTACTACGTCGCCGGGCGGACGCAGGACGAGATCGCGTCCGCGATGGGCATCTCCCGGCAGTCGGCCCAGCGTCTCGTTTCCCTGGCGGTCTCGGGAGGGCTGGTCAAGGTCCGCCTCGACCACCCGATCGCGCAGTGCCTGGAACTGGCGGAGAGGCTGCGCGAGACGCGGCAGCTCAAGCATTGCGAGGTGGTGCCGAGCGATCCGATGTCGACGTCGACCACGACGGGCCTCGCCGAGGCGGGGGCGGCGGAGATCGAACGCTGGCTCAGGCAGGCCGACCCTCTCATCATGGCGGTGGGCACCGGGCGCACGCTCAAGGCGGCCATCGACCAGCTGCCGCCGATGGAGTGCCCGCAGCATCGGATCGTATCGCTGACCGGCAATATCGGACCGGACGGGTCGGCGGCCTACTACAACGTCATCTTCTCCATGGCCGACGCGGTGAAGGCGCGCCACTTCCCCATGCCGCTGCCGGTGTTCGTTTCCTCGGCGGAGGAGCGCCGGCTGCTCCACCAGCAGGCGATGATCCGCTCCACTCTCTCGCTGGCGGCCAAGGCCGACGTCACCTTCGTCGGCATCGGCGAACTCGGCCCCTCGGCGCCGCTGCGTCTAGACGGCTTCCTCGACGAAGGCGAAATCGCGGACCTCGAGGCGGCCGGCGCCGTCGGGGAAATCTGCGGCTGGGTCTTCGATGCGGACGGCCGACTCCTCGACGGCATCACCCGCAAGAGCGTCGCCAGCGCGCCTATCCCGCCGCGGGAGACGTCGGTCGTGACGGCGATCGCCATGGGCGGCAAGAAGACGAAGGCGATCGCCGCGGCGCTCAGCGGCCGGCTCGTCAACGGGCTGATCACCGACGAGGCGACGGCGCGCGCGCTTCTTTAGTCTAGATCGGGACGATCCGGAACCGGTTCTCGCGCTCCGGACGGCCTGGCTGATTTTCCGGTGTTGCCGGGCCCCCCTCCCATTCCCCAAAATGGACCGGTCCGACGGCCGTCGCCGCCGGGCGGCGCGGCGCGCTTGCTGCGTCGCAGCAACGATTCCGGCTTGACTCGGGAGGTCAAAAAATGAGTAATTGCCCATAACCAAGGCAAATGCTCGTTTTGGTGACGCAGCTTTATGGGAGGCTATCTTATGAGATTCAAGACGCTGTTGCTCGGCGCCTGCGCAGCCGTGGGTTTTGCAACCTGCGCGAACGCCGTAACCCTGACGATCGCCACCGTGAACAACGGTGACATGATCCGCATGCAGAAGCTGACGGACGACTTCAAGAAGAAGAACCCCGACATCGACCTGAAGTGGGTGACCCTCGAGGAGAACGTCCTCCGCCAGCGCGTGACGACCGACATCGCGACGCATGGCGGCCAGTACGACGTGATGACGATCGGCAACTACGAGGTGCCGATCTGGGCCAAGCAGAAATGGCTGGTGCCGCTCAACGATCTCGCCAAGGACTTCGACGAGGCGGACCTGCTTCCGGCCATCAAGCAGTCGCTGTCCTACGACAACACGCTCTACGCCTCGCCCTTCTACGGCGAGAGCGCGATGACGATGTACCGGACCGACCTGTTCAAGAAGGCCGGGCTCGAGATGCCCGAGAGCCCGACCTGGGACTTCATCAAGAAGGCGGCCGACAAGATCACCGACAAGAAGGACGGGATCTACGGCATCTGCCTGCGCGGCAAGGCCGGCTGGGGCGAGAACATGGCCTTCGTCACCGCGCTGGCCAACGCCTTCGGCGCGCGCTGGTTCGACGAGAACTGGAAGCCCCAGTTCGACACCAAGCCGTGGCAGGAGGCCGCCAAGTTCTACGTCGACCTGATCAAGAACGACGGACCTCCCGGGGCGTCGTCCAACGGCTTCAACGAGAACCTCGCGCTCTTCCAGTCCGGCAAGTGCGGCATGTGGATGGACGCGACGGTCGCGGCATCCTTCATCTCCGACCCCAAGCAGTCGAAGGTGGCCGACTCGGTCGGGTTCGCGCTGTTCCCGACCCATGGCGACCTGAAGAACCACGGCAACTGGCTGTGGTCCTGGAGCCTCGCCATCCCGGCCGGATCGAAGAACGTCGACGCCGCCAAGAAGTTCATCGACTGGGCGACGAACAAGGACTACGAGAAGCTCGTGGCGAGCAAGGACGGCTGGGCCGCCGTTCCGCCCGGCACCCGCAAGTCGCTCTACGAGAACGAGGAGTACCAGAAGGCCGCTCCGTTCGCCGCCATAACGCTTAAGGCGATGCAGGCGGCGGATACCCAGCATCCTTCGGTGCAGAAGGTGCCGTATACCGGCGGCCAGTTCGTCTCCATCCCCGAGTTCCAGGGCATCGGCACGGCTGTCGGCCAGCAGTTCTCCGCCGCGGTCGCGGGCCAGGAGAGCGTCGACCAGGCGCTCAAGAACGCCCAGCAGCTGACCACCCGCGAAATGACGAAGGCGGGCTACATCAAGTAGTCCCTCCAGGGACTGCCGAGAGGCCACGGGCCGCCGCGAGGACGCGGCGGCCCGGACATCCCGAGGCAAAGACCGCTCAAGGCGACGTCCTCGCCACCGCCCGAGAACCCTTCCGCAAACGGGGCGGCAGGCAATTCGCCGGCAAGCGCTTGATCGATCTTTACTCCGGTGGGACCCTTGTCGGCCCATGTGACTACGGGAGGGGAATCCATGGCAACGATCCACACCAAGTCCGCCGCCCGGCTGATGATGTCGCCGGCGGTGATCCTGCTTTTGATCTGGATGGCCGTGCCGCTGGCCATGACGATCTACTACTCGTTCCTCAACTACAACCTGCTGATGCCCGGTGCGCACAATTTCATCGGCTTCACCAACTACAGCTACTTCCTGACGGATCCGGCCTTCCTGTCGTCGATCTGGAACACCTTGCTGCTCGTCGGCGGGGTGTTGCTGATCACGGTGATCGGCGGCATCGCGCTGGCGCTTCTGATCGACCAGCCGATGTTCGGGCAGGGGATCGTGCGCATCCTGGTGATCGCGCCGTTCTTCGTGATGCCGACGGTCTCGGCGCTGGTGTGGAAGAACATGTTCATGAACCCGGTCAACGGGCTCTTCGCCTGGATCGCGCATCTCTTCGGCATGCAGCCGATCGACTGGCTGGCGCAGGTGCCGCTGCTGTCGATCGTCATCATCGTCGCCTGGGGCTGGCTTCCCTTCGCCACGCTGATCATCCTGACGGCGCTGCAGTCGCTCGACGAGGAGCAGAAGGAGGCCGCCGAGATGGACGGCGCCGGCATCGTGTCGACCTTCATCTACATCACTTTGCCGCATCTCGCGCGCGCCATCACGGTCGTCGTGCTCATCCAGACGATCTTCCTGCTCTCGGTCTTCGCCGAGATCCTGGTGACGACCAATGGCGGGCCGGGGACGCAGAGCACCAACCTGACCTATCTCGTCTACTCGCAGGCGCTGCTGCAGTTCGACGTCGGCGGCGCGTCGGCGGGCGGCATCGTCGCGGTCATCCTGGCGAACATCGTCGCCGTCTTCCTCATCCGCCTCGTCGGCAAGAACCTGGAGGCCTGAGCCATGGCACGCGCAGTCAGCAACCGGCGCAAGTGGACGTTCACAGTCATCGCCTGGATCATCGCGCTCCTGATCTTCTTCCCGATCCTTTGGACGTTCCTGACGTCGTTCAAGACGGAGGGCGAGGCGGTGTCCGTTCCGCCGTCCTTCCTGTTCTTCCACTGGACGACGGAGAACTACGCGGAGGTCTGGGACCGCTCCAACTACGTGCTCTATTTCTACAATTCGGTGGTCATCTCGGTCGGCTCGACGATCATCGGGCTGATCATCTCGGTGCCCGCGGCCTGGGCGATGGCGTTCTCGCCGACCAAGCACACCAAGGACGTCCTGATGTGGATGCTGTCCACCAAGATGCTGCCGGCCGTCGGCGTGCTGGTGCCGATCTACCTGATCTTCAAGAACACCGGGCTGCTCGACACCCGCACCGGCCTCGTCATCGTCATGACGATGATCAACCTGCCGATCATCGTGTGGATGCTGTTCACCTACTTCAAGGAAATCCCGAACGACATCCTCGAAGCCGCCCGGATGGACGGCGCGACGCTCGGCAAGGAGCTGATCTACATCCTGACGCCGATGGCGATCCCGGGCATCGCCTCGACGCTGCTCCTCAACATCATCCTGGCTTGGAACGAGGCGTTCTGGACGCTCAACCTGACGGCGGCGAACGCCGGTCCGCTGACGGCCTTCATCGCCTCGTTCTCCGCGCCCGAGGGCCTCTTCTACGCCAAGCTCTCGGCGGCCTCGACCATGGCGATCGCGCCCATCCTGATCATGGGCTGGTTCAGCCAAAAGCAACTCGTCCGCGGCCTGACGTTCGGCGCGGTGAAATAGGGAGGGGCCTGAAATGGGCAGCATATCACTCAAGGGTGTCTCGAAGGTCTTCGGCGAGGCCAAGGTCATTCCCAACATCGACCTGGAGATCGAGGACGGCGAGTTCGTCGTCTTCGTGGGGCCGTCCGGCTGCGGCAAGTCCACGCTGCTGCGGCTGATCGCCGGCCTCGAGGACGTCTCGGGCGGCCAGATCCTGATCAACGGCCGGGACGCGACCGAGCTGCCGCCGGCCAGGCGCGGGCTGTCGATGGTGTTCCAGTCCTACGCGCTCTATCCGCACATGAGCGTTCGCGGCAACATCGGCTTCCCGCTGAAGATGGCCGGCATGGGCAAGGCGGCGATCGACCGGAAGGTCGAGGAGGCGGCCCGGGTGCTCAACCTGACGGACTACCTGGAGCGCAAGCCGCGCATGCTGTCCGGCGGCCAGCGCCAGCGCGTGGCGATCGGGCGGGCGATCGTGCGCGAGCCGGACGCGTTTCTCTTCGACGAGCCGCTGTCGAACCTCGACGCGGCGCTGCGCGTCAACATGCGGCTCGAGATCTCCGAACTGCACCAGCAGCTCGCCACGACGATGATCTACGTCACGCACGACCAGGTCGAGGCGATGACGATGGCCGACAAGATCGTGGTGCTGAACCGGGGCAACATCGAGCAGGTCGGCTCGCCCCTCGATCTCTACCGCAGCCCGCAGAACCTCTTCGTCGCCGGGTTCATCGGGTCGCCGAAGATGAACCTGATCGACGGCGCGGAGGCGTCGAAACACGACGCCAAGACCATCGGCATCCGGCCCGAGCACATCAAGCTCTCGTCCGAAAGCGGCTCGTGGAAGGGCAAGGTCGGCGTCGCCGAGCATCTCGGCTCCGATACCTTCATCCACATCGACGTCGAGGGCATCGGGCAGGTGACCGCGCGCGCCGACGGCGACGTTTCGCTGCGGCACAACGACGTGGTCTGGCTGACGCCCGACACCGCGCGCCTGCACCGGTTCGACCAGAACGGAAAGGCCATCGGATGAACCGGCTGGCCGGCAAGACGGCCCTGATCACCGGGGCGGCCCGCGGCATCGGCCGCGCCTTCGCGGAGGCCTATGCGCGCGAAGGCGCGACGGTGGCGATCGGCGACATCAACATGGAGCGCGCATCGGCGGCGGCCGGGGAGATCGGCTCCGGATGCTTCGCCGTCGAGATGGACGTGACGCGGCAGGCCTCCATCGACGCGGCGGTCGCGGCGGTCGAGGCGCGCCGGGGCGGGATCGACATCCTCGTCAACAACGCGGCGATCTTCGACCTGGCGCCGATCGTCGAGATCACCCGCGAGAGCTACGAGCGGGTGTTCGCGATCAACGTCGCGGGCATGCTCTTCACCATGCAGGCGGTGGCGAAATCGATGATCGCCCGGGGCAGGGGCGGCAAGATCATCAACATGGCGAGCCAGGCCGGACGGCGCGGCGAGCCGCTGGTGGCGATCTACTGCGCCTCGAAGGCCGCCGTCATCAGCCTGACGCAGTCGGCCGGGCTGAACCTCGTCAAGGACGGGATCAACGTCAATGCGATCGCGCCCGGGGTGGTCGACGGCGAGCACTGGGACGGGGTGGACGCGCTCTTCGCCAAATACGAGAACCGGCCGCTCGGCGAGAAGAAGAGGCTCGTCGGCGAGGCCGTGCCCTACGGGCGCATGGGGACGGCGCAGGACCTCGTCGGCATGGCCGTCTTCCTCGCCTCCTCGGAGGCCGACTACATCGTCGCCCAGACCTACAATGTCGACGGCGGGCAGTGGATGAGTTGACCCTCCCGCCGGCCCGCGACGGCCGGCCGGTGCCGCCGCCCAAGTTGGAACCCGCAAGGGAGCTCGAAAGACAATGCCTACCAAGCTGTCGCTCGCCACACTCGACGCCGTCTCGAAGACGGCGGCCGTCCCGCACTATGCGCGCGAGGGCCTCAGTCCCGGCATCGTGCATTTCGGGGTGGGCAATTTCCACCGGGCCCACCAGGCCGTCTATCTCGACGACCTCTTCAATACCGGGCGCGACCACGACTGGGCGCTGATCGGCGCCGGGGTGCTGCCCTCGGACGAGGCCATGCGGCAGAAGCTCGAGGCGCAGGACTGGCTGACGACAGTCGTCGAGCAGGACAACGACCGGTCCGCGGCCCGCATCACCGGCGCGATGATCGGGTTTCTCTCGCCCGACGACAAGGCGGCGATCGTCGCCCGGCTCGCCGATCCGGCGATCCGCATCGTCTCGCTGACGATCACGGAAGGCGGCTATTTCATCGATCCGGCGACGGGCGTGTTCGATCCGACCTATCCGGACATCGCCCATGACGGCGGCAATCTCGATGCGCCGAAGACCGTGTTCGGGCTCATCGTCGCCGGCCTGAAGGCGCGCCGGGAGGCCGGGACCGTGCCGTTCACGGTCATGTCCTGCGACAACATTCCGGGCAATGGCGAGGTCGCGCGGGACGCCGTGGCCGGCCTCGCCGATCTCGCCGATCCCGCTCTCGGCGCGTGGATCCGCGAGGCGGTGGCCTTCCCGAACGGCATGGTCGACCGCATCACGCCGGCCACCGGGGAGCGCGAGCTGAAGATCGCCTCGGAGGAGTTCGGCATCGACGACAACTTCCCGGTCTTCTGCGAAGAGTTCCGGCAATGGGTGCTCGAGGACCATTTCTGCGCGGGGCGCCCGGCCTTCGAGGCGGCCGGCGTGACGATGACGAAGGACGTGGAGCCCTACGAGCGGATGAAGATCCGCATCCTCAACGGCGGCCACGCGATCATCGCCTATCCGTCGGGCCTGCTCGACATTCATTTCGTCCACGAGGCCATGGAGGATCCGCTCGTCGTGCGGTTCCTCGAAAAGATCGAGACGGAGGAGATCATCCCGATCGTGCCGAAGGTGCCCGACACGGACCTCGGCGACTATTTCGCCAAGGTGAAGCACCGCTTCGCCAACCCGAAGATCGGCGACACGATCCGGCGGCTGTGCCTCGACGGCTCCAACCGGCAGCCGAAATTCATCCTGCCGTCGACGGCCGACCGGCTGCGGCAGGGCCTGCCGATCCCCGGGCTGGCGCTCGAATCGGCGCTGTGGTGCCGCTACTGCTACGGCGAGACCGAGAGCGGCCGCGAGATCGCCCCGAACGATCCCAACTGGGACCGCCTGCAAACCCACGCGCGGGCCGCGAAGGACGACCCGACGGCCTTCCTCGCCATGGAGGACATCTTCGGCGAGGTCGGCCGCTCGGAGATCTTCCGCAAGGCCTTCGCCCGCTCGCTGCGGGCGCTCTGGGCCGACGGGACGCGCGAGACGCTGGAGCGGTATCTGGCGGGCAAACTCTGATCCGCCGGGCGGCGGGCGACGAAAGGGCACCTCTCTCCATGAATTTCGGCGTCGAACGGCACGGCTGGACGGTGGGGACGTAGCGGTGGCGGCCCCCGGTCTCGTCATCTTCGATTGCGACGGCGTGCTGGTCGACAGCGAGCCGATCTCGATGGCGGTGCTCGTCGAGATGATCGGGGAGGCGGGCGGCCGGATCGACGAGGACGAGGCCTACGACCGCTTCCTCGGCAAGAGCCTGTCGTCGATCTGCGAGATATTGAGCGCCGATTTCGGGCTGCGGATGCAGGCGATCCATCTCGAGGCGATGCGGGAGCGGCTCTATACACGGTTCGCGCAGGAACTGCAGCCGGTGCCAGGCGTCAAGGACGCGGTCGAGGCGCTGGCCATGGCCCGATGCGTCGCCTCGTCGAGCCAGCCGGAGCGGATCCGCCTGTCGCTGACGGTGACCGGACTGATCGAGGTCCTGGGCGAGCACATCTTCTCGTCGACCATGGTGCGGCACGGCAAGCCGGCGCCCGATCTCTTCCTCCATGCGGCCGAAGCGATGAAGACGGTTCCCGGCGACTGCGTCGTGATCGAGGACAGCCTGGCCGGAATCTCGGCGGCAAGAGCGGCCGGAATGCGCGTTTTCGGCTTCGTGGGGGCCTCCCATGCGACGCGGCCGTCCCATTTGTCCGAAATGCGCAGGCTTGAGCCCGATCTGATTTTCGACGATATGAAGGCATTGCCCGGTCTGATTGCCGAATGACGGCCAACCAGAAAGTGAAGCGATGCGCCCATATGTCGTTGCAGTCGATGTCGGCACCGGAAGTGCGCGCGCCGGGGTCATCGAGCGCTCGGGCCGGCTCGCGGGGCGGGCCGACCATCCGATCGCGATGCACAGGCCGTCGGGAAATTTCGCCGAACACGATTCGGAGGACATCTGGGCGGCGGTCTGCGCGGCGGTTCGCGGCGCCTGCGCCAGCGCGGGGGCGGCGGCCGGCGACATCGCCGGCATAAGCTTCGACGCGACGTGCTCGCTGGTGGTGCGCGGGCGGTCCGGCGAGCAGCTTCCGGTCTCGCCGATGGGAGAGAGCCGCTGGGATACCATCGTGTGGCTCGACCACCGGGCGCTGGCGGAGGCCGACGAGTGCACGGCGAGCGGGCACCGCGTCCTCGATTTCGTCGGCGGGGTGATGTCGCCGGAAATGGAGACGCCGAAGCTCATGTGGCTGAAGCGGAACAATCCGGAAAGCTGGGCGAAGGCGGCGCATTTCTTCGACCTTGCCGACTACCTGACCTGGCGCGCCAGCGGCTCGACCGCGCGCTCGCAATGCACGCTGACGTGCAAATGGGCCTATCTCGCCCACGAGCGACCGGGATGGCAGCACGATTTCTTCGACGGCATGGGGCTTTCCGACATGCTGGAGCGCGGCGGCCTGCCGGAGAAGGCGAGCCCGATCGCGACCGATCTCGGGCCCCTGACGCCCCCGGCCGCCGAGGCGCTCGGGCTCGACTGCGAATGCCGGGTCGGCACCGGGCTCATCGATGCCCATGCCGGTGCGCTCGGCGTTCTCGGCGGGCTCGCGGAGGGACCGGACAGCATCGAGCGGCACATGGCCCTGATCGCGGGCACGTCCAGCTGCGTCATGGCGCTTTCGCGGCGAGACATGGCAAGCCCGGGCATCTGGGGGCCGTATTACGGGGCGGCGCTGCCCGAGGGCTGGCTCGTCGAGGGCGGGCAGTCGGCGACGGGCGCGCTGCTCGACCACATCCTGCGCTGGCACGGCGCCGGCGGCGAACCGACGGCGGCGCTGCACGAGCGCGTCGTCGTGCGCATCCAGGAACTGAGGCGTTCGGAGGGATACGATCTCGCCGGCCGGCTCCACGTGCTTCCGGATTTCCACGGCAACCGGTCGCCGCTCGCCGACCCGCATGCGGTCGGGGTGATCAGCGGGCTGACGCTCGACGCCTCGTTCGACAGCCTTTGCCGGCTCTACTGGAGGACGGGGGTGGCCATCGCCCTCGGCGTTCGCCACATCCTCGACTGGCTGAACGAGAACGGCTACGGCATCGATACGCTGCACGTCACCGGCGGCCACACAAGGAACCCGCTCCTGATGGAACTCTATGCCGACGCCACGGGATGCTCGGTGATCATCCCGTCGACCAAGGATGCGGTGCTGCTCGGCGCCGGCATGGTGGCGGCGGCCGCGGCCAAGCTCTACCCCAGCCTGCCGGCGGCCTGCGCCGGCATGCATCGCGGCGGCACGGAGCGCCGACCGAACCCGGCCGCCCGCGAACGGTTCGACCGCGACTACCGCGTCTTCCTCGCCATGCACGAGCAGCGCCGGGCTCTCGACGCGATCTAGACCCTCGACGCGCCGGCCCGGGGCTAGCCGGCGAAGCGTTCCGGCCGGTAGGGCGTCGGGTCGACGACGGGGGTTTCCCCGACCATCATTTCCGCAAGCATCCGCCCGGTGACCGGGCCGAGCGTCAGCCCGTGGTGGGCGTGGCCGAAGGCGAACCAGAGGCCTTCGTGGCGCGGCGCCCTGCCGACGATCGGCATCATGTCGGGCGTGCAGGGCCGCGCGCCCATCCACGGCTCCGGGTCGATCCTGTCGCCGAGCGGGAAGAACCGGCGCGCCACCTTTTCCGCGCGATCGAGCTGCACCGGCGTCTTCTCGGCGTCCCGCCGGGCGAATTCGGCGCCCGTCGTCAGCCGGATGCCGCGTTTCATGGGGGCGAGGAAATAGCCGCCCTCGGCATCGAGCACCCAGTTGCCGAGGCGGGCGCCGGGTTGCGTCTCGTAGTGCATGTGATAGCCGCGCTTGACCGCAAGCGGCAGCCGGTAGCCAAGCTTGCGGGTCACCGTATCCGCCCAGGGTCCGAGCGCGACGACGACCTCGCGACCCTCCAGCGGGCCCTCCGGCGTGGCGATGCGCCAGCCCTTGCGGGACAGCATGGCCTCGATGGTCGCCGCGCTGCCGGACATGACCGTGCCGCCGAGCCTTTCGAAGAGCGCGACATAGGCCTTGACCAGGCTGTAGGGATCGGTGACCGACCAGGGGTCGGTCCACTGCAGGGCGCCGGCAAGTCCCTGCTGCAGGTCGGGCTCGGCGGCGGACAGCTCGTCGGCCGAGAGCTTCCTGTGGCCGACGCCGAACTCTTCGGCCAGCATGTCGGCTTCGCGGAAGGCGGTCTCGCGGGCGTGGATCGTGCGGAAGGCCTTGATCCAGCCGTCCCGGCGGATGAGGTGTCCGGCGCCGGCGTCCTCGATGAGGTCGGCGTGTTCCTCGATGGAGTGCTCGATCAGGGGGGCGTAGAGCTTGGCGATCGAGCGGTGGCGGACGAAGCCGGAGTGCCACCAGTAGCGCGCCATGAAGGGCACCAGCCCGGGCAGCGCCACCGCGTGGTAGTGGGCGTCGACGGTGTTGTTGAGCGCGTAGCGGAAGAGCGCCCCGAAATTGTGCGGGAAGCCGTAGGGAAAGACCCCCTCGCACTGGATGAGCCCGGCGTTGCCGTAGGAGGTTTCCTCGCCCGGCCGGCGGCGGTCGACCAGCACGACCTCGCGCCCGCGCCTTGCAAGATGGATCGCAGCCGACACGCCGACTATGCCCGCCCCGAGTACGATGACGTCGGTCTTCATGCGTTGCCCCCTGTCCGCGCGTCGCGGCTTTCGTCTCTTTGCATCACGGCCAGGATAGACAATCCCGGCGCGGGACGCGACCCGGCCCGGCGCGGGACGCGACCCGGCGGGCCCGATCGGGTGCGGTTGCCGCCCTCCTTGCGGCCTTTCCGGGCCGATTTCGGTTGAACCGCCGCGGCGGGCGCGCGATAACCGGCCGATCGGAAAAGGACGCGAGCAGTGACATGGAAGCAAAGTCCGGCATGACGTCGTTCGTCTGGGAGGATCCGTTTCTCCTCGAGGACCAGCTGACCGACGACGAGCGGATGATCCGCGACACCGCGCGGGCCTATGCCCGGGAGAAGCTCCAGCCGCGGATCGTCGCCGCCTACCGGGAGGAGCGGACCGAGCCCGGCATTTTCCGGGAGATGGGCGAACTCGGCCTGCTCGGACCGACGATCCCCGAGGACTACGGCGGCGCCGGCGTCGGCTACGTCTCCTACGGGCTGGTCGCGCGCGAGGTGGAGCGGGTCGATTCCGGCTACCGGTCGATGATGTCGGTCCAGTCGTCGCTGGTGATGCATCCGATCCATGCCTATGGCAGCGAGGAGCAGAAGAAGCGGTACCTTCCGAAACTCGCCTCGGGCGAGTGGATCGGCTGTTTCGGCCTGACGGAGCCCGATGCGGGCTCCGATCCGGGCGGCATGAAGACGCGCGCGCGGAAGTCGGGCGACGGCTACGTCCTCGACGGGTCGAAGACGTGGATCTCGAACGCGCCGATCGCCGACGTCTTCGTCGTCTGGGCGAAGTCGGAGGCGCATGACGGCAAGATCCGCGGCTTCGTGCTGGAGAAGGGCACGAAGGGCCTGTCGGCGCCGAAGATCGAGGGCAAGCTGTCGCTCAGGGCGTCGGTGACCGGCGAGATCGTGCTCGACGGCGTCACGGTCGGCGAGGAGGCCCTGCTGCCGGGCGTGGAGGGGCTGAAGGGGCCCTTCGGATGCCTGAACCGCGCCCGCTACGGCATTTCGTGGGGCGCGATGGGCGCGGCGGAGTTCTGCTGGCATGCCGCGCGGCAATACGGCCTCGACCGCAAGCAGTTCGGCAAGCCGCTCGCCGCGACGCAGCTCTTCCAGAAGAAGCTCGCCGACATGCAGACCGAGATCGCCCTCGGGCTCCAGGCCTCGCTCCGCGTCGGCCGGCTCATGGACGAGGGGAGGATGGCGCCCGAGATGATCTCGCTCGTCAAGCGCAACAATTGCGGCAAGGCGCTCGACATCGCCCGGGCGGCGCGCGACATGCACGGCGGCAACGGAATTTCGGAGGAATTCCAGGTGATGCGGCACCTGGCGAACCTCGAGACGGTCAACACCTACGAGGGCACGCACGACGTCCATGCGCTGATCCTCGGGCGGGCGCAGACCGGCATCCAGGCGTTTTTCTGAGCCCGCGGATGAGCAAGCCGCTCGAAGGCCTTAAAGTTCTTGAGCTTTCCCGTATCCTGGCGGGCCCGTGGATCGGGCAGACGCTCGCCGATCTCGGGGCCGATGTCGTCAAGGTGGAGGCGCCGGCCGGCGACGACACGCGCGCATGGGGCCCGCCCTTCGTCGAGGCGGAGGACGGCAGCCCCCTGGACGCGGCCTATTTCCACGCCTGCAACCGCGGCAAGCGCTCGGTCGTCCTCGACTTTTCCCGGCCGGACGGACAGGAGGCCGTGCGCCGGCTCGCCGCCCGCAGCGACGTGCTCGTCGAGAACTTCAAGCTCGGCGGACTGAAGAAATACGGCCTCGACTACGACAGCCTCGCGGCGCTCGACGACCGGCTCGTCTACTGCTCGATCACCGGTTTCGGGCAGGAGGGGCCCTATGCGCGGCGCGCCGGCTACGACTACATCGTGCAGGGCATGGGCGGCATCATGGACCTGACCGGCGACCCGGACGGGGAACCGCAGAAGATCGGCGTCGCCTTCGCAGACATCTTCACCGGGCTCTACGGCGTCATCGCCATCCAGGCCGCGCTCGCCGAGCGCGCGCGCACCGGCAGGGGCCAGCATATCGACATGTCGCTGCTCGACTGCATGACGGGCGTGCTCGCCAACCAGGCGCTCAACTACCTGGTTTCGGGAATTTCGCCGCGCCGCATGGGCAACGCCCATCCCAACATCGCGCCGTACCAGGTCTTTCCCGCCGCGGACGGCCACCTGATCGTCGCCGTCGGCAATGACGGGCAGTTCGGACGCCTGTGCGGGGCGCTGGGGCTGGACGACCTTGCCGGCGATGCGCGCTTTTCCAGCAACGCGCTGCGCGTCGGCCACCGGGACGAGCTCGCCGGGCGGATCGGCGCCCGCACCCGGGAGGTGGAGCGGGACCGGCTGCTTGCCGTGCTGGAGGAGGCGGGCGTCCCGGCCGGCCCGATCAACTCGGTCGCCGACGTCTTCGCCGATCCGCAGGTCGTCCATCGGCGCATGCGGATCGACCGGCCCCATTCCGGGGCGAAGGGCGGGACGACGCCGGGCGTCAGGACGCCGATCCGCACGGGCGGGCGGGATGCCGCCGCCGAGCGCGGCGTTCCGCGGCTGGGCGAGCACACGGACGAGGTCCTGCGGGAGATCGGCATGGCGCCGGGACGGTGAGGCGGGCGACGCCGCCTCGTCAGCCGTTGCCGAAGCCGTCCATGAAGGACGCCAGGTTGTCGCCGAGGGCGTCGCAGAGATAGCCGCCTTCCTGAACGACGACGGTCGGCAGCCCCAGCGCCGCGAGCGCCGCCCCGATCCGCGCGAATCCCGGCGTCGATACGGCGAGGCCGCCGAAGGGGTCGCCCTCGAAGGCGTCGAGGCCGAGGGCGACGACGAGGGCGCCGGGCGCGAAGGCCCGCACCCGCTCGATCCCCACGCCGAGAGCCTCCATGAACGGCTCGTCGCCGGAGCCGCGCGGCAGCGGCAGATTGCAGTTGAAGCCGAGGCCGGGGCCTTCGCCCCGTTCCGACGCGTGGCCCCAGAAGAACGGGTAGAAGCGCACCGGATCGGCGTGCAGCGAGACGGTCAGCACGTCGTCGCGGCGGTAGAAGATCCCTTGCGTGCCGTTGCCGTGGTGGAGATCGACGTCGACGATCGCCACGCGCTCGTGCTGCCGGCGCAGCTCGGCGGCGGCGATCGCGGAGTTGTTGAGGAAGCAGAAGCCGCCGGCGATGTCGGCGAAGGCGTGGTGGCCGGGCGGCCGGCAGAGACCGTAGGCGGCGGGCGCTCCGTCGCGGACGAGGCGGGCGGCATGGACCGCGGTCTGCGCGCTCCAGTAGACCGAGTTCCAGGTATCGGCGCCGATGGGGCAGGCGGTATCGGCCATGTGGTAGCCGGCCTGCCCGACGGCGGAAGCCGGATAGGAGAAGTCGCGCCGGTCGGGGTGGATGTTGGGCACGACCTCGGGCGAGGCGTCGGGGATCCGCTGCCAGCGGGCGTAGATGTGCTGGAGGAAGTGCAGGTATTCCGGCGTGTGGATCGCGGCGAGGGGGGCGAGGCCCCGGTCGGCGGGCTCGACCCGCTCCAGCCCAGCCGCCTCGGCGCCCGCGATCAGCCGCTCGGCGCGCTCCGGCACCTCGGGATTGTCCTTCTGCGCTCCGGAGGAGAGGAAGTGGAACGGATCGTGCCTGCGTTGCGGGTCGGCGAATGCGTATTTCATGGCGAAACTCTTCGATTTCGAGGGTGGGTTCGCGATTCCGCGAAGCGCGGAAGCGCTCTAGAACGCGACACGGTCGGCTCCTTTCAGTCCCAGCCGCTCGCGCACCTCCTGCGGGGAGGCGACGGCATAGCCCATCTCCTCGACGACGCGGCGGATGCGCGCGACCTGCGCGGCGCTGTCCGGTGCGAGGTCGCCGGCCGCTCCGTCGGTCAGGCTGTCCTCCAGGCCGACGCGCACGTTGCCGCCGAGGATCACGCCCATCGCGCCGAGGCGGATCTGCCGGCGGCCTGCCGCCAGCACGGAGAACCGGTAGTTGCCGGGTCCGATGAGCCTGTCCGCCGCGGCCTTCATCGTCATGAGGCTTTCCGCGCTGGCGTCTATGCCGCCCAGCACTCCCATGACGAATTGAAGGAAGACGGGAGGCCGGATGCGTCCCTCCTCGAGGAACCAGGCCAGGGTCCGGACATGCCCGACGTCGTAGCATTCGAACTCGAAGCGCGTCCCGCAGCCGTCGCCGAGGCGGCGGACGATCTCCTCGATGTCGGCGAAGGTGTTCCGGAAGACGACGTCGCGCGTGGCTTCGATGAAGCCGGGCTCCCAGTCGTGCTTCCAGTCGTCGTGGCGCTGCGCCAGGGGAAAGATCCCGAAATTCATCGACCCCATGTTCAGCGAGCACATTTCCGGCTCCGCGGCCTCGGCCGGCGCCAGCCGCTCGGCCAGCGTCATCCGCGAGGAGCCGCCGGTGGAGATGTTGAGCACGACGTCGCTCTCCCGCCGCATGCGCGGGAGGAAGGCCATGAAGTGCTTCGGGTCGGCGCTCGGCATGCCGGTCGCGGGATCGCGGGCATGCAGGTGGACGATCGAGGCGCCGGCCCTGGCGGCGGCGGTCGCATGCGCGACCATCTCGTCGGCGGTGACCGGCAGGTGCGGGCTCATGGTCGGCGTGTGGATCGATCCGGTCAGGGCCGCCGTTATGATGATGCTCTCCGCCATCGTCAGCCGTTGCCCTCGGGAAGCCCGAACCGTTCGGCGAAGGCATGCAGGCTGTCGGTCAGCTTCTCCATGATCTCGCCGATCTGCTCCTCGGTGACGATCAGCGGCGGGCAGACCATGAAGTGGTCGCCCTCCACGCCGCCGCGGGTGCGCCGCGAATAGATGATCAGGCCGCGGGAATAGGCCTCCTCGACGAGATGGACGTAGGCGTCGATCTCGCGCGGCAGCGGCGCCATGGTCTCCCGGTCGGACACGAGTTCGAAGGCGAGGAGCAGCCCCTTGCCGCGCACGTCGCCGATGAAGGGAAAGCGGGCCTTCAGGCCCTCGAGCGCGTCCTTCAGCCGCTCGCCCATGGCCGCCGCGTTGGCGACCAGCCCGCCGCGGTCGATCTCCTGCAGGACCGCCACGCCGGCCGCGCAGGCGAGCGGGTTGCCGGCATAGGTATAGCCGTGGACGAAGCCGCCCTTCGCCAGCACCGGCTCGACGAGGCGCTCATGCGCGACCATCGCGCCGAGCGGTGCATATCCGGCGGCGAAGCCCTTCGACAGGGCGACGATGTCGGGCGCGACGCTCCAGTGATCGCCGGCGAGGAAGGCGCCGGTGCGCCCGGCGCCGGACATGACCTCGTCATGGATGAGGAGGATGCCGTAGGCGTCGCAGATCTCGCGGATGCGGGCGTAGTAGCTGTCGGGCGCGACGAGCGCCCCCGTCGACGCGCCGCCGACGGGCTCCATGATGAAGGCGAGCACGGTTTCCGGCCCCTCGGCCTCGATCGTCTCGCGCAGCATCTCCGCGTAGCGGATGCCGCGTTCCTCGCGGGTGAGGCCGTCCCGGTCGAGATAGCAGGTGGGGGCCGGGATCTTCGGCATCTCGCGCATCATCGGGGCGAAGGGCTCCGTCATGGTCCACATCCCCGTGAGCGCCAGCGCGCCGAGGGTCGAGCCGTGGTAGGAGGGAAAGCGGGAGACGACCTTCCAGCGGCTCTCCTCGCCGATCGCCACGGCATATTGCCGGGCGAGCTTGACGGCGCTCTCGACGGCCTCCGAGCCGCCGGAGACGAAGAACACCCGGTCGAGGCCCGGCGGCATGCGTTCGGCGGTCATCCGCGCCAGCTTCTCGGCCGGCTCGTTCTCGAAGTGCAGCCGGTAGGCGAACGTCGCCTTGTCCATCTGCTGGCGCATGGCGTCGAGCACGCGGGCGTTGGAGTGGCCGATATTGGCGACCATGGCGCCGGACGAGCCGTCGAGATAGCGGTTGCCGTCGACGTCCCAGATGTAGATGCCGCGCGCCTCGCCGACGAGTGGCCGGCGCTGGCGCGACTGGTAGAAGAGGTTGGATTTCGGCCTTTCGCTCGACATGCCCGCAGATCCCATCGACCCTTCACCCCTCGAACACTTGCTGCAGAAACGCCTTGGTGCGGGCTTCCTTCGGATCGCGGAAGACCGCGGCCGGCGGGCCCTCCTCGACGACGAGCCCGTCGGCCATGAAGACGACGTGGTCGGCGACATCGGCCGCGAAGCGCAGCTCGTGGGTGACGATGATCATCGTCATGTGCTCCCGCGCGAGCTGCTTCATCACCTTGTTGACCTCGCCGACCAGTTCCGGGTCGAGTGCCGACGTCACCTCGTCGAAGAGCATCGCCTTCGGGCTCATGGCGAGGGAGCGCGCGATGGCGACCCGCTGCTTCTGTCCGCCGGACAGGCGCGAGGGGTAGTAGTCGGCGCGGTCGGACAGGCCGACCTTTTCGAGCAACGCCTCGGCGGCGGCCTTCGCTTCGCTCTTCGACAGGCGTCCGAGGAGCACCGGCGCCATGGTTATGTTCTCCATCGCAGTGAGATGCGGGAAAAGGTTGAAGTGCTGGAACACCATGCCGATGTCCTGGCGCAGCCGGTTGAGATGGGCCTCGCGGCGGCGATGCGGCAGCTTTCGGTTGACGAGCTCGCCGTTGAAGCGGATCTCGCCGGAGGTCACCTCCTCGAGCTGGTTGATCGTGCGCAGGAGGGTGGACTTGCCGGAGCCGCTCGGGCCGACGAGGGCGACGATCTGCCCGGAGCGGACCTCCATGTCGATCCCCTTCAGGACCTCGACCGTGCCGAAGCTCTTGTGGAGATCGCGAATGGCTATGACGGGTTCGCTCATGACTGTCGGCCTTCAGCGGTATCTGGCGGAGCGCGCCTCGACGGTGGCGAGCACGCGTTCGAGCACGAGGTTCAGGGCGTAGTAGACGACGGCGGCGGCGAGGTAGAACTCGAAGGGGCGGAAGGTGTCGCTGATCGCGCGCTGCGCCGACAGCGTCAGCTCCATGACGCCGATCACCGAGACGAGCGCGGTGTCCTTCAGGAGCGCGATGGCGAGGTTACCGAGCGCCGGCACGACGTTGTAGAGCGCCTGCGGGACGATGGTCTTGCGCATCGCCTGCAGATGGCCGAGGCCGAGGCTGCGGGAGGCCTCGTACTGGCCGCGGTCCACGGCGACGATCCCGGCGCGGATGATGTCGGCGGTGTAGACGGCGAAGTGCAGGCTGAGGCCGATGACGCCGGAGGCGAAGGCACTGAGCGCGATGCCGATCTGGTCGAGGCCGAAATAGATGAGGTAGAGCTGCAGGAGGAGCGGCGTTCCCATGAACAGCCACATCACGAAGGACACGGGCACGCGCACCAGGCCGAAGCGGCTGAGGCGCGCCATGGCCATCAGGATGCCCGTCGCCAGGCTGCAGAGGATGGACAGCACCGTCAGCGCCACGGTCCACCAGGCGCCCTCGGCGAGGATGCCGTAGTAGCCGGAGAGGATGGAGAAATCGAGCCCCATCGTCAGGTCTCCAGCGCGACGCCGCGATCGAGCCAGTCGACGAGGCGGGAGGCGATGGTGACGATGACGAGATAGAAGAAGGCGGCCAGGAGGAACATCTCGAACGGCTTGTAGGTGGAGGAGATGTAGCGGTGGGCCGTATAGGTGAGCTCGACGACCGAGATCGTCGAGACGATGGCGGAGTCCTTGATCAGGGCGATGGCGTTGACGCCGAGGGGACGGACCATCAGCCGGGCGGCCTGGGGCAGGACGACGTAGCGCATGGCCCGGCCGTTTCCGAGGCCGAGGCAGCGCGCGGCCTCCATCTGCCCTGTGTCGACGGCGACGATCGCTCCGCGAATCGATTCAGTCATGTAGGCGCCGATGTTCACACCGAGCCCGATGACGCCCGCCCAGAACGGATCGAGCTGGATGCCGATCTGCGGGCCGCCGAAATAGAGCAGGAAGAGCTGGATCAGCGCCGGCGTGCCGCGGAAGATGCTGACATATGCCTTCGCCGGCCAGCGGAGGAGCGCCAGCCGGGAGAGGCCGGCGAGCGCGCCGGCGAAGCCCAGGCAGAGGCCGAGGGCGATGGCGAGCAGCGAGACCTCCACCGTGACCACGGCCGCCTGGGCGAAGAACACCCAGACCTTGCCTATGAGCGCGAAATCCATCGGGGCCTCAGTGCCGGTCGTGCCGTTCGAGGAGCGGCAGGCCGCGGATTTCCCGCACGAGGCCGATGGTCTCTTCGACGGCGGCCTCGAAGTACTGCCGTCCCGTCTCGGCGTCGGCGACGGTCGGGTCGCCCATCGTTCCGTCCGGCGACTGCGCCGACCACCACCGCATCAGCATGGCGCGGCTGCCGCCGGCCGCGAGGTCGAGATTGAAATAGCGGCTCGACGGATCGTGGACGACCTGGCTCTTCGCCTTCTCGAGGTGGACGTGCTCGGGTTCCAGATGCAGGTACATGGCCGCCTCGAACTCGCCGGCATGGGCGATGCCCCCCGTCGGCGACTTGCGGATGGCGTTGATCCGGTCGGACATCAGGTTCCAGTAGGAGGCCGAGACGCAGATGATTCCGGTCTCGATGACGGTCTTGCGCGCAGCGAGATCGAGGACGGGATGGTTGGAGCCGTGGCTGTTGAACAGGAGGATGCGGCGGAAGCCGTGGTGGGCGAGGGACCTGGTGACGTCGGTCACGAAGGCGATCAGCGTTTCCGGCTGGATCCAGATGACGCCCGGGAAGTCCTTGTGGTGCTCGTTGAACCCGTAGGGAACCGTCGGCATGACGAGGACCTCGTCGGAGGCCTTCTCGGCGACGGATTCGAGGATCCGCGTGGCGAGCAGCGTGTCGGTATCCAGCGGCATGTGCGGGCCGTGGTCCTCGGTCGCGGCCACGGGCAGGACGACGACGCGGTCCTTGTCGGCGTCGCGCACCTCTTCCCAGGTCAGTTTCGCGTAGTGGGCCTGCATGCGTGTTCCGCCTCTTGCAAGAAGGAACCGCCCGGCGGGGCCGGGCGGAGGAGACGGATCAGCGGATGTCCGCGCCGACCCATTTCATGGCGATCTTCTTGTAGGTGCCGTCCTTCATGATTTCGTCCAGCGCCTTCTGCATCGCCGCCTTGAGTTCGGGATTGTCCTTGCGGATCGCGATGCCCACGGAGACGTGGCCGCCCTCGATGTTCGGAGTGTCGAGCTGGCGGATGGGCTGGTGGTTCTTCTGGATGGCCACCTCGCCGGGCACGGAATCGATGATCATGGCGGCGATCCGGCCGTGTTCGAGCTCGAGAATCAGCTCCGGCAGGCCCTTGTAGGTCTTGATCGTCCAGTCCATGTCGGTCTGCTTGCGGGCCCACTTCTCATGGGTCTCGCCGAGCGTCACGCCGACGGTCTTGCCCTTCAGGTCCTTCATCGACTCGATCTTGGAATCCTTGGCGACGAAGACGGCGCGGCCGGCGTGATAGTAGGGGCCGACGAAGTCGACCGCCTTCTGCCGTTGCGGGGTGATCGTCATGCTGCCGACGATGGTGTCGTATTTGTTTGCCAGGAGCCCGGCGATGATGCCGTCCCATGCCGTCGTCACGACGACGGGCTTGACGTTCATCTTCTTCGCGATCGCCTTGCCGATCGACACGTCGAAGCCGACGACCTGGTTCTGGTCGTTGACCATGGAAAAGGGCGGGTAGGCGCCTGAGAGGGCGATCTTCAACTCGCCCGCCTTCTTGATCTTGGCGAGGTCGTCCGCCCGGGCCGGCGCCGCGAGCGCGATGGCGGCAACGGCCAGCCCGCCAATCAATGCGGTCCAAGTCTTCAACATCGTGGGTCTTCCTTTCCCGTTCCGGAGGCTTGTTTTCGGTGGCGCGCGAACGCGCGGGCGGCTTGAGTTTTCGTCCGGGGGCGGGCATTCTTCAAATAGATAATCGAAATAAATATCATAGCGTGACGGAATGACTGCCGACTTTCCCCTGTCCAGCGCACCGAGCCGGCTGCAGCGCCTGCCGTGGGAGCTCGACTGGAATTTGCTCAGGACTTTTCTGGTGGTCGTCGAGGAGGAGGGCATCACCGCGGCCGCCAACAGGCTGCGGCTCAAGCAGCCGACCGTCTCGAACGCGCTGCGCCGGCTCGAGGACCGGCTGCAGAAGCGGCTGATCGAGCGCGCGCCCGGCCGCTTCTCGGTGACGCCGGCCGGACGGCTGCTCTATGCGGAGGCCGTCGAGATCTTCGGCAGCGTCGCGCGGCTGAGCGTGCTCATCCGGGACATGGGCGAGGAGATCACCGGGCATGTCAGCCTGGCGATGGCGAGCCACGTGGTCTCGCCCGTGCTCGACGAGACGCTGTCCCGCTTCCACCGGATGCACCCGTCCGCGACGCTCGGCATCGACATCATGACGAGCGAGGACGTGGTCGTCCGGATTCGGCAGAAGCAGGCGAGCTTCGGTATCTGCCTGGTGCGCGAAAAGCGCTCCGATCTCGAATATACCCGCCTGTTCCGGGAGTATTTCGGCTTCTTCTGCGGTCCCGGGCACCGGCTGTTCGGCCGGGCCGGGCTGGAGCTTGCCGACCTCAGGGGCGAGACGTCGGTCTCCTTCCGCACCGACCGGCTGACCGACGCGCTGCGCCCGGTGGCGCTGGTGCGCGCGGAGGCGCAGCTGGAAGACCGCGTCGTCGGGCTGTCGTCCAACCTCGAGGAGGTCCGGCGCATGATCACCGCGGGGCTCGGCATCGGCCCGCTGCCGATCCATGTCGCCCGGCGCGACGTGGAACAGGGCCTGCTGTGGCGCCTGCCGCCCTACGAGAGCCCCCCGGCGATCGACATCTACGTCGTCCACAATCCGCGCACGCATCTGAACCGCGCCGAGCGCGGCATGCTCGAGCTGCTGCTCGCCGGAATCCGCGAAACGCCGATGGAGGCGCGCGACTACACCTCCTAGAGCCTCCGCGATCCGCCGGTCGGGGCTATTCTTCCGCGATCCCGAGTTCTTCGGCCATTTCCTTCCGCATCAGGAATTTCTGCGGCTTGCCGGTGACGGTCATCGGAAGCGTGGCGCGGAAGCGGACGTGGCGGGGGATCTTGAAATGCGAGATCTCGTCCCTGCAGAAGTCCCTGACCTCGTCCTCCGTCAGGCTTTCGCCCTCCTTCACGACGATCCAGGCGCAGAGTTCCTCGCCGTAGCGTTCGTCCGGCACGCCGAAGACCTGCACGTCGGCGATCTTCGGGTGGCGGTAGAGGAATTCCTCGACCTCGCGCGGATAGATGTTCTCGCCGCCGCGGATGACCATGTCCTTCACCCGGCCGACGATCGCGCCGTAGCCGTCCTCGTCGATGGTCGCGAGGTCTCCGGTCCGCATCCAGCCGTCGGCGGTGATGGCGGCGCGGGTGTTCTCCTCGTCGTCCCAGTAGCCCTTCATGACGGAGTAGCCGCGGGTGCACAGTTCGCCGGTCACGCCCACGGGCACGGCTTCGCCGTCGGAATCGACCACCTGCACCTCGATGTGCGGATGGACGCGCCCGACGGTCGAGACGCGCTTGTCGAGCGGGTCGTCCGTGTGGCTCTGGAAGGAGACCGGGGCCGTCTCGGTCATGCCGTAGGCGATCGTGACCCCGTTCATGTGCATGCGCTCGATGACGCGCTTCATCACCTCGATCGGGCAGGGGGCGCCGGCCATGATGCCGGTCCGGAGGCTCGTCAGGTCGACCTCCTGGAACTCCGGCGCGTTGAGCATGGCAAGGAACATCGTCGGCACGCCGTAAAGGCCGGTGCAGCGCTCCTTTTCGACGGCCCGCAGCGTCGCGGCGGGCTCGAAGCCCTCGCTCGGCAAGACCATGGCCGCGCCCTTGGTGACGCAGCCGAGGGTGCCCATCGACATGCCGAAGCAGTGATAGAGCGGCACCGGGATGCACAACCGGTCCTTCTCGGTGAACAGCATCCGCGTGGTCACGTTGTCGGCGTTGTTGACGAGATTGCGGTGGCTCAGCGTGGCGCCCTTCGGGGCGCCGGTGGTGCCGCTGGTGAACTGAATGTTGATGGCGTCGTGCCGGTCGAGCGTCTTTGCGATCCGGTCGAGGTCGACGCTCCGGTCGGAGCGTCCGCGCTCCAGCACGTCGCCGAAATTCAGCATGCCGGGCGACCGGTCCGTGCCCATGCGGACGAGGGTCCTGAGATGGGGGAGGCGCTCCGAGGACAGCTCGCCCGGCGCGCAGTCCTTCAGCTCCGGCGCCAGCCGTTCCAGCATCCCCAGGTAGTCGGAGGTCTTGAACTCCGGGGCCGTGACGAGGGCGACGCAGCCGACCTTGTTCAGCGCGTAGTCCAGCTCGCTCAGCCGGTAGGCGGGATTGATGTTGACGAGGACGACGCCGAGCCGGGCGGTGGCGAACTGCGTCAGCACCCATTCGGCCCGGTTCGGCGACCATATCCCGACGCGGTCACCCTTCTTCAGGCCGAGAAGGGCGAGGCCGCGCGCGAGGGCGTCCACTTCGGCGGCGAATTGCTTCCAGTCGAGCCGGACCGCCTGGTGGGGGACGACGAGCGCGTCGCGCTCGCCGAAGCGCCGGACGGTCTCCGCGAGGAGTTCCGGGATCGTCTTCTCGATCAGCGGGCGAACCGTCTCGCCCCTGACATGCGACAGCCCGCCGATCGGGCGCAGGAGCGCGTCGAGCTCGCCCGAGCGGGCGCCGCGGTTCGGTTCGGTCCCGCCGGACCGGTGTTCGTGGCCGCTCATCATGTTCCTCCCAGACGACGTCGAGCCTATGCCCCATCATGGCAGCACGCCGCCGGGGCGCAAGCGCTAGTTCTCGCCGGGCGGCGGCAGCCGGCCGGGGCCGGCGTGTGCCGACGGCGCGCCATCAGGGGCGGCGGGGCGGGAAACCGCTGTGGCATTGACTTTGATCAAACGATTGATTAAATTTTTGCGCTATGGGAGAGACATGATGACCCAACGGACGGAAACCGCCCTCGCCACCCGCCGGGCGCTCGTGCTCGCCGCGCTGAAGCTCTTCGGCGAGAAGGGCTTCGAGGCGACGTCGACGCGCGAGATCGCGGCGGCGGCGGGGGCGAATATCGGCAGCATTTCCTACCATTTCGGCGGCAAGGAGGGCCTGCACGCCGCCTGCGCGGAGTTCATCGTCGACACCATGCGCGAGGCGATCGGCGGGGTCTTCGACATCGAGGCGGCGGACACGGCAACGCGGCTCGCGCCCGAGGAGGCGCGACGGCGCCTCGCACGCCTTTCCGGCGTCATGATCGGCTTCCTGACCGCGCGACCCGAGGCCGAGCACATCGCACCGTTCATCCTGCGGGAGATGACGCATCCGAGCGAGGCGCTGCGAACGATCTACGGGCAGGTCATCGAGCCGGTGCACAAGCGTCTCTGCCGTGTCTGGGCGGACGCGACGGGGATGGCGCACGACGATCCCGAAACGCTGCTGTCCGTGTTCGCGATGATCGGGCAGGTCGTCTACTTCCGGCTCGCCCGCGAAATCGTGCTGAAACGGATGGGATGGACCGAGCTCGGCGAGGCGGAGGCCGGGGAGATCGCTTCCGTGCTCCAGCGCAATCTCGCCGCGGCCATCGGAAAGGCGGCAGAGTGATGTCCTTCCTCTGCGCCCTGCCGCTCGTGGCGTCGCTGATTTCGGGCTGCGCCGGCAATGGCGATCGCGCCGTCGGCTATGTCGAGGGGGATTTCGTGCTCATGGCGCCGGTCGAGACGGCCCGGCTGGTGTCGCTATCCGTCCATCGGGGGGACCGCGTGCATGCCGGCCAGACGGTGGCGACCTTCGAGAAGGCCGATGCCCAGATCGCGGTGCAGAGTGCGGAGGGCGCGCTGCTGGAAGCCGGTTCGAACCTCGACAATCTGAGGCTGGGCAAGCGGCCGGAGGAGATCGCGGTCCTCGAAGCGGACCTGAGGTCGGCCGCCGCCTCGGAGGCCGAAGCGCAGCGCGTCCTCAAGCGCCAGAAGGACCTCGCCGCCCGCGGCATCGCCGCCCAGTCGGCGCTCGACGACGCCGAGACGCAGGCGAACCTCGCGCGGGCCAAGGTGGCGCAGGCGAAGGCGACGCTGCACGTGGCCGAACTCCCCGCGCGCCCCGACGAGATCAAGGCGGCCGAGGCGCGCGTGACGCAGGCGCGGACGGCGCTGGAGCAGGCGCGCTGGCGGCTGTCCCAGCGCGTGCTGAAGGCGGACCGGCCGGGGCGCGTCGACGACGTCATCCGCAATCCCGGGGAGATCGGGGGGCCCTCGGCGCCCGTCCTGTCGATCCTGCCGGACGGCGCTACGAAACTGCGGGTGTTCGTGCCGGAGGCGAATCTCGCCTCGGTGCGGGTCGGCGGCTCGCTGCCCATCAGCTGCGACGGCTGCCCGCCGGGGCTGACCGCCCACGTGACCTACGTGTCGCCGGATCCCGAGTTCACGCCGCCGGTCATCTATTCGCTCCAGAGCCGCCAGAAGCTCGTCTATCTCGTCGAGGCGCGTCCCGACGGCGCCGCGGAGCGGCTGAAACCCGGGCAGATCGTCGACGCGGACCTCGGAAGCGGCGGGACATGAACGCGATCGAGGTCCGGGACCTGACCAAGCGTTTCGGCAGCCGTACGGTGGTCGACCGCGTCAGCATGAGCGTCGCCGCCGGCGAGATCGTCGGGTTTCTCGGACCGAACGGCTCGGGCAAGACGACGACCATCCGGATGATGTGCGGCCTGCTGACGCCGGACGGCGGGTCGGGCACCGTGCTCGGCCACGACCTTCTCGGGGATACGCGTGCGATCAAGCGCGAGGTCGGCTACATGACCCAGCGCTTTTCCTTCTACGAGGACCTCACGATCGCCGAGAACCTGGCATTCGTCGGCCGGCTCTACGGCCTGCGGCCGCTCGGGGAGCACGTCGAGCGGACGGTGGCGGATCTCGGCCTGACGGCGCGCCGCGACCAGCTCGCCGGCACGCTTTCGGGAGGGTGGAAGCAGCGGCTGGCACTGGCCGCCTGCATCATGCACGCGCCGAAGCTCTTGCTGCTCGACGAGCCGACGGCCGGCGTCGACCCCAAGGCGCGGCGCGAATTCTGGGACGAGATCCATCGTCTCGCATCGGGCGGGCTGACGGTGCTCGTATCGACCCACTACATGGACGAGGCGGAGCGCTGCCACCGCATCAGCTACATCTCCTACGGCAGGCTGCTCGCCACGGGGACGGTGGACGAGGTCGTGCGCGGGGCGGGGCTCGCGACATACGTCGTGCGCGGTCCGCGGCTCAACCGGGTCCACGAGCGGCTGGAGGGTCGGCCGGGCGTCGAGCAGATCGCCTCCTTCGGTGCGGCGCTGCACGTCGTTGGGACCGACCGCGGGAAGCTCGATGCCGCGCTTGCCGGGCTTTCGGACATGCCGGGCGTGACGGTGGAGCCCGGGGAGACGAGCCTGGAGGACGTCTTCATCAAGTTCATGGCCGGCGCCGAGGACAACATGCGATGATCGCGTTCCGGTTCTCGCCGCGCCGGCTCGGCGCCATGCTCGTCAAGGAATTCATCCAGATGCGCCGGGACCGCATCACCTTCGGCATGATGCTCGGCGTGCCGCTCGTGCAGCTCGCGCTGTTCGGCTATGCGATCAATACCGACCCCAAGGGGCTGCCCGCCGCACTGGTCGCGGCCGGCAACGGCCACTATTCGCGTGCCGTCGTCTCGGCGCTGGCCCTGACCGGCTACTACAGGTTCACCCATGCCGCCGCGAGCGCAGGAGAGGCGGATCGCCTGCTGACCGAGGGTGCGGTGTCCTTCGTGGTCACGATCCCCTCCGATTTCGACCGGCGCGTGGATCGGGGCGACCGGCCGCAGATCCTGATCGAGGCCGACGCGACCGATCCCGCGGCGTCGAGCGGGGCCATCTCGACGCTCGGCACGGTGGCCGGCGAGGCGCTTGCGCGGGAGGAGGGGGAAAGCAGGACGGTCGACGAGCGCAAACGGGACCAGGTCGATATCGTCGTCCACCGCAAGTACAACCCGGAAGGAATTTCGCGCTACAACATCGTGCCCGGCCTGCTCGGCGTCATCCTGCAGCTGACCATGGTCATGATGACGTCCATGGCGCTGACGCGCGAGGCGGAACGCGGCACGCTGGAGAACCTGCTCGCGATGCCCGCCACCGGGGCGGAGATCATGCTGGGAAAGGTGCTGCCCTATCTCGTCGTGGGGGCGGTGCAGGTGGCGGTGGTGCTGGCGGCGGCGAAGCTCTTCTTCGACGTGCCCTTTCTCGGCGGGCTGCCGCTGCTGCTCTCGGCCATCCTCGCCTTCGTCTTCGGCCTGGTGCTTCTCGGCTACATGATCTCGACATTCGCCCGCAACCAGATGCAGGCGATGCAGCTGACGTTCTTCTTCTTCCTGCCGTCGCTGCTGCTTTCGGGATTCATGTTCCCCTTCCGGGGCATGCCGGGCTGGGCTCAGATCCTGGGCGAGATCTTTCCGCTCACCCATTTCCTGCGGGTGGTGCGCGCGGTGATGCTGAAGGGCGCGCAATGGCCGTCCGTGGCGACGGAGGTCTCCGTCCTGATCGGCTTCATGGCACTTTTCTCCGCCATGGCGCTCCTGCGCTTCCGCCGGACCCTCGATTGAAAAAGGGGCGCCGGGCGCCCCTTCGATATGACCTCAGCGGGACCGTGCCTTGCGCTTGGGGATGAGGCCTTCGCGCTGCGCCTGCTTGCGGGCTGCCTTGCGGCTGCGGCGAACGGCCTCCGCCTTTTCCCTCGAACGGCGTTCGGAGGGCTTCTCGTAGGCGCGGCGCGCCTTCATCTCACGAAACACGCCTTCGCGCTGAAGCTTCTTCTTCAGCACCCTCAGCGCCTGGTCAACATTGTTGTCTCGAACAAGTACCTGCATAAGCTCTCCTCGTGTTTTGCGCGCCGGACGAGCGGACTTCCGCGCCAGCGCAATGCCTCGTGATCTGCGCCGACGGCGCACGCACATCCATCCGGATGGCAAGTGAACGGACCGATTTCACGAATCGGCAATCCGACAGACGATCGTCGCGGTGACGACCTTCCGCGGCCTGCCCCGACAGAGAGGGGAAAACATGACATTCAGGCCGCATAGGGACCGACGATACAGACACCGGGCCCCTCCATCGGAGGGATATAGAGCTTCGGGGCGAAAAGTTCCACCGCCGATGCGGATATTTCCGCCCGGCAGGCTTCACGGTTGCGCGACCGTCGGTCGGCTTGCGCAAACCTGCGAATATTTCGAATTTCCTACAAAAACTTAGCGTTCTGTTAACGACATCGTGGCGCTATGATCACAGATGCGGCAGCCGGCGGTCGAAACTGTGATTTCGCCGGCATCGTCACTTGAACAGGATAGGCCGGAACGGATGACAAAGCGCGATCTCGTCATCGTCGCAGCAGCGGCAGCGTTCTCCCTTGCCGGCGTCGCGTCGGTGAACACCAGCGAGGCGATCAACGTGGTGCTGCCGTCCCAGTACCGGACCGTCTGGGATCAGTCGATCCAGGATCCCGACGCCGCGCAGCCCGCCGGCCCGGAGGCCCGCCTTTCGGTCGACAGGCCGGTACATGGCGTGCTCGGCCCGTTCGCCCGCAACGTCACGCGGCACTGGCCGGACCGCGGCTAACTTCCCACCCGCGCAATCCCGGACTGCAAACCGGTGGAATTGCTAGGCCTTCGCGCCTCCGCCGGCCGGCCGGGCCGGCG
Source organism: uncultured Alphaproteobacteria bacterium (assembly GCA_963838155.1). GTDB lineage: Bacteria > Pseudomonadota > Alphaproteobacteria > Rhizobiales > Rhizobiaceae > Pararhizobium_B. Next base: position 188,182 of record CAWIQE010000004.1, read on the forward strand.
ACCTGCGCGGCGCTCCTGCGTTCGCGGTAGAGGGCCGGGAGGGAGAGAAGGAGGACGCCCGCAATCGCGATCGCCGTCTTGGTGAGCTCGTCGAAGGGGCCGTGATACCTGTCGAGCCAGTAGACGAGATAGACCAGCACCACATGCCAGGCATAGATCTGCAGCGAGTGCCGTCCGAGCAGGCGCAGGAACGGCCGGTCGAAGAGCCAGGTCAGTGCGTTCGCGATCCGGCGCACGCGGCGGTCCGCCGCAAGCGGCCCGGCGATGAGCAACCATGCCAGCACGTATCCGGCCATGGCGAAGTTGACGAGGAATATCAGGCTGAAGCAGGAGCGGTTCTCCAGCATCCGGAACTTCTGCGCCACCGCATCGGGAACGACGTCGAAGGTGAAGCCCAGCCGGAAGACGAGGAAGAACACCAGGCAGGCGGCCAGCATGCCGGCGAGCGTCGGCCGCTCGGGGTCGAAGAAGCGGCGCACCTCGATCCGGCCCTGCGCGAGAAGCACCCCGATGGTCATCGCGCTCATGAAGAGGAGCTGCCAGGCCAAGACGTTGAAGGGCACCCGCATCCCGGCATGGGCCGAAATATGCCCGAGCCCGCCGTCGATGGCCGCGGCGAGGGGGAGGTGCAGGCCCGTCTGCACGGCAAGCCAGAGAAGCAGCGACCCGGTCAGGACGGCCGCCCACTTGCCCCTGAGGACGAGCCAGATGACGCCCGGGGCGGCGAGCATGTAGACGATGTATTGCGGCAGGATGTCGAGGAAGGTCGCCTGGTAGAGCAGCAGCGCGGCCTCGATATGCGCGCCCGCGCCGCCCCGGCCGATGGCGCCCAGCCAGTTGTCCCAGATGTGCGGCGCGCCCGGCAGGATTTCGCGGAGGACGAGGATCGTCAGGATGGAGCCGATGGCATAGGCGTAGAGTTCGCCGGCCCGCCGCCAGAGCGCGCGTGCGCCGGCAGCGAAGCCGCCGCGCACCATCTTGCGCGTATAGACCATGCCGGCCAGGAGACCGGAGAGGAAGACGAATCCCTGGGCGTCCTCGACGAAGCCCAACTGGGCGTGGTTGAAGTAGAGCAGCATGTAACCGCCTGTGAACGTCAGGTGGTTGATGAGCATGAAGACGATGAAATAGCCCCGCAGCCCGTCGATGATCTGTATGCGGCCCATGGCAGATACCAGTCCTGTATCATAAGAAGCGCCCGAGGCGTCGACCGTCGAGCGAATCGATCCGCCGATCGACGAGGGCGTATGTAGTCATCCAAGACGTCGGAATTAGGCGTTTGGCGCGGGAGGCGGAATCAAATTGATGCGCCGTTCCGTTACGCAAAATGACGCGAGGTTTCACGGGACATTCATCATCCGTTCATATTGCCGGCTTTCGACGCGCCCGGCGGAGGACTATGGTCGGGCGGCGATTTCGAAAACCGGGAGACGAGACGAATGGGGAGCCAGACGAAAGAGCCGATCGGAGTGGCCCTCGTGGGCGTCGGGAAGATCGCCCGCGACCAGCATGTGCCCTCCATCGCCGGCAATCGGGACTTCCGGCTGGTCGCCGCGGCGAGCCGCAGCGCCGAGATCGAGGGGATCGCGAACTTCAAGACGCTGGAGGATCTGCTGGCCGGTGCGGCGGGGGTCGATGCCGTTGCGCTCTGCACGCCGCCGCAGGTGCGGCACGGAATGGCGCGCGCGGCCATCGGCGCCGGCAGGCACGTGCTCCTGGAGAAGCCCCCGGGGATGACGCTCGGCGAGGTCGCAGACCTGCGGGCGGCGGCGGACGAGAAGGGCGTGACGCTTTTCGCCACATGGCATTCGCGTTTCGCAGCGGCCGTCGAACCGGCCCGTGCGTGGCTCGCCGGCCGTCGCGTCGTCTCCGTGCGCGTGGACTGGAAGGAGGACGTGACCCACTGGCATCCCGGCCAGGCGTGGATCTGGGAGCCCGGCGGGCTCGGCGTCTTCGATCCCGGCATCAACGGGCTGTCGATCCTGACCCGCATCATGCCCCACGACATCTTTCTCACCCGGGCGGACCTGTCCTTCCCGGAGAACCGCGATACGCCGATCGCGGCCGACCTGGTCTTCTCCGACTGGCGCGGCGCGGATATCCGGGCCGCGTTCGACTGGCGCCAGAAGGGGCCGCAGAGCTGGGACATCACGGTCGAGACCGACGGCGGCACGCTGGCACTGTCCCGGGGCGGCAGCGCGATGGCGATCGACGGCGTCAACAGGTGGCCGAAGCCGACAGCGAGTATGCCGGCATCTACAGGCGCTTCGCCGAACTCGTCGCGGCGGGCGAAAGCGACGTCGACGTGACCCCCCAACGCCACGTCGCCGACGCCTTCATGCTCGGCCGGCGCCGCGTCGTCGAGCCCTTCGAGGAGTAGGGCGCTCCGCTGTTTCCCGTCGCAAGTCCGGACGGAAAACCGGTTCCCACTTTTCCTGGAATTGAGTCTTTGCTTGGCGCAATTCCGGGCGGAAAACCGGTTCCCACTTTTCCTGGACTTGAGTCTTTGTTTGTCGCAATTCCGGACGGAAAACCGGTTCCCACTTTTCCTGGACTTGCTTTAGTCGAAATTCGACAAAATGCGGACCTTGCCCTTCCAGATGCGCAGTGCCGAGAGCCGGCCGGTGTGGAAGGCGCCGGTGTCCACGTTGATGCGGCGACCTTCGCGGCGAACGAGGTCGACGGGGGTGTGACCGTGGACGACCCATTTGGGGAAGTCCATGTCGTCGCCGGACGGTCGGGACCAGACGAGGTCGTGATCGCTGTGGTCGCTTACCGCCACGCCCGGCTTGAGGCCGGCATGCACGCAGATGAGGCGTTCCGTCTCGACGAGGATCGGCAGCGACCGCAGGAATTCCAGGTGGGAGGCGGGCATGGCCTCGCGCAGCTGCACGCGCGCCCGCTCGCCGCCGCCGAGGAGCCCTTCGGTGGCGTGCCAGTCGATCCCGTAGGAGGCCAGCGTGGCTTCCGAGCCGAGGCCGAGCCAGCTCATCAGGTCGACGCCGCCGTCGAGATAGTCGAGGAGGGCCATCTCGTGGTTGCCGACGAGCGAGATGCGCTCGAAGCCGGCGGGGGGCGGGCCGGCGAGGTGCGACAGGACGTCGGCCGACCGGGGGCCGCGGTCGACGTAGTCGCCGAGCATCACGATGAGCTTGCCGTTGCGGAACTTGGCGGCGTCGGCGACGATCCTGTCCTCGAGGGCGAGAAGCTCCTCGAAGCATCCGTGGACGTCCCCGACGATGTAGACCGCGCGGTCGCCCTCGGAAAGCAGGAGGCGGTCGCGGGCCCGCGTCGCGGGTTCCTTCTTGCGGCCCCGAAAGCGGCCGATCGGCAGCATTGGCATCGCGGGCTCCCTCGAGAGCATGTGGTCGACCGGCGGACCCGACGTCATGTACGGTTCCCGGAATGCTCCGGGTCGCGATCGGCACAGCCGGGGATCCCGAGCGAACGGGTCTGTTATACCAGCTATAGCAGCGGCTCGTTAACTACGCGTAACGGTCCGGGCGGCGGTGGGCCGCCCGGACCGGCAAGTTCCGAGTTCCTTGCGGAGCGCCGTGCGGCTCGCCGCCGGCTCAGGCGCTGCGAATGCTCTCCCGCGCCATCCGGTACTCGTTGACGACGAGGTCCGTCAGTTCCTGGACCGAGGTCTCGGAGGTGGGTTTGTCGAAGACGATCTTGCCGCCCTCGACGAGGTTGATCCGGTCGCACACGTCGAAGATCTGGGCGTAGTTGTGGGCGATGATGATGATCGCCATGTCGCCCTCGTCCCTCAGCCGCTGGATGACGTCGAGGATCAGCGCCGATTCCTTCGCGCCCATGGCGGCCGTCGGCTCGTCGAGCAGGAGGAGGTCGGACTTCTGGTAGACCGACCGGGCGACCGCGATCGCCTGGCGCTGGCCGCCGGAGAGCTTCGACACCTCGACGTCGACCGAGGGGATGTTCACGCCCATGCGGTCGAGATGCTCGATGGCCGCCCGCCGCATCTTGGCGTCGTCGAGGATGCCGAGCGGCCCGCCCAGCACCGGCTCGCGCTGGAGGAACATGTTGCGGTAGACGTTGAGCTCGTTGATCAGCGCCAGGTCCTGGTAGACGCACTCGACGCCCAGGCTCCTGGCATGGGCGACCGAGGTGAGCGTCACCGGCCGGCCGTTGAGATGGAGCTGGCCGGTCGTCGGTTTGTGGTAGCCGGTGAAGATCTTCATGAGCGTCGACTTGCCGGCGCCGTTGTCGCCGAGCAGGCCGAGCACCTCGCCGCGCTGGACGTGGAGGTTGATGTCCGTCAGCGCCGTGACCTGTCCGAAGGTCTTCGAGATGTGCTCGGCGCGCAGGACGTCCCGTCCGTTTGCGTTTCCGTCTGCCATCACAGTCCTCCGCGTTCTCTGAGCAGGGTCAGGCGGATGTTGACCGCCATGGTCGCCAGGATCGCCGCTCCGAGGATCATGTCGAACGTATAGGCGCTGACGCCGAGGAGCGTGAAGCCGTCCTTGAGGATGCCGAGCACGATGGCGCCGAGCAGGGCGCCGACGACCGTGCCGAGGCCGCCGGTGAGGAGGGTCCCGCCGATCACCGCCGAGGCGATGGCGGCGAACATGATCTCCGTGCCGCCGGAGAGCGGATCGATCGAGCCGATGCGGAAGGCGTCGAGAATGCCGGCGAGGCCCCCGAGCACGCTGCAGAGCACGAAATTGCCGGTCTTGATCATCCGCACCTTGATGCCGACCTCAGCGGCCCCGACGGGGTTGCCGCCGGTGGAGATGGTGTGGAGGCCCCAGCGCGTCTTCTTCAGCACGAACTGCAAGAGGATCGCCAGGACGACGGCCCAGGCCATCTCGGCCCACGCGTTGGCGCCGAAGGCCGCGGTGAAGGCCGGTCCGGCCGTCGGGGAGACGGGGAACCCGCCGGAAATGGTCAGCGTGAAGCCGTTGATGAGGAACAGCATGCCGAGCGTCGTGACGAAGGAGGGCAGGCGCAGCAGCGTCGTGATGGCGCCGTTGATCAGCCCGACAACGGCCGCCGCCAGCAGCCCCGCGATCACGGCGAGCCCGATCGGCAGGCCGGCCTCGGAGGCGAAATACATCACGAACGGCGTCAGCGCATAGACCATGCCGACCGACAGGTCGAGCTCGCCGCAGACGAGCACGAAGACCTCGCCGGCGGCGATCAGCGCCGTCGTCGCCGAAAACTGCACGAGGTTGCCGAGGTTCGCGCCGGAGAGAAAGGCGGAACTGGAGAACTGGAAGTAGATCACCAGCAGGATGCCGGCGATCAGGATGCTGGCCTCGCGGTGCCGCAGGAGCGAAAGGGCGGTGAAGCGGCGCCCGGGGGCGCCGCCTGCCGCGCCGGATCGTCCGGCGGCGGCTTTCGTCTCGTCGTTCATGCTCACCACTCAGCCGCCGATGGGTCCCGAACGCTCGATGGCCTTCTGCTTCTTGGAATTGCCCTCGAAGCGGCTCTGCGTCTGGAGATAGGGCTTGACCGAGCTCTTCGTCACGAACTTCAGGCCGGTGTTGATCTCGGCGGGGCCGGTGAGGCCGCCGGACATCTTGTAGAGGAACATCTCCATGACCGTGTAGAAGCCCTGCAGGTAGGGCTGCTGGTCGATGGTGAAGTCCAGGTCGCCGGCGTTGATCGCGTCGAGCGTCTTGGGCAGGAGGTCGAAGCCGCCGGCGCGCACGCCCTTTTCGTGCAGGCCGTATTTCTTCATCGTCTCGCCGACCGCCATGGTGCTGCCGGCGTCGACGGCGAACATGCCCTTCACGTCCTTGTGCCCGACATAGTACGAATCGACGCGGCTGACCTCTTCGTTGACCGTCGGCCCGGTCGCGACCTGCTGGAAGTTGATCTTCTTGCCCGACGCCTTGATCGCGTCGGCCGCGCCGTCGAGCCGGGGCTGGATGTTGAGCTGGCCGGGCGTGGCGATGAAGCCCACCACGTCGCCTTCCTCGACGAGGCTGACGATGCGTTCGCCGAGCGCCTTGCCGGCCTGGTAGAGGTCCTGGCCGATATAGGCGAGGCGATCGTTGCCCTTGGTGTCGGCATTGTAGGAGAACACCGGGATGCCCGCCTTGAGCGCCTTGTCGGTCGGCGCGTTGAAGGCGTTCTGGTCGACGAGGCATACCGCGATGCCGTCGACGTTCGCCGCGATCGCCGTGTTCATGGCGTTGACCATCTCGGACGCGATCGACTTCTGCGAGCCGGTCCACTGATAGTCGCAGCCGAGCAGCGCGCATGCGTCCTGGATGCCGTATTGCGTCGGCACGAAGAACGGGTTGGTGGTGACGTGGTTGACGAAGGCGAACTTCCACTTCTTGTGCTTCGGAAAGTTGCCTTCTCCTCCGGCGGCCGCCAGGGCCGGCGAGGCTCCCGCCGCGGCCAACGCGCCGAGGGCTCCTGCGCCCAGGGCGCCGTGCATGAGTGCGCGACGCGTCGCCGTCAGTGCGTGCGCATCCCGTTCGTCGTCTCTGTGTTTGCTCATCCTGTTTCCTCCTCTTGTCGACATGGATTCGTTCGGCCAACGGTGGATTGCGGACGCGAGACCGCGTCGTTCGCCGTTCCTGCGCGGCCCGGCGGCCGCCTTTCAGTCGGGGCTTCCGAGCGGCTCGGATCACGTCCGGTGCATGCGCATTGAACACTAGTGTATAAATAATATAATATCAATTCCATCGGCGTTCGGAGCTTTGCCTGCGGTATCTAGCCGCAAGCGGGTGCTTCGAGCGCGGTCAAGAGATACGGCGATCCAGAGCGTCGCCGCGGATCGCGACCGATGGCCGATATTATAGTATTAATTGGACTCCCTTTCAGGAGCGCACCACGAGAGCACGATGAACGCCGAGGAAAACCGACCTCGAACCAGGCGACCGAAGATGGCGGTGGCGGAGGCCATCGCGGGCCGTATCCTGAGGGGAGACTATCCGCCGGGCGGGCTGCTTCCGCCGGAGGCCGAGCTCTTGGCCGAGTTCGGGGTCAGCCGGACCTGCATGCGCGAGGCGCTGCAGGTGCTCGGCGCGAAGGGTCTCGTCGTGTCCAAGACGCGCATCGGGACGACCGTGGCCGAGCGGCTCTACTGGAACTTCCTCGACGCGGACGTGCTGCGCTGGCGCCAGAAATCGGTCAGCCGCGACGTCCTCGTGCCGCAGCTCTTCGCCATGCGGCGGCTGATCGAGCCCGAGGCCGCGGCGCTCGCGGCGACGAACATCGACGCGAAGGCGCTGGACTCGCTCCAGAAGGCCCTTCTCGACATGGCGCGCGGCAACGGCGACCGGACGGCCGAAACCATCGAGGCGGACGTCGCCTTTCACCGCATCCTGCTCGCCGCCAGCGGCAATATCCTGATGTCCGGCTTCGGCGCGGTCGTCGAGGAGGCGCTGCGGACGTCGATCTGGATCAGTTCCGATCCGGAGAACCGGGTCCCCCTCGCTCTCGACATGCATATCGGGGTCTTCGACGCCGTTTCGGACGGCGACGCTCCAGCGGCCTTCCGGCGCATGACGATGCTGCTCGACGCCACGGCGGAGGTTCTCGAACGTGCCGGCTTCGACTGCGGCCACCGACCCGGCCAGCACGTCCGGCGGGTGCGGACGGTCGCCTGAGCGGACGGACGGGAGGGTCGCTCAGCGGCCTTCGCGGTACCAGGTCGAGCCGAGCGCAAGCAGGAGAAGCGCGAGCCCCAGGAAGCCGGCGAAGAGGGGGATGCGGCTGACGCCCTTGAGGACCGACTCGTCGGTTTCCTGCAGCGCGATGCGGTTTCCGTCGCTGGAGCGAATGGTGCCGCTGACCGGCACGATCTGCGGCACGGAGACGCCGCCGTCGGCTCCCGCGACGCGGATGTCGACGCCATGCGTGGCGTCGGCGATCGGCTTCATCCTCTCCGTCGTCGAAACGGTGGCGCGAAACTCGGGCGCGTCGACGGCGCCGACATGGGCGAGAGCGGTCAGCTTGCCGTCGGCGACCTTGAACAGGCCGGTCTGGCGCGTCTTGACCTCCGCACGGTAGAGGCCCGGCTCCGCCTTCTCGAGCGGGACGGTCCGCGCCTTGCCCGACGGCGGGGTGACGGTGGCGGGCGGCGCGCTGTCGGCCATGGTCTGGCGCTCGATCCTCAGGGTGTGCCCCTCGGCGCTCGCCCTCAGCGCCTCCTCGTCGAGCGCGGGTTCCTTCATGAGCCAGTGGGCGACGCGCCGGTAGAGGTCGACATAGGGCCCGCCGCCCTCGAAATCGCGGGCCCAGAGCCAGCCGTCGTCGGACAGAAGCATGGCCACCCGGCCCTTGCCGACGTGGTTGAGCACGAGGAGAGGCCGCCCGTCGGCGCCGGTCATCACCGTCTCGCCCTCGGGTTTCGCGACGTCGATGGTGCGGAACCAGCGGCCCCAGGCCGGCGGCGTCTGGGTCGCGCCGGGAAGGCCGCGGGTGACGGGATGCTTGAGCCCCTGGCCGGAGAGCCGCGGATAGAAGCCCTTGGTGTCGATCTTGCCGGTGGGCATCGCCGGCAGGATCGGCGCGAGCGGCGTCGAGGCGATGGAGTCCTGGCCGGCATATTCCGGGCCTGCGGCGACCAGCAGGGCGCCGCCGTTTTCCACGTAGCGGGCGATGTTGTCGTAGTAGAGCACGGGCAGCACGCCGCGGCGCTGGTAGCGGTCGAGGACGATGAGGTCGAACTGGCCGATCTTCTGGACGAAGAGCTCGCGGGTGGGAAAGGCGATCAGCGACAGCTCGTTGATGGGCGTGCCGTCCTGCTTCTCCGGCGGCCGCAGGATGGTGAAATGCACGAGGTCGACGGAGGGATCGGACTTCAGGAGATTGCGCCAGGCCCGTTCGCCCGAATGCGGCTCGCCCGAAACGAGCAGCACGCGCAGGTTCTGCCGGATGCCGTCCATCAGGGTGACGGCCTGGTTGTTCTCCGCGGTGATCTCGCCGTCGACCGGGTCGGTCGCGAAATCGAGGACGTTCTGGCCGCCGCGCTCCACCTTGAAGCTGAAGGGCACCTGCCGGCCGACCGGCACGGTCTGGCGGCTCACCTCCCGGCCGTTCAGCCGGATCGTGACGTTGGCCGTGGGGCCGGCGGAGGCACCGTCGTCGGTGACGCGGTAATAGACCGTCTGGCGCTCGCCGACGATGCCGAAGCGCGGGGCGCGCACCACGTCGATGCGGCGGTCCGTTTCCCCGGCGTGACCGGTGACGAGCGTGTGCACCGGCGCCTTGAAGCCGAGCGCGTCGGCGTTCGCCGGCACGTCGTGGACCTGGCCGTCGGTGATCATGATGGCGCCGGCGACGCGGGCGGTCGGAACGTCCTGGAGTGCGGTGGCGAGGGACTTGAAGAGCTCGGTCGACGGCGCGTCGCTGGCCGGGTCGTTGCGCGAGTCGACGACGCGCACCTCGAACTGGGGATAGCGCGCGAGCTTGCTCTTGACGTCGGCGAGGACCGCGTCGGTCTGGCGGGTGCGCTCGGTCGACGCCTGGCTGTCGGACCGGTCGACGACCACGGCGACGACGCTCTTCAGCGGATCCCTCTCCTCGCGGTAGAAGACCGGATTGGCGAGCGCCAGGGCGAGGGCGGCGAGCGCGAGGGCCCGGATCAGGCTGCCCCGGACGCGCCGGAGGAGCCCGATCGCAACGAGGACGGCGGCGAGGCCGGCGAAAGCGACCACGAGCCAGACCGGAAGCAGGGGCGAGAAGGCGATCGTCATGGCTATTGTCCGAGCCGTTCAAGCAGGGCGGGGATGTGCACCTGGTCGGACTTGTAGTTGCCGGTCAGGGTGTACATGACGAGATTGACACCGACGCGGTAGGCGTATTCGCGCTGTTCCGGATCGGGGGGGACGGTGGGGAAGAGGGGTGCGCCGCCGTCGTCCACGGCCCAGGCGCCGGCCAGGTCGTTGCCGGTGATGACGATCGGCGACACGCCGTCGCCGGCCCGCACCGGGCGACCCGTCTCCTTCTTGTCCGGCGCGGTCGCCTGGACCCACATCCGCCCGCCGGCATAGCGCCCGGGGAAGGTCTTCAGGAGATAGAACGCCTTGGTGAGCACGTGGTCGGCGGGCACCGGCTCCAGCGGCGGTATGTCGAGATCGGCGAGGATCGCGCGCAGCCGTGCCGTTTCCGGCGTCACGTCGCCGTTGTCGAGGCTGTCGAGCTGGTCGCGCGTGTCGAAGAGGACGGTGCCGCCGTTCTTCATGTAGCTGTCGATCCGGCCGATCGCATCGTTCGACGGCATCGGCGCGGAGGCGCTGATCGGCCAGTAGATCAGCGGATAGAAGGCGAGGGGATCCCTGGCGACGTCGAGACCCACCGGCGCGCCCGGCTCGAGCGCGGTGTGGTAGGTGAGGAATTCCGAAAGGCCGGTGAGGCCGCGCTTGCTCACGCGGTCGACCGCGTCGTCGCCGGTGACGACGTAGGCGAGGTGGGTGACGTCGATCTTGTCGAGCAGGGCGGCGTCGCCGGGCTTCTCGTCGGCGGCGCGCGCGGCCGTCGGGGGCTGCGCCAGGAGAGCGGCCGCCGCGAGCGACAGGATGACGAGGGCGGCCGAGCGGCGTCGCGCCAGCCCCGCCAGGCCGAGCGCCCCGCCCATCCACAGCACGACGAGGCTGTCGACGAGGAGCAGGACCATGGCCGCCCCGAAGAGCCAGGGCTTCAGGGACCGGGCCTCGGACGGCGTCAGCGACGCCCGCGTCACCGGCACGGGCGTGTCCGGGAAGGCGAGCGGCTTCAGCTCGTCGCCCTTGCGCATCAGGTTGAGGGCGCGGAAGCCGTCCTTGGTGCCGTAGAGGCCGGGCGGATTGTCCAGCGAGGGCCGCGGCAGCGTGCTGCCGCTCGTCTCGATCGGGCGAGCGTCGCCGGAGGGCTGGACGAGCACGCCGTCGGCATCGAGCAGCCGGTAAGGCGGAAGCGTCTGCTTGCCGGAGGCGCCGGCCCTCGCCCCGGGCGAGGCATGCGAGAGCTGGACGGTGCGCCGCAACATGTCGACGAAGGAACCGGAAATCGGCAGGTTCGACCACGTCGGCGCGGCGGTGACGTGGAAGAGCACGATATGCCCCTGGCCGAAGTCCCTGGCGGTGACCAGCGGGGTGCCGTCGGCGAGGCTCGCCCAAGTGCGGCTCTGGAGGTCCGGCGAGGGTTCGGCCAGCACCTGCCGGCTGACCGTGACGTCGGCCGGCCGCGCGATGCCGGCGAAGGGGCTGTCGGCGGGAAAATCGGCGAGCTTCTGGGGCTGGCTCCAGGACATCGTCCCGCCGAGCGCGCGCTCGCCGGCGCGCAGCTTGACCGGCACCAGCGGATCCTCTCCCGTCGAGCCGGCGAGCCGCGGGCCGGCGAAGCGGATCAACGTGCCGCCGCCTTCGATCCATTGCTGGATGGGCTTGTAGAGGTTGTCGGGCAGGGTGCCGATGTCGGCCATGACCAGCACCGACGGATGCTGCTTGAGGAGCTGCGGAACGGCCTCGGCCAGGTCGCCCTGCCGCGGCTCGATCAGGTCTGCGTAGGGCTGCAGGGCGCGCCTGATGTAATAGAGCGGCGAGAGGAGCTGCTGCGCGTTGTCGCTCGATTCTCCGGAAAGAAGCGCCACGCGGCGGCGCCGGAAGCTGTCGTCGAGCAGGTAGGTGGCGCCGGCCGTCCGCAGGCCGGCGACGGAAAGGCGCGCGAAGTCGTTGCGCAGCTCGAACGGCACGTCGATCGTGCCGGTGCCGGTATCGGCGCCCGCGTCGAAATGGATCTTGCCGCCGGCGATCGACCTGCCGTGGCTGTCGAGGGCCCGGACCTCGACGTCGCGCGCCTCCGCGGTGTCGAGCCGGGTCGCATCGACGGAGAAGCGGTCGGCGCCGTTCTGCGCGCGGGTAAGGGCGAGGGCGCCGGCGCCGCTGCCCTCGATCAGCCGGACGTCGGAGGGACGGGTCGAGAGCAGGCCTTTCAGGGCGTTGCCGCCCGAGGCCCCTTCGATGCCGTCGGAGACGAAGGCGAGCGTCCCCGGGCGGGTGGCGGAGAAGGTCGCCGCGAAGGCGCGCGCGGCGGCCGCGCGGTCGGGCCTCGCCGGTTCGGGGTGCGCGGCCTGCAGGCGCTCGCGCGCCCGCGCCGCCGTCATCGGGGTCGGGTCGTTGTCGCGTTCGGCGGTGAAGGTGAGCGACACGGGCAGGTCCGCCTTCTCGGCGTCATCGACCAGCCGGGACGCGGCGGCGACGCGCGCCTTCCAGTCGGGTGCGGTCGACCAGCCGTTGTCGATCACCAGCGCCAGCGGTCCCCCATCGGAGAGCGCGCCGTGGCGCGGATGGAGAACCGGATCGGCCAGGGCGAGGATGACGACGGCCGCCATGACGAGGCGAAGGAGCGTCAGCCACCAGGGACTGCGGGACGGCGTCTCCTCTTTCCTCAGCACCCGCGCGAGGATCCTGAGCGGGGGAAAGACCTCGCTGCGGGGGCGCGGCGGCGTCATGCGCAGGAGCCACCAGATCACCGGAAGCGCGACGAGGCCGAGGAGGACGGCGGGGGCCGCGAAGGCGAGCGGGAGGGAGAACATCAGCCCGCCCTTCCGTGCTGTCCGGGGCGGCCGGAGAGGTACATGTGCACGGTGACGAGCGCCTCGGAGGCCGGCCGGTCGGTGCGGTGGGTCAGGAAGGTCCAGCCGAGTTGCCGCAATCGGGAGCCCAGCATCTCGCGCCGCGCGAGATAGGCGCGGCGGTAGTCCTCGCCCACGGTCTCGGCGCGTCCCGCGGTCAGTTTCGCGCCGGTCTCGGGATCGCGGAATTCCGTGCGGCCGGCATAGGGGAACACTTCCTCGATCGGATCGGCGATCTCGATCACGTGCCCCCTGATCCCGCGCCGCGCGATCGGAGCGATTCTCTCGATCGCCTCCTCGGCGGGATCGAGGAAATCGCCGATCAGGACGACTTCGCTGCTGCGGCCGACGGAGCTGAAGTCCGGGAAGGCCGCCGCGGGCGGCGTCAGCGAGAGGGCCAGCGCCAGTCGCTCGGCGGCGTTGCGGGCTGCCACGGGAGGCAGGACGCCGGGGGAGGCGATCCGCTCGCCGGAGCGTGCCAGGATCTCCGCGAGCGCCAGCTCGAGCACGAGCGCGCGCGCCTCCTTGGAGGCAACGGCGAGGTCGGACCGGAAGAGCATCGACGCGGAGGAATCGGACCAGAGCCAGAGCGTGTGCGCCGCCTCCCACTCGCGGTCCCGCAGGTAGGTGTGGTCGTCGCGCGCGGAGCGGCGCCAGTCGATCCTGGCGACGCTCTCTCCCGGCACGTAGGGACGGAACTGCCAGAAGTTCTCGCCGATGCCGCGCTTGCGGCGGCCGTGCCAGCCGGCGATGACGGTGTTGGCGACGCGCTCGGCCTCGACGAGGCAGTCGGGAAGGAGCGCCGCCCTGCTGCGTGCACGCGCCAGCGCCTCGCGGCCTGTGATCGGTTCGACGGACTGGCCGAGCGGTGCCATGATCTCGTTGGTGCCCTCTAGCCGCCGCGCGCGGTCTTGACCAGACCGGCAATCACGTCGCGCACGCTCACGCCCTCGGCCCGGGCCGCGAAGGTCAGCGCCATGCGGTGCTGCATCACGGGTTCGGCGAGCGCGTGGACGTCGTCCACCGAGGGGGCGAGGCGGCCTTCGTAGAGCGCGCGGGCCCGCACCGTCAGCATGAGCGCCTGGCCGGCGCGCGGGCCGGGACCCCAGGCGATGTGCTTGTCGGCCTCGGCGTTGCCGTTGCCGGGGCGGGCCGAACGGACGAGCGCCAATATCGCGTCGACGACCTTCTCGCTGACCGGCATCTGGCGGATGAGCTGCTGGATCTCGCGCAGGCGCTCGCCCGTCAGCACCGGGCTGACCGTGGCGTCGTCGATGCCGGTCGTCTCCAGCAGGATGCGGCGCTCGGGCGCGAGATCCGGATAAAGCACGTCGATCTGCAGCAGGAAGCGGTCGAGCTGGGCTTCCGGCAGCGGGTAGGTGCCTTCCTGCTCCAGGGGGTTCTGGGTGGCGAGGACGTGGAAGGGCAGCGGCAGGTCGTTGCGCTGGCCGGCGATGGTCACGTGGTATTCCTGCATGGCCTGCAGCAGGGCGGACTGGGTGCGCGGTGACGCGCGGTTGATCTCGTCGGCCATCAGCAGCTGCGTGAAGATCGGACCGGGAACGAAGCGGAACGAGCGCCGGCCGGTCTCGTCCTGGTCCATCACCTCGGCGCCCAGGATGTCGGAGGGCATGAGGTCCGGGGTGAACTGGACGCGACCCGAATCGAGGCCGAGCACCGTGCCGAGCGTGGCGACGAGCTTCGTCTTGGCGAGGCCCGGCACGCCGACGAGCAGCGCATGGCCGCCGGACAGCACGGCCAGAAGCGTGCGCTCGACGACCGATTCCTGGCCGAAGATCACGGTTCCAATTTCGTCGCGGATGCGGGCGATGTCCGCCAAGGCGGCTTCCGCGGCGGCCACCATCGCCTTCTCGCTCAGGGGGCTTTCGGTCGTCTCAATGACACCCATGTCCATCGTCTCCGTCGGGAAGTCGCCTGCTCGGCAGTGTGTCACCGCGGGATACGGGGTGCGGCGACCGGTCCCCGGCACCTTATTCGGCACCGAACGGCTGACAAGCCGCAAACAATTCACTATTTGCGGAACTAGGAGAAATGATGTTCGGGACAATGGCCGAGGGCGAGCTGAAAAAATCGACGGATGCGGCCGGACTCGAGGCCCTGGTAGCGCGTGCGGCCGGGCAGACCGGCGCCGCGCGCCGCGGCCTGCCGCCGGTGGACCGCTGGGATCCGCCCTTCTGCGGCGAGCTGGACATGGAAATCCGCGCCGACGGCACCTGGTTCTACATGGGCACGCCGATCGGCCGCGCCGCGCTCGTTCGGCTGTTCTCGACCGTGCTGCGGAAGGACGAGGACGGGCGCACCTATCTCGTCACCCCTGTGGAAAAAGTGGCGATCCGCGTCGAGGACGCGCCTTTCCTGGCCGTCGAGATGAGCGTCACCGGAGAGGCCGAGACCCAGTGCCTCACCTTCCGCACCAATGTCGGAGACGTGGTCGAGGCGGGGCCGGACCATCCGCTCCGCTTCGCCATCGCCCGCGGCGACGACGAGCTCAAGCCCTACCTGCACGTGCGGGGGCGGCTGGAGGCGCTGGTCTCGCGGGCGGTGATGTACGACCTGGTCGAATGCGGCGTTGAGGCGGAAATCGGCGGACGCACGATGTTCGCGGTGCGGTCCGGCGGGGCCGTCTTCCCGATCATGCCGATGGCGGAACTGGACGCGCTTTCGCGATGATCGGGACGCCGGTGCAGGCCTATACGGCGGAGGATTTCCGCCGGCGCGTCGATGCCCTCGGGGACTTCGGCGAGGATGCCGTCTCGCGCTACGGCGACCACCGGCTCAATCCGGAGATGCTCGCGGACCTGCGGAAAGCGAGGCTGCGGGAGGCGGCGGTGCTCGTTCCGGTCGTGGACACGGGCGGGGAGGCGCGTGTCGTGCTGACGCGGCGGACGGCGAACCTGCGCCAGCATTCCGGCCAGATCGCCTTCCCGGGGGGCGCGGTCGATTTGGGCGACGCCTCGGCCGAAGCGGCCGCATTGCGCGAGGCCAACGAGGAGATCGGCCTCGATCCCGGGCTGGTCGAGCCGATCGGCCGGCTGCCGCACTACCTGACGGTGACCGGGTTCCGCATCACGCCGGTGCTATCGATCGTCAAGCGGGACTTCACGACCGAGATCAATCCCGACGAAGTCGACGCGGTCTTCGAAGTGCCACTGTCTTTCCTTATGTCGGAGGCGAATCACCGGCGCGAGAGCCGGATCTGGCAGGGACGGCAGCGGCACTACTACACGATGCCGTACCAGGACTGGTTCATCTGGGGCGTGACGGCGGGAATCATCCGCACTCTTTATGAAAGATTGTACGAGTGATCAGGACGATCAAGACATCGGTCGGCAAGGACGAATGGTTTCGCGATGCGGGCCTGCAGCGCATCATGACGCTGCTGAACCGCGACCACGGCGAAGCCCGCGTCGTCGGCGGGGCGGTGCGCAACGCCCTGATGGACATGCCGGTCAAGGACATCGACATCGCGACCACGCTCACTCCCGCGGAGGTTGTCGAGAGGGCCGAAGCGGCCAGCATGAAGACGGTTCCGACCGGCATCGACCACGGCACGGTGACGCTGGTGATCGCCGGGCGCGGCTACGAGGTGACCACGTTGCGTGCCGACGTGGAGACCGACGGGCGCCGTGCCACGGTCGCCTTCGGCACGGACTGGCAGGTGGACGCGGAACGGCGGGACCTGACGATCAACGCGCTCTATGCCCGCGCCGACGGTGAGATCGTCGATCTGGTCGGCGGGTTCGAGGACATCGAGAAGGGGGTGATCCGCTTCATCGGCGATCCGGCCGCGCGCATCGCGGAGGATTATCTGAGGGTCCTGCGATTCTTCCGGTTCTTCGCCTGGTACGGAACCGGCCGGCCGGACGCGGAGGGGCTCAAGGCCTGCGCGGCGGCCAAGGACAAGCTCTCCGGCCTTTCGGCGGAGAGGATATGGGCGGAAACGAAGAAGCTTCTCGGCGCCCCCGATCCCGGTCGTGCGCTGCTCTGGATGCGCCAGACCGGCGTGCTGACCGAGGTACTGCCCGAGACGGAGAAATGGGGCATCGACGCGGTTCCGGGGATCATCCAGATGGAAAAGGCGTTCCGCTTCGAGCCCGATCCGCTCCTGAGGATCGCCGGCATGATCCCGCCGGACAGCGACCGCATCGCCGCGCTCGCCGGCCGGCTCCGGCTTTCGCGGGCGGAAGACGGGCGGCTGACGGCATGGAGCAAGGCGCCGGCGGTGGCCTACGACATGAAGGACGCGGCCTTCGACCGGCTTCTCTACGACAGCGACGTTCCGGCCGTCGTCGACCGGCTCAAGCTCCAGCTCGCCGGCGCGCGGTCGCGCGCCATCACCGATTCGAGGGCGATGGTGGAGGCGGCGGGGTTTTCCCGAATGATCGACCATGCGGCGCGATGGAAGCGCCCGGTCTTCCCGCTGAGCGGGACGGACCTCATGGATGCGGGCGTCCCGAAAGGGCCCGACGTCGGCGAAACCCGGCGCCGGCTGGAAAGGGAATGGGTCGAGAGCAATTTCCGCCTCGACCGGGAGGCGCTTTTGTCGCGTCTCGCCGGATACACGGCCTGACGCCGCCGCCGGCGCTCCGGCGCGGCGGCCTTGCCTCAGGCGGCCTTCGACCTGTCGTCGCGTATGCGCTGCTTGACGTTCTCGACCATGGTTTCCCGTATGGTCGTCTCTCCGTGAGCCTCGCGCATGTGCTCGATCGCGCGGCGAACCACCTCGGCCTCTTCGTCGGCCCGCGTGTGCCATTCGCAGCCAGGTACCAGGGAACCGCATTCGAAGGTCTTCATGATGCTTTTCTCCTTCCTCACCGGGGACTCCAGGGTAGCACGTAAAACGCGCGAGGTGGGGGGTGCGGTTCCAGAATTGATCGGCGCACCGCCGGAAAGTCATTCCCGGCGGGCTGAGGAACCGATTCCTCTTGCCGGCGCAAGCGATTGCCGTTCCAGGGATTTTATGGCCAGCGCACCATCGGGGGCATGGAGGAGAGGATGGATTCGACGTTGCCGCCGGTCTTCAGGCCGAAGATCGTGCCCCGGTCGTAGAGGAGGTTGAACTCCACGTACCGGCCGCGGCGGACGAGCTGCTCCTCCCGATCGGCCTCGCTCCAGGGCCTGTCGAAATTGGCGCGCACGATCTTCGGGTAGACGACGGCGAAGGCGCGACCGACGTCCTGGGTGAAGGCGTAGTCCGCGTCCCAGCCTCCCGCGGCCGCATCGGAATGGAGATAGTCGTAGAAGATGCCGCCGGTGCCGCGCGGTTCGCTGCGGTGCTTCAGGTAGAAATAGTCGTCGCACCACTCCTTGTAGCGCCTGTAGTCGGCGACGGCGTGGCGTTCGCAGGCGATCTGCATGGCGCGATGGAAGAGGCGGGCGTCCGGGTCGTCCTGCCGGCGCCGGCGGTCCAGCACCGGCGTGAGATCGGCGCCTCCGCCGAACCACTGGCGCGTGGTGACCACCATGCGGGTGTTCATGTGCACGGCCGGCACGTGCGGGTTGACCGGATGGGCGATGAGCGAGATGCCCGAGGCCCAGAAGGCCGGATCGTCCTCGGCGCCGGGGATCTGGCTGCGGAATTCCGGGGAGAACTCCCCGTGGACGGTGGATGTGTGGACGCCGACCTTCTCGAAGACCCGGCCGTGCATGATGGACATGACGCCTCCGCCGCCGGCGTCGGCGCGATGCCACTGCTTTCGCCCGAAGCGGCCCGGGGCGCGATCGGCCAGCGGGCCGGTCAGTTCGTCCTCCAGCGCCTCGAAGCTCTCGCAAATGGCATCCCTCAGCGCTTCGAACCAGTCGCGCACGGTCGCCTTCTTGTCCTCGATCGCGTCGGGAAGTCCTTCCGGCAGGTCTGGGCGGTTCATCGTCGGTCCCCGAAATTTGAGCTTTTCCCTCCATACCAGCCATGCCAACGGCGGGCCAGTGGCGGCGGAACTGGGCATCCGGCATGCCCGGCTGCGGGCAATACGAACTCGCAAAGGCGGGGCCGCCGCGCTAGATTTCGAGCGGGGCCAGATTTCGAGCGGGACCAGATTTCGAGCGGGAAAGGTGCAGGTCATGTCCAGATTGCCCTCTCCGCCGCCGATGACCGGTCTTCGCCGGCAGATCGCGAAAAGCCGCGAGGGCGGGGGAAAACGCGCTTCGAGCTTCGTGCGGGAGACGTTCCGGCTGCCGCGGGACGACGCGCGCGCGAAGGCGCGGGAATGGTTCGATACCTGGCCCAAGGCGGCCTATTGGACCGAGGTCGAGAGCTGGCGGCTGCTTCCCGACGACCGGGTCGAATTCACCATGCGCCGCCTGCCCACGGCGGACTAGCCCCACCCGGCTTTCAGGCCGACGCCGGCGCGCTGCCGGGGCTTCCGGACGTCTGGCGCAGGGCCTCCCCCAGGATCATCGCGGCGGCGACCGCGACGTTGAGCGAGCGCCGGCCCGCGACCATCGGGATCAGGATGCGGGCGTCGGCCCGCGCATGGACGTCGTCGGGGACGCCGGCGCTTTCGCGGCCGAAGAGGAGGATGTCGTCCGGGCGGAACGCCTCTTCGGTGTACGGGCGCGAGGCTTTCGTCGTCGAGAGCACGAGGCGGCGGCCGGTCTTCGCGCGCCAGCCTTCGAACGCCTCCCAGTCGAGATGCCGGTTGAGCGCGACGCTCGACAGGTAGTCCATGCCGGCGCGCTTCAGCGCCCGGTCGGACAGGTCGAAGCCGGCCGGCTCGATGACGTCGACGGCGGCGCCGAGGCAGGCGGCCATGCGCAGGACGGTTCCGGTGTTGCCGGGAATGTCCGGCTGGTAGAGCGCGATGCGGAGGTCTGTCATGGGCGTAGGCCGGCGGCTGGGCTGGAGATTGCCCGGGCTCTATCGGCCGGGGGGACGGAACGCAAGGGCCGGATCGGGCGGAACGCGGGGGTGGCGGAACGTCGCGAGATCGTGTATTCAGCTCGGCCTTCGAAGCACGAGGAGAGGAGGCGCCGATGTCGATGCGATTGCGGATCCTTCCGCCGTCCGGGACCGTTCCTGCCGGCGTTTCCCTGACCGGCCGGTCCTGATCCCAGGGAGCGGCCTCCATCCGGGCCGAGGCCGGCGCCGGGCGCCGCCTTTCGGGACGGCAGTGCGCAAGGCCGGGTAGCCGGCCTCGCTTCGAGAGTCGATTCAATGTCATGCGGCCGTTCCTTCAGGCCGCGCTGCCAGAGCGGCCACGGCCGCCTGACGCCTGTTTCCGGAGCCTTCCATGTTCGCGTGGTTCGAAAAGCGCCTCGACCCCTATCCGGCCGCAGAGCCCGGCCAGCCGCCCGACGGGTTCCTGGCCTTCTGCTGGCACTATTCCAAGGACGCCGCGCCGTGGCTGGCGATCATGGCAGTCCTGACGGCGATGATCTCGGTCGGGGAGGTGATGCTGTTCGGCTTTCTCGGGCGGATCGTCGACTGGCTGTCGCACGCCGATCCGAACGGGTTCCTTGCGCGCGAGGGGTGGCGCCTCGCGGCGATGGGCGGGCTCGTGCTCATCGGGCTACCGCTGCTCGTGCTGCTGCAGTCGCTGCTGATCCACCAGACCCTGTTGCCGAACTTTCCGATGATCGCACGCTGGCAGATGCACCGCTACCTGCTGCGCCAGAGCCTCTCGTTCTTCGCCAACGAGTTCGCCGGCCGGGTCGCGACCAAGGTGATGCAGACCTCGCTGGCGATCCGCGAATCGATCATGAAGCTGCTCGACGTCTTCGTCTACGTCGCCGTCTACTTCATCGCCATGATCGCCATGGTGGCGAGCGCGGACTGGCGCCTTGCGCTGCCGCTCCTCGTCTGGCTCGCCGTCTACGTCTCGCTCATCCGGTATTTCGTGCCGCGCATGAGCCGCGTCTCGGAGCGCCAGGCGGACGCCCGCTCGACGATGACCGGGCGCATCGTCGACAGCTACACGAACATCGCCACGGTGAAGCTGTTTTCCCATGCCGGGCGGGAAGAGGACTATGCGCGCGGCAGCATGAACGACTTCCTGAAGACCGTCTACCAGCAGATGCGGCTGGTCACCGGCTTCCAGGCGTCGATCTACGCGAACAACGCGCTGCTGGTCTTCACCGTGTCGAGCCTGTCGATCGGCTTCTGGCTGGCCGGCTCGGTCTCGGTCGGGGCGATCGCCATCGTCATAGGCCTGGCGCTCAGGATGAACGGCATGTCGCAGTGGATCATGTGGGAGGTGTCCGCGCTCTTCGAGAATCTCGGCGTCGTCCACGACGGCCGCGCCATGCTGTCGCGGCCGCACGAGGTCGTCGACGCGGCGGATCCTGCGGCGATCGGGCGGTGGCAGGGGAGCATCGTCTTCGAGCGCGTCCGCTTCCACTACGGAAAGGCGCGTGGGGTCATCGAGGATTTCTCCCTGAGCATCGCCCCGGGGGAGAAGATCGGGCTCGTCGGCCGATCGGGCGCCGGCAAGACGACGCTCGTCAATTTGCTCCTGCGCTTCTACAACCTGGAATCGGGGCGGATACTCGTCGACGGGCAGGACATCGCCGGGGTCACCCAGGACAGCCTCCGGGCGCAGATCGGCGTCGTCACCCAGGATACCTCGCTACTTCACCGGTCGATCCGCGAGAACGTCGCCTACGGCAGGCCGGAGGCGAGCGACGCGGAGATCGAAGAGGCGCTGGAGCGCGCCAATGCGCTCGACTTCATCCGGGATCTCGTCGACCAGAAGGGGAGAAGCGGGCTCGACGCGCATGTCGGCGAACGCGGGGTGAAGCTCTCCGGCGGCCAGCGCCAGCGGATCGCGATCGCACGCGTCTTCCTCAAGGACGCCCCGATCCTCGTCCTCGACGAGGCGACGTCGGCGCTCGATTCGGAGGTGGAGGCGGCGATCCAGGAGAACCTCTTCGCACTGATGGAGGGCAAGACGGTGATCGCCATCGCCCACCGCCTCTCGACCATCGCGGAGATGGACCGGCTGATCGTGCTCGATCGCGGCCGCATCGTGGAGACGGGCGAACACGGCGAGCTGGTCTCGCGCGGCGGCCTCTACGCCGATCTCTGGTCGCGGCAGTCCGGCGGGTTCATCGACGAGAGCGGCGAGGACGACATGGCGGCCGCCGAATAGGCCCGCTCGCCCGGCCGGCCGTCGCGCTGGCCCCCGATCGTCCTGACATATCCGTGATCGCCGGGCGTTTCCCAGTGGCGGCGTTGCGCCTATATCTCGGCGCATGATCCTGCGCAGCCTGCTCCGTCTCTTCGAAACCTGGGTCGACCCCTTCGCCCGCAAGGCCGACCTGAGGCCGCCGGGGACGGCGTTCGCCTTCCTGTGGCACTACGTGTCGCAGGCGCGGCTGCCGTTCCTGCTGATGCTCGTCATCGGCGGGGTGGTGGCGCTGCTGGAGGCGGCGCTCTTCTATTTCGTCGGCCGGCTGGTCGACGTGCTCGACGGCGCCGACCGGGCGGCCGGATGGCACGGGCTCGTCGCGGGCCACGGTCCGGAACTGGCCTTCATGCTCTTCGTCGTCCTGATCGGACGGTTCCTCGTCACGGCGGCGGCCGCGCTGGTGGAGGAGCAGACGATCGTGCCGGGGTTCTACAACCTCGTGCGCTGGCAGGCCTATGCGCACGTCGCCCGGCAGAACCTCGCCTTCTTCCAGAACGACTTCGCCGGCCGCATCGTGTCGAAGGTCTGGCAGGCGGGGCAGGCGAGCGGCGACTTCATGATCTCGCTGCTGCAGGTGGCCTGGTTCATCGTCATCTATGCGATCACGACCATGGCGCTGGTGGCGCGGCTCGACTGGCGGCTGGCGGGGATCGTCGCGGTCTGGATCGCCTGCTTCGCCCTCATCGCCCGTTTCTTCGTACCGCGGGTGCGCCGTTTCGCCAAGGCTTCGGCGGAGGCTTCCTCGATGCTCAACGGACGCCTCGTCGATGCCTATGCGAACGCGCAGACGCTGAAGCTCTACGGGCGGGAGGACGACAACGACGCCTATATCCGCAGCGGCTTCGCCCGGTTCCTCGGCGCGCTGCTGCCGTTCACGCGCAACATCACCGGCGTGCGGTCGAGCCTGGCGCTGCTTTCCGGGGTGATGATGTCTGCGATCGGGCTCTTTTCAGTCGATCTCTGGCTGAAGGGGGCGATCAGTTCGGGCGAGGTCGCGTTCACGATGGCGCTCGTGCTCAGGCTCAACATGCTGTTCGGGCGGATGATGGCGCAGCTGAACGGGCTGATGCGGAACTTCGGGACCATCCAGAACTCGATGGACCTGATCGCGCGGCCGATCGGGCTCACCGACGGGCCGGGCGCCGGCGACCTCGCCGTCGGGCGGGGGGCGATCCGCTTCGAGGCGATCCGGTTCCACTACGGACGCGGCGGCGGCGTCATCGACGAGCTGACGCTCGACGTCGCGCCCGGCGAGAAGGTGGGGATCGTGGGGCGCTCGGGGGCGGGCAAGTCGACGCTCGTCAACCTGTTGCTGCGGTTCTACGACCTGGAGGGCGGACGGATCCTCATCGACGGCACCGACATCGCGACGGTGCGCCAGGAGTTGCTGCGCGCGCAGATCGGCATGGTGACGCAGGACACGTCGCTCCTGCATCGCTCGATCCGCGAGAACCTGCGCTTCGGCAGGCCTGAGGCGGACGACGCGCAGCTGATCGAGGCGGCCCGCAAGGCGGAGGCCTGGTCGTTCATCGAGACGGTGCGCGACCAGAAGGGACGCATCGGGCTCGACGCCCATGTCGGCGAGCGCGGCGTGAAGCTCTCCGGCGGGCAGCGCCAGAGGGTCGCCATCGCCCGCGTCATGCTGAAGGATGCGCCGATCCTGGTGCTCGACGAGGCCACCTCGGCGCTCGATTCCGAGATCGAGGCGGCGATCCAGGACAATCTCGCCCGGCTGATGCAGGGCAAGACGGTCATCGCCATCGCCCACCGGCTTTCCACGATCGCCGCGCTCGACCGGCTCGTGGTCATGGACGAGGGGCGGATCGTCGAGGCGGGGACCCATCGCGAGCTCCTCGGCAGGGGCGGGCTCTACGCCGACCTGTGGGAGCGGCAGTCGGGGGGCTTCATCGCCAGCGACATGGCTGCGGAATAGCCGCGCAACGGAGGCCCGCGCGGGAAAAGCGGAGGCCGGGCGCGACCAAAAATCCTGCGACAATGTGCCTGCAAGGCATTGCGTCGACTGGACATAATTTCGTATCGAGAATAGAAACCGGCCCGACGAGGGAGACTCAAGGGCCGAATCCGGGGGGACCGAGGACGCGGCCGGGGGTGTCTCGGGCCGGTCGAGTTCCGGGAAAGCAACGCCTTAGGGTGAGAGGATGGTTCAAGACGTGAGCGAACAAGAAACGACGCCAGAAGCTTTTCACGAGCCGACGCGGCGCGACTTTCTGTATCTCGCGACCGGCATGGCCGGCGTGGTGGGGGCAGGAGCGCTGGCATGGCCGTTCATCGACCAGATGCGGCCGGACGCCTCGACGCTGGCGGCCGCGTCCGTCGAGGTGGACATCTCGAGCCTGAAGAAGGGGTCGACGCTCCAGGTCAAGTGGCGCGGCAAGCCGGTCACCATCCGCAACCGCACCGACGAGGAAGTGTCCTCGGCCAAGAAGGTTCCGCTCGGCCAGCTGAAGGACCCGATCGCCCGGAACGACAATCTGGCCGCGGACGCCAAGGCGACCGACGACAACCGTTCCGCCGGCAAGGGGAAAGAGAACTGGTTCGTGATGATCCAGGTCTGCACCCATCTCGGCTGCATCCCGCTCGGGGAGCAGGGCGATTACGGCGGCTGGTTCTGCCCCTGCCACGGGTCGCAGTACGACACGGCCGGGCGCATCCGCAAGGGACCCGCACCGTACAACATGGAAATTCCGCCGTACGAGCTGACGCCGGGCAAGACCGTCAAGATCGGCTGAGGGGAGACCGACAATGAGTGGGGACCATTCGACCTACGTTCCGACGACGGGGCTCGGCAAGTGGATCGACGCGCGGATGCCGCTGCCGCGGCTCGTGCACGACAGCTTCGTTTCCTATCCGGTTCCGCGAAACCTGAATTATGCCTACACGTTCGGCGGCATTCTTTCGGTCATGCTCGCGGTTCAGATCCTCACCGGGATCGTGCTGGCGATGCACTATGCGGCGGACACGAACCTGGCGTTCAATTCCGTCGAGTTCATCATGCGGGACGTGAACCACGGCTGGCTGCTGCGCTACATGCACGCCAACGGCGCCTCGTTCTTCTTCCTCGCGGTGTACCTGCACATCGCCCGCGGGCTCTACTACGGCTCCTACAAGCAGCCGCGCGAGCTCCTCTGGATCCTCGGGGTGATCATCCTCTTCCTGATGATGGCGACGGCCTTCATGGGCTACGTGCTTCCCTGGGGGCAGATGTCCTTCTGGGGCGCCACCGTCATCACCGGGTTCTTCTCCGCGTTCCCCTATTTCGGCGACTGGCTGCAGCGCCTGCTGATCGGCGGGTTCTCCGTCGGCGATCCGACGCTCAACCGCTTCTATTCGCTGCATTACCTGCTGCCGTTCATGATCGCGGGCGTGGTGATCCTGCATGTGTGGGCGCTGCACGTCACGGGCCAGACGAACCCCACCGGCGTCGACGTCAAGACCAAGACGGACACGCTGCCCTTCACGCCCTACGCGACGATCAAGGACGCGTTCGGCATGGCGGTGTTCTTCCTGGTGTTCGCCTATTTCGTCTTCTTCATGCCGAACTATCTCGGCCATGCGGACAACTACATTCCGGCGAATTCCCTCAAGACGCCGTCGGAGATCGTGCCCGAATGGTACTTCCTGCCGTTCTACGCGATGCTGCGCGCCATCACGTTCAACATCGGCCCGATCAACTCGAAGCTCGGCGGCGTGCTGACCATGTTCGCGTCGATCCTGATCCTGTTCGTCGTGCCTTGGCTCGACACGTCCAAGGTGCGCTCGGCGGTCTACCGGCCGTGGTACAAGCTGTTCTTCTGGCTGTTCGTCGCCGACGCGATCGTCCTCGGATGGTGCGGCTCGCAGCCGCCGCAGGGATCCATCGTCTTCATCGCGCAGATCGGCACGCTCTACTACTTCGCCTTCTTCCTCATCGTCATGCCCCTGCTCGGCCTGATCGAGACGCCGCGGCGCGTGCCGAACTCCATCACCGAGTCGGTGCTTGCGAAACAGCGTTCCGACGGCGGCGGGGGCAAGCCGGCGGCCGCTCCTGCGGCCCCCGAGAAGCGCTAGTGCGAGCGACAAAAGGACGATGACGAAAATGAAGAAACTGGTTCAAGGCCTTCTGTCGCTCGGATTCGCAGCCGCGATGTTCGCCGGTGCCGCGTCCGCGGCGGACATTCCTCACTTTCCGCTGAAGGATCCGCCACGGCTGTCCTGGTCCTTCGCCGGCCCGTTCGGCACATGGGACAAGGCGCAGCTGCAGCGCGGGCTCAAGGTCTATACCGAGGTCTGCTCGACCTGCCATTCGCTCAATCTCGTCGCCTTCCGGAACCTGTCGGCGCTCGGCTACAGCGATGCGCAGGTCAAGGCCTTCGCCTCGCAGCACGAGGTCGAGGCGGGTCCGAACGACCAGGGCGAGATGTTCAAGCGTCCGGGCAAGCCGAACGACTATTTCCCGGCGCCTTTCGCCAACGAACAGGCCGCCGCCTACGCCAATGGCGGCGCGGCGCCGCCGGACTTCTCGACGATCGCCAAGGCGCGCGCCGTGGAGAGCGGCTTTCCCGGCTTCGTCTTCGACATCTTCACGATGTACACCACGAAGGGCCCGGACTACGTGCACGCGCTCCTGACCGGCTACGGACAGAAGCCGCCGAAGGACGTCACCGTGCCGGACGGCATGTACTACAACCCGTATTTCCACAGCGCGGTCGCCCTCAGGATGCCGCCGCCGCTCAGCGACGGGGCCGTCAAGTATACCGACGGCGCTCCGGAAACGGTCGACCAGTACGCCAAGGACGTCGCGGCCTTCCAGATGTGGGCGGCGGAGCCGCATATGATCGAGCGCAAGCAGACCGGCTTCGTGGTGATCGTCTTTATGCTCATCTTCACGGTGCTGATCTACCTGACGAAGAAAGCGATCTATTCGCGCATCGAGCACTAGGGTGCGCCGACGCGTCAGGGAGCGGCGCGGGGGCCGCGTCGTCTCGGCCCCGAGCAGCGGCTTTCGGACGACAGGGACCGGTCGGCCCGGAGGCCTGGCCGGCGACGTGCAAGCGGGTTTGCGATGACGGGACGGGCGCCGGAGGCGCCCGTTTTCGCGTGAGGCGGGCGCGGGTCGCCCCGTCGTGGTGCGGCGGCCAGGGGGCCGCCAGTGGAGCAAGGCAGGTATCCCCATGTCAGAGCTGTCCGAAGAGCTTCTGAACTCCATCCGCACGATTCCAGACTATCCGAAGCCCGGGATCCTTTTCCGCGACATCACCACGCTGCTCGGCAATCCGAGGGCGTTCCGGCGGGCCGTGGACGAGCTGGTCCACCCCTATGCCGGGACGAGGGTCGCCAAGGTCGCGGGCATCGAGGCCCGCGGCTTCATCCTCGGAGGCGCCGTCGCCCACCAGCTTTCGGCCGGCTTCGTGCCGATCCGCAAGAAGGGCAAGCTGCCGCACGAGACGGTGCGGATCGCCTACAGCCTGGAATACGGCATCGACGAAATGGAGATCCACCGCGACGCCGTTGCCGAGGGCGAGACGGTGATCCTGATCGACGATCTGCTGGCGACGGGCGGCACCGCGGAGGGCGCGGTGAAGCTGCTGAGGCAGATGGGCGCCGACATCGTCGCCGCCTGCTTCGTCATCGACCTGCCGGATCTCGGCGGACGCAAGAAGCTCGAGGCCCTCGGCGTGCCCGTGCGCACGCTGGTGTCCTTTTCGGGAGACTGACGCGGGGGTCGGGAGACCGACCCGGGCCGCTTGCCGTCAGGACTCCGGGGTGCCGCGGTCCGGGGCGCGGTCGCCGAGACCGATGAGAACGGCCGCCTCGAACCGCATGACGGGCGTCCCGTCGGCGGTCTCCGCTTCGGCCACGTGCTCCAGCATGTGCCAGCCGGGGCGGCTCGCGAGCGGCCGTTCGGAGGTCGCGGTGGAATAGAACACGATCTCCTCGCCGGCGTAGACCGGCCGCAGCCAGCGCAAATTGCGGATTCCCGGGGAGGGGCCGAAGACGAGGGGCGGCAGGCCTTCCTCCGCCCACCGGCTCCTCAGCGCGTCGAGATATTCGACGTTCTTCCGCATCCAGGCCGCCGTGGTGTGCCAGCCGGAAGCGCAGAGGCCCCCGAAGACGGACTGCCGGGCAAGTTCGGCATCGACGTGGAAGCGCTGCGGATCGTATTTGCGGGCGAAAGCGACGATCGCGTCGGCGGTGAACAGATGGCTGCCGAGGGTATGGCGGCGGTCCTGGAAATGGGTGGCGAGCAGGCTCATCAGGCAACCTCCGCATCGCGCATGCGGAGGAACCCGGTGTGGCTGCTGGTCAGGACGAGTTCGCCGCGCTGGTTGAAGAGGTCGTGGCGCATCGTCACGAGGCCGAGGCCCTTGCGGGAGCCGGACGGTCGGCGGGCGGTCACGGTGCTGGTGCCGCCGACCGTGTCGCCGGCCAGGAGCGGGCGCTTCCACTGCATGACGTCGATGCCGGGGGCGCCCTCCGAGGTCGATTCGAGAAGGAAGCTGTCCGCCATCATCCTCATCATCAGGGCGGCCATGTGCCAGCCGGAGGCGGCGAGACCGCCGAGCACGGAGGCCTTTCCGGCCGCCTCGTCCATGTGCATGGGCTGGGGGTCGAATTCGCGGGCGAATTCCACGATCTCTCCGGCCGTCACCTCGATCGGCCCGAGCTCGAAGGTCCGGCCTTCATGAAAGTCCTCGTAGGCATAGGTCGGCATGGGCTGTTCGGCCATTCTCGTCTGCGTCCTTCGGATCAGTGATCGATATCGTGGGTGTGGCTGGCGGCATTGCGGTGGTGGTGGTCCTCGAGCCAGGTGACCAGCGCCAGCATCATCCAGCTTCCGTGAAACAGGACGCCGCACAGGACGACGACGCCGCCTGGTATGATGCCGATCGCGGCGCGGGTGGAGATCTGGTCGAGCGTCGTCATGGCGTAGGGGTGGATTGCGAGCTTGCCGTAATAGCAGATGGCCTGGACGAGGAACAGCCAGCCGTAATTGCTGCGCAGGCGCCGACCCACCGCCGTGCGGAACGAGATGGCGAAATGGGGATGCAGGTAGTCCTCGGCCAGGGCGCGGCACCATTCCTCGCGGCGCGTCGGGCCGTCATGGGTGAGGACGGCGGCGAAGAGCCGTGTCTCGAGCACGCGGGCGCGCACGCGCCAGACGTAGAAATACCGGTAGCGGCGCGCCTCCAGAAGCAGGAAGCCGGTCACGAGCAGGCCGACCAGCACCATCGGCAGCGGCGACGCCTCGCGGGACGAGAACGTCGCCGAAAGAGCGATGCCGGTCGTCACGACCGCCCAGTTGGTGGTGTTGTCGAGCCGGGTGCGCCAGACCGTCGAGCGGTAGACCTCGCCACGGTAGAGATGGGCGAGGATCCCCATCTGTCCAGAATCGAATTCGCTGCCCGTGGGGAAATCGACGCCCTGCGAGTCCATCATCGGCGAGCCCTCCCGGCCGCACGCCGATCATTCAATCAGCCGCGGAGGCTTTTTGCAATCTCGCCGCGGCGGACCTCCGGCGCCGTCAGGTGTTGAACCTGAACAGCATGACGTCGCCGTCGTGAACGACGTAGTCCTTGCCTTCGTCACGCGCCTTGCCGGCTTCCTTTGCCGCCACCTCTCCGCCGAGGCCGACATAGTCGTCATAGGCGATCGTCTGGGCGCGGATGAAGCCGCGCTCGAAATCGGTGTGGATGACGCCGGCCGCCTGGGGCGCCCTGGAGCCGTTGCGCACCGTCCAGGCGCGCGTCTCCTTCGGGCCGGCGGTGAAGAAGGTGATGAGATCGAGGAGCCGGTAGCCGGCACGGATCAGCCTGTCGAGGCCGGGTTCCTCGAGGCCCATGGAATCGAGGAATTCCTTCGCCTCGTCGTCCGGCAGCTGCGCGACCTCGGCTTCGATGGCGGCCGAGATCACGACGGATTCGGCGGACTGGGCGGCCGCCATGGCGGCTACCGCCTCGGTGTGCGGATTGCCGCCGGCGGCGTCGGCCTCGGCGACGTTGCTGACGTAGAGCACCGGCTTCGACGTCAGCAAATTGAGGCCCTTGAGGAGCTTGAGGTCCTCGGTGGCCATCCCCGGCAGCATGCTGCGCACCGGCTTGCCTTCCTGCAGCAGGGCGAGGGCGGCTTCCATCACCGGCAGGACGAGGCTCGCTTCCTTGTCCTTGCCGGTGGCGCGCTTGCGCGTCTGGTCCGTGCGCCGTTCCAGGCTCTCGAGATCGGCGATCATCAGCTCGGTCTCGATCGTCTCGGCGTCGGCGACCGGATCGATGCGGCCCTCGACATGGGTGATGTCGTCGTCCTCGAAGCATCTCAGCACGTGGACGATGGCGTCCACCTCGCGAATGTTGGCGAGGAACTGGTTGCCGAGGCCTTCGCCCTTGGAGGCGCCGCGGACGAGCCCGGCGATGTCGACGAAGGAAATGCGCGTCGGGACGATCTCCTTCGAGCGGGCGATCTGCGCGATCGCCGCGAGCCGGTCGTCAGGCACGGCGACCTCGCCGGTATTCGGCTCGATCGTGCAGAACGGATAGTTCGCCGCCTGCGCGGCGGCGGTTCTGGTCAGCGCATTGAAAAGCGTCGATTTGCCGACGTTCGGCAGGCCGACGATGCCGCATTTGAAGCCCATTTAGGTATTCGCCCGAGATCACGGTGACAGGGATGGTTGGGGGAGGCTATGCGCGGAAGTGCACCGCATCGTCAAGTCCCCCGGCCGGCCCTGCGGTTCGAAGGCGACCGCGTCGAGCCGGATTTCCGCGCCGGCCCCGACGGGGGCGGCCTCAGTCCCGGCCGCCTTCGCCGAAGAGCTTCTTCAGCATGTCGGCCATCGGACCCTTCCGGGGCATCTCCCCGGGCTTGCCGTCGCGGGCCTGGCGGATGTGCGACTTGCCCGGCTTCTTCGCCGGCGCAGGCTTCTCTTCGGGGAGCGCCGGCGCCTTTTCGAGCGCCTGGACGAGCCGGTTCAGGTATCGGTCGTTCTGGCCCCGGACAAGCAGTTCGGCGTTGTCGCCGATCGCGTCGAGCAGGGGGTCGAGCCATTCGCCGTCGACCTTGGAGAAGTCCCCGAGCACGTGGGGCGTGACCATCTCCTTCGGTCCCGGATGGCCGATGCCGAGGCGCACGCGGCGATAGTCCTTGCCGCAATGGGCGTCGATGGACCTGAGGCCGTTGTGGCCTCCGTTGCCGCCGCCGCTCTTGATTCGCACGCGGCCGGCTCCGAGGTCGAGCTCGTCGTGAAAGACCACGAGGTCGGAGAGCGAGAGCTTGTAGAAGCGCATCGCCTCGCCGACGGCTTCGCCGGACAGGTTCATGAAGGTCATCGGCTTGAGGAGCAGCACCTTCTCGCCGGCGATGGTGCCGTCGGCGATCTCCGCCTTGAATTTCTTCGACCAGGGCGAAAAGGAATGGCGGCGGGCGATCGCGTCCGCCGCCATGAAGCCGATATTGTGCCTGTTGCCGGCGTGGCGCGGGCCGGGGTTTCCAAGTCCTGCAATCAGCAACACGGCAACAGGCCCTCGATCTCGCGAGGGGCGGGAGGCTTACTCCTCCGCGCCGTCCTCGCCTTCCGCTTCCTCTTCCTCGTCGGCCGCTGCCTCGGTCTCGGCCACTTCCTCGGCCTCGTCCTCTTCGCTGCGGAGCGCCGCCGGGGTGGCGATGGTGGCGATGGTGAAGTCGCGGTCGGTGATCGTCGGCGTCACGCCCTCGGGAAGCGTGATGTTCGAGATGTGGACGCCGTCGTTGATGTCGAGACCGGTGAGATCCGCCATGAAGTAGTCCGGGATGGCGTTTGCCGGGCAGTGCACCTCGACATGGTGGCGCACGATGTTGAGGACGCCGCCGCGCCGGATGCCGGGCGACTTCTCCTCGTTCTCGAAGTGAACCGGAACCTCGACGACGACCTTCGTGTCCTTCGAGATGCGAAGGAAGTCGACATGCATGGTGAAGTCGCGGACCGGGTCGAGCTGGTAGTCCTTCGGCAGGACGCGGACCTTCTTGCCGTCGACGTCGATGGTGGCGATGGTCGTCATGAAGCCGCCGGCGTGGATCTTGAGGGTCACTTCCTTGTAGGGAAGCGCGATCGGCATGGGGGGCTGCTTGTCGCCGTAGATGACGGCGGGGATTAAACCGTTGCGGCGAAGTTCACGGGCGGACCCCTTACCGACCCGTTCGCGCGCCTCGGCCTTGAGCTCGTACGTTTCGCTCATGGCATTTCCTTTCGAGGTCTGATCTGGAGTATCCGCCACGCCCTGAAGTTCGGGCGACGGGCGCCGGATGCGTCGGGGGTGGCGAACAGCGGGCATTCCGCCCGATCCGCGTTGCCTCCAAGGGTGTCTACACGGACGCGCGGTCTATAGCGGAGGAGGGGACGGAGCGCAAGGTGGCGGCGCGGTCGGAGCGTCTCCGCGTTTCACGGAATCGCGGACACGCTCCATCTCGTCGTCTTTACGCGCTTCCGGACGGAAAACCGGTTCCCACTTTTCCTGGAAGCGAGAGTTATTGTTCCGCGCTTCCGGACGGAAAACCGGTTCCCACTTTTCCTGGAAGCGCTTTGGAGGTCAGGCCTCGGGCGGAACGGGGGTCGGCATGCCGGTTTCGTCGAGCGCGACCATGACGAAGAGGGCGTCGGTCACCCGTTCCATCCGCTCCGAGAGATAGCGCTGGGCCCAGGCTTCGACCCTCAGCGTCATCGACGTCCGGCCGACCTTTTCGACGTAGGTGTATATGCACAGCGTATCGCCGACCTTGACCGGCATGGCGAAGGCCATTTCGTGGACCGCTGCCGTGACGACGCGGCCGCGGGCGCGCTCGGCCGCGCGGATGCCGGAAGCGAGATCCATCTGCGCCATCACCCAGCCGCCGAAGATGTCGCCCGCCGCATTGAGATCGCCGGGCATGGCGAGCGTCCGCAGCGTCAGTTCTCCCGTCGGGCCGTCTTCGATGTTCGCCATGTCCCGTCCCGCTCCCTGCCTCGACATGCAAGGCTTTTAAGCAGGTGACGGGCGGGACTGTCTACAGGATTCTCGTGGCGATGCCGCAGCCCCGGCCGCCGGGTCAGGCAGGATGACGGATGCGGGCGTTTATGCCGACGCCGCCAACCGGCTCGATCGGAATGCGGCTTTCGAAGCCGTAGATCAGCGGCTTGGCGCGCTCGATGGCCGCCTTGACCGACGGCAACTGGAGCGAGGCTCCGTGGCTCTCCTCGCTGTCCCAGACCTCGGTGATCCAGATCACGTCGCGGTCCGCCGGGTCGAGCGAGACGATATAGGCCAGGCACCCGGGCAGGTCGCCGGTGCTTTGCACGAGGATGGCGGCGAGATTGTCGCGCTCGTCGGGGCGCGCCCTCAGCTTGCCGATCAGTCCGAACATCGAAGTCCTCCAAGGGTTTCCCGCCCGGGACAGTTGGACATTTTTCGTCTGCGGCGTAAAGGCGGAAATGTGGACGATCGGTCCGTCGGACGGTCAGGCTTGATTAACCGGTTTTGATTAAAATTGCGGGCGATCAAGCGTGAACGGATTTTGTCATATGGGTTCCGGACGCCAGTCTACACTTCCTGCGCGGCGGGGTACGCGCATGTGTGCCGCGGCGGCCGTCATCCTCCTGTCGGGATGCTCCATCGACACCGTACTGACGCCGCCGGGCGATATCGGTGCGGTCGGGTCCATCACGCCGAGCCTGGCGGCGCCGATGCCGCCAAGCCCCGCTCCGGCGGCTTTTCCCAAACCGGTTCCCTTGCAGGGGCAGGCCGAGGCAGGTCCGTCCGGCGCCGGCCCGTCGGGCGGCGCCGGAACGGACGACGCATCGTTCACGCCTCAGCTTGCGCCGGACAGCCCCGCTCCCGCGGCGACTCCGGCGGCGGGCGACGAGCGGGTGGTCGAGGGCGATACGCGCGATCCGGTGGTCGCGGGCGTCGGCACCGGTGCGCCGAGGCTCGTCTCCGGGACCGCCCGCGGTGCGATATCCGCCCCGCTGCTGCCGGAGACGGCGCGGCAGCCGGATCCGCCTGCCGCTTCGCCGGGCGAGGCGGTGGCCTTCAACGTGCGCCCGGCCGATCCGGCCGGCCTCGGCGGCGGAATGGCGCCGCGATCCGAGCCGGAGCAACCGTCCGAGGCGATGCCGGCGGCCGAACTCGACTGCCGGCGCGAACTGCGGTCGCTCGGCGTGCGCTATGTCGACCTGCCGCGCATATCGAACGGCCCGGCCTGCGGCATTGCGTATCCGATCAGGCTGACGGGTCTTTCGGGGGGCATCAAGATCAAGCCCGCGGCCACGCTGAACTGCCACGTGACGGCGGAATTCGCGAAATGGGTCAAGCGCGACGTCGCGCCGGCGGCCCGGGCGCGCTATCTCTCCGGCATCGACAGCATCACGCAGCTGTCGTCCTATTCCTGCCGCACCATGAATTCCGAGCCGGGTGCGCCGATGTCCGAGCACGCCCGGGGCAATGCCATCGACGTCGGCAGCATCACGCTGAATTCGGGCCGCAAGATCGACGTGCGCAAGCCGGGGTGGTTCGCGTTCCGCCAGCGCGGGTTCCTCAACACGGTGCGCGCCGACAGCTGCGGCTATTTTAATACGGTACTGGGTCCCGGCACCAACAAGTACCACTGGAACCACTTTCATTTCGATCTCAGGCAGCGCAAGAGCGGCCGCTCCTACTGCGAGTGAGCGACGCCGCCGGGTCTCTGCCGGAGCGCTTTGCCGTCAGCGGTAGAGCCTGAGCTCCGAGATCTTCGAACCGATGACGGCGAAGGCCCGCTGCAGGTCCGAGCCGTTGTTCTTGACGTCGAAATAGAGCTTGCTGCCGGTGGCGGCGTCCGTGGAGGCGCACTTCTCCAGCATCGACCTGATGCTGCCGCCGTCGCGGACGTCGAGGGCGATGGTGAAGATCATGATCTTGTGCGCCTTGGCCGTTTCGCAGACCTGGAGAAGGTGCTGGTTCATGGCGTCTGTGACGCTGGCGGCGTCCGTGGTGCCGTCGAACATGCGTCCGGAGGCGGCGAAGCCGTAGGCGCCGTACAGCGAGCCGTCGACGTTGTTGAGCAGCGAATAGTTGTTCTCGCCGTCGGTCATCACGACCATCGCCTTCATGTTCCCCTCGGCGTCGAAATCGCGCGGGCCCTCGAAGGGAGAGCCCGGCGTGAGCGTGTGCAGGCCCCAGGCCACGCCCTCCGGCACGTTCGTGCCCCCGGATGCCCAAAGATCGGCGATCTTCTCCTTGATCTCCTTTTCGCTGGAGGTCATCGGCAGGATGGGGACCGTGGTGCAGCCTTCGTTCGGTCCGCCGTAGCCGCCGCGCGGGGTGCCCGAATATTTCGACATGTTCTTCTGGCGGCGCAGTTCGCCGGGCGGGCCGTGTTCGCCGCTATGGCCGGGGCCGTCGGCGGCGGTGTCCACCGAATTGGGCAGGTAGCTGTTGTAGTAGGTCGCGGGGGCGTTGTCCGGCTCGTCCGGCGCGAACATCGGGACAAACAGGGAATCCGGATCGTCCGCATCGGGGGGCGCGTTGTCGACATTGTAGGGATAGGGCCGCGCCTCGACGCATCCGCCCCAGGCGGTGTGGAGCCGGTCGTAGAGCCAGAAGCGGGTGAGCTTCTTCCCGTCCCGCTCCCAGGAGCCGTCGGGATCGCGCCTGGCGCCGGGCATCGAGGTCCAGTCGAAATCTTCGTGGTGGTATCTCGAGACGCCTTCGCCGTCCATCCAGCGGGCGTCCCTGTTCGACGCACCCACATTGACCGAGGCCGCGAACGGCACGATCGACATCTTCACCGCCGGTCCGTCGGTCTTTCGGGCCGTCGAGGCGAAGAGATCGTCGACGAGCTTGCCGGCGGCGCGCTTGAGGGAATCGAGCTTGCTGCCGGCCATCGATCCGGAATTGTCGAGCACGAGCGCCAGTTCCACCGTCGAGGTCGACAGGCTGACCTCGCTTTCGCGCGCGATCGTCACCAAGGGCGTCGCTTGCGACAGGGCCTTCCAGACCACCGGCAGGAAGACCGGATCGTAGGTGACGGTCCCCTTGACCCTGATGATCCTGGAGGCGCCGCTCATGCTCATGCCGTCATAGACGAAGGTGGAGCCGGCCTGGCCCGAGTTGCGGCCGAGATTGGCGGCGAAGATCTGTCCGGCCGCCTTCTGGATCTCCTCGTCGGATGCATCCTTCGTATAGAGCTCGGCCGCGGTGAAGGCCGCCGCGTCGAGGCTGTCGGACAGCCTGGCCTTGAGGGAAAGCAGGTTGGTGTAGTCGACGGACAGTCCGGCGGCCGCGAGGACCGGGATCATGAGGATCGCCGCCGTCACGGCGAAATTGCCGGACCTGCTGCGCATGGCGCCTGAAACAGCCGCGAAGAGCCGGCGGACGGCGCGTGCCCCGATCTTCCCACCAAATGTCATCCCTTGCCCCCGTTCGTTCGCGTCAGCGCGGCGCACGTCCCGGCGAAGATCGGGCCCCGCACAACCGTTACCACTCAAACGAGCGTTATATAAGAGACGACAACTCCAGATTTCGTGAACGGGCTCGATCGAATGCCGAGCTCCGCATTAACCGAAAAATCAGCAACGGGGTTCAGGGCGCAGGCGAGAGGCCGGCCGGGGCGGGCGTCAAGCAATTCCGGGCGGAAAACCGGTTCCCACTTTTCCTGGAATTGAGCCTTTGTCTGGCGCAATTCCGGACGGAAAACCGGTACCCACTTTTCCTGGAATTGCGCTAGTCGTGGAAGCTGAAATCCGGCAGGCCGTCGAAGGCGGTGCGCAGGGCGTTCGACCAGCCGTCGGAGATCGTGCGGTAGTAGGCGTCGTCGGCGTTCAGGCGCCGTTCGTAGCCGCGCACGAGCGTGTCGTTCTCGTAGGTCTGCAGGTCGAGCGGCAGGCCGACCGAGATATTCGACTTGAGCGTCGAATCGAAGGAGACGAAAAGCAGCTTGGCCGCCTTCTCGAAGGTCATCTCGCGGTCGTAGGCGCGGACCAGGATGGGCTTGCCGTATTTGTGCTCGCCGATCTGGAAGAACGGATTGTCGTCGGTGGCCTCGATGAAATTGCCTTCCGGGTAGATGAGGTAGAGCCGCGCCAGGCCGCCCTTGATCTGGCCGCCGAGGATGAACGTCGCGGCGAAGGCCGACTCGCTCTGCGGACCGCCGTCGGCGGCCTCGCGGATGACGTTCCTGACGGTGTCGCCGACGAGACGGGCGGTCTGGAACATCGATTCCGTTTCCAGTATCCCGGGGTTGCGTTCGCCGGCGGCCTTCTCGTGCTCCTCGAGAAGACCGAAGACGGCCTGCGTCGTCGCCAGGTTCCCGGCCGAAAGCAGGGTGATCAGCCGTTCGCCCGGCTGTTCCCAGGTGTGCATCTTCCGGTAGCTCGATACGTTGTCCACGCCGGCATTGGTCCGGGTGTCCGACATGAAGATCAGGCCCCGGTCGAGGCGTAAACCGACACAGTAGGTCATGCGGTCATCGAATTGCGAGAGTTGTCGTCAGGCACTACTACTGCTCGACAAACACGGAAACGGCAAGTGTCTCCGCGGTGCTGCCCATGCGAATCCCCGACACGGGCGCGGCATCGCGATAGTCGAGGCCGGTCGCCACCCGCACATATCTCTCGTCCGGCGAAATGCCGTTGGACGGATCGAACCCCACCCAGCCGAGACCGTCGACATGGGCCTCGCCCCAGGCGTGGCTCTCGGCCTCGCTGTCGCCGCCGTCGAGCTTCAGGTAGCCCGATACGTAGCGGGCCGGGATGTCGAGGCTCCTCGCGGCGGCGACGAAGACGTGGGCGTGGTCCTGGCAGACGCCGGCGCCGCGTTCCATCGCTTCCTCGGCCGCCGTCGTGGCGTCCGTCCGCCCGGGTATGTAGGCGACCGCTTCGTGCACGGCCACGGCGAGGGCATGCAGGCGGTCGAGCGTCTCCTCGGCGGTGGTCGTGCGGGCGAGCTCGCGGATCCGCCGCCCGGGCTTGGTCAGGGCCGTCTCCCGCTTGAAGAGCCAGAGCGGCGCGAAGCCGGTGTGGGGGCCGACCACGCCGTTGACGTTGCTGGTGGCCACGGTCCCCTCGGCGACGATGCGGATGGCGCGGGTCGACGGCGTCGCGCTCGCGAGTTCGACGCGGTTGCCGAAATGGTCGACATAGTCCGCCTCGACCTTCGCGCCGACGATCTCCGTCTTCCAGGCCCGGACCTCCTGGCCCGGGCAGCTCGACGGCGTCAGGCGCAGTCGCTGCAGGGCGTAGGTGACCGGCGCGTCGTAGGTGTATTCGGTCGTGTGGAGGATCTTCAGTTCCATCGTGCGGGGCCTCAATAGAAACGATAGGCCTCGGCGATTTCCACGCCGAGCCTGTTGGTCCTGCCGATGAAGTCGACGAGAAATTCGTGGAGACCGTCGTCCATGATGTCCTGGATGGTGCGGTGCTTCAGCAGCGACAGCGTCTCGTCGGCGGACTGGTTGGCCCGGTTCCGCTCGCCGTATTCCTCCGCCAGATAGCCGAGATTGGTGTTGATCTTCTCGTGGCAATAGGCGAGCGATCGCGGCATGCGGCGGTTGAGAATGAGGAAATCGGCGATGTTGACCGGACGGTAGTCGGAATCGTACGCCCATGTATAGGACCGGTGGGCGGAGACGGACCGAAGGATGGATTCCCACTGGATGTTGTCGATCGACGTGCCGACATGCGCCACCGAGGGCAGCAGCACGTAGTATTTCACGTCGAGGATGCGGGCGGTGTAGTCGGCGCGCTCGATGAAGGTGCCGATGCGCGCGAAATTGTAGATCTCGTTGCGGAGCATCGTGCCGTTGAAGGCGCCGCGGATCAGGCTGGTCGCCTGCTTGATCGCATCGATGACGTCCGGCAATTCGGCGTCGCGGGCCCGCCGGGAGAGGCGCGTCTTCAGGTCGATCCAGCACTGGTTGGTCGATTCCCACGCCTCGCGGGTGAGCGCCGTGCGGACCATGCGGCCGTTGTTCCGCGCCGACTCGATCGTGGACATGATGCTCGAGGGATAATCCTTGTCGCGCAGGAGGAAGTTGACGGCGTCGCTGGCGGTGACCGCGTCGTGGCCGTTCATGTAGGCCGGGAGAGCGCCGGCGCTGTTGAGCACCGAGTTCCACTCGTCGTCGGCGCCGTCCGCCCTGGTGAGGGACATGCGAAGCCCGGCGTCGATGAGGCGGGCGGTGTTTTCCGCGCGCTCGATGTATCGGAACATCCAGAAGACGCCGTTGGCGGTTCTGCCCAGCATGTGCCCTAGTCCTCCAGTACCCAGGTGTCCTTGGTGCCGCCGCCCTGGCTCGAATTGACCACCAGCGAGCCGGCCTTGAGCGCGACGCGGGTGAGCCCGCCGGGAATGATCTCGATCTTGTCGGAGACCAGGGCGAAGGGCCGCAGGTCGACATGGCGCGGGGCGATGCCCTTCTTGACGAGGATCGGGACCGCGGACAGCGACAACGTCGGCTGGGCGATGTAGTTGCCGGGACGCGCCTTCAGCTTTCTCGTGAATTCCGCCCGATCCTTCCTGGTGGAGGCGGGGCCGACGAGCATGCCGTAGCCGCCGGACCCGTGCACTTCCTTCACGACGAGTTCGTGCAGGTGTTCGAGAACGTATTTGAGGCTGTCCGGTTCCGAACAGCGCCAGGTCGGCACGTTCTCCAGCATGGCCTTCCGGCCCGTGTAGAACTCGACGATGTCGGGCATGTAGGAATAGATCGCCTTGTCGTCGGCGATGCCGGTGCCGGGCGCGTTGGCGATGGTGATGTGGCCGGAGCGGTAGACGTCCATGATGCCGGCGACGCCGAGCGCCGAATCCGGCCGGAACGTCAGCGGGTCGAGGAAATCGTCGTCGACCCGCCGGTAGATCACGTCGACGGGCACGTAGCCGCGCGTGGTGCGCATCGCCACCTTGCCGTCGATGACGCGCAGATCGGATCCCTCGACGAGTTCGACGCCCATCTGGTCGGCGAGGTAGGCGTGCTCGTAGAATGCGGAATTGTGGATGCCCGGCGTCAGCACGGCGACGCGCGGGCGGCCGTCGCAATTCATCGGGGCGAGGGCGGCCAGGCTCTGGCGCAGCAGCGCCGGATAGTTCTCGACGGGGCGCACCCGCGTCCGGTGGAAGAGCTCCGGGAACATCTGCATCATCGTCTCCCGGTTCTCCAGCATGTAGGAGACCCCCGACGGCGTGCGGGCGTTGTCCTCCAGGACATGGAACTGGTCCTCGCCGGTGCGCACGATGTCTGTGCCGATGATGTGGGTGTAGACGCCGCCGGGCGGGCGGAACCCGATCATCTCGGGAAGAAATGCGTCGTTCTTCTCGATGATTTCGCGGGGGACGCGTCCGGCCCGGACGATCTCCTGCTTGTGGTAGATGTCGTACAGGAAGGCGTTGAGGGCCGAGACGCGCTGCTCGATCCCCTGCGCCAGCCGCCGCCATTCGTGTCCGGCTATGATGCGCGGGACGATGTCGAAGGGAATGAGCCGCTCCGACGCCTCTTCCTTGCCGTAGACGGCGAAGGTGATCCCGGTCTTGCGGAAGATCGCTTCGGCATCGCGGGACTTGGTCACCAGATGGGCCGGATCCTGGCTGGAGTACCATTCGTAGTAGCGCCGATAGGGCGGGCGAGGCTCGCCGGCCGCATCGAGCATTTCATTGAAAACCACGGTTGCGTTCCCCTTTTTCAGGGCATTTGAGACTATCGGCGCCCGCATGGCAAGGCCTTGGAGCGGGCGGCCGCAGGGCCGGCCCCGATGCCCTCCGCCAGACGGACGCAATCTATGGGCGAACCGTTCCGGGATTACTCTGCGCATGAAGTGTGCGGAAATTCGAAATGATCAAAATTTAGGCAGGCATTGCCGCTTCCTGCCTCCTCCCATGCATGGCAAAGGGCGCCGAGCCCAGGTGGGGCAGGGGCGGCCGTCCTGCAAACGCTTGAAAACGCAAAGCCTTGCGCAGGGTCCGGCGCGGCGTTCCCGGTCTGGCACGGCGGTTGCGTAACCGTCGGCGTGCAACAATTCCAAACCGGAGATCACCATGAGGGGAATCACACGCCGTCATTTCGTGCAGTTGACCGCAGGGGCTGCGGCGGGCGCGCTTCTGTCGTCGCGGATGGCATTCGCCGCGGACGACACGATCAAGGTCGGCATCCTGCATTCGCTGTCGGGAACGATGGCCATTTCCGAGACGACGCTCAAGGACGTGATGCTGATGCTCATCGACGAGCAGAACAAGAAAGGCGGCCTGCTCGGCAAGAAGCTGGAGGCGGTGGTCGTCGACCCGGCCTCGAACTGGCCGCTGTTCGCGGAAAAGGCGCGCGAACTCATCAGCCAGGACAAGGTGGCGGCCGTTTTCGGCTGCTGGACGTCGGTGTCGCGCAAATCCGTTCTGCCGGTGTTCAAGGAACTGAACTCGATCCTCTTCTATCCCGTCCAGTTCGAGGGCGAGGAGTCCGAGCGCAACGTCTTCTATACCGGGGCGGGGCCGAACCAGCAGGCCATTCCGGCCGTCGACTACCTGATGGAGGAGGGCGTGGAGCGCTGGGTGCTGGAAGGCACCGACTACGTCTATCCCCGCACCACGAACAAGATCCTCGAGGCGTACCTGAAGTCGAAGGGCGTCAAGGACGCCGACATCAAGATCAACTACACCCCGTTCGGCTTCTCCGACTGGCAGACGGAGGTCTCGGCGATCAAGAACTTCGGCACCGCCGGCAAGAAGACCGCGGTCGTGTCGACCGTCAACGGCGATGCGAACGTGCCTTTCTACAAGGAGCTCGGCAACCAGGGGATCAAGGCCGAGGACATCCCGGTCGTCGCGTTCTCGGTCGGCGAGGAAGAGCTTTCCGGCATGGATACGGCCCCGCTCGTCGGGCATCTGGCGGCCTGGAACTACTTCGAGAGCGTCGACACGCCGATCAACCACACGTTCATCGCCGACTGGCACAAGTTCATCAAGAACGACAAGCGCACCACCAACGACCCGATGGAGGCGCATTTCATCGGCTTCAACATGTGGGTGAAGGCGGTGGAGAAGGCCGGCACCACCGACAACGACAAGGTGATCGAGGCGCTCATCGGCGTCACGGTGCCGAACCTGTCGGGCGGCTACGCGACGATGATGCCGAACCACTACATCACCAAGCCGGTGCTGATCGGCGAAATCCAGGACGACGGCCAGTTCGCCATCGTCTCCCAGACGGCCGAGGTCCCGGGCGATTCCTGGTCGGACTACCTGCCGGGCTCGAAGGACCTGATCGCCGACTGGCGGCCGCCGATGTCGTGCGGCAACTTCAACGTCAAGACGGGCAAGTGCGGCGGTGCCGGGGAAATGCAGAAGGCGTCCAAATAGGCCGCGGCGACCCTTCGACCCGAATGGCGGGGCGGCGCGCGGCGCCGCTCCGCATCATCTTCCCATCGAACGGCAGCGGGACATGATCCGATCCCTTCAAGCACATTTTCCCAGACTGCTCCTCCTGCTCGTCCTCAGCTGCTGCGCCGCCGCGACGGCCGCGCGCGCGCAGGACCAGTCGGCCGGGCAGCTCGTCCAGCAATTCGGCCAGACCAAAAGCTTCTCCGACGTCGAGACGCTCGTCGAAAAGCTCGCCGCCACCGGCGACGCGGCCGTGGCGCCGGCGCTGAAGGCGCTTTCGGAGGGTGACCTTTACTACCGCAAGAGCGACCGGGCGGTGTTCATCGCACGCTACCGCAACGGCGCCTACGCGCTCACCGATCCGCTGACGGGCAAGGCGGCCGGCACCGCGCCCGACGGGGCGCTGCAAAAGGTCAAGGTCAAGAATTCGATCCGCATCGCCGTGCGCGACGCGCTCGGCACGCTGACGCTGAGGGCGAAGGATCCCGCCAGGCGGCTCACCGCCGCCAACACGCTGTTCAACAGCGCCGATCCGAAGCAGATCCCGGCGCTCGACAAGGCGATCGCGGCGGAAGGCGTGGCGGAGGTGAAGACCCGCTTCGAGCAGGCGCGTGCGGCCGCCGTCCTCAAATCCGACCGGGCCGCCGCCGAGAAGGCGAAAGCGATCGACGTCATCGCGGCGCGGGGCGACCGGGACGCGCGCGCGCTGCTTGCCGCCTTCGCCG
The DNA here is from genome assembly GCA_963838155.1 of uncultured Alphaproteobacteria bacterium. Lineage (GTDB taxonomy): Bacteria > Pseudomonadota > Alphaproteobacteria > Rhizobiales > Rhizobiaceae > Pararhizobium_B. The sequence goes on from CAWIQE010000004.1 coordinate 230,930, forward strand.
GCGGCGCCAAGGACCCGGCGCTGAAGGCCCGGGCCGAGAGCGGCGTCGCCGCGATCGACCGGCAGATCGAACTCTGGGGCTATGCGCAGAACGTCTGGTACGGGCTGTCGCTCGGCTCGGTGCTGCTCCTGGCGGCGATCGGGCTGGCGATCACCTTCGGCGTCATGGGCGTCATCAACATGGCGCATGGCGAGATGGTGATGCTCGGCGCCTATACGACCTTCGTGGTTCAGCAGTTCATCGAAGCGCATGCGCCGGACCTCTTCGCCTGGTCACTGGCGATCGCGCTGCCGCTTGCCTTCGTCGTGTCCGGCGTCGTCGGGCTGGTGGTGGAACGCGGCATCATCCGCTTCCTCTACGGCCGGCCGCTCGAGACGCTTGCTCGCGACCTTCGGCGTGTCGCTGATCCTGCAGCAGGCGGTGCGCACGATCTTCGGGCCGACGAACCGGCAGGTCGGCAATCCGGACTGGATGTCGGGAGCCTTCAACGTCGGAATGATGCAGGTCACCTGGAACCGGCTCTGGATCATCGTCTTCGCGCTGGTGGTGTTCTCGGGGCTGCTGTTCGCGCTCAACCGGACGTCGCTCGGCCTGCGCATCCGCGCCGTCACGCAGAACCGCCGAATGGCCGCGGCGATGGGCATCCGCACTCCGTGGATCGATGCGATGACCTTCGCGCTCGGCTCCGGCATCGCCGGCATCGCCGGCGTCGCGCTCAGCCAGGTGGACAACGTTTCCCCGGACCTCGGGCAGGGCTACATCATCGACAGCTTCATGGTCGTCGTCTTCGGCGGCGTCGGCAATCTCTGGGGCACGCTCGTCGGGGCGATGACGCTCGGCGTGGTCAACAAGCTTCTCGAACCCTTCGCCGGCGCGGTGCTGGGCAAGATCGTGGTTCTGGTGCTGATCATACTGTTCATCCAGAAGCGTCCGCGCGGGCTCTTCGCGCAGCGGGGAAGGGCGGTGGAAGCATGATCGCCACACGCCTCTTCGGGCCGCGCGCCTGGGTGCTCGCCCTCGTCATCGTCGCCGCGGCCGTGCTGGTGCCGGTTGCCAATCTCGCGGTGCCGGCGGGCAGCCCGCTGCACCTGCCGAACTACCTGGTGCCGCTCATCGGCAAATATGTCTGCTACGCGCTGCTGGCGCTCGCGCTCGACCTCGTCTGGGGCTATGTCGGCATCCTGTCGCTCGGCCACGGCGCGTTCTTCGCGCTCGGCGGCTACGCCATGGGCATGTACCTCATGCGCCAGATCGGCAGCCGGGGCGTCTACGGCAACCCGGTGCTGCCGGACTTCATGGTGTTCCTGAACTGGAAGGCGCTGCCCTGGTACTGGTACGGCTTCGACCATTTCTGGTTCGCCGCGCTGATGGTCCTGGCCGTGCCGGGCCTGCTCGCCTTCGTCTTCGGCTGGTTCGCCTTCCGCTCCCGGGTGACCGGCGTCTACCTGTCGATCATCACGCAGGCGATGACCTACGCGCTGCTGCTCGCCTTCTTCCGCAACAACATGGGCTTCGGCGGCAACAACGGCCTCACCGACTTCAAGGACATCCTCGGCTACGACATCCAGGCGGCCGGCACCCGCGCCGCGCTCTTCGCGGCGAGCTGCCTGGCGCTGGCGGCCGGAGTGATGATCGTCGCCTTCGTCACCGGGTCGCGGCTCGGCAAGCTGATGATCGCCGTGCGCGACGCGGAAAGCCGGACGCGCTTCCTCGGCTGGCGGGCGGAGCACGTCAAGCTCTTCGCCTTCGTGCTCTCCGCGCTGATGGCGGGCGTGGCAGGCGCGCTCTACGTGCCCCAGGTCGGCATCATCAATCCAAGCGAGTTCGCACCGGTCAACTCGATCGAGGTGGTGGTCTGGGCCGCCGTGGGCGGGCGGGGGACGCTGTTCGGGCCGGTGGTCGGCGCCCTTCTGGTCAATGCGGCGAAGAGCTATTTCACCGCGGTCGCGCCGGAAATCTGGCTGTTCATCCTCGGGGCGCTCTTCGTCATCGTCGTCCTCTTGCTGCCGCGCGGCATCGTCGGCACGCTCGACCACGGCTGGAACGCGCTCAGGGAGCGCGGCCGGGCGGCGCGGGCGGAAGAGGGCGAGGCGGTCGACGGCACCGTTGCGGAGGCCGCGGAGTAGATCATGGCAGTCCTTTCATCCGATACGCTTCTCTACCTCAACGGCGTGAACAAGAGCTTCGACGGCTTCAAGGCGATCAACAACCTGTCGCTGGTGATCGCCAAGAACGAGATGCGCGCCATCATCGGCCCGAACGGGGCCGGCAAGACGACGATGATGGACATCATCACCGGGAAGACCCGGCCGGACGACGGGCAGGTCTATTTCCGCGGCGACGTCGACCTGACGCACCACGACGAGGCCGACATCGCGTCGATGGGCATCGGCCGCAAGTTCCAGAAGCCGACGGTGTTCGAGAGCCATACGGTCGAGGACAATTTGCTGCTGGCGCTCGCCGGCAGCCGGTCCGTCTTCCGGGCCCTCGGGCACGATACGGCGGGCAAGGAACGCAAGACGATCGACCACATCCTGGAGACCACGCGGCTCGGCGACAAGCGGTCGAAGCGCGCGGAAGACCTCTCCCACGGCCAGAAGCAATGGCTGGAGATCGGCATGCTGCTCGCCCAGGACCCCGAACTGCTGCTCGTCGACGAGCCGGTGGCCGGCATGACGGACGCGGAAACCGAGGAGACCGCGCGGCTCCTGCGCGACATCGCGGGAACGCGGTCGGTCGTCGTCGTGGAGCACGACATGCATTTCGTCCGCGAACTCGCCGTCAAGGTCACCTGCCTGCACGAGGGGACGGTCATTTCCGAGGGCTCGCTGGACCACGTGTCGAACGACAAGCGCGTCATCGAAGTCTATCTGGGGCGGTAAGGATGCTGAGCGTTCGAAACATCGATCTCTTCTACGGCGCCGCCCAGGCGCTGAAAAACGTATCCCTGGACGCCAACAAGGCCAGCATAACCTGCGTTCTGGGCCGCAACGGCGTCGGCAAGACGAGCCTCCTGCGGGCGATCGTCGGCCAGCAGCCGATCCGTCGCGGCGACATCGCGCTCGAAGGCGTCTCCTTCGGGCGGTCCGCTCCCTACGCCAGGGCGCGCCGGGGCGCCGGCTTCGTTCCCCAGGGGCGGGAGATCTTCCCGCTGCTGACGGTCAGGGAGAACCTCCAGACCGGGTTCTCGCCGCTTCCGAAGCGCGAGCGCTCCGTGCCGGACTACGTCTTCGACCTCTTCCCGGTGCTGAAGGAGATGCTCGGTCGGCGCGGCGGCGACCTCTCGGGCGGCCAGCAGCAGCAGCTCGCGATCGCCCGCGCGCTCGTCACCCGGCCCCGGCTGCTCGTCCTCGACGAACCGACGGAGGGCATCCAGCCGTCGATCATCAAGGATATCGGCCGGGCCATCCGGTACCTGCGCGACGAGCAGGGCATCGCCGTCCTTCTCGTCGAACAGTACCTGGATTTCTGCCGCGAGCTCGCCGACCGCATCTACATCATGGACCGCGGCGAGATCGTCCATGCGGGCGCCGCGGCCGATCTCGACGACCCGGAGGTGCGCCGGCACCTGATGGTCTGAAGGGGCCGGCGGCGGTCCGATCCCCAAGGACGGGATACTGGCGCTTCCGGACGGAAAACCGGTTTCCGCTTTTCCCGGAATTGCTTTAGCTTCGCAAGCCGAACACACACCTGCCACGGAGGCTTGAAACCGCGATGACGCTAGCCGCGGCCGAAACGGAGGCCGTTACGGACGCCGTGCCGCCGAAGATGCAGCGTGCCGAGGGCGCGGCGCGCCTGTCCACCAAGCTGGCCGGCGGCCGGACGCGGATCGACCGGCTCTACCAGGACGGATGCGCAAAGATCCGGCTGCCGCGGGTCTTCGGCAGCGACGCGCTCGAAGCGGTGCTGATCAACACGTCCGGAGGGCTGACGGGAGGCGATCGCCTCGACTGGACCCTTGCCGGCGGCGAGGGCACCCATACGGTGGCGACGACGCAGGCCTGCGAGAAGATCTACAAGTCGTCCGGGGGATCGGCGGAGGTGACGACGCGGATCTCGGTGGCCGCCGGCGCGCGCTTCGCCTGGCTTCCGCAGGAGACGATCCTGTTCGACCGGGCGGGGCTTTCGCGGCGGCTCGAAATCGATGTCGGCGATGGCGGCGAGGCGCTGATCGTCGAACCGGTGGTTTTCGGGCGCCTGGCGATGGGCGAGCGCCCGACGCGGGGCGACTTTTACGACCGGTGGACGGTCTGCCACTCGGGCCGGATCGTGCATGCGGAATGCCAGCGGCTCGGCCCGGATCTCGGCGGGCGGATCGGCCGCCGGAGCGTCCTGGGCGGCAATCGCGCCATGGCGACGCTTCTCTGGCTGCATCCCGACGCGGAGGAGCATGTCGACAGGATCCGCGCCGCCGCCGGCCCGGGGACCGGCGTGAGCGGATGGCGGATCGAGGCGGCGGGAACTGGCAAGATTCTTGCGAGATTCGTGGCGGCGGACGGCTACGAATTGCGAAAGCGGCTTGTGCCGGTCATCGAACTGCTGAATGGTCGGGCAGGTCTGCCCAAAGTCTGGTCAATCTGAGGAAACGTCGAAGGCATGAATCTCACTCCGAGGGAAAAGGACAAGCTCCTCGTCGCCATGGCGGCGACGGTGGCGCGGCGGCGGCTGGAGCGGGGCGTGAAGCTCAATCATCCGGAGGCGATCGCGCTGATCACGGATTTCGTGGTCGAGGGCGCGCGCGACGGACGTCCGGTCGCCGAGCTGATGGAAGCGGGCGCGCATGTCCTGACCCGCGCGCAGGTGATGGAGGGCGTGGCGGAAATGATCCACGACGTGCAGGTCGAGGCGACCTTCCCCGACGGCACCAAGCTCGTCACCGTGCACGAACCGATCCGGTGAGGAGGCGTCGATGGGAACGGACGGCCGACTGATCGCGGACGCCGTCGAATTCGCGGCCGAGGCCCATGCCGGGCAGGTCCGCGGCGACGGGAAGACGGCGTATTTCAATCACCTCGCCGAGGTGGCCGCCGCCTGCGCGCGGCACGAGCCCTTCGATCCGGTGCTGGTCGCCGCCTGCTACCTGCACGACACGCTCGAGGACGCCGGCGTCGGCGCCGAGATCCTGAAGGAGCGCTTCGGTACGGAAATCGCCGATCTGGTCGCCGAAGTGAGCGATCCGCCCGGGCTGAAGGGCAAGGCGCGGCGCCAGCGGCAGGTGGATCACGCCGCCAAGGGCTCGACGGGCGCGAAGCTCCTGAAGATCGCCGACAAGACGAGCAACGTCGCCGAGCGCGCCGATCTGCCGGCGGGGATGCAGACGCTGAAGAGCATGCAACGCTATCTCGACTGGGCGCGGGCCGTCGTCGACGCCGCACGCGGCGTGGACGAGGACATGGAGGCGGCCTTCGACGCGCAGGCCGGCCGCCTCGAGGCCGCGATCGCCGCCCGGACGAAGAAGAAGAGGAAGAAGGGGTGAGGCCATGATACCGGGCGAAGTGATCACGCAGGCGGGCGACATCGAGCTCAATGCCGGGTCCGAGACGGTGACGATCAAGGTGGAGAACGCCGGCGACCGGCCGATCCAGGTCGGCAGCCACTATCATTTCCACGAGGCGAACGAAGGCCTTCGCTTCGATCGCGAGGCGGCGCGCGGCATGCGGCTCGACATCGCCGCGGGAACGGCGGTGCGCTTCGAGCCGGGGCAGGCGCGGGACGTGACGCTGGTGCCCCTCTCGGGCTCGCGCACGGTCTACGGTTTCCAGCAGAAGATCATGGGAAAGCTCTAGAAAGAGCGCCCGGGAAGGGAAGGAGAACGCCATGGCGAAACAGAGTTACGAGGGCGGTTGCCAGTGCGGCAAGGTGCGCTACCGGGTGGATACGGATCTCGACCAGACGTTTTCCTGCAACTGCTCGCGTTGCCGGCGGCTCGGCAGCATCCTTTCGTTCTCCGACGTGGACGATTTCGAGCTGCTCGGCGGCGGGGACGCGTTGTCGGAATACCGGTTCAACCACAACAGGATCGCCCATCTCTTTTGCGCCACATGCGGCATCCAGTCATTCGCCCGGGGACAGCGGCGGGACGGTACGCCGATGATCGCCGTCAATGCCCGGTGTCTCGACGGCGTGGACCCGCAGGCGCTCGCACCGACCTTCGTCGACGGGCAGAGCTTCTGACCGCCGCTTCATCTTTTCGAGGACGATATGCCAGCAAGAATTTCCCGTTCCGCCTATGCCGACATGTTCGGGCCGACGAAGGGCGACAAGGTGCGTCTCGCCGATACCGAGCTCTTCGTGGAGGTCGAGGAGGACAAGACCGTCTACGGCGAAGAGGTCAAGTTCGGCGGCGGCAAGGTGATCCGCGACGGAATGGGGCAAAGCCAGACCCCGCGCGCCAAGGGTGCGGTCGACACGGTCATCACCAACGCGCTGGTGGTCGACGTCACCGGCATCTACAAGGCCGACATCGGCCTGAGGGACGGCCTGATCCACGCCATCGGCAAGGCGGGGAACCCGGACACGCAGCCCGGCGTCAACATCGTCATCGGACCGGGCACCGAGGCGATCGCCGGCGAGGGGAAGATCCTGACGGCCGGCGGGTTCGACAGCCACATCCACTTCATCTGTCCGCAGCAGATCGAGGAGGCCCTGATGTCGGGCCTGACGACGATGCTCGGCGGCGGCACCGGCCCGGCGACCGGCACCATGGCGACGACCTGCACGCCGGGGGCGTGGCACATCGGGCGGATGATCCAGTCCTTCGACGCGTTCCCGATGAATATCGGGCTGGCGGGCAAGGGCAACGCGTCGCTGCCCGACCCGCTGACTGAGATGGTGCTCGGCGGCGCCTGCTCGCTGAAACTGCACGAGGACTGGGGCACGACGCCGGCGGCCATCGACAATTGCCTCGCGGTGGCCGACGCGATGGACGTGCAGGTGATGATCCACACGGATACGCTGAACGAAAGCGGCTTCGTGGAAAACACGGTCGACGCCTTCAAGGGGCGCACCATCCACGCCTTCCACACCGAGGGCGCCGGCGGCGGGCACGCGCCGGACATCATCAAGGTGTGCGGCCTGCGGAACGTTCTGCCGTCCTCGACCAACCCGACGCGGCCCTATACGAAGAACACCATCGCCGAGCATCTCGACATGCTGATGGTGTGCCACCATCTCTCCCCCTCGATCCCGGAGGACGTGGCTTTCGCGGAAAGCCGAATCCGCAAGGAGACGATCGCCGCGGAGGACATCCTTCACGACATGGGCGCCTTCTCGATCATCGCGTCCGACAGCCAGGCGATGGGCCGGGTCGGCGAGGTGATCATCCGGACCTGGCAGACGGCCGACAAGATGAAGCGCCAGCGCGGGCGGCTTCCGGAGGAGACCGGCGACAACGACAATTTCCGCGTGCGCCGCTACATCGCCAAGTACACGATCAACCCGGCGATCGCGCACGGCGTGTCGAAGCACATCGGTTCCGTCGAGATCGGCAAGCGGGCCGATCTCGTGCTCTGGAGCCCGGCCTTCTTCGGCGTGAAGCCCGACCTGGTCCTCCTCGGCGGATCGATCGCCGCCGCGCCGATGGGCGACCCGAACGCCTCGATCCCGACACCCCAGCCGGTGCACTACCGGCCGATGTTCGGCGCCTTCGGCAAGGCGGTCGCGAACGCATCGGTGACCTTCGTCAGCAAGGCGGCGCTGGACGACGGGCTGCAATCGGCGCTCGGCGTCGAGAAGGGCATGGTGGCCGTGGAAAACGTGCGCGGCGGCATATCGAAGGCCTCTATGGTGCTCAACGACGCGACGCCGCATATCGACGTCGATCCGGAGACCTACGAGGTGCGCGCCGACGGAGAACTCCTGACCTGCGAGCCGGCGACCGTGCTGCCGATGGCGCAGCGCTATTTCCTCTTCTAGCGGGCCCGGCTCATGAAGCGCGCGATCTCCTACAGGAATTCCGCAGGCGGCACCGGCTCGCCGCCGGCCGGCGTCCTGGAGCTTCCGCACGGCGAACGGCACCTCCGCCGCAAGCGGCTGGAGCTGGCGAACGGCGATGCCGTGCTCGTCGACCTCCCGGAGCCGGCGGTGCTCGGCGACGGGAGCGTGCTCGTTCTCGACGACGGTTCGGAAATCCTGGTCCGGGCGGCGCCCGAGCCTCTCCATGCCGTGACGGCGCGCGACGGCCTGCATCTGACGGAGCTTGCCTGGCATCTCGGCAACCGGCACCTTTCGGCCCAGATCGAGGCGTCGCGGATCCTGATCCTGCGGGATCACGTCATCCGGGCGATGGTCGAAGGGCTGGGCGGCACGGTGGTCGACGTGGTCGAGCCCTTCGCGCCGGTGCGCGGCGCCTATCACGATGCGCATGCACATCCGCAGGCCCATCCCCATCCGCAGGCCCATGCCGGTGTGGACGAACACCATGTCCACCCGCACGGCCACGACCATGCGTGAGCTGCCGGCATCGGCGCTCGTGCGGCTGATGACGCTGCTCTCCCCGGCCTTTCCGGTCGGTGCCTTCTCCTACAGCCACGGGATCGAACGGGCGGTGCATGACGGGCTGATCGGCGGCCGCGGCGATCTCGTCGACTGGATCGGGGATCTGCTCGGCTTCGGCTCCGGATGGAACGACGCCGTCCTGCTCGCGGAGGCGTGGCGGGCGGAGGAGGAGCGGCTGCCGGAAATCGCCGAACTCGCCGAGGCGCTGGCCGGCTCGGCCGAGCGGCATCTGGAGACGATGGCACAGGGCCGGGCCTTCCTGCTGGCCGCGCAGGCATGGCCGGACGCCGTGCCGGGGGACCTTGCGGGCGGGGCGGCCTATCCGGTCGCGGTCGGCGCGGTGTCGCGGCGCCTCGGCCTCGATATCGGGAGCGTGCTGCCGGCCTATCTCGCTTCCTTCTCGGCCAATCTGGTGCAGGCGGCGGTGCGCCTGGTGCCGCTCGGCCAGCGCGACGGCGTGGCGGCGGTGGCGGCCCTGGAGCCGACCGTGCTATCGGTGGCGATGCGCGCCGCCGGTGCCTCGCTCGACGATCTCGGCTCCGCCACTTTCATCTCCGAACTCGTTTCCATGACCCACGAAACCCAGACGACGAGGCTCTTCCGCTCATGAACTCTTCGAACGGTCCCCTTCGCATCGGCATCGGCGGCCCGGTGGGCTCCGGCAAGACGACGCTGACGGAGAAGCTCTGCAAGGCGATGCGCGGCCACTATTCCTTGGCGGTCGTCACCAACGACATCTACACGCGGGAGGACGCGCTGATGCTGGCGCGGCTCCAGGCCTTGCCGGAGGACCGGATCGTCGGCGTCGAGACCGGAGGCTGCCCGCACACGGCGATCCGCGAGGACGCTTCCATCAACCTGCAGGCCATCGCCGATCTGACGCGCCGCCATCCGGATCTCGACGTCGTCTTCATCGAATCGGGCGGAGACAATCTGGCGGCGACCTTCTCGCCGGACCTCGCCGACCTGACGCTCTACGTCATTTCCGTCTGCCAGGGCGAGGAAATCCCGCGCAAGGGCGGGCCGGGCATCACGCGCTCGGACTTGCTGGTCGTCAACAAGGCGGATCTGGCGCCGCATGTGGAGGTCGACCTCGAGGTCATGCGGGCGGATGCGGAGCGCATGCGGGCCGGCAAGCCGCATGTCTTCACCGATCTCAAGCGCGGCGTCGGCGTCGAAGAGATCCTGGCCTTCATCGAGCATGCCGGCGGCCTCGAACGGCGCGTTGCTGCGGAATAGGGCGGCGGAGTAGGGGCCGCCCGCAATTTTTCCCTGCCGGGGGCGAGAATTGACTCGCCAACAGGAACAAAATAGGAACATAATTGCTTTTGATCGATATTTATAACCTATGATGAGGCCGTCATGCATACCGCTTGGGAAATCGACCGCCTGAAGGCGCAGATCGCCCGCATCGAGGGACGGACAAAGCGATTCACCTCTCTTGCCGAAGGCGCTGAAAAACCATGGACTTTCGGACTTGCCCAAATCGACGGCCGGCTGCCCGGAAGGAGGCTGGAAACGGCCGGCCTGCACGATTTTTTTACGGAACAAAAGACGAACATAACGACGGTTTCGGCTTTCCTCCTGCGCCTCGTCCTGCGGCTTCCGCGGTCGGGGCCGATCGTCTGGTGCCAGGCGCCGTTCGAGATGCGCGAGCATGGCCGGCTCCATGCGCCCGGGCTTCTCGCTGCCGGGCTCTCGCCGGAGCGGGTCGTCGTCGTGTCGCTGCCGCATCCGCGCCACATGGGCTTCGTGCTGGAGGAAGCGTTGGGGCTGGCGCGGGTGGCCGCCGTCGTCGGCGAGGGGGCGGGACTCGGTTTCACCGAGACGCGCCGGCTGTCGCTGATTTCCGCCAGAAGCGGGGTGCCCTGCATCCATCTCGACACGGAGGCGGTCGCCGGACCGTCGGCGGCGCTGACGCGCTGGCGCGTGGGGCCGCTGCCGAGCGCGCCCGACCCGGCCGATCCGCGGGCGCCGGGCCCGCCGGCCTGGCGTGTGGAACTGGCGCGCGTGCGCGGCGGCCGGCCCGGAGCCTGGGAGATCACATGGGATGACCAGACGCATTCTTTCCGTTCACTTTCCGATGCTTTCGATCGATCGCTTCCAGAGGCTGGAAGCGGCGCGGCGGCGCTACCTGCCGAACCCGGACGGCGGCGAACCGGCTGAGCACCCGCTGGTCCTGGTCGAGCACGGCGCCAGGGGTACGCGCATTGCCGCGGCCAACCGCGCGGCCTTCCGCGCGGGGGCATCGCTCGGCCAGCCGTTGACCGATGCGCGGGCGGCCTGTCCGACATTGCGCGTCGAGCAGGCCGACGGGGAAGCCGATGCCGATCTCCTGGAAGCGCTGGGGCACTGGGCGATGCGCTACGCGCCGATCGTCGCGGTGGACGGGACCGACGGGCTGATGCTCGACACGACCGGATGCGAGCATCTCCTCGGCGGCGAGGCGGGGCTCGTCGCCGATTGCCTCGCGCGGCTTCGGGCGGCGGGGTTTTCGGTCTCGGCGGGGCTGGCCGGCACGCCGGGACTGGCCTCGGCGCTTTCCCGGTACGGTGCGGGCGCCGAGATCGCCGGCGCGGACGCATCGGCCCGGATGAACGCCCTGCCGGTCGAGGCGCTCAGGCTTTCGCAGGAGCGGCTCCTGATCCTGCACCGCCTGGGACTGAAGACGATCGGTGCGCTCGCCTCGATCCCGCGGGCGGCGCTCGAACGGCGCTTCCGTTCGCGCGAGGCGGTGCAATCGGTGCAGTTGCGCCTCGACCAGATGACGGGGGCGGTGCGCGAGCCCCTGGTCCCGCTCCGCCCGCCGGAGCCGTGCCGGGCGTTCCTGCCCATGAGCGAGCCGGTCATCGACGTTTCGGGCGTGCAGTTCGCGCTCGACGAACTGCTCGTGCGGCTTTCGTGCGGGCTCGAGAAGAGCGGCCAGGGCGCCCGCGTCTTTCGGCTGACGGCGTTCCGCGCCGACGGCGGGTCGAGTTCCGTCTGCGTGCGGCTGTCGCGGCCGGGACGCGAGATCCGGCCGATCGCCCGGCTCTTTGCCGAGCGGCTGGAAGCCATCGATTGCGGTTTCGGCATCGACGGTTTCCTGCTTTCCGCTGGCGAAACGGAGCGGATTTCGGGCGAGCAGCAGGCGATGATCGCGGGTCGTGACGACGAGGCCGGCGCGGACGATCCGCGAATTTTCTCGGATGCCGTCGCGCCGCTCGTCGACACGCTCGCCAACCGGCTCGGCGAGACGGCGGTCCACCAATGGGCGCCGGAGGAGAGCCACATTCCGGAGCGCGCCGCGCGGCGGGTCGCCGTCGGCGGGGCGCTCGCCTGGGCCGCGTGGGAGGAAAGGGCGGGGCAGGCGGCACGGCCGTTCCGCCTGTTCGACAGGCCGGAGCCGGTGGAGGTGACGGCGGAAGTGCCGGACGGCCCGCCCTTGCAGTTCACATGGCGGCGGGTCCGGCGCATCGTCACGCGCGTGCGCGGGCCCGAACGGATCGCGCCCGAATGGTGGCGGGCCGACAGCCGCGGGCTGGCCGTGCGCGACTATTTCGCCGTCGAGGACCGCGAGGGCCGGCAGTACTGGCTCTATCGCGAGGGCGGTTACACGGGCAGGGAGGGGACCTTTCCGCGCTGGTACGTCCACGGGCTCTTCACATGACCGCCCCGGCAGGCAATCCGCCGATCCCGTTCCGGCGGCCGGTCGGAAAGGCGTCCAGGCTTGCGGCGGCGCGGGCGGCCTATGCCGAACTCGACTGCACCACCAATTTTTCCTTCCTGCGCGGGGCGTCGCATCCGGGCGAACTGGTGATCCAGGCGAAGGCGCTCGGGCATTTCGCGATCGGCATCGCCGACCGCAACACGCTCGCCGGCGTCGTGCGGGCCCACAGCCAGGCGAAGAAGGAGGGCCTGCGGCTCCTGGTGGGGGCGCGGCTCGATACGTCCGACAGGTTCTCGTGCCTTTGCTATCCAACGGACAGGGCGGCCTACGGACGTCTCTGCCGGCTGCTGACTAAGGGAAAGATCGCCGCCGAAAAGGGTGCGTGCCTGTTCACCTTCGAGGAGATGCTGGAGTATGTGGAAGGCCAGGCGCTGATCGCGCTGCCTCCGGAGGACCCGGGCAGCGACGCGGACTTCCAGGCGCGGCTTGCCGACCTGCATCGCCGGTCGCCCGACCGTCTGTGGCTGGCGATCCGGCACCTCCATCGCGGCGACGACCGGCGGCACTGCGGGAGGGTAGCGGCGCTCGGCGCGCGTCTCGGCATTCCGCTGGTGGCGACCAACGGCGTTCACTACCACCATCCCGACCGGCGGCCCTTGCAGGACGTCGTCACCTGCATCCGCGAGAGGTGCACGCTGGAGGAGGCCGGCTTCCGGCTGATGGCCAATGCCGAACGGCACCTGAAGCCGCCGGAGGAGATGGCGCGGCTCCTTTCCGCCTGGCCGGAGGCGATTTCGGCCATAGGCGACATCGTTTCCCTATGCACCTTCAGCCTCGACGAACTCGCCTACAACTACCCGAACGAGCCGGTGCCGCCCGGCATCGACGCCGCAGGCGCATCTGGAGAAATTGACCTGGGAGAAGGCCCGGGCCTTCTACCGGGACGGCATTCCGGACAAGGTCTCGGCGGCCCTCGCCAGGGAATTCGACCTGATCCGACAGCTCGGCTATGCGCAATATTTTCTCACCGTGCACGACATCGTCGCCTATGCGCGCTCGAAGGGCATCCTGTGCCAGGGGCGCGGATCGGCGGCGAATTCGGCGGTCTGCTTCTGTCTCGGCGTCACGGCGGTCGATCCGGCCAAGCATGCGCTGCTCTTCGACCGGTTCCTGTCGCGCGAGCGCAAGGAGCCGCCCGACATCGACATCGACTTCGAGCACGAGCGGCGCGAGGAGGTGATCCAGTATGTCTACGAGCGCTACGGCCGGCACCGCGCCGCGCTTGCGGCGACCGTCATCACCTACCGGCCGCGGAGCGCGGTGCGCGAGGTGGGCAAGGCGATGGGCCTCAGCGAGGACGTCACGGCGGCGCTCGCCTCGACCGTATGGGGATCGTGGGGCAGGGACATTCCGGGGGACCAGATCAAGGAAGCCGGGCTCGACATCTCCGACCCGCACCTGAAGCGCACCATAGAGCTGACGGAGGAGCTGCTCGGCTTCCCGCGGCATCTCTCCCAGCATGTCGGCGGGTTCGTCCTGACCGAAGATCCGCTCGAGACGCTGGTGCCGATCGGCAATGCGGCGATGGAGGACCGCACCTTCATCGAATGGGACAAGGACGACATCGACGAACTCGGCATCCTCAAGGTCGACGTGCTCGCGCTCGGCATGCTGACCTGCATCGCCAAGTGCTTCGCCATGCTGAAGACGCATTACGGGCTCTCCTACACGCTCGCCACGCTGCCGCAGGAGGATCCGGCGACCTACGACATGCTGTGCCGGGCGGATGCGGTGGGCGTCTTCCAGGTGGAGAGCCGGGCGCAGCTCAACATGCTGCCGAGACTCAAGCCGCGGACCTTCTACGACCTCGTCATCGAAGTGGCGATCGTGCGTCCCGGGCCGATCCAGGGCGACATGGTGCATCCGTATCTGCGGCGCCGCGACGGGTTGGAGGCGGTCGACTATCCGTCGCCGTCGCCGGCGCATGGCGACGGGGACGAACTCAGGCGGGTGCTCGGCCGCACGCTCGGCGTGCCGCTCTTCCAGGAGCAGGCGATGCAGATCGCCATCGAGGCGGCGAAATTCTCGGGCGACGAGGCGAACCAGTTGAGGAAGGCGATGGCGACCTTCCGGCGCGTCGGCACGATCCATACCCTGCAGGACAAGATGGTGAGCCGCATGGTGGAGCGCGGCTACGACCGGGAATTCGCCGGGCGCTGCTTCGACCAGATCAAGGGGTTCGGCGAATACGGCTTTCCGGAGAGCCATGCGGCGAGCTTCGCCCTTCTCGTCTATGCCTCGGCGTGGCTCAAGTGCCACCATCCGGACGTCTTCTGCGCCGCGCTTCTCAATTCGCAGCCGATGGGCTTCTACGCGCCGGCGCAGATCGTGCGCGATGCGCGCGAGCACGACATCGAGGTCAGGCCGATCGACATCAATGCAAGCTCATGGGACAACGCACTCGAGGAGAATTTCGACGGCGCGCACGCCGTTCGCCTCGGCTTCCGGCAGATCGACGGAATGAACGCACGGGCGATGACCGGCTTTATCGAAAAGCGGGACGCTTCCGGGGGGATCGCTTCCCTGGAGGAGGCGCGCCGGCAGGGCGGGCTGACGCTCGCCGTCCTCGAACGGCTGGCGGCGGCCGATGCGCTCGGATCGCTCGGCCTCGACCGGCGGCAGGGGCTGTGGGCCGTCCGCGGGCTGATGAGCGACCGGCAGCTGCCGCTCTTCGATGCCGCCGAGGCCGATGCGGCCGGGGCCGACGTTCCGGTCGAGCTGCCTGCCATGCGCCGCTCGGAGCATGTCGTCGCCGACTACCAGACGCACCGGCTGTCGCTGAAGGCGCATCCGATGAGCTTCCTCAGGGAGCGCTACCGGGCATCCAGGATCCTGTCCTCCGCCGATCTCGCCGGCACCCGGCACGACCAGCGCGTCGAGATCGCCGGCGTCGTCCTGGTGCGCCAGCAGCCCGGTACGGCCAAGGGCGTCGTCTTCATCACCATCGAGGACGAGACGGGTGCGGCCAACGTCATCGTCTGGCGCAAGGTCTTCCAGGCCTATCGCAAGGTGGTGATGGGGGCGCGGCTGGTGCTCGTCAGGGGCGTGGTCCAACGCACCGCCGACATCGTCCATGTCGTCGCGCGCGAACTGGTGGACCTATCCGGGGATCTGGCGCTGCTGTCGGAGGACCGGATGCCCGAGACGCTGTCGCGGGCCGACGAGGCGCGGCACCAGCAGCGCGAAGACCCCCGGGGCAGTCCGAAAAAGAGCGCCCTCCGGGCCGAAATGCAGGCCGCGAGGGCCCGGCATCCGCGCGAGGTGCGCATCATCCCGAAAAGCCGGGACTTCCACTGATGCCGGGGGCTTGGCCGTTGCCGGCGCGAATCCGGGAACGGCCGCAAGCATCTGGCTTCCCAAGGTTTTCGCGCAAAGCCGCGGTCCGCTTTCCCCGCCTTGATCTATCGCGAAAGGAAGAGCGCCACGGGGGCCGTCGAGAGGACCGTCGCGACTTCCGCGAGGTCGCCGCCCTTCAGTTCGGCGCCGGTCAGCGCGTTGGCGAAGGCCAGTCCGGCAAAGCCGTCGTCGAGGACGAGCCGCGTACCGGTCCACGCGGAGGGCGGAATGCCGTTCAGGCCGTCGACGAAACCGAGCACCAGCCGGGGAACGACGACGAGCGCCTCGCGGCCGGCGAGACTGCGCCGGAACGCGACGACATGGTCCTTCTTGTTCCCGTCGACGGCGACGGGGCGATAGATGCCCTGGGAGAACAGGTCGCCGTCGCCGCGCCTGGCCTGAAGGACGGAGGCGACGAGCTGCTGCTTGGCGCTGCCGCCAACGAGGTCGTCCTTGCGGCTCGGCCAGGGGGCGGTGCGTTCCATCGACAGGGCCAGCCGCTCGAAGTCCACCGGACGCCGGTTGTCCGGATCGACGAAGCTCAGGTCCCAGCATTCGGCGCCGTTGTAGATGTCCGGCACCCCCGGCGCCGTGAGCTTCAGAAGGGTCTGCGACAGGCTGTTGATCACGCCCGCGGCGACGAAGGGCATGGCCGTCCGCCGGAAATCCTCCAGGAAGGCGCCGTTGTCCGCATCGACGAGGCGTTCGGCATAGGTGCGGACGGCCGCCTCGTATCGCTCGGCGATCTCGGTCCAGCGCGTGCGGCGCTTGTCCTCGCGCATGGCCTTCTCGACGAAGGCCAGGTAGCGGTCGCGGAACGGGCCGAGCCAGTCGACGCCGCCGCTTTCGAACGGCCAGGACCCGAGGAGGGCCTGGTAGAGCATCCATTCGGTCTCCCCGTCGGGAGCCGGACCGTCGTCGAGATGCTCGACCAACTCGCGGTGCATGCCGCGCCAGCGCTCGACGGCCTCGCCCCAGCGCTCCGGCGCCTCGCCGATCGCGTAGAGCCGGGCCCGGGCGTCCTCGCCGCGCTTGGTGTCGTGCGTGGCGGTCGCGGAGAGCCCCTTCGGCTCGTTCGCGGCTCGATCCGCCATGGCGGCGTGGAAGGCCTCCGCGCCGGTCGCCGCCAACTCGGGATCGCCGCCGACCTCGTTCAGGGCGACGAGGCGGTTGAAGCGGTAAAAGAGGGTGTCCTCGACCGCCTTGGCCATGACCGGCCCGGTCGTCTGCTGGAAGCGGACGGCGAAAGCGAGCGCCTCGGCCCGGCGGTCGGCCGGTACGTCGAGGTGGAGGAGGCGGAAGACGAAGCGCAGTCTGTCCGCCGGCACCCTGCCGGAGCGGAGGACGTCGGCTTCGATCTCGCGCAGGCGTTCGACGTCGGCGGGCCCCGGCCCGGCTGCCGCGACGTAGGTGCGATAGACGGTGAAGCCGACGATCGCCGCGACGAGCGCCTCGCGCAGCCCGTCGCCGTCCTGAAGCTCCGGCGCGAGGGACCGCGCTAGGGCGTTCGCCTTTTCGGCGAGCAGCGCGAGTTCGCCCTCGAAGTTCCAGGTGACGATCTCACGCTTGGCGGCGTCGCGGGCGGCGGCATAGTCGAAGCTCGTGCCGAGCGCCCTTTCGTAGGCGGTGTCGAGGGCTGCTCGTCTGTCGCCGTCCACGAAGGCGGTGGCCAGCGCGGCGATGAACTCGTAGCCGGTCGTCCCCTCGACCGGCCAGTCCGGTTCCAGGTCCTCGCCCGCCTCGAGGATCTTCTCGACCAGGATCGGCACGCCGGGACCGACGGCCTCGCGCAGGCGTCCGAGGTAGCCGGCCGGGTCCGCGAGACCGTCGACATGGTCGATGCGCAGCCCGTCGACGCGGCCCTCGGCGACGAGCTGCAAAACGGTGCGGTGGACGTCGTCGAAGACGGCCCTGTCCTCGACGCGGACGCCGACGAGACCGGTGATCTCGAAGAAGCGCCGATAGGTGAGGTGGACGCGGCCGCGGCGCCATTCGGAAAGCCGCCAGAACTGCGCCTCGTGCAGGCGGCGGATGAGGTCGGCGTCGCCGGAGAGCGTGGCCAGCCGCGTCTCGAGATCCGTCCGGTCGACCGCATCGCGGACGAGGCCGCGCAGGCGTTCCGCCTCGCCCGGTCCGGCGCGGGCTGCGGCGTCGGCGATCCCCGACAGGGCCTCCGCCTGCAGGCGGTCGAAGAGCAGCCGGTAGGTCGAGGGCGCGAGGGGCCAGTCGTTCTCGTAGTAGCGCAGGACGAGGCGGCCGCCGGGATCGGCGGCGACGGTCAGTTCGCCGTTTTCCAGGCAGGTCTCGAAATCCGAGCCCAGGAAAGGCAACGTGACGTATCCGGCCTGCCAGTCGATGTCGAAATGGCGGGCGAAGGGGCTCGCCTCTCCCCATTCCAGGACGCTTGCCCACCACGGGTTTTCCGTCGAAGCGGCCATGTGGTTGGGGACGATGTCGAGGATGAGTCCCAGGCCATGCCGACGAAGCACGTCCGAGAGCCGGAGGAAGCCCTCCTCGCCGCCGAGCGCGGGATCGAAGCGATCGTGGGCCGTGACGTCGTAGCCGTGGGTGGATCCCGACGTCGCGGCGAATACCGGCGACGCATAGAGATGGCTGATGCCGAGCCGCTTGAGATTGGGCACGATCGCCGCGGCGCGGTCGAACGTCATGCCGTTGCGGAACTGCAGGCGGTAGGTCGCGTCGAGCCGCATCATCCTTCCCTCGGGCGTTCGCTCCGCATCGCCTCGGTGACGGTCCGGAAAAGGGCGGAGGCGGGGAGCGCATCGAGATCGATACCGAGCCTTCGCCGCCAATTCGGATAGTCGAGGACGGTACCCGGCAGGTTCACCGGGTCGCGCTCGCCGGCGAGGTCCTCGAGGCGCACGGCGGCCAGGCGCGAGGCGGTGCGCGCGAGGTGCCGGTGCACCGCGCCGACGAACACCGCGGGAAGCGGTTCGGGAGCGTGCATGTCGAGGGAGAGGACGACCCCGGCGCGGGCTTCGTCCATCAGGCCGGCGCGCACCAGGTCGTCGGCGAGCTGCCGGCGCTCGTGGTGGCGGGCGTCGCGCTGGGCCTCGGCCGAAGCCTCGTCGATGAGGCGGTATTTCAGGCGGAGGTCGATGTCGGCTCCGCGCCACCAGCCTTCGATGGTCGGCAGGTCGTGGGTGGACAGGCAGGCGAGGGCGTCCCGGGGGTATTCCTGCGGCTGCCGGAAGCCGTGCTCGTGGCGTTCGAAATAGAGTATGCGGTAGGACTGCAGCCCGGCGGCATACATGACGTCGCGGAAGCCGTCCGGCACGTTGCCGAGGTCTTCCCCGACGACGATGGTGCGGAACCGGCCGGATTCCTCGGCGATCGCGGAAAGCATGTCCTCGATCGGAAAGCGGACATAGGTGCCTTCCGCCGCCGGCCGGCCGAGGGGGATGAAAAAGAGCTGCCAGACGCCCATGGCGTGGTCGATGCGGATCGCGCCGGCGTGCCGCATGACCGCCGCCATCAGGTCCCGGTAGGGCGCGAAGGCGCGCTCGGCGAGTGCGGTGGGAGACAGTCCCGCCAGGCCCCAGTTCTGGCCGTCGCGGGTGAAATAGTCCGGTGGCGCGCCGATTTCCGCGCCGGACACGGCAAGGCGGGGATCGGCCCAGGCGGCCGAGCCGTCCGGGGCCTCGCCGACGGCGAGGTCGAGATAGAGGCCGACCCGCATGCCAGCCGCACGGCAGGCTGCGGCCGCGTCGGCGAGCTGCCGGTCGGCCGCGAACTGGAGCCAGGCGTGGAACTCGACCTCGGCGGCCTGCTGCCGGGCGAAGGCCTCGACGGTCGGGCTGTCGGGCCGGCGGTAGTCGTCGGGCCAGGCGCGCCAGCCGGTCGCATCGGCGACCCGGTCGTTGCGCAAGTCGAGCGACAGCGCATCGTGGAGGGCGTGGAGGCGCAGCGGTTCGCCCTGGGCGGCCCGCCACTGCGCGAAGTCGGCATGGGACCAGTCGGCAGGCAGCGACGGGTCCTCCCGCCACGTCGCGAAGACCTTGCGAAGCGCGGGGTATTTGACGTCGGCCACGACTTCGTAGTCGACCATGTCTCCCGAGCGGGCGCTCTCGAGCCGGTCGGGATCGACCATGCTCCGGTCGAAGCCCGGCAATGCGTCGACGGCGATGTAGAGCGGGTTCAGGAAGCGGCGGTTCGACGGGAAGAAGGGGCTCGCGCGCTCCGGCTCGGCGGGAAAGAGGGCGTGCAGCGGGTTCGTTCCGACGAAATCCGCGCCTGCGGCCGCAGCGAACCGGGCGGCTTCGGCGAGATCGGCGAAATCGCCGATGCCCCAATTGCGGGCCGAGCGGAGCTGGTAGACCTGGAGGGCGATGCCCCAGATCCTTCGGTCCGCAAGGTGCTCGGGCATGAAGCAGCGCCCGCCCGGCGGCGCGCGCATGGCGATCTCACGCGGCGCCGGCGCGCCCGCGAGGCTTCGCTCGACCTCCTCGTCGGTTGCGGCGGCCACGCCGAAGGCCGCCAGCAGCGCGCGCTTCGTGTCGTCGGAAACGCCGTGATAGGTGCCGTCGATCTCGTGGAAATGGAGCGAGATGCCGTGGCGTTGCGCAAGGGTGTCGAGTGCTGCGGTCATGGGTGCGTCCGGGCGTCGTCGTCGAGGCGGAACACGACGGATGTGGGCGGAAGGTTGGTTTCGTCGGCGGCCTTCGGATAGGCATAAAGCATTGCTCCGCCGGCCTGTTCCATCTGCGCTTGTTCGTGCCGGAGATTCGCGCGCAGGCCGAGGACGGCGCCGTCGAGCCGCCAGTCGACGGCGATCAGCCCCTCGTCGGCCTCGACGATGCGGCCGCAGTTCGTTGCGGCGTTCGCCAGGCGTGGGACGATCCGTTCGCGACGCAGGGAGAGCAGCTCGCGATAGAAATCGAGCCAGGCACGTCCGTCCGCGGCCTGCGGACGGCGCCAGTCGATCTTCGAAGCGTCGAAGGTGGCGGGGTCGTTCGGGTCGGGGATCGCCTTGCGGCGTTCCGGGTCGCGGAAGGCGGCGAATTTCTCGAATTCCTTCCTCCGCCCCTTCCGCACGGCCTCCGCCAGGTCGCCGTGGAAATCGGTGAAGAAGGCGAAGGGTCGCGTCTCTCCCCATTCCTCGCCCATGAAGAGCAGCGGGACGTGTGGCGACAGGAGGAGCATGGCGGTGAGGGCGCGCACCGTTCCTTCGCCGGCGAGGTCGATCAGCCGTTCGCCGAAGGCGCGGTTTCCGACCTGGTCGTGGTTCTGCAGGAAATCGACGAAGGCCGTCGGCGGCAGGTGGCCGCTCGGGCTTCCCCGGCTTTCGCCCTCGCGGGTACGCTCGCCCTGAAAGGCGAAGCCCTCGGCAAGGGCGCGGGCGAGCTTCCCCCAGTGGTCGTGGACGAAGTCGGCATAGTAGGCGTCCGCTTCCCCCGTCGCCGCGACGTGGGCGGCATTGTGGAAGTCGTCGTTCCATTCGCCGGTGTAGAGGGGTACGGACCCGTCCGTCCCGCGCTCGTGGAGATGCGTGACGTTGCGGTTGTCCTCGGTCGTCAGATGGATCGGGCGATCCGCGATCTCCTCGCGGATGCGGCGGGCCATCTCGACGAGCAGTTCCTCTTCGGAGCCCTCGTCGCGGACGTTGTCGACGGCGTCGAGGCGCAGGCCGTCGAAGCGGAACTCGGTCAGCCAGTAGAGCGCGTTGCCGATCATGAAGTCGCGCACGGGGGCCTTCTCGTAGGCGATGGCGGCGCCCCAGGGCGTGTGGCGCTCGGGGTGGAAGAAATCCGGCGCATAGGCGCCCAGGTAGTTTCCCTCCGGGCCGAAGTGATTGTAGACGACGTCGAGCAGGACCATCAGGCCTCTTTCGTGCGCCGCATCGACGAGCGCCTTCAGGTCGTCGGGCGACCCGTAGGCGTTATGGGGGGCGTAGAGGAGGACGCCGTCGTATCCCCAGCCGCGCCGGCCGGCGAACTGGGCGACGGGCATGATCTCGATCGCCGTGACGCCGAGCGCGGCGAGATGGTCGAGGCGTCCGATGGCGGCCTGGAAGGTCCCCTCGGGCGTGAACGTGCCGATGTGGAGCTCGTAGACCACGGCCTCCTCCCAGGGGCGGCCCCGCCAGTCCCCGGCGTTCCAGCGGTAGCGTCCGGGATCCGTCAGGAGCGAGGGACCGTGCACGTCGCCCGCCTGGGCGCGGGATGCCGGATCGGGGAGCGCCATGCCGTCCGGGCGCACGAACATGTATTCGGCGCCGGCGGCCGCGTCCTCGGTTTCCAGCGTCCACCAGCCCTCGTCCCGCCGCTCCATCGGGCGATCGCGGCCGGCGAGGCGCAGGTCCATGCGCTCGACGGCAGGGGCCCAGATGCCGAAGGCGGCACGACCGTCGGCAAGAAGGCGACCACCCCAGAAGCCGGCGTCGGATCGGTGCATCAGTCTCTCCCCTCCAGTGCGAGCAGCGCGCGCGGTGCCACGGCGACCCTCTCTCCGGCGTTCAGCATCTCGGCGTCGGGCTCGACCGTGCCGAGGGCGGTGTCGACGAGGACGCTCCAGCGCGCGCAGGTATCGGCCGATGGCAGGACGAACTCCACGGCCTCGTAGTGGGCGTTGACGATGATCATCGCCTGCTCGACCTCGCCGTTCAGCAGCAGCGCGACCGAGCGGGCCTCGGGATCCTGCCAGTCGGCTTCCGACATGTCGCTGCCGTCGGGCTTCTTCCAGGAAACGTCCCGCAGGCCGTTGCCCTCGAGCACGTTTCCGTGGAGGAACCCGTACTGGCGAAAGAGCGGGTGGGTCTTTCGCACGATCAGCAGCTTTCGCACGAACTCGAAGAACGCTTCGTCGCGCGGTTCGACGTCGTCCCACTGGAGCCAGTTCATCTCATTGTCCTGGCAGTAGCTGTTGTTGTTCCCTCCCTGCGAGCGGCCGAGTTCGTCGCCCATCAGGATCATGGGGGTTCCCTGGGACAGCAGAACGGTGGCGATCATGTTGCGGCGCATCCGGTCGCGAAGGTCCATGACCTCCGGACTGGCCGGTTCGCCCTCCGTGCCGCAGTTCCAGCTGCGGTTGTCGTCGTGGCCGTCGCGATTGTCCTCTCCGTTCGCCTCGTTGTGCTTGTCGTTGTAGGAGACGACGTCCTTCAGCGTGAAGCCGTCGTGGGCGGTGACGAAGTTGACGCTCGCCCAGGGCCGCCGTCCGCGCCGCTCGAAGAGATGGGAGGAGCCCAGGAGGCCGCCCGCGAGGCCGGGCAGGGCGTCACCGTCGCCCTTCCAGAAGGAGCGGACCGTGTCGCGGTACTGGTCGTTCCATTCGGCCCAGGCCGGCGGGAAGTTGCCGAGCTGGTAGCCGTTGGGGCCGGTGTCCCACGGCTCGGCGATCAGCTTGATGCCCGCCAGCACCGGATCCTGGTGAACGGCGTCGAGGAAGATCGCGTTGGAGTTGAACTGGTCGCGCTCCCGGCCGAGCGAGCTCGCCAGATCGAAACGGAAGCCGTCGACATGGCATTCCTCGACCCAGTAGCGCAGGGAATCCATGACCATCTGGAGCACGCGCTGGTGGCCGAGGCGCACCGTGTTGCCGCAGCCGGTGGTATCGAAATAGTAGCGGGGATCGTCGGCGAGGATATAGTAGCTGGCGTTGTCGATGCCCCGGAAGGACAGCGTCGGCCCCATCTGGTTGCCCTCGGCGGTGTGATTGTAGACCACGTCGAGGATCACCTCGATGCCGGCTTCGTGCAGCCGGCGCACCATCAGCTTGAATTCGTGCAGGTCGCTCTGGTGCGAGATGTAGCGCGTCGCCGGGGAGAAGAAGCCGACGGTGTTGTAGCCCCAGTAGTTGCTGAGACCCTTTTCCGTCAGGTAGCGGTCGTCGAAGAACGACTGGACCGGCATGAGTTCGACCGCCGTGACGCCGAGCTTCACGAGATGGTCGATGGCGCGGGGGTCCGCCAGGCCGCCGAAGGTGCCGCGCAGCTGGCTCGGCAGGCCGGCGTTGAGCGCCGTCATGCCCTTGACGTGCGCCTCGTAGACGATCGTCTCGGCCCAGGGGGTCCGGGGACGAAAGTCGGCGCCCCACGTCACCGCCGGATCGATGACGACGCATTTCGGCATGACGAAGGCGGAGTCGCGGCGGTCGAAGGACAGGTCTTCCCGGCTCGATCCGACGCGATATCCGAAGACTGCGTCGTGCCAGCGGATTTCGCCCTGGAGCGCCCGTGCGTAGGGATCGAGCAGCAGCTTGTTGGGATTGAAGCGGTGTCCGTTCTGCGGATCGTAGGGCCCGTAGACCCGGTAGCCGTAGAGCTGGCCGGGCCGGACTTGCGGCAGGTAACCGTGCCAGATCTCGTGCGTGTATTCCGGCAGCGGAATGCGCGCGATCTCGCGCCGGGCGTTGTTGCCGAAGAGGCAAAGCTCGACCTTCTCCGCATTGGCGCTGAAAAGGGCGAAATTGGTGCCCAGGCCGTCCCAGGTGGCTCCGAGCGGATAGGAAAAGCCGGGTTCGACCTTGTAGTCATTGCTGGACATGCGGGTCAGGGTCCTTGGTGGAAGGGAGGGCGCATCGGGTTGGCGAGGCGTCGCTCAACTCGCGTCCGGCGACGATTGTTCCCCGTGCGCGCATCGATATCAACCGCTCCGCGGCCCGCCGGCGGGGCGGCCCGGCCTCAGGCACCGTCGGCCAGGAGGGACAGGGCTCCGTCGAGCGGGATGCCGACCCAGTCCGGGCGGTTGGCCAGTTCGTAGCCAATCTCGTAGATGGCCTTCTGCATGACGAAGAAATCGACGAGCTCGCGGGTGATCGCCTCGTCCTCCGGGAGGATGCCCGAGCCGGCGATGGAGGCGGTATAGGCGGAGAGGAAGGCGGCGTTCGTCGCCTCCAGCCAGCCGGCGGCCCGCCGGGCGACCTCCTCGCCGGCGCCGGCGTGGTTTTCCGCATGGCGTGAGAGCGCGGTGGCAGACGCGTAGCCGAAGGAGCGCAGCATGCCGGCGACGTCGCGCAGCGGCGACGATTTCTCCCGCCTCTCGTCGAGGCCGCGGCGCGGTTCGCCTTCGAAGTCGATGATCATCACGTCGTTGCGGGCGACGAGCACCTGCCCGAGGTGATAGTCGCCGTGGATCCGGGTCCGGAGCCCGGCGGCGGCGATCCTGCGCCAGTCGGCGAAGCGTTCGGCAAGGGCCGCTTCCATCGCGAGCAGCCTGTCGGCCTTTTCGGCGGCCGCCGGGCCGAGGGAGCCGCGCGCGGTCTTCAGCCGGGAAAGCAGGTCCTTCCTTTCGGCGTCGGCCGCCTCCACCCAATCCGTCAGGTTGCGGGGCTCTATCGGTTCGGCGGCGAAGGCCGGATCGTCGGTGGCGACGGCGAAGGCGCGGTGCAGTTCCGCCGTGCGGCGTCCGAGCAGCTCGCCGATGTTGAGGGGGAACCGGTAGCCGTCGCCCGGCAGCTTCTCGTCGGTGTCGTCGGCCCCGATGGAGACCTCGTCGAGATCGCGCTGCAGCGCCTCGACGACCGCGTTCCATGCATCGCCCTGGTTCGGGACGAACTCGAAGGCGGCCGCCAGCGTCATCGTGCCGGCATCTTTCGATTGGAAGTCGATCGAGCCCAGATATTGCGGCGTGTTGGCGAATTCCGCCTTCTCGGTGAGGAAGCGCGCCACCTCGACGTCGGGCTGCTCGCCCTCCCGCAGGCGGCGGTAGAGCTTGAGGATGACCTTGTCGCCGAAGACGATCGAGACGTTCGACTGCTCGACGCCGAGCGGTCGCGGTTCGCCGAAGTCCTCCATCGCGCGGAGCCTGGCGTTGCCGCTGGCGCGCACCTCGCCGGTTTCGCTGGCGATGGTCTCTCCGGCGCGCATCGCCTCGAGGAGAACCTTGGAGAAGCTTTCGTCGAAGGCGCCGTCGACCAGCGCGCCGAGGCGCGAGGTGCGGCGGATGCGGGCGAGCGTGTAGGACAGTTTCGGCGCGCCCGGCTGGAGGTTCTCTTCGCCCCAGCGGACCGACAGGGGGAGGAAATAGCGCTGCCGTTCGCCGCCGGTCTCGACGTCGCAGGCGACGAGCGCATGATCGTCGGGAAGTTCGCCGAGCGGCGTGAGGGCGACGTCGGAAATCTCGGTGTCCTTGGCGCCGAACCAGCGTTGCAGGGGCAGGAATTTCGGCAGGACGTCCCGTTCCAGGTGGCGCCGCTCGCTGCCGCTCAGCGCCGTGCCGATGCGGCCGTCGCGGGCCGTCAGCGTTATGAATTCCGGCAGGATCTCCGGCATCGCCTCGTGCCAGGACGGGGCCATTTCCTCGTCCGCCAGGATGAACCAGAAGAAGCCGAAGGCGGGAAGCGTCAGCAGATAGGGAAGGTCGCCGATCGGGGGAAAGGCCGAGCGGCCGGTGAGTTCGACCGGCACGGAGCCACGGAAGCGCGCGAGGTCGAGTTCGACGGCCTGAGCCGATCGCGAGAGGTTGGCGACGCACAGGACCTTCTCGTCGCCGTTTTCGCGGACATAGGCGAAGATCTTCCGGTTGCGCGGGTAGAGAAGGCTCATCTCGCCGCGGCCGAAGACGGAGAGCTGCTGGCGCACGGCGATCATGCGGCGCATCCAGTTGAGGAGCGAGGAGGCGTCGGCCGACTGCGTCTCCACGTTGATCGCCTGGAAGCCGTAGACGGGATCGATGATCGCCGGCAGGTAGAGCTGCTGCGGGTTGGCGCGGGAAAAGCCGGCGTTGCGGTCGGCCGACCACTGCATCGGCGTGCGCACGCCGTCGCGGTCGCCGAGATAGTAGTTGTCGCCCATGCCGATCTCGTCGCCATAGTAGATGATCGGGGTGCCGGGCATCGAGAGCAGCAGGCTGTTGAGCAGTTCGATCTTGCGCCGGTCGTTCTTCATCAGCGGCGCCAGCCGGCGCCTGATGCCGAGATTGATGCGGGCGCGCGTGTCCTCGGCGTAGGTCTGCCAGAGATAGTCGCGCTCGCGGTCGGTCACCATCTCCAGCGTCAGCTCGTCGTGATTGCGCAGGAAGATGGCCCACTGGCAGGGATCGGGGATCTCGGGCGTCTGGCGGATGATGTCGGTGATCGGGTGGCGATCCTCCTGCGCGAGCGCCATGTACATGCGCGGCATCAGCGGGAAATGGAATCCCATGTGGCACTCGTCGCCCTCGCCGAAATAGGGGCGGGTGTCCTCCGGCCACTGGTTGGCCTCGGCGAGCAGCATGCGGTCGGGATAGTGGGCGTCGAGCTCGGCGCGGATCTTCTTCAGGATCACGTGCGTCTCGGGGAGGTTCTCGTTGTTGGTGCCCTCGCGCTCGACGAGATAGGGGATGGCATCGAGCCGCAGGCCGTCCACGCCCATGTCGAGCCACATGCGCATGACCTTGAGCACCTCGGCGAGGACCCGCGGATTGTCGAAGTTGAGGTCCGGCTGGTGATGGTAGAAGCGATGCCAGTAATAGGCCTCGGCGACGGGGTCCCAGGACCAGTTCGACTGCTCGGTGTCGAGGAAGATGATGCGCGTTTCCGGGAACTTCTCGTCGGTGTCGCTCCAGACGTAGAAATCGCGCGCCGCCGACCCCGGCTTGGCGCGCCGCGCCTTCTGGAACCAGGGGTGCTGGTCGGAGGTGTGGTTGATGACGAGCTCGGTGATGACCCGCAGGCCGCGGCGGTGGGCTTCGGCGACGAAGGCCTTGAAATCCTTCATCTTGCCGTAGCTCGGATTGATGGCGCGGTAGTCGGCGATGTCGTAGCCGTCGTCGCGCATCGGGGAGGGGTAGAAGGGCAGCATCCAGATGGCGGTCACGCCGAGGTCCTGGATGTAGTCGAGGCGCTGCATCAGGCCGGCGAAGTCGCCGATGCCGTCATTGTCGGAATCCTGGAACGCCTTCACGTGAAGCTGGTAGACGATGGCGTCCTTGTACCAGTCGGCGTCCGTGCGGTCGATCGTCCCGTCCGCGCCCGACTTCCTTACCGCGAAGGTGCCGCGATCGCGCCGTGGCGTGACGTCGGTGTCCATCGTTCGCCTCCTGTCGTTCAGGGCCTGATCAGCCGCCAGATGAAGTAGGGCCGCTGGTGCGGGTCGATCCGGATGTGCTGCATCTTGCCGTGCCAGACGAAGCGGTGCCCGGTGACCAGGTCCTCGACCTCGATCGAGGCGTCGTCCGGCAAGCCGAATTCCCACAGCGGCACCTCGAAATGGGCGCCCTGGGCGTTGTGGGGATCGAGATTGACGTGGAACAGCAGGAAGCTGGAGAGGTCCTCCGTCCGCTTGCCGTAATAGAGGATCTCGTCGTTCCAGCAATTGTAGAAGGCCAGGTTGGAGAAATCCTGCAGGGCCCGGTGCTCGCGCCGGAGCTGGTTCATCAGCCAGATGTCGTGCCGGATGTTTCCGGGCTGGTCGAAGTCCCAGGCGCGGATCTCGTATTTCTCGGAATCGAGGTATTCCTCCTTGCCCGGGACGGGCGCCGCCTCGCAGATCTCGTAGCCGTTGTAGACGCCGTAGTTGCCCGCGAGCGTGGCGGCGAGCACCAGACGCGTCAGGAACCCCGGACGGCCGCTCGTCTGCAGGTAGATCGGGTTGATGTCCGGCGTGTTGACGAAGAAGTTCGGCCGCATGAACCAGCGGCATTCCTCCTGCGTCAGTTCGGTCAGGTACTCCTCGAGCTCCCACTTCTCGTTGCGCCAGGTGAAATAGGAATAGGACTGGGAGAAGCCCGCCTTGGCGAGCCGCTTCATGACCTTCGGCCGGGTGAAGGCCTCGGCGAGGAAGATGGCTTCCGGGTGCCTGTCGTGAACCTCGGAGATCATCCATTCCCAGAACGGGAACGGCTTGGTGTGCGGGTTGTCGACGCGGAAGATGCTGACGCCCTGCTCGAGCCAGAAGAGCACGATGTCGCGCAACTCGAACCAGAGATCCGGGATGGCGCCGCGGTAGAAGTGGACGTTGACGATGTCCTCGTATTTCTTCGGCGGATTCTCGGCGAACTTGATGGTGCCGTCGGGACGCCAGTCGAACCACTCGGGATGGTCGCGGATCCAGGGATGGTCGGGCGAACACTGGATCGCGAAGTCGAGGGCGATCTCGAGGCCGTGCTCCTTCGCGGAGCGGACCAGCCGGCGGAAGTCGTCGAACGTGCCGAGTTCGGGATGGATGGCCTCGTGCCCGCCCTCGGGGGATCCGATGGCGTATGGGCTGCCGGGATCGCCGGCTTCCGGATGGAGCGAATTGTTGCGGCCCTTGCGGTTCGTCTTGCCGATCGGATGGATCGGCGGGAAATAGAGGACGTCGAAACCGAGGTCCCGGACGTAGGGCAGGCGACGCTCGACGTCGTCGAAGGTGCCGTGGCGGTGGACGTCGCCCGACTGGGAGCGCGGCATCATCTCGTACCAGGCGGAGAAGGCGGCCGCCGTCCGGTCGACGAAGACGTCGAGGACGGGCGCGTGCTCGGTCAGGTTCGTGCGGATGCCGGCGCGGGCCATCAGCGCCTCGGCGTCGTCGTTGGCGAAGGCGGCGAAGCGGTCGGTGTTCTCGCTGAGCGTGTCGAAATGCTTCAGGAGCGCCCTGATCGCGGTCTTGTCCGCCCGGGAGGTCCTGCCGGATTCCTTCAGGGTCCGCTCGACGAGGCTGCGGCCTTCCTGGAGCTCCAGCGTGATGTCGAGGCCGGCGGCGAACTTCTTCGTGACCTCGCTGCGCCAGGCGGCGAAGAGATCGCGCCAGGCCAGGATCGTGTATTCGTGCAGGCCGTTGCCCGCGAAGCTCGTCCGGCCGCGCCAGCGGTCGTTCTCGACGAGCACCATCGGTTCTTCCTGCCACTCGGTGTCGCCCTTGGCGCGTTGCGCCAGGCAGGCATCGATGACGTCGTGTCCGTCGCAGAAGATATCCGCCTCGACCTCGAAGGGCGCGCCGACCACCGTCTTGACGGGAAAGCGCCCGCCGTCGACCGAGGGCTCGACGGCCTCGATCGCGATCCGGCTGGCCGCCAGCTTGCGCAGGCGCTCCTCGCTCTCGGGGCTTCGCTCGTAATGCGGGGCGGCACCGGAGCCGCTCCCTTTCGTCGCGCCCGTCCGCCGGCTTTCGCCGGAGCGGGCTTTGCGAGCGGACCGCGAATTGGCTTGCCGTGTCGTCCTGTCCATCGCCTCTCACGTCTCCCCGAACTGTCGCGCGCGCCCTCCATCGCAATGGCCGAGGCGTCGATTGGTTGCACCGGGGCGCAATTCGTCGGACTTCGAACGGCAAGCTGACAGGAATATCGCTTCCGTATCAAGCCCCGGGCCTTGCGGTGGTCGGACGCGGGCGGCCGTTTGGCCCTTGGAACGGCGGCGAGAGGGCAGCGGTCGCTACCGGAACGACAAATGTCGCTTTTTTGCCATGATCAGGCTTGCTCAAGCCGGAATATCCCTGTTCAATCAAAAGGGAACAGCTCGCCCCGGACAAGATCGGATCGATCCCCGGCCGGCGTCGAGGGGCAGCGAAAGTGGGAGACAGCCGAGATGAAATTTTTCAAGCGTAACGGGCAGCCGATGCCGAACCATGTCGTCGATCTCGCCCACGAGGCGCGGGCCGGGCGGATGAACCGACGCGAATTCATCTCGCTCGCCAGCATTTTCGGCGCTTCGGCCGCCACCGCCTACGCGATGGCCGGGCTCGAGCTCCCGGCGGTCGCCGTCGCGGCCGAAGCGGAAACGCCGCAGAAGGGCGGCGTCATCAAGGCCGCGATGCTGGTCAAGGAGCTGAAGGACCCGCGGACCTTCGACTGGTCGGAGATGGGGAACCTGGCGCGCCAGTTCCTCGAGCCGATGGTCAAGTACACGAAGCAGTTCACCTTCGAGGGCAAGCTCGTCGAAAGCTGGGACATCAACGACGACGCCACCGAATACACCCTTCACGTGCGCAAGAACGCCGTGTGGAACAACGGCGACAAGTTCACCGCCGACGACATCGTGTTCAACCTCAACCGCTGGTGCGACAAGAAGGCGGAGGGCAATTCCATGGCCTCCCGCCTTTCGACGCTGATCGACGAGAAGACCGGCAAGGCCCTGGATGGGGCGATCACGAAGGTGGACGACTACACCGTCAAGCTGAAGCTGCCGAAGTCCGACATCACCATCATCGCCGGCATCACCGACTATCCGGGCCTCGTCGTCCATCCCTCCTACGAGAAGACCGGCGACCTCGCCAAGAACCCGATCGGCACCGGCCCCTTCGAGATGACCTTCTACGCGACCGGCGACCGCGCCAAGTACGAGAAGCGCAAGGACGGCAAATGGTGGGGCGGCGAGGTCTATCTCGACGGCGTCGAGTTCATCGACTACGGGACCGACCAGTCGTCCATGGTGTCGGCCTTCGAGTCCGGAGAGGTGCAGACCAACTACGAAACGACGGCCGATTTCGTTCCGATCCTCGACGGCATCGGCATGGTCAAGTCCGAGGTGACGACGGCGGCGACGGTCTGCGTGCGGACCAACGTCACGCACAAGCCCTATGACGACCAGAAAGTGCGACAGGCGCTGCAATATGCCGTCGACAACGCGGCGGTGCTGCAGCTCGGCTATGGCGGCCTCGGCGACAAGGCCGACAATTTCCACGTCTGCCCGATCCATCCCGAGTTCGTCGACATCGGCGCGTTCAAGGCCGATCCGGCGAAGGCGAAGGACCTGCTCAAAGAGGCCGGCCAGTCGGACTTCGAGCACGAGCTGATCTCGTCCGACGAAAACTGGCTGAAGAACACCTGCGACGCGATCGCCGGGCAATTGCGCGGCGCGGGCGTCAAGGTGAAGCGCACGGTCCTGCCGGGCTCCAGCTTCTGGAACGACTGGACGAAGTTCCCCTATTCGGCCACCAACTGGAACATGCGGCCGCTCGGCGTGCAGGTGCTGGCGCTCGCCTACCGTACCGGCGAGGCCTGGAACGAGACGGCATGGTCGAACCCGGAATTCGACAAGATGCTCGACAAGGCGCTGACCTTGCCGAAGCCCGAGGAACGCAAGAAGCTCATGGGCAAGATCGAGACGATGCTGCGCGATTCCGGCATCATCGTGCAGCCCTACTGGCGCAAGCTCTACAATCACTCCGCGCCCAACGTGCACGACAACGGCGTTCATCCGACCCAGGAGATGAACTTCGAGAAGACCTGGCTGTCGAAGACCTGAGCCCCTTGGGGGCGGGGGCCGTCCGGCCCCCGTCCGACCTGGCCGAAGCGGCCGTACGTTGAAACGGGGCACCTGACCATTGCTGAACTTCATCCTGCGCCGGGTCGGCGTGATGCTCCTCACGATGATCTGCCTCACGCTGATCGTCTTCTTCCTCGTCAACCTCGAACCCAATCTGCGGAAGCTCTCCATCAGCCAGACGAACATGCGCGCGAGCAACGAGCAGATCGAGAGCTGGCTCGTGCGCAACGGCTACCGGGAGCCGTTCCTGGAGCGGTATGCGGCCTGGCTCGGGGTCTGGCCCAAGCAGCCGGCGGTCGACGCCGAAGGCAAGCCGGCGTCGCGCTTCCCCTTCTGCAACGAGCCGAAGGTGCCGCAGTTGCACGGCGTGCTGGAGGGCGACTTCGGCTGTTCGACGAAGTTCCGGACCAAGGTGGCCAAGAAGCTGTTCCCGGCGCTCGCCGCGACGGCGATCCTGATGTTCTGGGTGATGGTGACGATGGTGCCGGCGGCCCTCGTCGTCGGGGTGGTCGCCGGGATGCGGGAAGGCTCGAAGACGGACCGAAGTCTGTCCGCCTTCTCGATCGCGACGGCCGCGACGCCGGAATACGTGTCCGGGGTCATCTTCACGGTGATCTTCGCGTCCTGGCTCCACTGGCTCAACGGATCCGCAGCCACGGCGACCTTCCAGGGCGTCACCTTCTATAATTTCGCGCTGCCGGTGATGACCATGGCGATCTACGGCGTCGGCTACCTGGCGCGCATGACGCGCGCCTCGATGGTGGAGGTGATGACGGCGCAATACATCCGGACGGCGCGCCTGAAGGGGCTGAGCTTCCCCCGGGTGGTGCTGAAGCATGCGCTTCGGAACGCGCTGATCGCGCCCTTCACCGTGATCATGCTCTATTTTCCGTGGCTCCTGACCGGCGTCGTCATCGTGGAATCGATGTTCCGCTACCAGGGCTTCGGCCTGACGCTGGTCGAGGCGGCGGGCAACAACGACATCGACCTTCTGCTCGGATGCTCGCTGATCTCGGTCGTGGTGGTGCTGGTGACGCAGCTCGTCTCCGATATCGGCTACGTTTATCTGAACCCGCGGATCCGCGTGAAATAGGGGGGCGACCATGGTCCAGTATATCGGTGCCTTCCAGGTCGCGGTGCAGGTCGTCTGGCGCTTCTGGCCGGTCTGGATCGCCCTCGTCCTGATCATGGGAGCGAGCGCGTTCTACGGCGGGCGGCTCGGCCTCTACGGGCAGCTCTACGATACGGTTCTCGGCTGGATCGGCATCGCGATCGTGCTCTTCTGGACGTTCACGGCCATCTTCGCGCCGCTGATCGCCCCGTTCGAGCCGCTCCAGCAGGTGCCGATAATGCGCAACGCCATGCCGGGCGCGATCGATCCCAAGACGGGAATGGCGTTCCTTCTCGGCGGCGACATCCTGGCGCGCGACGTCTTCAGCCGCATGGTCTACGGCAGCCGGATCGTCCTGGTGATCGCGCCCGCGGCGACGGCCTTCGCGGTGATGGTGGGCATCACGCTCGGCCTGCCGGCCGGCTATTACGGGCGTCGGGTGGACACGACGCTGTCGTTCCTGGCCAATCTGGTGCTGGCGTTTCCGGTCATCCTGCTGTTCTACCTCCTGGTGACGCCGGGGATCACCGACACCCCGGTTCCCTATGCCATCGCGGGCGTGTTCTTCCTCTTTCCGATCATCTTCTTCGCCACGCTCTTCTATACCGGCTACCGCCGCCGGCCGCGCAAGCTCGCCGTCCTTCTGGCAGTGACGCTGGTCATCGGGGCCTGGATCTACGCCGGGCTCGTGTTCAACGCCGATCCGCTCGGCATCATCTCGATCCGTCCGAACGAGCTCAACATCTTCGTCGCGGTGGTGTTCGCGTCGAGTCCCGGCGTGTTCCGCATCGTGCGCGGCCTGGTGATGGACATCAAGACGCGCGACTACGTCTCGGCGGCGCAGACGCGCGGGGAGAGCCCGTGGTACATCATGCTCTGGGAAATCCTGCCGAACGCGCGGGGGCCGCTGATCGTCGACGCCTGCCTCCGGATCGGCGTGACGACGATCCTGCTCGGGACGCTCGGCTATTTCGGCCTCGGCATGCCGCCGGAGAGCCCGGACTGGGGCACGGCCATCAAGGATGCGAGCCGCCTCCTGATGCTCTACGTGCATCCGGCCCTGCCGCCGGCGCTCGCGCTGATGACCTTCGTGCTGGGGCTCAATCTCCTGGCCGATGCGCTGCGCGAGCAGTCGCTGCGCGATTGACGGCGGCGCGGGTGCGCGCGCCGCCGGAACGATACCCTCGCGGGGGAGGCGGCCCGATCGCCGGGTCCGGCCTCTCGCCCGCAAAACGGAGGAGACGGACATGACAGAGCCGATCCTTGAAATCGAGAACCTCTACATCTCCTTCTTCACCCGCCTGGCGGAGATACCGGCGGTGATGGACTTCTCCTGCAAGGTGATGCCCGGCGAGGCGATGGGGCTCGTCGGCGAATCGGGGTGCGGCAAGTCGACCGTCGCGCTCGGCATCATGCGCGACCTGTCGAACATCGGAAAGATCACCGGCGGGACGATCAAGTTCAAGGGCCGCGACATGGGCGAGATGTCGGAGGCGGAACTGCGTGCCATCCGCGGCTCGAAGATCGCGATGATCTACCAGGAGCCCATGGCGAGCCTCAATCCGGCGATGAAGGTCGGCCGCCAGCTCATGGAAGTGCCGATGATCCACGAGAAGGTCGGCAGGGACGAGGCCTACGAGCGCTCGCTCGCCATGCTCCGGTCCGTGCGGCTGCCGGATCCGGAGCGCATGATGGACAGCTTTCCCCACCAGCTTTCCGGCGGACAGCAGCAGCGCATCGTCATCGCCATGGCGCTGCTTTCGCAGCCCGATCTCCTGCTGCTCGACGAGCCGACGACCGCGCTCGACGTGACGGTCGAAGCGGGCATCGTCGAGCTGGTGAAGGATCTCGGCCGCGAGTTCGGGACGTCGATGCTCTTCATCTCGCACAATCTCGGGCTGATCCTCGAGACGTGCGACCGCATCACGGTCATGTATTCCGGCGAGGCGGTGGAGACCGGCAATGTGCGCGACGTCTTCGACCATATGCGCCACCCCTATACGCAGGGCCTCTTCCGGTCGATCCCGCTGCCCGGCGCCAACAAGAACACGCGGCCGCTGATCGCCATCCCGGGGCAATTGCCCCTGCCGCACAAACGGCCGAAGGGATGCAATTTCGGGCCGCGCTGCTCGCACTTCGTCGAGGGCGTCTGCGATGCGCGGGAGGTGCCCATGCATCCCGTCGCCGGCCACGAGAACCATGGCTCGCGATGCGAGCGCTTCGAGGACATCGACTGGACGGCGGAGCCGGAAGGCATCACGCAGAACGACGCGACGGCGCCGGGCAAGGTGGTCCTGAAGATCGACGATCTGAAGAAATACTATCACGTGGCCGCGAACGAAATCTTCGGCGGCGGCGAAACGCGGACCGTGAAGGCGAACGAGACGATCAGCTTCGAAGCGCGCGAATCCGAGACGGTGGCGATCGTCGGGGAATCCGGCTGCGGCAAGTCGACCCTCGCCAAGGTGCTGCTCGGGCTCGAGACGGCGACCTCCGGCAGCGTGCAACTGGCCGGCCAGGAAATCGAGGCCATCGAGATCGAGAACCGAAGCGCCGATCTCGTTTCGGCGATCCAGATGGTTTTCCAGAACCCCTTCGATACGCTCAATCCGAGCCATTCCGTCGGTTCCCAGATCATCCGCACCCTCGAGCAGTTCCACATCGGCAAGTCCCAGGAGGACCGGCGCAACCGGATGCTGGAGCTCCTGGATCTCGTGAAGCTTCCCCGCGCGTTCGAGAAGCGGATGCCGCGGCAGCTCTCCGGCGGCCAGAAACAGCGCATCGGCGTCGCCCGTGCCTTTGCCGGGCGGCCGAAGGTGGTGGTGGCGGACGAGCCGGTGTCGGCGCTCGACGTTTCGGTGCAGGCGGCGGTGACGGAACTGCTGATGGACATCCAGCGGGACGCCAAGACGACGATGCTCTTCATCTCGCACGACCTTTCGGTCGTGCGGTACATCGCGGACCGGGTGGTCGTCATGTATCTCGGTCACATCGTCGAGCAGGGGACGACGGACCAGATCTTCTCGCCGCCCTACCATCCCTACACCGAGGCGCTGCTGTCGGCGATCCCGATCGCCGATACGCGGGTGGAGAAGAAGCATATCCTGCTCGAGGGCGACATTCCCTCGGCGATGAACCCGCCGAGCGGTTGCCCGTTCCAGACGCGCTGTCCCCACAAGAAGGACGTGCCCGGCAATCTCTGCGAGACCGAGGTGCCGCCGGTGCGGCAGATGGGCGGCGGTCACGGCATCAAGTGCCACCTGTCCGACGCGCAGTTCGGGCGGATGGAGCCGGTGATCAAGCTGCATTCCGAACCGGGGACGGGGCCGCTCGAAGAGGTGGACTAATTCGGGGTTTCGCAGCAGTCCGAACTGTACTCGCTTGCTGCTTCAATGGGATGGCGGACGGAAAAGCGGTGTCCGCCTTTTTCGGAATTGCTTCGTTCGTTCAAAAAGGAGATGCGTCATGAGCCTGACGCCGAACCGCAACGTCTTCATTACCTGTGCCGTGACGGGGGCCGGCGACACGACCGGCCGGTCCGACAAGGTGCCGGTGACGCCGCGCCAGATCGCCAATTCCTGCATCGAGGCGGCGAATGCCGGCGCGGCCATCGTCCATATCCACGTCCGCGATCCCGAAACGGGCAAGCCCGCACGCGATCCGGCGCTCTACGAAGAGGTCGTGGGGCACATCGCCGCCTCCGGCGCCGACATGGTCGTCAAC
Source organism: uncultured Alphaproteobacteria bacterium (assembly GCA_963838155.1). Classification (GTDB taxonomy): domain Bacteria; phylum Pseudomonadota; class Alphaproteobacteria; order Rhizobiales; family Rhizobiaceae; genus Pararhizobium_B. Next base: position 267,427 of record CAWIQE010000004.1, read on the forward strand.
CTCACCGCCGGCATGGGCGGCGACCTGACGCTCGGCCCGGCGGAGGCGCCCTTGCCCCTGTCGGAGGCCGGCACCGACATGATCGGCGCGAGCGAGCGCCTGGAACACGTGGCGCGCATCCGGCCGGAGATATGCACCCTCGACTGCGGCACGATGAATTTCGGCGAGGGCGACTACGTGATGACCAACACGCCGGCGATGCTGAAGGCGATGGCCGGCAGGATCCGGGACCTCGGCGTCCGTCCCGAGGTGGAGATTTTCGACACCGGCCATCTGGTGCTCGCGAAGTGGCTCGCAGCGGCGGGACTGCTCGAGGACCCGGTGATGGTCCAGCTCTGCATGGGCATACCGTGGGGGGCGCCGGACGACATCGGGACGTTGATGTCGCTCGTCAACAATCTGCCGGAAGACTGGATTTTCTCTGCCTTCTCCATCGGACGCAACCAGCTTCCCTATGCGGCGATGGCGGTCCTGGCCGGCGGCAACATCCGCGTGGGGCTGGAAGACAACATCTGGCTGCGGAAGGGCGAACTCGCCTCGAACGGCGACCTGGTGGCCGAGGCCGTCAAGACGGCCGAGGGCATGGGCTGCCGCATCCTGGGGCCGGCGGACGTGCGCGCCCGGCTCAAGCTCGAGAAGCGGTGGTGATGCGATGAGCGCGATTGCAAAGGCCGCCTGCATCGGCGGCGGCGTCATCGGAGCGGGCTGGGTCGCCCGGCTCGTCTACAACGGCATCGACGTCGCGGTGTTCGACCCGGCGCCCGACGTGCGGTCCCGGGTGGAGGCCGTGGTCGCGAACGCAGACAGGGCCTATGCCAAGCTCACCATGGCACCGAAGCCGAAGGCGGGGCGGATCGTCTTCGCCGACAGCGTGGCGGCGGCGGTCGACGGCGCCGGCTGGATCGTCGAGGCCGTTCCCGAGCGACTCGACGTCAAGCAGGCGGTCTATGCCGAGATCGAGCGGGCCGCGCCGGCGGACGCGATCGTCGCGTCGTCGACGTCCGGCATCCTGCCGAGCGACCTGCAGGCGAAGATGGACCGGCCCGGGCGCCTGCTCGTCGCCCATCCGTTCAATCCCGTCTATCTCCTGCCGCTGGTCGAACTCGTCGGCGGCAGCGAGACCTCCGGCGCCACGGTGGAGCGGGCCAAGGCCTTCCTGTCCGCAATCGGCATGAAGCCGCTCCATATCCGCAAGGAGATCGAGGCTTTCGTCGCCGACCGGCTGCTGGAGGCCGTCTGGCGGGAAGCGCTGTGGCTGGTGAAGGACGGCATCGCCACCACGGGGGAAATCGACGATGCGATCCGTTTCGGCTTCGGCCTGCGATGGGCGCAGATGGGCCTCTTCGAGACCTACCGCATCGCGGGCGGCGAAGCCGGCATGCGGCATTTCCTGGCGCAGTTCGGGCCGTGCCTCGCATGGCCCTGGACGAAGCTCACGGACGTTCCGGACTTCGACGACGCGCTGGTCGACCTGATCGCCGGCCAGTCGGACGCGCAGTCGGGGCATCGGTCAATCGCCGAACTCGAACGCATCCGCGACGACAATCTCGTCGGCATCATGCAGGCGCTGAAGGTGAACGACTGGGGTGCCGGGCAGGTTCTCGGCGCCTATGAAAGGCAGCTCTTCGACGCCGGCGCGGCGAGGCCGGCGAGCGAGGAGCCGGAGGCGGGCCGGCCGGTGCGTACGCTGGAGCGGCGGGTGCCGCCGGACTGGACGGACTACAACAACCACATGAACGAGGCGCGCTACCTGCAGTGTTTCGCCGATGCGAGCGACGCCTTCCTGAGGATGATCGGCGTCGATGCGGACTACGTCGCCTCCGGCGGATCCTATTTCACGGTCGAGACCCACATCCGGCACGTCGCGGAGGTGGCCGCCCTGGAACCCGTTCATGCGGATACGCGGGTGATCGAGGCGAAGGGCAAGAGGCTGCGGCTTTTCCATTGGCTGCGCCACGGCGACGGTACGCTGCTTGCGACCGGCGAGCACATGCTGCTTCACGTCGATCTCGCGAGCCGGGCGACGAGCGAGCCGGCTCCTGCGGTGGCGGAGAAGGCGGCCGCCTTCGCCGCGGCGCATGCCGGCATGCCGATGCCGGAGGGCGCCGGTCGCGCCGTCGGCCAGCCGAGACGCTGAGGAACGCCATGGACTTCGCCCTGACCGACGAACAGCGGATGATCGTCCGGACGACGCGGGCCTTCGTCGAGACCGAGCTCTATCCGCACGAGGCGGAGGTCGAGCGGACGGGCGTGCTCAGTCCGGAACTCGCCCGCGAGCTGAAGGCGAAGGCGATCGCGGCGGGGCTCTACGCCGCGAACATGCCGGCGGAGGCGGGCGGCGCCGGCCTCGATACGCTGACATGGCTTCTCTACGAAAAGGAACTCGGGCGCGCCAACTATGCCCTGCACTGGACGGCGGTGGCGCGCCCCTCGAACATCCTTCTCGCGGGCACGGAGGCGCAGAAGGAGAAGTATCTCTATCCGTGCGTTCGCGGAGAGAAGAGCGACTGCCTGGCGATGACGGAGCCGGCGGCCGGTTCCGACCTGCGCGGCATGGCGACCCGGGCAGTGCGCGACAGTGGCGAATGGGTGCTCGACGGCACGAAGCACTTCATCAGCCACGCGGAAGAGGCGGATTTCGCCATCGTCTTCGCCGCGACCGGCGAGGAAGAGGGGCCGCGCGGCCCGCGCAAGCGGATCACCGCGTTCTTCGTCGACAAGGGCCATCCGGGCTTCACCGTCCGGCCGGGCTACCGCAACGTCTCGCACCGCGGCTATTCGAACGCCGTGCTCGAATTCGACGGGTGCCGATTGCCGGACGATGCCGTGCTCGGAGCGGTGGACGAGGGCTTCGACGTGGCGAATGCCTGGCTCGGCGCGACGCGCCTGCAGGTGGCGGCGACCTGCCTCGGCCGGGCCGAACGGGCGATGGGGCACGCCGTCGAATGGGCCGCCGCGCGCCGGCAGTTCAACCAGCCCATCGGAAAGTTCCAGGGCGTGTCGTTCCAGCTTGCCGACATGGCGGTGGAGATGAAGGCGGCGGAGCTGATGGTGCTCGAGGCCGGCTGGAAATACGGCCTCGGGACGGCGAGCGACGCCGACATGGCGATGGCGAAGCTCAAGGCGACCGAGATGCTGGCGATGGTCGCCGACGCGGCGATCCAGATCCACGGCGGCATGGGGCTCATGGACGAGCTGCCGCTGGAGCGCATCTGGCGTGACGCACGCGTCGAACGCATCTGGGAAGGCACCAGCGAGATCCAGCGTCACATCATCTCGCGCGCACTGCTGCGGCCGCTCGGAGGCTGATGCCGTGGCCCGGCTCGCCCGTCTTCTCGGTCCGCGCTCGATTGCCGTCTTCGGCGGGGCAGAGGCGGCCGCCGTCGTCGAGCAGTCGCTGAAGATGGGCTACGCCGGCGACATCTGGCCGGTGCATCCGACGAAGACGGAGGTCGGGGGCCGCAAGGCCTACCGGAGCGTCGCGGACCTCCCGGATGCGCCGGATGCCGCCTTCGTCGGCGTGAACCGCCACGCGACGGTCGAGATCGTGCGGCAACTTGCAGCCCGTGGGGCCGGCGGCGCGGTCTGCTTCGCGGCCGGCTTCCGGGAAGCGGGCGGGGAAGGCGACGCGCTGCAGGGCGCGCTCGTCGCGGCTGCCGGGGCGATGCCGCTCATCGGGCCGAACTGCTACGGCCTGATCAATTATTGCGACGGTTCGCTGCTCTGGCCGGACCAGCATGGCGGCGTGCGGCTTCCGGAGGGCGCCAGGGGTGTCGCCATCGTCACGCAATCCTCGAACATCGCGATCAACCTGACGATGCAGCGGCGCGGCCTGCCCGTGGCCTATGTCCTGACCGCCGGAAACCAGGCCCAGACCGGCCTGTCCGACATGGCGCTCGGCCTGATAGAAAGCGACCGGGTCTCCGCCGTCGGACTCCATATCGAAGGCTTCGACAGCGTTCCGGGCTTCGAGCGACTGGCCGCCCGTGCGCGCGATCTGGCAAAGCCGATCGTCGCGATCAAGAGCGGGCGCTCCGAGCTCGCCCGCGACGTGGCGCTGACGCACACGGCGTCGCTGGCGGGAAGCGACGGCGCCGCAGACGCGTTCCTGAAGCGCCTCGGCATTGCGCGGGTCCATTCGCTGCCTTCCTTCATCGAAACGCTCAAGCTTCTTCACGTGCACGGCGCGCTCCCGGGCGTGTCGCTCGCGTCGATGAGCTGTTCGGGCGGCGAGGCGGGGCTGATGGCGGACGCCGCCGTCGGGCGGACGGTCGCGTTCGGACCCCTTGCGGCCGACCGTCGGGAGCGCGTGCGGGATGCGCTCGGGCCGATGGTCGCGGTCACCAATCCGCTCGACTACAATACTTTCGTGTGGAACGACCGTGTCGCCATGACCGGGGCCTTCTCGGCCTTCGTGTCGGATGCGTTCGATCTCACCATGCTCGTCCTGGATTTTCCGAGGGCCGACCGGTGCGCGGACGCGGCCTGGCTGCCGGCTGCCGAGGCCTTCGAGGCTGCGCTCGCGGCCGGCCGGGCGAGGGGGGCCGTCGTCGCCACGCTTCCCGAGAACCTGCCGGAGGACCGCGCGGCGCGGATGATGTCCGCCGGGATCGCTCCGCTCAACGGCGTGACCGAGGCCATGGACGCCATCGAGGCGGCTGCGCAAGTCGGCGGCGCGTGGCGTCGTGCGCCGCCCGTGCCGGTCGCGGCCGCGTTGCCGTCCCGCCGGGTCTCCCGGCTGCTCGACGAGGACGACGCGAAGGCGCGGCTGGCGGCCGCCGGCCTGCCGGTGCCGGCGGGAAGGCGGGTTCGGGATGCCCGGAGCGCGGCGGAGGCGGCTGGCGCGCTGGGCTTTCCGGTCGCGGTGAAGGCGCTCGGCCTCGCCCACAAGTCGGAGACGGGAGCGGTCCGCCTGTCGCTTTGCGACGGGGCGTCCGTCGAGCGCGCGGCTGCGGACCTCGGCCCGCTCGGCAGGGGGCTGATGGTCGAGCGGATGGTCGAGGGGGGCGTCGCGGAGCTCGTCTGCGGCATCCGCCTCGACGCGCAGTTCGGCCCGGTGCTGACGCTCGGGGCAGGCGGGGTGCTCGTCGAACTCGTTCGCGACAGCGCGACGCTGCTCCTGCCGGCCTCGCGCGGCGAGATCGAGGCCGCCTTGCGGTCGCTCCGGCTCTTTCCGCTGCTTGACGGCTATCGCGGCCGGCGGCGCGCCGACGTCGCGGCCGCGGTTGAGGCGATCGCGGCGCTGGCGGATCTTGCAATGGCGAGCGCCGGAGAGATCATGGAACTGGAAATCAACCCGCTCATCGTTTGCGGCGCGGGCGAAGGCGCCTGGATCGCCGACGCGCTGATGGCGGTTGCCGAGGAGGACGAAATATGAGCGACGCAGTGCGCAGCCGGACCGTCGACGGGATATTCGAGGTCACGCTCGACCGGCCGAAGGCGAATGCCATCGACCTGGCGACGTCGCGGCTGATGGGCGAGACGTTCCGCCGGTTCCGCGACGATCCCGACCTGCGGGTGGCGATCGTGCGGACCGAGGGAAGCACGTTCTTTTCCGCCGGATGGGACCTGAAGGCGGCGGCGGCCGGCGACGCGGTCGACGGGGACTACGGCGTCGGCGGGTTCGGCGGCCTGCAGGAGCTGCCCGACCTGAACAAGCCGGTCATCGCCGCCGTCAACGGCATGGCCGTCGGCGGGGGGTTCGAGCTGGCGTTGTCGTGCGATCTCATCTACGCGGCCGATCACGCGCGGTTCTCCCTGCCGGAGATCCGGGCGGGGACGCTTGCGGACGCGGCCAGCATCAAACTGCCGAAGCGTCTTCCGTATCACGTGGCGATGGAGATGCTGCTGACGGGCCGGTGGATGGATGCCGAGGAGGCGAAGCGCTGGGGCCTCGTCAACGAGGTCCTGCCGGAGGGCGATCTCGAGGCGCGCGTCTGGGAGGTCGCCCGCCTGCTTGCCGCCGGACCGCCGCTGGTCTTCGCGGCGATCAAGGAAGTCGTCCGGGAGGCCGAGGCGTCGGGCTTTCACGAGGTCATGAAGCGGGTGACCGGGCGCAGGCTCCGCACGGTCGACGCGCTCTATGCCTCGGAAGACAACATGGAAGGTTTCAGGGCCTTCGCCGAGAAGCGGGATCCGGTGTGGAAGGGCAAGTGACGGGTCAGGGCCGGTCGAGGCGGTCGAGAAAGGCCGGCAGCTCGGCGATGCTCGCCAGGCAGGCGTCGGAGATCGCCGCGAGCGTCTCTTCGGTTCCGGTGCCGCTCAGGACGCCGACGACGAGCCCGGCGCCGGCGCTGCGGGCCATCTCGACGTCGTGCCTGTTGTCGCCGACCATGGCGACCGCTCCGGGGGGCGCTCCGATCGCCGCGCAGAAGGCGGCGAACATGCCCGGATGCGGCTTGACCCCGTGGCCGCTGTCGTAGCCGGCGACGAAGTCCACCAGCTTCTCGACGCCGAGCGTCTCGGCGGTCCTGCGGATCGAGGCTTCGTTGTCGCTGCTCGCGATCCCGATGCGGATGCCGCGGTCCTTGAGGTTTGCGAAGATCGCAGGCGTATCGGCGATCGGCACGGCGCGGGCCGACGCGTCGACGAACATCGCGTCGAAATCGGCGATCAGGCGGTCCGGCGGGAAGGGGGCGCCGGCCCGGACGAAGGCGTCGACGATCTCGGCGGTGTTGGCGGCGGCGAACAGGCTGTCGGGAAGGGTGGTGCCGGCGCGCATTCCGCCGAGAAGCAGGAGCTTTTCGGTCAGGTCCGGATCGCCCGCCGCTGCGTAGGCGGTTGCCTGGCGGATCAGCGCGCCCCAGGTCGCGTGGAAATCGACCAGCGTGCCGTCCTTGTCGAACAGGACGCCGCGCAGCGGCCGCCCCGGCCGGACGGCGCGAAGGGCCGGGTCGGCGCCTCGTTCCTCGCCGGCCGCCGGGCTCAGTTGCCGGCGCTCTGCATGCGCCGGCTCTCGATGGCCTCCTCGAGCCAGCCGATCTTCATTTCCGGGACGGAGGAGAGCAGGAGGTCGGTGTAATCGTCGAAGGGCGGCGAAAGGACCTTCGATTTCGGGCCGTAGCGGACCACCTCTCCGCGGTACATCACGGCGATGGAGTTGGCGATCGCCTTGACCGTGGCCAGGTCGTGGGTGATGAACAGATAGGCGACGTCCTCGATCTTCTGCAGGTTGAGCAGGAGCTTCAGGATGCCGTCGGCGACCAGCGGGTCGAGCGCGCTCGTGACCTCGTCGCAGATGATGAGCTTCGGCTTGGCCGCCAGCGAACGGGCGATGCACACGCGCTGCTTCTGGCCGCCGGAGAGCTCCGCGGGGTAGCGGTCGAGGAAGCCCTTGCCCATCTCGATCTCTTCGAGCAGTTCGGCGACGCGCCGGTCGCGCTCCCGGCCTCTCATGCCGAAATAGAATTCGAGCGGACGGCCGATGATCTTGCCCACCGTGTGGCGCGGGTTCATGGCGACGTCGGCCATCTGGTAGATCATCTGGAGTTCGCGCAGATCGTCGCGCTTGCGCTGGTTGAGGCGCGGCGGAAGGGTGCGTCCTTCGAAGAGGATCGTGCCCTCGCGCGGCGGGAGGAGGCCCGTGATGACGCGCGCGAGCGTCGATTTGCCGGAGCCGGATTCGCCGACGACGGCCAGCGTCTGGCCGGCGCAGATGTCGACCGAGACGTCCTTCAGGACCGGGACGGTCGCCGCACCGTGGCCGTAGGCTGCGGTGATGCCCTTGACGGAGAGGATCGGCGTGTCGCAGGGCTGCTTCTCCTCGTGCGCGATCGAGCGGACCGAGACGAGGGCTCTCGTATAGTCCTCCCGCGGCGCGTCGATGATCTGGCGCACGTCCCCGTGCTCGACGAGCTTGCCGTGGCGCAGCACCATGATCTCGTCGGAGACCTGCGCGACGACGGCGAGGTCGTGGGTGATGTAGAGGGCCGCCACGCCGGTGTCGCGGATGGCCTCCTTGATCGCCGCGAGCACGTCGATCTGGGTGGTCACGTCGAGCGCCGTCGTCGGCTCGTCGAAGATGATGAGATCCGGCTCCGGGCAAAGCGCCATCGCCGTCATGGCGCGCTGGAGCTGCCCGCCGGAGACCTGGTGCGGATAGCGGTTGCCGAAATTGTCGGGATCCGGCAGCCCGAGCCGGCGGAACAGCGCCTTGGCGCGGGCCTCGGCCTCGGAACGGTTCGCGACGCCGTGCTTCAGCGTGGATTCCACGACCTGGTCCATCAGCTTGTGGGCGGGGTTGAAGGCCGCCGCGGCAGACTGCGCGACATAGCAGACTTCCTTGCCGCGCAGGCGCCTCAGGCCGCGCTTGCCGCCCTTGAGGATGTCCCGGCCGTTGACGAAGACCTCGCCGCCGGTGATCCGCACGCCGCCGCGGCCGTAGCCCATCGGCGAGAGGCCGATGGTCGACTTGCCGGCGCCGGACTCGCCGATCAGCCCGAGAACGCGCCCCTTCTCCAGCGACAGCGAGACGTCGTCGACGATGACGATGTCCTGCGAAGGCTCGCCCGGGGGATAGACCGTCGCCTCGATGCGCAGGTGACGGATGTCGAGCAGCGGGGCGTCAGGCATTGCCGCGGCCTCCCTTGAGATCGGTGGTCCGGTTCAGCACCCAGTCGGCGACGAGGTTGACCGAGATCGCGAGGAGGGCGATGGCGGCGGCCGGGAGCAGCGCGGCCGGGATCCCGAAGACGATGCCGTCCTTGTTTTCCTTGACCATGCCGCCCCAGTCCGATTGCGGCGGCTGGACCCCCAGCCCGAGGAAGGAGAGGGCGGAGAGGAACAGGATCGCGAAGATGAACCGCAGGCCGAGTTCGGCGACCAGCGGAGAGAGGGCGTTTGGCAGGATCTCGTGGAAGATCACCCAGAGCTTGCCTTCGCCCCTCAGCTTCGCCGCCTCGACGAAGTCCATCACGTTGATGTCGACGGCGACGGCCCGGGCGATGCGGTAGACGCGGGTGGAATCGAGCACGCCCATGACGACGATCAGCGTGACGGTGTCGGAAGGCAGGACCGAGAGGACCACGAGGGCGAAGATCAGCGTCGGGATCGACATGATCAGGTCGACGAAGCGCGACAGCACCTCGTCGAACCAGCCGCCGATGACCGCCGCGGTGAAGCCCAGGCTCGATCCGAGGATGAAGGACAGGGCCGTCGCCAGCGCGGCGATGAAGAGCGTGATGCGGGCGCCGTAGAGCAGGCGGGTGAGGAGGTCGCGCCCGAGATTGTCCGTCCCCAGCCAGTGTGCGGCCGACATCGGCGCCCAGACGTCGGCGACGACGGCGGTGTCCGAATAGGGTGCCAGCCATGGCGCGAGGACCGCGGCCAGGACGAAAATCAGGGTGACGACGATGCCGACGATGGCGGTGATCGGAATTCTGCTGAGCTTGATCATCTCGGGTGCCTCACTTCGGATGCCTGAGGCGCGGATTGGACAGGATCGAGAATATGTCGGCCAGCATGTTCAGGGCGATGTAGACGGCGGCGAAGATGAGGCCGCAATCCTGCACCACCGGCACGTCGCGCTTGGCCACGTGGTCGACCAGGTACTGGCCCATGCCCGGATAGACGAAGATCACCTCGATCACCACGACCCCGACGACCAGATAGGCGAGCGACAGCATGATGACGTTGACGATCGGAGCGATGGCGTTCGGAAAGGCGTGCTTCCAGATGATCTGGAAGCGCGAAAGGCCCTTGAGCTCCGCGGTCTCGACATAGGCCGACTGCATGACGTTGAGGATGGCGGCGCGCGTCATGCGCATCATCTGGGCGAGCACGACCAGCGTCAGCGTCGTCGCGGGGAGCGCGATCGCCTCCATGCGCTTGAGAAACGACATGCCGGAAAAGACGGTCGAGACGCTCGTGAACCAGCCGAGCCGCACCGCGACGAAGTAGATCAGGATGTAGCCGATGAAGAACTCCGGCAGGGAAATGGCGGCCAGCGTCGAGGCCGAGATGAGATTGTCGATGAAGCCGTTCTTGTGCCGCACGGCGACCAGGCCGAGGACGATCGACAGCGGGATCGAGACGGCGGCGGCCCAGAAGGCCAGGAAGAGCGTGTTGCCGAGACGTTCGGCGATGGCCGGGCCGATCGGCTGGCCGTTCGACAGGGCGTTGCCGAGATCGCCGTGCGCGAGGCCCCAGAGCCAGTGGAAGTAGCGGACGTAGGCCGGGTCGTTGAGGCCGAGTTCCGCGCGCAGGTTGGCGACGGCCTGCGGCGTCGCCGTCTGGCCAAGGATCGACTGCGCGACGTCGCCGGGCAGGATCTGCGTGCCGGCGAAGATCAGAATCGAAACGGCGATCAGGAGGAGGATGCCCAGCGCCAGGCGCTGGGCAACGAGTTTCAGGATACCGGACCCCATGCTGCCGTCCGCTTACTGCTTGACCCAGCAGCGGATCATGGCCGACAGGTTGGAGAATTCCTGGTTGGGGTCGTCCACCCAGCCGCCGACGCGCTTGCCGGCGGCCGAGATGAAGTCGTTGAACATCGGCACGATGAGGCCGCCCTCGTCCCGGATGATCATCGCGGCGTCGTGGTAGAGCTGCTTGCGCTTGCCCTCGTCGAGTTCGCCGCGCGCCTGGACGATGACCTGGTCGAACTTCTTGTTGAAGAACCGGGTGTCGTTCCAGTCGGCGGAGGAAATGTAGCCGACGGAATACATCTGGTCCTGCGTCGGCCGGCCGCCCCAGTAGGACGTCGAGAACGGCTGCTTGTTCCAGACTTCCGACCAGTATCCGTCGCCGGGAACGCGCATCACCTTGAGGTCGATCCCCGCCTTGGCGCAGGACTGCTGGTAGAGCTGCGCGGCATCCACGGCCCCGGGGAAGGCGACGTCCGAGGTCCGCAGGACGATCGGGCCGTCGTGGCCGGACTTCTTGTAGAGGCTCTTGGCCTTGTCCGGATCGAACGTGCGCTGGGGTATGTCCGTCGGGAAGAGGTTGTAGGCCTTGTCGATGGGGAAGTCGTTGCCGACCGAGCCGTAGCCGCGAAGGATGGTCTTGAGCATCCCCTCGCGGTCCATGGCGAGCTTGAGCGCCATGCGGATGTCGTTGTTGTCGAAGGGCTTGGTGTTGCAGAACATGTTGAAGGGGTAGTAGCCCTTGCCGGCGACAGTGTGCAGCGTCACGCCGGGCAGGCGCTTGATGAGATGCACCACCTTCGGCTCGACGCGGTTGATCAGGTCGACCTGGCCGCTCTGCAGGGCGGACATGCGGGCGGTGGGATCGTTGATCGCGAGGATTATCACGGTGTCGGCGTGGCCCACCTTGCCGGCGTCCCAGTAGGTGTCGTAGCGCTGGCCGACGTCGCGCACGCCGGGCTCGTGGCTGGCGACCTTGTACGGCCCGGTGCCGATGCCGGCGTCGGGCTTGTCCCTGCCGCCGTTCGGCTGGATGACCAGGTGGTAGTCCTCGAGCAGGAAGGGCAGGTCCGCATTGCCGGTCTTCAATTCGAAGACGACGTTGTCGCCGTCCTTCTTGATCGACTTGATGCCTTGCATGATGCCGAGCGCGCCGGAGTGCGAGTCCTTGTCGGAATGGCGCTCCATGGTGGCGACGACGTCGTCGGGGGTCATCGTCTTGCCGTTGTGGAAGGTGACGTCCTTTCGGATCTTGAACGTCCAGGTCGTCGCGTCCTCGTTGGATTCCCAGGATTCCGCCAGCTTCGGCACGGCCTTTCCTTCCGGCGTCAGCGCGACGAGCTGCTCGCCCCAGCAACGGCCGAAGAACTGCGGCATCTGGTTGGTCCAGGTCGCAGGATCGAGGCTGTCGCTCGATTCGCCCGTCTGCACGCCGGCCGTCAGGGTACCGCCCTTGACCGGCTCCGCGGCCGCGGCGGCGGAGACGAGGAGCGAGTTTGCGAAGGGTGCGGCCACGCCGAGGGCGGCCGCACGGCCGAGGAAGTCGCGCCGGCTCAGGGCGCCTCGCGCCACGCGACGGCTCAGATCGTCGAGTTCTTTGCTCATGCGAAGGTTCTCCCAGTGTTCAGCGACCGGTGACGGTCGTCAGGTTGCCATGACGGGAACCGCGTCGTCTTTGCGTCTTGCCGGCGGCAACCGCCGCGGGCGGGCTGCCAGGCGTCTCGTGCACCCCCGGGTTCGGCCGGAGCGGAGCTTGTGCTCCGCCGCTGCAGCCGCGCTGTTCCCATTTTCGATTGTCCGGGTTGGACACATGTTTGCAGACCGTATGGTCAATGCTTGACCTAAAGCGAAAGCTCCTTTGCAACTTGCTGAATGCAACTGCACCCGGGCAGTGTAGCGCGCTCTTTGCCTTGGAGGGAGCATATGTTCTGTGAATGTCAGGATCAACTGTTTTATTGAACTGGTGTTCAACAATCGGAATTCGGGCGGGCGGGTGCGGGTAGACTGACTCGTTACCGGGTCCGCGTCCACCGGTCTCCGGCGGTTGTCGTTGACAAGCCGGTCAAATTGCAAAAGAAGTCACCGGGCCTTTGCGGCGCCGGCGAGAAGCGGCGGCCGCCGAAACGGGCCGGCCGGCCCGGCCGAAAATTGCAGGGAGAGGACACATGGTCTCCACGACACGCAGGCAGTTCGTCGCTCTGGCGGCAGGGGGAATCGCGACGGCGGGCGCATTCGGTACCGGCCGTGCGGACGCAGCCGGCCGGGACAAGATCCGCATCGGCATCCTGGCGCTGACCTCGCATTCGCCGAGCATCATCGCCGAGGGCAAGGGCTATTTCGGCGAGCAGGGGCTCGACGTCGAGTTCGTCCAGTTCCAGGCGGCGCAGCCGATGGCCGTGGGCATCGCTTCAGGCGACATCGATTTCGGCATGACGGCCATTTCCGGCGGCCTCGTCAGCCTTGCCGAGAAGGGTGCGGTCAAGATAATCGGCGGCGCGCTGCAGGAAACGCCGGGCGTGGAGGGCCAGAAGATCCTCGCTTCAAAGAAGGCCTTCGACGCGGGCGTGACGTCTCCGGACAAGATCCAGGGCCATTCGTTCGGCGTGACGACCGCCGGTTCCTCCTTCCACTACATGGCGCAGAAGATCGCCGACAAGAGCGGCTTTGCGCGCTCGTCGATCCGCATCGTGCCGCTCCAGAAGGTGCCGGCCGTCATCGCGTCCCTGAAGTCGGGCCAGATCGACGCGTGGTCGATCGTGCCCAACATCGCCGACGCTCTGACCCGCGGGGACGCCGTCGTGGAGATCGGCAAGATCCAGGACTACATCCCGAACTACCAGGTGACGACGGTGTTCACCTCGGACAGGAACGCCGGTTCGAAGAAGGACCTGGTCAAGCGCTTCCTCGCCGGCCTGTCGAAGGGCATCGCGGACTACAATGCCGCCCTCGTCGACAAGACCATGGGCGAGAAGGAGACTGCGCAGCTCGTCGCGATGGTCCACAAATACGTCTATTCGGCCATGCCGCTGGAAAAGGCGGACCCGCGCATCCGGGCCGGTGCGATGCGGATCAACGCGGACGCCGCGATGAACGTCGCGAGCATCCAAGACCAGCTCGAATGGTTCAAGTCGGAGAAGCTCGTGCCCGCGGACGCCTCCATGAAGAACCTGGTCACCACGGAGTTCGTGAAAACCCTCTGAAGGAAGCGGCTGCGCCAAAGGCGCGCCGCCTACGGACAATCGGAACATGAGGCTTACACTCGAAGGCGTCGGCCACGCCTATGGAGAGACGAAGGTCCTGAGCGACATCGGCTTCGAGGTCACGGACGGCGAGGTCGTCTGCATCATCGGGCCGTCGGGCTGCGGGAAGTCGACGCTGCTTCGCTTCATCGGCGGCCTCGAGAGACCCGACCGGGGACGGATCCTGATTTCCGGCGAACCGCCGGCGGGAAGCCTCAATCCGCTGACCTACATCTTCCAGGACTTCGCGCTACTGCCCTGGCGCACGGTGGAGGGCAATGTCAGCCTCGTTCTGGAGGACCACGGCATCCGGTCCGACGCCGTCGCCGGGATCATCGCGGACGTGCTGGCGCGCACGAAGCTTTCCGATTTCGCCGGGGCGTGGCCGCGGCAGCTTTCCGGCGGGATGAAGCAGCGCGTGGCCATCGCGCGCGCGCTGGCGGTGCGGCCCGCCGTCATGCTGATGGACGAGCCGCTGTCGGCGCTCGACAGCCAGACGCGCGAACTCCTCATGGACGATCTCGTGGAGCTGTGGGTGCGCGAGCGCTTCTCCGCCTGCTACGTGACGCACAATCTCGCCGAAGCGGTCCGCCTCGGGCACAAGATCGTCGTCCTCAGCCGGCGGCCGGGCCGGATCCGCGAGGTCGTGGCGATCGACATGCCGCTCGACGAGCGTGCCGATCACCTGGCCGAGCTGGAGACGACCCAGCGCCAGCTTTGGGACATGATGCGCGAGGAAGCGCGCGCGGCCGACATGGAGCTCTACGATGTCTGACGATGCCATCTCCGGGCCGGCGCACCTGGCCGCGCCGGCGCCGGCGCCCGACGAGAACGCGCGGCCGGTGCCGTTCCGCGGCGGCGGCTTCACGCACCGGCACATCCGTTTCCTTTCGCCGGTCGTCTTCATCGTGCTGCTTTCACTGTGGCAGGTCGGCTCGCAATCGGGCTTCATCAGCAACATCGCGCTCCCGGCGCCGGCGGACGTCGTCAAAGCGCTTTCGGACCTCGTCGTCACCGGCATGCTCTGGAAGCACCTGTCGGTCAGCCTCTACCGCCTGATCCTCGGCTGGACCCTCGGATCGCTGCTCGGCGTGGCGGTCGGGCTGGCCATCGGGCTGTTCTCGGTCGCGCGCGTCGGTCTCCTGCCTCTCGTCTCGGCGCTGTTTCCGGTGCCGAAGATCGCACTGCTGCCGCTCTTCATCATCTGGTTCGGCATCGGCGAGGGATCGAAGGTCGCGACCATCCTGTTCGGGACGTTCTTCCCGACGGTCATCTCGACCTATAGCGGGGTCGACGGCGTCGACCGGAACCTGATCCGCATGGGCCAGTCCTTCGGGCTTTCCTGGCTGTCGATCGTGCGCAAGATCATCGTGCCGGGGGCCATGCCCTCCATATTGTCGGGCTTCCGGATCTCCGCGTCGATCGCCATCGTGCTCCTGGTCGCGGCGGAAATGATCGGCGCGCAGTTCGGCATCGGCGCCTACATCCTCATGGCCGGCTCGCTCTTCGACCTCGGGCAGCTGATCGCCGGCGTCGCCATATTGTCGGTCATCGGCCTGATCGTCGGCTGGCTGATCGGGCGGCTGGAACGGCGCATGCTCGGATGGCGGACCTGACGGCGTCGCGGCGCTCCGTGTTCTGGGCCTTTGCCGGCGGGAATACTTGCGGGAAGGCGGGCGAAGAACGATATTGAAGCTGCGTGTCGCGGTCCGGCGACGCGACGTCCCCGGGAAAAGCAATCGTCCATCCCGCAGCTGGAGAAATGCAGGTTCATGGCAGGAGACCCCTACAACGTTCTCGGCGTCAAGAGCACCGCCTCGCAGGAGGAGATCCAGAAGGCGTTCCGAAAGCAGGCGAAGGTGCTCCATCCCGATCTCAACCCGGGCGACGAGGCCGCCGAGCGGAAGTTCAAGGACATTTCGGCCGCCTACGAGATCATCGGCGACAAGGACAAGCGCGCGCGCTACGACCGCGGCGAGATCGGTCCCGACGGCGGCGAACAGCAGCAGCGCCAGTACTACCGGGAGTATGCCGGTGCGGCCAGCGGCAACCCGTACAATTCGGCCGGCGGCTTCTCCGATCTGGGCGGGGGCGAGGGCGAGGACATCTTCTCGCAGTTCTTTTCACGGCGCGGGGGCGCCGGAGGCAGGCAGTTCCGCATGAAGGGACAGGACGCCCAATATTCGATGAACGTCGATTTCCTGGATGCCATCAACGGCACCCAGACGCAGATCCGCCTGCCCAACGGCCCGGCGCTGGACATCAAGGTGCCGGCGGGCACCCGCGACGGCCAGACGCTGAGGCTGAAAGGCAAGGGACATCCGGGTGCGGGTGGAGGCGAGGCGGGGGACGCGCTGATCGAGGTGCATGTGCGCCCGCACGCCTTCTTCCGGCGCGACGGCGACGACATCCGCCTCGACCTGCCGGTGACGCTGGCGGAAGCCGTCAACGGGGGCAAGGTCAACGTGCCGACGCCCAAGGGGCCGGTCACGATGTCGGTGCCCCCGAACTCCTCCAGCGGCAAGGTGCTTCGCCTGAAGGGCAGGGGCGCCCCCACGCGGCAGGGCGGTCACGGGGACCTTTACGTCACCCTGGCGATCGTTCTCCCCGAAGAGCCGGACGACAAGCTCAGGCGCTTCGTGGACGAGTGGAGCCGCGACAGGAGGCAGAATCCGCGTTCCAAGATGGGAGTTTGAATCGTGGACGACCGGGAATTCTGCACCGTTCTCCGCATCGAGCAATCGGTATGCGAGACGTGGGTCGAGCGCCGGTGGCTGGTGCCGGAGACCGGTGACGGCGGCGGGCGTCGCTTTCGGCGGATCGACGTGGCGCGCGGCCGCCTTCTGCTCGATCTCGAACGCGACATGGGCGTCAACGAGGAAGGCATCGACGTCATCATTCACCTGGTCGACCAGTTCTACGGGTTGCGGATGACGTTCGCCGAGCTGGTTTCCGCGATCAACGCGCAGCCGGAAGCCGTGCGCCGGCGGATACTCGCAGATCCCGATTCGGATCCCGGCTCGGGCGACGGTGGTGGCCCGGGAGCGCCACCCGGACACGGAGCTTAAGGCGGCAGGCGAGACATCTGTTGCCGTCGCGCAACCCCTGCGGCATAAGGGCCTCTTACGGTGCGCGACCCCTTCCGGGGTGCGCCCAACGGACAAGGAAGGCCGAGAGATGTCCTCTTCCGCGCACACGAAAGCCCGGTCCCGGGCGATCGCGCTCGCCCTTGCCGGCGCGGTGGTCGCCTTCTCGTCCGCCCCGCGCTCCGTCGCGCGGACGTTCGAGGAGCCGCCCTACAAGGACGACCGGACGACGCCGACGGCGGTGATCGAATCGCTCTACAACGCGATCAACCGTCACGAACTGGTGCGCGCCTATTCCTACTGGAAGGGAAGCCCGGAAGTCGCGACCTTCCAGGAGTTCGAACGAGGGTACCGGCAGACCGTCCGCACGCGGCTCTATACGGGAACCGCAACCTCGGACGGGGCGGCCGGCAGTATCTACTACAGTGTGCCGGTCGCCGTGCGCACGGTGAATTCGGACGGAACGACGGTGGTCTTCGCAGGCTGCTACACGCTGAGGCTCGCCGATCCCAAGATCCAGGCGGTCCCGCCGTTCCAGCCGATGCATATCGTATCGGGCAAGCTGCTGCGCGCAAAAGGCCGCACCTCGCAGGCGGTTCCCAATAGCTGTCCCCAATAATCGGGACCAACGCCTGCTCGGTACGGCCTCTCCCCCTCCCTTAACGAATCTCGCGAGGCGCGAGCCTTAAGCCGCCTGCCGCTGCTGTCCGTTGGCGCCGGGCGTCTCGTTTTCGACCAGGCCGCGATGCATGGCGACCACCGCCTTCTCGAAGTCGGCCTCGTCGACGATGACCTGCAGGTCGACCTTGCGCATCAGGTCGTGGACGCCGAGCGGCTCGATGCCGGCTTCGGCGAGCATTTCCATGGTGCGGGCCGTCGTGCGGGTGCCCTTGAGATCGCGGCCGATCGCCGAGACGAGCGCGACCTTGCGCGTGAGAATCTCGGCGGCGGGATATTTCGCCGCGAGATCGGCGCTGGCGCGACGGAGCGATTTCATCGAGCCCTTCAGGAAGTGCGTGATCGCGTTGGCGTTGGACGTCTTGCAGATGATCCAGAGCCCGTGGCGCTTCAGCGCCTCGAGGATGTCCGCGTCGTAGCCCTTCACGCCGACCATGTCCTGCTCGAAGAACTCGAAGGCGAAGACGCCGGTCAGGCCGGTGACGATCTCGACGCCCGGCTCCCTGGCCTCCAGGTCGGAGCGGATCAGCGTGCCCGGATGGTCCGGCTCGAAGGTGTTCTTGACCCGGAGCGGGATCTCGGCCTGGCGCAGGCTCTTGGCCGCGCGGGGATGGATCGCCTCCATGCCCATGTTGGAGAGCTGGTCGGCGACGTCGTAATTGGTCTCGCCGATGACCCGGACCGCATCCTTGCCGACGACCTTCGGGTCGGCGGAGGACAGGTGGAACTCCTTGTGGATGATCGCCTCGCGGGCGCCGGTGACCACGGCGATGCGCGACAGCGTCACTTCCGAATAGCCGCGGTCGTAGGTCGCCATGAGCGCCGGCTGGCACTGGGTATAGCCGGTGACGATCGGCAGTTCCTTCGACAGGTCGATCTCCGAGAAGGCGTGGCGGATGTGCTGATCGAGGTCGCGCTGGCTCTCGTCGCGCCAGCCGGTGAGGTCGACGTAGCGGGCGTTGACGCCGTGCTCGCGCAGCAGGAGAGCCGTGTTGTGGGCCGAATGCGCCTCTCCGAGAGCCGCCAGCATCTCGCGGACGGTCAGGAGGTGGTGCTCGAGCTGGAAATGCCCGTAGGAGCAGAGCCGGTTGAGGTCGATCAGGCAGGAACGCACACCCTCCACGCGCTCCCGGATGAAGGAGTCGGCATGGCTGCGCGCCATCGGATCCTCGAAGATCTCGGCGTTCTTGGCGATCATCGCCTCGGCGACCTCGGTCAGGGCGTCGCCCCAGCGCCAGCCGCTCTCGGAACTCGCGAAGAGGCCGTAGACGCCCGGTTCGCCGGATTTCTTGTGCTCGAGCAGGCGGTCCGTCATCCCGCCATAGGCGGAGACGACGAATATGCGGTTGTAGAGGTCGGCGCCGCTACGATTGCCTATGATGACGTTCTTCAGCAACGCATCGGTGCGCGACATCGAGGTGCCACCGATTTTTTCGACAGAATGGCTGGACATGGATACTCCGGGTTCGCCCCCTGTCGGCAGGGGGCTGGCGTGATTGTTCGCTGTCGCTCCGACGGCGACGGTCAGGAAAGGCTGCCCCGCTCGATCTCGATCGGCCCGGTCGGCTCCCGCGTGCCGAGGAATTCGGGGCGGGGGCGGGCGGCGGCGTAGGGCCTGGTCACGCGGTTCGACCACGCATTGAACACGAAGAACGCGTTCGAACGCGGGAAGGGCGTGATGTTGCCGTTCGAGCCGTGCAGGGTGTTGCAGTCGAACAGGATTACCGTGCCCGCCTTGCCGGCGGCGTATTCGATGCCGTTGCGGCCGGCGATATCGGTCAGCGCCTCATGGGAGGGGACGCCGATTTCCTGCTTCTTGAGCGAGCTCTTGTGGTTCTCGTCGGGGGTCTCGCCGGCGCAGCTGATGAAGGTCTTGTGGGAGCCGGGAATCAGCATCAACGGGCCGTTCAGGGCGTCGTTGTCGGTCAGCAGCACGGATGCCGAGATGGCGCGCATGCGCGGCATGCCGTCCTCGGCGTGCCAGGTCTCGAAATCGGAGTGCCAGTAGAATTCCTTGCCGGTGAAGCCGGGCTTGTAGTTGAGCCGCGACTGATGGACGTAGAGGTCGTCGTTCAGCAGGAACCTGATGACGCCCGCGATACGGGAATCGCGGGATAGCCGGTCGAAGATCGCGCTCTGCTTCTCGAGCTGGAAGACGGTGCGGATTTCGTTCGAGCCGGGCTCGGTGATCAGGCTTTCGGGATCGAGCACCTTGTCGCCGCGGCGGATGCCCTGCAGCTCCTGCTTCAGGAGCGCCACCTCGCCTGGGGTGAAGATGTTCTGCAGGACGAGGAAGCCCCTGCGGTCGAACTCGTCCGTCTGTGCGCGCGTCAGCGGCGCCTCGGGAGTCCAGTTCGACCAGACGACCGGGTCGAGCCGGTCGCTGAAGGTTTCCCCGTCGGGACTTCGGGTGGGATAGCTGTCGTCGTAGGTCTGTCGCATCGTCTGCGTCATGAATTCACCTTCTTGGACTGCGTTCTCGGATATCGGTCGACCGCAGGTTCGGCTGCGGGTCCCGGTCGCGGGGCTAGAGCGTGTCCGTGCTTCACGGAATCGCGGACACGCTCTATCTCTTTGTTTTTACGCGCTTCCGGACGGAAAACCGGTTTCCACTTTTCCTGGAAGCGCTTTAGGCCCGCGGGTCGCTCAGGCGACCTCCTTGGCCGGGGCGTAGGACCCGTCTTCGCGGTGCACTTCCTGGCCGGTGACCGGCGGATTGAAGCAGCAGGCCATGACCATTTCCTGGCCGGGGCTCGTGCGCAGCGTGTGCCGGTCGTGCTTGTTCAGCGCATACATCGTGCCGGGGCGTATCTCGTGGACCTTGCCGGTGGCGTGGTCCTCGATCGTGCCTTCGCCGGAGATGCAATAGACGCTCTCGAAATGGTGCTTGTATTCGAACGTGTTGACGCTGTCGGCGAAGAGACGCGTGATATGGAAGGAGAAGCCCATGTCGTCTCCTGCAAGCAGCAGGCGCGTGGAGTCCCAGCCTTTCGTCGTGACGAGGCGGTCGCCGCTGCGGGCGTCGTCGAGATTGCGAACGATCATCGTGTTCTTTCCTCTTATTCCGCTGCGATCAGCTTGTTTTCGTCGAAGACCTCGCCGAAGGCCGCTTCCATGACGTCGAGGCCGGCGTCGAGCTGGGCCATGTCGATGGTCAGCGGGCAGAGGACCTTGACGATCTCGTCGTTGGGCCCGGAGGTCTCGATAATGAGGTTCTTGCGGAAGCAGGCCGCGCAAACGGCCGCCGCACGCTCGCCGCTGCCGGCGTTGACGCCGCGCATCATGCCGCGGCCGCGGGTCGAAAGCCCGTGGCGCTCGGCGATCGCTTCGAGGCGGCGTTCGAGATGCGCACCCTTCCGGGCGATCTCTTCCTGGAAGACGGAGCCCTTCCAGAACTTCTCCAGGGCCACGCGCGCGGTGACGAAGGCGTGGTTGTTGCCGCGGAACGTGCCGTTGTGCTCGGCCGGGGACCAGATGTCGTGCTCCGGCTTCAGCAGGGTCACCGCGAAGGGAAGGCCCATGCCGGACAGCGACTTCGCCATCGTGACGATGTCGGGCGACAGCCCCATGGTCTCGAAGGAGAAGAACGTCCCGGTGCGCCCGCAGCCGGCCTGGATGTCGTCGACGATGAAGAGAGCGCCGTGCTTGCGCGCGATCGTCTCGATCTTGCGCAGCCAGTCGGCCGAGGCGGCGTTGAGGCCGCCTTCGCCCTGCACCGTCTCGACGATGAAAGCGGCAGGCGCGTCGACGCCCGAACCGGGATCCGACAGTTCGCGGTCGAGGAGGTCGGCGGTGTCTATGCCGTCCCCGTAATAGCCGTCGTAGGGGGCGCGGTGGACGCCGGAAAGCGGAAGCCCCGAGGCGTTGCGGTGGCCGCCATTGCCGGTGGCCGCGAGCGCACCGAGCGTCACGCCGTGGAAGCCGTTGGTGAACGCGACGACCGTCTGGCGACCGGTGACCTTGCGCGCCAGCTTCAGCGCCGCCTCGACGGCGTTCGCGCCGGTCGGTCCGGTGAACTGGACGCGGTAGTCCATGCCGCGCGGCTTCAGGACGAGCTCCTCGAAGGTCGCCAGGAAGCGCTCCTTGGCGACGGTGAACATGTCGAGGCCGTGCGCGATCCCGTCGGCGGAGACGTAGTCGACCAGCGCCTGCTTCATGTCGGGATCGTTGTGGCCGTAGTTCAGCGTCGAGCAGCCGGCGAGAAAGTCGGTATAGGACCGGCCGTCGCTGCCGTGGATGGTCGATCCCACGGCCTTGTCGAACATTCGCGGAAAGCTGCGCGAGTAGCTGCGCACCTGGCTCTCGACGCGATCGAAGGTCTTCATGTCGTCGGATATGGTTTCGCTATCGGTCATTTCCGTTGGATCTTTCGTTGAATTGAGGATTGGCCTGCGGCGGATAACGCGCTTGCCGCTGTGTCAGGCGACGGACTGGAGCGCCCGCCTCGGCGGTTTGAACGGGCCGATCGAAACAAGGTGCTCGGTGGCGTGATGCCCATCGAAATGCGCCTCTTCCTCGAAATGTTCCGTCCGCTCCAGATCGGCGTCGAGCGACTTGGCGAGCTTGCCGAACAGCGCCCACGACGCCGCGTTGTCGTCGGTGATGGTCGTGTTGACGTGGGTGATCTCGCGGCAGTGCTTGCGGGCGAGGATGTCGCGAATCAGGCGCTTGCCGAGACCTTTGCCGCGCGCGTCCTCGCGCACGCAGACCTGCCAGACGAACAGGCATTCGGGGTCTTCCGGCGGGATGTAGCCGGACACCCAGCCCACCGCTTCGCCGTCCCGTTCCGCCAGGGCGCAGGTGGACGAGAAGTGCGTGCACTGAAGCAGGTTGCAGTACATCGAATTCTCGTCGAGCGAGCCCGACTCCTTCACCAGATGCCAGATCTCGGCGCCATCGCCTTCGGTGGGTTCCCGAATGGTGATGTCGTCGGCCGGTCTCATGGTCTTTTGGGAAACGAGATGCATATCAAACTCCGTGCTGGGATCGTTTGAAACTTAGATATTGCAAACTAAATGTCAACCGATTGGTTCCATCCAATCGAAGCGGTTTTCCTCCGGTTCGGCCATCATCTTGGCGTATTTTTTCGTCCCAAAAATTTTTACCGTGCTTGCCGAATTTTCTGGAATGCAACATTTTCCTTCATTAAAGCGTTATATATACGGCAGGACCTGCGATGGTGCCGGACATGGACTTCGACGCAACCGCAGGGCACAAGGAAACAGAAACAACGCGACAGGGCGGACGACGCATTTGGATGATCGAACCAAAACGATCCTGACGGCCATGCGGAAGGTCCTGCGCGTCACGGAGGCGAACAGCAAGGCGCTGATTCGCGAGACGGGGCTGACGCCCTCGCAGCTCATTTTCCTGCAGATGCTGGACGACGGCCGCGCGAAGACGGCCGGCGAGATCGCCGGGCGCATGGGCATCACGCAGGCGACGACGACTGCGCTCATCCACAAGCTCGAGGCGCACGGACTGGTCGAGCGGCGCCGCGGGGAGGTCGATCGCCGCCAGGTCTGGCTGACGCTCAGCGAGCGCGGACGCGGCATCCTGACGATCGCGCCGGACGGCGTCCACGCGCGCTTCCACCAGCGTTTCGTGAAGCTGAAGGACTGGGAGCAGGCAATGTTGATCGCCGCGCTGGAGCGCGTTGCGGACATGCTCGGGCCCGAGAACCTGAACGCCGAGGACCTGCACGCCGAGGCCCTGGCCGAAGCGATGCCGCTGGAGGGGCACGACCTCGACGCGGTCTGAGGGCGGCGCTCTCGGATTTCGAGCCGGCCGTCGTCGATCCGCGGTTTGGCTTCCGGCGTCTTGGCGATATAGGTTGTCGAGGATACGCGCACGGAGCACGTGCATGTGGAGGGATCCGACGACATGGCAAAAAAAGACACTTCCCCGGTCATCGACAGCGAGCGCCTGCGCCGTCTTTTCGACGGCGTGAACGCCTTCGGCCGGCTCGAGGGCGGCGGTTTCGACCGGCGGGCCCTTTCGGACGCCGACATGGAAGCCCGGCGCTGGCTTGCCGCCGAGATGGAAGGGTCGGGCCTGGCGGTCCGATGGGACGGCGCCGGCAACGTTTTCGGGCGCTACGGCGAGGGCGAGGGGCCGATCGTCATGGCGGGGTCGCATCTCGACACGATACCGGGCGGCGGTGCGTTCGACGGCGCCCTCGGCGTCTGCGTGGCGCTGGAGTGCGTCCGGGCGATGCAGGACGCGGGGGAAACGCCTGCCGCGCCGATCGAGATCGTCGCCACCAGCGACGGCGGGGGTCGGTTCGGCGGGTCGCTCGGTTCCCGAGCGGTCATCGGCCAGGTCGATGCCGAGCGGGCCGGACAGGCGGCGGACGCAAACGGGGTCGGGCTCGCGGAGGCGATGGAGGCGCAGCACCTGCACCCGGCGGCGCTCGAGGACGCCGCCCGCGAGCCGGGTTCGATCAAGGCGTTCCTCGAACTGCATGTCGAGCAGGGGCCGCTGCTCGACGAAGGGGGCGACACGATCGGCATCGTCGATACGGTGTGCGGCCAGGCGGACTGGACGATCACGCTGACGGGTTCGACCAACCACTCCGGCACGACGCCGATGGACCGGCGCTCCGACGCATTCGCGGGCCTTGCCGAAATCGCCGCCACGATTCCCTCGATCATCCGCATCGTCGGCGGGGAGGCGTCGCGCGTCACCGTCGGGACGGTCGCGCTGACACCCAACCAGCCGCACACGATCCCGGGGAAGGCCGTCTTCAGCCTGGACATCCGGGAGGCCAGCGAGCGGGTGATGCGCGCGATCGCGGCCGCGCTGCGGGCGCTCGTGGACCGGGTCGCCAAGTCGCGCGGCCTGGCGAGCTCGATCGACGAGGCGCGCTGGGTGTCTCCCGTCGAGCTTGACGCGGAACTGGCCGGGATCGTCGAGGAGGAAGCGCGGCGTCTCGATCTCGCCTGCAGGCGCATGTCCTCCGGCGCGCGGCACGACGCGTCGGCGATGCAGTCTTTCTGTCCTGCCGCGCTGATCTTCGTTCCCAGCCGCGGCGGCGTCAGCCATGCGCCGGAGGAAGCGACGGACTGGAAGTACGTCGAGAAGGGTGCGGAACTCTATCTTGCCGCCCTGACGCGGCTTGTCGACATGCCGGCAAGGGAGCGGCAGTCCGAGCCGCCTGCCGCGCCCGCCGCCCCGGAGCCGGCAATGCCCGCCGCCGTGGCCGCCGCCGCCGCTGCAGTTCTCGCATCCGAGCCCGCCGAGGCGAAAGCCGAACCGGGTGAGCAGACGCTCCCCGTCGCGGAGCCCAGTCCGCAGGCGCCCTCCGTCGCCGAGCCGGAGGAGACGCACGCCGAACCGACGGACGAGGAGGCCGCCGTCG
Source organism: uncultured Alphaproteobacteria bacterium (assembly GCA_963838155.1). Classification (GTDB taxonomy): domain Bacteria; phylum Pseudomonadota; class Alphaproteobacteria; order Rhizobiales; family Rhizobiaceae; genus Pararhizobium_B. Next base: position 292,151 of record CAWIQE010000004.1, read on the forward strand.
CGAACGAGGCGAAAAAGCGGGCGCCGCCTCCGATCGAGGACGACGAGGACATCGATTTCGACTTCGATCTCGACGACATCGCCATCGAGGACGACGACTAGAGGGCGTCCGCGTCTCACGGACGCGACGCGCCTTATCTGGTTGTTCCTGCGCCTTTCCGGAGGGCAAACGGTGTCCGGTTTGCCCGGACCGGCCCGGTTCAACCGCGTTCGTTCCTGACAGAGGGTGTCAGGAATGAACGCTCATTTACTCTTGACGAGTGAACGTACGTTCATTACATCGCCGCGATCGGCAGCGTGGTGCGCCGAGTGTTGGGCAAGCGAATGAACAAGATCGAACGCACTCCGTCGTCCGGGCGGAGCGGGGAAATTCTCGACAGGATCAAGCTGGTCTTCGCCCGCAAGGGCTTCGAGGGCGCCTCCATGCAGGAACTGGCGCAGGCGGCGCAGATGAGCGTGGGCAATTTCTATCGCTATTTTCCGTCGAAGGATGCGATCGTCACCGCGCTGGTGGAGCGCGACCTGGCCGATATCCAGGCGGACTTCTCCAAGGCCCGCGAGGCGGAGGACAAGGCGGCGGCCTATCTGGCGCTGGCCGGCGCGCACATGACGTGCACGACCTGCGACGAGGCGGCCCTCTGGTCCGAAATCGACGCGGCCTCCTATCGCAATCCGGAGATTGCCGCGCTGCGCAGCCGTCTCGAGGCCACCGTGCGCGAAAACATCATCGCGGCGATGCGCAGCATCGAGGATCCGGACCACCCTCTGCCAGAGGCCGAGATGAATACGCGCGCCGAAATGGCGATGATCCTGGTGAAGGGGCTCGCCAAGAAACGCGGCTTCGCCGAGGCGACCGGCCGGGAGGACGAGTACCGGGCGCTGGCGGAATTCGGATTGCAGATCATCAACGACTTGATTTTCGGCGGACGACGCTGAGCGGACGCAAGAGACCGGGCGGCATTCCGTCAAAGAGGGTTCACATGACAGTTCTGATGCGAATAGCGGCGATCGCCGTTGCATGGGGAATGATTGCGTCTGCGGCGCCGTCGGCCGTGGCGGCCGACGGCGGGCCGGCGGCGACCCCGCGGCCGCCTTCGATCTACGTGGTGACGGCGAAGAAGCAGCCGATCACCGACACGGTTCTCGCCTCCGGCACCATAAGGCCGGTGGAGGAGGTCTACGTCCAGCCGCAGGTCGACGGGCTGGCGGTGGACACGAGCGACGTGCAGGTGGGCGACCGGGTGGAGAAGGGACACGTGATGGCGGTGCTCGCCGACGATTCCCTCAAGCTCCAGCTCAGCCAGTTGCAGGCGGCGAAGGCGAAGTCCGAGGCCGCGCTCGCCCAGGGCAAGGCGCAGCTCGCCGAGGCGAAGGCCAATGCCGACGAGGCGGTCCGCGTGCGCGACCGCTACAAGGCGCTCAGCACGAGCGGCACGATGTCGACCGCAAATCTCGACCAGGCATCGGCCAGCGCCGACGCCGCGCTCGCCCGGGTCAACTCCGCCGAGCAGGCGATCGCCGTGGCGCGGGCGGACGTGGATGTCGCCGATGCGCAGATCGGCGACGTCCGGCTGCGGCTCGCCCGCACGAAGGTCCGGGCGCCGGTCTCCGGCGTCGTCTCGGCCAAGAACCTGAAGGTGGGCGCCATAGCGAGCGCCTCCGGAAGTCCGATGTTCACCATCATCAAGGACGACCGTCTCGAACTGCGGGCTGACGTGTCCGAGGAGGATCTGCTGAAGGTCCAGCCGGGGCAGAAGGTCGCCGTGAGGCTCGCCGGGCAGTCGACGGCGCTCGAGGCCCGGGTGCGGGTCGTCGATCCGACCGTCGACCTGACGTCGCGCCTCGGAACGGTGCGGGTCTCCTTCGACAAGCCCGACAGGATCCGCGCGGGCATGTTCGCGAACGCCGCGATCACGGTCGAGACCAAGGACGCGGTCGTGGTCCCGATCTCGGCGGTCGGCATGTCGGCCGAGGGATCGAGCGTGCTGAAGGTCTCGGACGGCCGCGTGCGCGCGACCTCCGTGCAAACGGGCATCATCGCGGATGGAGAGATCGAGATCGTGAGCGGCCTCGCGCCCGGCGACGAGGTGGTCGCCAAGGCGGGCGCCTTCGTCCGCGACGGCGACCGGATCAGCCCCATACCCCTCGAAGGAGCCCGGGCCGCGGGCGCGGGCGACTCCTTCGCGGCGGCGATCGACAACCAGGGTGCGAGGTGAGACGTCGTGAACTTTTCTGCATGGTCCATCCGCAATCCCATCGCGCCGCTCCTTCTCTTCGCGCTGCTCGTCGTCGTCGGCGTGCAGGCGTTCTATTCGCTGCCGGTCACGCGCTTCCCGAACATCGACGTGCCGATCGTCTCGGTTTCCGTTTCCCAGCCGGGAGCGGCGCCGGCCGAGCTTGAAAAGCAGGTGACGAAGAAGGTCGAGGACGCCGTCGCCGGCATCACCGGCGTGAAGCACATCACCTCGACCGTCACCGACAGCACGTCGACGACGGCGGTCGAATTCCGCATGGAGGTGCCGACCGAGCAGGCGGTGCAGAACGTCAAGGACGAGATCGACAAGATCCGCTCCGATCTGCCGGCGACCGCCAACGATCCGATCGTGCAGAAGATCGACGTCGAGGGACAGGCGATCGAGACCTACGCCGTCGCCTCGCCGAACATGACGCTGGAGCAGCTGTCATGGTTCGTGGACGACGTCGTCCAGCGCGGGCTGCAGGGACAGAAGGGTATCGGCCGGGTCGACCGCTTCGGCGGCGCGGACCGTGAGATCCGGGTCGAACTCGATCCGTCCAAGCTGGAATCGTTCGGGATCACCGCCTCCGAGGTGAACCAGCAGCTCAAGGCGATCAATTCCAACCTCGGTTCCGGCCGCGGCGAGGTCGCCGGCCACGAGCAGACCATCCGCACGCTCGGCGACGCCGAATCGGCGCCGAAGCTGGCGGCGACGACGATCTCGCTGCCGAACGGCCGCTTCGTCGCGCTCGGCAAGCTCGGCCGCGTGGTCGACACCTACGAGGAGCTTCGCTCCTTCTCGCGCTACGACGGCAAGCAGGTCGTCACCTTCGCGGTCTTCCGGGCGAAGGGGGCGAGCGAAGTCACCGTCGACCAGACGGTGAAGGCGACGCTGAAGACGATCCGCGCGGACCATCCGGACGTGACGATCACCCGGGTCGACGACACGGTGTCCTACACCTACGGCAACTACGAAGCGGCGATGCACACGCTGATGGAGGGCGCCATACTGGCCGTGCTCGTCGTGCTCCTGTTCCTGCGGAACTGGCGCGCGACGCTCATATCGGCGCTGGCCCTGCCGCTGTCGGCCATCCCGACCTTCTGGGCCATGGAGATGATGGGGTTCTCGCTGAACCTCGTGAGCTTCCTGGCGATCACGCTGGCGACCGGCATTCTGGTCGACGACGCGATCGTCGAGATCGAGAACATCTCGAGGCACATCCGGATGGGCAAGTCGCCCTACCGGGCGGCCATCGACGCGGCCGACGAGATCGGGCTCGCGGTCATCGCGACTACCTTCACCATCATCGCCGTCTTCGTGCCGGTTTCCTTCATGGGCGGCATTCCCGGGCAGTATTTCAGCCAGTTCGGCCTGACGGTGGCGGTGGCGGTGTTCTTCTCGCTGATGGTCGCCCGGCTGATCACGCCGCTGGTCGCCGCCTACTTCATGCAGCCCGGCGACGCCGATGCGGAACACGCCGCGGACGGCTTCGTCATGGGGCGCTACATGGGGTTCATCGCGCATACGCTGCGGTGGCGGTACACGACGCTCCTGGCCGCCATCGGCATCCTGGCCGTCTCGGTCTATTTCATGGTGCAGATACCGGGGAGCTTCATGCCGCCGGAGGACGTCTCGCGCATCTCGGTCAGCATCGAGCTGCCCCCCGGCGCCAAGCTGGCGGATACCGATGCGGCGACGGAAAAAGCGCGCCGGATCGCCGCTAGCCTGCCGGGAGTGGAGCACGTCTTCGTGCTCGGCGGCTCGTCGCCGAAGGGCGAGCTCGACATCCGCCGTGCCTCGCTGACCGTGCTCTTGAAGAAGAAGGACGAGTCGTTCCTGCGCTCCTTCGTCAACGGCGTGACCGGGTTGGTGCCGTTCGCCCGGGATATCGTTCCGCGGATTCCGGCCGAAGGGCGCACGAAGCCCCAGTGGGAGATCGAGTCGGATCTCTTCGCCAAGCTGGCGACGATTCCCGACGTGCGCGCCTACAAGCTCAACGACCGCGGCGATCGCGACATATCGTTCAACCTGCTGTCGTCCAACGAAAAGGACCTCAACAAGGCGGCCGCCAAGCTCGAAGCGAAGCTGCGCGGCGATCCGCTCCTGGCCGACGTCAGCTCGGAAGGCGCGCTGCCGCGTCCGGAGATCCAGATCACGCCGCGCATGGCGGAGGCGGCGCGCCTCGGCGTCACGACGGAGCAGATCTCGCAGACCGTTCGCGTGGCCACCATCGGCGACGTCGACACGTCGCTGGCGAAGGTTTCGATCGGCGACCGGCTGGTGCCGGTGCGGGTCCAGATCCGGTCGAACTTCCGCGAGAACCTCGAGAAGCTGAAGAACATCCGCGTCCCGACCGCGGGCGGGCGGACGGTTCCGCTCAGTTCGGTCGCCGACGTGCGAATCGGCCAGGGTCCGAGCGCCATCGACCGCTACGACCGCGAGCGGCGCGTGACGATCGGCGCGACGCTGCCTGCCGGCGTGGCGCTCAACACCGCGACCGCGCGGTTCAAGACGATCGCATCGGAAGCCGGATTGCCGTCCGACGTGCGCTTTGCCGAATCGGGCGATGCGGAAGTGCAGAACGAGCTGATGCAGAGCTTCGGCAGGGCGATGCTGCTCGGCCTGATGCTGGTGCTGACGGTGCTGATCCTGCTCTTCAAGGACGTCATACAGCCCTTCACCATCCTTCTGTCCCTGCCGCTGGCGATCGGCGGCGTCGCGGCCGCGCTCATCGTCACCGGCAACCCGGTGTCGATGCCGGTTCTGATCGGCATCCTCATGCTGATGGGCATCGTCACCAAGAACGCGATCCTGCTCGTCGACTTCGCCATCGAGATGAAGCATCGGGGCATGGAGCGCCTGCAGGCGGTGATGGAGGCCTGCCACAAGCGGGCGCGGCCGATCATCATGACGTCGATCGCCATGTCGGCGGGCATGCTTCCGTCGGCCATGGGGCTCGGCGACGGCGGCGCGTTCCGTGCGCCGATGGCCATCGCGGTCATCGGAGGCATCATCGTCTCCACGGCGCTCAGCCTGGTGGTGGTGCCGTCCTTCTTCCTGATCATGGACGACCTGTCGCGGCTGCTCGCGCGCATTTTCGGGAGGTTCGTCGGCGAGCGGGACGAGGAGCCGGTGGCGGACGACGGGCTTTCGGCGCAGGTCGACCAGACCAGGCGGACGCTATCCGTCATGGAACGGCGCCTGGCGGACATCGAGCGGCGCCAGGCCTATATCGGACCGGTCGTCGTCTCGCGTCCGGATGCGGCGGAATGATCGAGGGCGTTTCCCCTGCGGGCCGCAGCTCGACCTCGTCGTTTCTACGATTCCGGACGGAAGACCGGTTCCCACTTTTCCTGGAAGCGTTCTGAAACGACAAAAGCCCGCCGCGGGAGGAGGTGCGGCGGGCTCTTGAGATTGATCGGCGACTGGGAGGAGGAGAGTTCGCCGATCCCGTCGCCCAGACTCGGGAGGAGTGAATCGGACGACACGGCTAAGATAAGTATCCGATCCGGCTGCGGTACCCTCATTGCTGCATTGCAGCGATGCGGATAGCGCAAGTCGGCGTCAGCGGCTCGGCCGCAACAGCCACCAGAGCCCGAGGCCGATCAGCCCGGCGGCGGCCAGGCCGGCCGTGGAGGCGGTGCCGGGGTTCTCGCGTGCGTAGTCCGCCATCATGTTGGCACCGCGCCGCGCGTAGCGATCGGCGTCGTGGAAGCCGGAGGACGTCGCCCCGTAGAGGTCGCGCGATAAGCCCCTGGCCGAAGATCCCAGATCGGAAGCTCGATGTCCGGCGCGGCGCGACAGGTCGCTCGCCAAGCTGGCGGATTGATGCCGGAGCTCCTCGAGCTGACGCTCGAGCGCGGCGATTGCCTTGTCCATGTCGCGATAGTCGGTCATTTGGAACACCTCGTTTGCCAGTTGGCTAACGGCGTCGGCACGCGTTTGTTCCCGAGGGGTTCAGCCGACTGGTTCCTCTTCCTCCAGCTGATGGTAGCAGGCGGCCATGTGCCCATTGCGGCCGGTTTCCGGCGGGAATGCGTCCCGGCAGTCGGCCTGGGCCTTCCAGCAGCGCGGGTTGAAGGGGCAGCCGGGCGGAGGATCGAGCGGCGAGGGCAGTTCGCCGACGAGCGGAATGCGGGTCTTCGTCCGTCCGGGATCGGCGACGGGCGTCGCCGAGAGGAGCGCCGCGGTATAGGGGTGGCGGGGCCGGGCGAAGACGTCCTTCGCCGATCCGTGCTCCACGACGCGGCCGAGATACATGATCAGGATATCGTCGGCTATGTGCCGCACGACGGAGAGATCGTGACTGATGAAGATATAGGCGAGCCCGAACTCGTCCTGCAGGTCGTTCAGGATATTCAGCACCTGGGCCTGGATCGAGACGTCGAGCGCGGAGACGGGCTCGTCGAGGACCAGGATGCGGGGATGCAGCATGAGGGCCCGGGCGATGGCGATGCGCTGGCGCTGCCCGCCGGAGAACATGTGCGGATAGCGATCGTAGTGCTCCGGGCGCAGGCCGACCCGGTCCAGCATCGACAGCGCCTTGCGCTTGCGGGTGGCGGCGTCTTCCCGCGTGTTGAGCTTCAGGGGCTCCTCGAGGATGGTGCCGATCTTCTGGCGGGGATTGAGCGAGCCGAAGGGGTTCTGGAAGACGATCTGGATGGCTCGGCGCAGTTCTGCGCCGCCCTTGCCGACGGGATTGCCGCCGATCCGCAGCTCGCCTTCGGTCGGCGGCTCGATCATCGTCAGGACGCGGGCGAGGGTGGATTTGCCGCAGCCGGATTCGCCGACGACGGCGAGCGTCTTGCCCGCGGCGAGCGAAAAGCTCGCGCCATCCAGGGCGCGCACGGTCGCCGGCTCGGAGAAGGCGCCGCGGGAGACCTTGTAGTAGCGCTTCAGGTCACGGGCTTCGAGTACGATTTCGGTCATGCCTCGCCATCCACCGCCGCTTCGAGGGTGCTCGCCTTGCCGGTCGGACGGCCGTCGGCCAGGGGATAGTTGCAGAGTGCGTTGCCGAATTCCGGGCCCTGCCGCTTCACGGACCGGCGGCAAAGATCGTCGGCGTAGGTGCATCGGGGGGAGAACAGGCAGCCGGCGGGCCGGTCGTACTGTCCGGGCACGACGCCCGGGATGGCCGGAAGGCGGCGGTCGGTGGCGCGTTCGGGCAGGGCGGCGAGAAGTGCCGCGGTATAGGGGTGATGCGGATCGGAGAAGAGGCGCTTCACCTCCTGCTCCTCGACCTTTTCGCCGGCATACTGCACCTGCACGCGCTCGGCCGTCTCGGCGACCACGCCCATGTCGTGGGTGATGAGGATCAGCGCCATGCCCTTCTCCTGCTGGAGCTCGACGAGGAGCTCCAGGATCTGCGCCTGGATGGTCACGTCGAGGGCGGTCGTCGGCTCGTCGGCGATCAGGAGCTTCGGGTTGCACGACAGCGCCATGGCGATCATGACCCGCTGGCTCATTCCGCCGGAAAGCTGATGCGGAAAGACCGAGAGCCGCTCCTCCGGGGCGGGGATGCCGACCTGCTTCAGCAATTCCAGGGAGCGCTCGCGGGACGCCTTGCGGCCGAGGCCGAGGTGGCGGCGCAGCGATTCGCGGATCTGGAAGCCGACGGTGAAGCAGGGATTGAGGCTCGACATCGGCTCCTGGAAGATCATCGCGATCTCCTTGCCGATGATCCGGCGCTTGTCGCGCGCGCTCATGTGCAGCAGGTCCTTGCCGTCGAAGGTTATCCTGTCGGCCTCGACCTTCGCCGTCCATGGGAGGAGCCCCATCACCGCCAGCATGGCGACGGACTTGCCCGAGCCGGATTCCCCGACGATCGAGAGGATTTCGCCCTGGTCGCAGCTGAGCGAAACGTCGTTGACCGCGCGGAACATGCCGCCGGCGGTGCGGAAGGAGACGGAGAGTTTCTCGATTTCGAGCAGCGCCATTACGACCTCTTCAGTTTCGGATCGAGCGCGTCGCGCAGGCCGTCGCCCATGAGGTTGATGGCCAGAACGGTGATCAGGATGGCGAGGCCGGGGAACGTGACGACCCACCAGGCCTTGAGGATGAATTCGCGCGCCTCCGCGAGCATGGTGCCCCATTCGGGGGTCGGCGGCTGCGCGCCCATGCCGAGAAAGCCGAGGGCGGCGGCATCGAGGATCGCATTCGAGAAGGACAGCGCCGCCTGGACGATCACCGGGCCGAGGCAGTTCGGCAGGATCGTCCGGGTCATCAGGTAGATGGGAGACGCGCCGGCGACGCGTGCCGAGATCACGTATTCCCGGTTGGCCTCGCCGATGACGGCGGCGCGCACGAGGCGGACGAAGTGCGGCTGCAGGACGATGGCGATCGCGATCATGGCATTGAGCAGGCCGGGACCGAGCACGGCGACCAGCACCAGCGCCAGCAGCAGCGAGGGAAACGCCAGGATGATGTCCATCAGGCGCATGATGACGGTATCGAGCCAGCCGCGGACATAGCCCGAGATCAGTCCGACGGTCACCCCGCCGACGAGGGCGACGGTCACCACCACGACGCCGATGAAGAGCGAGAAGCGGGATCCGAAGATGAGGCGCGAGAGGATGTCGCGCCCGACCGCGTCGGTGCCGAGGACGTAGGTCCAGCTGCCGCCGGCCGTCCAGGCGGGCGGCGTCAGGAGATTGTTCGAATCCTGGAGGTTCGGGTCGTGGGGCGCCAGGACGGGCGCGAGGAAGGCGATCAGGACGAGGAGGACGAAGACCACGAGGCCCGCGACCGCGCCCTTGTTCTCCGAGAAATAGTACCAGAACTCGGCCAATCCGGACCGGCGCGCCGGCGCGGTTTCGGCGACGAGCGTGGCGGCTTCTTCCTCGACGGCTGTTTCTTCGAGAGCCATGTCAATGATGCCTGATGCGGGGGTTGATGAGGCCGTAGAGGACGTCGACGATCAGGTTCACCAGCATGATGATGACGGCGATGATCAGGAGACCGCCCTGGATGACGGTGTAGTCGCGGCGGAAGACGGAATCGACCATCCACTTGCCGATGCCGGGCCACGAGAAGATCGTCTCGGTCAGGATCGCGCCGGCCATCAGGACGCCGACCTGCAGGCCGATGGTGGTGATGACCGGGATCATGGCGTTCCGCAGGGCGTGGATGCCGATGACGCGGCTCGGCGGCATGCCCTTGGCGCGGGCGGTGCGCACGTAGTCCTCGCCCAGCACCTCCAGCATCGCCGAGCGGGTCTGGCGCGCGATGACGGCGAGCGGGATCGTCCCGAGCACGATTGCGGGCAGGACGAGGTGCGAGGCGGCCGACTGGAAGGCGCCCGGCTGGCCGGAAAGCAGGCTGTCGATCAGCATGAAGCCGGTGACCGAGGGGAAGTAGTACATGAGCGAGATGCGTCCGGAGACGGGGGTCCAGTGAAGGACGCCGGCGAACAGGATGATGAGCAGCGGTCCCCACCAGAAGATCGGCATGGAATAGCCGACGAGCGCAGTGCCCATGACGCCCTGGTCGAAGACCGAGCCGCGCTTGATCGCGGCGAACATGCCGGCGGGAATGCCGATGAAGATCGCGAGGATCATCGCGCACACGGACAGTTCGAGGGTGGCCGGGAAGCGGTTGAAGAACTCCTCGAGAACGGGTCGCTTGGTGACGACGGATTGGCCGAAGTCGCCCGTCAGGATACCGCCGAGATAGTGCAGGTACTGGATCGGCAGCGGCTCGTCGAAGCCGAAGGCGTGCATCGCGGCCGCATGCTGTGCCGGCGACATGCCGTGCTCCCCGGCCATCAGGAGAACCGGATCGCCCGGCAACAGCCGGATGAAGGAGAAGGCGATCAGCGATACGCCGATGAATGTCGGCACCAGGATCGCGATGCGCCGGAGGAGAAATTTCAACATGCCCTGTTTCGCCTCGATCGACCCCGTCATCCGCCGTCATGGCCGTGGCGGGGTCGCCATCGTCTGCCGGGTCGTTCCTTTTTCGCGGATTCGTTCTGTCCCGGCGGGGAAGGATGCGCCCGCCAGCGGCAGGCGCATCCGGTCGGCCGTCAGTCGGCCAGGTCGACGTCGTCGAAACGGTGGTAGCCGAGCGGATCCTGGTGGAAGTTCTCCACCTTCTTGCTCATCGGCATGACCACGGTCGAATGGTCGATCGTCAGCCAGGGCGCCTCTTCCTTGAAGACCTTCTGGGCCTCCTGGTAGAGCTTGGAGCGCTGCGTCTGGTCCTGGGTCGTGGCCGCCTTCTTGGTCAGCTCGTCGAACTTCTTGTTGCACCACTCGGCAACGTTGTTCGAGGTGCCGACGCCGTCGCAGCCGAGGAGGGTCGCCAGGAAGTTGTCCGGGTCGCCGTTGTCGCCGGTCCAGCCGAGCATGATGGCGCCGTCATGGTTCTTGTCGGCGGACCGCTTCAGGTATTCGCCCCACTCGTAGGTCACGATCTGCGCCTTGACGCCGATCTTGGCCCAGTTCGCCTGGATGATCTCGGCGGCGCGGCGCGCGTTCAGCATGTAGGGACGCGACACGGGCATCGCCCAGATCTTCATCTCCAGGTTCTTCACGCCCGCGTCGGCGAGCATCTTCTTCGCCTTGTCCGGATCGTAGGGCTCGTTCTTGATCGAGTGGTCGTAGCTCCACATCGTCGGCGGGATCGGGTTGGACGCGACCTCGGCCATGCCCTGGAAGACGGCCTTGACGATCGCCTTGCGGTCGACGGCCATGTTCAGCGCCTTGCGGACCTCGACGTTGTCGAAGGGCTTCTGGGTGGTGTTGTAGGCGAGATAGGCGATGTTGAGGCCCGCCTGCTCGAGAACCTTGAGGTTCGGATCGGACTTGAGGCCGGAGACGTCCGCCGCGTTCGGGTACGGCATGATCTGGCATTCGCCCGACTTGAGCTTCTGGGCGCGCACCGCGGCGTCCGGGGTGATCGCGAAGACGAGGTCGTCGATCTTCTGCTTGCCGGCCCAATAGTCAGGATTGGCCTTGTAGCGGATCACCGCGTCCGGCTGATAGGCGACGAACTCGAACGGCCCGGTTCCGACCGGCTTCTGGTTGAAGTCCTGCATGTTGCCGGACTTCTTGAGCTGGTCGGCATACTCCTTCGACACGATCGAGGAGAAATCCATGCCGAGGTCGGCGAGGAAAGGCGCGCTCGGATGGTTGAGCGTGAACTTGACCGTGTAGTCGTCGACCTTGTCGACCGACTTGATGAGCGTGTTGAAGCCCATCGCCTGGGAATACTCGTAGACGGCGCCGTTGACGTAGGCGTGCCAGGGGCTCTTGTCGTCGAGCTGCCGCTCGAAGGAAAAGACGACGTCGTCCGCATTCATGTCGCGGGTCGGCTTGAAGTAGTCCGTCGCGCCGAATTTCACGCCCTTGCGCAGGTGGAACGTGTATTCCATCCCGTCTTCCGACACGTCGTAGCTTTCGGCCAGCCCCGGTTCGAGCTCGGTACTGCCGTGCTTGAACTCGAGCAGTCGGTTGTACATGGTGCGGGAGGAGGCGTCGAAGGTCGTGCCCGCGGTATAGAGTGCCGGGTCGAAGCCCTGCGGCGAGCCCTCGGAGCAGTATACGAGGGTCTTTGCCTGCACCGCAGAGGCCATCAGCGTCGCGAAAAGCGATGCCGCAAGCACTTTGGTGATTCTTTTCATGATGTTCTCCCAGGTTCTTGGAGCGCTTTGTAGCGAGGACGTGTCCCCCTTCGGATCAAAGGTCAATTCATACCTGAATGCAACAAGGATCCGCTGGAACGTCTCGCTGCGCCCGGGGGCTATAGATGCTGCAGAAATCCTGCGCAATGGCCAGATTTCATAAGCAATTTCCTTTCGCTGAACGCGTGTTCAAAAGCAATAGGATGAATGGACGCAACTGCAATCGGGACCGATTCGTCCGCGGCGGGGCGACGGGACCGCGTCCGGCCTTCGGCCTTTCCGTCTCGGCTTCGGCCGGATCTCAAGGCCGGATGCCCCATCTTCGCGACCATGTCGGCAGGACGTCGCCGGGTGCGGGCTGCGCGTGAAAGACGGCGCGGGCGATGGCGCGGGCCAGACAGTGGCCGGCGGCATATCCGAGCAGGACGGCGTCGCCGGCCGGGTCCGCGAGCGGCCGCTCGCCGGTCGCGACGGCGAAGACGAGGTCGCCGTCATAGGGCGTGTGGGCAGGGACGATGGCGCGCGCCAGGCCGTCATGGGCCACGGTCGCCAGCCGCTTGCAGCCGGCCTTGGAGAGGGCCGCATCGGTGGCGACGATGGCGATCGTCGTGTTGGCCTGGGCCTGCAGCGCCGCGGATTTCACGCTTTTCGGGATCGCGAGCGCGTCGGGATGGGGGCAAGGGCCCCTGCCGCCGAATTCCGTCCCCACCTCGAAGGGCGCCGCCCAGAAATGCGGGCCGTCGCCCACCGTGACCCCGCCGACGGAATTGGCGACGACGATCGCTCCCACCGTATGGCCGGAGGGCAGAACGAGCGAGGCGGAGCCGAGGCCGCCCTTGAGGGTGCCCGTCGTCGCTCCCGTTCCTGCGCCGGCGGTCCCGAGGGCGAACTCGGCGTTTGCGTTCGCCAGCGCCTGCCGCCCGAGGTCGCGATAGGGGTTCTCGGTCCAGCCTTTTTCCCCGCCGTTCATCAGGTCGAAGACGATCGCCGCGGGGACGATCGGCACGTGGAACGAGCCGACGGCGAAGCCCCGTCCGGCCGCTCGCAGGCCCGTCGACAACGCCGGAGGCGGCGTCGAGGCCGAAGGCCGAGCCGCCGGAGAGCACCAGGGCGTCGATCGCCTCGACCGTCTTGTCGGGCTCCAGGAGGTCCGTATCCCGGGTGCCGGGCGCGCCGCCCATGACGCAACAGGAGGCGACGAAGGGCCGGTCCGCGGTCAGGACCGTCGTGCCCGATTTCAGGACGTGGTCTTCGGCGTTGCCGACCACGAGCCCGGCGACGTCGGTGACGAGATTGCGCCTGCCGGGCCTCAGGCCGGTTCTGCCGTCAGATGCAGCGGCCACCGCAGACCTCCGCCTTGCCGGTAGCCAGTTCCGTTTCCTCTCGCGATCTCAAGGCGTTGTCCTTTGCTTCCTGTCAAATCGATTCATCTGTCGTCGAGGCCGCGTCAGCCGTGGTGGGCGGCGACGGTCTTCAGCACCGAAAATCCGTAGAGCGCCTCGAAACCCTTCTCGCGGCCGTGGCCGGACTTGCCGACGCCGCCGAAGGGGAGCTCGACGCCGCCGCCCGCTCCGTAGTTGTTGATGAAGACCTGGCCCGAGCGGAGTGCCTTGGCGAGCCGCATCTGGCGGCCGCCGTCGCGCGTCCACACGCCCGCCACCAGGCCGTAGTCGGTGCCGTTGGCGATGGCGATGGCCTCCTCCTCGGTGTCGAAGGGGATGGCGACCTGTACCGGGCCGAAGATTTCGTCGCGTGCCAGCCGGTGGGCGGGATCGACGCCGGCGATCAGCGCGGGGGCGACGTAATGCCCGCCTTTCGGCGCGTCGGCGTCGATCGTGCCGCGGGCCGCGATGTCGAGGCTGTCGGCGAGGGCGGCGTCCAGGAACCCCGATACGATCTCCTTCTGCCGGGCGGAGATCAGCGGTCCGACATTTCGGTCGGAGAGCGCCGGCCCGACCGTCAATTGCCGGTAGCTGTCCTTCAGCCGGCCGATCAGCTCGTCCCAGATCCGGCGCTGGATCAGAAGGCGCGAGGAGGCCGAGCAGGTCTGCCCGGCATTCTGGATGCCGGCATTGACGAGGAAGGGGAGCGCCCTGTCGAGATCGGCGTCGTCGAAGACGATCTGGGGCGACTTGCCGCCGAGCTCCAGCGTCACGGGAACGACGTTCGCCGCCGCCGCCGCCTGGATCAGCGACCCGACATGGACGGAGCCCGTGAAGGAGATGTGGTCGATGCCCGGATGGGCGGCAAGGGCGGCGCCGGCCTCCTCGCCGAGGCCGGGGACGGTATTCAGCGCGCCGGCCGGCAGGCCCGCCTCGCGGGCGATGTCGGTGAAGGCGAGGGCCGTCAGGCAGGCCTCTTCGGCCGGCTTGAGGACCGCGGCGTTGCCCATGGCGAGGGCGGCGCCGACGGACCGGCCGACGATCTGCATGGGATAGTTCCAGGGCACGATATGGCCGGTCACGCCGTGCGGCTCGCGCAGGGTGTAGACCGTGTAGCCCTGGAGATAGGGAATGGTCTCGCCATGGATCTTGTCCGCGGCGCCGCCGTAGAATTCCATGTAGCGGGCGAGCGCGAGGGCATCGTTGCGGGCCTGCGCCAGCGGCTTTCCGACGTCGCGGGCCTCGAGCTCGGCCAATTGGTCGATGCGCTCGAGGACCAGCCGCCCGATCCGGGTGAGCACGCGCCCGCGTTCTGCGGCAGGCATGCGTCCCCATTCGCCGTTCAAGGCATCGCGCGCGGCCGCGACCGCGGCGTCGACGTCGGCGGCGCTTGCGCGCGCGATCTCGCCGACCGTCTCGCCGGTGGAGGGATCCTCGACGGGCAGCGTCGTGCCGGAGCGGGTCGCCACCCATTCGCCGGCGATGAAAATCCGGCTCGTGTCGAAGTCGATGTCGTTACGGGTCAGCATGGGCGGGGTCCTCTTTCTTCATGCGGCCTGCTCGCGGGCCTTCAATGCGCTTTCGAGATCGGGCGCGGCTGCGATCAGGCTCCGGGTATAGGGGTGTTGCGGGTTGCGGAACACGTCCGCGGTCGGGCCTTCCTCGACGATCCGGCCGGCTTTCATCACAAGCACGCGGTCCGTCACGGCGCGCACGACCGACAGATCGTGGGAGATGAAGAGGTACGATATCGCCAGCCGGTCGGAAAGGCCGGCGAGCAGGTCGAGGATTTGCGCGCGGATCGACACGTCGAGCGCCGAGACGGCCTCGTCGAGGACGATCAGATCGGGCTCGATGATCAGGGCGCGGGCGATCGCGATGCGCTGCCGCTGCCCTCCGGAGAATTCGTGGATGTACTTGTCCGCGTCGCCTGCGCCGAGGCCAACGGCCTGAAGGGCGGTTTCGACCCTGCGGCGGCGTTCGGCCCCGCGCGGCGCGTCCGCGAGGAGATGGAAGGGCTCGGCTACGAGGCGCTCCACCCTGTGGCGCGGATCGAAGGACGAAAAGGGATCCTGGAAGACCACCTGCAGCTTGCGGCGAAGCGAGGGGTCCGTCCCGGAACCGCTCGAGTGGAAGAGCTTCCCGTCGATTTCGACGCGGCCGCCCTGGAGCGCTTCGAGCGCCAGGATGGCCCGCGTCAGCGTCGATTTTCCGCAGCCGGATTCGCCGACGAGCCCGACGTTCTCGCCGCGCCGGACCGAAAGCGAGACGCGGTCCACCGCCCGGAAGGTGCCCGGGCGCGAAAGGAGGGACCGGCGGGGAAGCCGGTAGTCGCGCACGCATTCGGTCACCTCCAGCACCGTTTCGGACGGCCGGATCTCCCGGCGCCGTCGGTCCGGATCGTGCGCGGAAGCCTCGAAGAGGGCCCTTGTGTAGGGATGGCGCATCGCGCGGAAGAGGGCGACCGTCTCTCCCGCCTCGACGATCTCGCCGGCGCGCATGATGACGATGCGGTCGGCCATACCGGCCACGACGGCGAGGTCGTGGGTGATCAGGATCAGGCCCATGCCGTCCTCGGCGACGAGCCTCCGCAGCAATTCCAGGATCTGCGCCTGGGTGGTGACGTCGAGGGCGGTCGTCGGCTCGTCGGCGATCAGCAGCTTCGGCTTCAATGCGATGGCCATGGCGATGACGACGCGCTGCCGCTGGCCGCCGGACAGGTCGTGCGGATAGCGGTCGAGGGGAAAGCGGTCGGCCGGCAATCCGACCCGGTCGAGGGTTTCGCGGGCGATGGCGCGCGCCTCCGCCGCGCTCCTGCCGGTATGGATGCGGATCGTCTCGGCGACCTGGTTGCCGATGGTCTGGACGGGATTGAGAGCCGTCATCGGCTCCTGGAAGACCATGCCGATGTCGCGTCCGCGGATCGCGCACATGGCCTTTTCGCTCTTTTCGTCGAGCCGTTCGCCGGCGAGGCTGACTTTGCCCGACCAGTCCGCCCCGTTCGGAAGGAGGCGGATGATGGCGCTTGCCGTCATGCTCTTGCCGGAGCCGGACTCGCCCACGATGCCGAGAACCTCTCCGGCCGCGACGTCCAGCGCGACGTTCTTCAGGATCGGCCGGCCGTGGATGGAGAGATCCAGGCCGTCGACGGCGAGGAGGGGACGCGCCGTCATCGGCTGCGCCTCAGCCTGGGATCGAGGACGTCGCGCAGGCCGTCGCCCATGAGGTTGAGGCCGAGCACGGTGAGCACGATCGCGACGCCCGGGAAGATCGCCGTCCACGGCGCGAAGGAGATCAGGGTCTGGGATTCCGCGAGCATCCGGCCCCAGCTCGGCATCGGCGGCTGGGTGCCGAGGCCGACATAGGAGAGGCTGGCTTCGGCAAGGATGCCGAGGGAGAACTGGATCGTCCCCTGGACGATCAGGAGGTTGAGCATGTTCGGCAGGATGTGCTCGGCCGATATGCGGGCGGCGTCCTTGCCGGCGACGCGGGCGGCTAGCACGTAGTCGCGCTTCCACAGGGACAGGGCGGCCCCGCGGGACAGGCGCGCGAAGACGGGCACGTTGAAGAGCCCGATCGCGACGATGGCGTTGACGGCGCCGGGCCCGAAGACAGCGGTGATCATGATGGCCATGAGGAGGGCGGGAAAGGCGAAGACCAGGTCGTTGGCCCGCATGATGAGCTCGTCGAGGAGCGAGCCCCGCCTCGCGGCGGCGGCGAGGCCGAGGGGGACGCCGACGACGAGACCGATGCCGACGGCCACGATGGCGACGGCGATGGACGCGCGGGCGCCGACCATGACCATGGACAGGACGTCTCGGCCGTACTGGTCGGTGCCGAACCAGTGCATCACGGACGGAGGCCTGAGCTTGCCGGCGATGTCCATCCGGGTGACGTCGTAGGGAGACCACACGAAGGAAAGAAGCGCGGCCGCGAGAAAGACGAGCGTCAGGGCCGTGCCGGCAACGAAGCTCGGCGATGTCAGCGCCGATGCGAGGAAGCCTTGCCGAAAGGAAGCCGGAGCGTCGCTCATTCGTGGCGGCTCCTCAGCCTCGGATCGGCGATCGCATAGGCGATGTCGGTCAGGAACGTGACGCTGATGACGGCGAAGACGAGCAGGATGACGACGCTCTCGACCACGATCAGGTCCCGCTGGGTGATGGCCTGGAAGACGAGACGGCCGAGGCCGGGGAGATAGAAGACGTTCTCGATGATGATCGCGCCGGCGAGCAGGAAGGAGAACTGCAGGCCGATGATGGTCAGCACCGGGATGAGGGCGTTGCGCAGCGCGTGCCGCCAGAGCGCCTGGCGGCGGTTCAGCCCCTTGGCGCGCGCCGTGCGGACGAAATCCTCGCCGAGCATGTCGAGCAGGGAGGAGCGCATCACACGGGCGAGGATGGAGGCCTGCGGAAGGGCGAGGGCGATCGCCGGGAGCGTCAGCGCCTTCAGCGCCGGCAGCGGCCCGGCGCTCCAGCCCGGGAAGCCGCCGGAGGAAAACCAGCGGAGCGTGACGGAGAACAAGAGGACGAGCAGCATCGCGAACCAGAAGTTCGGCACGGCGACGCCGAGCTGCGTGACCCCCATGATCGAAACGTCCGCCGGCGAGTTGCGCCGCGCCGCCGAGACGATGCCGGCCGGAAAGGCGATCAGCGTGGAGAGGACGAGGGCGTAGACGGCGAGCGGCAGCGACACCCAGAGGCGTGCCGCGATGAGGTCCGCGACGGGGACCTTGTAGGTGTAGCTGACGCCGAAATGGCCGGTGAGCATGCCGCCGAGCCAATGGACGTATCTCACGACGGCCGGCTGGTCGAGGCCCATCTCGCGGTGAAGGGCGGCGATGGCGGAGGGCTGGGCGTCGAGCCCGAGCATGTATTGCGCCGGATCGCCGGGCACGACGTTCGTCACGGCGAAGATCACGGCGCTGGCGGCAAGCAGCGTCAGTGCCAGCGAGGCGAAGCGTTTCAGGACGTATGGCAGCATGAGGGACCCGCTGTACCCTTGATGCGTGACGGCCGGGCAGGAACGATCCGCCCGGCCGCCGGACTCACGGCGTCACTTCTTCCAGTGGACCGCCGTCATGTCGTTGGCCTGCGTCGGCCCGTTCTTCCACAGTCCGAGAAGATCGGCACGCGCGACGCCCAGCTTCGGATATTCGAAGAGAAAGGCGTTGACGTAGTCCTCGGCGATCCGCTTCTGCGCCTTCTGCAGGAGTTCGGTCCGCTTGGCGTCGTCGGTCGTGTTCCGCAGCTCGTCCATGATCGTCTTGAACGCGGCGGAATGGTAATTGAAGTAGTAGTCGTCGCGGGCATAGATGCCGATGTCCATCGGCTCGGTGTGCGAGACGATCGTCAGGTCGTAGTCCTTGTTCTTGAACACGGTCTGGAGCCACTGCGCCCATTCCACGTTCACGATCTTCGCGTCGATGCCGACCTTCCTGAGCTCCGCCGCGATGATCTCGCCGCCGCGCCGCGCGTAGGAGGGGGGAGGAAGCTTCATCGTCGTCTCGAAGCCGTCCGGATAGCCCGCTTCCTTGAGGAGCTTCTTCGAAAGCGCCGGATCGTAGTTCGACAGGCCGGTCAGGTCGACATAGGCGGGCTGCTGCGGCGCGAAGTGCGAGCCGATCGGCGTGCCGTAGCCGTACATCGCCCCGTCGATCACGGCCTTGCGGTCGATCGCATGGGCCACCGCCTCCCGGACCTTTATGTCGTCGAAGGGCTTCTTGCCGTTGTTCATGGCCAGGATGGTCTCGCCCTCGGTCGATCCGACGACCACCTTGAATCGCGGATCGGCCTTGAACTGGTCGAGGTTCTCGGGCGCGGGGAAGTTCGGGAAGCAGTCGAGGTCGCCCGACATCATCGCGGCAAAGGCGGCTGTGGGATCGGCGATGAACTTGAAGGTCACGCTGTCGAGCTTCGGCTTCTCGCCCCAGTAGCCCGGATACCTGACCAGGGTGACATGGTCGCCCTTCACCCACTCCTTGAACATGAAGGGGCCGGTGCCGACGGGATGGGCGGCGTTGTCCTTGGCGGTCTTCGGCGAGACGATCTCGGCGTCGCCCCAGGCCATGTCGAACAGGAACGCGCCGTCCGGCTTCTTGAGCGTCACCTTGACGGTGAGCGGATCGACGACGGCGACGTCGGCGATGTCGGCGAAGAGCGCCTTCTGGGCGTTGGTGGAGTCGGGCGCCATCGCCCGCTCCAGCGAGAACCGGACGTCGTCGGCGGTCATTTTCGTGCCGTCGTGGAAGGTCACGCCCGAATGGAGGTGAAAGGTGTAGACGAGGCCGTCCTCGGAAATGTCCCAGGATTTCGCCAGGTCCGGGACGATGGAACCGTCTTCGGCGAAGCGCGTCAGTCCCTCGAAGACGTTGGCGTAGGTCACCTCGTCGATGGCAGCGGCCGCGCCGTCGGTCGGGTCGAGGTTCGGCGGCTCGAGCTGCATGCCGACGCTGACCGAATCGTTCTCGGGACCGGCAAGGGCCGGGGTCGCGATGCCGGCCGCGGTGCCGAGCAGGGCAAGGACCAGGATCTTGATGGCTGTCTTCACGTGTTTCTCCCCATCTGCACGGCCGGCGGCCCGTAGCCTCAGGCCGGCCCGCCAAGAAGATCGAACAGGGCGAGGGCCATGACCTTCGCCGATACGATCATGTCGTCGACGCCGACATACTCGTCGGGCTGGTGGGCCAGATCGAGTATGCCGGGTCCGTAGGCGATACAGTCCTTCAGTCGGCCGATGCGGTCAATGTGCTTCTGGTCGTATGTGCCGGGAGAGACGACGTATTCCGGCGGCCTCGCGAGGACGGTTTCGATCGCCTTCGAAACCGAACGGACCACCGGTGCGTCGCGGTCCGTCATCGTCGGGCTGACGTGCCAGAGTTCCTTCAGGTCGTAGGAGAAGCCGGCGCGTCGTGCCTTCACGCGCTCCAGCAGCTCGACGATCTCGGAGCGGACGCCCTCGGACGTCTCCTCTATCAGATAGCGGCGGTCGACGATCATCCGGGCGGAATCGGGCACGCAGGGCGAGGGGAAGCCCGAATAGCCCGGCTCGGGCTCGGCCTGGCCGCCGTGGAAGGAATTGACGTTCATGGTCGAGTGGCGCGCCCCGTCGGGGACGACGGGCATGGCCGTATGCCGGGCGGCCAGCGTCGGGTAGAGGCTCGTCTCCATCTCCGAAAGCACGGCGCCCATGTGCCTGACGGCGCAATCGCCGAGAAACGGCATGGATCCGTGCGCCATGCGGCCGTGGGTCTCGATCTCGCCCCACCAGACGCCGCGGTGGCCGAGGCAGACGCGGTCCTTGTTGAGCGGTTCGGGAATGATGACGTGCTGGACGCGGGCCGGATCGAAGAAGCCCTGTTCGGCGAGGTAGGCGACGCCGCCGTAGCCGCCGGTTTCCTCGTCCGCCGTGCCGGAGATCTCGACCGCGCCGGGGAAATCGGGAAACGTCTCGAGGAAGGCTTCCACGGCGACGATCGAGGCGGCGAGGCCGCCCTTCATGTCGCACGCCCCCCTGCCGTAGATCCTGTCGCCGGCGAGCGTGGCGGCGAACGGGTCGAAGGTCCAGCCATGGCCCACTTCGACCACGTCGGTGTGCGAATTGAAGTGGACGCAGGGTCCCGGCCGCGTGCCTTCGCGTCGGGCGACGACGTTCCAGCGCGGATACCGGTCGCTGTCGCCGGGCGTGTCCTTCGCGCGGACGAGCCTGGTCCCGAAGCCGTGCGCGGCCAGCCTCCGGGCGATGAATTCGCAGATCGCGAGATAGCAGTCGCCGGGCGGATTGAGGGTCGGGAAGCGGATGAGATCCCGGGTGAGGGCGACGAGGTCGTCGCGGGCGGCGTCGATGCGTTCGACGAGCCTTTCCGTGCGCACTCCTTCCATCGCTCCTCCTCCGTTCTTCAGTCGATCAGTTCGAAGCGGTCGACGTCGACCAGGCCGCGGTCGCTGATCTTGAGATGCGGGATCACCGGCAGCGGCAGAAAGGCGAGCTGCAGGAACGGCTCGTCGAGCGTCACGCCGAGCGATCGGGCGGCGTCGCGCAGCCGCTCGAGAGCGGCCCGCACCGTCTCGTGGTCGTCGAGGCTCATCAGGCCGGCGATCGGCAGCGCGATCTCGGCCAGCACCCTTCCGTCCTCGACGACGACGAAACCGCCCTGGAGTTCTCCCAAGCGGTTTACGGCAAAGGCCATGTCCGCGCCGGACACGCCGACGACCCCGATATTGTGGCTGTCATGGCCGACCGTGCTGGCGATGGCGCCGCTCTTCAGGCCGAAGCCCTGGACGAAGCCGTTGCCGATATTGCCGTTCCGCCCGTGGCGCTCGACCACGGCGACGCGGACGATATCGTCGTCGAGGTCGGGCAGGGCATGCCCGTCCTCGACGGGAAGGGCGGCGCTGCGGTGTTCCGTGATGATCTTGCCGGGCAGGATGCCGATGACGGGCGTCTCGTTTCCCCTGACCGGGCGCCGGAAGGCGTCGGCGGTCACCGGCCGCGCCTTGACGCTCGCGAGCCCGACGGGCGCGACGGGTTCGCGCGTGGCGAAGAGGCCGTCCGTGACCTCTCGGCCGGCGGAAAGGACCATCTCGGCGTGGCAGCCTTCGAGACTGTCGAGGACGACGAGGTCGGCCCGCCAGCCCGGCGCGACGAGCCCGCGGTCGAGGAGCCCGAACGCCCGGGCGCCGGAGACGGAGGCGGCGCGGTAGATCGCCAGCGGCTCCACCCCTTTCGCGATCGCATGGCGGATCATGTAGTCGAGATGGCCGTGCTCGCCGATGTCGAGCGGATTGCGGTCGTCGGTGCACAGCGCCAGGAAGGGCGAGTATCGCTCGGTGATGACGGGCAGCAACGCGTCGAGGTCCTTGGAGACCGACCCCTCGCGCACGAGGACGTGACAGCCCTTCCTCAGCTTCTCGACCGCCTCCTCGGCGGTGGTCGTCTCGTGGTCGGTGCGGATGCCGGCCGAAAGATAGCCGTTGAGCGGCAGTCCGCGAAGGAGGGGCGCATGGCCGTCGATGTGGCCGCCCTGGAAGGCCTCGAGCTTCGCCATGCAGACCGGATCCTTCGCGAGCACGCCGGGGAAGTTCATGAACTCGGCGAGCCCGATGACCTTCTCGTGGTCGCGGAAGGGGAGAAGATCGTCGACGTCCAGTCTTGCGCCGGACGTCTCGAGATGGGTCGCCGGCACGCAGCTCGAAAGCTGGACGCGGATGTCCATGATCGTGCGCAGGGCGGAGTCGAGGAAATAGCGGATGCCCTCGGCGCCGAGGACGTTGGCGATCTCGTGGGGATCGCAGATCGCGGTGGTGACGCCGCGCGGCAGGACGCATCGGTCGAATTCGTGCGGGGTGACGAGCGAGGATTCGATGTGGAGATGCGTGTCGATGAAGCCCGGCACGACGACGCGGCCGGAAACGTCGATCTCGCGGCGGCCGGAATAGGTGGCGAACGTCCCGACGATGCGGTCGCCGCAGATGGCGACGTCGGTCTCCACGAGGTCGCCGGAGACGAGATCGAACACCCGTCCTCCCTTGAGAACGATGTCTGCCGGTTCCTTGCCGGCGCCCTGGTCGATCATGCGTTCCAGTCGGCTCGCCATCGGTTCTTCCTCGTCCTTGCGGATGCGAAACCGGCCGGCATCGCTGCCGGCCAGTCGTGTCGCGGTTCAAGGGCGCGGACCCGCGGGCCCGCGCCGTTCCCGACGATGCCGTCAGAGCTTCGGCATGTCCTTGATCTCGTCCGTGACCTTGTGGGTCCAGGCGTCCTTCGGCTCCTTGGTGATGGCCGGGTTCTCGGCGCCCTTGGCGGAGGACAGCAGCGTGGAGACGGTCTCCTTGTAATCCTGCGGGTCGAGCACGCCGTTGGAATCCTTCAGGAGCTTGTCCACTTCCTTCATCATGTACTGCTGGTGCTCGAGCGTCTGGGCGCCGGAGGAATCGTTGTCGATGACGATCTGGGCGGCTTCGTCGGGATGCTCCTCGGCATAGGCCCAGCCCTTCATCGAGGCCTTGACGAAACGGGCCATCTTGTCGACGAACTTGGAGTCGTCCAGCTTGTCCTGGAGCACGTAGAGACCGTCCTCCAGCATGCCGACGCCCTGGTCGCGGTAGTTGAAGACGACGAGATCGTCGGGCTTGAACCCGGCGTCGAGGATCTGGCCGTATTCGTTGTAGGTCATGGCCGAGATGCAGGCGGCCTGCTTCTGGATGAGCGGGTCGACGTTGAAGCCCTGCTTGAGAACCTTCACGCCGTCCTTGCCGCCGGTCGTCGGGATGCCGAGCTTGGCCATCCAGGCGAAGAACGGATATTCGTTGCCGTAGAACCAGACGCCGAGGGTGTGGCCCTTGAAGTCGGCCGGAGACTTGATGCCGGAGTCCTTGCGGCAGACGAGAAGCAGCCCCGAATGCTTGAAGGGCTGGGCGATGTTGACGAGCTTGACGCCCCGTTCGCGCGCGGCGAGGGCGGCAGCCATCCAGTCGACGATGACGTCGGCGCCGCCGCCGGCGATCACCTGTTCGGGTGCGGTATCGGGGCCGCCCGGCTTGATGGTGACGTCGAGGTCGGCATCCTTGTAATAGCCCTTGTCCTTCGCGACGTAGTAGCCGGCGAACTGGGCCTGGGTGACCCATTTCAGCTGCAGCGTCACGGAATCGGCGGCCGATGCGGCCCCCGCGGTTAGGGTCATCGCAAGCCCCAGCGACATTGCGAGCAGTTTCTTCATTCCAGTTCTCCTCTGGTTGTGGCTCCGCCTCTCATTCATCCGGTCATTTCCGGTAGGACGGATGCCAAAAGGTGACGGCGCGCTCGATCAGGGCGATCAGCCCGTAGAAAAGCGAGCCGGCGAGAGCGGCGACGAAAATCTCCGCCCAGACGGTCGATATGTTCATCCGGCCGACCTCGGCCGAGATGCGGAAGCCCATGCCGACAATGGGCGTTCCGAAGAATTCCGCGACGATCGCCCCGATCAGCGCCAGGGTCGAGTTGATCTTGAGCGCGTTGAATATGAAGGGCATCGCCGCCGGCAAGCGGAGCTTGAAGAGCGCCTGCCAGTCGCTCGACGCATAGGTCCGCATGAGGTCGCGTTCCATGTGGCCCGTCGTCGCGAGGCCCGCGACCGTGTTGACCAGCATCGGGAAGAACGTCATGACGACGACGACGGCGGCCTTGGACTGCCAGTCGAAGCCGAACCACATCACCATGATCGGCGCCACGCCGACGATCGGCAGCGCGGCCGCCAGGTTCCCGATGGGCAGCAGCCCGCGGCGAAGGAAGGGCACGCGGTCGGCGACGATCGCGACGACGAAACCCGAGCCGCAACCGAGGACGAAGCCGGCGAGCACGGCCTTCAGGAAGGTCTGGCGGAAGTCGGCCCACAGCATGCCCGTCGAGCCTACGATGCGCAGCCAGATGTCGGACGGCGCCGGCAGCAGGACCTGCGGGACGTCGAAGCCGCGGGTCAGGCCCTGCCAGAGCGCAAGCAACGCGGCGCCGAAGAGGACCGGCACGGCCAGATCGATCGCCCGGGCCGCGAGGCCCGATTTCGGCTGCACCTTCAGGAGCCAGACGTTGAGCGCCCAGGCGGCCAGCCAGAAGACGATCGCGGCTGCGAGAATGCCGGCGTTCACGCCTCCACCCCCATCCGCCGGGTCACCGCCCGGCCTATGACGTCGATGACGACCACGAGCAGCGCGGCGCATATTGAGGCCATGATCAGGGCGGACCAGATCTGCACCGTCTGGCCGTAATAGGAGCCGGCGAGAAGGCGCGCGCCCAGCCCGGCGACGGCGCCGGTGGGAAGCTCCGCGACGATGGCTCCGACGAGCGATATGGAGACGGCGACCTTCATGGAGGTGAAGAGGAAAGGCACGGCGGAGGGCCAGCGCAGCTTCCAGAAGACCTGCGCGGGGGAGGCGTTGTAGGTGCGCATCAGGTCCATGTGCATCACCTCCGGCGAGCGCAGGCCCTTCACCATGCCGACGGCGACCGGGAAGAAGGCGAGATACATGGAAATGAAGGCCTTGGGCAGGAGGCCGGTGATGTTGATGGAGTTCAGCACCACGATGACCATCGGCGCGACGGCGATGATCGGAATGGTCTGCGAGGTGATGATCCAAGGCATCAGCGATTTGTCGAGCGCCTTCGAATGCACGATCCCGACCGCCAGCGCTATGCCGAGGAGCGTGCCCATGACGAAGCCGAGCAGCGTCGAGGAGAGCGTGATGCCGGCGTGGTGGACGAGGCTGCGCTTCGACGTGATGTTCTGGTCGACGGTGGTCTTCCAGAGCTCGACGGCCACCTGGTGGGGCGCGGGCAGCACCGGGCGGCGAGCCGTCATGGTCGCCTCGACCATGCCCATGAAGCCGAGGGGATGGCCGACGCGCTGCGCCCGATCGAGCTCGACCGGTGCGTTGAGGATGACGGTGAAGAGGTACCAGAGGACGAGGATGGCGATGAGGATCGTCGCGACGGGGAGCGCGGAGGCGAAGCGCCCGGTGCCGGCGCGGGCGGCGGCGCGCTTGGGTCCGACGCCTTCCGCCGCTGCGGCGGGGCCGGTCATGCGTGTTTCTCCGCGACGGGCCAGAGGATGAGGATCATGGCGACCGCCCCGAGGGCGATCCCCGCGAGCTGGAGATGGCCGGGCCGCTCGCCATAGACCGTCATCGCAACCAGGTTGACGAGGAGGAGCTGGCCGATGGCGGATACGGAGATGGCGACGGCCATGCCGCTCTCGCGCATCAGCCTGATCATCATCAGATTGCCGATCGTATAGAGGACGAGCGCAACGAGCAGGATCGCGGTGGCCGGGTGCGCGACGTAGGCCCGGGAGGCCGAGGCCGCCGTCAGGAATACGCCCATGGCGCCGAAAAGCCACAGTATCAGTGCCTGGCGCATCGACGACCTCCGGTCTCGGCAGCGCGGGCCCGGGGCCTCGCGGAAGGCATGGCAGCGCGGCGGCAGGCCGTCTCATGTCCGAAGGGGCCGGTTTCATTCCTCATAGGAGTGTCCCGCCCTCAGCCCCTCGCGCACGCGGTGGGCGATCTCGAGGAATTTTTCCGTTTCCCTTATGTCGAGCGGCCGGTCGGCGCCGAGGTCGCAGTCGATCACCTCGTGCACGCGTCCGGGACGCGGGCTCATGACGACGATCCGGGTCGACAGGAACACTGCTTCCGGGATGGAGTGGGTGACGAAGACGACCGTCTTGCGCGTCTTGGCCCAGAGCTTGAGCAGCTGTTCGTTCAAGTGGTCGCGCACGATCTCGTCGAGGGCGCCGAACGGTTCGTCCATCAGCAGCATGTCGGGATCGAAGGACAGGGCCCGCGCGATCGAGGCGCGCTGCTGCATGCCGCCCGAGAGCTGCCAGGGATATTTCTTTTCGAAGCCCGTCAGGTTGACGAGGTCGAGGTTGCGCGCGATGCGCTCCCGCCGGTCCGCCCTGGAGATGCCCATCACCTCCAGCGGCAGGGCGACGTTGTCGGCGATGTTGCGCCAGGGGAAGAGGGCGGAGGCCTGGAACACGTAGCCGTAGGCGCGCGCCAGGCGTGCCTCCTGCGGCGAGACGCCGTTGACGGTGATGGTGCCGCCGGTCGGCTGCTCCAGATCCGCGATGACCCTCAGGAGCGTCGTCTTTCCGCAGCCGGACGGGCCGATCAGGGACACGAACTCGCCGCGCTCGATCGACAGGTCGATGTCGGCGAGCGCGTGGACCGGACCGTCGCCGGTCTGGAAGGTGAGATCGAGGTTCCTCGCTTCGATCACGGTCTCGCCCGGGACCGGCTCGGGACGGATATCGGCGGATGCGGCGACGCTTTCCATCACACCCCGCTTGCCGGAATGCCGGAGCGCTCGACCTTGCGCGGAGCGGTGAGCTCCTTCCATGTCGAGAGCGCCTTGTTGACGGCGGTGAACGGTTCGCGCGGCACGTACTGGCCGTGACCCTGCTCGGGCTTCATGGTTCCGTCGTCGACGGCCACCCGCCCGCGCGTCATGGTGTAGCGCGGCATTCCCTTGACCTTCATTCCCTCGAAGACGTTGTAGTCGATCGCGGATTGCTGCGTCTTGGCGGAGATCGTCTTTTCCTTGGCGGGGTCCCAGACCACGAGGTCGGCATCGGCGCCGACGAGCACGGCCCCCTTCTTCGGATAGAGGTTCAGGATCTTGGCGATGTTGGTGGAGGTGACGGCGACGAACTCGTTCATCGTCAGCCGGCCGGTCGACACGCCGTGCGTCCACAGCAGCGGCAACCGGTCCTCGACGCCGCCCGTGCCGTTCGGGATCTTGGTGAAGTCCCCGATGCCGGTGCGCTTCTGCTCGGTGGTGAAGGCGCAGTGGTCGGTCGCCACCACCTGCAGCGAGCCCGCCTGCAGGCCGGCCCAGAGCGAATCCTGGTGCTTCTTGTTGCGGAAGGGCGGGCTCATCACGCGGCGGGCGGAATGGTCCCAGTCCTTGTCGAAATATTCGCTTTCGTCGAGCAGCAGGTGCTGGACCAGCGGCTCTCCGTAGACGCGCATGCCCTTCTGCCGGGCGCGGCGGATCGCTTCGTGGCTTTCCTCGCAGGAGGTGTGGACGACGTAGAGCGGAACGCCGGCCATGTCGGCGATCATGATCGCCCGGTTCGTGGCCTCGCCCTCGACCTCGGGCGGACGGGAATAGGCATGGCCCTCCGGGCCGTCGTTGCCCTCGGCCATGAGCCTGGCCTGGAGCTGGGCGACGACGTCGCCGTTCTCGGCATGGACGAGCGGCATCGCGCCGAGTTCGGCGCAGCGCTGGAACGAGGCGTACATCTCGTCGTCGTCGACCATCAGGGCGCCCTTATAGGCCATGAAGTGCTTGAAGGTGTTGATGCCCTTCTCCCGCACCACGGTCTCCATCTCGTTGAAGACCTGCTCGCTCCACCAGGTGATCGCCATGTGGTAGGAGTAGTCGCAATGCGCCATGGTGGACTTGTTGTGCCACATCTGCAGCGCCTCCAGCAGCGACTGGCCGGGCGAGGGGAGCGCGAAGTCGACGAGCATCGTCGTTCCGCCGGCGAGCGCCGCGCGGGTGCCGGAATCGAAGTTGTCGGAGGAGTAGGTGCCCATGAACGGCATCTCGAGATGGGTGTGCGGGTCGATCCCGCCCGGCATCACGTAGCAGCCGGTCGCGTCGAGCGTCGCGTCGCCGGCGAGGTTCGGTCCGATCTCGGCGATCTTGCCGTTCTCGACCCTGACGTCCGACTTGTAGGTCAGGTCGGCCGTGACGATCGTGCCGTTCTTGATGACCGTGCTTGCCATATCCTCTTTCCCTTCGTCTCGTTTCCGTTTGCGCCGCTCAGGCGGCGTAGCCGGGATCCTCGCGGTCGAGGATCCGTTTCATTTCCGCGAAATGCGAGAATTCCGCATCCGCGTAGACTTCCCATTCGGCCGCGGTGCGTTCGGCCAGGTCGTCGTCCATGATCGCCAGCGGCTGGCCCGTGGAATAGGCGAGGACCATGGTGCGGGCGGCGCGTTCCAGGTGATACAACGCATCGTAGGCCTGGGCGACGGTCGGCGCGACGACGGTGACGCCGTGATTGCCCATCATGACGGAGGACCGGTTGCCGAGCGTCGCGGCGACGCGTTCGCCCTCGCTCTCGTCGGTGGCGATGCCGCCGAAGGAGAGGTCGATCGCCATGCGCCGGAAGAAGCGGGCCGTCACCTGGTCGATCGGCTTGATGGACGGATCCTTCAGGGTGGCGAGCGCCGTGGCATGGGGCGGATGCAGGTGCAGCGCCACGCGGGCGTGGGGGACGAGGCGGTGGATCGCGGAATGGATCGACCATGCCGACGGATCGGGCGCGTCGGGCCGGTTCATCGTCTCGCGGTCGTCGGCGTCGACCAGGAGCAGGTCGCTGGCGCTGAGC
Organism: uncultured Alphaproteobacteria bacterium; assembly: GCA_963838155.1. GTDB lineage: Bacteria > Pseudomonadota > Alphaproteobacteria > Rhizobiales > Rhizobiaceae > Pararhizobium_B. The sequence continues at coordinate 321,262 of CAWIQE010000004.1, forward strand.
ATGGAGAAGTGCCGCCAGCGCGGATTGACGAGAAATTTCTTCCCGTCCGGCGATACGGCGGCGCTGAAATGGTTGGCGACGCCCTCGTGCCAGTCGGCGCGCGCCGCCAGGCGGAATGCGGCGGCGAGATCCACCCTGAGCTGCCGCTCGCCGGCATCGTCGATCGTTTCGGCGCGAGGCATTCGTCCTACTCCACGATCCCGGCGGTCTCGACCACGGCATGAAAGAGCACGTCGACGCCGGCCGTCGCCCATTCCTTGGAGATTTCCTCCGCTTCGTTGTGGGAGAGGCCGTCGACGCAGGGGCACATCACCATGGCCGTGGGCGCCACGCGGGAGATCCAGCAGGCGTCGTGGCCGGCGCCGGACACGATGTTGCGATGCGAGTAGCCGAGCCGTTCGGCCGCGTCGCGCACGGCCTTGACGCATGTCTCGTCGAACTCGACCGGATCGAAACCGCCGACCTTCTCGAAGTCGACGTCGAGCTCCATGTCCTTGCAGATCGCGCGGGCGCCTTCGGCAAGGCGCTGCTCCATGTCCTTGATGACGGCGAGGTCCGGCGAGCGGAAGTCGACGGTGAAGACGGCCTTGCCGGGAATGACGTTGCGCGAGTTCGGGAAGACTTCGATATGGCCGGCGGCGCCGACGGCGTGGGGCTTGTGCGACCAGGCGATCTCGTCGACGAGTTCGAGGATGCGCGCCATGCCGAGCCCGGCGTTGCGGCGCATGGGCATCGGCGTGGATCCGGTGTGGCTGTCCTTTCCGGTCACGGTCACCTGGGTCCAGGAGAGGCCCTGGCCATGGGTGACGACGCCGATGTCCTTGCCTTCCGCCTCGAGGATCGGGCCCTGCTCGATGTGGAGTTCGAACATGGCGTGCATCTTGCGCTCGCCGACCTTCTCGTCGCCCTTCCAGCCGATGCGTTCGAGTTCGTCCCCGAAGCGCTTGCCTTTGGCGTCGACCCGGTCGTAGGCCCAGTCGCGCTCGTGGACGCCGGCGAAGACACCCGAGGCGAGCATGGCGGGAGCGTAGCGGGTACCCTCCTCGTTGGTCCAGTTGGTGACGACGATCGGATGGCGCGTCTTGATGTCGAGATCGTTCAGCGTACGCACCAGCTCGAGGCCGCCGAGGACGCCGAGGACGCCGTCGTACTTGCCGCCGGTCGGCTGGGTGTCGAGATGGGAGCCGACATAGACGGGCAGGGCATCCGGATCGGTGCCCTCGCGGCGGGCGAACATGTTGCCCAGCTCGTCGACGCCCATGGTGAGGCCGGCCTCGTCGCACCAGCGCTTGAACAGGTGGCGGCCCTCGCCGTCCTCGTCCGTCAGGGTCTGCCGGTTGTTTCCGCCGGCGACGCCGGGACCGATCTTCGCCATCTCCATGATGGAGTCCCAGAGACGGTCGCCGTCGATCCTGAGATTTGCTGCCGGTGCTGCCATGGGTTTTCCCTCTTTTCTCGTGGCGGTGCCTCGACGGGCATCAGGACGGGAAGGTGAAGACGGCCCCTTCCTTGATGCCCTTGGGCCAGCGGCTGGTGATGGTCTTCAGCCGCGTGTAGAAATGAACACCCTCCGGGCCGTAAATGGAATGGTCTCCGAACAGCGAACGCTTCCAGCCGCCGAAGGAATGATAGGCGACCGGCACCGGGATGGGCACGTTGACGCCGACCATCCCGACCTCGATATCGTCCGCGAAGGCCCGCGCGGCGTCTCCGTCGCGGGTGAAGATCGCGGTGCCGTTGCCGTATTCGTGCCGGTTGATCATCTCCACGGCATCGCCGTAGTCGCGTGCGCGCACGACGGAGAGGACCGGGCCGAAGATCTCCTCGCGATAGATCGACATGTCGGTGGTGACGCGGTCGAACAGCGTGCCGCCGACGAAATATCCGTTCTCGTAGCCCTGCAGGGAAAAGCCGCGGCCGTCGACCACCAGTTCGGCGCCCTCGCTTATGCCGGCCTCGATATAGCCGAGCACCTTGTCGCGGTGCTGTTTCGTGATGACCGGCCCCATCTCGGCCTGTTCGTCGCCGGCCGGTCCGATCTTCAGCGCCTCGACGCGCGGCCGCAGCCGTTCGACCAGGGCGTCGGCGGTCTTGTCGCCGACCGGGACGGCGACGGAGATCGCCATGCAGCGCTCGCCGGCCGAGCCGTAGCCCGCGCCCATCAGGGCATCGGCCGCCTGGTCGAGGTCGGCGTCCGGCATGACGACCATGTGGTTCTTGGCTCCGCCCAGCGCCTGCACCCGCTTGCCGGCGGCGGTGCCGCGCCGATAGACGTATTCGGCGATCGGCGTCGAGCCGACGAAGCTGACGGCCTTGATGTCGGGGTGGTCGAGGATCGCGTCGACGGCGCTCTTGTCGCCGTGGACGACGTTGAGGACCCCGTCGGGAAAGCCGGCTTCCATGAAGAGGTCCCAGGCGAGCATGGGCGCGGAGGGGTCGCGCTCGGACGGCTTGAGCACGAAGGTGTTCCCGCAGGCGACGGCGATCGGATACATCCACATCGGCACCATGGCCGGGAAGTTGAACGGCGTGATGCCGGCGACGACGCCGAGCGGCTGGCGGTCGGCGACGGAATCGACCGCCGGGCCGACATTGCGGCTGAACTCGCCCTTGAGGAGATGCGGGATCCCGCATGCGAACTCGACCACCTCGATGCCCCGGGCCACCTCGCCGAGGGCGTCGTCGTGGGTCTTGCCGTGCTCGCGCGAGATCTCGCGGGCCAGCGCGTCGGCATTGCGGTCGAGAAGGTCCTTGAACCTGAACATGTAGCGGGCGCGCTTGAGCGGGGGCATCTTGCCCCACTCGACCTGCGCCGACTTGGCGGCGGCGACCGCCGCGTCGATCTCCGGGCCGGTCGAGAGCGGCAGTTCGGCGATCTGCTCGCCCGTGGCCGGGTTGAAGACCGGCGAGCGGCGCTCGGAGGCGGAGGCGACGCGCCTCCCGCCGACGGCGTTTTCGATGACCTGCATCATTCGATCTCCGACAGCACGGAGCGGATGCAGTCGACCAGGCGGTCGATGTGCTCCTTCTCGATGATCAGCGGCGGCGACAGCGCGATGATGTCGCCGGTGGTGCGGATGAGGCAGCCTTCCTCGTAGGCCTTGACGAAGGCGGAGAAGGCGCGGCGGGTCGGCTGGCCCTCGATGGGCTCCAGCTCGATGGCTCCGATCAGGCCGATGTTGCGGATGTCGACGACATGCCGTGCGTCCTTGAGCGAATGAAGCGCGTCTTCCCAGTATTGCGCCAGCTCCGCGCCGCGGGTGAGGAGGCCTTCTTCCTTGTAGGTTTCGAGCGTCGCCAGGCCCGCCGCCGCGGCGATCGGGTTGCCCGAATAGGTGTAGCCGTGGAAGAACTCGATCATGTGTTCCGGGCCGGTCATGAAGGCGTCGTGGATTTCGCTCGTCACGAAGACCGCCCCCATCGGGATGACGCCGTTGGTCAGGCCCTTGGCCGTCGTGATGATGTCCGGCTTGACGTCGAAATAGTCGGCGGCGAACGGCGTCCCGAGACGGCCGAAGCCCGTTATCACTTCATCGAAGATCAGAAGAATGCCGTGCTTCGTGCAGATATCGCGCAGCTTCTTCAGGTAGCCCTTCGGCGGTATCAGGACGCCGGTCGATCCCGCGACCGGCTCGACGATGACCGCGGCGATGGTGGACGCGTCGTGCAGGGCGACGATGCGCTCCAGTTCGCTGGCGATGTCGCCGCCATGCTCCGGCTCCCCGCGGGTGAAGGCGTTGCGGCCGGGCAAATGCGTATGCGGCATGTGGTCGACGCCGGTCAGGAGCGTTCCGAACATCTTGCGGTTGGCGACGATCCCGCCGACCGAGATGCCGCCGAAATTGACGCCGTGATAGCCGCGCTCGCGGCCGATCAGGCGGAAGCGCGAACCGTCGCCGCGGACGCGGTGGTAGGCGAGGGCGACCTTCAGGGCCGTCTCGACGGACTCCGAACCGGAGTTGGTGAAGAGGACGTGGTCGAAGCCTTCCGGCGCGAGGTCGACGAGGCGGTTGGCGAGTTCGAAGGCCTTGGGATGGCCCATCTGGAAGGCGGGAGCGTAGTCGAGTTCGCCCGCCTGCCGGGCGATCGCCTCGGTGATCTTCGGGCGGCAGTGTCCGGCGTTGACGCACCAGAGGCCGGCCGTGCCGTCCAGGACCTTGCGGCCGTCGGAGGTTTCGTAGTGCATGTCCTTTGCACCGACGAACATGCGCGGCGACTTCTTGAACTGGCGGTTGGCCGTGAAAGGCATCCAGAAGGCGCGCAGGTCGTTGGGCGTGGTGCTCAGTCGGTTCGACATGACCGTGACTCCCGATTTCGTCATTCCCTCGGGCGGACGGCCCGAACAGTCAAGTGCGCTTTTCGTTCTGTCGTTGCGCTTGCAAATTCTTGACTGTTTGATCAAACTCTATCAGCACAATATGACCGGTCAAGGTCAATTCGAGGTTACGGGACCGGTATCGTCCGGTGAAGGGGATGCGAATGCGCGCTTGCATGGCGATCGGCCCGGCGGCCGGCCAAGACCGTCTCCCGCACTGGCTCCCACATCGGCTCCCGCACCGGTCGGCGACGTCCTGCCCGGGGGCGGTCTGATGGCTACGTCGGAGGCGACGCAGCGCGAAACGCGTATCCAGCGGGAAAACCGCGAGCGGATTCTCGATGCCGCGCTCGAGGTGTTCTCGCAGCACGGCTTCCGGGGCTCGACCATCGACCAGATCGCGTCGGGCGCCGGCATGTCGAAGCCGAACCTTCTCTATTATTTTCGCCGCAAGCAGGACATCTACGAGGCGGTGCTCGCCAACCTGCTCGATACCTGGCTCGATCCCCTGCGCGAAATGCGGCCGGACGGCGATCCGCTGACCGAAATCCAGGGATACATTCGCCGCAAGCTGGAAATGTCGCGCGATTTCCCCCGCGAAAGCCGCCTGTTCGCCAACGAAATCCTGCAGGGGGCGCCGCGGATCGGAAAGCTCCTGCACGGGGACCTGAAACGGCTGGTCGACGAGAAGGCGCAGGTGCTGCAGCGCTGGATGCGCGAAAAGAAGCTGGCTCCGGTCGATCCGTGGCACCTGATCTTCTCGATCTGGGCGACGACGCAGCACTATGCCGACTTCGACGTGCAGGTGCGCGCGGTGCTGGGACGCGAACGCGACGGCGAGGGGCGGTTCCACGACGCGGCCCGCTTCCTGTCGACGCTCTATGCGGAGGGCCTGCGCCCGCGCGGATGAAATGCCGGCCGGGCGACCGCGGCCTCAGTCGAGCGCGTCCAGTTCGGGATAGTGGCGGAAGACGCCGCTTTCGCTGAAGGGGAGCCGCCGTTCGCTCTCGAGATAGGCGGCGACGTTCGGGCGGGCGGCGACCATGCCGTGCAGCGCGCCGATCTTGGGATAGCGGGGCAGGAGATTGCCCATGCGCTGCGGGAAGGCGTAGGCCAACCCCTCCGTCACCTGGAAGAGCGAAAGATCCGCATAGGTGAGGCGGTCGCCGACGAGGTGCTCCGGTCCGCGCGGATTGCGCGCGAGGATGGTTTCGAACCAGGCCAGGAACTTCGGAATGCGCATGTGACGGAATTGCTCGGCCCGGCGGGCGGCCTCCGGCCTCTGCTCCTCGTAATAGCTCGCGGTTCCGATGGGGTGATGGACGTCGTGCGCCTCGTCGACCAGGTCGCAGAGCGTCAGCTGGATCTGGTGGGTCCACAGCTTCGACCGGTCGTCGTCCGGAACCAGGCCCAGCTTGGGACCGAGATGGAGGAGGATGGCTGGCATCTGACCGACCAGCACGTCACCGTCCCTCAGGAAGGGCGGTGCGAAGGACGGCGTCTCCGCGCCGTCCATCAGGTGGACGGCCGCGCCGTCCCCCCGCTCGCGGTTGACGTCGCGGTAGCGGGCACCGGCTTCCTCCAGCGCCAGCCGGACGAATTCGCCGCGCCCCTGGATTTCGCTCCAGTAGAAGAGTTCGTAGATCATGGTTCGCAATGCCCGGGGTCGCGTCTTCGTTCCAGATCTTATGTTATAGACAGGCTTCCGCCCGCTCAGATACGCACGCCGTCGAAGAGACTGGAACGCCCTGCGCGAGGCGCCCTTATGCAGGGGCGTGGTCCGGAGGCATCAACGCGAAAGTCGTCACGTTGGAAAAATCTGATGAAGACCGCCTGGTGGGCAAGCTGCCTCTGGAGCGGGGAATCGACGACCCCTTCGTGGCGGCGATCCACTCGGCCCGCATGCCCGTGATCCTCACGGATCCGAGGCAGGACGACAACCCGATCGTCTACGTCAACGACGCGTTCTGCCGGATGACCGGCTATTCGCGCGAGGAGAGCGTCGGACGCAACTGCCGTTTTCTCCAGGGGCCAGGGACGGATCCCGTCGCCGTCGAGGAGCTGCGTCAGGCGATCGAGCGGGAGCGGGAAATCTCGATCGAGCTCCTCAACTACCGAAAGGACGGCCGCACGTTCCGCAACGCGATCCACGTCAGTCCCGTGTCCGCCGCGGACGGCGAGCTGCAGTTCTTCTTCTCCACGCAGGTGGACATGAGCGGGATGCGACGGACTGCGGGAGGCGCGGCGGAACCGGACGCCGCCTTGGCGGAAGCGGTCCGGGAGCGCACGGCCGAACTCGAGCGGGCGCTCGACGAGAAGACCCTGATGCTGCACGAGGTCGACCATCGGGTGAAGAACAATCTCCAGATGATTTCGGCCATGATGCGCAAGCAATTGCGGCTGTCGAACAGCGCGGCCGCGCAGGAAGCGCTTCGGGCGGCGCTTTCGCGCGTCGACACCCTCGGCGTGGTTCACCGGCGCCTCTACCAATCGGCGGACCTGGCCCGTTTCAGCGTCGCCCAGTTCATCGGCGAGACGATCCCCGACCTTCTAAGGGCGGCGGATCGCAGCGAGGTGTCCCTCGACCTCGACCTCGAGGATTTCACCCTTCCGGCGAAGTCGGCGTCCGCCTTCGCGCTGCTCGTCAACGAGCTCGTGACGAACGCGCTTAAGCACGCCTTTCCGGAAAGGGGCCGGGAGGGCCGCATTCTCGTGCGGACGCGGGCCGGGCCGGGTTCCATCACCATGACGATCGAAGACGACGGGATCGGCTTCGATCCGTCGGCGCCGCCGCGCGAGACGTTCGGCCGGCGCCTGATCGACGTGTTGGCCGCCCAGCTCGACGGGGGGCTCGAGTGGAGCGACGCCAGGCCTGGGACGCGCGCGACGCTGACGATCCCCGCCTGAAGCGGCTCCGGCCGCCCGGATCGCTCCGGCGGCGTTTGCCTCTCCCGCGAAAAGGCTATTCCGCCGCCTGGCGGGCCGCCGGATTGTTCGGGTGGGTCGTCCAGTTCGCGTAGTCCGGATCGATCGGCCGGCCCGTGCGCGGATCGGTGCCCTCGGTCATCTCCACCATGGTGATGCAGTTCTCCACCGGGCAGACGTTGACGCACAGGTTGCAGCCGACGCACTCCTCGTCCTTCACCTCGAAGTGCCGCTTGCCGTCGACCGTCGCGGTGATGGCCTGGTGGGATGTGTCCTCGCAGGCGATGTGGCAGCGCCCGCACTCGATGCACAGGTCCTGGTCGATGCGTGCCTTGGTCACGTAGTTCAGGTTGAGATACTGCCAGTCCGTGACGTTCGGCACGGCCATTCCCTGGAAATCGGCGATGGTCGCGTGGCCCTTCTCGTCCATCCAGCCGGACAGGCCCGAAATCATCTCCTGGACGATCTTGAAGCCGTAGGTCATGGCGGCCGTGCAGACCTGCACCGTGCCGGAGCCGAGGGCGATGAACTCCGCCGCGTCGCGCCAGGTGGTGATGCCGCCGATGCCGGATATCGGCAGGCCGCGGGTTTCCGGATCGCGGGCGATCTCGGAGACCATGGACAGGGCGATCGGCTTGACCGCCGGTCCGCAATAGCCGCCGTGCGAGCCCTTGCCGTCGATCGACGGCTCCGGGGAAAAGGTGTCGAGATCGACGCTGGTGATCGAGTTGATCGTATTGATGAGGGACACCGCGTCGGCCCCTCCGGCGCGTGCGGCGCGGGCCGGGTAGCGGATGTCGGTGATGTTGGGGGTCAGTTTCACGATGACCGGCAGGCGGGTGTAGGCCTTGCACCATTCGGCGACCATCCGGATGTATTCCGGAACCTGGCCGACGGCCGAACCCATGCCGCGCTCGCTCATGCCGTGCGGGCAGCCGAAGTTCAGTTCGATGCCGTCGGCGCCGGTGTCCTCCACCCGCGGCAGGATCGCCTTCCAGGCGCTTTCCTCGCATGGGACCATGATCGACGCGATGAGGGCCCGGTCCGGCCAGCGCTTCTTGACCTCCGCCATCTCGGAGAGGTTGACCTCGAGGTCGCGGTCGGTGATCAGCTCGATGTTGTTCAGGCCCAGCAGCCGGCGGTCGGCGCCCCAGATGGCGCCGTAGCGCGGGCCGTTGACGTTGACGACCGGCGGGCCGGCCTCGCCGAGGGTCTTCCATACGACGCCGCCCCAGCCCGCCTCGAAGGCGCGCTCGACGTTGTAGGCCTTGTCCGTCGGCGGCGCCGAGGCCAGCCAGAAGGGATTGGGGGAGGTGATGCCGCAAAAATTCGTTGAAAGGTCTGCCATGAGATCCTCCCGTCCTAGCTCGTGAGCGCCGCGTGAATGGATGCGGCGGCGACCTTTCCGTCCTCGACCGCGGCGACAGTCAGGTCGTCGCCTCCGAGGATGCAGTCGCCGCCGGCCCAGATCTTCGGGTTCGTCGTGCGGCGGGCGCCGTCGACCCTGATGCGGCCGCGTTCCATCTCCAGCCCCGCGCCGGAGAGCGGGCCGTCGTCGCCGATCTGGCCGATGGCCTTGAAGACCTGGTCGGCGGCGAGGGTCACGGTCTCGCCGGTGCCGGCGAGCTTGCCGTCGCGGTCGGTCGTGTATTCGAGCTCGATGCCGCGGATCGCCCCGTCGGCCGCGCGAACCAGCGATTTCGGCCGGAGCCGGTGGCGGATGGTCACGCCGTGCGTCTGGGCCAGTTCCTGCTCGTAGGCGCTGGCGTTCATCGCCTCCCTGCCGCGGCGGTAGCAGATCGTCACCTCCTCCGCGCCCAGCAGCTTCGTCTGCACGGCGATGTCGATGGCCGTCATCCCGCCGCCGATGACGACGATCCGCCGGCCGACCGGCAGCCTGGAGAGATCGGCGCTCTGGCGCAGCTCGGCGATGTAGGCGACGGCGTCGATGCAGCCTTCGGCGTCCTCTCCGTCGAGACCGAGGCCGTTGACGCCGGGAAGGCCCGTTCCGAGGAAGACGGCGTCGTAGGACTTAGCCAGCTCGGCCAGCCGGACGTCGCGCCCGAGTGCCTTTTCGTAGTCGATCGAGATGCCGCCGATGTCGAGAATGAATGCGAGTTCCTTCCGGGCGAAGTCTCCCGGGGTCTTGTAGGCGGCGATGCCGTATTCGTTGAGGCCGCCGCCTTTCGGGTGCGCCTCGAAGACGGTGACCTCGTGGCCGAGCCTGGCGAGGCCGTGGGCGCAGGACATGCCGGCCGGTCCGGCGCCGACGACGGCGATGCGCCTGCCGGTCGAGGGTGCCCGGACGAAGGGATGGGCGCCGGCTGCCTCCATCAGGTGGTCGGTGGCGTAGCGCTGCAGAAGGCCGATGCGAACGGGCTTGCCTTCGGCGGTTTCGCGCACGCAGACCTCCTCGCAGAGCGTCTCCGTCGGGCAGACGCGGGCGCACATGCCGCCCATGATGTTCTGCGACAGGATCGTCTTCGCCGAGCCCTTCGGATTGCCGGCTGCGATCTCGCGGATGAAGAGCGGGATGTCGATGGAGGTCGGGCAGGCGTTCATGCAAGGGGCATCGTGGCAGAAATAGCAGCGATCCGCCTCGACCAGGGCCTCGTGCGCCGTCAGCGGCGGATGCAGATCGGCGAAATTGGAAATGTAATCGGCGGCATCGAGCCGGCCGCCCCTCACGTCCCGGGACCCTTCGGTCGTCATGCGCGTTCCTCCATGGACGGTCGCGTCCTCGATCGGCGCCCAGTTCCCCTTCGCGGTTCGATCCGCAGCTTGCCGACGACGTCGAGAATGTATCGATTTTATCAAAAGGTCAAATTTTCTTTTGCCGGTCGGCCGCAGGGAGGACCGCGGGCAGGGGGCGGAAATTTCCGGACGGAGTGTTTCAATTTTCTTTGGAATTGTTCTAAGGTGTGGCGACAGGCACCAGACAGTCAGGCAGACCCATGCGGCTTACCAAGCAGACGAACTATGCCATCCGGATGATGATGTACTGCGCCGTCAATCGCAACGGGCAGCTCAGTCGCGTCCAGGACGTCGCGAAGGCCTATGGCGTGTCCGATCTCTTCCTGTTCAAGATCCTCCAGCCGCTCGTCGAGGCCGGTTTCATGGAGAGCGTGCGCGGCCGCAAGGGCGGCGTGCGGCTCGCCAGGCAGCCGGGCGACATCACGCTCTACGACGTGGTGCGGGTCACGGAAGAGAGTTTCGCCATGGCGGAATGCTTCGAGGCCGGCGACATCGACTGCCCGCTCGTCGACGGATGCGCGCTCAACGGGGCGCTCTACAAGGCGCTCAATGCCTTCTTCGAGGTGCTGCAGGGCTATACGATCGAGGATCTCGTGCTGTCGCGTCCGCATATGCGGACGCTGCTCGGCATGATGGATGCCGAATTCGGCAACGGCGGGAGCCGCCTGAGGGCCTTCCTCGACCAAGTTCGTGCCGGAAAACGGAGTTGCGGCTGCTTCACGCAGAGGGGTTCGCCGTCGATTGGGCTGCGCCCAAGCCAAAAAAGCCCGTATGAGGTTCCTACGGGCTTCGTATTCGTTTCGATCCGCACCGGCCTGCCGACAAAGGCAATAGGCAAGGGCCGGTGTCAGGCTGCCGAGCGTGCCTGCACGCGATTCGGACGCTGGCAGAAGATGCCGTCGAGCGTTTTCAGCATCTGTATGACGTCTTCCGAAGCGATCGAATAGTAGATCGTCTGGGCGTCGCGCCGGGTCTTGACCAGCCTTCGTGCCCTCAGTTTCGCCAGATGCTGCGACAATGCCGACTGGCTCAGGCCAACCTCCTCGGCAAGCGCGCCGACCGCCATTTCTCCTGGCACAAGGTTGCAGAGTATCAGCAGTCGTTTCGAATTCGACATCGCCGACAGCAGTGTCGACGCATCATCCGCCTTGTCGACGAGTTCGGTTGTATCCAACATGTTCATACTCGCTTTTGCTACACACCCCCGTGTGCCCATTTAGCGACGGATCCTAGGCTATCTTCCCTTGTGCGATCCGACAATCTGAATCTCGCCCATCCGAATATGATTGTATATTGCTAAAATCAGTGAGCCAGCTCGTACATTTTGAGGAGGGCGGGACGTAGATCCGCTACCCTTGCGAGGGTGCGCGGAAACTCCACCCGCACCAGAGAATCGCCTGCCTGCAGGTCGAATCCGGCGGCATCAAGGCCGCACATCGCCCAGGAAGCCGCCGGCGCGCCGGAAAATCGTCGCGCGCAGGCGGAGAGGTCCCCGGACCGGTCGGAATTCATTTGCCGAATCGTTTCCTCCTCCACGGCGGCGATGTCGGCGGCGGCGGGCGAGCGGATTTCGAGGTCGCCGGCGTCCAGCCGAAAGGCCTTGCCGAAGCCTCCGTTCAGGCTTGCGCCGGTCGGAACGAGGCGGAAGAAGGCAAAGTCGCCAAAATCGACATAGAGCTCCGCCTTCTTGTGGCGACGCACGAAGCGCTGCCTGATTCGCACGTGATCGGGGGAGCCGCGGTCGATCCTTTCCGCCCGGCAGCCGACCGTCAGGCGGGGGTGGGCCAGCGGGTCGCCCTTGCCCGGTTCTCCGACGAGGAGCGACGCCCGTCCGTCGCGCCGGAGACCGTCCGTGTGGCCGGCGAGGGCGGATACCAGCGTCACGGGCGTCCCGTCGACGTCGATGCCGACGAGGATCCGGCTGGCGGCGGGCGCTCCCGTGTCCGGTTCCAGCACGGCGAGCGCGCCGTGGCGGGCGCCGCGAAGGAGCACGCGCGCCAGATGCCTGGCGTCGTCGTCGGTCTCGCGCAGCACGCTCCGATCGTCCGTCATTCCGCTTCGACTCCCGGGTCGCCCGCCGTCTCCAGGGCGTGCCCGCGCTTCACGGAATCGCGGACACGCCCTATCTCTTTCGTTCTTACGCGCTTCCGGACGGAAAACCGGTTTCCACTTTTCCTGGAAGCGCTCTATTTCGGCGCCATCCTTATGGCGCCGTCGAGGCGGATCGTCTCGCCGTTCAGCATGACGTTGGACACGATGTGCATGACGAGGGCGGCGAATTCCTCGGGCCGGCCGAGGCGGGACGGGTAGGGAATGGAGGCGGCGAGACTGTCCTGGACCTCCTGCGGCATGCCGGCGACCATCGGGGTGCCGAAAATGCCGGGTGCGATCGCCATGGCGCGGATGCCGAACCGGGCGAGTTCGCGCGCCACCGGCAGCGTCATTGAGTGGACGCCGCCCTTGGAGGCCGAATAGGCCGCCTGTCCGATCTGCCCGTCGAAGGCGGCGACCGAGGCGGTCGAGACGACGACGGCGCGTTCGCCGTCGTCGAGCGGTTCCAGCTTCGCGGCGCGGTCGGCCACGAGGCGCAGCATGTTGAAGGAGCCGATGAGATTGACCTCGATCACCTTGCGGAACAGGTCGAGGTCGTGCGGGCCCTCGCGGCCGACGACACGGCCGGCCGGGGCGATGCCGGCGCAGTTGACGAGGATGCGCGCGTCGCCGTTGGCGTCGGCGGCCTTTTTCACCGCGGCTTCCGCCTCTGCCGCATCGCGCACGTCGCAGGCGACCGCCACGCCCCCGATCTCGTCGGCGACGCCGGCGGCGGCGTCCATCGAGACGTCGAGCAGGGCGACGCGGGCGCCCGCGGCCGCAAGTGCGCGGGCCGTCGCCGCCCCGAGGCCGGAGCCGGCCCCGGTTACGATCGCCGCGTGTCCGTTCGCTTCCATGGTCGTTCTTCTCCAGTGTCCGTTTCGAGAGGGTCAGGTTTCGCGGCGGTGACGGGTGAGGCCGGCGACGACGTCCGCGGCGCCGATGGTGCCGACGATGGTGCCGCGCTCGATGACGCCGATCTGGCCGGGACGGCGGGCGAGCGCGTCGAGGATCTCGATCATCGGGGTGTCGGGCTTGGCCGTCGCCGAGAAGGTCGGGTCGGGCGCGCCCTTTTCGGGAGCGCCTGGGCGCATGATGTCGGACGCCTTCAGCATGCTGATCGGGTTCATGTGGGCGACGAAGTCCTGGACGTAGTCGCTGGCGGGGTTGCGGACGATCTCCTGCGGCGTGCCGCACTGGACGATCCGTCCGCCCTCCATGATGGCGATGCGATTGCCGATGCGGAAGGCCTCGTCGAGATCGTGGCTGACGAAGACGATCGTCTTCTTCAGCCGGGCCTGGAAGTCCAGGAGGTCCCCCTGAAGCCGGGTGCGGATCAGCGGGTCGAGCGCGGAGAACGGCTCGTCCATGAGCAGGATGGGCGCACCGGTTGCGAAGGCGCGCGCCAGGCCGACGCGCTGCTGCATGCCGCCCGACAGTTCGTTCACCCGCCGGTCGGCCCACTGGGCGAGGCCGACGAGTTCGAGTTGCTCGGCGACGCGCTGCTTCTTTTCGGCTTCCCTGACGCCGGCGAGTTCGAGGCCGAAGCCGACATTCGATGCCACCGTACGCCAGGGCAGGAGCGCGAATTGCTGGAAGACCATGGACACGTGGTCGGCGCGCAGCTGCCGCAGCGTCTTGCGCGAGCAGGCGTAGGGCTGCGTCGTTTCCCCGCCGCAATTGACGAGGACCTTTCCGCGGGCCACTGGCGCGAGGCCGTTGACGGCGCGCAGGAGCGTCGATTTTCCGGATCCCGAAAGGCCCATCAGCACGAGGATCTCGCCTTCCTCGACATCGAGGCTCGCGCCGGCGACGCCCAGGACCTGGCGCGTCCGGCTGCCGATCTCGTCGCGCGACAGGCCCTGGTCGATCAGCGGCAGCGCGAGTTCGGGCCTGTCGCCGAAGACGATGTCGACGTTCTCGAAGCTCACGGCGGTCATGAGCGGCCCTCCTCGGAGACGCGGAAGAACCGGTCGAGGATGATGGCCAGCACGACGATGCAGAGGCCGGACTCGAAGCCCTTGGCGACGTTCATCGAGGACAGGGCCCTCAGGACCGGGACGCCCAGCCCGTCGGCGCCGACGAGGGCGGCGATGACGACCATCGAGAGCGAGAGCATGATTGTCTGGGTGAGGCCGGCCATGATCTGGGGCAGGGCGTAGGGAAGCTCGATCTTGGTCAGCACCTGCCACGGCGTGGCCCCGAAGGCCTCGGCCGCCTCGATCAGGGAGCCGGGGGTGGAGACGATGCCGAGCCGCGTCAGGCGGACGGGCGCCGGGACCGCGAAGACGACGGTCGCGACGAGACCCGGCACCATGCCGAGGCCGAAGAGTATGAGGGCCGGGATGAGGTAGACGAAGGTCGGGATCGTCTGCATCAGGTCGAGGACCGGACGGACGATGGCGTAGACCCATTGGCGCCGCGCGGCCGCGATCCCGATCGGGATGCCGATGACCATGCACACGAGGGTGGCGGCCACGACCAGCGACAGGGTTTCCGTCGTCTCCTTCCAGTAGCCGAGGTTCACGATCAGCAGCAGGCCGAGCACGGTGAAGAGCGTGATCGGGATCGAGCGGCGCACGAGATAGGAGAAAATGCCGACGACCGCGACGACGACGAAGGGGTGCGGCGTCTGCAGGATCCAAAGCATTCCGCCGATGATGGCGGAGAGCACGCGCGACAGCCAGTCGAAGAACCAGCTGAAATTATTGGTCAGCCAGTCGACGGCGCCGCTTGCCGCCTCGCCGACGGGCAGAGGATGTGAGGTCAACCATTCCACGGTTCGGTCCCCGGTTTCATTCGGTCCGGATCGCGTCCGGTGCATCATGGACAAGGGGCGGTCCCGGCGGGCCGCCCCTTGTCGGTTCGGGACAGTCTTCGTCGTGCCTCAGAGGCCGAGGGCTTTGGTCACGGCCGGCTTGGCGGGTTTGCCGTCGACCGTCGTCACGCCCTCCAGCCAACCGTCGAGGACGGATGGATTGGCCTTGAGCCACTTCTCCGCCGCCTTGGGCGGATCCATGTTGTCGTCGAGGATGGAGCCCATGATCTGGTTCTCCATCTTCAGGGAGAACTGCAGGTTCTCGAGGAACTTGCCGACGTTCGGGCAATCCTTCACATAGCCGCCGCGCACGTTGGTGTAGACCGTCGCGCCGCCGTAGTCGGGGCCGAACACCTCGTCGCCGCCCGACAGGTAGGTCAGGTCGAAATTGGTGTTCATCGGGTGGGGTTCCCAACCGAGGAAGACGATCGGCTTCTTCGCCTTGTCGGCGCGCTTGACCTGCGAGAGCATGCCCTGCTCGGAGGACTCGACGAGATGGAAGCCCTTCAGGTCGAACTGGTCCTTCTTGATCATGTCGAGGATCAGCCGGTTGCCGTCATTGCCCGGCTCGATGCCGTAGATCTTGCCGTCGAGGTCGTCCTTGTGCTTGGCGATGTCGGCGAAGCTCTTGATGCCGAGCTTGGCGCCGTACTCGTTGGTCGCCAGCGTGTATTTGGCGCCCTTCAGGTTGGCGCGCACGACGTCCACGGTGCCGTCCTTCTTGAAGGGGGCGATGTTCGATTCCATCGTCGGCATCCAGTTGCCGAGAAAGACGTCGATATCCTTGTTCTTCAACAATTCGTACGTGACCGGGACCGAGAGGATCTTGATGTCCGTGTCGTAGCCGAGGTCCTTGAGAATCGAGGTCGCCGTTGCCGTGGTGGCGGTGATGTCCGTCCAGCCGACATCGGAGAAGCGCACGGTTTTGCAGGCCGCCGGGACCGCTGCGATCGCCGAATGCGCGAAGAGCGCAACGACAGCGGTGACGGCGCATGCCATCAGTCTTTTCATGCCAGTCTCCCGTTTATCCTTGAGGCCCCCATGCCGCCATAATCATGCTCCCATTGCAAGAGTTTTATTGAATGGCTGTTCAAAAACCGGGTTTTCTGCTTCAGTTGTAGCATGCCCAAGCTTGGAATGGAGCCCATACGCCGCCGATCGCTCGTCGAAGCGACGATATCGGCGATTCACGGCCGCGGATCGGCGGACGTCACCATGCGCGAGATCGCCACGCGGGCCGGCGTATCGCTGGGGCTCGCCCATCATTACTTCGAGAACAAGAACGACCTGATGATGACGGCCATGCGCTTCATCATGTCCGAATACAGCACCCAGGTCCGCCAAGCGCTGAGGAATGCGACGACGCCGCGCGAGCGCGTCTCGGCGATCATTCGCGCCAGCCTCGCCCACGAGCAGTTCGATCCGGAGACGGTGTCGGCGTGGCTCGTCTTCTACACCCATGCGCGGGGTTCGGACGAGGCGCGGCGCATGCTCTCCATCTATACGCGGCGGCTGCAGTCCAACCTCTGCCATGCGCTGAGGCCGCTGGTCGGCGAAAGGGCGCCGGAACTGGCGGCCGGACTCGGAGCCATGATCGACGGCCTCTACGTCCGCGAGGGGCTCGGCACGGCGCGCCCCGTCTCCGTCGACGGGTACCGGCTGCTCGACACCTATGTGTCGCTGTACCTGTCCGTCTTCGGACACGACGGCGACGGTCCGGGCCAAGCGGACTGAGGGAGCGGGAGGCCGGTCCCCGCGTCGTTCGCGGCCCGCTTCGACCGACGTCCCGCCGCAGGAGCGCCTCAGCTGATGAGATGCAGGCGCAGCGCCTTGGCGACGAGCTGGGTCCGGTTGACGCAGTCCATCTTGCGCATGGCGCTGTTGAGATAGGAATTCACGGTGTGGTCCGAGAGCGAAAGGATCGTCGCGATCTCGATCGACGTCTTGCCGTTCGCCGCCCAGCCGAGAACCTGGATCTCGCGATCCGAA
Source organism: uncultured Alphaproteobacteria bacterium (assembly GCA_963838155.1). Taxonomy (GTDB): domain Bacteria; phylum Pseudomonadota; class Alphaproteobacteria; order Rhizobiales; family Rhizobiaceae; genus Pararhizobium_B. Next base: position 338,154 of record CAWIQE010000004.1, read on the forward strand.
AGCTTGGCCGTCGAAACGGGCGGCTCCTGTCGCAGCCGGCAGAGCACGTCGTAGGCCATGACGGTGTCGAGCGCCAGGCGTGCCAGTTCCGTGCGCGACGGCGGCTCGCGCTCGCCGCCGTAGAGGACGGCCGCGCGCGCGCCCTCGGGCGAGCACAGCGGCACGACGACGCCCCGCAGGAGGAGATGATCCGAGAAGAGCCTGGCTGCGCCGGGGGTGCCGTCGGTCGGCCGCGTCCCGCCGTCCTCCAGGCGCCACCGGAAGGGGGCTATCGTCTCGCGCAGGCGTGCGAAAAGGGGAGCGCTCTTGAACGGCCGCGTCGCGTCGTAGGCCTGGACGAAGTTCGTCCGCAGGTTGCTCGCGACAAGATTTTCCTGGAGGTGGTCCTGGTTGGTCGCCGGCAATGTCAGCAACACGAAGCAAACGAACCCATAGCTCGCCGCGAGGCCTTCGATATGTTGGAAGACGTCGTTGTCGCTGGCCAGTCGGCCGGGGTTCTCCACCCGCGCTTCCCCCGGTTTTCGTCGCGGATCACCTTCAATCATAAATGGCGTACACGATCTTTACGCATTACGAATCTCCGAGCCGGGCGGCTCTGCTTACAGATAGCCGCTGGCGGGACCTGCAGTCCATTCAGATCGGAAGATATCCAGTGCTTTTTACTTCTTCCATGACCGCGTATGTATGCGTTTCGCGTACCCCGGGCAACGGCAGAATCACGTCGGCAAGAAATGCCCTGTAGGCATCCATGCCGGAAACGCGGGCCTTCACCAGATAATCGAAGCCGCCGGCGACCATGTGGCACTCCATGACGTCGTCGCTCTTCTTCACGGCGCTCGCGAAGGAGGAGAAGACGTCGGACGTCGTGCGGTCCAGCTTGACCTCGACGAAGACGAGGAGCGAACGTCCCAGCTTCTCGGGCGACAGGCGCGCCGAGTAGCCCTCGATGAAGCCGTCCCGGGTCAGCCGCTTCACCCGTTCGGCCGTCGCCGTGGGAGAGAGGTTGATGCGGTCCGCCAGCTCGATGTTGGTCAGGCGGCCGTCCAGCTGCAAGGCGCGCAGTATCTTCCGATCTACCCGGTCGATTTCCTTCATATTTCTCCAGCCTTTTTTGCTTTCCTAGGTAAATACACTATCCGCATTCCTATAAACAGTGTGAAGGAACGCAAAAATGCGCCTAGATTGGCGCATTCCAACGAGGATCAGACCGATGCCAGTCGCGGATGCCGATATCGCCGAGTTCGATGCCCCCTATGCGGAGGACGACGACCGGGTTCTTTCCCGTTTCGATCGCACGGTCGCCTTCTCGCGTTCGCAGGACGAGGCGATCGACCGACGGACGCGAAAGTCGATCGAGGCGATCCGCGCGGGCGTCGGATCGATCGGCGGCGTCGAGGACTTCCTGCGCGAGTACGGCCTGTCGACGCGGGAGGGGCTGGCGCTGATGGTGCTGGCCGAGGCGCTGCTGCGCGTGCCGGATGCGGCGACCCAGGACAAGCTCATCGAGGACAAGCTGAAGGAGGGCGGCTGGAGCGCGCACGAGGCGCACGGCGACACCTGGTTCGTCAACGCCTCCGCCTGGGCGGTCGGCATGTCGGCGCGCGTCATCCGTCCGGGGGAAACGCCGGAGGGCGTCATGCGCGGGCTCGTGCGCCGGCTCGGCATGCCGACGGTGCGCTCGGCGACGCGCCAGGCGATGCGCTTCCTCGGCGGCCATTTCGTCCTCGGGGAGACGATCCGCGACGCGCTGCAGCGGGCGATGAAGAACGAGGCGAAGGGATATCGCCACTCCTTCGACATGCTGGGCGAGGGAGCGCGGACGAGCGCCGACGCCCGGCGCTACCGGCAGTCCTACGCCGACGCGATCGAGGCGATCGGCAAGGCGGCGGACAAGGCGGCCGGCAACAAGGCGCTGCCGGACCGGATGGGCATCTCCGTCAAGCTGTCGGCCCTGCATCCGCGCTACGTCGCGACGCATCGCGCGCAGGTCCTGCGCGAACTGGTGCCCGACGTCGTGAAACTGGCGCAGATGGCGAAGGCGCACGACCTCAATTTCACCATCGATGCCGAGGAGGCCGACCGGCTGGAGCTGTCGCTGGACGTCATCGACGCGGCCTTCGCCGATCCGTCGCTGGCCGGTTGGGACGGGTTCGGGCTCGCGATCCAGGCCTACCAGAAGCGCGCGCCGGCGGTCATCGACCATATCGACGCGCTTTGCAGGGCCCATGGCCGCCGCATGATGGTGCGCCTCGTCAAGGGCGCCTACTGGGACACCGAGGTCAAGCGGGCGCAGGAGCGCGGGCTGCCGGACTATCCCGTGTTCACGCGCAAGGCGGCGACCGACCTGAGCTATCTCGCCTGCGCCAGGCAGATGCTCGACCGGAGGGAGCGCATCTTCCCGCAGTTCGCCACCCACAACGCCCTGACGGTCGCGACGATCTTCGAGATGGCGGGCGACGACCGGACCGGCTTCGAGTTCCAGCGCCTGCACGGCATGGGCGAGGCGCTCTACGAGGACCTGATGAAGGGCAACGACCGCGTCCCCTGCCGGATCTACGCACCGGTCGGCGGCTATCGGGACCTTCTCGCCTATCTCGTCCGCCGCCTGCTCGAAAACGGCGCCAATTCGTCCTTCGTGGCCGTTGCCGGGGACAAGGACGTGCCGATCGAAGAGCTGCTCGTGCGGCCGGCCGAAAAGCTGGGACTCGCCAGGGGCGAGAGCGGACGGCATCCGAGGATTCCGCTTCCGGGTGCGATCTACGGCGAGCGGAAGAACAGCGCCGGGCTCGAATTCGGCGATCGCCGAGCGTTGCGGCGGCTCACGGACGGCATGGCCGCTGCGACGCCCGCCGTGGATGCCATTCCGCTCTATCCGGGTCGTGCGGCCGGGGGCGGGGCGGCGGCCGTGATGTCGCCGGCCGACGACGGCCGGAAGGTCGGATCGGTGGTCTTCGCATCGGAGCGCGACGTCGCGCCTGCCGTCGAGGCGGCCGGCAAGGGGTTCCAGCGCTGGTCGCGCCTGCCTGCGGGCGAGCGGGCCGCCGCGATCGAGCGGACGGGCGACCTTCTCGAGGAGAACCGGGACCGTCTGATGGCGCTGCTTTCCCACGAAGCCGGAAAGACCCTGGACGACGGCCTCGCCGAGGTGCGCGAAGCGGTCGACTTCTGCCGCTACTACGCCGCGCAGGCGCGGACCCAGTTCGCCGATTTCCGCGTGATGCCGGGGCCGACGGGGGAGGACAACCGCTATGGCTGGCGCGGCCGCGGGGTGTTCGCCTGCGTTTCGCCCTGGAACTTTCCGCTGGCGATCTTCACCGGCCAGGTGACGGCCGCTCTTGTCGCCGGCAACGCCGTCGTGGCCAAGCCGGCGGAGCAGACGCCGCTGATCGCCTACGAGGCGGTGCGGCTCATGCACGAGGCGGGCGTGCCGAAGGACGTGCTGGTCTACCTTCCGGGCGCGGGCGACGTCGGGGCGGCGCTTACGGCGCATCCGGCGATCGCCGGGGTCGCCTTCACCGGCTCGACCGAAACGGCGCGGGCCATCAACCGGACGCTCGCCGCCAAGGACGGGCCGATCGTGCCGCTGATCGCGGAGACCGGCGGCCTCAACGCGATGGTCGTGGACGCCACGGCGCTGTCGGAGCAGGTCACGGACGACGTCGTCATGTCGGCATTCCGCTCCGCCGGCCAGCGCTGCTCGGCGCTGCGGCTGCTTTTCGTCCAGGAGGACGTCGCCGACCGGATGATCGAGATGATCGAGGGGGGCGCGCGCGAACTGGTGCTGGGCGACCCGTCCAGTCCGTCGACCGACGTCGGCCCCGTCATCGACCGCGGGCAGCTGGACATGCTGTCCGGCCACATCGCGGAGATGAAGGCATCCCAAAAGGTGCGCTACGCCGGCGAGGCGCCGGCCGGCGGCACGTTCTATGCGCCGCACATCGTCGAGCTCGACGGGCCGCAGGCGCTGACCAAGGAGGTGTTCGGCCCGATCCTGCACGTCGTGCGCTGGAAGGCGAAGGACCTCTCGCGGGTTCTCGACGCCATCGACGCGACCGGCTACGGGTTGACGCTCGGCATTCACAGCCGCATCGAGGCGACCGCCAAGGCCATCGTCGACCGGCTCGACACGGGCAACGTCTACGTCAACCGCAACACCATCGGCGCGGTGGTCGGCACCCAGCCGTTCGGCGGATCAGGGCTCTCGGGGACCGGGTTCAAGGCCGGCGGGCCGCATTACCTGTCCAGGTTCGCTCAGGAACAGGTGATTTCGATCAATACGGCCGCTGCCGGCGGCAACGCCAGCCTGATCGCCATGGGGGAGTGACGAGGCGCCTTTCGGCGCCTCAACCGGCGGCAGCCACCTGACCGGGCCTTTCGTCTTCGCCCGCCGCCGGATCGTCTCCGATGCGGCTTCGGTCGAAGGGCGTCGACTGGTAGATCTCGTTGATCCAGTTGGAAAACAGCAGGTGCGCATGACTGCGCCACCGGTTTTCGACCCGTTCGGCGGGTACGTCGCCGGTGAAATAGCCCTTCGGCAGGGGCGTGTCGGCGTCCAGGGCGCGGTCGCGGGCATACTCGTCCGCCAGCGACCCGGTATCGTATTCGAAATGGTTGAAGACGTGGAGCGCGCGGTGTCGCGGATCGTCGACGAGGCACACCCCGGTCTCGGGGCTTTCCGCGAGGATGGCGAGGTCGCGCTGGCGGAGGATGTCGGCGCGGCCGACCTCGGTCCATCGCGAGATCGGAACCGAGAACCCGTCGGAAAAGCCGCGCAGATAGGGCGATGTCGGCTGGATGACCTGCTGCCGGAAGACACCGAAGATCTTTCGGTCGAGGGCGAATTTCGGTACCCCGTAGAAGTGCTGGAGCGCGGCCTGCGCCGCCCAGCAGATCGTCAGGCAGCGGTGGACGTGGGTCTGCGTCCAGTCGAATATGCGCCGCAGCTCGTTCCAGTAGGTCACCGCCTCGAAGGGCAGCCGCTCGACCGGAGCCCCTGTCACCACGAAGCCGTCGAAACGCTCGTCCCGCACCGCGCTCCACGGCTGGTAGAACGATTCCATGTGGCTGGCCGGCGTGTGGCGCGCGACCCTGTCGGTGACGCGCAAGAGCGTCAGCTCGATCTGCAGGGGCGTGGCCCCGAGCAGGCGCGCGATCTGCGTCTCGGTGGCGATCTTGTTGGGCATGAGGTTGAGGAGGCCGATCCGCAGCGGCCGGATGTCCTGGCGGATGGCGTCCATCTCGCCCATGACCATGACGCCCTCGGCTTCGAGCGCCTGTCTTGCGGGGAGATCGTCGGGAATCTTTATGGGCATGTCTCGCGTCGGTCCTTCACGGGGGACGGACGCAGGTGGCTCGATCCGCTTGATTGCCGATTGGCCACATCGTCTCCGAAGAGACTGCCACCTTGCCCGGAACGGCAGGTTGGCGTTGGGCGTCGCCCCAACTCTTGATGTCGGAACGATTTCTACTGCGAGTTCGGCCCGCAGGCAAGAGGGGACGCTTCGGCCTTGACGGAGGCACGATTGGAACATACCATGAACATTCGTATCGACAAGGAGGCTCCGATGCGTACGCCCGGCAAGCTCGACTATCTGGAATTTCCCGCCACCGGCGGCTCGCTCGACCGGGTCAAGAACTTCTATGCCGGCGTATTCGGCTGGCGGTTCGAGGACTACGGTCCGACCTACTCCGCGTTCCGGGAGGGGCTGGACGGCGGCTTCCAGGCGGACGCCTCGGAGGCGGGTACGGTGCCGCTGCCCGTCCTCTATTCGGCCGATCTCGAGGAGACGTTCGAGGCGGTGAAGGAGGCTGGCGTCGAGATCCTGCGCGAGATCTTTTCGTTTCCCGGCGGGCGGCGTTTCCATTTCAGTGACCCGGCCGGCAACGAGGTCGCGGTCTGGAGCGACGAGGCGGCCTGACTCCCGCCTGCCTTGCCGCTCGTTTCGTTCGGTTGTACCTCTTTCAGGAACAGCCGTTCGAAGCGGGGTCGCAGGGAGGGAAGCGTGACCGCGGTCAGATCAGACATTGAAATCGCCCGGTCGGTCACGCCGAAGCCGATTCACGAGATCGGCGCCGGGCTCGGCATTCCGGCGGAGGAGCTCCGCCCCTACGGCACGGACAAGGCCAAGGTCGCTCCGTCCTTCATGCGCGGGCTCGGCGGCCGTCCGGACGGCAAGCTGATCCTGGTCACCGCAGTGAATCCGACGCCGGCGGGCGAGGGGAAGACGACCACGACGGTCGGTCTCGGCGACGGGCTGAACCGGATCGGACGCAAGGCGATCATCTGCATCCGGGAGCCGTCGCTCGGTCCCTGTTTCGGGATGAAGGGCGGAGCGGCGGGGGGCGGCCGGGCGCAGGTCATCCCGATGGAGGACATCAACCTTCACTTCACCGGCGATTTCCACGCCATCACCTCGGCGCACAACCTGCTGTCGGCGCTGATCGACAATCACATCTACTGGGGCAACAAGCTCGGCATCGACCAGCGCCGCGTCACCTGGCGGCGGGTCATGGACATGAACGACCGCGCGCTCCGGCACGTGGTCTCGTCGCTCGGCGGGGTGGCGAACGGCTTCCCGCGCGAGACCGGCTTCGACATCACCGTGGCCTCGGAAGTGATGGCGATCCTCTGCCTGGCGGGGGATCTCGACGATCTGGAGCGGCGTCTCGGCTCGATCATCGTCGCCTACACGCAGGACAGGCAGCCCGTCTTCGCGCGCGACCTCAAGGCCGAGGGCGCCATGGCGGTTCTCCTGAAGGACGCGCTGCTGCCGAACCTGGTGCAGACGCTCGAGGGCAATCCCGCCTTCGTCCACGGCGGCCCCTTCGCCAATATCGCCCACGGCTGCAATTCGGTGACGGCGACGAAGACGGCGCTGAAGCTCGGCGACTACGTCGTGACCGAGGCGGGGTTCGGTGCCGACCTCGGGGCGGAGAAATTCTTCGACATAAAATGCCGGAAGGCCGATCTCGAACCGGCGGCGGCCGTGGTCGTCGTCACCGTGCGCGCCATGAAGATGAACGGCGGGACGGCGAAGGAGGACCTTTCCGCCGAAAACGTCGAGGCGGTGCGGCAGGGCTGCGCCAATCTCGGCCGGCATATCGAGAACGTGCGGCGGTTCGGCGTTCCGCTCGTGGTGGCGGTGAACCATTTCACCTCCGATACCGACGCCGAGATCGAGGCGATCCGGCACCATGCGCAGGGCCTCGGCGTGGAAGCGGTGGTCTGCCGGCACTGGGCGGAGGGGTCCGCCGGGATCGAGGAGCTCGCGACGACGGTCGCCGCGCTCGCAGATTCCGGCAAGGCGCGTTTCCATCCTCTCTATCCCGACCAGATGCCGCTCTTCGACAAGATCCAGACCATCGCGATGCGCATCTACCACGCCGGCGAGGTCTCGGCCCCGAAGGCGGTCCGGGACCAGCTCGACGCGTGGGAGGCGCAGGGTTACGGAGACCTGCCGGTCTGCATGGCCAAGACGCCCTATTCGTTCTCCGTCGATCCGGGGCTTCGGGGAGCGCCGAGCGGCCATGTGCTGCCGGTGCGCGAGGTCCGGCTTTCGGCCGGCGCCGGTTTCGTGGTGGCCATCTGCGGGGACATCATGACGATGCCCGGACTGCCGAGCGTGCCGTCGGCCGAACGCATCCGCCTGACGGACGAAGGCGAGGTGGAAGGGCTGTTCTGAGCGGCAGCGGGCGCCCTGGAGCCCGTCCGCGCTTCACGGAATCGCGGATGGGCTCCAGCTCATTGTTTTTACGCGCTTCCGGACGGAAAACCGGTTTCCACTTTTCCTGGAAGCGCTTTATTGGCACAGGCGGAAGCCGTGGCTGCGCCGGTCGATGTCGAGATGCAGATTGTCCCGGTGGTAGCTGTCGGCGCGGGGGCCGAGCACCGTGGTGAAATAGAGGCATGCTCCGCCGATGACGGCGCGCTGAAAGCCTTCCTCGATCTTGCCGGTGCGCGTGCGCGGGGCAATCGAGAGGGGCGGGTGGCCGTCGAAGCGGAATGTCACGATGTCGACGGCGTTGCCGAAGGCGTGCTGGCTGATCTTCCTGTCCGGTTCGCCGTCCCGGTGCTTGCATACATAGGCCGAGCCCTGCGTCAGCCCGGTGAGGCGGACGTTCGTGCCGAGTTCCTCGGCCGCGGGCTCCACCACCCGCCTCGTCCAGTCCGCCAGGGCCGCCGCGGTGGCGCAGCGCATCTCCGCATCCGGCTTCAGCGTCACGCCAGGAAGAATGCTGCTGACGGAGATCGGCGCCTCCATGCCGCAGTCGCCGTCGTCGTTGACGGTGCCCTTCTTCTGGTAGACGACGCCGAGGGCGTCGAGCTTGCCGTAGCAGGCGGCGAGCGCCGCGCCGTCCTCGCCGATTCCCGGTACCGGCACGGGTTTCGTCTCCTCGGTTTCGGTCTCCGGCTGTGGCGGCTTTTCGCTGTCCGTCCCGCCCTCCTCGGCGGGCGAGATCTCGGCGGGAACGTCTTTTCCGGCGGGGGGCGCCGGCCTTTTTTCCGGCACGGGCGGTGCGGTCCTGTCGGGCTGCGGCTTCGGCACCGCCTTTTCGGTCCCGGGTTTCGGTGCGGGCACGGGCGGATGGGCTGGCGGCGAGCCGGCCGCGACTGCGGGCGCGGCGGCGATTCCCACCGCCAGTGCCAAGCCCCGCAGGAGATGCCTGCTTGAGAGAGCCGACGCTGGCCGCATACTCGCCATCCCCATACAAGTGTCTTGCGCTTGCCGTCGTCTCGGGCTAACAGATTTCCCATGATCGACGTGCGCAACATTGCAAATTGGTGGTGGGCTCGCTAGAGGCGGCCTCGACCAGTCACGTGCATTGACAACCGACAAGCCGCCCAGGAGTTCCCCGGCGGCTTTTTTGTTCCTGCCGCCGGAACGTCCCGGGCAACCGAAAATGGCCAGACAGGGGATCAGGGCTGATGGCAAGCGACGATTTCGATAGAGAGACCTGCGAGACGCGCGGGGGCGTGACCATCACCCGGACCCGCCGGCCGGTCGCCTACGCGGACGCGATCGAGGGCGCGATCACGGCGCTGGATTCGCGGCGCGGCGCGGTCTTCTCCTCCAACTACGAATATCCCGGGCGCTACACGCGGTGGGATACGGCCATCGTCGATCCTCCGCTCGGGATTTCGGCGAAGGGGCGGACGATGCGCCTCGATGCCTACAATGCGCGGGGAGAGGTCCTTCTGACGCTGATCGCGGATCGGCTGGCGAGCGAACGGGATATCGCGCTCGGGGAACGAAGCGCGACGCGGCTCGACCTGGAGGTGCGGGAGCCGCAAACGGTCATCGCCGAGGAAGAGCGGTCCCGGGCGCCGACGGTCTTCACGGCGTTGCGTGCGATCACCGATCTTTTCCACACTGCCGCCGACGGGAACATCGGGCTCTACGGCGCCTTCGGGTACGACCTGGCGTTCCAGTTCGACAGCGTGGAGAGGAGGCTGGAGCGCCCGAAAGACCAGCGCGACCTGGTGCTCTACCTGCCCGACGAGATCGTCGTGGTCGATCACTATTCGGCGGCCGCGTGGATCGACCGCTACGACTTTTCCCGGGGCGAACTGACGAGCGAGGGGCGGCCGCGCGAGATCGCGCCCGAGCCCTTTCGCCCGTCCGAGCGCATTCCGCCGCGGTGCGACCACAAGCCCGGCGAATATGCGGAACTCGTCAAGCGCGCCAAGGAGAGCTTCCGTCGCGGCGATCTCTTCGAGGTCGTCCCGGGGCAGATGTTCTTCGAGCGATGCGAAAGCAATCCGTCCGACATCGCCCGTCGGCTGAAGGTCATCAACCCGTCGCCCTATTCCTTCTTCATCAATCTCGGCGGCGGCGAGTATCTGGTCGGCGCCTCGCCGGAGATGTTCGTCCGGGTGAACGGGCGCCGCGTCGAGACCTGTCCCATCTCGGGGACGATCAAGCGGGGCGACGACGCGATTTCCGATTCCGAGCAGATCCTCAAGCTGCTCAACTCCAAGAAGGACGAATCGGAGCTCACCATGTGTTCGGACGTCGACCGCAACGACAAGAGCCGCGTGTGCGAGCCGGGCTCGGTCAAGGTGATCGGCCGGCGGCAGATCGAAATGTACTCGCGGCTGATCCACACCGTCGACCACATCGAGGGGCGCCTTCGTGACGGCATGGACGCGTTCGACGCCTTCCTCAGCCATGCCTGGGCGGTGACCGTGACCGGCGCGCCGAAGCTCTGGGCGATGCGGTTCATCGAGAACAACGAGAAGAGCCCGCGCGCCTGGTACGGCGGCGCGATCGGCATGATCAACTTCAACGGCGACATGAACACCGGCCTGACGCTCAGGACCATACGCATCAAGGACGGCATCGCCGAGGTGCGTGCCGGCGCGACCCTCCTCTACGATTCCGTCCCGGAGGAGGAGGAAGCCGAGACGGAGCTCAAGGCTTCGGCCATGCTCTCGGCGATCCGCGATGCGCGGCTCGGCAACAGTTCGGCGGCCGCGCGCGGGGCGGCGCGCGTGGGCGAGGGCGTATCGATCCTTCTCGTCGATCACGAGGATTCCTTCGTCCACACCCTCGCCAACTATTTCCGGCAGACGGGGGCGAAGGTGACGACCGTGCGCAGCCCGGTCGGAGACGACGTGTTCGACCGGGTCGCGCCGGACCTCGTCGTCCTGTCGCCGGGACCCGGTTCGCCGAAGGACTTCGACTGCAAGGCGACGATCCGGCGCGCGCGCGGGCGGAAGCTGCCGATTTTCGGCGTCTGTCTCGGGCTGCAGGCGATCGCCGAGGCCTATGGCGGGGAGTTGCGGCACCTGGCGCTGCCGATGCACGGAAAGCCGTCGCGTATCCGGGTGGTGGAACAGGGACGCGTGTTCTCCGGCTTGCCGGCGGACGTGACGGTGGGCCGCTACCATTCGATCTTCGCCGATCCGGTGACCCTGCCGAAGGAGTTCCGGGTGACGGCGGAAAGCGAGGACGGTACGATCATGGCGATCGAGCATGTCAGCGAACCGGTGGCGGCGGTGCAGTTTCACCCGGAATCGATCATGACGCTCGGCGGAGAGGCGGGAATGCGGATCATCGAAAACGTCGTCGCGCACCTCAAGCGGCGCGCGGGCGAAGAAGCTGCTTGAGGCAGCGGGGCGCCGTGAACGGGCTGGCGACATGAGAGAAGGCAGCGCGAGCGGGGAGCCGAGGGCAGCCCCGCGCCATTCGCGGGCGGTCGAGCGCCTGGCGATCTATTCCATTCCCGTCGCCCTCGTCGTGCTGGCGCTCAAGGTCTGGGCATGGCAGCTGACCGGTTCGGTCGCGCTGTTCTCGGACGCCATAGAGACGATCGTCAACGTGTTCGCGGCCGCGGCCGCCTTCGCGGCGGTGCGCTACAGTCGAAAGCCGGCCGACGAAAACCATCATTTCGGGCACTACAAGGCGGAATATTTCTCGGCGGTGCTGGAAGGCGTGCTGATCGTGCTCGCGGCGCTGATGATCGCCTACGAGGCGTTCGGCCATATCCTCGCGCCCACGCTGCCGCGTGCGCCGTTGTCCGGCCTGGCGATCAACGCGCTCGGCGGGGCGGTCAACGCCGTTTGGGCCTATGTCCTCGTCAGCGCGGGCCGGCGGCATCGCTCGCCGGCGCTCGTCGCCGACGGCCGCCATATCTACACCGACGTCGTCACGTCGGTCGGCGTGATCGCGGGACTGGCCCTGGCGCTGGCCACGGGCTGGGCGGTCCTGGATCCGCTGATGGCGCTGGCCGTGGCGGCCAACATCGTGTGGGAAGGATGGAAGGTCATCTCCGAATCGGTCAACGGGCTGATGGACCGGGCGGCCAGCCCGGGAGACATCCAGCGGATCAAGGAGATCATCAGCGACAACGCCGAGGGGTCCCTCGGCGTGCACGACCTCAAGACGCGCGTGGCGGGGCCGGCCACCTTCATCGATTTCCACATGGTGGTGCCGCGCTCGATGAGCGTGGCCGAGGCTCATGGCATCTGCGACCGGATGGAAGAGGCGATCAAGGCGTTCGTGCCCGGCGCCTCCATCGCGATCCACGTCGAACCCCGCGGCGAGGAAGCCCACGGCATCAACGTCGAGGTCTGAGGTCCGCACCTTGCCCAGGCGCGGCTGCGAACGACGAAAAAAAAGGCCGGCCATGGAGGCCGGCCCAATGTCGGAGCCTTAGCGGGGTAGGGGCGTTTGAGAGGCTCCGAACTCGTCGCGCCACGGTTTGGTTCAAACACTGGAACCGGCGCAAAATTTTGTGGTTGATAACTCGCCGCGGATCGCCGACTGCGATCATTTGATCTTGACGATGAAGCTATCACGAAACGATGACAGTTACGAATCATTTCGTGATGCGGGGGGTCATCCATTCGGTGACATTTTCGTGACGAGGGAGGTCGGCCCTGCCGGGGCCGGCGCGGGCGTCCGGCGATATCAGTCGCGCAGGACGAGCACGTCGCGGCTCATCTGGAACGATGTGAGCGTCTCGAGGAAGTCCATGCCGAGAAGGCTCTGGTCGAGCATGCCGGGCGCGGAGACGCTGGCGTGGACATTGTCGCGCTCGATGGGGCCGAGCGCTATGCGGTCCAGGCTGACATAGGCGGCCTTGGCCTTTCCGTTGGCGGTGAGGACGGTCTGGGTGAAGGAAAGCCTGGACGGGTCCAGCCCGATCCGTTCGGCGTCGGCATAGGAGAGGACGACGGTGCTGGCGCCTGTGTCCACGAGGAAGTTCACCCTGTGGCCGTCGACCCAGGCGGCGGCCTCGAAATGGCCGCTCTTCGTCTTCTGCAGGATGACCTCGGTCGCGCCGTTCAAGCCGGTGCGGGTGATCGGAAGACCCGGGATGAGGCCGGCGGTCAGCCGGGCGCCGGCCTGCTGCAGGTCGTAGCGATAGATATAGACGGTCGACAACGCCAGAAGCGCGACCACCCAGATGATCATGTTGCGGGCGAACTCGCGCAGCCGCCCGGTGGACAGGATGCCGGCGGCGAGCACGGCCGCCCAGGCGGTGAGCGCCGCGGCGGAGGCGAAGGCATCCTCCGGGATGCCGAAGACGAGGCCGTTCCGCCTGTTGAAGAGCAGCAGGACCATCGCGCCGCCCAGCACGCCCATGACGAGCGGGAAGAGGTAACGGTGACGCGTGCGTCTCACGCCTCTCCCCTTTCCCGGGCCATGCGCGCCCGCCGGGTTTCGCGCCGGGGCTTGCGTTCGACCGTGTCGAGGCGCGCGGGAAGGGTGCGCAGGACCGCGCCGCGCTCCTCTGCCGACATGGACATCCATGCGGCGATCTCGTCCCGGGTCCGGCCGCAGCCGAAACAGTAGCCCGTCTTCATGTCGATCGAGCAGACGAGGATGCAGGGCGATTCGACGACGCTCATCGTGGGCTGGTCCTGAAGCGGAGAGGCGGCATGTCCGGGGGCTCGCGTCAGAGGATCAGGACGAGCGCGAGGAGGGCCGCGATCTCGGCCAGCTGCTGCGCCGCGCCGATCGTGTCGCCCGTATACCCGCCGAGCCGGCCGCCGACGTGGCGGGTGCAGAGCGCCGTGGCCGCGGCGATGGCGGCGAGCGCGCCGGCGCCGGCCGCCAGGCCGCAAGCCGGCACGAGGCAGACGACGAGAGCGGCCACGCCGAGACCGATGGCGAAGGATGCGGGCGCCTCTTCGGGCCGTCCGGCCTTGCCGGCGACGCCGTCGGGGCGGGCGCAGGGCAGGGCCTGCCAGTGCCAGACCATGGCCGCCCGGCTCGCGGCGGCGATGCCGAGGAAGGCGAAGGCGGCGGCAAGGGGCGACAAAAGCGTCGCCAGGACACCGATCGCGGCCGCCCGCAGCCCGATGGACAGGACGAGGCCGATGGTTCCGAAGGTGCCGATGCGGCTGTCCTTCATGATGGCGAGGGCCCGGTCGGCATCGCTGCCGGCGCCCAGACCGTCGAGCATGTCGGCCAGCCCGTCCTCGTGGAGCGCGCCTGTGATCGCGATCTGCAGGGCGACCACCATGCCGCCGGCCACCAGCGCGGGCGCGTGGGCAGCCGTCAGCAGCCCGAGAAGAAGCGCGGCGGGCAGGGCCACCACGATACCGGCGAGCGGAAAGGCGCGCACGGTCTCGCTGAGGGGCCCCGGCGCAGCCGAGAAGAATCGCTGAGGAACCGGCAGGCGGCTGAGGAACGCCACCGCACGAGCGGTCTCTCCGAGGAGTTCGGCGGGGAGAGCGAGCTGATCTTTGAATTCGAGTTTCATGATTGCGACCTTAAACGGCGCCGTTCGAGTTGTGGGTGCCTAGAAGTCACTCTAAGGAAGAATCTGAATTTTCTGTGCAAGACATCTGCGACAAGGACCATACCATGGCGATCACGGGAATGCCCTTCGACGATTTCCGGGAGCTTCTCGGCAATCTGCCCGGCCCCGACGAGGCGGCGGCAGCCATCGCGCGGGAGCGGGACTCCCGCCTGACCAAGCCGCCGGGGGCGCTGGCGCGGATGGAGGAGATCGCGTTCTGGCTGGCGTCCTGGACCGGGCGGCAACCGGCGGTCACGCGGCCGCTGGTGGCCGTCTTCGCGGGAAATCATGGCGTCACGCGCAAGGGCGTGTCGCCCTTTCCGGCGGACGTGACGCAGCAGATGGTCGCCAACTTCGCCGCCGGCGGGGCCGCGATCAACCAGATCTGCGCGGCCCACGATCTGGGGCTCAAGGTCTTCGACCTGGCGCTGGAGGTGCCGACGGGCGACATTACGGAGGAGCCGGCGCTGAGCGAGCGCGATTGCGCCGCGACGATGGCGTTCGGGATGGAGTCGATCGCCGGCGGCACGGACCTTCTCTGCATCGGCGAAATGGGAATCGGCAACACGACCATTGCCGCGGCGATCTGCCACGGCCTCTTCGGCGGGAAGGCCGCCGACTGGGTGGGACCCGGCACCGGGGCCGCGGGCGAGGGACTGAAGCGCAAGATCGCCGCCGTCGAAGCGGCCGTCGCCCTGCATTCGGCGCATCTGAAGGATCCGCTCGAACTGCTGCGGCGCCTCGGCGGACGGGAGATCGCGGCGATGGCGGGGGCGATCCTCGCGGCGCGGATGGAGCGGATACCCGTGATCCTCGACGGCTATGTGACGGGTGCGGCGGCGGCGGTCCTGTTCGCGGCGAACCCCTCGGCGCTCGATCATTGCATCGCCGGCCACGTCTCGGCGGAGCCGGGCCACCGGCGGCTCCTCGACAAGCTCGGCAAGAAACCCCTGCTCGACCTCGGCATGCGGCTCGGGGAGGGGACCGGAGCGGCGCTCGCCGCCGGCATCGTCAAGGCCGCGGCGCAATGCCATTCGGGCATGGCGACCTTCGAGGAGGCAGGCGTCAGCGACAAGGCGTGACGGGACGGGCGGCGGCCTGACGCGAATGGCACGCGCGATGTCGGAATCGCGTTTGACCGGGCTCGGCGGTTTCGCCTAGATTGCGGCCTCTGTGCGACGGCGCCTGGGACGAACAGGCTGAGAGAAAATCCGGTGAGCCCGACCAAAGGCGGGGGCAATTCCGGGGCTGTCCGGATCGGTTCGGGTTGCGCCGGCGGCGCGCCCGCTCGGCGTTTCGCGCAGCCAACGACCTTGCGAAGCGAACCGAAAGGACAGGCACGGTGGACAGTCGGCAGGCAGGAGACGGCGACAGGCTCGGCATCATGGTCTGCGGCCACGGCAGCCGCAACCGGAACGCCGCACGGGAGTTCTCCAAGGTGGCCGAGGGGCTGAGGGCCCGGCGGTCCGACATGCCGGTCGAATACGGCTATCTGGAATTCTGCAATCCCGTGATCGCGGAGGGCCTCGACCGGCTGCGCGAGCAGGGCGTGACGCGGGTGCTGGCGGTGCCGGGCATGCTTTTCGCCGCCGGCCACGCCAAGAACGACATCCCGTCGGTGCTCAACACCTACCAGGCGCAGAACCCCGGCATGGTCATCCATTACGGCCGCGAGCTGGGGATCGACCTCAGGATGATCCGGGCCGCCGGGGCGCGCATCGAGGAGGCGCTGGCGGCTGCCGACGCGGCCTCCGGGCCGATCGACCGCCACGAGACGCTGCTGATGGTCGTCGGGCGCGGCGCGTCCGACCCGGATGCGAATTCCAACGTCGCCAAGGTCATGCGGATGCTCTGGGAGGGCATGGGCTTCGGCTGGGGCGAGACATCCTATTCGGGCGTGACGTTTCCCCTGGTGGAACCGGGGCTGGACCATGCCGCGCGCCTCGGCTACCGGCGCATCGTCGTCTTTCCGTATTTCCTGTTCACCGGCGTTCTGGTGAAGCGCATCTATTCCCAGACCGATGCGGTCGCCGCCCGGCATCCGGAGATCGAGTTCGTCAAGGCGGGATACCTCAACGACCATCCGCTGGTGCTCGACACCTTCGAGGACCGGGTGCGGGAGATCCTCGAGGGGCAGGCGCTGATGAACTGCCAGATGTGCAAGTATCGCGAGCAGGTGCTGGGCTTCGAGGCCGAGGTGGGGCTGGCGCAGGAGAGCCATCACCACCACGTCGAAGGCATCGGCGGCGGGCTCGAAAACTGTCCCTGCGGCGGCGATTGCGACGCGTCTTGCCGGGACGAGGACTTCTGCCGCCGTCACGGGCTGCCGTTTACGCCGGTGCACTCGCACGCCGAGCCCAACGCGCTGGAGCCCGCCTTCGACTATTCGCCGTCCGTTTCGCTCGGAGGCCGCTATGCGGCCTTCGCCGACGCTGCGATTTCGACCGGTCCGGAGGATTCCGTCCTGCGGCAGCGCACGCAGCACGATCATGGGCATGACCACGACCATGGGCACGACCACGATCACGGGCATCATCACCATCCGTATCCGCATGCCGACCACCCGCTGGGGCCGCGGTCGATGGCCAAGAAGTAGGCCGGGAGGAATGGGCGTCCCCGATTATCTCCGCGATCCGGCCGAGATCTACCGGCAATCCTTCCTCACGATCAGGGGCGAGGCGGATTTGTCGCGGTTTTCCGGTGGCATGGAGGCGTTGGCTGTCAGATTGATTCATGCCTGCGGCATGGTGGACCTTGCCGCCGACATCGTTTTTTCGGCCGGTGCTGCGGAGGCGGGTTCGGCGGCGCTCCGGCGGGGCGCGCCGGTGCTGTGCGACGCGGAAATGGTGCGGCACGGCATCATGTCCGGGCGCCTTCCCGCGGCGAACGACGTCGTCTGCCTGCTCGGGGACGGCCGCGTCCCGGTCATGGCGGGGGAACTGGCGACGACGCGCAGCGCCGCGCAGGTCGATCTCTGGGACGACCGGCTGGCCGGAGCGGTCGTCGCCATCGGCAACGCGCCGACGGCCCTCTTCCGGCTCTTGGAGCGCATCGCGAGCGGGGCCGGCAAGCCGGCGCTGATCCTGGGTTTCCCGGTCGGTTTCGTCGGGGCCGCGGAATCGAAGGCGCGGCTCGCCTCGGAACCGCACGGCATACCGTTCGTCACGGTTCGCGGACGCCGCGGCGGCAGCGCCATGGCGTCGGCCGCGGTCAACGCGCTCGCGGCGGGCCTGCCATGAGCGCGCCCTGGCTGCATGTCGTCGGTATCGGCGAGGACGGTTTCGCCGGGCTTTCGGCCGCCGCCAAGGTGCTGGTCGAGGGCGCGGAGGTGATCGTCGGCGGCGATCGGCACCATTCGCTGGCGCCCGGCCTGGCGGCCGAGCGGATCGCGTGGCCGTCGCCCTTCGACGCGATGATCGACAAGATCCGCTCGTTCGAGGGGCGCCGCGTCGTCGTCCTCGTGACCGGCGATCCGCTTTGGTACTCGGTGGGCGCGCGCATCACGAAGGCGATCCCCGCGGAGGAGATCCGCTTCCACCCACAGCTTTCCGCCTTCCAGTTCGCGGCCTGCCGCATGGGCTGGTCCCTCGCCGACGTGGAGACCCTGACGATCCACGGCCGGCCGGCGGAGCAGATCGTGCCCTATTTCGCGCCGGGTGCGCGGCTCATCGTGCTGACGAAGGACCGCACCTCGCCCGCGGCGGTCGCGCGGTTGCTGGACGAACGCGGCTACGGGGGGTCGCGGCTGACCGTGCTGGCCGCGCTGGGCGGGCCGCGCGAGGCCCGCTTCGAAGGGACGGCGCGGGACTTCGGCCTCGCGGTTCCGGATTTCCATACCCTTGCCGTCGAATGCGTCGCCGGCGAGGGCGCGTCGGTGCTGCCGCGCACCGGCCTGCCCGACGGATCCTTCCGGCATGACGGCAAGATGACCAAGCAAGCGGTGCGGGCGCTGGTTCTCGCCAGGCTCGCCCCGGTGCGCGGCGGGCTGCTCTGGGACGTCGGCTCGGGGTGCGGCTCGGTCGGGATCGAATGGATGCGCGCGGCGCCGGAAGCCCGGGCCATCGGGATCGAGCCGCGCGCCGACCGGCGGGCGCTTGCCGCCGAGAATGCGCTGGCGCTCGGGGCGCCGGCGCTGAAGCTTGTCGAGGGAAGCGCGCCGGAGGCTCTCGGCGACCTGCCGCGGCCGGACGCGATCTTCGTGGGCGGCGGCCTGTCGGGCGAGACGATCGACCAATGCCTGCGGGCGCTCAAGCCGTTCGGACGGCTCGTCGCCAACGCGGTGACGCTGGAAAGCGAGGCGACGCTGCTCGCGGCCTTCGACCGGCATGGCGGCGACCTGGTGCGCCTGGCGACGCAGACGGCCGAACCCGTCGGGGCCTACCGCGGATGGAAGCCGGCGATGCCGGTCACCATGTGGTCGTGGCACAAGGGGAGCGAATGATGGCCGCCGCCGCCTCTCGCCAGGACCGGGCACGGGACCGGGGTTCGCGCGCATGACCGGCACGCTCTACGGACTGGGGCTCGGGCCGGGCGATCCGGAGCTGCTGACGCTCAAGGCCCATCGGCTGCTTTCGGCCGCGCCGGTGATCGCCTACCCGGCGCCCGAGGGCGGCGCGAGCTTCGCGCGGGCGATCGCCGCCCCTCATCTGACCGGACTGCAGGTCGAGGTGCCGATCGTCGTGCCGATGCGGACGGACCGGTTTCCCGCCCGGGAGATCTACGACGAGGCGGCCGCCGTCATCGGCCGGCATCTCGACGCGGGGCGGGACGTCGCGGCCCTCTGCGAGGGCGATCCCTTCTTCTACGGGTCCTTCATGTACCTGTTCGAGCGGCTGGCCGGACGCTACCCTTGCGAGATCGTGCCGGGCATTTCGTCGATCATGGCCGGGGCGGCGGCGATCGGGCGGCCGCTGGCGGCGCGCAACGACGTGCTGACGGTGATTCCCGGTCCACTGCCCGACGCCGAGATCGAGCGGCAGCTGAAGGCGGCCGACGCTGCTGTCATCATCAAGGTCGGCCGTCATTTCAGCCGGCTGCGGGAATTGCTTGAGAAAATGGGCGAAAGCGCGAACGCGGGCTATCTGGAACGGATCGGCCTGCCGGAGGAACGGATCCTCCCGCTCGAGGCCGTGAAGGGCGACGGCGCCCCGTATTTTTCGATGATCCTCGTCTATCGCGGGGGCGAAACGTGGATCGCGCGGCTGCCGGCGGGACGGGAAGAAGGAAGCGAAGCAGATGCATGACAGTCGGGCGCCGGTCGTCCTGGTCCTTTCCGCCGCGGCGCTGCAGCGCGGGGCCGAGATCGCCCGCGCGCTCGGCGGCGAGCTCCATGGCGCGCGGCGATTGCCGGCGGGCGCCGTCGATGTGGTCTTCGACGAGGCAGGCCCGCATCTTTCGGCCCTCTTCCGGCAGGGACGGCCGATCGTCGGGATGCTGGCGGCCGGCGCGCTGATCCGCATCCTTGCGCCGCATCTGGAGGACAAGCACGGCGAGCCGCCGGTGCTCGCGGTCTCCGAAGACGGCGGCGCGGTCGTTCCGCTTCTGGGCGGACATCGCGGCGCCAACGACCTCGCCCGGCGGGTCGCGGATATCACGGGAGGCCGCGCGGCGATCACGACGGCGGGTGACCTGCGCTTCGGCATCGCGCTGGACGCGCCGCCCTCCGGCTATGTGCTGGCCAATCCCCAGGCGGCCAAGCGGGTCATGGCGGAGCTGGTGGCGGGTGCCTCGGTCCGTCTCGAAGGCCGTGCGGCATGGATCGAGGAGAGCGGGCTGCCGTTCGATCCGGCGGGTCCGGTGACGCTCGCGGTAAGCGAGCGCGGCGAGCCGGGCGAGGGCCTCGGCCTCGTCTACCGGCCGAAGACGCTGGCGCTCGGGGTGGGCGCGGCGCGGGGAGCCGCACCCGGCGAAGCCGTCGAGCTGGCGGAGCGGGCGCTCGCGGAGAGCGGGCTCGCGCGGGAATGCCTCGCGCTCGTGGCATCCGTCGACGTGAAGGCGGACGAGGCGGCGGTTCACGCCGTCGCGGAGCATTTCGGGGTTCCGGCGCGCTTCTTCCCGGCGGCGCGGCTCGAGGCGGAGGCCGGACGGCTCGCGAACCCGTCGGAGGTGGTCTTCGCGGAGGTCGGATGCCACGGCGTCGCCGAGGGTGCGGCGCTCGCCGCGGCCGGCGACGCAGGCACGCTGGTCGTCGCCAAGCTGAAGGGCGCGGCCACGACCGCGGCCCTGGCGCGCGCGCCGGAGCCGATCGATCCCGCGGCGACCGGCCGGGCTCGCGGCAGGCTTTTCGTCGTCGGCATCGGTCCCGGTTCGGCGGGCTGGCGCTCGCCGGAGGTCTCGGACATGGTCCGGCAGGCGAGCGACCTCGTCGGATATTCTCTCTATCTGGATCTCCTGGGGCCGCTTGCGGCGGGGAAGAGCCGTCACGACTACGATCTCGGCAAGGAGGAGGCGCGGGTGCGCCATGCGATGGAACTTGCCGGCGAGGGACGGACCGTCGCGCTCGTCTGCTCGGGCGACGCGGGCATCTATGCCATGGCGACGCTCGTCTTCGAGCTGATCGACAGGGGCGGCGGGCCGGAAGGGATTTCCGACGCCGCGCGGCGGATCGAGATCGCCGTGTCGCCGGGCATTTCCGCGCTCCAGGCGGCTGCCGCCCGGATCGGTGCGCCGCTCGGCCACGACTTCTGCACCATCTCGCTGTCCGATCTTCTCACGCCCTGGGACGACATCGTCCGACGCGTCGAGGCGGCCGCTTCCGGCGATTTCGTGGTGGCGTTCTACAATCCGGTGTCGCGGCGCCGGCGCACCCAGCTCGCCTTTGCCCGCGACCGCCTGCTGCGCGACAGGCCGGCCGACACGCCGGTGGTGCTGGCCGCCAATCTCGGCCGAGAGGGCGAAGCGGTGCGGGTCGTGCCCCTCGGCGAGCTTGCGGTCGACGACGTCGACATGCTGACCGTCGTGATCGTGGGGTCCTCCCAGAGCCGGACGGTGCTGACCGGCGACGGGCGGAGCTGGGTCTATACGCCGCGCGGCTATGCCGGCAAGGCAGGCAGCGCGCTGGCGACCGATACGGGAAGGGACGCGGCCGAATGACCGTCTATTTCATCGGCGCCGGTCCCGGCGCGCCCGACCTCATCACCGTGCGGGGCCTGAAGCTCATCGAGCGGTGCCCCGTGTGCCTCTATGCCGGGTCGCTGGTGCCCCGGGAAATCGTCGAGGCGGCTCCGGACGGGGCGCTGGTGATGGACACGGCGCCGATGAACCTCGACGAGATCATGGCTGCGATCGTCGACGCCGACGGGCGCGGCGCGGACGTCGCGCGGGTCCATTCCGGCGATCCCTCGCTCTACGGCGCGATCGCCGAGCAGATGCGGCGGCTCGACGCGCGGGGCATCGACTACGAGGTCGTGCCGGGCGTTCCGGCGTTCGCCGGGGCGGCGGCGCGGCTGAAGGCCGAGCTGACGCTGCCCGAGATCTCCCAGACGCTGATCGTCACGCGCACCGGCATGAAGGCTTCGGCTATGCCGCCGGGCGAGCAGCTGGAGGTCCTCGGGCGCTCGGGCGCGACGCTCGCGATCCACCTCTCGATACGCAATCTCGCCTACATTCGCGCGGCGCTCGAACCCTATTACGGTGCCGACTGTCCCGTGGTGATCGCCTATCGGGCGACCTGGCCCGACGAGCTTTTCATCCGGACGACGTTGAAGGACATGAAGGAGGACGTCCGCAAGGCGAAGATCACCCGCACCGCGCTCATTCTCGTCGGGCCGGTGCTCGGTGCGCACGATTTTCGCGATTCTGCGCTCTACGATGCGGATTATGCGCATGTATTGCGCAATCGCGGCAAGAAAAAAGCGCAAGGGGCCTAGCCGATGGCGGCGACGAGGTCGTCCAGGCTGTCGAAGATCCGACCGGGAGGCGGGGGCGGACGGCGGATCATCGTGACCGGCAGGCCGAGATCGCGCGCGGCGACGAGCTTGGCCCAGCCGCCGGCGCCTCCGGAATTGCGGCAGACGACGTGGTCGACGGCGTGGGCGCGCAGCAGCGCGGCCTCGCTTGCGGGCGACTTGCCGGGTCGGCCGACGACGACCGCATGGGCGGCCAGCGGCAGGGGGTCTCCGGGCGGGTCGACGGTGCGCACGACGAAGAAGCAATCGGTGCGGTGGGCGAAGGCGGCGATGTGCTGCCGGCCGAGCGCGAGGAGGGCGCGGGCGCCGGAGGGAAGCGCACGGGCTGCGGCGTCGAGATCGTCCGCCTCGGTCCATCGGTCGCCCGGCTCGGGCTTCCATTCGGGACGCAGGAACGTCAGGCGGGGCGTGGCCGTCCGCTCCGCCGCGGTGGCGGCATTCGCCGAGATGGCGGTCGCGAAGGGATGGGTCGCGTCGACCAGCAGATCCACGCCGGCTTCCGCGAGAAACCGGGCGAGGCCCTCGGCGCCGCCGAACCCGCCGGTGCGGACGCGGCCGGCGACCGGCGAGGGACGGGCGGTGCGCCCGGCGAGCGAAGTCACGACATCGAGGTCTTCGCGGTCCGAAAGCCGCCGGGCGAGGTCGGCCGCCTCCTGCGTGCCGCCGAGGATCAGGATACGCCTAGCGTGCATGGGCGAGAATCCCGCCGCGGCGGTCGACGACGATCACGTCGACCTCGACCGGCGCGCCGCGGAGCGTGCGGATTGCCGTCGCGCGGGCGGCTTCGGCAACGGGGGCGGCAAGGTCGATGCCTTCGGCGCGAGTCATTTCAAGGACTTCGAGCGCGGTGTTGGCATCGAGAATCCGCCTCGCGAGCGCGTCGTCGGAGGTCAATTGCCGCGCCAGCCCGGCGAGAAAATCCATGTCGACCCGGCTTCGCGCGGAGTGCAGGTCGAGCGATCCCTGTGCCAGCTTGACCAGCTTGGCGAAGCCGCCGGCGATGGTCAGGCGGTCGATCGGGTGGTCGCGCAGATATTTCAGCAGGCCGCCCGCGAAATCGCCCATGTCGAGAAGGGCGCCGTCGGGAAGGCCGTGAAGGGCGCGGGCGGCTTCCTCCGAGGTGGAGCCGGTGGCGCCGAGGACGTGCCGGAGCCCTTCGGCGCGGGCCACGTCGATGCCGCGGTGGATCGAGTGGATCCAGGCGGAGCAGGAGAAGGGATGGACGATGCCGGTGGTCCCGAGCACGGACAGGCCGCCGAGGATGCCGAGCCTCGGGTTCCAAGTCCTCTCGGCGATCTCGCGGCCTCCCGGAATGGAGATTCGGATTTCGATATCGTGGCTTGCTGCGTTCTCCTGACAGATCAATTCGACCACCTCGCACATCATCTCGCGCGGGATCGGGTTGATCGCCGGCTCGCCCGGACCGATGGGAAGGCCCGGCTTGGTGACCGTTCCGACGCCCTCGCCGGCGGCGAACCGGATGCCGCTGCCCGGCGGCAGCGCGCGCACGGTGGCGATCACCGTGACCCCGTGCGTGACATCGGGATCGTCTCCGGCGTCCTTCACGACGCCGGCGCTGGCGTAGCCGTCACCCACCGCTTCGAAGGCGAGGGGAAAGGCGGGTTCCTCGCCTTTCGGCAGGCGGATCGTCACCGGATCGGGGAAGGCGCCGGTCAAGAGGGCAGTCAAGGCCGCCTTGGTGGCCGCGGTGGCGCAGGCGCCGGTGGTCCAGCCGCGCCGCAGCGGGCCTCCGGGTTTCCCTCCGACGTCCGGTCCGTTATCGAAGTCTTCGCTCATCCGCCGCTTATAGGACGCGGCGGCGGCCTTCGGAAGCCAGGGGGGTGCAGATGACCGATCCCTTCGCGGGACTGCCGGAGTTGCGGCCGGGGACGGTCTGGCTGGTCGGGGCGGGTCCCGGCGATCCGGGGCTCCTGACGCTGCATGCCGTCCATGCGCTGCGGCAGGCGGACGTCGTCGTCCACGACGCGCTCGTCGACGGCGCCTGCCTGGACCTGGCGCGGCCCGGCGCGATCCTCGAATATGCGGGCAAGCGCGGAGGCAAGCCCTCGGCGAAGCAGCGCGACATTTCCCTGCGTCTGGTGGACCTCGCGCGCGCCGGGCACCGGGTCCTGCGCCTCAAGGGCGGCGATCCGCTCGTCTTCGGCCGGGGCGGCGAGGAAGCGCTGACGCTGGTCGCCCACGGGGTGCCGTTCCGCATCGTGCCGGGGGTGACGGCGGGCATCGGCGGGCTCGCCTATGCCGGCATTCCGGCAACCCACCGGGAGACGAACCATACGGTGACTTTCCTGACGGGGCACGATTCCTCCGGCGTCGTGCCGGACCGGATCGACTGGGACGCGGTGGCGCGCGGCTCGCCGGTCATCGTCATGTACATGGCCATGAAGCATTTCGGCGTCATCGCGGAACGGCTGATGGCGGCAGGCCGAAGGGCGGACGAGCCGATGGCCTTCGTCTGCAACGCGGCGACGGATCGCCAGGAGGTTCTGGAGACGACGCTCGGCCGCGCCGCCGGGGACCTGGCGGCTTCCGGACTGCAGCCGCCCGCCGTCGTGGTCGTGGGGGAGGTCGTCCGGCTGAGGGCGGGACTGGACTGGCTCGGCGCCGAAGCCGGCCGCCGGCTCGATCCCGATCCGCTCGGCCGCGAGGATCCGGCGGCAGGGGGAGGCGGTCCATGAGCGGCCTCATGATCGCCGCGCCGGCATCGGGGTCGGGGAAGACGACGGTCACCCTCGGCCTGCTTCGTGCACTCAGGGAGCGCGGCATCCCGGTGGCGCCCGGGAAGGCGGGGCCCGACTACATCGATCCCGCCTTCCACGCCGCGGCGAGCGGGACGGAATGCCTCAACTACGATCCGTGGGCGATGCGGCCCGGACTCGTGCGCGACCAGGCGGCCGGCCGGTCGGCCGACGGCCGGCAGATGCTCGTCGTCGAGGCGATGATGGGTCTTTTCGACGGCGCCGCCGACGGCACGGGTTCGGCGGCCGACCTTGCGGCGCTGCTGTCGCTTCCCGTCGTCCTGGTGATCGACTGCGCCCGGCAATCCCAGTCGGTCGCCGCACTTGCCGCCGGCTTCCGGTCGTTCCGGGCCGATGTGTCGGTCGCCGGGGTGGTGCTCAACCGGGTTGCGAGCGACCGACACGAGGCCATGCTGAGGGCGGCGCTTTCCGGCATCGACATGCCGGTCTTCGGTGCGCTTCGCCGCGACGAGGGGCTATCGCTGCCCGAACGGCATCTCGGGCTCGTCCAGGCGTGCGAGCATCCGGCGCTGGAGGCGTTCATTTCCCGGGCTGCCGAACAGGTGGCGCAGAGGGTCGACGTCGACCGGCTCGTCGCGCTCGCCGGCTCCGGGGGCGGATGGGAAGCCGGCGCAGGCGTCGTCCGCCTGCCGCCGCCCGGGAGCCGCGTGGCGGTCGCCCGCGACACGGCCTTCGCCTTCTGCTACGAGCACCTGCTCCTCGGCTGGCGGCGGGCGGGTGCGCAGATCCGCTTCTTCTCGCCGCTGGCGGACGACGCGCCGCCGGAGGACAGCGACGCCGTCTATCTGCCCGGCGGCTATCCGGAACTGCACGCCGGGAGGCTGGCGGGCGCGGACACTTTCCGCCGCGGCGTCGGCGACGCCATCCGGAGGGGTGCCGCGGTCTATGGCGAATGCGGCGGCTACATGGTCCTCGGCGAAGCGCTGGTCGATGCGGACGGTGTCTCCCACCGGATGATCGGGGCGCTGCCGCTCGTGACGAGCTTCCGCGCGCGCAGACGCACGCTCGGCTACCGCCGGCTGCGGCCGCGCGCCGGCTCGCCCTGGCAGCAGCCGTTGACGGCGCATGAGTTCCATCGAAGCTCCATCCTGTCGGAGGGGGCCGGCGACCGGCTCTTCGACGCCACCGACGCGACCGGCGCGGGGCTCGGTGCCGTCGGGCTCGCCCGCGGCCGGGTGGCCGGCTCCTTCATGCATGTCGTCGATCTGGCGGGCGATCATGCTTGAGCGCGGCATCGACCATGGCGGCGGTGTCGCGGAGGCGGCGAAACGCTACGGCGGGGCGCTGCCGGACTGGCTCGACCTTTCGACCGGCATCAATCCCGTGCCGCCGGCACTTCCCGCCGTTTCCGCCGATGCGTGGACGCGGCTGCCGGGCCTCGAGGCCTTTCGGGAGGCGAGCGATGCAGCCCGGGCGTTCTACGGCGCGAGAGCCGCGCGGCCGCTTCCGGTGCCGGGGATCCAGTCGGCAATCCAGCGCCTGCCGGAACTCGTGGCCGGCGAGGGACGGGCGGCCGTCCTTGCGCCGACCTACGGGGAATACGGCCTGGTCCTGCGGCGGGCCGGCATCGGCGTGGACGAGGTGGGCGCGCTCGCGGAGATCGGGCCGCAGCACCGCCTCGCCGTGGTCGTCAACCCGAACAATCCCGACGGCCGAACCGTGCGTCGCGGCGAGCTGCTGGCGCTCGCAGAGGACATTGGCCGGCGCGGCGGCCATCTGGTGGTGGACGAGGCCTTCGCCGACGCCGATCCGGACGAGAGTGTCGCCGGGGAAGCGGGTCGGGCAGAGGGGCTGGTCGTCTTCCGCTCCTTCGGCAAGTTCTTCGGGCTTGCCGGCATGCGCCTCGGTTTCGTCCTGGCGACGGAAACGGTGCGGGCGCGGTTCGAACGGGCGCTCGGACCGTGGGCGGTAGCCGGCCCGGCGCTTGCCGTTTCGACGCCGCTCATGCGCGACGCGTCGGTGCGCCGGCGGCTGACGGCTTCGATTTCCGAGCGCCGCGCGGCGATGCGTGCGGTGCTCGACGGGGCCGGGCTGGCGGTCATCGGCGGGACGTCGCTGTTTCTCCTCGTTCGCGCGGGCAATGCGCAAAGCCTGCATGAAAGCCTTTGCCGACGGCATATCCTTGTGCGCAAGTTCGATTATGCGCATGACTGGCTCAGAATCGGTCTGGCTCCGGATGCGGCGGGCGACGACCGTCTCGCCCGGGCGCTCGCCGCCGGGCCTGCGTAGACGCCGGGCAGATCCGTGACCAGCCATCTCCTCATCCTGTTCTTTGCCCTGCTGCTCGACGGCCGGATCGGCGACCCCGACTGGATCTGGCGGCGCCTGCCGCATCCGGTCGCCGTTTTCGGCGCGGCGATCGGGCTGCTGGACGACGTCTTCAACAGGCGCGACGACGCGCCGGCGACGCGCCGACGGAACGGCTGGCTCGTCGTCTTCCTCCTGGTCCTCGCCTGTCTCGTCGCCGGGGTGGCGCTCGACCGGCTGCTGCGGTTCGCCGGCCCCGCCGGATCGCTGCTCGAAGTCGTCGTCGTCGCGGTTTTCCTGGCGCAGAAGAGTCTTGGCGGAGCATGTGCACCGCGTCGCGGCCTCGCTGCGGGGCGAGGGACTGGCAGGCGGGCGCCGCGCGGTATCGATGATCGTCGGCCGGGATCCGCTGCGGCTCGACGAGGCGGGCGTGTCGCGCGCGGCGATCGAGAGCCTGGCCGAGAACTTCGCGGACGGCGTCGTCGCGCCGGCCTTCTGGTATGCGGTTCTCGGCCTGCCGGGGCTGTTCGCCTACAAGATGGTGAACACGGCCGATTCGATGATCGGCCACAAGACGCCCCGCCATCTCGATTTCGGTCGGGGGGCGGCGCTTGTCGACGATGCGCTCAACTGGCCGGCGGCGCGGCTGTCCGCCTTGCTCCTCGCCATCGCGGCCTGGGCCTGCAGAGGACGGGCGGCCGGCCGCCGGGCCATCGAGACGGCGCTCACGGACGCCGGTCTCCATCGCTCGCCCAACGCGGGGTGGCCGGAAGCCGCGATGGCGGGCGCGCTGGACCTCGCGCTCGCGGGCCCGCGGGTCTATGCGGGCGTCGCGGTGTTCGAGGCGATGCTCAACGCGGCGGGACGCCGGTCGGCCGGTCCGGCGGATATCGACCGCGCGCTGACGCTCTTCCGGCGCGCTGGCGCGGCGCTCGCCGTGCTCGTGCTGCTGCTGGCAGGGCTCGCGGCGCCCCTGTCGTGACGGCCACGGCCATCCGAATCAGTGCCCTGTGCGGGCTTCTTGAAGCGTGACTTCGAATGCGGCTCACAGGCTGCGGCGAATGCGCCAGCGGTCGTGGAACCATTGCCACTGGCCCGGATATTCGCGCACCCAGGATTCCACCTTGTCGTTGAGAAGCTGCGCGGTCGCCGGGACGTCGATGCTGCCGTCGGCGGTCCTCGGAAGCTCGACCGCCGGTTCGATGACGAGGCGAAACCGGTTTCCCGGCAGGCGGATCGAGCGGGCGGGAAAGATCTCGCATTCGTACTGGCGCACGAGCTTGGCGAGCAGCGGGTTGGTCTGCACGGGCTGGCCGAAGAACTCCGTCTTCGGTCCCTTGACGAATTTCTGGTCGACCAGCATGCCGACGCCGCCGCCGCGCTCCAGGGCGCGGGCAAGGTTCCATGCGGCGCCGGCGTGCGACGGCACCAGCGCGCCGGAGCGCGTGCGTCGCTCGGAGAAGAGGCGCTTGGCGATGTAGGGGTTGTTCGGCGGGCGGAAGAGGGCCGTGACGTCGAGGCCGAAGGTGGCCGCGGCGATGGGCAATAGCTCGAAATTGCCGGTATGGGCGGTGAAGACGATGAACGGCCGCGGGTTTTCGAGAAGGTCGATGAAGATCTCGATCCCCTCGACTTCGATGCGGTCCTTGCCGTTCCTCTCCGGATCGAAATCGAAGATCTGGTCGAGGAAGATGTATTCGGCGGCGAGGCGGGCCATGCTCACCCACATTTCGAGGGCGATCTCCTCGCGCTCCTCGTCGCTCTTTTCGGGAAAGGCGTTCTTCAGGTTGGCGCGCACCAGCCGGTGGCGAGACGACAGCGGCCCCAGCCGCACGGCGAGGGCGTCGACGACGCGGAGCGCCTTCTCGAAGGGCAGGCGGGACAGGACCGCGAGCACGCCGAAGAGCGCTTGAGCGATCGTCCAGTCCCGGACGCGCCGCAACGCCAGCACCACCCGTGTGACGAAAAGCTTCATGCCGGCCGGCTCAGGCGATCTTCAGGACGATCTTGCCGAAGACCTGGCGGGTTTCCATGCGTTGAAGCGCCTCGTCCAGGCCGTCGAAACCGATCTCGGTGTCGATCACCGGATGGACGAGGCCCCGCGCCATCTTCTGCATCGCGTTCGCCATGTTCTCCATCCGGCAGCCGAACGAGCCGAAGAGCTTGAGTTGCTGCTGGAAGAGCTGCATCAGGTTGATCTGGGTCGAGACGCCCGAGGTCGAACCGCAGGTCACCAGCCGGCCGCCGCGCTTGAGGCAGAGCATCGAGCCGGCCCATGTGTCGGCACCGACGTGCTCGAAGACGACGTCTACCCCCTTCTTCCGCGTCAGTTTCCGCGTGACGCCCTCGAAGCGGTCTTCGCGGTAGTTGATGACATGGTCGGCGCCGAGCGCCCGCGCCTTCTCCATCTTGTCGTCCGAGCCGACGGTGGTGATGACGGTGCAGCCCATCTTCTTGGCGAGCTGGATCGCCGCGGAGCCGATGCCGGAGCCGCCGGCATGGACGAGGATCGTTTCGCCCGGTTCCAGGCGGGCATTGTCGAACAGCATGTGTTCCACGGTGCCGAAGGTGACCGGGGCGAGGGCGGCGCCCACCGCGTCGACGCCGGGCGGTGCGGGCACGAGCAGGCGCGCCGGCAGGTTGACCTCCTCGCAGGCGAAGCCGTCGAGGTGGAAGCCGTGGACGCCGCCGACGTTCTCGCAGAGATTGTCGCGTCCCTCCCGGCAGGGCCGGCAGAGGCCGCAGGTGCGCGCGCCGTAGATCGATACGAGCTGCCCGGGCAGGAGGTTCGAGACGCCGTGGCCGACGGCGTGGACCTCGCCGGCGGCTTCCGCGCCGATCACCAGCGGCATCTTGCGCTTGGCGAAGGCCATGCCGCGCCAGCCCCAGACGTCGATGTGGTTGAGCGCGACGGCCTTGATGCGCACCGTGACCTCGCCGATGCCGGGCGCGCCGGGCGGCGACATCTCGACGATCTCGAGCTTGCGGTCTTCGACGAGCTGCAGTGCGCGCATGGCTGATCCTTTCGCCGCCGCGGCGGCGCTCGTTCCTGGCGTTCGACTTGTCCCGACCGCTTAAGCGGGTTCGGCCGTCATGACAAGACAGGCGTTCTGCCCGCCGAAGCCGAAGGAGTTCGAAAGCACGCTCGTCACCTGCTGTTCCCGCCGGACGTTCGGCACGACGTCGAGCTCGATGGCGGGATCGGGCGTCTCGTAGTTGATGGTGGGCGGCAGCGTGCCGGTGAGCATGGTCATCAGGGAGAAGACCGCCTCGATCGCACCGGCGGCCGTCAGCGTGTGGCCGATCATGGATTTGTTCGACGAAACGGGGATTTCGCTCAGTTTTTTGCCAAAGACGGTCGAGAGGGTGAGATACTCCATCTTGTCGTTTTCCGGCGTCGAGGTGCCGTGGGCGTTGACGTAGCCGATCTCCGCCTCGTCGAGGCCGGCGTCGGCCAGCGCCTCGCGCACGCAGGCGATGGCGGGCCCGCCGTCGGGGGAGGAGCGGGTGCGATGGAAATGGTCGGCCTTCTCGCCGCAGCCCCTGACGATGCCGAGCACTGTCGCGCCGCGCGCCTCGGCGGCTTCAAGCGACTCCAGGACGAGGGTCGCAGCGCCTTCGGCGATCACGAAACCGTCGCGGTTCTTCGTGAAGGGCTTGGACGCCTTCTCGGGCGGATCGTTCTGGGTCGACAGGGCCGAGAGGAGCGAGAAGCGGATCAGCGCCTCGGCGTTGACGGAGCCGTCGGTCGCCACGGTCAGCGCGCGGTCGGTGCGGCCCTGGCGTATCGCCTCGACGCCGAGCTGGATCGCCGTCGCGCCCGATGCGCAGGCCGTCGACAGCGTCACCGGCAGGCCGCGCGTGCCGAACCGGTCGGCGAGCCGCTCCGAAATGGCGCCGAACAGGATCGACTCGTGGAAAACCGGATCGGGCTTCTCCCGCATGGCGGCGAGGAAGCGGGCATAGACGTCCCCCGCCTCCTTCGAGGGCGGCGCACGGCGGGCGATCTCGAAGCGCTGCGACCACTCCGGCTCCACGGGCGGGGCGGCAAGGAAGAGGGGCCCGCCGAAATCCCCTGAAATGCCGGCTGCGGCGAAGGCCTCGGCCGTCGTCTCCAGGGCCATGGCGGACGATCGCTCGACGGCGTTGGCGCGGGGCAGGTCGAGGAAGTCGACCGTTCCGGAGATTCGCGTCGCAAGGCCGTCCGTGGGGAAGCGCCGGATCGCGTGAATGCCGGATACTCCGTCGGTCAGGGCCTTCCAGTTGTCCTTCAGGCCGCGGCCGAGGGAGGAGACGACCCCCATGCCGGTGACCGCGACGAGGGGGCGGCCCAGGTGATCGGTGTAGCGCTTGGAACTCATGGCGGCATTCCTATCGGTCTTCGGCTCTCAGCAGGGCCATTCCCTCGCCCCTGACCTGGCCGATCGTCGTGACGACCGCGGCGGCGGCCGGTCCGTCCATGACCTCCTCGGCGGCCGGGTCGAAGGCCGGGACGGTCGCGCCGGATTTCAGCGCCAGCGCGGCCAGCGCTATTCCCAGCGGGAAGGCCGGCTCGATCATGTGGCCGGTCACGCCCGCATATCCCCGGACGGGGGCGGAGGGGAAGATCGTCGAGAGGAGGCGGTGCTCCTCCGCGGCGAGGTCTCTCAAGCCCGATGCCCCGCTGAAGACGACGGGACGGTCGGCCGACGCCGCGCCGGTCGTTTCGGCCAGCCGGAGCATCCGCCGCTCCAGGCCGCCGCCGTCGCGCGGGCCGCGGTCGCCTTCGACCGCGACGAGACCGGCATAGATCGTCGCGCCGCGGGCGAGGGCGGTGTCGCGCGATTCCAGCACCAGGAAAACGGCACCCGAGCCGAGGACGACGCCGCCGCCATGCGCGGCGTCGCGCGACCACAGCGGCTGCCATTCACCCGTGGCGCAACCGCCGGCGGCTTCGACCTGGAGGATGATGTCGCGGCGTTCCGCATTCATGGCGCCGCCGATCAGGGCGCGGGTCGACTGCCCGGCTCGGATGCGCCGCCAGGCGGTTTCGACGGCGGAAATGCCCGCCGCTTCCTCGCCCATGAAGGTGCGGGACGAGCCGGTCACCTTGTGGACGATGGAGATGTTGCCGGCCAGAAGGTTCGACAACTGCGCGAGAAAGAGCGTCGGGCGCAATTCGGTCGTCAGCTTTTCGTTGAGCAGCACCTCCGGGTCGTTGCGGCCCGCGGCTTCCTCGACGATCAGCGAATCGACGGTCTGGTCGCGCTCGCCGCCGCCGGCGGCCACGATCATGTCCATCTGCGCGCAGGCGTCCTGGTCGTCCTTCAGGCCGGCGTCGTCCAGCGCCAGACCGGCCGCGAAGACGCCGAGCCTCTGCCAGTTCTCCATCTGCCGCTGGTCGCCGCGGCGCGGGATCTGCTGCGACCAGTCGATCTCCGGCATGGGGTGGACCGGGTAGGGCGCGAAGCGCTCCGTGTCGACGGTCGGGAAGTCCGCCGTTCCGGCAAGCACCGCTTCGTGTTCGGCGTGGCCGACACCCTGGCTGGAGACGAGGCCTATACCCGTTATCACGACATCCCTGGGCGTTTTCGTCATGAAGCGTCTCCCGGTTGCTTCGGTGCCGCCGCGAGGGCGGACATCAGCCCGACCTCCTCGGCGCGCTTGCGTACGCTGTCGCCGAGCGGGACTTCGGAAAACGGCAGCAGCTTGAGCTTGAGCTGGCCGTCGCAGATCTTGCGCCCTTCGCTGGTGATGCGGGCCTTCGTGACCGCGAAGCCGGACCCCTCGTGCTCCAGCGTCGCGTCGATGTCGAGGGCGGTCGACGGCTCGACGAAGCTGCGGAGCTTGGCGCCGTCGACGGAAATCAGGAACGGCATGGAGGCGAAGCCGTTATGCGCCAGGACGAGGAAGCCGGAGGCCTGCGCCATGGTCTCGATGAGGAGCACGCCCGGCACCAGCGGCATCCCGGGAAAGTGCCCCTCGAAGACGGGGCTCCTTTCGGGCACGCGCGCCCTTGCGCGAAGCCGGCCGGCCGTCAGGTCGACGCTTTCGACCCGGTCGATCATCTGGAAATATTCGAGAAGCATCGGCCCGATCCCGGGCGGCGCGAAGGCCTAGGCCTTCGCCGCCCTCAGTTCATCGATCTTGGCACACAGGTTCTTCAACACGAAATACTCTTCCGTGGTCGCCTTGCCGTCATTGACCTCCTGCGTCCACTGTTCGAGCGGAATCTTGATGCCGAAGGCCTTGTCGATCGCAAAGACGATGTCGAGGAAATCGAGGCTGTCGATCCCGAGATCGTCGATGGTGTGGCTCTCCGGCGTGATGGTGTCGCGGTCGATCTCGCTCGTTTCCGCGATGATGTCTGCCACTTTGTCGAAAGTTGCGGTCACGATTAATCCCCGTTGAAAATCCACTTGGCGCGCAGCTATAGAAAACTATGCTGCAATTGCCAATGGCCAGCCGCTACGGCTCCTCGTTCTTCGAAAGCACTCCCTCAAGGTGTGCACGCCATGCGCTCGCCAGCAAGTGCGTCGGGGCGATTTGGTGATCGATATAGACGATTTCAACTGGCGATTGGAAGAGGCATGTCTCAACGCGTGGCCGTCGCGGCAGTCCGTGCTCAGCGACGGATGGCTGCTGCGCCGGTCGGGCGGCGCCGTGCGCCGCAGCAATTCCGTCAATCCGCTCCGGGGCGGGCGCGGCCCGGCCGAATCCGTCATCGCCCTTGCGGAGCGCGTCTATGCGGAGTTCGGCCAGGAGGCGATCTTCCGGGTGCCGGACATCGCCGACGAGCTCGCGTCGCCGCTCGCGGCCCGCGGCTACGTCGTGCATGCGCCGACGCTCACCCTCGTCGCGGATCTCGCCGGCAACCCGCCGGAGGAGCCGGACGGGACGGTGATTCTCTCCGCATCGCCCAGCCGGCGCTGGCTCGAAGCCCGCGCGCGCCTTGCGGGCGTCGGTGCCGCCGACCGGCGGATCTATTCGGAAATGACGGAACTGCTCGCCCTGCCGGTGCGGTACGCCGGCATCGACCATCACGGGGAGATCGTCGCGCAGGCCTACGGCGTGCTGCATCGCGGCCTGCTGGTGCTGAATTCCGTGGCGACCGACCCCGACCATCGCCGCCGCGGCCTCGGGCGTGCCGTGCTCGGGGCCCTGATGGCCTGGGCGCGCCGCAACGGTGCCACGGAGGGCGTGCTCCAGGTGCTGGCGGAAAACGAACCGGCGCTTTCGCTTTACCGTTCGCTCGGGTTCCTGCGGACGGCCTATACGTATCACTATCGCATCCGCGGCTAGTGGTCTGACCCAAACGGATGGTACCCATCCGTTTGGAAAAGTCAGCCCACAAGCTATTGATCTGGTGGGGCGATTTTTCCCAACAGATGGTACCATCTGTTAGGATCGCACCACTAGAGGGAGCGGGACTAGAGGGAGCGGGCAGGGTCCTCGACTTGCCCTTCCGGCCGCAGGCCCCAGATAAAAATCGAGGAAACGACGAGGAACGACCATGTCGCAAGCTGAAATCGGACTTATCGGACTGGGCGTCATGGGCGCCAATTTGGCGCTGAACATCGCCGAGAAGGGCAACACCATCGCCGTTTTCAACCGGACGACGTCGAAGACGAAGGCTTTTTACGACGGCGCGGGCGCGCTGAAGGATCGCATCGTGGCCTGCGAGACGCTCGAGGACTTCGTCGGGGCGATCCGTCCGCCGCGACCGGTGATCATCATGGTCAAGGCGGGCGAGCCCGTCGACGAGCAGATCGAGCACCTCAAGCCGCTTCTCGCGGACGACGACATCCTCATCGATGCCGGCAATGCCAATTTCCACGACACGATGCGCCGTTTCGAGGCGTTGAAGGGTGGCGGCCCGACCTTCATCGGCATGGGCGTCTCCGGCGGCGAGGAGGGCGCGCGCCACGGGCCGTCGATCATGGTCGGCGGCACGAAGGACGCCTATGCACGGATCGAGAAGGTCCTGACCGCGATCTCGGCCAAGTTCGACGGCGAGCCCTGCTGCGCCTGGCTCGGGGAAAACGGCGCCGGGCATTTCGTCAAGACGATCCACAACGGCATCGAATACGCCGACATGCAGATGATCGCCGAGGTCTACGGCATCCTTCGGGACGGGCTCGGCATGGAAGCCAAGGCGATCGGGACGGTGTTCGAAACCTGGAACACGGGGCGGCTCGATTCCTACCTGATCGAGATCACCGGCAAGGTGCTGGCCGCCGAGGACCCGAAGACGGGAAGCCCGATGGTCGACATGATCCTCGATTCGGCCGGGCAGAAGGGGACGGGCCGATGGGCGGTGATCGAAAGCCAGATGATGGGCATACCGGCGACGGCGATCGAAGCTGCGGTGGCCGCGCGCAGCCTTTCCTCGATGAAGGAGGAGCGCGAGCGTGCGGAAGCCATCTTCGGCCTGCCGGATGCTTCCAGCATGGCGGCGATGGACGTCGAGCGAACCATCGAGGCGCTGGAACTGGCGCTGCTCGCCGGCAAGATCGGCGCCTATGCGCAAGGGTTCGCGGTGATGGAGGGCGCTTCGCGGGAGTTCGGCTGGAACCTGCCGATGCCAACCATCGCCAAGATCTGGCGAGCAGGCTGCATCATCCGGTCCGCCTTCCTCGACGAGATCGCCAAGGCCTTCGACGAGACGCCGGATACCGCGAACCTGGCGGTGACGCCGAAGTTCTCGGCGATGCTCGGCGAGTGCGACGCGGCGCTGCGCTTCGTCGTCTCCTCAGCGGTCAATGCCGGGCTGCCGGTGCCGGCGCTCGCCAGCGCGCTCGCCTATTTCGACAGCTACAGGCGCGGACGCGGCACGGCCAATCTGATCCAGGCGCAGCGCGACTTCTTCGGGGCGCACGGCTTCAGGCGCATCGACGATCCGGCCGACGGCCAGCACGGGCCGTGGGGCAGCGGAAACGGATAGGCGGCCGCGCGGCGTCCGGCGGAAGGTCAGGTGCCGGAGAAGGGCTGCGGCGGGCCTGCCCGTCAGTCGTCGGGCCGCGGGAGGGAGAGAAGCATGGTCAGCTTCAGCCCGGGATGTTCGCTGACGTCGAAGCTCACCTGGTGGTAGGAGAGATGTCCGAGCCAGGGATGGTCGAAGGTTCGTGGACCTCCTTCGCGGCCGAGGACCGAGCGTTCCTCCCAAAGCCGGGCGAAGAGCGGGCTCTCGCGCCGGAGATCGCCGACGAGCTCGCGGATCGCCGGGTCCTCGAAGGTGGCGCTGATGTCGGCCCGGAATTCGAAGACCACCCTTCGGGCGCGCGTCTCGTAGTCGTGGATGAGATGGCGGGCCGCCTCGCTCAGGAAGATCCAGCGCAGCAGGTTGCGGTGGCCGGACCGCTCCAGCCAGCCAGGGAAGAGGCGGGCGGCGGGGTCGTTCCAGGCCCTGGCCGTCCATGTACGGTCGAGGACGTAGGCCGGGGTCTTCACCGCGTGCACGCAGGCGTCGACCGCCGGCGGCAGGGTGATCGTCCCGGACCGATCGCGGCCGGGATCCCGCCGGCCGGCGAGTTCGAAGAGATAGGCGCGTTCCGCCCGCGTCAGCCGCAGCGCGCCGGCGAGCCGCGCCAGGGCGCCGGACGAGACGGAGATGTCGCGTCCCTGCTCGAGCCAGGTGTACCATGTCGCGCTGAGGCCGGAGATCTGCGCGATCTCCTCGCGGCGAAGGCCGGGCGTGCGCCGCCGCGGGCCGGACGGAAGCCCGACGACGTCCGGCGCCAGCCTTTCGCGGCAGGCGCGGATGAAATTGCCGAGTTCCTTGCGTTGCGCGGCGTCGGGCGGCTCGTTCATGGTGGCTGGCATACCAGTATAAAATTGGTCCTTACACCAGTTTAGGCCACCGCCTATGATCGGTCCATCGACAGTTCGAAACGGAGAAATGCCCGATGTCGGGAAAGGACAGTCACGAGAGCGTCGTCGGCGGCCAGTTCGGCTCGCGGGCGGACGCCTATCTGAAGAGCAGCGTGCACGCGACCGGTGAGGACCTGCGGGCCCTCGTCGCCCTGGTGGAGCAAAATCCCGGCGGCCGGGTCCTCGATCTCGGCTGCGGCGGCGGCCATGTCGCCTTCAACGCCGCGCCGCACGCGGCGGAGGTCACGGCCTACGACCTGTCGCGCGAGATGCTCGGCGTCGTGGCCAAGGAAGCCGAGGCGCGGGGCCTGTCCAACCTGCGCACGTGCCAGGGCGTCGCCGAGAAGCTGCCCTTCGAGGACGCCAGCTTCGACATGGTGCTGAGCCGCTTCAGCGCGCATCACTGGCAGGACCTGGAACTGGCGCTCAGAGAGACGGCGCGGGTTCTCAGGCCGGGTGGCGTCGCCGCCTTCGTCGATTCCATCTCGCCGGGCCGGCCGCTTCTCGACACCTACTACCAGACGGTCGAGATGCTGAGGGACTGCTCGCACGTGCGCAACTACACCCGCGCCGAATGGGAGACGTCGTTGGCGCGCGCCAGCCTGATCTCGCGCGAGCAGAAGCGGTTCCGGCTGCGCCTCGAGTTCGCGCCCTGGGTGGAGAGAATGCGCACGCCGCAGGTCCAGGTGGACGCGATCCGGGCCCTGCAGACGTCCGTGTCGAGGACGGCGAGCGGCTACTTCGAGACCGAGCCGGACGGAAGCTTCACGTTCGACATCGGTTTCTTCCACGCGACGCGCTGCCGGCTTTCGGCAGGCTGACGGCGCCGGCCGCCGGGGCGGCCGGGAACCCGGCCTGTCGTCAGGCGAAGACCACCGTCTTGTGCCCGTTCAGCATGACGCGCCATTCGAGGTGGTGCTTGACGGCACGGGCCAGCACGCGCGCCTCGATGTCCCGGCCGACGGCGACGAAGTCGTCGGCCGACATGGCGTGGGTGACGCGTTCGGTCTCCTGCTCGATGATCGGTCCTTCGTCGAGATCCGGCGTGACGTAGTGCGCGGTGGCGCCGATCAGCTTGACGCCGCGCTCGTGGGCCTGGTGGTAGGGCTTGGCGCCCTTGAAGGACGGCAGGAACGAGTGGTGGATGTTGATGACCTTGCCGTAGAGCCGCTTGGAGAGGTTGTCGGACAGCACCTGCATGTAGCGGGCGAGCACCACGAGGTCGGCTCCGGTCTGCTTGGCGAGATCGAGCAGTTTCTGTTCCTGCTCGGCCTTGTTGTCCTTCGTCACCTTCCAGCAGTGGTAGGGGATGCCCTCCCACTCGGCCGTCCTGCGGCTGTCCTCGTGGTTCGAGACGATGCCGACGACTTCGGCGTCCAGCCAGCCGACGCGGATCTGGTAGAGCAGGTGCAGCAGGGCGTGGTCGAATTTCGAGACCATGATGATCATGCGCGGGCGGCGCGTGCGGTCGGACAGCGACGTCTTTATGGAAAAGCGTTCGATGGCCGGCTTGAGCCCGCGCTCGACGTCGTCCTTTGCGGTGCCTTCCGGCGCCTCGAAGGCGATGCGCATGAAGAACCGGTTCGTCTGGTGGTCCCAGAACTGGCTGCTCTCGGCGATGTTGGCGCCGAGGGAGGCGAGTTCCGTGGTAATGGCGGCGACGATGCCGGGCTGGTCGACGCAGGTGAGCGTCAGGACGAAGTTCGTTGACTGCATGGCGTTTGGCGTCCGTTGTTGCGATCGCCTAGTGGGCGACCTGGTTGCGGCCGATCCGGTCGGGTTTCCTTCTTCACCTGCCGCGAAGGCCTGCGGGCCGATTTCGAAGCGTTCCCCTTCTATCGCCGCGGAAGGCCGGCGAGCCTTTTCATTTGCGACATGATGCCTGCGCAATGCGCTGTCGTGAAATCGCGGGCGGAGCAGGCGGGCGCATTGGAAGCCTCGCCCTCGGCTACCAAGCGACGACGACGGGTTAACGTCGAAGGCAATATTGCGACCGCGATTAACACTCTGTGAAGGTTGCATTTTTGCAACTTTTATCGGAATCCCAAAACTTCGGGATCAGAATAAGGAACGATTGCCACAATTAGGCTTTCTGCGTGTGTCACGTCGCTCCTCGAGGGGGACGAAACGTCTTTCACGCAAGTATCAGGAGTCTTGTAATGAAAAAGTTCTTGACCGGCGCGGCCCTTGCGGTCGTTCTTTCGTCGCCGGCCTTCGCCGCCGACATGGTTCAAAGTCCGGAGCCCGCTCCGGCACCGATGGCAACGCCTGCGCCGTCGTTCAACTGGACCGGCTTCTACGTCGGCGGCCAGCTCGGCTACAACTGGGCGACCTCGGTCAACCCGGGCAGCAACGACAACTCGTTCGATAGCGGTCTGAACGTGGGCTACAACTACGACTTCGGCCAGTGGGTCGTCGGCGTAGAGGGATCCTACGACTGGCTGGACGATAACTTCGGTACCGGTACCGGCATCGACGGCATCGCCCAGGGCAAGATCAAGGTCGGCGCCGATCTGGGCCGTACGCTGCTCTACGGTACGGGCGGCATCGCCTATGCCAGCGGCGACAGCAGCGGCAACAAGGTCGGCTACGTCGTTGGTGCCGGCGTCGACTTCGCGGCGACCGATCACATCATCGTCGGTGCCGAGTACGACTTCAACGGCTTCAGCGGCATCGATCCGAACAACACGGATGCCAACGTGCAGCAGTTCACGGCGCGCATCGGATACAAGTTCTAAACCGCTTGGACCACCAATGCCTGACGCCCCCGGGGCGTCGGGCCTGACAAAGCCCCGCCGGTCACCGGCGGGGCTTTTTCATTTGTAGTCCGGGGCCCCGCCGGTCACCGGCGGGGCTTTTTCATTTGTAGTCCGGGGCCCCGCCGGTTACCGGCGGGGCTTTTTCATTCGTGCCCCAGGGGCGCCACCGGACCCCGGCGGGGCCTTTTTCCATCTACTGTCCGGGGAGCGCGAAGGCGACGACCTGGTCGCTCACCTTGGGCGCCAGGATCGAATTGCCGCCGACGGCGAAGACCACGTATTCCTTGCCCTTGTAGGTGTAGACCGCGGGCATGGCGACGGCGGGCGCGTCCACCTTTGCCTTCCACAGCACCTTGCCGCTTTTCAGGTCGAGCGCGCGGACCCGGGAATCCATCGACGCGCCGATGAAGATCAGGCCGGAGCCGGTGATCACCGGGGCGCCGATGGTGACGGAGCCCCAGGATTTCGGCATGTAGAAGCCCCATTTCTGGACCTGCCCGAAGGGCTCCTTCCATAGACGCTTCCCGGTGTTCATGTCATAGGCGGAAATGTACCCGTAGGGCGGCTTCCAGCACGGCATGCCGGCCCAGTTCAGGAACGTCGTCAGGCGGAAGCCGTAGGGCGCGCCTTCCTGGGCGTAGTAGCCGGACGCCTCGCCGTTCTGGCTCTTCTGCTTGAATTCGGAGCGCTTAATCAGCTTGTAGATCTGCACCACGCTGTTGGAATTGACCACGTAGATGCCGCTGTGCGGATCGACGGCGCCTCCACCCCATTCCGTGCCGCCGGTCGTCGGCGGATAGGTGAGCGTGCCTTGCAGGCTCGGGGGCGTGAACTTGCCGTCGTAGCGAAGCTTCTTCGCCTCGCGCGAGCAATAGCCGAAGCTCGC
This sequence comes from uncultured Alphaproteobacteria bacterium, assembly GCA_963838155.1. GTDB lineage: Bacteria > Pseudomonadota > Alphaproteobacteria > Rhizobiales > Rhizobiaceae > Pararhizobium_B. The sequence goes on from CAWIQE010000004.1 coordinate 378,832, forward strand.
CCAGTCGGCGATCTTCGAGACGCCCGGCCATTCGGCGGGAATGACGGGGGCCGGTTTTTCGACGAAGGGCTGCGTGGGCGCGGCCTCCTCGCCCGGAACGTCCGACTTCGGAACCTTCTTCTCGATGATGGGAAAGATCGGCTTTCCGGTCTTTCGGTTGAGCACGTAGAGGAAGCCCTGCTTGGAGGACTGGACGAGCGCCGGCACCTTCTTGCCGTCGACGGTCAGGTCGACCAGCGTCGGCGGCGAGTCCGTGTCGACGTCCCATATGTCGTGGTGAACGAGCTGGCGGGACCAGACGACCTTGCCGGTGTCCGCGTCCAGCGCCGTGACCGAGGTCGCCAGCGGCAGCTTTTCCTTGCGGTCGCCACCGTAGAAATTCGGGCTGGGAGAGCTGATCGGGATGTAGAGCAGCCCGGTTTCGGGATCGACCGACATCGATGCCCAGACGTTGGACGTCCCGGTCTTCGAGATGACGTCCTTCGGCAGCGCGTTGAAGGTCCATTTCAGCTTGCCGGTCCGCGCGTCGATGGCGAAGACCGTCCCGGGCGGCGCGGCGGAATCGGTCCAGTCGCGGCCGGCCCAGCCGAGAAAGAGCGTATCGTGATAGACGGTGGGCGGCTGCAGCAGAGACAAGGGCCACTTGTCGTTCGTCGTGTTCCACTTGTTGACGTCCAGCATGCCGCCCTTGCCGAAGCCCTCGCACGGCTTGCCGGTGTCCGCATCGACGGCATAGAGCTTGGCGTCCATCGTGCCGATATAGACGATCTTCTGGCAGGCCTTGGCCGAGTCGGGGTTCTCCGCCTGCCAGTAGGCGACGCCCCGGTTCTTCAGGTCCGGCTGCGTCAGCGCCTTGAGCACGGCGTGCGGATCGAAGGTCCATTTCTCCTTGCCGGTGGCGGGGTCGAGGGCGACGATCCGGTAGAAGGGGGTGCCGAGATAGACGGTGTCGTTGACGAAGAGCGGCGTCGCCGACCAGACGGACATCGGCTTGCCGCCGCTGCCGTCCGAGACGTCGCCGGTGTGGTATTCCCAGGCCTTTTGCAGCTTGCCGACGTTCGCCGGCGTGATCTGTCCGGCGACGGCGTATTTCTGGGCCATCAGGTCGCCGTTGAAGGTGTACCAGTCGGTCGACTTCATCCATTTGTCCGGGCCGGTCTTGCCCTTCGCCGTCGCGCCGGGTTCGCCCGCGGAGCCGGCGGCCTGGTCCTTGCCGCCAGTGGAAGCAGGGGCGGAAGCGGGGGCGGAGGGCGCATCGGCGCCGGTGGCCGCCTTGTCGCCCGGATAGGCGCCGGGTGCCTGCGACTGCTCCGGTTTCGCGTTCCGCCCGGCCGCCGGGGTGGCGCCGCCGTTGTCCGGCGCGGTCGCCTTCGGCGTCGGGGGATTGTCTTGCGCCGCGTGTGCGGCGAGCGGCAGGAGGCACGACAGGGCCAGCGCCAGAACGAGACGACTGCTCACGACAGGACCTCCCTGCGAATGGCGTCGGTTGCGATTTCCTCGTCGCTCGGATCGTAGACCGCGCGGAGGATCCAGCCGATCAGCGCGACGACCATGGCGCCGAGCAACCAGCCCGCCTCGAGGAAATAGGCCGCGAGGCCGGTTCCCAGAATATCGAGAAGCATCGCCACATAGAGGAAGCCGAGAGCCCAGATCGGCTTGTGGTGCACGAGGACCATGACGAGCGCGGCCACGGCGAGAAGGGCCGTCGACAGGAAGACGATGCCCGCGCCGAGCGTATGGGTGACACCGGTGGAAGGGGCCAGGTCGTAATAGGCCGCCAGGCCGAGCCCGACGACGGACGCGGCGGCCAGGAGCCAGCCGCCGTAGCTGATGGTGGGAGTATCGTCCATGGACATGTGAAATGGGTGCCTCTGGTTTTCCGCGGCGGCGCGGCACCGCGTCCGTTCGACGTCACGCTCTTCAACAACATGTCGCCTTATTTGTTCCCGGCAAGGGCACGGGAAACCGCCTGGCCGATTCGGCCGCCGATCCCGTCGGGTCCGGCCGGCAATTTGAATTGGCGGCATTCTCCCTATACTCCAGTCGGTGGAACGAAAAACGGTCAGGACGACACATGTGCGGAATCTGCGGTGAACTGCGGCGCGACGGCGCACCGGCGTCGGCCGGCTCGGTGGCGGCGATGACCGAGGCGCTCGCCCGGCGCGGCCCCGACGCGGCCGGGATCGTCATGCGCGGCCGGATCGGGTTCGGCCACCGGCGGCTCAAGATCATCGACCTGTCCGACAGCGCGGAGCAGCCGATGGTGGATTCGGCGCTCGGCCTGACCATCGCCTTCAACGGCTGCATCTACAATTACCCGGAGCTGCGCAAGGAGCTCGAGGCGCTCGGCTACCGCTTCTTCTCCCACGGCGATACGGAAGTCATCCTCAAGGCATGGCATGCATGGGGCACGGCGTGCGTCTCCCGCTTCAACGGCATGTTCGCCTTCGTGCTGCACGAGCGCGACAGCGGGCGCGTGGTCATGGCGCGCGACCGCTTCGGCATCAAGCCGCTCTACCTCGCTGAAAGCGGCGGAGCGCTGCGTTTCGCGTCGTCCCTGCCGGCCCTCCTCGAGGCGGGCGGCGTCGACACGTCCATCGATCGCGTCGCCTTCAACCTCTACATGACCTTCCATGCCGTCGTGCCGCCGCCGCGCACCATCCTCAACGGGGTGAAGAAGCTGCCTCCGGCAACGCTGCGCATCATCGAGGCCGACGGCAGCGAGCGCGACGAGGTGTTCTGGAACCCGCCCTTCGACCGGGATCCGCGCGAAAGCGGGGTGACCGGCGAAGAGTGGCGCGACCGTGTGCTCGACGCGCTGAGACGGGCGGTCGCCCGGAGGATGGTCGCCGACGTGCCGGTCGGCGTGTTGCTGTCGGGCGGGGTCGATTCGTCGGTCATCGTCGGCCTGCTCGCCGAAGCGGGGCAGAAGGACCTCATGACGTTTTCCGTCGGCTTCGAGGAAGCGAACGGCGAGAAGGGGGACGAGTTCGTCTATTCCGACCTGATCGCCGAACGCTTCGGGACCCGGCATCACCGCATCTTCGTGCCCTCCGCCGACCTGATGGACGCGCTGCCGGAAACGATCGCCGCCATGTCGGAGCCGATGGTCTCCTACGACAATGTCGGCTTCTACCTCTTGTCGAAGGAGGTCTCGAAGCACATCAAGGTCGTCCAGTCGGGGCAGGGCGCGGACGAGGTCTTCGGCGGCTATCACTGGTATCCGCCGCTCACGGGATCGAACGACGCCGTCGCGGACTACGCGCGGGTGTTCTTCGACCGCAGCCACGACCGGCTGAAGGCGCAGGTCGGGGAGGGCTGGTGCGCCGACGAGGACGAGGCGCGCGCTTTCGTCGCCTCAAATTTCGCCGCGCCGGGGGCGGGGACGCCCGTCGACAAGGCTCTGCGGCTCGATTCGACCGTCATGCTGGTCGACGATCCGGTGAAGCGGGTGGACAACATGACGATGGCGTGGGGCCTGGAGGCGCGGGTTCCGTTTCTGGACCACGAGCTCGTCGAACTCGCCGCACGCATCCCGCCGGAGGAAAAGCTGAAGGACGGCGGCAAGGGCGTGCTGAAGGACGTCGCCCGCCAGATCGTGCCGCACGAGGTGATCGACCGGAAGAAGGGCTATTTCCCGGTGCCGCAGCTCAAATATATCGCCGGGCCCTATCTCGACCTCGTGCGCGACGCGCTCACCTCGCAGGCGGCGCGGGAGCGCGGGCTCTTCCGCAAGGAGTACCTCGACGCGCTGTTCGACTGTCCGTCGGACCACATCACGCCGCTCCGCGGCTCGGAGCTGTGGCAGGCGGGGCTCCTGGAGTTGTGGCTGCAGAACCACGGCCTATGATCGGACGCCAGAGGAATTGGCGATGAGCAAGGACGACACCCGCAAGGCCTCGAGGCCGCGTGACGAGCGCTACAGGCTGAAGCGCATGCGCGCGGAGGCCATGAAGCCGATGGCGAAGAACGGCGCGGCCGGCATGGGCGGCATGCGGGAGAATTTCGAGCTCGAATGCGGCTGGGGGCGGCTCATCTTCGGGCAGACCTTCACGTCGAACGAGGCCTTGCTCGACGCCTTGCGGGACGAGGCGCCCGAGCGGCGCGACATCGCGTTCTATATCCGCGACCCGCATGTCCTCTTGTCGCTGGCGCCGCAGGAGCTCTTCCTCGATCCGTCCCACACGTTCCGGCTCGACCTCTCCTCCTACCGCATGTCGCGCCGGACGCTGCGCGGGTTCCACATCCGTCGCCTGGCGTCCGAGAACGATGCCGCCGAGGTCAACACGATCTACGCCGCGCGCGGGATGGTCCCGGTCGAGCCGTCGTTCTTCTGGTCGCGGCGCGACAGCCGGACGATCACCTATCTGGTGGCCGAGGACGACGCGAGCGGCGCGGTGGTGGGAACCGTGACGGGCGTCGACCATGGCCGCGCCTTCGACGATCCGGAAAAGGGGTCGTCGCTCTGGTGCCTGGCGGTCGCCCCGCAGGCGCGGGCCCCGGGTATCGGCGAATCGCTCGTGCGCCACCTGGCGGAGCATTTCAGCGCGCGCGGCGCGACCTACATGGATCTCTCCGTTCTCCACGACAACGAGGAGGCGATCGCCCTCTACGAGAAACTCGGGTTCCGCCGCGTGCCGGTGTTCGCGCTGAAGCGGAAGAACCCGATCAACGAGAAGCTCTTCGCCTCGCCGCTCCAGGCCTACGACGCCCTCAATCCCTATGCCCGCATCATCGTCGACGAGGCGCGGCGGCGCGGCATCCATGCGGAGGTGACCGACGCGGAAGGCGGGTTCTTCAGGCTGAGCTTCGGCGGACGGAGCATCCATTGCCGCGAAAGCCTGTCGGAAATGACCTCCGGGGTCGCCGTCTCGATCTGCGACGACAAGGCGGTGACCCGGCGTATCGTCGAGCGCTCGGGCCTGAACGTGCCCGAACAGGTCGAGGCCGGCGAAGGCGAGGAGGCGATTGCCGCTCTCCTCGAACGGCATGCGGGCCTCGTCGTCAAGCCGGCGCGCGGCGAGCAGGGCCGCGGCGTCTCGGTCGACCTGAGGTCCGTGGAGGACGTCTCGGCGGCGGTGGTCGCCGCGCGCCGGCAGTGCGAGCGCGTGCTGATCGAATCCTGTTTCGACGGCGAGGACCTGCGGCTCATCGTCATCGACTTCAAGCTGGTGGCGGCAGCCGTGCGGCGGCCGCCCCGCGTCGTGGGGGACGGGACGAGCACGCTGCGCAGGCTGATCGAGCTGCAGTCGCGCCGGCGCTCGGCCGCGACCGGCGGGGAGAGTTCGATCCCCATCGACCAGGAGACCGAGCGGTGCCTGGCCGGCGCGGGCTATTCGCTCGACGACGTGCCGGAGGCCGGAACGGAGATCACGGTGCGCAAGACGGCGAACCTCCATACGGGCGGCTCGATCCACGACGTGACGGGCATCGTCCATCCGCGGCTCGTCGATGCCGCCTGCCGCATCGCGCGGGCGATCGACATTCCCGTCGTCGGCATCGATTTCATGGTCAAGGCGCCGAGCGAGCCGGACTACGTCTTCATCGAGGCGAACGAGCGGCCGGGGCTCGCCAACCACGAGCCGCAACCGACGGCGGAGCGCTTCGTCGACCTTCTGTTCCCGCTGTCGCTTCCGGAATCCGTCAGCAGGACCTTGAGGAAAAAGTCGTCGGGCGAAAACGCAGGGGGGCGGACATGAGCGTTCTGAACATCGATGTCGACTATCTCGTCGGCCAATTGAAGGCGTTGCTCGAGATACCGAGCCCGACCGGCTACACGGACACGATCGTGCGCCACTGCACGACGGAACTGAAGAAGCTCGGCATGACGCCGGAACTGACGCGCCGCGGCGCCATCCGGGCGATCCGGCAGGGCTCGCGCCGCGCCGGCGCCCGCGCCGTCGTCGCCCATCTCGACACGCTCGGCGCGCAGGTGAAGTCGGTCAAGGAGAACGGGCGTCTCGAACTGGTGCCGATCGGGCACTGGTCGGCTCGCTTCGCCGAGGGCGCGCGCGTGACGGTCTTTTCCAACGTCGGGTCCTACCACGGCACGATCCTGCCGCTGAAGGCGTCGGGCCACACCTACAACGACGAAGTCGACACGATGCCCATCGGCTGGCCCTATGTCGAGCTTCGCATCGACGCCGTGACGAACAGCAAGGCCGAGACGCTGGCGCTCGGGATCGACATCGGCGACATGGTGGGCGTCGATCCGTGGCCTTCCTTCATGGAGAACGGCTTCATCGCCTCGCGCCATCTCGACGACAAGGCGGGGGTCGCCGTCATGCTGGCGGCCCTGCACGCGCTGGAGAGGGAGCAGGCATCGACGCCCGTGGACATCCACTGGCTGTTCACCATCGCCGAGGAGGTCGGCGTCGGCGCGACGTCGATCCTGACGCCCGACGTCGCCTCGATGGTGGCGATCGACAACGGCACGACCGCACCGGGACAGAACTCCTCCGAATTCGGCGTGACGATCGCGATGGCCGACCAGACGGGCCCGTTCGACTGGCACCTGACGAAGAAGCTGGTGGACCTCTGCAAGGAAAACGAGCTGCCTTACCAGAAGGACGTCTTTCGCTACTACCGATCCGATTCGGCGTCGGCGATCGAAGCCGGACACGACGTGCGGACCGCGCTCGCCTGTTTCGGCATCGACGGGTCGCACGGCTACGAGCGCATCCACGTGCATGCGCTGAAGACGCTTGCGCAGCTCGTGGCGGTCTACGTCACCAGCCCGATCGAGATCGAGCGCGACACGATGGAGATGTCGGACATCCGGGGTTTCCCGGCGCAGCCGACGGAGGAGGCAGACCAGCCGGCGGTCATCGATCCTCCCAACGGCGAGCAGTGACCGGGCCGCGCGTTACCTCAACGGGCAGCGGCCGCCCGGCTGCGCCGAGGCGGCGTTCACGCGAATGTCTTCTTCGCCCGCTTCCGGGGGGCGGCATTTTCGAGGGCCGCGAGACCCTGGAGGACGCGCTTGGGCGGCAGGATCGCGATCGTCTGGGTGCCTTCCCGGAGTTTCGACTTCAGGATCAGTTCCCCGTCGTGCTTCTCGAGGACGGCCTGGACGATGGGCAGGCCGAGGCCGGTACCCTGTTCGGCGCTCTTGATGGCGATGGCGCCCTGGCCGAAGGCGGAGAGCACGACCGGTATCTCCTCCTCGGGGATGCCGGGGCCGTTGTCCCTGATGGAGATGTACTGGCCGCCTCCGGACGTCCAGCCGACCTTGACCTCGATCTCGCCGCCCTGGGGCGTGAACTTGACGGCGTTGGAGAGCAGGTTGAGCGCGACCTGGCGAAGCGCCCGCTCGTCGCCCCAGACCGCCGGGAGATCCTTCTCGAACCGGCTCGATATCGAGATGTTCTTGCTGCGGGCCTTGAGTTGCACCATGCCGATGCAATCCTCGGCGATGTCCGCCAGCGCGACGGCCTCCTCCTGGAGGTCGTAGCGGCCGGCCTCGATGCGGGACAGGTCCAGGATCTCGTTGATCAGGTCGAGAAGATGCCGGCCGGAGCGGTGGATGTCGCCGACATATTCCTTGTAGGTCTTGTTCTCGAGGGGGCCGAGGACCTCGCTGTCCATGACCTCCGAGAAGCCGAGGATCGCGTTCAGCGGCGTGCGCAGTTCGTGGCTCATGGAGGCCAGGAAGCGGGACTTCGCGAGGTTGGCCTCCTCGGCGCGGCGGCGGGCCTCGTCGGAGACAGACTTCGCCACCTCGAGCTCGGCGATCAGGCCGTCCTTCTCGGACTGGAAGGACAGGAGCCGGAGGTTGGACTCGTGCAAGCGGGCCGAGACGAAGACGAAGAAGCCGAGGGCGAGCGCGATCACCATCGTCAGGCCGAAATCGTAGGGATTTCTCGTCATCGCCGCATTTGCCCCGAGGGCTACGACCGGCGGCAGGAAGGCGAACTGGATGGCGCCGCGGATCGTGAAGGTCGACATCGCCGTCATGGCGAGCGCGACCAGCAGCATCAGGCCCTTGAAGATGATGAAGCCGGGTCCGATGCAGGCCGTGCACCCGAAGACGCCGAAGGCGCTCCAGCAAAGCCCGATGACGAAATAGACCGCAAGGTAGCGCTTCCGCCAGAGCCCCGATGCCGTGGGGGCGATGTCGGAGGGCGTCCTGCGGGCGAGGAGCACGAGCCCCGAATAGGCCACCAGCGTCACGAAGGCCCAGGCGACGAGATCGACATCGTGGCCGAAATAGATGCCGAGCGCGCCGGTCAGTATGACGAGAAGCGGCGGGGCCGCCGCACCCTGGAGCACGGCGTTGGCATGCAGGAGCAGCATCTCCCGGCGAAACTGCGGGCTGTCGTGGCGCCCGCCGCTCTGCAGCTTCTCGCGGGTCGTGCGCAACGCATGGGCGAGCGGCTCGTTGCGCCGCACGCGAGAGCGGTCGACGATGTTCTTGTCCGCCGATTTGGGCAGGCCGGAGATCATAAATTGCCGTACTCATGAACAAATGCTTTCCGTACGTTATGACCAAATTGTTAAGAAGATGCTTCCCTCGCCGAGATTGCATCGCCGCCGGTCCGCGGATGCCCCGCCGACCGCCATCGAACAGCCATGGAGGACAATCGCATGAAGCTCTATGACGGAGGAAAGGCGCCGAGCCCGCGCCGGGTCCGCATCTATCTGGCGGAGAAGGGCATCGAGGTCCCGACGGTCCCCGTCGACATGCAGAAGCTGGGACACAGGTCGGAGGAGATCACGGCGCTCAATCCGTTGCAGCGGCTTCCCATCCTCGAACTCGACGACGGGACGGTGCTGACCGAGACGATGGCGATCTGCCGGTATTTCGAGGCGCTTCACCCGGATCCGCCGCTGATGGGAACGACGCCGCTCGAGATCGCCACCATCGAGATGTGGAACCGGCGGGTCGAACTGAATTTCTACGCCGCGGTGGGGGCGACCTTCCGGCACACCCATCCGGCGATGAAGGAGTGGGAGGTGCCCCAGGTGGCAGAATGGGGCGAGGCGAACCGGCCGAAGGCGCTGGCGTTCCTCGAGCTCCTCGACGAACGGCTTTCGCGCTTCGAGTTCGTCGCCGGCGAGCGCTACAGCATCGCCGACATCACCGGCGTCGTCTCGATGGACTTCATGAAGCCGGCGCGGATCCCGAAGCCGGAACACCTGAAGAACGTCATGCGGTGGTACGATCAGATCAGCGCCCGCCCGAGCACGTCCGCCTGACATGGGCGACATCGCCCGGCTTCAGGCCGGGATCGACGCTTGCCGCATTTGCCGCGACACCCCCGCGGCCGGCCGCGCGCCGCTTCCGCACGAGCCGCGGCCGGTGTGCGTGGCCTCCGCGACGGCCCGCGTCCTCGTGTCCGGCCAGGCGCCCGGGACCCGCGTTCACGCGAGCGGCAGGCCGTTCACCGACCCGTCGGGGGACCGCCTGAGGCGCTGGCTCGGCATCGGCGAGGGGATTTTCTACGATGCGAGCCGCGTGGCCATCGTTCCGATGGGCTTCTGTTTTCCAGGCCTCGACGCGAGAGGCGCCGACCTGCCGCCGCGGCCCGAATGCGCGGCGCGGTGGCACGACAGCGTGATGGAGGCGATGCCGCAGGTGGAGCTGGTGCTGGCCATCGGCCGGCACGCCCAGCGCTACCACCTCGGCGGGCGCTGCCGGCCTTCGCTGACGGCGACGGTCGCGGCCTGGCGCGACGTCTTCGAGGCGGGCGAGAGCCGGAGGGTCCTGCCGCTGCCGCATCCGTCGTGGCGCAACTCGGGATGGCTGAAGAGGAATCCCTGGTTCGAGAGGGAGCTGCTGCCCTTCCTGCGCGCGGAGGTGGCGCGGCTGGTATAGGGCGCGGGCGGTCCACGACGTCGCGGGTGTGCGACCGACGTCGTGCGCCTTTCCGAGGATACCGGTCCGACTGAAGAATGGCATGCTCCGGTCCTGTCGTCCACGGGAACGATTTTCTTTGCTGTCGAGCGTAGGGACCGATAGAAGATCGTGGTTCCGATTGAGAGGCGCGCCATGGATCGACTGGACCGAAAGATACTCCGGCTCCTGCAGGAGAACTCGACGCTGGCCGTCGCCGACATCGCCAAGAAGGTGGGCCTGTCGACGACGCCGTGCTGGCGGCGCATCCAGAAGCTGGAGGAGGACGGCGTGATCCGCCGCCGCGTGGCGCTCCTGGACCCGGTGAAGGTCAACGCCCGGGTGGCGGTGTTCGTCGCGATCCGGACGAATTCGCACAGCCACGAATGGCTGAAGCGGTTCTCCGAGGTGATCGTCGACTTCCCGGAGGTCGTCGAGTTCTACCGCATGAGCGGAGACGTCGACTACCTGCTGCGGGTCGTCGTGCCCGACATCGCCGCCTACGACGCGTTCTACAAGCGGCTGATCCAGAAGATCGAGATCCGGGACGTCTCGTCCTCCTTCGCCATGGAGCAGATCAAGTATACGACCGAGCTGCCGCTCGACTACATGGCGGTGGAGCCCAGCCGCGGGGAATCCTGACGGGCGACGCCAGGCGGAAAGCCGGTTTCTGCTTTTGCTGAGAGCGCCGGCTAGAGTCTGTCCGCGCTTCACGGAAGCGCGGACAGACTCTAGCTTATTGTTTTTACGCGCTTCCGGACGGAAAACCGGTTTCCACTTTTCCTGGAAGCGCTCTAGTTCAGCCGGTCGAGGAGCTGGCTGGTCGGCCAGCCGTCCGCCGGCAGGCCGAGCTTCAGCTGTTCCTGGCGGACCGCGGCGCGGGTGCCGCCGCCGAGAATGCCGTCCACCTCTCCGACGTCGTAGCCCTTCTTCTGGAGGATCCGCTGCAGCCGTTCCATCTGGCCGTTCGACAACCCGTCCGCGGGGTTGCCGTGATCGTAGGGCGGGGCTCCGGCGAGGCGGGTGGCGAAATAGGCGGCGGTCGTCGTGTAGATGAACGACTTGTTCCACTTCAGGTAGACGTCGAAATTGGGATAGGCGAGGAAGGTCGGCCCATGACGGCCCTGGGGCATGATGAGGGCGGCGGCGAGGCTGTCGGCCGGCAGCCGTCCCGAGCGCGCGCGCACGCCGGCCGCCTTCCAGTCGCCGACGGTCATGCCGGGCTGCAGTCCGGTCTTCGCCCAGGGAAGGTTCTCGGGGATCTCCACCTCCTGCAGCCAGGGTTCGCCGCGTCGCCAGCCGAGACCCTCGATGAAGTGAGCCGCGGTCATGATGACGTCTGCGTCGTCCGTCTTCAGGCGGACATGGCCGTCGCCGTCGCCGTCGACGCCGTATCGCACGATGTCCTCCGGGAGCATCTGGACCTGTCCGATCTCTCCGGCCCAGGCGCCCGTCGTGCGCCGCGGGTCGAGATCGCCTTCCTGGACCATCCTGATGGCGGCGACGAGCTGCGGGCGGAAGAGGTCGGGACGGCGGCAGTCGTGCGCCATGGTCACGAGCGCATCGATGGTGTTGAAGTCGCCCTGGACGGCGCCGAAATCCGTTTCCAGGCCCCAGAAGGCCGCGATCACCGCCGGGGGGACGCCGAACTGCGCCTCGGCGCGCTTGAAGACGGCCGCGTCGCGCGCGAGCTTCTCCTTGCCCTTGCGCAACCGGTAGCCGTTCACGGAGCGCTTCGAGAACTCCAGGAAAGTCTGCTTGAACACGCCCTGGCCGCGGTCCATCGACAGCACCTTGCGGTCGATGCGGGCGTGGGCGAGCGCCGCGTCGGCGGCGGACGCCGCCATGCCCTCGGAGATCGCCTGTTTCTTGACGCCCGCCAGGAAGCCGTCCAGCGGGCCGCCGCACTGTTGTTGCGCGATTGCCGGAAGCGGCAGGGAGAGGGCGGCGGCGGACAGCATCATGGCGGCGACTTTGAACATCGGACGAAACGTCTCCTTTTCGGAACTTGAATCAAGTCTGGCAAACAACGCGCGGGAATGATTATGGTTTCTTTATCTTGCGACCGTCGAGAGCCAGGCCTTCCAGGCATGCGCGCTGCCGGAGAAGACGCTGAGATCGGCCTGGCCCGGCACGCCCGGCACGATGCCGGTTCCGGTGTATTGCCAGAAGGTCCAGTCGCGCCTCTCATAGACGTTGTCGGGGCTGTCGGCGACCGAGCGGAGCCAGAAGCCGTAGTTCCGGAAGTGGCCTTCGAGGTTCTTCCGGTGGAAATCGACCGTGGTGTAGATGATCGGGCGCTTGCCGTAGTGGCGCTCGACGATGCGCGCGAAGGTTTCGAGGTCGTGGCGCACGATGTCGGGCGGGGGCCGCATGCGACAGCTGGGCGAATGGGGGTTCCATTCCATGTCGATGACCGGCGGCATGACGACCGCAGCCCGGGGGACGTTCCGGATGAACCATGCGGCCTGTTCCTCCGGGGAGGTGCAGAAATAGTAGAAATGGTAGGGCGCCACGGGCAGTCCGGCGCGCCGGGCGCCGCGCCAGTACTCGTCGAAGCGCGGATCGATACGGTCGCCGCCCTCGGTGGCCTTGACGAAGGCAAAGGAGATGCCGTGCTCGCGCGCCTTCTTCCAGTCCACGTCGCCCTGGTAGCGGGACACGTCGATGCCGTGAACGTCGAAGTCGTGCGGCGAGACGGAGCCGAAATCCTGCGGATCTCTGTCGGCGAACCGTGTCGTGATCGACGCGGTTTCCAGGAGGTCGTAGCCCGACGTCGTGCAAGACGCGAGCAGCAGCAGCAGCGGGACCGCGGCACACTTCATACGAAACATGGAGCCCCCGACCTCGTTCTCTTCGCGCAGCATCCTAGCTGCTTTCGCTCTCCTCGGCGAGACTGCTTGCCCGAGCCTTGCGGCCGGACGCCGAAACCCATGCCGACGCGGGACCGGCAGCATTGGATTCGACGCGGGACAGAGAGACGTCCGGCCTCGACGCGCACGATAGGCCGACACCGTTTCCAAGACCTTAACCATAACGCGATCGCCACGGCGGCGGCACGATCACGAAACAGCGCATGTGTCCAATGAAATGTTATCGCCGGGCGGCCCGTTGGTCGAACTTTCCGCCCGGTGACTCATTTATGAAGGTAATATGACGTTTCGGTGAATGTTCCACGCCGATCCGGGAGGCCTTGCACCCCGGTGTGGGTGCTGTTGGGAGTTGCACTTGGTTTCTCTTCGGAATAGCGGTCGGAAGCCGGCCGGGCGGGGGCGGGGAATCGCCCTCTTTGCAGGTCGGCTGCTGGTCTCGATCGTCCTTTCGGTTCTTTTCGTCTTCCTGGTGGAAGCCATACAGCGCAGTTCGGTGACGTCCCCGTTCGACTTTCTCCTGTCGGGCAACACGGGCGGATGGGCGACGGTGGCGCTGGTCGCCGTGATTCTCATCGCCCTGGAGGCCATCACCGGCAGGATGTACCTGGCGTTCTGCACCATCGGGCCGCTTCTGCTCATCTTTCCGTTCGTCAGTCTCGAGAAGCTGCATTACCTGAGCGACCCGCTGTTTCCGACGGACTTTCTCTTCGTCCACCAGGTCGTCAACCTCGCCCCGCTGATCGTGAACCAGCGGCCGCTCGCCGCGGTCGCGGCTGCAGTCGGCGCCATCGCGATCGTGGCGCTCGTCATCGCGGCGATCGTCTATGGCTGGCGGCATTTTCCCCGGATCGGCGCGTGGGGCCGCGTGGCGCGCCTCGTGCTTGCGGTTCCGGCGCTCGTCTTCTTCTACTCGATCTCCGACTACTCGACCTATTCCTGGGTGCGGGATCGGCTCAACGTCATCCCGATGATGTGGGACCAGAAGGCCAATTACGACCACAACGGCTTCATCATGGCCTTCGCGCTGAACGTGCCGATGTCGCATGTGAAGACGCCGCCCGGATATACCGCCAAGGCGATGAAGGCCATGCAGCCCGACGTCGCGGTCTCGGGCGGCACCGAGAAGCCGGACGTCATCGTCGTCATGAACGAATCCTTCTGGGACCCCACGAAGCTGCCGGGCGTGACGATCACGCCGGATCCGATGCCGACCATCAGGAAGATGCAGTCCGGCCACATGTTCTCGCCGGAGTTCGGCGGCATGACCGCCGACATCGAGTTCGAGGCGCTGACGGGATTTTCGAACGCCTTCCTGCCCTATGGCAGCATTCCCTACCAGCAGGACGTCCACCGGCCGTTGCCGTCGCTCGCCAGGTTCTTCAACAACCAGGGCTACACGACGCGGGCGATCCACCCCTATCAGGCCTGGTTCTGGAACCGCGGCAACGTCTACAAGGACTTCGCCTTCGACAAGTTCATGTCGGAGGAGACCTTGCCGCCGATCAGGAAGCGGGGGGACCTGGCGTCCGACGACGGGCTGACGGACGAGGTGATCAAGGAGGCGGAGACGATGAAGAAGCCGTTCTTCTACTACGTCGTCACGCTGCAGAACCACGGCCCCTACGAGCCCAACCGCTACCGGGAGACCCACGTCGAGGTAGCCGCCAAGGCCATGAGCGAGACGAGCCGGCAGTCGCTCCTGTCCTATGCGGAGGGCGTGCACGATGCGGACGCCGCCTTCGCGAAGCTCGTGGACTGGGCCAAGAAGCGCGAGCGGCCGACGATCCTCGTCTTCTTCGGAGACCACCTGCCGCCGCTGAGCGCGGTCTATGTCGAGAGCGGGTTCCTGAAGAACAACACCCCGCCGCGCAGGGCGCCGATCCCCGACATGCTGCGCGCGCACGGCACGCCGCTCGTCATCTGGTCGAACAAAACGGGCACGGTCGATACGGGCACCATCAGCCCGTCGCTGATCCCGAACGAGATCCTGAGGCTCGCGGGAATGACGCATCCGTTCTACACCGGCTTCCTCGGCAAGGTCCGCGCCAAGTACCGCGTCATCGACAGGCAGCTGCTGCTCGACCCCGACGGCAAGACCGGCAACCAGGACTGGGTCCAGAAGGCGCGCTTCGAGCCGCTCGTCGACGATTACCGGCGGCTTCAGTACGACATGATGTTCGGCAAGGAGTACACACGGAGCACCTTCTTCCCGGCGATGGGCGAGCCGACGTCCAAGCCGGGGCCGAAGCTCGTCGGCGTGCCGGACGCCGTGCCCGGCTCGGGGTCCTAGAGCCTGTCCGCGTTTCACGGAATCGCGGACGCGCTCTATCTCTTTGCTTTTACGCGCTTCCGGACGGAAAACCGGTTTCCACTTTTCCTGGAAGCGCTCTAAACCCGCGTCACCGCGCCGCGGCGCGCGCGAGCGCCTGGAGCAGCGGGCCGTCTCCGCCCCAAAGCGGATCCGTCGCCGGAAACGGCACGGCGGCGATCCTTGCGAGCGTCGCCTCGTCGTAGCCTTCGTCGGATTTGCGAACCGTGTAGTCCTCCTGGCCGGGGGGATAGGCGCCGCAGATGCGGAAGTCACGGCGCATCGAAACCTGCCTGTGGCCGAAGCCAGGCGGAAGCATGATGACGTCGCCGGCGGCGACTTCCAGCTCGACTCCCTGCTGTCCTCCGAGCGCCAGGCGCGCGCTGCCTTCGGCCACGGCAAGCACCTCG
This sequence comes from uncultured Alphaproteobacteria bacterium, assembly GCA_963838155.1. Classification (GTDB taxonomy): domain Bacteria; phylum Pseudomonadota; class Alphaproteobacteria; order Rhizobiales; family Rhizobiaceae; genus Pararhizobium_B. The sequence continues at coordinate 394,258 of CAWIQE010000004.1, forward strand.
AAGGCGTCCGGATGGAAATGGTGGAAATCGAAGACCTGCCACGTCCAGCTGCCGCCCCAGCCGTTCCGTTCCAGGAGCCTGCGGACCTTGCCGTCGTCGTTGGCGCCGCCAAGGGCGCCCGGGGCTATGACCGCGGAATAGGTTTCGTTGTTGGGAATGCCATCGGCGCCCGGGAAGGAAAGGGTCTCGATCTCGGCCTGCGCGGTCGGCCGGGGCGTCAGTTCGCGCTCGGACATGGGTCTTTCTCCTGAGAGGGTAGGGTGTACCGAAACGGCGGCGGACGTGCGGTCGTTCCGACGGCCGGCCGGCCGGCGACCGGCGCCCGCCGCGTGTCGGGGCCCTCAGCGCGCACCGGCGCCGCCCGAGGTCGGGGTGGTGACGATGACGGCTTCGCCGGGCTCGAGAACGGTCTGGTCGCAGGCGGCCAGCCGTTCCAGCGATCCGTCGATCCTTCTAACCTCCGTCCGGCCGGCCTCGCCGTCGCCGCCGCCGTTTATCCCGGCCGGCGGGCGCGCCCGGTGGGAGGCGAGGATGGCGCAGTCCATGCGTTCCAGGAAGCGGATGGTGCGGCGGGTGCCGTCGCCGGCGGTGAAGGCGCCCCGGCCGCCGGAGCCCTTTCGGATATGGAAGTCCTCGAGGAGGACGGGGAAGCGCATCTCGAGGATCTCGGGATCGGTCAGCCGGGAGTTCGTCATGTGCACGTGGACGGCCGACGTTCCGTCGAAGCCGACGCCGTCGTTCGTGTAGCCGGCCGGCGAGCCCGAGCAGATCGTCTCGTAGTACTGGTAGCGGTCGTTGCCGAAGGTCAGGTTGTTCATCGTGCCCTGGCTGTTGGCCATGGCGCCGAGCGCGCCGAATATCGCGTTCGTGACGTGCTGGGACGTCTCGACGTTGCCGGCGACGACGGCGGCCGGATAGGCGGGCTTCAGCATCGACCCCTCGGGGATGACGATGCGGATCGGCCGCAGGCATCCGGCATTCATGGGGATCGCGCCCTCGACCATGACGCGGAAGCAGTAGAGGACGGCGGCGCGGGTCACCGGTTCCGGCGCGTTGAAATTGTTCTTCGCGGCCGGCGACGTTCCGGTGAAGTCGACGGTCGCCTCGCGCCTTTCGCGGTCGACCGAGATCCTCACGCGGATCACCTGTCCGGTGTCCGTTGGGTATTCGCAGGCGCAGTCGGAGAGGGCGCTGATGACGCGCGCCACGCTCTCGGCGGCGTTGTCCTGGACATGGCCCATATAGGCTTCGACGACATCGAGGCCGAAATCGGCGACCATCTTGCGGAGGTCGGCGACGCCCTTCTCGTTCGCCGCGATCTGTGCCTTCAGATCGGCGACGTTCTGCGCGACGTTGCGCACGGGAAAGGGGTGATCGGTCAAAAGCTCCGTCAGGGCGCGTTCCCGGAACCGGCCCTCCTCGACCAGAAGGAAATTGTCGATCAGCACGCCTTCCTCGTCGACGGTGGTCGCGAGCGGCGTCATCGAGCCGGGCGCGGTCCCGCCGACATCGGCGTGGTGGCCGCGGGAGGCGACGTAGAAGATGACCGACTTCTTCGCGTCGTCGAAAACGGGCGTGACGACGGTGATGTCCGGCAGGTGGGTGCCGCCGTTGTAGGGCGCGTTGAGGGCGAAGACGTCGCCCGGGCGGATCCGGCCTTCGTTGAGGCGGATGACGGTCTCGACGGAGCGGTCCATGGAGCCGAGATGCACCGGCATGTGCGGCGCGTTGGCGACGAGCCGGCCCTCGCGGTCGAAGACGGCGCAGGAGAAGTCCAGCCGCTCCTTGATGTTGACGGAATAGGCCGTGTTCTGAAGCGTCACGCCCATCTGCTCGGCGATCGACATGAACAGGTTGTTGAAGACCTCGAGCATGATCGGGTCGGCCTCGCGCGTGCCGATCGCGTGGCTCGTCGCCTTTTCGAGGTAGCGGGTGAGGATGACGTGGTCGCGGGCGTTGATCTCGGCGCGCCAGCCGGGCTCGACGACGATCGTCTGGTTGGGCTCGACGAGGAGCGCCGGGCCGGTGACGCGGTTGCCGGGGGAGAGGGCCTCGCGGCGGAAGACGCGGGCCTCGTGCCACTCGCCGCCCGAGAAGAAGGGCCGCGTGACGTCGCCCGCCGCCTCGACCTCGTGCAGCGCGCGCTCCGGTTCGGGGGCGCCTGCGGGGCGGTTGTCGGAGGCTTCCACGGCGACGGCCTCGATCACCACCGGCTTGTCGTCGTAGACGAAGCCGAACTGGGCGCGGTGGGCGTCTTCGAAGGCGGCGCGGGCGGCGGCGAAGTCGTTGCTGTCGCAGGCGACGGGGATCGCGGTGTCGGTGCCGTCGTAGCGCAGGTGCAGCAGCGAGCGCCATTTGATCCGGTCTTCGGGCACCTGCTGCGCGCGCAGTTCGCCGAAGACCGCGTCGCGCAGGCGCTCGACGGTCTCCGCGACGGCGTCCCGCGCATCGTCGCCGAGCGGGCGGACGAGGGCCTGCTGGCGCGCGGCGAAGAGCGTCGCGAGGCCGATGCCATAGGCCGACAAGAGGCCCGAGAAGGGATGGACGAGGATCGCGCCCATGCCGAGCGCGTCGGCGACGAGGCAGGCGTGCTGGCCGCCGGCGCCGCCGAAGCAGTTGAGGAGATAGCGGGTCACGTCGTAGCCGCGCTGCACCGAGATCTTCTTGATCGCATTCGCCATGTTCTCCACGGCGATGGTGACGAAGCCCTCGGCGATTTCCTCGGCGCTCTTGCCGTCGGCGCCGTCGCGGGCGAGTTCGCCGAAGGCCGTGCGGACCCTTTCGACGTCCAGCGGCCGATCCTGGCGGGGGCCGAAGATCGCCGGGAAGAAGTCCGGCTGCAGCTTGCCCAGCATGACGTTGGCGTCGGTGACGCAGAGCGGGCCGCCGCGGCGATAGCAGGCGGGGCCGGGATTGGCGCCGGCGGAATCAGGACCGACGCGGAAGCGGCCGGGCTCGGCGTGCAGGATGGATCCGCCGCCGGCGGCGACCGTGTGGATGCGCATCATCGGCGCGCGGATGCGCACGCCGGCGACTTCCGTGTCGAAGGCGCGCTCGTATTCGCCGTCGGAATGGGCGACGTCGGTCGAGGTGCCGCCCATGTCGAAGCCGATGACCCTGTCGAAGCCGGCGAGCCGCGCCGTCTCGACCATGCCGACGACCCCGCCGGCCGGACCCGACAGGATCGCGTCCTTGCCCTGGAACATCTCGGCGGCGGTCAGGCCGCCCGACGACATCATGAACTGGAGGGAGGGCCCTTCCGCATCGCCGGGGCTCGCGCCGAGCTCCGCGGCCACCTCGTCGACGTAGCGGCGCAGGATCGGCGACAGGTAGGCGTCGACGACGGTCGTGTCGCCGCGGCCGACGAGCTTCGCGAGCGGCGACACCTCGTGGCTGACCGAGACCTGGGAAAATCCGAGTTCCCGCGCCAGGACGGCCGCCCGGCGCTCGTGCTCGGGGCTCTTCCATGCGTGCATGAAGACGATCGCAACGGCGTCGATGCCGTCGTCCCGGGCGGAAACGAGCTGCGGGCGGAGGGCGTCGAGATCGCAGGCGCGTTCGACGGTGCCGTCCGCGCGGACGCGCTCGTCGGCCTCGATCACGCGCTCGTAGAGCTGTTCGGGGAGCACGATCTCCTTGGCGAAGATGTCGGGGCGGGCCTGGTAGGCGATGCGCAGGGCGTCGCGGAAGCCCCCGGTGACGACGAGCGCGGTGCGTTCGCCCTTGCGCTCCAGCAGCGCGTTGGTGGCGACGGTCGTGCCCATCTTCACCTCGCCGATGCGCGCCGGCGGGATCGCTTCGCCGGGAGCGAGGCCCAGTAGGTCGCGAATGCCCTGGATGGCGGCGTCGCGGTAGGCTTCCGGATTATCCGACAGGAGCTTGCGCTGGTGGAGGCTTCCGTCCGGGGCCCGGCCGACGATGTCGGTGAACGTGCCTCCGCGATCGATCCAGAAGTCCCATTTGTCCGCCATCGGCGCTCCTTTCCGCTCTTTGCGGGCCACTGATGCATTGTTGGCGCGCGATGTCCAGCTTGCGGCGGCGTCCTTGCCGCTCCGTTCGTGTTTCCCGGTGATACAGCAAGTGATTCCGGGCATGCCGATTTCCGTCACAACTTACCCGGAACATGCGGGCCAGGCTGGGCGAGGAATTAGAGGAGAAGGACATGTATCGAGCCTTTTTGATGTCGCTCTCGGCCGCGTTCCTGTTCGGCCTGGCGGCCTGCGGCGACAACGGTGGCGGCGGCGGCTCTTCGAACGACGGCGGCACCTCGGGCACCACCGAACAGCCGGCGACCCCGCCCGCCACCAACAAGTAGGTCCAACGGCTGGCGCAGGCCGCCCGGGACAGGGCTTCCCGCGCGCAGGCCGTGCGCCTCGCCGCCGTGCGATCCGGGCCGGAATCCGTTCTCGATTTCCGGGCCGAAATCGCTTAAACGGCACTCATGGCGATCTGGTCGAGAATAGTGGCTTATGTCGGCGAGACGGCGGGCGCCCTGTCGTCCGTCATCGAAGCCGTGCGCACGCGTCTTTCGGGCGACCCCGAAACGCGCCGGAAGGTGGCGTTCTCGATCGCGATGATCGCGCTTTCGGCCAAGATGGCGAAGGCGGACGGCGTGGTCACGGGCGACGAGGTGCAGGCGTTCCGCGACATCTTCGACATTCCCGAGAGTGAAGCCGACCACGTCGCCCGGCTCTACAACCTCGCCAAGCGCGACGTCGCCGGCTACCGGTTCTACGCCGAGCGGCTCGCCGGTCTCTGCGCGGCGGGCGAGCCCGGCTGCTCGATCCTCGAGGACATCATCGACGGACTGTTCCACATCGCCAAGGCGGATGGCGTCCTCCACGACAAGGAAATGGCCTTCCTGTCGGAGATTGCGGAGATCTTCGGCATTTCTTCCTCCCGGTTCGAGGAGATCGCGGCGCGCCACGTCCGGCGGGAAGACGTCGATCCGTATCGGGTGCTCGGGATCGAGCCGGATGCCGATTTCGCGGCGGTGAAGCGCCGCTACCGGCGGCTCGTCGCCGAGAACCACCCCGACCGCCTCGTCGCACGCGGCCTGCCGCAGGATTTCATGGCGATCGCCAATGAGAGGATGGCCGCGCTCAATGCCGCCTACGAGGCGATCGAGCGCGAACGCCGGGCGGCATGACGCTGGATCGACCGGATTTTGCGGGGGCGATCCTCGCCCCTTCGCCCAATTGGGGCCCGCGGCGCGACGGGCGACGGCCGGACCTGCTTCTGCTGCACTACACCGGCATGAAGACCGCCCGCGGCGCGCTCGACTGGCTTCGCGCGCCCGAGAGCGAGGTGTCGTCGCATTATGTGGTCTTCGAGGACGGCACGGTCTACCAGCTCGTCGCAGAGGACCGGCGCGCCTGGCATGCCGGACGGAGCTTCTGGCGGGGCGACACCGACATCAACTCCGCCTCGATCGGCGTGGAGATCGTCAATCCCGGCCACGACGGCGGGTATCCGGCGTTTACCGAAGCGCAGGTGGAGGCCGTGATCGCCCTTTGCGGCGACTGCGTCCGGCGGTGGGACATTGCGCCGGAGCGCGTGCTGGCCCACAGCGACGTCGCGCCGGCGCGCAAGGCCGATCCCGGGGAGAAATTTCCCTGGGAACGGCTGCACGCCGCCGGCATCGGCCACTGGGTCGCGCCGGGGGAGATCCGCTCCGGACGCTACCTGCAGCAGGGCGAGAGCGGCCGGCCGATCGAGGCGCTGCAGTCGCTGCTCGCCCTCTACGGCTATCAGGTCGACATCGACGGGCGCTTCGACGAGGCGACCGCCGCCGCCGTGAGGGCATTCCAGAGGCATTTCCGCCCGTCGAGGGTGGACGGCATCGCCGACGTCTCGACGATCGAGACCCTGCATCGCCTCCTCGGGTCGCTTCGCGAATACGGCTGACCCTTCGGCTCGCCGGTCCTCTTCCTTACGCAGTGAAAGGTTTTGTTATGTCGGCGCCACAATTGGGCCGGCTCGATCCCTATAGGTCCGCCGGCGACCGGTCGCCGGCTTGCGCCGGGACCTCGCCCGGCCGCCCGGCGATCCGTCGGAAACGGGGTCGGGACCGGACCGGCGGCAGTGCGTCGGGTCCCTCGCATGTTGGAGTAGGTACGTATGTGGAAAGTTGGTGCTGCCATGGCGGCGGCGGCGATTAGTATTGCGCTCGTGAGCCCGGACGCCGCGTTCGGCGTCGAAAGCCCGAGGCAGGGTTCGACGACGGAAATCGGCGAAATGGCGAACGGTCCGGCGGCCGACGAGGCGGGAGCGGAGAATCCGATAAGTGGGCCCTATGCCGGGCTCATCACGCATTATGCGAAGTCGTTCGGCGTCTCGCCGGAACTCGCCGATGCCGTGGTCCGGATCGAGAGCCGCTACGATCCGAAGGCGCGGGGCAGGGCGGGGGAGATCGGCCTGATGCAGGTGAAGCCGTCGACGGCGCGACTGATGGGGTATCGCGGGTCCGTCCGCGGGCTCTACGAGCCGGAGACGAACATCCGGATCGGAATGAAATATCTCGCAGCGGCGCAGGAGGCCGGCGACGGCACCACCTGCAGCACCATTCTGAAATACAACGCCGGCCACGGCGCAACGCGGATGAACCCGATCTCGAAGCACTATTGCAGCCTGGTGCTGAGCGCCCTCGACTGAGGGCCGTTGCGGGAATGGGATCGAGCGGCCGCCGCCGGGCGCGGCAGCCGTCGGAGCTGAGGCAGCAGGGTCGGGCTTCCTTCGGGAGGCCCGGCCCATTTTTCGTTTTGCCCGGCGCGCCGTGGAAAGTGGCGGGCGGCACGGCCTTTCTGCTGGAAAAGCGCGGTCCGCTCCTGTAAGCGAAATCCGCCAGCCGGCCGGGCAGCCGCGCCGCGCAATGGTCGAAAGGCCGCGCGGTGAGGAAAGTCCGGGCTCCACGGAAGCACGGTGCCGGATAACGTCCGGCGGGGGCGACCCCAGGGAAAGTGCCACAGAAAGCAGACCGCCCGGCAAGGGCAAGGGTGAAAGGGTGGGGTAAGAGCCCACCGCGTCTCCGGTAACGGCGACGGCACGGTAAACCCCACCGGGAGCAAGACCGAATAGGAGCGACATGGACCGCCGCAAGGCGTTCCGGCCTGTTTCCGGGCTCGTCGTTCGGGTAGGTTGCAACAGGGGGCGTGCGAGCGCCGCCGCAGATGAATGGCTGCCACGTTTCCGTCGCTTTTGCGCGGAGGCCATACAGAACCCGGCTTACAGGCCGGCTGGCAAATTCGGCTCGTGGGCGCGCTTGGGCGGCCCGCCGGCCCGCCTTCCGAAAAGGCCGATATTCGAACGAAATCCGCCGTTCATAACCAATCGTTAAGCCTAACGGTTCATCAATGGGGGATTGGTGATCGGTTGCCGGAATCCGCCTTGTCCCATTGACGCCCAAGTTTTCCCATGGTATCCCAAACAGACCATATTCGAAGGCAGATTGCCGCCTTTCCAGCGAGAGAATCCGAGCGGGTTCACCGGAGCCCCCGACGCGCGCCGCGGCTGCGCGACGGCTCGTCGTGCGCGCTCGCAACTCTCCGGACGGGCGGCTTAGAGAGGTGCTTCCGCAGGGCGGAAGCGTCGGAGGCGGATGCTGAACCGGTTCTTGTCGAATGCGACGAACAGGATCGACTCCAAGGGGCGCGTGTCGGTGCCGGCGGCGTTCCGGACGGTGCTCGCGCGTCTCGACGTCCGGGAGCTCTATTGCCTGCAGGACTTCGTGTTTCCGGCGATCAGCGTCGGCGGCCCGGACCTGCTGGAGCACTACGAGCGGCAGATGGAGGGGCTCGATCCGTTTTCGGAGGAGGCGAACCGGCTGTCCCTGCTGGTGCACGGCGGCGGGACGTTCGCGAAACTGGACGGGGAAGGGCGCCTGGCGGTCACCGACTTCATGCGCTCCTTCACCGGCATCACGGCGGAAGTGACCTTCGTGGGACGGGGGCGTCACTTCCAGCTCTGGGATCCGAAGACGTTCGAGGAAGCGGCTTCGGTGGCACGACGGAAACGGGCGGGCGGCGGGGATCCGTCCGCCTAAAACGGAGAAACGGGATGATGGCGGACCCTGGCGGTGGAGTATCTGACGCCAGTGGCGGACCGGTTCGCCACATCCCGGTTCTTCTCGCCGAGGTTCTTGCCGCGCTCGAGCCCCGGCCCGGAGCGACGATACTCGACGGGACGTTCGGCGCGGGCGGCTATGCGCGCGCGATCCTCGATACCGGCGCACACGTCATCGCCCTCGACCGCGATCCCGACGCGATCTCGGCGGGGGCCGAGCTGGTATCCGCCTATGGCGGGCGGCTCGAGCTCAGCCGCGACCGCTTCTCGAATCTCGCCGCGCATGCCCCGGCTTCGGGGCTCGACGGGGTCGTTCTCGACATCGGCGTCTCGTCGATGCAGCTGGACGAGGCGGAGCGCGGCTTCTCCTTCCGCAATTCCGGTCCGCTCGACATGCGCATGGAACGCGCGGGGCCGTCCGCGGCCGACGTGGTCAATTCGCTCAAGGTCGGCGACCTCGCCCGGATATTCGGCTTCCTCGGAGAGGAAAAGCAGGCCGGGCGCATCGCCAGGGCCATCGAAAAGCAGCGCGCCAAGGCTCCGTTCCGCACGACGCGCGATCTCGCCGGGCTGATCGAGACGGTGACGCCTAGGCGCGCCCGCGACAAGATCCATCCGGCGACGCGCGTCTTCCAGGCGCTGCGCATCTTCGTCAACGACGAGCTCGGGGAACTGGCGCAGGCGCTCCTGGCGGCCGAACGGGCGCTGAAGCCGGGAGGCCGGCTGGCGGTCGTTTCATTCCATTCGCTCGAGGACCGCATCGTCAAGCGGTTCCTCCAGGATCGGTCCGGGCGGGCCGGCGGGTCGCGCCACCTTCCGCAGGTGAGCGTGCGGGCGGCGACGTTCGTCCAGCCCGGAAAGCCCATGATCGCCGCGGGCGAGGACGAGGCGGCGGTCAATCCGCGCGCCCGCTCGGCCAGGCTCAGGGCGGCCATCCGCACGGAGGCGCCGGCCGAAGACGCGGGCGACATGTCACTCTTCGGGCTCCCGGAGCTCGCGTCCCTTTCCAAGATCGGAGGCTGAAGCTTCATGCTGCGCACATTGGATATCGTCCTGATCGGCGCGATGGTCGCTGCCGCCGCCTTCACCTACCAGGTCAAGCAGCGCGCCGAGCGGCAGGTGCAGGACATCGACCGCCTCGAGAGCCGCATCCAGCTGCAGAACAGCACGATCGACCTTCTGAAGGCGGACTGGAGCGTGCTCACGCAGCCGTCCCGCCTGCAGAACCTGATCGAGGCCTACCAGGCGCAGCTCGACCTCGGCACGATCCAGCCGACCCAGGTGGCGACGCTGAACGACCTGCCCAGCTACCCGAAGCCGGACGAACCGCCGCTGCCTTCGCTGCCGCCGAAGGGCGCGCCGAACGTTGCCAAGGCGGCACCGCGCGTCGACCTGACCGAAACCGGATCGGTGGTGCGCTGATGTCTTTCCTTTCCCGAGTCGTCGCGATCAACCGCAAGGCGGTCGTCCGCCTGCGCACGGAGCGGCCGAGCCCCGCGCCGTCCTCCGGCCGGATCGCGGTGGAGGGTGTGCGCAAGCTTACCGGCACGCAGACGACCAACCGGATCTTCGTGCTGATGTTCGGTTTTATCGCCCTCTACGGCATCGTCGGCGGACGGATGATGCAGTTCGGGATGCAGCACGAGGAAACGACGGCGAGCATTCCCCCGCCCAACCGGCTCCTGGCGTCCCGTCCGGACATCGTCGACCGCAACGGCCGGGTGCTGGCGACCGACATCCGGACGGTGTCGCTCTATGCGGAGCCGCGCAAGATCGTCGACATCGACGATGCGGTCGAAAAGCTGTCGACGGTGCTGCCCGACCTCGACCGGAAGGAGATCTACCGCAAGCTCTCGGCGGATTCGGCCTTCCAGTGGCTGCGGCGGCAGCTGACGCCGAAGCAGCAGAGCCAGATCCTCGCGCTCGGCATCCCCGGAATCGGGTTCCGGCCGGAAACCCGGCGGTTCTATCCCGGCGGCCCCACCACGTCGCACGTGGTGGGCTTCGTCAACATCGACAACCGCGGCATCGCCGGCATGGAGAAGTATGTCGACAGCCAGGGGCTGTCGGCGCTCGCCGACACGGGCCTCACGGTCAGCCAGGAGTTGCAGCCCTTCCGCCTGTCCATCGATCTCAGGGTCCAGCACATCGTGCGGGACGTGCTTGAGGCGGGGATGGAGCGCTACCAGTCCCAGGGCGCGGGTGCCGTGGTCCTCAACATCAACACGGGCGAGGTCGTGGCGCTCGCCTCCGTGCCGGACTTCGATCCGAACGATCCGGTCGACGCCCTGAAGAAGGACCGGCTGAACCGCATGACGGCGGGCACCTACGAAATGGGGTCGACCTTCAAGACCTTCACCTCCGCCATGGCGCTGGACACCGGAACGTCGAACATGAACACGGTCTTCGACGTGTCGCATCCCTTCCGGATCGACGGCTTCACGATCCACGACTTCGACCGCGAGCCGGGGCGGCTGACGGTTCCGCAGGTCTTCATCTACTCGTCGAACATCGGATCGGCCCAGGAGGCGCTGCGGGTGGGCGTCGAGGGGCACGAGGCCTTCCTGAAAAAGCTGGGCCTTCTGACGCGGATGCACACCGAACTGCCGGAAGTCGCGGCGCCGATCGTGCCGCAGAACTGGAAGCGGATCACCTCGGTCACGGTCGCCTTCGGGCACGGCGTGTCCGTGACGCCGCTGCAGGAGGCGGTGGCGGCGGCCGCTGTCCTGAACGGCGGCTACTACATGAACCCCACCTTCCTGCCGCGCACGGAAGCCGAGGCGCATGCGAGCGCGCGCCGCGTGCTCAAGCCGAAGACGTCCGACCAGATGCGGTATCTCTACCGCCTCAACGTGCTGCACGGATCGGGCAGCAAGGCCGACATCCAGGGCTACCGGGTCGGCGGGAAGACCGGAACTGCGGACAAGGTGGAGAACGGCCGCTACTCGAAGACCAAGAACTTCACCGACTTCATGGCGGCCTTCCCCATCGACGACCCCAAATATATCGTGCTCGTGTGCGTCGACGAGCCCGCGCCGACGAAATCGAAATACGGGTTCACCGCGGGCATGAATGCCGCCCCGATGGCCGGCGAGATCATCCGCCGCGCCGCCCCGGCACTGGGGGTCGCGCCGAAATTCGGGGACAACAGCGCTGCCGCGCTTCTGGAGCAGCAGAAGAAAAGCAAGGACAATGCCTCCCTCGTGACGTTTTGACCGGTCAACAGGTACAATTCGTCCGATTCGCGACGGTGCCGATCGCCGGAGAGAGATGACTTGAACCGTATGACCCTCAACGAGCTTTTGAGCGGCCTCCTGGGCTCGGCGTCGGGCGGCGTGCCGCCGGACATCGCCGGGCTGGCGGTCATCGGCCTCAGCGCCGACAGCCGGGCGGTCCGTCGCGGCGACCTGTTCGTCGCCGTGCGCGGCAACAAGGCCGACGGCGCGACCTACGCGCGCGACGCGGTCGCCCGCGGCGCGGTCGCCGTCGCGGCCGAGGCGGGCGCCCGGCCCGACGTCGACGTTCCGGTGCTTGCGGTCGACGACGCGCGCCGGTTCCTGGCGCTGGCCGCGGCCCGGTTCTTCGGCCGTCAGCCGGAGACGACGGTCGCCGTGACCGGGACGGCGGGCAAGACGTCCGTCGCGTCCTTCACGCGGCAGATCTGGGCGCATTGGGGAAAGCCGGCCGCGATGATCGGCACGACCGGCATCGTCGCGCCGGGGCGGACGGAGTACGGTTCGCTGACCACGCCAGATCCGGTCCATCTGCACGGGCTCCTGCGCGAACTGGCCGATTCCGGCGTGACGCATGCGGCGATGGAGGCATCGAGCCACGGCATCGACCAGCATCGGCTCGACGGGGTCCGGCTCTCGGCCGGCGCCTTCACGAATCTCGGCCGCGACCACATGGACTACCATCCGACGGTCGAGGACTATTTCGCGGCGAAGATGCATCTCTTCGACCGGCTGCTTCCGAAGGGGTCGCCGGCGGTCGTCTTCGCCGACGACCCGTGGTCGGCGCGGGCGGCCGAGGTCGCGCGCGGCGCCGGACACGAGGTGCTGACGGTGGGGCGCGGCGGAACGTTCCTGTCGCTCAAGCGGGTCGAGCACCAGCGCCACAAGCAGACCGTCGAAATCCATTACGGCGCGACGATCTTCGAGCTGGAGATACCGCTCGCCGGGGATTTCCAGGTTTCGAACGCGCTCGTCGCCGCGGGCCTCGCCATGGCCACCGGCACGCCGGCCGACGTCGCCATGGCGGCCCTCGGGAAGCTCATCGGCGCGCCCGGCCGGCTCGAGCTGGTCGGGACCACGCCGAGCGGTGCGCCGGCCTATGTCGACTATGCCCACAAGCCGGAGGCGCTGGAGAACGTCCTGACGTCGGTGCGCCCCTTCACCACCGGGCGGGTCTTCGTCGTCTTCGGCTGCGGCGGCGACCGCGACCGCGGCAAGCGCCCGCTGATGGGCGAGATCGCGACCCGGCTCGCCGACGTCGTCATCGTCACCGACGACAATCCCCGCTCGGAGGAGCCGGCGTCCATACGGGCCGACATCATGGCGGCCGCACCCGGAGCGGTCGAAATCGGCGACCGCGGCGAGGCGATCGCCGAGGCCGTCTTCATGCTGAAGAAGGGCGATACGCTGATCGTCGCCGGCAAGGGGCACGAGCCCGGCCAGACGGTCGGCGAGACGGTGCTGCCGTTCTCCGATCACGACGAGATCGCCAGGGCGCTGGAGGCGCTTGCGAAATGAGCTGGCTTTGGAGCGGGGAAGAGATGGTCGAGGCCATGGGCGGACGTCCGCTCGGGCAACTGCCCGCGGGCGTGACCGGCATCTCCATCGATACGCGCTCGCTTGCCCCCGGCGAGGCCTTCTTCGCCATCCGCGGCGAGCGGTTGGACGGCCACGACTTTGCCAGCGCAGCGGTGGCCGCGGGTGCCGGGCTGATGGTCGTGGCGGAGGCGAAGCTGCCGGCGCTCGGCGGCTCGACGGTGCCGCTGATCGTCGTCGACGACGTGCTGGCGGCGCTCGGGCGGCTGGCGGCGGCGGCGCGGGCGCGCAGCGCCGCCGAGATCGTCGCGGTCACGGGTTCGGTCGGCAAGACGACGACCAAGGCGATGCTTTCCCATGCGCTCGCGCCCTCGGGGCGGGTCCATTCCGCGGCCGCTTCCTTCAACAATCACTGGGGCGTGCCCCTGACGCTGGCGCGGATGCCCGCGGACGCCCGTTTCGGCGTCTTCGAGATCGGCATGAACCATGCGGGCGAGATCCGGCCGCTGGTGAAGATGGTGCGGCCGCAGGTCGCGGTGATCACGACGATCGCCGCCGCCCATCTCGGTCACTTCGACAGCCTCGACGACATCGCGGCCGCCAAGGCGGAGATCTTCGAGGGCGTCGAGCCGGGCGGGGCGGCGCTCCTCAACCGCGACAACGAAAAGTTCGCCTTCCTGGCGGAGGCGGCGCGGGCCTGCGGCATTGGGCGCGTCCTCGGGTTCGGCGAGCACGACGACGCCGAGATCCGCCTCCTGGACGTGAGGCTCCACGCGGACCGGTCCGTCATCCGGGTCGACGTGCAGGGCGATATCCGCGACCTGACGCTCGGCGCGCCGGGGCGGCATGTCGTCCACAACGCGCTGGCCGTGCTCGGGGCGGTGTCGCTGGCCGGGGGCGACCTCGGGGCGGCGTGCGAGGCGCTCGCGACGATCTCGGCGCCGGCCGGGCGGGGGGAACGGCATCGCCTGCGCGCGCGGGACGGCGGCTTCGTCCTCATCGACGAGAGCTACAACGCCAACCCGGCTTCCATGCGCGCAGCACTTGGGCTCCTTGCCGATACGCCGGTGGGCGACGGCGGCCGGCGGATCGCGGTGCTCGGCGACATGCTCGAACTGGGGCGCTTCTCGGCCGACCTGCACGCCGAGCTGGCCGAACCGGTCAAAAGTGCGGGCGTCGACCGGCTCTACCTGGCGGGGCCGGAGATGGCGGCGCTCGCCCGGGCGCTTCCGGAGGGTTTCCCCGTCAGCACGTTCGATGGCGCCGCAGAACTCGCGGAGGCCTTGACGCGCGAGGTCTCGGCCGGCGACGCCATCGTCGTGAAGTCGTCGCTCGGGCTGGGTTTCGGCAAGGTCGTCAAGGCCTTGCGCGAGGCGTTTCCGGCGGAGGAGCAGGATAGGCCGGCCGCCCGGACGGCTGCGAAAGGACGCTGATGCTGATCTGGCTGACGAAGCTCGAAACCGAGTTTCAACTCTTCAATCTGTTCCGCTACATCACCTTCCGCACCGGCGGGGCGATGTTCACGGCGGCGGCGATCGTCTTCCTGTTCGGGCCGGCGATCATCGATTCGCTCCGGATCCGGCAGGGGCGGGGCCAGCCGATCCGTGCCGACGGGCCGCAGACGCACTTCAAGAAGGCGGGCACCCCTACGATGGGCGGGCTGATGATGCTGACCAGCATCGTCGTCAGTTCGCTGCTGTGGGCGGACCTGTCGAGCATCTATGTCGTGGTCACGCTTCTCGTCACGCTCGGCTTCGGCGCGATCGGCTTCTACGACGACTATCTCAAGGTGACGAAGCAGACCGACAAGGGCTTTTCCGGCCGGGCGCGGCTGGCCATCGAGTTCCTGATCGCCGGTATCGCGGTGTTCTTCATCATGAGAGCCGCCGAGCACGACGCGATCAACGGGCATGCGGCCTTCGCCACCTCGCTCGCCTTTCCCTTCTTCAAGGACGTGCTGCTCAATCTCGGCTATTTCTTCGTCGTCTTCGGCGCCTTCGTCATCGTCGGGGCCGGCAACGCCGTGAACCTCACGGACGGCCTCGACGGGCTGGCCATCGTCCCGGTGATGATCGCCGCCGCGTCCTTCGGGGCGATCGCCTATCTCGTGGGCAACGCCATATTCGCCAACTACCTTCAGATCAACTTCGTCCCCGGGACGGGCGAACTCGCCGTCATCCTCGGCGCGGTCATCGGCGCGGGGCTCGGGTTCCTCTGGTTCAACGCCCCGCCCGCCGCCATCTTCATGGGCGACACGGGATCGCTCGCGCTCGGCGGCCTGATCGGGACGGTGGCCGTGGCCACCAAGCACGAAATCGTCATGGCGATCATCGGCGGGCTGTTCGTCATCGAGGCGCTCTCGGTCATCATCCAGGTCGGCGCCTTCAAGATGACCGGCAAGCGCGTGTTCCTGATGGCGCCGATCCATCACCATTTCGAAAAGAAGGGCTGGACCGAAAGCCAGGTCGTCGTGCGGTTCTGGATCATCGCCGTCATGCTCGCCATGCTCGGCCTCGCCACGCTGAAGATGCGGTAGCGGCGATGATCCCGGTCACCACCTTCAAGGGCCGGCGCGTCGCCCTTTTCGGGCTCGGCGGGTCCGGGCTCGCCACCGCCCGCGCGCTGGTGGCCGGCGGCGCCGATCTCGTGGCGCACGACGACAATCCGGATCGCGTCGCGGCGGCCCGGGCGGAGGGGATCGCCACCGCCGACCTCCGCGACGTCGACTGGCGGTCGCTTACAGCCCTCGTCCTGTCGCCGGGGGTGCCGCTGACCCATCCGAAGCCGCACTGGACGGTCGATCTCGCCGCCGCGGCGGACGTGCCCGTCCTCGGCGACATCGAGCTCTTCGTGCGGGAACGGCGGGCGCATGCGCCGGACTGTCCGTTCATCGCGATCACCGGCACGAACGGCAAGTCGACGACGACGGCGCTCATCGCGCACATCCTGCGGGCGTCGGGACGCGACACGCAGCTCGGCGGCAATATCGGAACGGCGGTGCTGACGCTCGATCCGCCGCGGGCGGCGCGCCACTACGTGGTGGAGTGCTCGTCCTACCAGATCGACCTGGCGCCGACGCTCGATCCGACGGCGGGCATCCTGCTCAACCTGTCGCCGGACCATCTCGACCGGCACGGCACGATGCAGCACTACGCCGAGATCAAGGAGCGGCTGGTGGCCGGCAGCGACGTCGCCGTCGTCGGCGTGGACGACAGTTTCTCGCTTCGGATCGCCGACCGGCTGGAGGGCGCCGGAAAGAGGGTCGTCCGTATCTCGAAGCGCGACGTCCTGGCGGACGGGGTCTATGCGCAAGGGGCCGTGATCCGGCTCGCACGCTCGGGGTCCTCGCGGGTTCTTTCGGACCTCTCCGACATCGCGACGCTGCGCGGCGCCCACAACGCCCAGAACGCGTGCGCCGCCGTCGCGGCGTGCCTGGCCGCGGGGCTCGACGAGGAGGAGATCGTCGCCGCGCTGAAGATCTTTCCCGGGCTCAAGCATCGCATGCAGCCGGTCGCGCGGCGCGGGCGCGTCGTCTTCGTCAACGATTCGAAGGCGACCAACGCCGATGCGACGGCGCCGGCGCTCTCCAGCTACGAGACCATCCACTGGATCGCGGGCGGCCTGCCGAAGGAGGGGGGCATCGCCGGGCTCGCCGAGTATTTTGGCCGGATCGGGAAGGCCTACCTGATCGGCGAGGCGGCGCCGGCCTTCGCGGCGACGCTCGGCGGGGCCGTCGACTACGAGATCGCGGGCACGCTGGAGCGGGCCGTCGCCCATGCCGCAGCGGACGCGGCGCAAAGCGCGGGGGAGGCGCCGGTCGTGCTTTTGTCCCCGGCTTGCGCAAGCTTCGACCAGTACAAGAACTTCGAGGCGCGGGGCGATGCCTTCGTCGCCGCTGTCGCGGCGCTCGAGGGCGTCACGATGCTGATCGACGCGAACCAAGGGGAATGAGGACATGGTGAGCCGGGTTCAACGCGGTGCGGTTGCGGAATGGTTCTGGACCATCGACCGGATATTTCTGGCGGCGTTCATCCTGCTCCTGGGGATCGGCTTCATGCTGTCGTTCTCGGCGAGTCCGCCGGAGGCCGCCCGCCTGGGGCTGCCGAGCTTCTACTTCGTCAAGCGGCACGCCGCGTTCCTCCTGCCGTCGCTGGCGGTGCTGGTGGGTTGCTCCTTCCTGTCCCCGCGGCACGTGCGCCGGGCGGCGCTGGTCATACTGGTCCTGTCGATCGTCTTCATGGTGCTGGCGCTCTTCTTCGGCGTCGAGGTCAAGGGATCCCGGCGCTGGGTCTCGGTCGTCGGGCTGTCGATCCAGCCCTCGGAGTTCATGAAGCCCGCCTTCATAGTCATCTGCGCCTGGCTGTTCTCGGAGCATTCGCGCCATCCGGAAGTGCCGGGGAACCTGTTCGCGATCATGCTGTTCGGCATCGTCGCGGCGCTGCTCATCGCCGAACCCGATTTCGGCCAGACCATGCTGGCCGGCATGATCTGGGGCGGCATGTTCTTCCTCGCCGGCATTTCCTGGACATGGATCCTCATGCTGCTGGCGCTGGCGGCGGGCGGCTTCATGGCTGCCTACAGCACGATTTCCCACGTGCAGCAGCGCGTCGACCGGTTCATGACGGGGCAGGGCGATACGTTCCAGGTCGATACGGCAAGGGACGCCATCATCCACGGGCACTGGCTCGGCGTGGGTCCGGGGGAAGGGATCGTCAAGCGGATCCTTCCCGACAGCCATACGGATTTCGCCTTTTCGGTGGCGGCGGAGGAATTCGGCATCCTGTTCTGCCTTTTCCTGGTACTGTTGTTTTCGTTCATCGTGTTGCGGGGCTTTTCCTATGCACGACGTGAACGGGACGACTTCACGCGGCTTGCCATCTGCGGGCTCGTGCTCCAGATCGGCCTGCAGTCGATGATCAACATCTGCGTCAATCTCAGGCTGATGCCGGCCAAGGGGATGACTTTGCCGTTCATCTCCTATGGCGGGTCGTCGATGCTGGCGATCGGCGTGACGGCCGGCTTCCTGCTGGCGCTGACCCGCCGCCGGCCGGAGACGCGGTCGCGGGACCGGTTCTTTGCGCTGTCGCATCTCAGGGCACCCGCCGAATAGGAGCGCCGATGGCATCCGGGACGATCATGCTGGCGGCTGGCGGTACGGGCGGGCACCTGTTTCCCGCCGAGGCGCTGGCGCACGAACTGAGGCGGCGGGGGTGGCGCGTCCACCTGGTGACCGACCGGCGCGCCGAGCGCTACGCCGGCGCCTTTCCGGCCGACGAGCTGCACGTCGTGCGTTCGGCGACGATCGGCTCGAAGAACCCCCTGAAGGCGCTTCCGGCGCTGTGGACGCTCTTCATGGGCGTGCGCGAGGCCGGCCGACTCGTCCGCCGCGTGCGGCCGAAGGCCGTGGTCGGCTTCGGAGGCTATCCGACCGTGCCGCCCCTCATCGCGGCCGGCAATGCGGGCGTGCCGTCCATGATCCACGAACAGAACGCCGTGATGGGACGCGCCAACCGGGCGCTGGCAAGACGGGTGCAGGCGATCGCCGGCGGCTTCCTCCCGGAAGGGGGAGGCGAATACGGCGACAAGATCGTGACGACCGGAAACCCGGTTCGCCCCGCGGTGCTCGATGCGGCGAAGCTTCCCTACGATCCGTCGCGGCGCGGGGAGCCGTTCCGGCTCGTCGTCTTCGGCGGGAGCCAGGGCGCGCGGTATTTTTCGGAAGCGCTGCCCGCGGCGATCCGGACGCTCGCCCCGGACCTCCGCTGGCGCCTCCTGGTGACGCAGCAGGCGCGGCCCGAGGATGCCGACGGCGTCCGGCGCGACTATGCCGAACTCGGCGTGAAGGCCGAGGTGTCGCCGTTCTTCTCCGACATGGCCCTGCGCCTGGGGCAGGCGCATCTCGTCATCAGCCGGTCGGGGGCGTCGACGGTCTCGGAGATTTCCGTCATCGGGCGCCCCGCGATCCTCGTTCCCTATCCGCACGCGCTCGACCACGACCAGGCGGCGAACGCCGCGGCGCTGAAGGCGAAGGGCGGCGCCGAGGTGATCGCGCAGGCCGATCTCGATCCCGAGCGGCTGTCGCGGCTTTTGGCGGACGCCATGACCGATCCGGAGCGGCTCGCCCGCACGGCGGCGAACGCCAAGGCGGCGGGCCGTCCGGACGCCGCCGCCTTGCTCGCCGCGCTGGTGGAAGCTATTGCCGGCGGGCGATCCGTCGCCGATTTCAAGTCCAGTCTCAAGGAATCACGCCCATGAAGATGCCGCAGACCATCGGACTCGTTCATTTCGTCGGGATCGGCGGCATCGGCATGAGCGGCATTGCCGAGGTGCTGAAGACGCTCGGCTACGACGTGCAGGGGTCCGATCAGGCCGACAGCGCAAACGTCAAGCGGCTGCGCGAGAAGGGCATCGAGGTGTTCATCGGGCATGCGGCCGAGAACCTCGGCGAGGCGGAGGTCGTCGTGGTTTCGACGGCGATCCGGAAGAGCAATCCGGAGCTTGTGGCCGCGCGCGAAAGGCTGCTTCCGATCGTGCGGCGCGCCGAGATGCTCGCCGAGCTGATGCGGTTCCGCAACGCGGTCGCCATCGGCGGGACCCACGGCAAGACGACGACCACCTCGATGGTGGCGACGCTGCTGGATGCCGGCGGTCTCGACCCGACAGTGATCAACGGCGGCATCATCAACGCCTACGGCACCAACGCCCGCATGGGCGGCGGCGACTGGATGGTGGTGGAAGCGGACGAATCCGACGGGACGTTCCTGAAGCTGCCGGCCGAAGTCGCCGTGGTGACCAATATCGATCCCGAGCATCTCGACCACTACGGGTCCTTCGAGGCGGTGCGGGCGGCCTTCCGCCAGTTCGTCGAGAACGTTCCCTTCTACGGCTTCGGCGTCATGTGCCTCGACCATCCCGAGGTCCAGTCGCTGATCAGCCGGATCGAGGACCGGCGGGTCATCACCTACGGCGCCAATCCGCAGGCGGACGTACGGTTCGTCAATCATCGGATGGATGGGCCGACCTCGGTGTTCGACGTCGAGATCCGCAGCCGCAAGAGCGCGGACGTCGTCTCCATCCGGGACCTTCGGCTGCCGATGCCGGGCCGGCACAACGTCTCGAACGCGACCGCGGCGATCGCCGTCGCCCACGAACTCGGCATCTCGCCGGCGGACATCGTGCGCGGGCTCGGCCAGTTTTCCGGCGTGAAGCGGCGGTTCACGCAGACGGGGACTTGGAACGGCGTGCGGATCTTCGACGACTACGGCCACCATCCGGTGGAGATCAAGGCCGTCCTGAAGGCCGCGCGCGAGGCCTGCGCGGGGCGCGTCATCGCAGTGGTCCAGCCGCACCGCTACAGCCGGCTCGCGGCGCTCTTCGACGATTTCTCGGCCTGCTTCAACGACGCCGACAGCGTCATCCTGGCGCCGGTCTATCCGGCGGGCGAGGAGCCGATCCCGGGCATCGATTCGCAGGCGCTGCTGTCCAGCATGAAGGCCGGCGGCCACCGCGACGTGCGCACCATCGGCGGAGGGGAAGACCTTGCGCCGGCCATCCGCGCGATGGCCCGCCCGGAGGACTTCGTCGTCTGCCTCGGCGCGGGCAGCATCACCTACTGGGCCAATGCCCTGCCGGAGGAACTCCGGGCGCTCGGGGAGGACGGCGGATGAGCGCAGTCGACGGCCGGACGCTTCTCGCGTCGCTCGGCGGGCGCCTTGCCGGTCTCCGCGGCCGGCTGACGCCGGATGCCGACATGTCCAAGATCACCTGGTTCCGGGCGGGCGGTCCGGCGGAGCTCCTGTTCCAGCCGGCGGACGAGGACGATCTCGCCGAATTCCTTCGGGCGCTGCCGGAAGAAGTGCCGGTGCTGCCGGTCGGCATCGGGTCGAACCTGCTGGTGCGCGACGGCGGGGTCGCGGGGGCGGTGGTGCGGCTCTCGGCCAAGGGGTTCGGCGACGTCGAGCAGGTCTCGGACGTCCGCCTGCGGGCGGGCGCGGCCTGCCCGGACAAGCGGATCGCCGCCGCCGCACTCGCTGCGGGCATCGGCGGGTTCCATTTCTATCACGGCATTCCCGGCGGGCTCGGCGGCGCC
This sequence comes from uncultured Alphaproteobacteria bacterium, assembly GCA_963838155.1. Lineage (GTDB taxonomy): Bacteria > Pseudomonadota > Alphaproteobacteria > Rhizobiales > Rhizobiaceae > Pararhizobium_B. Next base: position 415,177 of record CAWIQE010000004.1, read on the forward strand.
CTGCGGATGAACGCGGGCGCCAACGGCGTCGAGACGCGCGAGCGCGTCGTCGAGGTCCACGCGCTCGACCGGGCCGGAAACCGGCACGTGCTGTCGAACGCCGACATGGGCTACGCCTATCGCCATTCGTCCGCCCCGCCCGGCCTGATCTTCACCGGCGCCGTGCTCGAGGGCCGTGCGGAGGAGGCAGAGGCGATCCGGGCGCAGATGGACGCCGTGCAGACGCACCGGGAGACGGTTCAGCCGATCCGGGAGAAGACGGGCGGCTCGACCTTCAAGAACCCGCCGGGCACGTCGGCCTGGAAGGAGATCGACGCCGCGGGATGCCGCGGCCTGATGATCGGCGGCGCGCAGATGTCCCCGATGCACTGCAATTTCATGATCAACATGGGCGAGGCCGGCGGCTACGACCTGGAATATCTCGGCGAAACGGTCCGGGCGCGGGTGCTCGAGCGCACCGGCATCCGGCTCGAATGGGAGATCCGGCGCCTGGGCCGCTTCCGGCCGGACCGCGTCGTGCAGGAATTCCTCGGGCAGATCATATGAGCGGCTTGCTCGAGGCTTTCCGATTTTCCGATCCGCGGGCGAATGGGCAGCGTTGGGGGTTGTCACCGACTCAACTCTCTGATTCCCTGGGCTAAAGGTTTTCAACAGGTGAGTCGCGGGGCTGAAATCCCGCGTGAGGGGCGCTTGCGTGTCGTGGGCGGCGGGGCTGCGTTCGTGCCCGTTTCGCCGCCTTCTCGTGTTTCCTTGCGGCCGGCCTTCGTGCGACCGCGACGCGTCGGGCTGGCGGGGGCGCCAGAGGGGAAGTAAATGGGTGCCAAGCATGTCGCCGTCCTCATGGGCGGCTTCTCCTCCGAACGGCAGGTCAGTCTGTGGTCGGGCGAGGCCTGCGCCGGGGAGCTGGAACGGGCGGGATATCGCGTCAGCCGCGTGGACGTCGACCGGTCGATCGCCTCGACGCTCGCCGAATTGAGGCCGGACGTGGCGTTCAACGCGCTGCACGGCCCCTATGGCGAGGACGGGACGATCCAGGGGGTCCTCGAATATCTGCAGATCCCCTATACCCATTCGGGGGTGCTCGCCTCGGCGCTCGCCATGGACAAGCAGCAGGCGAAGCGGATCGCCAAGTCCGCCGGAATCCCGGTGGCGGAGGCGAAGGTCATGAACCGCTTCGACTTCACCTCCCGTCATCCGATGAAGCCGCCCTACGTGGTCAAGCCCGTCAACGAGGGGTCGAGCTTCGGCGTCGTCATCGTCGACGAGCGGCAGTCGCATCCGCCGCAGATCATCACCTCGCCGGAGTGGAAATACGGCGACCGCGTCATGGTCGAGCGCTTCGTGCACGGCAGGGAACTGACCTGCGCGGTTATGGGCGACGTGGCGCTCGGCGTGACCGAGATCCTGCCGCAGGGCCACAGCTTCTACGATTTCGATTCGAAGTATGCGGAAGGCGGGTCAAAACATGACTGCCCCGCGAAAATTAAACCAAATATTTACCAAAAAATACAAAGCTTGTCCCTTAAGGCGCATCGGGCGATCGGCTGCCGCGGGGTGACCCGCTCGGACTTTCGCTACGACGACCGTTTCTCCGAGGGTGGCGAGATCATCTGGCTGGAAATCAATACCCAACCCGGAATGACGGCAACGTCTCTGGTGCCTGAACTTGCGGCCCATGCGGGCCACTCCTTTGGTGAGTTCCTCAGTTGGATGGTGGAGGACGCATCGTGTTTTCGGTAGGCGGCAGGACGTCGGGACAGGCGGTCGGCGGCAACGGCAAGGGCGGGTCCGCGAGGGCTATCGTGCTGCCGCGCCCCTTGCGCCGTGCGGCCCGCTTCGTGCGCGCGCTCGCGGACGGGCAGTATCCCGTGCCGCGCCATGCCGGCACGATCGCCCTCGTCGCGCTCTTCGGGACGACGGCCGCCTTGGGGATCGTCCTCGGCGGACATACCCATTCGGCGCTGGAAGCGACGAGCACCACGCTCGGCTTCGGGGTCGACAAGGTCAACGTGACGGGCAATGTCGAGACCTCGGACATCGACGTGCTCCAGCAGCTTCGTCTCGACGGGGCGACGTCCATCCTGACGCTGAACGTCCACGACGCCCGCGCGGCGCTGATGACGCTGCCCTGGGTGGCCGATGCGCAGGTGCGCAAGGTCTATCCCGATGCCGTCGACGTGAAGCTCACGGAGCGCAAGGCCTTCGCCATCTGGCAGCACGGGCAGGACCTGTCGCTGATCGAGCGGGACGGCGGCGTGATCGTCCCGTTCGTGCAGGGGAGCAAGTTCTCCGACCTGCCGCTCTATGTCGGGTTCGGCGCGGAGACGGCCGCGTCCGGCTTCGACGGCATCCTGTCCAACTGGCCGGCGCTGCGGGCCCGGGTGCGGGCGATCGTGCGGGTGGCCGACCGTCGCTGGAACCTCGTCTTCGACAACGGGGTCACGGCGAAGCTGCCCCACACCCGGGTCGCCCAGGCGCTCGAGGACCTGAGCGTCATGGAGCGCGACCGTTCGATCCTGTCGCGGGAGATCGTGGCGATCGACCTGCGCCTGCCCGACCGGGTCACGGTGCAGCTGACGCAGCAGGCGGCGGAGCGGCGCGATGCGGAGATCAAGGCGCGCGACAAGGCGCTGAAAAAAGCGGAACACGCGGCATGGAACCACACGAAGGCAGGTAGTCAGGCATGAGTTTCCTCGGTTCCGCCTCGTTCGGCCTGCCGCGTCTTCGGCCTCTCTCGCTCAAGCGGGCGACCACCGTGACGGTGCTCGACATCGGGTCGTCGAAGATCGTCTGCATGATCGGCGAGCTCGTCCCGCACGACGGCGGGCAGCTCCTGTCCGGACGCACCCACCGGGTCGAGGTCGTCGGCATCGGCCATCAGAAGTCGCGGGGAATCAAGGGCGGCGTCATCGTCGACCTCGACGCCGTCGAAAGCGCCGTACGGCTCGCCGTCGACGCGGCCGAGCGCATGGCCGGCGTGACGGTGGATTCGCTGATCGTCAATGTCGGCTCGGGACGGCTCAAGAGCGACGTCTATTCCGCGGCCATCGATCTCGGCGGCCACGAGGTCGACGCGGCGGACCTGCGCCGCGTCCTGGTCGCGGCCGCCCAGCAGTCGCTGACGGAGGAGCGCGCCGCGCTTCACTCGCTGGCGACCGGCTTCGCGCTCGACGGGGAGCGGGGCGTGCGCGACCCGCTCGGCATGTTCGGCGACGAACTCGGCGTCGACATGCATGTGGTGACGGCCGAGAACGCGCCGCTCAGGAACGTCGAACTCTGCATCAACAGGGCGCACCTGACGGTCGAGGCGATGGTGGTGACGCCCTATGCCAGCGGCCTTGCGGCCCTCGTCGGCGACGAGATGGAGATGGGCTGCGCGGCGATCGACATGGGCGGGGGGACGACGACCATTTCCGTCTTCGCCGAAGGCCGCTTCGTCCATTGCGACGCGGTCGCGGTCGGCGGCGATCACGTGACCAGCGACCTCGCGCGGGGCCTGTCGACCCGCTTCGAGGACGCCGAGCGCCTCAAGGTGGTGCACGGCACCGCACTGTCCGTCCACGCCGACGACAGCGATCCGGTGGCCGTGCCGCCGATGGGCGAGGACGATCGCGACCAGCCGGCGCACGTGCCGCGCGCCCTGGTCGGCAAGATCATCTCGGCACGAGTCGAGGAGACGCTGGAACTCATTCGCGACCGCATCCAACGCTCCGGCTACGGGCCGGTCGTCGGCAAGCGGGTGGTGCTGACGGGCGGGGCGAGCCAGCTGACCGGCATGGCGGACGTGGCGCGGCGCATCCTTGCGCGGAACGTGCGGATCGGGCGCCCGCTGGGCGTCTCCGGGCTGCCGGTCGCGGCGAAGGGGCCGGCGTTTTCCACCGCCGTCGGCCTGATGATCTACCCGCAGGTCGCGGACGTCGAGATTCACGGCCCCGGCCGGGCCGGCCTCCCGTCCGTCGCGGGGACGGGAAATCGCATTGCCCGGGTCGGGCAATGGCTGAAACAGAGTTTCTAGGAATTCAACAATTGGCCGACGCGGCGAGGCGAGGCGGCCGAAACCAGGAAGGAATGGGTGCCATGACTATCAATCTGCAAAAGCCCGACATCACGGAGCTGAAGCCCCGCATCACCGTCTTCGGTGTCGGCGGGGGCGGCGGCAACGCCGTCAACAACATGATCAATGCCGGCCTCGAGGGGGTCGACTTCGTGGTCGCCAACACGGATGCCCAGGCGCTTTCCATGACGAAGGCGGACCGGATCATCCAGATGGGCGTCGCCGTGACCGAGGGCCTGGGCGCCGGGTCTCAGCCGGAGGTGGGCCGCGCGGCGGCCGAGGAATGCATCGACGAGATCGTCGACCATCTCTCCGGCACGCACATGTGCTTCGTCACCGCCGGCATGGGTGGCGGCACGGGCACGGGTGCCGCGCCGGTGGTGGCCGCCGCGGCGCGCAACAAGGGGATCCTCACGGTCGGCGTCGTCACCAAGCCGTTCCATTTCGAGGGGCAGCGCAGGATGCGCATCGCCAATTCGGGCATCGAGGAGCTGCAGAAGTGCGTCGATACCCTGATCGTCATCCCGAACCAGAACCTCTTCCGCATCGCCAATGACAAGACGACCTTCGCGGACGCCTTCGGCATGGCCGACCAGGTGCTCTATTCGGGCGTCGCCTGCATCACCGACCTGATGGTCAAGGAAGGCCTGATCAACCTCGACTTCGCCGACGTGCGTTCGGTGATGCGCGAGATGGGCCGGGCGATGATGGGCACCGGCGAGGCGTCGGGCGAGGGCCGGGCAATGGCAGCGGCCGAGGCCGCGATCGCCAATCCGCTGCTCGACGAAACCTCGATGAAGGGCGCGCAGGGGCTGCTGATCTCGATCACCGGCGGCCGCGACCTGACGCTCTTCGAGGTGGACGAGGCCGCAACCCGCATCCGCGAGGAAGTGGACACGGACGCCAACATCATTCTCGGCGCCACCTTCGACGAGGAGCTGGAGGGCCTGATCCGCGTCTCCGTCGTGGCGACCGGCATCGACCGCGAGGCGGCGGAATACGAGAACCGGTCCGCGGAGCTGCGGCAGATGGCCCGTCCGGCGCCGCGCTCGACCGCGATCCCGGCGCGGGCAGCAGCACCGGCACCGGCTCCGGCACCGGTTCAGGCGCCGGCACCGGCGGCCGTCCAGAAGGCGGATCCGATCGCCGACACCATTCGCACTGCCGAGGACGACCTGGAAGGCGAACTCGCCAATGCCGCCCGCCACGACGCGAGCGCGGCGGCCGCCGAGCAGGAATTCCAGCCGCGCAGCCGGCTCTTCACCGCACCGCGGCCCGAGGAGGCTCCCCAGCCGATGCGGGCCCCGGCGGCGGCCGCGCCGATCCATGCCGAGCAGCCGGCGGCGGCGGATCTCCGCCGCCAGTATGCCGACGCGGCGCGGATGCCCAATGTCGAAGACTTCCCGCCGGTCGTGCGCGCCGAGATGGAGCGCCACGCCGCGACGCCCGCCGCCGCGCAGCATCACCAGGACGAGCGCGGTGCCATGGGCCTGCTGAAGAGAATCACCAATTCTCTCGGCCGGCGCGAGGACGACGGCGGCAGCGATATGCCGGCCCAGCAGCCGGTCGCCCGCGAGCCGGCGCCGCAGCCCCGGCAGCTGTCGCCGGAGGCGAGCGTCTACGCACCGCGGCGGAGCCAGACCCGGGACGACCAGCAGCGGCCGGCCCCGGCGCCTCGTCAGAGCCACGACGACGACCAGCTCGAGATTCCCGCCTTCCTCAGGCGGCAGTCGAACTGACACTGTCGACGGCTTTGAAACATTCCCGGCGCGGCCACGGCACCCGGTCGCGTCGGGAATGTTAATCCATTGAATTTAAATAGGAAATTCCGGGTCGAGCGACGGGCAAATCGTAATATACAGAAAGAAAGCGTGATTTGGTTTGTCGCGGGCAAGCGCCTACTTTCGGCCGGAATATCGGGGTAGGGGCACAAAACAACCGCAAAGCGGTCACGGCATACGCCCTTTGCATGGTCGGGACATTCTGCGTTACGCCGTCGAGAATGATCCAACGAAAGATTGGGCGAGACATGACGATTGACCTGCGCGGTTTCCAGACGACGATTTCAAGATCTGTTCCCCTGTCGGGCGTGGGCGTCCACTCCGGCCAACCCGTTTCGCTGGTCTTCCATCCGGCCGAGGCCAATACCGGCATCGTCTTCCATCGCAAGCTCGAGAACGGCGATACCGTCGAACTGCAGGCGGTCTCCTCGCAGGTCGTCTCGACCGATCTCTGCACCGTGCTCGGCGGGACGGGAGAGGGCGCGGTGGCGACGGTCGAACACGTCATGTCCGCGCTTTACGCGCTCGGCATCGACAACATCGCGATCGAGATCGACGGCGGCGAGGTCCCGATCATGGACGGGAGCGCGGCCGTCTTCATCGAGACGCTCGACCGCGCCGGCCGGATCGTGCATGCGGCGCGCCGGCGCTTCATTCGCATCCTGCGTCCGGTTCGCGTCGAAATGGGCGGGTCGTGGGCGGAATTCGTGCCGCACGACGGCACGCGCTTCGAGATCGACATCGACTTCGACTGCACGCTGATCGGCCGACAGAGCTGGAAGGGCGAGCTGGAAGCCGAGACCTTCCGCCGTGACCTGGCGCGGGCGCGCACGTTCGGCTTCATGCGCGACGTGGAGCGCCTCTGGGCGTCCGGGCACGCGCTCGGTTCGTCGCTCGAGAACTCGCTGGTCATCTCGGACGACGATACGGTGATCAACGCCGAGGGCCTGCGCTTTCCCGACGAGTTCGTCCGGCACAAGACGGTCGACGCGATCGGCGACCTGGCGCTCGCCGGCGCCCGGTTCCTCGGCTGCTACCGGTCCTATCGCGGCGGCCACAAGCTCAACGCCAGCGCCCTGCGGGCGCTCCTCGCCGATACGGCGGCCTTCGAGACGGTCGAATCGCCCGGCTCCGAGGGCAGGTCCGACAGGGCAGAACCGGCGGCGGGCTCGTCGCGCACCTTCGCGCCCCGGGCGATCTGACCGCCACCGGCGGGACTCCTTTCGTCCACAAGCGCGCCGGACGTCACAAAATCGCGGCAATGTCGACGCAAGGCGTTGCACAGGCGCGGTGTTTGCGTCTAGAAATCGCGCAAGCAGCGCGTCGGTGAGCGCAATACGGGGTAGATTCGCATGATTGTTGCACAGACGCGCGCCGGCCGAAGGCTTTTCAGGGGTCTCGTCCTGGCGCTGGGTGTGGCGGCCGCCGGCGGACTGCTGACGGCCTGCGGCGACAAGCCGGACATCGACATCACCGCCTACGCCGTCCAGTCCGATCCCCCGGATGTCCTCTACAACCAGGGCCTCGCCAACATGAAGGCGGGGCGCTTCTCCGAGGCCAGCCGCAAGTTCGAGGCGGTCGACAAGGAGCATCCCTATTCGGAATTCGCCCGCAAGGCGATCCTGATGAACGCCTGGGTGAAGTATCGCGACGGCGACTACGTGGCGGCGGTGAGCAGCGGCAAGCGCTACCTCAACCTCTATCCCTCCAGCGACGACGCGGCCTACGCCCAGTACATCGTCGGCCTGGCCTACTATCGCCAGATCCCGGACATCACGCGCGACCAGACGGCGTCGCGCGAGACGATCCAGGCGATGAACGACCTCGTCAACCACTATCCGGATTCCCAGTACGTCGCCGACGGACAGGAAAAATTGCGATTCGCGCGCGACCAGCTCGCCGGCAAGGACATGCAGGTCGGCCGGTACTACCAGGAGCGCAAGGAATATCTGGCGGCCATCAACCGCTATCGCGACGTCGTCGAGAACTACTCCAACACGCGGCAGATCGAGGAAGCGCTGGCACGGCTGGTGGAATGCTACTACGCGCTGGGCCTGACGGGCGAAGCCCAGACGGCCGCGGCGGTTCTCGGGCACAATTATCCCGAAAGCAAGTGGTACAAGGATTCCTACAACCTGCTGGAATCCAAGGGTCTCAAGCCTCGCGAGAATCCGGGCTCATGGCTCTCCAAGGCGGCCGGCAAGCTGGTCGGCGCTTCCTGAGCCGCCAATCCGGCGGCTGCCCGAAGACATGGATAGCGCACTGCGCCACGGCGGTCGCGCGGTGGAGCCGGTTCCAAAGTGCCGGCTTGTGCCGTATGACTTCTCATCGGTGTGAGTCGGCGTCTCCGGCGTTCGGGGCGAGCCGCCAGGCTGAAGGAACCCATGCTCGTACAGCTTTCGATCCGCGACATCGTCCTGATCGAGCGGCTTGATCTCGCATTCGACGACGGTTTGTCGGTGCTCACCGGCGAAACCGGTGCGGGCAAGTCGATCCTGCTCGACAGTCTCTCGCTGGCGATCGGCGGGCGAGGGGATGCGGGACTCGTGCGCCACGGTGCCGAGCGGGGGCAGGTGACGGCCGTCTTCGACGTCGCCGCCGATCATCCCGCGCGGGCGCTGATCGCGGAAAACGGGCTCGACCACGAGGGCGACCTCATCTTCCGGCGCGTCCAGTCGTCGGACGGCCGAACGCGCGTCTTCATCAACGACCAACCCGCGAGCGTCGCGCTGATGCGGGCGGCGGGACAGCTGCTCGTCGAGATCCACGGGCAGCACGACGACCGGGCGCTGGTCGAGGCCGATGCCCACCGGCAGCTCCTGGACGCCTTCGGCGGGCTCGGGCCCGAGGTCGAGGCGCTCGGGCGCCTGTTCTCGGACGTGCGGAGCCGCGAAAAGGCGCTTCGGGACCATCGCGCCCGGGTGGAGGCCGCAGGGCGCGAGGCCGACTATCTGCGCGCCTCGGCGGAAGAGCTGGAGGCGCTCGCGCCGGTCGACGGCGAGGAAGAGGACCTGGCCGAGAAGCGGTCCGCCATGATGCGGGCCGAGAAGATCGCGGCCGATATCGCGGAGGCCGATACGGTGCTGTCCGGAAACGCGTCGCCGGTGCCGCCGGTCAGCGCGCTGCTGCGCCGGCTGGAGCGCAAGGCGGCGGAGGTTCCGGGCCTGCTCGACGACACGATCGCCGCGCTCGACGCCGCGGTCAATGCGCTGGCCGAGGCGCAGATGGCGATCGAGGCGGCGCAGCGCGGCGCGGACTTCGATCCGCGCGAGCTCGAACTGACGGAAGAGCGCCTGTTCGCGCTGCGCGCCGCGTCGCGGAAATATGCGGTTCCCGTTTCCGAGCTGCCGGCGCTGGCGGCGCGCATGTTCGGGGACCTGGCCGATCTCGACGCCGGCGAGCAGAGGCTCGGCGAGCTGGAAGCGGCGGCGGACGCGGCCGCGAAGGCCTACGACGCGGCCGCACGGAGCCTGTCGGAAAAGCGCCGCAGCGTCGGCGAGGCGCTGTGCGCGGCGGTGATGGCCGAGTTGCCGGCGCTGAAGCTCGACCGTGCGGTCTTTTCCGTCCAGATCGACAGCGACGAAACCCGCCGCGGCCCCGACGGGATCGACCAGGTGGCCTTCCACGTCCAGACCAACCCCGGCACGCGTCCCGGGCCCCTGCTCAAGGTCGCCTCCGGCGGCGAGCTGTCGCGTTTCCTGCTGGCCCTCAAGGTGGCGCTCGCCGACCGGGGATCGGCGCCGACGCTGGTCTTCGACGAAATCGATACGGGCGTCGGCGGAGCGGTGGCCGACGCGATCGGGCAGCGGCTGATGCGCCTGGCGGAAAGGGTGCAGGTGCTCTCCGTCACCCACGCGCCGCAGGTCGCGGCGCGGGCGCGGACGCATCTCCTGATCACCAAGGGGCCGAACGAGGCGTCCGGCTCCTCGGTCGCCACGCGGGTGCGCACCATGGACCGGCCGGAGCGGCGCGAGGAAATCGCCCGGATGCTGGCCGGCGCGTCGGTCACCGACGAGGCGCGGGCGGCGGCCGCACGGCTGCTATCCGAAAGTGCGTGAGGCTTCCGGACGGAAAACCGGGTCCCACTTTTCCTGGAATTGAGTTCTTGTTTGCGCAATTCCGGACGGAAAACCGGGTCCCACTTTTCCTGGAATTGAGTTCTTGTTTGCGCAATTCCGGACGGAAAACCGGGTCCCACTTTTCCTGGAATTGCTTTAGAAAAACCGTCTCGCCAGTGCACACCGGGAACAATGCCGAATGACGTCGAAACTTCGCGACAAACCCGTCGACGAGCTGACCGAAGCGGAGGCGGCGACCGAACTCGGGCTTCTTGCCGACGAGATCGCCGAACACGACCGCCATTACTACCACGAGGACGAGCCGGCGGTGTCGGACGCCGCCTACGATGCGCTGCGGCAGCGCAACGATGCGATCGAGGTGCGGTTCCCGGCCCTCAAGCGGTCCGATTCGCCCTCCGAGCGCGTCGGCGTGGCGGTGTCGGAAAAGTTCGAGAAAGTGCCGCACAAGGTGCCGATGCTGTCGCTCGACAACGCCTTTTCCGACGAGGAGGTGGCCGACTTCATCGCCCGGGTGCGGCGGTTCCTGCGCGTCAAGGAGGACCAGGAGCTCTATTTCACCGCGGAGCCCAAGATCGACGGCCTGTCGCTGTCGCTGAGATACGAGGACCGGGAGCTCGTCACGGCCGCGACCCGTGGCGACGGCACCGTCGGCGAAAACGTTACCGCCAACGCGCGCACCATCGACGAGATCCCCGTCCGCCTGCCGAAGGAGGCGCCGGACGTCTTCGAGGTTCGCGGCGAGGTCTACATGACCAAGGCGGCCTTCGCCGAACTCAACGAACGGCAGGCGGCGGCCGGCAAGCAGACCTATGTCAACCCGCGCAACACCGCCGCCGGCTCGCTCCGCCAGCTCGATGCGTCGGTGACGGCGAGTCGTCCGCTGAAGTTCTTCGCCTATGCCTGGGGCGACGTGCAGCCGGGGCTTCCCGACGATACGCAGGCCGGGATGCTGGCGAAGCTCGAAAGCTACGGGTTCACGGTCAATCCGCTGACAGAGCGGCTTTCGGGCGCCGAGGCCCTCATCGGCCACTACCACCGGATCGAGGAGGAGCGGGCGGAGCTCGCCTACGACATCGACGGCGTCGTCTACAAGGTCGACGACCTGGACCTGCAGCGCCGGCTCGGCTTCGTCTCGCGCAGCCCGCGCTGGGCCATCGCGCACAAGTTTCCGGCCGAGAAGGCGCTGACGATTCTCCGGGCCATCGACATCCAGGTCGGACGGACGGGTGCGCTGACGCCGGTCGCCCGGCTGGAGCCGGTCACGGTCGGGGGCGTCGTGGTGACGAACGCGACGCTGCACAATGCCGAGGAGATCGAGCGCCTCGGCGTCAGGATCGGCGACACCGTGCGCATCCAGCGCGCCGGCGACGTCATCCCCCAGGTGCTGGGCGTGGAGAAGAGCCCGCCGGACGCCGAGGCCTTCGAGTTTCCGACCGTGTGTCCCTGCCACCTGAAGACGGCGATCGTGCGCGAGGAGACGGCCACCGGCGGGGAGGGGGTCATACGCCGCTGCTCGGGCGAATTCGCCTGCCCCTTCCAGCGCAAGGAGCACCTGAAGCATTTCGTCTCCCGACGGGCCTTCGACATTGACGGCCTCGGCGACAAGCAGATCGAGTTCTTCTTCGAGGACGAGGATCTGCCGATCCGAGGACCCGCCGACATCTTCACGCTCGCCGAACGCGACAAGGCCAACGCGCTGACGAAGCTGAAGAACAAGGAGGGCTTCGGCGAGGTTTCGGCCCGGAAGCTCTTCGACGCAATCGAGGCGCGGCGCACCATCCCGCTGGAACGGCTGATCTACGCGCTCGGCATCCGGCATGTGGGCGAGCAGACGGCCAAGACGCTGGCGCGGGCCTACGGGTCCTTCGATGCGTTCCACGAGGCCGCTCTCCAGGTCGCCGGCGGCAATGCCGAGGCGGCGGAGGAGATGGACGCGCTCGACGATATCGGGCCGAGCGTCATCGAGTTGGTCGGGCGCTTCTTCGCCGAGGAGCACAATCTTCGCATGGTCGACGACCTCGTGGCGCAGCTGGAGGTCGAGCCGGCCGAGCAGGCGGCCTCCGACAGCCCCGTCGCCGGGAAGACGGTCGTCTTCACCGGGTCCCTGGAGCGCATGACGCGCGAGGAGGCGAAGGCCATGGCGGAGCGTCTCGGCGCGAAGGTCGCCGGTTCCGTCTCGAAGAAGACGGATCTCCTGGTCGCCGGGCCGGGGGCCGGATCGAAGCTCGCCAAGGCCCGGGACCTCGGCGTCGAGACCATCGACGAGGACGGCTGGTTCGACCTTATCGGCGGGTAGGGGCGGCTCGGCCGGGCGGGCCGCCCAGCGGGGCGGTTGCCGCCTTCAGCCACCCGGTCGCCTCCTCGTCGTCCAGCAGCGGCGACAGCTCGCGCATGACGGTCGCGTGGTAGCGGTCGAGCCAGTCGATCTCCGTCGCCGTCAGAAGGTCCGCGACGATCAGCCGGCGATCGATCGGCGCGAGCGTCAGCGTATCGAAGCCCAGCATGGGCTTCTCGCCGCCCGGTATTTCGCGCGGCTCGTGGACGACGAGCAGGTTCTCGATCCTGATGCCGAAGGCGCCGTTGCGATAATATCCGGGTTCGTTCGAGACGATCATGCCGGGCAGCAGTTCCTGCATGCCGCGGCGGGAGATCGATTGCGGGCCCTCGTGCACGGACAGAAAGGAGCCGACGCCGTGGCCGGTGCCGTGCGCGTAGTCGGCGCCGGCCTGCCAGAGCGCGAAGCGCGCGAAGGCGTCGATGTCGACCCCGCGGGTGCCGGCGGGAAAGCGCAGGGTGCTGATCGCGATCATGCCCTTCAGGACAAGGGTGAAGAACCGCCTCGCATCCTCCGGAACCGTGCCTACGGCGACGGTGCGGGTGATGTCGGTCGTGCCGGCGAGGTACTGGCCGCCGGAATCGACGAGGTAGAGCTCGCCCGGCTGCAGGGTGCGGTTGGTCGTCTCGTTGACGCGGTAATGGATGATCGCCCCGTGGGGGCCCGCGCCCGAAATCGTGTCGAAGGAGACGTCCCTCAGCGGCATCTGCAGGCGCTCGCCGGTGCGTGCCCTCGTCGCTTCCAGCCGGCGGGCGGCGGCGATCTCGTCGACGGTCCCGGGGGGCTGCCGGTCGAGCCAGGAAAGAAAGGCCGCGACCGCCGCTCCGTCCTGGCGGTGCGCCGCACGGGCGCCGGCGATCTCGACCGGGTTCTTGACCGCGCGCGGCAGTCGCGCCGGGTCGGTTCCCTCGACGACCGCACCGCCGGCCGCCTCGACGATGCGGGCGACGGCGCAGGGCGCGAGGCCGGGGTCCAGGAGTATCGCCGCGCCGGCGGCAGCGAGATCCGACAGCGTTTCGGCGAAGGCCTCGGGCGGCACCAGGCGGCAGAGACTTTGCAGATGGTCCTTCGCTTGCGCGCCGAGCTTGGCGTTCTCGACGAAGAGGACGGGCTCGTCCGATGCCGGCACGACGGCGCGCGCAAGCGGATGGGGCGTATGCGGCACGTCGGCGCCGCGAATGTTGAAGATCCAGGCGACCGACGACGGATCGGTGATGGCGGCGGCCGTAGCGCCCGCCTCGCGCACGGCCTCCTGGATCTCGGCGATCTTCATGGTGGCGGCCAGGCCGGCATGGCTTTGCTCGTGCACCGAAATCTCGCCCGCCGGCGGGGCGGGACGGTCGCTCCAGATCGCGTCGACGGGATTTCCTGCGAGGTAGACGAGTTCGCCGCCGACCTTCTCGAGCGCGGCCTGAAGGCGCCGCACCTCGCCGGTCGTATGCAGCCATGGATCGATGCCGAGGCGTATGCCCTTCCTCTTGCGCGATCCGATCCACTTGTCGGGCGGCATTTCGACGAGGTCGCCCGCCTCGAAGACGAGGGGATCCACCTGTTCGCCGAGCTGGGCGGTGTAGCGTCCGTCGACGAAGACGATCGCCTTTTCCCGCAGCACCAGGGCGACGCCCGCCGATCCCGTGAAGCCGGTCAGCCAGGCCAGTCGCTCGGCGCAGGCCGGCACGTACTCGCCCATGAATTCGTCGGCGCGGGGAACGAGCACGCCGTCGACGCCCATCGCGTCGAAACGGGCGCGCAGCTTCGATACCCGCTTCCTCCCCTCGTCCGGGGAGGCGGTCGTCGTGTAGGTCTGGAACATGGCTTGCGGAATCCTCGTGCCTTGGGGGGCCGATGCACATTATGTGTCCCGGAAGGCCAATTCAATGCGCGTCGCGATCCTTCCGCCGGGCGACTGGTGAATATTGCGTTGCACAAATTCTTTTCGCGCATGCGAAATTCGCAAGGCTCTTATGCGCAATGCCGTCTGCACATACCAGCGGAATCGCTTAAGTTAGCGGTCGTGGAGGAGTGATTGAAAACCACTCACCAGGGGACGACGACATGCGCAACAACTTTTTCCGCACGGCATTCGACCGGATGGTCGCAGCACGCGAACGCCAGGTCCGGCACTACGTCAACGGCCATCTTCTCAGCCTCGACGACGAGAGCCTGAAGGCCATGGGTCGCTCGCGCGACGAACTGCGGCGGGAAGGCGCTTCGCCCTTCCTGTTCTGATTTCTCCCAGGACTGACGGAGAAAAGGCGGCGCTTCGGTGCCGCCTTTTCTTTTTTCGTTCGCCGGCGCCGGATCGAACTCAGTCGAGAAGCAGCGTCACCCAGCCGTCGCGCCAGAGCGTCCGCCGGTGCGCGAAGCCCTGCAGGGTGTAGGCGGAGATGACCTTCCAGCGCTGGTCCGCCAGGATGCCGGACAGGATCACCCGGCCGCCCGGCGCGAGGTGCCGCCGGATATCCGGCGCCATGCGCATCAGCGGGCGGGCGAGAATGTTGGCGACGATCAGGTCGAACGGGCCCTTCGCGCCTGAAGTCGGATGCGTGGAAGCCGGAGGCCGTGGCCACGCGGACGCCGGTGCGCACGACGTTGCCCTGCATGTTGCGCCGGGCGATCGCGGTTGCGACGGGGTCGACGTCCGTCGCCAGGACGCGCGCCGGCGTGAGCTTGCGGACCGCGATCGCCAGCACGCCGCTCCCGGTGCCGAGGTCGAGGGCACGGCGCGGCGGTTGGCGGCGCACCGTGTAGGCGATCATGTCCAGGCAGCCGGCCGTCGTGCCGTGATGGCCGGTGCCGAAGGCCTGGGCGGCGTCGATCTCGATGGCGCGTTCGCCGGGCCGCACGCGTTGGCGATCGTGCGAGCCGTGGACGACGAACCCGCCGGCGCGGACCGGCGCCAGGCCTTCCAGCGATTTCGACACCCAGTCGATGTCCGGCAGGTGCTCGATCCGGATGTCGGCGCCGGGAAGGACCGCCTCGACGAGCGGGCGGAGCTTTTCACGGAGGACCGCCTCCTCGTCGGCCTCGCCGTAGACGGAGGCCTCCCAGACGTCCTGACGCTCGTCGATCTCCATGGTGGACAGGGCACGGCCGTCCTCCTCGAAAACCGCGCTCATCGCATCGAGAAGCCGGGCAGCGTCGCTTTCCGTCCCGGTGGTGAAGAGTTGAATCTGGCTCAAGGGCGGTCCTGTCTTCGGTAGCGTGCCACGGCGCGAGGGCCGTGCCGGGGCCCGGGGCGGGCCCGCAGCCTTTTATCGCGCGCCGCCGGGATTGCGAAAGGGCGTCGCGACGTAGAATCCGGCGGATCTGGCGTTCTCAGTCGCCCAAGGCGACCCCCTCGCGACGCGGATCGGCCCCGCCTTCGAGGCCGTCCGGCGTTATGACGATTGCCTGGAGGCCGGAATTCATCGGCTTGGAGACGGTCTGGAAACCGAGCTTCCCGAGGGGGCCGGCGAGCTTTTCGGCATCGGTTCCCGATTCGAGCTCGACGGGGCCGAAGCGGGCGAGCACGTGCGGCATGCTCACCATCCGGGCGGCGTCGAAGCCCCAGTCGATGTGCGCCACGATCGCCTGGGCGACGAAGCCGATGATCATGCTGCCGCCGGGCGAGCCGACCGCCATCACGGGCTTGCCGTCCTTCATGACGATCGTCGGGGCCATGGAGGAGCGCGGCCGCTTGCCGGGCTCGACCCGGTTGGCGATGGGCCTGCCGTCCTCCTGGGAGGCGAAGGAAAAATCCGTCAGCTCGTTGTTGAGCAGGAACCCGTTGGTCATGAGCCGCGAGCCGAACGCGTTCTCCACGGTGGTGGTCATGGATACGACGTTGCCGTCCGCGTCGACGATGGAGAAATGGCTGGTCGAGGGAAACTCGATGCTGCGGTCCGGCGCGTAGAGCATGGCATGGTCCCAGACCGGGCGGCCGGCGACGATCTCGCTTTCGGGCAGGGCGGTATCGCGGTCGAGCAGCCTGGAGCGGGAGGCGAGGTAGCCGGCATCGACCAAGCCGCGGGTCGGCATCGGGACGAAGTCGCTGTCGGCCATGTAGCGGTCACGGTCGGCGAAGGCCAGCCGCGAGGCGTCGGCGATCAGCCGCCAGGCCTCGGGGCTCTCGGGGCCGAGCTTGCCGATCGGGAACGGCTCGATCAGGCCGAGGATCTGCCCGACGGTCAGCGCGCCGGAAGAGGGCGGTCCCATGCCGCAGACGTCCTCGCCGCGATAGGCGACGCAGACGGGCGGGCGCTCCCTGATGCGGTAGTTGGCCAGATCGGCCTTCGAGAGAACGCCGGGGTTCTTCGGGGCCGAGCGCACGGCGTCGACGATGGCGTCGGCGATCGGGCCCGTGTAGAAGGCGTCCGCGCCGCCGGAGGACAGCGTCTGGAGCGTCCTGGCATAGTCCTCGTTCTGGCGCAGGAAGCCGGTGGGGAGCGGGTCGCCGTTCGGGAGGTAGAAATAGCCGCGCGCCTGGTTGTAGGTCTTCAGCCGGTCGTCGTCCTCGGCGATTTCCCCGTGCAGCCGGGGCGAGACCCGGAAGCCCGTGCGCGCCAGGTCGATGACCGGCCGCAGGAGGGTGTTCCAGGCAAGCTTCCCGTACCGCTTGTGCACGTCGAAAAGCAGGCGCGGCGTGCCCGGCACCCCGACCGAGCGACCGCCGACGACGGCGTCGAAGAACTTCAGCGGCCGGCCCTTCTCGTCCTGGAAAAGCGTCGGATCGGCGTCCATCGGGGCGGTCTCGCGACCGTCGAAGGTGGTCAGGCGCTGGTGCGCGGCGTCGTAGTAGACGAGGAAGGCGCCGCCGCCGAGGCCGGAGGACTGGGGCTCGACGAGACCGAGGGTGAGCTGGACGGCGACCATGGCGTCGACGGCGTTTCCGCCCTTGGCGAGAACCGTCCTGCCGGCCTCGGCGGCGATCGGGTTGGCGGCGGAAACCATGTAGCGGCGGGCATGGGCGGCCGGCTGCGACCGCTCCGCCGGCGCCGCCGCGGTCTCGGGCGATACAGCGTCGGTCGCCTGCTGCGCTCGCGCCGGAGCGGCAATCAGCCAGCCCGTCGCGATCGCGGCGAGCAGCAGGCGCACGAGGCCTACGGCAGCTGGTCTCATCCGGATTCCCCCTCTTCGGAAAGCTGCGGCGACTGTAGCACAGTTTGCGCGGCGGCGAGCAGACCCCATATGTGTGCGGATCGTGTCATCAGGAGGCAGTCCCATGCAGCGTTTTCTCTCGATCCTCCGGGTCTTTCGCCCGGCCTTGCTGGCCGCCGCGGTCCTCGGCGGGGCGGCGGGGTCGGCCGCTGCGAAGGACGTCGGCAAGATCGGCGTCGACTGGGTCGGCAACGACATCGTCGTGGAGGCCGTCGCCGATCCGGAGATCAAGGGCGTGACCTGCCATGTCGCCTATTTCGACCGGAGCATCATCGACCGGCTGCAGAAAGGAAAATGGTTCGAGGATCCCTCGAACTCGTCCATCGCCTGCCGGCAGACCGGGCCGATCGTCATCGGAGACATCGACCTTTCCGAGCACGGCGAGGAGATTTTCAAGGAGCGGCGTTCGCTGATCTGGAAGAAGCTTGTGATCAACCGGATCTTCGACCGGGACAACGATACGATCGTCTACCTGGCGCATTCGCGCGAACTGCAGAACGGGTCGGCGAAGATGGCGATCTCCACCGTGCCGCTCTACAACCAGACCGTCACGTGGACGAAGGGGAAGCCCGACGCGAAGCAGTGACGCGGCGGGTCACTCCGGCTTCTTGTTCTCCAGGAGCAGCGTCGTTTCGCGCTTCAGCCGCCCCTTGAACACGTTGGCCATCGAGGCGAGCAGCCACGGGAGATCGATCTCGAGGTCGACCGCCGTGTCGCGCACCCAGATATTGCCGGTGATCGACTGGCCCATCACGGCAGCGGAGAACGCCATGCGGTCGCCCTCCCAGCGCTGGTCGACGGCGACGGCGCGGCCGGCCATCTGGCGGGTGACGCGCGAGAAACCCTCCTCGAGCCGGCGGCGGGCTTCGTCTTTTGTGAGGCGGTGCGGTATCGTGACGGAGACGGTCTCGGCCATTGGAACGTATCTCCCTGTTGCTACCGGCGATATGGCGCCTGCGGGGGTGCCGTGCAAGGCCGGGGGTCAGCTCCGGGCCAGGCGCTCCAGGCTCTCTCCCTCGAGACGATAGCGGATCCATTCGGATTGGGGTTCCGCCCCGAGCTTCTCGTAGACCTGGATCGTGGGGGCGTTCCAGTCGAGCACGCTCCATTCGAAGCGCCCGCAGCCGCGCTCGAGGGCGATCTTCGCCAGGTGCCGCATCAGGGCCTTGCCGGCCCCGATGCCGCGGCATGCGGGGGTGACGTAGATGTCCTCGAGATAGAGGCCGTGCCGGCCCTGCCAGGTCGAGAAACTGAAGAAATAGACGGCGAAGCCGATCGGGGTGCCGTCCATTTCCGCGATGGCGGCGTGGACGGTGGCGTCTTCGGCGAAGAGGGAGGCGCGGATCGCCTCTTCGCTCGCCACGACTTCGTCCGCGGCGTTCTCGTAGGCGGCGAGATCGCGCACGAAGCGGAGGATCGCGCCGGTATCGGCCGGTGTGGCGGGTCTTACGGTGAGGGATGTCATGCTGTTTGCCGCGTTTCGCTCGATAGGTTGAGATAGGCGGAATCGAACTCCCCGAGCTCGCTCAGTCCGGCCCAGTCGTGGATCGTGATTTCGCCGGCCCGCCAGGTCACCAGGCTCGTCGCGCGCAGGTGCTGGATCGTCCGGTTGGTGTGGACCAGCGAGAGGCCGAGAACGTCGGCGAGCGTGCTCTGGCTGATCGGAAACCGGAATGAGGCGCCGTCGATATGGCCGACGACCTTCAGCCGAAGATAGAGCTCGCAGAAGAGGTGGGCGAGGCGCGCCTCCGGCCTCCTGCGGCCGAGACTGAGGATCCAGTTGCGCTGGATGGCCGCGTCGACGGCCACCATGGTGGCCATGACGCGCCCGAGATGAGGCATCCGGTCGCCGATTTCGGTGAGATCGGCGTGATCGGCGAAGGCGATGCGGCTTTC
The DNA here is from genome assembly GCA_963838155.1 of uncultured Alphaproteobacteria bacterium. Taxonomy (GTDB): domain Bacteria; phylum Pseudomonadota; class Alphaproteobacteria; order Rhizobiales; family Rhizobiaceae; genus Pararhizobium_B. Next base: position 434,461 of record CAWIQE010000004.1, read on the forward strand.
GGTCAGGGCCAGCACCGAGTGGTCCATGATGTTCAGGAAGAGCCCGTGCAGGTCGACGAAGTCTCCGGCGACATGCAGGGCGGTGATCTGCCTCTGGCCGTCCTGCAGGGACATGGCGCGGGCGGCGACCCCGTCCAGGAGAAGGCAGCTCGCCTTCGGCTTCGAGCGGTCGCGGATGATCTCCGTATCGGCCGGGACGGCCTGGACGCGCCACTTGATGTCGGCAAGGGCCGAAACCTCGTCGGCCGACAATTCCTCGCGTTCGCGCATCGTCGAGAGCAGTGCGTCGATGTCTCTCTTGTGCATCATCCCTTTGCCGCTTTCGGCCGCCGCGCATCCGACACCGGCCGAAATGCCGCGCGCGCGCCGTCCCGCATCTTTTCCCAAACCGCTACAATCATCGCCATACCTATACGGCGTCGAGGGTGGAACAATCAACGACTCCCTCCATTTGTCAGGAAATGGAGACGTTTATGCCCCGTTTCTTTTTCAGGCTTCGCAGTCCGGGTCGGGCCGTCGAAGTCGAGGAGGTGGAACTCCCCGACCGGAGGGCCGCCCGGCGGGAGGCGCTGCAGGCGTGCAGCGACATGATGCGGGAGGCCAACGGCGAAGCGGCGGAATGGGACATCTCCGTGACCAACGAGGAGGGCCATACGGTCTTCGCCTTGCACGTCTCGGCCGAGGAGCCCGCCGGCTCCTGACGCCGCCGGTGCATCGGCCGGAACGAAATCCGAGACGGCCGCTTGAATCCGCCCGAAATCCGGTCTAAGTGCCAAACGCGCCGAAACGGCGCTGGGAGGCCTCGTGGCGGAGTGGTTACGCAGAGGACTGCAAATCCTTGCACCCCGGTTCGATTCCGGGCGAGGCCTCCAACGATTTATTTGAATTGAATCAGTCGCTTACAGCTTCTGCGGGTCGCCTCCTCGTGGCCTCCATGCTGCAAGGATTTTTCGTTGGCTCTCGACGGTTCCCGACCGAGCGCGGCGCCTCCATGCGACGTGATCGGCAGAAAATGCCCGGCCGCCGGACGAGGGAGCGCCGGCCGCGGCGCGACCTTTCCAGTCTTGCAACGGCGGCGGCGTCGGCCTATCAGGCATTATCAGAATTTTGCCTTGCACAAGATTCTTCCGCCGGACGGGGCGGGGCGAAGCGGCCGAGGGGACTGGAGAAGACGGGATGAGCATCGATTTCGAGCTTGCGCGAACCAAGATGGTCGACAACCAGATCAGGACGACCGACGTGACGTCGCACCCCGTCCTCGATGCCTTCCTCACCGTGCCGCGCGAAGAGTTCGTTCCCGCCCGCTTCAAGCCGCTCGCCTATATCGATACCGACATCGAAATCGCGCCGATGGAGGCGGAAAGGCCCGCACGCTACCTCATGGAGCCGTCGCCGCTGGCCAAGCTCGTCCAGCTCGCCGACGTCGGGCCGGACGACGTCGTGCTCGAGATCGGCTGCGGCACGGGATACACCTCGGCGGTCCTTTCCCTGCTCGCCGGCTCGGTGGTGGCGCTCGAATCGGACGAGACGCTCGCCGGCATGGCGACCGATACGCTGGCGCGGCTCGGCTTCGACAACGTTGCCGTGGTCAGCGGGCCGCTCGCGGAGGGCTACGAGCCGGAGGCGCCCTACGACGTCGTCTTCGTCGGCGGAGCCGTGGAGCAGATCCCGGAGGCGCTGTTCCAGCAGATGAGGGACGGGGGACGGCTCGTCGCCGTTGAGGGCACGGGCAATGCCTCGCGCGCGAAGCTGTTCCTGAAGGAGGAGGGGACGGTCGCCCGGCGCGCGACCTTCAACACGTCGGTCAAGGCCCTTCCGGGATTCCAGAAACCGGAGGCCTTCGTCTTCTGATCGGGGCCGGGGAGCGGCTGCCGCCCGCGCAAAGAGGTTAACCGCCTGTTGCGTATCGGCAACTTCCGCCGGCTTTGTCTGCGGTATTGCCCCGGAGGGATCAGGGGAAGCATGTTTCGTTAGTCATATCTGTGCCATGTAATTGGGCAGAGGGCACCGCGAAAGCGGTCGTTTTTGTGGTCGGGAGTGAATTGGTGTCTCTAAAAACCAAAGCGATTGCGGCAGTTTTCATGACGCCGCTGATTGTCGTCATACCGCATACAGCCCAGGCGGAGACGATATTCGGGGCGATGGCCAAGGCCTACAAGAACAACCCGGATCTCAACGCCGCACGCGCCGGCCTCCGGGCGACCGACGAGGGCGTTCCGATTGCCCGCGCCGGCTTGATGCCTAAAGTGTCGGCGGGCGCGTCCTTGAGCGGGACGAGCCTGAAGGGAAACCTGACGCCGCTCGAGCGGGCGAGCCAGGAGAGCGCGCAGGTCCAGATCTCGCTCACCCAGCCGATCTTCGACGGGTTCCAGACGCTGAATAACGTGCGGGCGGCCGAATCGAACGTCTTCGCCAGCCGTGAGCAGCTTCGGGCCACGCAGATCAGCATCCTCCAGGCGGCCGCGCAGGCCTATGTCAACGTCGCGCGCGACAAGCAGATCGTGACGATCCGCCGCCAGAACCTGAGCTTCCTGCGCGAACAGCTGAAGGCATCGAACGCACGCCTCAACGTGGGCGAGGGGACGCGCACGGACGTCGCCCAGTCGCAGGCGCAGCTCTCCGCCGCACAGGCGCTCCTGCAGAGCGCGATCGCGCAGGAGAAGTCGAGCGAGGCGGTCTACACGCAGATCGTCGGGGACGCACCCGTCGGCGTGCGGATGCCGTCGGCGCCCGGGCGTCTCCTGCCCGGCTCGCTGTCCGCCGCGCTGTCGGTGGGACGGGCCGAGAACCCCAGCATCCTCTCGGCGCAGTACAATGTCGACGCCTCCGGCTATCAGGTGAAGTCGGCCGAAGGCGCGCTCCTGCCCGGCGTCAACGTGCAGGGTTCGATCTACAACGACAACACCGGCACGACCGGCTCGAGCATCACCGCCCAGGTGACGATTCCGCTCTATCAGGGCGGCGCGGCTTCCGGCCGCGTGCGGCAGCAGAAGGAACTGCTCGGGCAGGCGCGCATCCAGGTCGATTCGGCGCGCCGGACCGTCGACCAGCAGATCGTCACGGCCTGGACGCAGTACAATGCCTTCAAAGCCAACATCAGCGCCGACCAGGAATCGATCAAGGCCGGCAAGCTCGCCCTCGACGGCGTGGTGGAGGAGCGCAAGGTCGGCCAGAGCACGACGCTCGACGTCCTGAATTCGCAGCAGAACGTCCTCAGCCAGCAGGAAACGCTGGCCCAGGACCAGGCGAACGCGGTGGTCTCGAGCTACAACCTGCTCGGCTACATGGGACGGCTGACGGTGAAGCATCTCGGGCTGGGCGTGGCGGAATACAATCCCGTCCAGCACTACGACGCCGTCAAGGACAAGTGGTTCGGCCTGCGTACGGTCGACGGACGCTGATCCGATCCTTTAGCGAGGCCCGGCGGCTGCCGGGCACAAAGCTGTGCATCCCCCGTGCCCCCGTGGTGCGGGGGATTCTTTTTGCGGCGCGAATCCCCTAAAGTTTCAATGTGATTCGCACGTTGCCCGCCATGGAGGCGGACGGCGCGCGAGGCGGACAATCGAGGGCGGACATGGCGCAGCCAATTGCAAATCGCGAACCGACGATGGAAGAGATCCTGGCTTCCATCCGGCGCATCATCGAGAACAACGACGTCGCCGAGGATCGGCAGGCGGACGCGGCCGGCGAGGTCGAGGACACGCTGGCGCTGGAGGACGAGATCACGATCGCGGCCGCCGGGGGCGGAGCGCGGGATTCCCGCGCAACGGCGCCGGCCGCCGCGGGGTCCAGTTCGGCGCCGCCCGTCGCACGGTCGAGTTCGGGGCCGGTGTCGCTGGCCGAGGTGGCGGCGCGCGTGCGGGCCTCGGGCTCGTCCGCGGCGCTGGTGCGGCCGAGCGCCAAGGCGGCGATGCTGTCCTCCGCACCGGCGCACGGCAACGCGGCCGTGAGGATCGACGAGCTGACCGTCGAGGAAGCGGACGAATTCGAATTGGCCGACCAGATGCGCCCGGCGCTCGGGGAAGCGCCGTCCGCCGGCGGTGCCGGCACGGTGGCCGCGGCCGCAGCCGAAACGGAGACCACCTCCCGGGCGGAGCGACAGCCGGGCGACGAGCCGGAGGCCGTGGCCGCCGCGGACGCGCAGGCTGCCGAGGCCGAGGCCGAGGCCGTGGCCGGCATGGAGGGCGTGGAGGCCGCATTGAAAAGCGAGCTGGAAGACGTCTTCGAAGCGGCCGGAGCGGATCGCGCCGCGTCCGATGTGCCGGCGGAGCCGGAGCGTCCGGCGCCGGCGGACGGCGCCCATGAAGGGCACCGCGAAACGGACCGGGCGCTGCACCTGATCTCGGCCAGTGCCGAAGCGAAGGTCGCGGCCGCCTTCGGCGACCTCAACGACGCCTTCGCCGCAGGGCCGCGCCGGTCCTTCGACGAGATGGCCGAAGAAATGCTGCGGCCGATGCTGCAGCAATGGCTGGACGACAACCTGCCCACCCTCGTGGAGAAGCTCGTGCGCGAGGAGATCGAAAGGGTGGCACGCGGCGAACGCCGCTGACGCCGGGCCGGCGGCCGCGGACAAGGGCCCGAGCCGCCGTCATCGCCGGGCCGACGCCGGACGATCCTTCGCGGTGCCGGGGCCGCTTCCGGCGCCTGGAGTTTCCTGCGGTCGATTTCACGCGTCGAGACGTTCGCGCGATCGCTTCGGCAGCATGATCGCCTTGGCGGCATGATCGTCTCGGAAGGCCGTGGCGCTTCCCGCCGAGGTTCGCCGGGCCGGCCGATACGCCGCCGGGCCGGCTGGCGAGTTGACTTGCCCGGCGGCATCCGGTTTACACCCTTCCAGCCCTTCTCCGTCGGAACACGGTAAGTCCCATGCTTGAAAAGACCTATGACGCGGCCGCCGTCGAGCCTGAAATCGCGAAACGATGGGAGGAGGCGGACGCATTCGCGGCCGGTGCGGGTGCGCGGCCCGGCGCCGATCCCTACTGCATCGTCATCCCGCCGCCGAACGTGACGGGCTCGCTTCACATGGGGCATGCCCTCAACGACACGCTGCAGGACGTGCTGGTCCGGTTCGAGCGGATGCGCGGCCGGCGGGTGCTCTGGCAGCCGGGAATGGACCATGCCGGCATCGCGACCCAGATGGTGGTGGAGCGCCGGCTCGCCGAGCAGGGGCTCGACCGGCGCAGCATGGGCCGGGAGGCGTTCACCGACAAGATCTGGGAGTGGAAGGACGAATCCGGCGGCCAGATCGTCGACCAGCTGAAGCGCCTCGGCGCGTCGTGCGACTGGTCGCGCGAGCGCTTCACCATGGACGAGGGCCTTTCGAAGGCCGTCGTCGAGGTCTTCGTGACGCTCTACAAGAACGGGCTGGTCTACAGGGACAAGCGGCTCGTCAACTGGGATCCGAAGCTGCTGACGGCGATCTCGGACCTGGAGGTCGAGCAGCGCGAGGTGGAGGGGAGCCTCTGGCACTTCCGCTATCCGCTGGCCGACGGCCTGACCTACGAGCATCCCGTCGCCTTCGACGAGGAGGGCAGGGCGAGCGAATGGGAGACGCGCGACTATCTCGTCGTGGCGACCACCCGGCCGGAGACGATGCTCGGCGATACGGGCGTGGCGGTCAATCCGGACGACCGGCGCTACGCCGCGCTCGTCGGCAAGGAGGCGGTCCTGCCGCTCACCGGCCGCCGCATCAGGATCGTCGCCGACGCCTATGCCGACCCGGACGCGGGAACGGGCGCCGTGAAGATGACGCCGGCGCACGACTTCAACGATTTCGACGTCGGCCGCCGTGCGGGCCTGAGGGCCATCAACGTCATGTCGGCGGACGGCCGCATGGCGCTCTCCGACAACGAGGATTTCGCCGAGGGGCTGCCGGACAGCCCCGACCTCGCCGAGATCCTGCGGGACGTCGACGGAACGGACCGGTTCGAGGCGCGTCGGCTGATCGTCGAGAAGATGGAGAGCCGCGGGCTCGTCGACCGGATCGAGCCGCATCGGCACACGGTGCCGCACGGCGACCGCTCCGGCGTGCCGATCGAGCCCTTCCTGACGGACCAGTGGTACGTCAACGCGAAAGAGCTCGCCCGTCCCGCCATCAAGTCGGTGCGGGAGGGGCGCACGCGCTTCGTGCCGAAGAACTGGGAGAAGACCTATTTCGAGTGGATGGAGAACATCCAGCCCTGGTGCGTCTCGCGACAGCTCTGGTGGGGACACCAGATCCCGGCCTGGTACGGGCCGGACGGTCACGTGTTCGTCGAGAAGGACGAGCAGGCGGCGCTGGATTCGGCCGTCGAATATTACCTGGCCGTCGATACGCCCTGGAAGGGCTGGGTCCAGGACAAGCTCGACAACTACAGGCCGGGGGAGATCCTGGAGCGCGACGAGGACGTCCTCGACACCTGGTTCTCCTCGGCGCTGTGGCCTTTTTCGACGCTCGGCTGGCCGGACGACACCCCCGAACTGGAGACCTACTACCCGACCAGCACGCTGGTGACGGGGTTCGACATCATCTTCTTCTGGGTCGCCCGGATGATGATGATGGGTCTCTATTTCATGGAGAAGGAGCCGTTCGATACGGTCTACGTCCACGCCCTGGTGCGCGACAAGCACGGGGCGAAGATGTCGAAGTCGAAGGGCAACGTCATCAATCCGCTCGAACTCATCGACGAATACGGCGCCGATGCGCTGCGCTTCACTCTGGCCATCATGGCGGCGCAGGGCCGGGACGTGAAGCTCGATCCGGGCCGGGTCGCCGGATACCGCAATTTCGGCACCAAGCTGTGGAACGCCACCCGGTTCGCCGGGATGAACGGGATCGTCGCGGTCGCGCAGTTCGAGCCGGACGAGACGCGCCTGCAGGTCAACCGCTGGATCCTGACGGAACTTGCCCGCACCGCCCGCGACGTGACCGAGGCGATCGAGAGCTATCGCTTCAACGATGCGGCTGCCGCGCTCTACCGGTTCGTCTGGAACCAGCTCTGCGACTGGTATCTGGAACTGCTGAAGCCGATCCTGGGCGGCGAGGACGAGGCCGCACGGGCGGAAGCGCAGGCCTGCGTCGCCTACGTGCTCGACGAGACCTTCAAGCTGCTCCACCCGTTCATGCCCTTCATGACCGAGGAGCTGTGGGGGGAGACGGCGGGCGAAGGCGGCCGCGACGAGCTTCTCTGCCATGCCGAATGGCCGGCCGTGGCCTTTGCGGACGACGCGGCGGCAGGCGAGATCAACTGGCTGGTCGACCTCGTCTCGGCGATCCGCTCGACGCGGTCGGAGATGAACGTCCCGCCCTCGGCGACGGCGCCGCTGATCGTGGTGGGCGCGGGGGAAGAGACGCGAGCCCGGCTCGACAGGCACGCACCGGCCATCCTCCGGCTGTCGCGCGGCGAGCGCATCGAGCACGCGGCGCAAGCGCCGAAAGGCTCGGCCCAGATCGTTCTCGGCGAAGCGACCGTCTGCCTGCCGCTCGGCCAGCTCATCGACCTCAGGGCCGAGGCGACGCGCATCGAGAAGGCCGTGGCCAAGGCCACCCAGGAGCGGGAGCGGCTGGAGAAGAAGCTCGCCAACGACAAGTTCGTGGCCAATGCCGATCCCGAGGTTGTCGCAGGCGAGCGCCAGAAGCTCGAAGACCTCGTCGGCGCGCTCGCCAAGCTCTCCACGGCCCTCGAACGGGTGCGCGAGGCGCTCTGAGGGCGCCGGGGCTTTCGGGCGGTCCGGCGTGTCCGCGGATGTGTCCCCCTGCCGGACTCGGGCGAATTCGCCCCGTGCCGTTTACCGGCAAGTAATGATTCCAGCTCAATAATAATCAGCCCTGCCGGCCTCCGGCGTCCGTCGACGCGGGGCCGGTGCATACGGTCCTCCGGGGGGCGGCGACCACGGCTGCGAGTGACGAAGGCATATCGGGACGTCCGGGGGGTCGGAGTTCCGGCGGCAGGTGCCGCAGGGTCAGGCGGTCCCGGAGACCGCCAAGGAGGGGAAGGGGTGCGGAAGAACGTCAACGAGGCGGCCCTGGCGGCAGCGCTTCTCATCGCTTCGGGGGGAGCGGCGCAGGCCGGCGGCTTCGCCAGGCAGTCGCAAGACTTCGACATCCTTTTCCTGGACGGCACGCAGGTCAAGACCGACGTGACCTTCGTTGCGCCGGAGCGCAAGCTCAAGAACATCCAGTCGCCGGCCGCCAACTACATCTCGTCCCTCACGGGCGGCCTCAACCCCTATACGGGCAAGCCCTTCGCGACCGAGACCAGCGAGAGCGACAGCTATTTCATTCCCGAGGCGTCCGTCAAATACGACCTGACGACCGATCTCGCCTGCGCGGCGCAGTACCGGCAGCCCTTCGGCGCCCATACCGATGTCGGCGTCGATACCGGGATTGCGCTGAACGCCATCGAGCAGAAGATCTCGTCCTACGATCTCGGGCTGAACTGCTCCTACCGGTTCCATGCGGGCCCGGGCTATTTCCGCATGCTCGGCGGGCTGAGCTACGAGCATCTCGACGGCTACCAGTCGCAGCTCCTGCCGGCGATGGCAGGGGGCATCCCGCTTCCGACGCGCATCGCGACACTCGACGCCAGCGGTAACTCCTACGGATGGCGGGCGGGCATCGCCTACGAGATCCCGGACATCGCGCTGCGGGCCCAGCTGGTCTATCAGTCCGAGGTGCGCTATTCGCTCGACGGGACGATCGACAATCTCTACCCGTTCCCGATCGCCGTCGGCTCGGACGTGACGATGCCGCAGTCGGTCGAGCTGAAGCTGCAGAGCGGCATCGCGCCGGGGTGGCTCGCCTTCACGTCCGTCAAATGGACGGACTGGAGCATCGAGAACGCGGCGGTCTTCTCGACGACGCAACCCTTCACCTACGGCACCACGGTTCCGGTCGGGCACGAGATCACGCGCCTCAACCTCTACTATCGCGACGGCTGGACGATCACCGGCGGCGTCGCACACCAGTTCAACGAGCGCTTCTCGGGCGCCGGCTTCCTGACCTGGGACCGCGGCGTCAGCACGGGCCTGTCGTCGCTGACCGACACGTGGCTGCTGGGCCTCACCGGCATCTACGCGCCGGCGTCGAACGTCGAACTCCGGCTCACGGGCATCCTCGGCCTGCTCACCAGCGGCACCAAGAACGACACCGTCGTCGCCGGACAGGTCAACGACACCGGCTCGATCGCCGACTTCGGCAACGACATCGTCAGCGGCGTCTCCGTTTCCGCCAGGGTCAAGTTCTAGATCGTTTCCAACCCCTCCGCGTGCTTCGCCGGCCGGTCCGAGCGTGGCGGTTTCGTGGCGCGTCCGTGTGCGGATACGGGACATTTCATGGCGACATCACGAAATGTGACGTTTCCGCAACAGTTTCACGATATCGAATAAACCGGCCCCGGGGGAGATTGCCAAACGCCGCGTTGCCGCCACAAATCTGGAGCACCCCTTCAAGCGGAATTTGACCGCGAAAAGCAGATCCCGATCCGGTTTCCGGGTGTCGTGAAGGGGACGGGCGGCAGAGGTGTCGAAGAGTTCGAAGATGGCGATGGGATACCCGAAATCGGGCGCATTTCTAGGCTTGGGCGTCGCCCTGGCAACGGTCGTGGCGTGGGGCTGCCCGGCCCGGGCCTTCGATCCGGACGCTACGGTTTCGGAGCAGTCGGGGCCGCTCGATCTTTTCCGCTTCGGGTTCTCCGCCTACAAGAACGGCCACAAGGGCGAGGCCGCCCAGGCCTACAAATACGCCGCCGAAAAAGGTCATGCGGGGGCCCGGTGGGCGCTCGCCAACATGTATGCCTCCGGCGACGGCGTGACCGAGGACGACTACGAGGCCTTCAAGATCTACGACGAGATCGCCCGCAAGGGCGTCGAGCCCGGCTCGGTCGACACGGGCTATTTCGTCAACGCCCTGATGGCGCTGGCCAAGTACTATTCGCACGGCATTCCCCACAGCCCGATCCATGTCGATCTCGCCCAGGCGCGCCAGCTCTATTTCCATGCCGCGTCGGTCTTCGGCGTTCCCGATGCCGAGTTCGAGCTCGGCCGGATGATGCTCGACGGCGAGGGCGGGCAGGCGAACGTCGCGCAGGCCAAGAAGTGGCTGAACCGCGCCCGCAAGTCCGGCAGCGAACGGGCCGCCGCGCTGCTCGGCAGCGTCATCTGCAAGGAAGGCCACCAGGTCTACGGGCTCGCGCTGATGACCGTGGCTTTGAAGCAGGCGCCCGAGGCGCAGAAGGCCTGGATCCGGGATCTCCAGGAACAGGCGTTCTCGCTCGCCGACGAGAAGGACCGGCGTTCGGCGGTCAACCTGGCCGACGCGATGATCGGACGGCCCACCGAGTAGCTTCCAGCCTCAGGGCAGGCCGGCGATGCCGGATACGGGCCGCGAAAGCTTCGCGTCGATGCTTGCGGTCGGGCATCCGTCCTGGAGCTTGGTCCACGACGTGTTGTTGAGCACGATTTCGCATTTGGCGAGGAACGATCCGCCCGACTGCGGGCGGATGCAGGCGACCTGGCCTTCCTCGACGCGCTGGCCGTTGGCGATGCAGGCGCATCGGGCAGCGCCATGGGCGGGCGATTCCGCCGCCAGAAGCAACATTCCCAGTACCAGAGTTCTCATGGGCGTTCCCCGGAAAGGGGAAGTATAGCCCATCCCGCCGGCCTGGCCAAAATCGACGATGCGGCGAACGGCAAGGGGTGCCGGGGCCGATCCCGTTTTTCCCGGAATTGCTTCCAGTCGTTCAAACGGTCATGCGGACGAAGACCGGGACGTGGTCGGACGGCTTTTCCCAGCCGCGGACGTGCTTCTCGATCCCGCAGCCCGCCAGGCGGGCAGCCGCTTCGGGGGAGAGCATGAGATGGTCGATGCGGATGCCGTTGTTCTTCTGCCAGGCTCCCGCCTGGTAGTCCCAGAAGGTGTAGAGACCGGGGGCGTCCGCGGTGGCGCGCAGGGCGTCCGTCAGGCCGGCCGCCTCGAGCCGCCGGAAGGCGTTTCGGGTTTCGGGCAGGAACAGGGCATCGCCCTCCCAGGCCTTGGGGTCCCGGCAATCCTCCGGCTGCGGAATGACGTTGTAGTCTCCGGCCAGTACGAGGGGTTCTTCAAGTGCCATGAGATCCAGCGCGTGGCGGCGCAGGCGCTCCATCCACGCCAGCTTGTAGGGATATTTGGGGGAATCCACCGGGTTGCCGTTCGGCAGGTAGATAGAGGCCACCCGCAGGACGCCGCCGCCGGGGCGCGAGAAGACGGCCTCGATATAGCGCGACTGCTCGTCCTCCGCGTCGCCGGGGAGGCCGCGGACCGTTTCGTCCGGCGTCTGGCGGGAGAGGATCGCCACGCCGTTGAAGCCCTTCTGCCCGTGGGTTTCGACGTGGTAGCCGGCGGCTTCGAGCTTTTCCGCGGGAAACTGGTCGTCGTGCGACTTGATTTCCTGCAGGCAGACGATGTCGGGGCTGCTGTCGGCGAGCCAGGTCAGGAGATTGTCGAGCCGGGCCTTGATGCCGTTGATGTTCCAGGTCGCGATCTTCACTGTCTCGGTCACGCTTTGCCGCCTTCGCTCGTTGTGGGACGCGGGCGTTGATAGCGTATCGCGGACGCCGGGAACAGCGCGGCCGTTCGATCGGCGCGGCGGCCCGTCAGATGGAGAAGCTGGTTCCGCAGCCGCACGAGGCCACTGCGTTGGGGTTCCTGATCTGGAAGGACTGGCCGATCAGGTCGTCGACGAAGTCGATCTCGGAACCGTCCATGTAGACGAGCGACAGCTGGTCGACGAGGACGCGCGCGTCGCCGTTCTCGATGACGAGGTCGTCGTCCTCCTGCGCGTCGACGAGGTCGAACTTGTAGGAGAAGCCGGAGCAGCCGCCGCCCTCGACCGAAACGCGGAGGGCGGTCTTGCCGGTATCCTCGGCGAGAATCGCGGCGATGCGCGCCGCCGCCGCCTCCGACATGGAAATCTTCTGCGTTGCCGTCATCTTCCAACCTTCGGTCCCGGACGCGGTCCGGGAGTGCGCGTGGTTTCAATCCGTCCTCCATATAGGTATGAAGGGGCAGGCGGGCCGTCAAGCTGGCGGCAAAACAGGCCATCGTCGGGGCGGAAGATGACCATTGACAGGACAGCGCTGGGCTTCGGCGCGGGAGAGAGGGCGCCTTACGCGTCCAACCCGTGGGAAAGCCGCGGACGCCTCATTCCCGAGCCGGTCAGCCCGACCCGCTCGGAGTTCCAGCGCGACCGCGACCGCATCGTCCATTCGAACGCCTTCCGACGGCTGAAGCACAAGACGCAGGTCTTCATCGCCGAGGAGGGGGACCATTTCCGCACCCGGCTGACGCATACGATCGAGGTCTCGCAGATCGCCCGGGCGCTGGCGCGCGCGCTCAAGCTCGACGAGGACCTCGCGGAGGGCATCGCGCTGGTTCACGATTTCGGCCATACGCCCTTCGGTCACACGGGCGAGGACGCGCTCGACGAGATGCTCCGTGCGTTCGGCGGCTTCGACCACAACGCCCAGGCGCTTCGCGTCGTCACCTGCCTGGAGCACCGCTATGCGGAATTCGACGGCCTCAACCTGACGTGGGAGACGCTGGAGGGCCTCGTCAAGCACAACGGCCCGCTCGTTACCGCCGACGGCGGCCCGGTGCCGGAGGCTATCCTCGAATACGACCGCCAGCAGGATCTGGAGCTTGCGAGCTTCGCCGGGCTCGAGGCGCAGGTGGCGGCGATCGCGGACGACATCGCCTACAACACGCACGACATCGACGACGGGCTCAGGGCCGGCCTGCTGACGCACGAGATGCTGGAGGAGGTGCCGTTCCTGGCGGGGCTGATGACGAGCGTGCGGGAGCGTTATCCGGGGCTCGACGAGGAGCGGCTGACGCACGAGATCATGCGCCGCCAGATCACCCGCATGGTCGAGGACGTCATCGAGACGGCTCAGGGCCGGCTGAAGGCCCTGGCGCCGCGAAGCGCCGCGGAGGTCCGGGCCTCGCCGACGGCCTATGCGGAGTTTTCCGGCGAGATGGTCGCCGTCGATCGCGGCATCAAGCAGCTCCTCTACGCCAATGTCTACCGCCATCCGGACGTCATGCGGGTGCGGGCGTCGGCCGCCCGCATCGTCAAGGACCTCTACGGGCGCTTCATGGAAGCGCCGCGGCTGATGGGCGGCCGGTCGCGGGGCGAGGAGGCGGAGGCGCTGCCGCCGGCGGGCCGGGCACGGATCGTCGCGGACTATCTCGCCGGCATGACGGACACCTACGCCGTCGAAACGCACCGCCGCCTGTTTGACCACACCCCCGATTTGCGATAGGCACCGCGCCGAAACGCCAGGCTGCCGGACCGACGGCGCGGGCGCACCCTCCGGATGAGCGCAATGAACCTCTTCAAGGACTTCCAGGGCAGGATCGTCGCGGCCCTGCACAATCTCGACGCGGTTCGCGAGCGCCGCGGCGACGTCTCCTTCGACCGCGTGTCGGTGGAGCCGCCGCGCGATGCGAGCCACGGGGACGTCGCGACCAACGCGGCCATGGTGCTCGCCAAGCCGCTCGGCACCAATCCGCGGGCATTGGCGGAGACGATCGCCGCGGCGCTCGCGGGGGATCCGGACATTGCCGAAATTTCCGTCGCCGGGCCGGGGTTCATCAACCTGCGCCTGTCCTCCGGCTACTGGCAGCGGCTGTTGAAGGACGTCGTCGACAGCGGCACGGATTTCGGCCGCAGCAGCGTCGGCGGCGGGGCCAAGGTGAACGTCGAATACGTCTCGGCGAACCCGACCGGCCCGATGCATGTCGGGCACTGCCGTGGCGCGGTGGTCGGCGACACGCTGGCGAACCTGCTCGCCTTCGCCGGGTTCGACGTCACCAAGGAGTACTACATCAACGACGCGGGCGCGCAGATCGACGTCCTCGCCCGCTCGGTCTTCCTGCGCTACCGCGAGGCGCTCGGCGAGCGCGTCGGCGAGATACCGGCGGGGCTCTATCCGGGCGACTACCTCGTGCCCGTGGGCCAGGCGCTGGCCGAGGAGTTCGGCCGCAGGCTGAAGGGCATGCCGGAGGACGAATGGCTGCCTCTGGTGCGGGACCGGGCGATCGACGCGATGATGGCGATGATCCGTGACGACCTGGCGGCGCTCAACGTCGTTCACGACGTGTTTTTCTCCGAGCGCTCCCTTCATGCGGCGAACGGCGGGCAGATCCGGTCGGCGATCAACGACCTGACCTTCAAGGGGCACGTCTACAAGGGCACCCTGCCGCCGCCGAAGGGACAGCCTTCGGAGGACTGGGAGGACCGCGAGCAGACGCTCTTCCGGTCGACGGACGTCGGCGACGACATCGACCGGCCGCTGATGAAGTCGGACGGATCGTTCACCTACTTCGCCGCGGACGTGGCGTATTTCCGCGACAAGTTCTCGCGCGGCTTCAAGGAGATGGTCTACGTGCTCGGCGCCGACCACGGGGGCTACGTGAAGCGGCTGGAGGCGGTGGCCAAGGCGGTCTCGGGCGGCGAGGCGAAGCTGACGGTGCTGCTCTGCCAGCTCGTCAAGCTCTTCCGCAACGGGGAACCGGTGCGCATGTCGAAGCGGTCGGGCGACTTCGTCACGCTGCGGGACGTCGTCAACGAGGTGGGGCGGGACCCCGTCCGCTTCATGATGATCTACCGCAAGGCGAGCGAGCCGCTGGACTTCGATTTCGCCAAGGTGACGGAGCAGTCGAAGGACAATCCGGTCTTCTACGTGCAATATGCGCATGCGCGCTGCCAATCGGTGTTCCGCCAGGCGGGCGAGGCGTTTGCGGACCTGGACGACAGCGTCGCGCGGCTGTCGGCGGCTGTGCTCGCCGCACCCCTCGACGCCAGCGAGATCGGCATCGTGGCAAAGATATCGGAATATCCCCGGATCATCGAGAACGCGGCACTTGCGCAAGAGCCTCATCGTCTTGCATTCTACCTCTACGATCTGGCGAGCGCGTTCCACGTGCACTGGAACAGGGGGAAAGACGATCCTGGCTTACGTTTTGTTAACGTTAAGGACAGAGAATCGACGCTTGCCAGACTGGGTTTGGTGCATGCAGTCGCCTCGGTATTGCGTTCCGGACTGACGATTATCGGGACAGATGCCCCGCTCGAGATGCGCTGAAGCCACCTTTTCCCCACATTGCGCTGGCACGTGACGTGCAAGGGATGTGAGTGAAACGAATGGCCGACAACCAGTACAAGAGACGGATCGCGGTGCGCGAGGACGACTACGCGACCGACGATCCGCTTGCCGAGTTGGCGCGCGTGGTCGGCTACGATCCGCGAAGGGGCGAGAGCTCGCAGGACGGGCGGGAGTCCGAGCACGGCATGGATCTGGAGGCCGAGCTGCTCCAGGAACTGAGCGACATGCGGGGCGACGGCGAGGCGGACGAGGCGGTCGCGGTCGCTGCGCCCCTCGCGGCTGCCGAGGAGCCGCACTCCGACGGGGTCGATCATGTCCGGCTGTCCGAAGAGATCGGCGTGTCGCTCGAGGACGAGCTGATGCGCGAGCTCGGCGGCGGCCATGACGGGTATGCCGAGGATCTGCAGGCCGACGAGGAGCCGGAAACGGCCGGGCTTCGGCAGGAAGACGACGGCTTCGGCCAGGCGGCGGCCGGCGAGCCGGACGTCGCGATCCTACCGGAATCGATCGTCGCGCTCGCGGCGCCCGTCGAGGAGACCGTTGCCGAGGATGCCGCGGAACCGGCTTCGGAGCCGGAACTGGAGACGGCCGTGGCGAACGAGCCGCCGGCCGCCCGCTACGAACCGGACCACGAGCCCGATGCGGCGGAGCCCGAGCCGGCAATCGCGGCCGTGGACGACGCCGAATTCGGCGGCTTTTCCTTCCCTTCGGAAGACGAACTTGAGGAAGACGAGCAATTTTCGGCGGCCTCGTGGGACTGGGAACCCGCGGCGGCGGAGGCTCCCGATCCGGCAGGACCGACCGTTGCGCGCGAATTCGATGCGCCGGCCGAGCCGGCGTTCGACGAAGCGGCGGAGCCCATGTCGCCATCCGGCGGGTACGACACAGCCGCTGAGGCGGCATCGGAGGCCGGAGAGCTTGCGCCGGAGGCCGACGAACTAGGGGCGCCTTCGGCCGGGTACGAGACGGCCGCTGAATACGAAGAGCTTCAGGCGGCAGACGAACGCGCGCCGCCGAGGACGTTGCCGCCGAGGCCGCTGAGGCCGCCGCCGCCTCCGCAGACGCTGCCGCCGAGGATGCTGCCGCTGCCGCTGCCGAGGATGACGCCGCTGCCATCGAGGAAAATGCCGCTGCCGACCTCGATGCGGAGGAACCGTTTGCCGTCGAGCCGGACTTCGAGCCCGTTGCGGCGGCCCCGGAGCCGGACTTCGAGCCCGCCGCGGGGGCCCCGGAGCCGGCCGGGGAGCTGTGGCCTGCCGAACCGAATGCGGCCGAGGACGTGCCCGAGGGGGCCGAAGACCCCGCGCTCTTCGGCAACGAGGAACCGGCGGTCGAGGATACGCTTGCGGCGGACTCCGTCGAAAGCCCGTCGGAGCTGTGGAATTTCGAGCTGCCGGCGGAAACCGCCGAGACTTCCGCGGATGCGGCGCCATTCTCTTCGGACGGCGAGGAGGAGCAGGAGCAGGCGGAGTCGTTGGGAGCGCGTGCTGGCAACATCGTGCGGTTCGACCGCTACGAGGCCCAGGACGCCTATGCCGACCGCGATGCCCTCGGCCCGATCGGCGACGTCCGGCCGGTCGAGGACGCGGAGGTCGAACCGGCCGTGACCGAAGACGCCTATACGGCGCTCTTGGACGGGCCGGCCATGGAGGCTGCGCTCGCGGCCGAGCTGGCGAGCGAGGACGACGCCGGCGATATCGCCCGGGACGTCCCGGAGACCGCCGGTGCGGCCGTCGCCCGCCTTGCGGACGAGGCCCCGTCGCCGGCGGGGGCGGGAACGCCCGACGATTTCGAGGACGAGGACGAGGGCGACCGCGAGCCCACGGCACTGGAGAAGGCCGCCGCCGCGATGCTGGCGCAGCGCGGGGACGCGGCGCCGCCCTTCGATCCGGCGGCAGTGACCGAGCACGACCAGAAGATCGAGCCGACCTTCGAGCTCGACCTTCCCGGCCTGCCGGGCGACGACGATACGCCGATCGCGCCGTCGCAGGACGATTTCGAGATGCACGACTCCGAGTTGATGGACCTCTTCAGGCCCGAGGGCGCGCGCACGGACGTCGCCGCGGAGCAGACGAGCGAAGCTGGCGACGACTTCGCCGCTCTTGCCGCCACCGGGGCCACGACCGGAGCTGCAATCGGGGCAGCGGCGGCGAGCGGGGCGGCGATCGAGACGCGTGCCGCCGCGAGCGGGCGCTTCGATCCGGTGATGCCGGCTGCGACGGACTATTCCGAGCTCGAGCGCATGCTGAGCGAGGATTTCGGCGCCGGGACGGTTTCGTCGTACCCGGAGCGGCGCGAAGCCGACGTGGCGGAAGTGGTGGTCGGTGCGCCGGCCGGTGGGCGGCGCTCGCCGCGCCTGCAGTCGATCGCGATCGGCGCGGCGGCGATCGTGCTGGTCGGCGGCGTCGCTTTCGTCGGCTGGACGTTCCTGCAGCCGATGGGCGATACCGGCAGCGCCGGCGGCCCGCGGATCATCGCGGCAAGCAAGAACCCGGTGAAGCAGAAGCCCGCGGAGCCGGGCGGCAAGACGGTTCCGAACCAGAACAAGATCGTCTACGACAAGGTGGACGGCACCGAGGGCAAGACGGCCCAGCAGCCGTCGCTGGTGTCGACGGCGGAAACGCCGGTCGACGTCGTGCAGCGGACGCTGCAGCCCGACCAGCCGGCCGACGGCGGGTCGAATGGTGTGGCCGATGCCGCCGGGAAGGGGCAGGCGCGGATTGCGCCCGACAAGGCGGCCGCTGCCGCGTCGCCTGCCTCGGACGCCCCGGCCGGGCTCGTCCCGCACTACGTGAAGACCATGACGGTGACCGCGGACGGAAAGCTCGTCCCGAGCGAACAGCCGCCGGCGCAGACCCCGGCCGCAGCGCCCGCCGATTCCGGGCAGGTGACCCTCGAGGCGCCGAAAGCCGCATCCGAGCCGGCCGCCTCCGCGCAACCCCATTCGCAGCCTGCCGATGCTGGCCTGCCCGGGACGGCGCCGGAACCGGCCAAGGCCGCGGCCGCCCCTGCGGCACCGGTTCCCGTCGCCCGGCCGAAGAGCGAGGCGCCGACGGTCGCCGCAGCGGAACCGGCGCAGAGCGCTCCGACAACGGCGGTAGCGCCGAAGCCCGCAGCGCCGAAGCCCGCCGCGCCGAAGCCCGCTGCACAGAAGCCGGCAGCGCCGCAGCCTGCGAAACCGGCATCGCCGCCGGCCGCAAAGCAGACGGCCGCCGCGACGCAGGCGGCGGGCGCGGTGATCCCCGGCAGCTACATGATCCAGATTGCGTCGCAGCCGACCGAGGCCGGCGCCAAGGCGTCCTACGCCAACCTGGCGAAGCGCTACGGCTCGGTGATCGGCGGCAAGCCCGTCGACATCCAGAAGGCGGATATCGCCGGCAAGGGCGTGTACTACCGGGTGCGGATCGGGGCCGGCTCGCGGCAGGACGCCATCACGCTGTGCGAAAGCTACAGGGCCGCCGGCGGTTCCTGCTACGTCACGCACTGACGATCCCCGAGGGCGGCCGGACTTCCGTCCGGATCGCAGGAACCGAGGGGCGGAGCGCCGCGTCGCTTGTGCACGACGCGAGGCGGCGCTGTCCTTTCCCGCACAAACGCCTATGATTCCGGCATGAGCGAATCGAAGGCAGTGATTCTCGGTTGCAGCGGGACCGTCCTCACGGCGCAGGAGACAGAGTTCTTCGCGCGGACGCGTCCGTGGGGCTTCATACTCTTTGCCCGCAACATCGCGGCCGACCCCGAAATCGTGCGCACGCTCGTCTCGGACCTGAGGCGGTCGGTCGGGCGAAAGGACGCGCCGGTCCTCGTCGACCAGGAGGGCGGGCGCGTGCAGCGGCTTCGTCCGCCGCTTGCGGAGCGCTACCCGAGCGCCGCCGAGCTCGGCGCGGTCTATGGGCGGGACCGCCTGGCCGGGCGCCGGGCCGCGTGGCTGATGTCGCGTCTCCATGCCTTCGACCTCGCGCGATTCGGGATCTCCGTGGATTGCCTTCCGGTGCTCGACGTGCCGGGCGACGGCAGCAGCAACGTCATCGGCGACCGCGCCTACGGCACCGATCCGGACGTGGTGGCCGAGTTGGGGGCTGCGGCGGCCGAGGGGCTGAAGGCCGGCGGCCTGCTGCCCGTCATGAAGCATATCCCCGGGCACGGCCGGGCGCGCGTCGACACGCATCTGGAGCTCGCGGTGGTCGACACGCCGCGCGATGTGCTCGAGGATTGCGATTTCGTGCCGTTCCGCGCCCTCAGGCGCGAGGCGATGGCGATGACGGCCCATGTGGTCTATTCGGCGATCGATCCCGACCGGCCGGCGACCATGTCGCGGCGGGTCGTCGAAGACGTCGTCCGCGGCGCCATCGGCTTCGAGGGGCTCCTGATGTCCGACGACGTGTCGATGAAGGCGCTCTCCGGCGATTTCGCGCGGCGCGCCGAGGCGATATATGCCGCGGGCTGCGACCTGGTGTTGCACTGCAACGGCGACATGACGGAAATGCAGGCCGTCGTTGCGGCGGCGCCGTCGCTCGAAGGCGAGGCCGCGCGGCGCGCCGAGGCGGCGATGGCAGCCTTCGCGCCGGCCGACGCGTCGGACGAGGCGGCCACGCGCAAGGAATTCCACGAACTCGTCGCGGCCGTTTGAGGCCGGGGCTTTCGGAGAGGCGATGCAGGCGAACCCGACAGACCAGACGCGCGAACCGCGGGGCCCGATCCCGATGGACACGCCGTGGCCGGAGGACGGGGCCTCGGAGCGCGCCACCGGGGAACCGACGCTCCTCATCGACGTCGACGGCTTCGAGGGGCCGCTCGACCTCCTGCTGCATCTGGCCAGGACGCAGAAGGTCGACCTCGCGCGCATCTCGGTGCTGGCGCTGGCCGAGCAGTATCTCGCTTTCGTGGAATCCGCCCGCAAGATCCGGATCGAGCTCGCCGCCGACTATCTGGTGATGGCGGCCTGGCTCGCCTACCTGAAATCGCGGCTGCTCATCCCGCAGACGAAGACCGACGACGAGCTCTCGGGCGAGGAGATGGCCGCGCAGCTGGCGTTCCGTCTGAAGCGCCTCGAAGCGATGCGCGAGGCGGCGACGCGGCTCGTCAACCGCAACCGTCTCGGGCGCGACGTCTTCGCGCGGGGCGCGCCCGAGCACACGGTCGTGGAGCGGATCCCGGAATACGGCGCCTCCCTCTACGACCTGCTGACGGCCTATGCGGCGCAGAGGCAGCGCCAGTCGATCACGCAGGTGACGATCGAGAAGCGGCAGGTGTGGTCGCTCACCGATGCGCGGTCGATCCTTACCCGGATGATGGGGGAGATGGACGACTGGACGGCGCTCGATCATTTTCTCCTGCGCTATCTGAGCGATCCGAAGGAACGGGTCACGGCGATCGCCAGCTCTTTCGCCGCGTCCCTCGAACTGGTGCGGGAGGGCCGGCTGGAAATCCGCCAGGCGAACGCCTTCGCACCGATCTACATGCGCCGCGGTCCGGACGTTGCGTCGGGGGCCGTGCCGGCGGGGCAAGCGGGGAGCAATTGACGATGGCGAGAACCGGCGAGGCACGACTGGACGAGGACGCCGAGCGGGAAACCGCGCCGGCCATGGCGCTCGCCGGTGCGGCGGAGGCCGGCGTGGAACGGCTTCACGACCGCCAGGCGCGCGAGGCGGAGCGGATCGCCGAGGCGCTGGTCTTCGCCTCGGCCGAGCCCGTGCCGAGCAGGACGATCGCGGAAAAGCTTCCAGAGGGGACCGACGTCGACACGGTGATGGAGCGGCTTGCCGCCTTCTACGCCGAGCGCGGCGTCAACCTCGTTCGGGTGGCGGACGCCTGGGCTTTCCGCACGTCGGCCGACCTCTCCTTCCTCATCCACCGCGAGCAGGTGGAACAGAAGAAGCTGTCGCGGGCGGCGCTGGAGGTGCTGGCCATCATCGCCTACCACCAGCCGGTGACGCGCGCCGAAATCGAGGAAGTGAGGGGCGTGACGACGTCCAAGGGCACGATCGACGTCCTCATGGAGACCGATTGGATCAGGATGCGCGGGCGGCGGCGGACGCTGGGGCGTCCGGTGACCTATGGCACGACGCCGGCGTTCCTCGACCATTTCGGCCTCGGCGAGCTCAGGGACCTGCCGGGCATGGAGGAGCTCAAGGGAGCGGGTCTCCTGTCCTCCCGCATCCCGGCGGACTTCAGGATCCCGGTGCCCGCCGCAAGCGACGACCTGCTCGAGGACGAGGATCCGATCGAGGAGGCCGACCTGGAGGAGCTCGGGCTGCTGCCGCCGGGCGGCGGCGACGGCGACGACGAGTAGGGCGGCGGCGGCGGGTTTCGACGGGCGAACGCCGGGAGCGGACGGTTTGCCGCACCGGGCGCCCCGGGCGGCGATGGAACCGGCCGTCCGGCCGCCGGAAACCGGCGTCCCGCGGGCCGCGGCGGGCGGTGGATTTCGGTCCGCGCTCCGAACTTCGCATTGCGCGCTCGCACCGTTTCCTTTAACCACCTAGCAGACATGAATGTTTGCAACGGCGGGCGGCAGGCCTTACATGCGGGATAGGGGCCGCCAAGGGAGTTGAAGAGGAATGGGTAGTCTTAGTATCTGGCACTGGCTGATCGTCCTGGTCGTGGTGCTGCTGCTGTTCGGCCGCGGCAAGATCCCCGATCTGATGGGCGACGTCGCCAAGGGCATCAAGAGCTTCAAGAAGGGCATGTCGGACGACGACGAAGAAGATGAGGCGACAACGCACAAGACCGTGGACCACCGCCCCGAGGAAGTGAGCGACAAGGCCAAGTGAGGCCTGTTTGCGCGATGGCGGGCCTGGCGGTGCGCTGCCGGGTCCAGCGGGGCACGGAAACGGTATTTCGCCCCGGGTGTCCGGGGCGGCTTTGGGAGCCTGCTTGAATGTTCGATATCGGGTGGCAGGAACTGCTCGTCATAGCGGTCGTGCTGATCGTCGTGGTCGGGCCGAAGGATCTGCCGCGCATGCTCCGAGCCTTTGGCAAGGCGACGTCGCGGATGCGCTCCATGGCGGGCGAGTTCCGGTCCCAGTTCGACGAGGCCCTGCGCGAGGCGGACCTCGACGACGTCCGAAAGACGATCTCCGACGCACAGAGCCTCAATCCCGCCAAGAGCCTCAGGGACGCGATGAATCCGCTGCGCCAGGTGGGCGACGAGATACGCGCCGGCCTGAACGAGGTGGTGCAGCCGTCGTCGCTGTCGGTGCCGGCGGCGGACGACGCGGATGCGCTCGCCTCGGTGCGGGAGTCGGCAGCGGGCGGCGAGGCGTCCTCCGCGTCGGCGGACGCGGCCAAGGCGCCCGCCAGGCGCAAGGCCGCCTCGCGAAAGGGCGCGGCGAAATCCGGTGTCGCGAAGAAGCCGGCGACGGGCGGCAGGACGAAGGCGGCTTCGAGTTCCAGCGCACCGCCGGACGCCAAGCGCAAGGCGGCGGCCCCGCGGGCGTCGACGCGGTCAGCCGGCGAGCCGGCCGCGGAGAAGCCGAAGGGCCGCACGGGCGGCAAGACGAAAGCCAACGGAACGGCGAAGGCCAACGGCAAGTCCGGGCAGGCCGCGTCCGGGACGGGCGCCGGCGCGCGGCGCAACGGCGCGGCAAGCGGCAAGGCGGCGCGAAAGCCGGCCGACAAGACGGATAACACATGACCGACGAGATCGACGACAAGGCGCTGCCCTTGATGGAACACCTCATCGAGCTGCGGACGCGGCTGATGTGGTCGATCGGCGCTTTCTTCCTCGCCTTCCTGGTCTGCTTCTATTTCGCCAAGGACCTCTTCAACCTCCTGGTCGTGCCGTTCAAGTGGGGCGTCCATCTCGCCGGCCTCAGCGGCAAGAACATCGAGTTGATCTACACCGCTCCCCAGGAATTCTTCTTCACGCAGATCAAGGTCGCCATGTTCGGCGGCGTGGTCATCGCGTTCCCGATCATCGCGACCCAGATCTACCGGTTCATCGCGCCCGGGCTCTACAAGAACGAGCGCATGGCGTTCCTGCCGTTCCTGATCGCCTCTCCCATCCTGTTCCTGATGGGGGCGTGCCTCGTCTATTTCTTCTTCACGCCGATGGTCATGTGGTTCTTCCTGCGCATGCAGCAGAGCGGCGGGGACGGCCAGGTCGCGATCCAGCTCCTGCCCAAGGTGTCCGAATATCTCGGGCTGATCATGACGCTGATCTTCGCGTTCGGCCTGGTCTTCCAGCTGCCGGTCGTCACGACGCTGCTCGCCCGGGTGGGGATCCTGACCGCGGACGGGCTGGCCTCCAAGCGCAAGTACGCCATCGTCCTCGCGTTCTGCGCCGCCGCGGTCCTGACGCCGCCGGATCCGATGTCCCAGATCGGTCTTGCGCTGCCGACGATCCTTCTCTACGAGGTTGGCATCTACGCTGCCCAACTCGTCGAACGGCAACGCGCCGAAGCGGCGGCATCATCCGACGAAGCGAGCAGTGCCGGCACGGACGAGACGTCCGCGGGCGGCACGGACTCCTCAAAGGATGGCGCGCCGGACGAACGCGACGAGGACCGGTCCTGACGAACGGACGGGCGAGGGTAGCAACACCTGCCGGGGACCGTCATGCTCGACATCAAATGGATACGTGAAAACCCGAGGGCGCTGGACGCGGCGCTGAAGGCGCGCGGTGCGGCGCCGGCTGCCGAGCGGCTGGTCGATCTCGACGAGCGCCGGCGCGAGCAGATCCAGATTCTCCAGGAGATGCAGGAGCGGCGCAATTCCGCTTCCCGCGAGATCGGGCAGGCGCTGCGCGAGAAGCGGGCGGAGGTCGCCGAGCGGCTGAAGGCCGAGGTCGCCGAGCTGAAGAACGCCATGGGCGCGGCCGAGGAGGAGACGCGGCAGATCGACCGGTCGGTCGACGATCTGCTCGCCTCGCTACCGAACGTGCCGCTTCCCGACGTGCCGGTCGGGCCGGACGAGAGCGCCAATCGCGAGGAGCGGCGGGTCGGCGAGAAGCCGGCCTGGGCGCACCCGGCGAAGGAGCATTTCGAGATCGGCGAAGCGCTCGGCCAGATGGATTTCGAGGCGGCGGCGCGGATCGCGGGATCGCGGTTCACGGTGCTCACCGGGGCGCTGGCGCGGCTGGAGCGCGCGCTCGGGCAGTTCATGCTCGACGTGCACACGGGCGAGCACGGCTATACGGAGGTGACGCCGCCGCTCTTGACGCGCGACGAAGCCATGTTCGGGACCGGCCAGCTGCCGAAATTCGCCGAGGATTTGTTCCGCACGACCGACGGGCGGTGGCTCATCCCGACGGCGGAGGTGCCGCTGACCAACATGGTGCGCGAGCGGATACTCGACCACGACGCGTTGCCGCTGCGCTTCGCGGCGCTGACGCCGTGCTTCCGCTCCGAGGCCGGCTCGGCGGGGCGCGATACGCGGGGCATGCTGCGCCAGCACCAGTTCATGAAGTGCGAGCTCGTCTCGATCACCGACGCGGACGGCTCGTCCGCCGAGCACGAACGCATGACGGCTTCGGCGGAGGAGATCCTCAAGCGCCTCGGCCTGCACTACCGGGTGATGACGCTTTCGACCGGCGACATGGGCTTCGGGGCGCGCAAGACCTACGACCTCGAGGTCTGGCTGCCGGGGCAGGGCGCCTTCCGGGAAATCTCCTCCTGCTCGGTCTGCGGCGATTTCCAGGCGCGGCGGATGAACGCGCGCTACCGGCCGGCGGACGAGAAGGGGACCCGGTTCGTGCATACGCTGAACGGCTCCGGCGTGGCGGTCGGGCGGGCGCTGATCGCCGTGCTCGAAACCTATCTCGAGGCGGACGGCTCGGTGACCGTGCCGGAGGCGTTGCGCCCATATATGGGCGGACTGACGCGCATCCAGCGCGGCTGACTTTCGCCGGTTTCGGCCGGACTGGAGACAACGACATGCGCATTCTTCTGACGAACGACGACAGCATTCACGCGGAGGGGCTGGCGGTCCTGGAGCGGATCGCGCGGACGCTCTCCGACGATGTCTGGGTCGTCGCGCCGGAGACGGACCAGAGCGGGCTGGCGCATTCGCTGACGCTGTCGGAGCCGCTTCGGCTGCGCCGGATCGACGACCGCCGCTTCGCCTTGAGGGGGACCCCGACCGACTGCGTCATCATGGGGCTGCGCAAGCTGCTCGACACGCCGCCTGATCTGGTCCTTTCGGGCGTCAATGCCGGCCAGAACATCGCCGACGACGTGACCTATTCCGGCACGGTGGCGGGCGCGATGGAAGGAACGCTCCTCGGGATCCGCTCGATCGCCCTCAGCCAGGCCTACAATTTCGATGGCGGCGAGCGGCTCGTTCCCTGGGACGTGGCCGAGAGCCATGCGCCGGCGCTGCTGGAGCGGCTCATCGGCCTCGACCTGCCGGACGGGACGTTCCTCAACGTCAATTTCCCGAACTGCGCCGCCGGCGAGGTGGGGGAGACCGTGGTCACGCGGCAGGGGCGGCTCGCCCACGGGCTGGCGATCGACCAGCGCACGGACGGGCGGGGCTTTCCCTATTACTGGCTGCGGTTCAACCGGCGGCCGTCGGATCCGGAGGCGGGGACGGACCTCAGGGCGCTGCGCGACGGGCACATCTCGGTGACGCCGC
Source organism: uncultured Alphaproteobacteria bacterium (assembly GCA_963838155.1). GTDB lineage: Bacteria > Pseudomonadota > Alphaproteobacteria > Rhizobiales > Rhizobiaceae > Pararhizobium_B. The sequence continues at coordinate 460,159 of CAWIQE010000004.1, forward strand.
TCAAGCTGGACATCACCGACTACTCCATCGGGCAGTCGCTCGAGGATGCGCTCAGGGGGACGAAGGGGTGAGCGACACGCGCCTCATGGAACGGGAGGGGCTTGCGGCCCTCATCCTCCGGCTGCGCCGCGACGGGCTGCAGGACAACGCCCTGCTGACCGCGGTGGAGGAGACGCCGCGCACGCTCTTCACGCCGCCGGCCTTTTCGGACGCGGCCTATTCGCCGCGCCTGGTGCCGATCGACTGCGGCGCCTTCATGGAGGGCGCCGACCTGGCGGTGCAGATGCTCTACCTGCTCATGGTGCGCCCGGGCCAGCGGGTGCTCGAGATCGGCACGGGATCGGGCTTCACGGCCGCGGTGACGGCGCGCATCGCCGAGCGCGTCTTCACGGTCGACCGCTACAAGACGCTGGTCTCGCTCGCCAAGCAACGCTTCGACCGGCTGGAGCTGAAGAACATCGCGGTGCGCCATGCCGACGGCAGCAGCGGGCTGAAGGGCGAGGGAACGTTCGACCGGATCCTGGTCACGGGCTCCTTTTCCTCAACGCCGCGCTTCTTCGTCGAGCAGCTCGTCGCCGGCGGGGTTCTCGTGGCCCCGGTGAGGGGCGAGGACGGGACGACGACGCTCACGCGCATGACGCGGGTCGGCAGCCGCTTCGAGCGCGAGGATCTTTTCCCGGTGCCCTTCGAGCCGCTCACGCCCGGCCGGGCGATGGCTCTCTAGAGCGTGTCCGCGCTTCACGGTATCGCGGCGTTCTTCACGCGCTTCCGGACGGAAAATCGGTTACCGCTTTTCCTGGAAGCGCGCCTCCATTCGCACCGCTCGCTCGCTCCGTCATCCTCGCCCTTGTGGCGAGGATCCACCGACGCCCGCCGGGGATGCGGCGCCGACTGCAGATCCTCGGGACAAGCCCGAGGATGACGACGGTGGGGGTGAGGAGATGACGACGGTGGGGGTGAGGGCGGGGGGCTTCTCGCGCTTCCGGACGGAAAACCGGTTTCCGCTTTTCCTGGAAGCGCGCCTCCATTCGCACCGCTCGCTCGCTCCGTCATCCTCGCCCTTGTGGCGAGGATCCACCGACGCCCGCCGGGGATGCGGCGCCGACTGCAGATCCTCGGGACAAGCCCGAGGATGACGACGGTGGGGCGCTCAAGTCCTTCCGCGCTTCACGGAAACGCGCGGCTGCGAGGACACGATTTGCGCACAATTCTTCCGTCGGAAGGATGCGCCTTAACTGCCCGGTAACACTAACTCGTTTTAATCATGAGCGTCGTATTCGTGGTTTCGCGGGATGGGTTATGCGTAGCAGAAGATCTCAGATCTCTCACAGGACTGTGCTCGGAGTGCTCGGCGTCACGTTGCTGGCGGGTGCGGCGACGGGCTGCAGTTCGGACGTGCTCCGGTTTCAGGACGGGTTCTACGGGTCCGACCGGTTGACCACGTCGTCGGTGCCGGCGAGCGGGAATTCCGCGCTGGCGCCTCAGGCCAACATCGGCTCGACGCGCGCCTCCTTGCCCTCCCAATCCGATTCACAGGTTCCCTCCGGAGATCGACCCATGGCCCAGCCGTTTCCCGCCGCCGTTTCAAGCAACGACCAGCGGGGCGCATATGACGGGGTGCGCACGGGCTCGATCGGCGGCGGGCAGGTCCAGGGCAGCGCGCTGCCTCCGCCGTCCTCTCCCGCGCCGGCTGCGCTTCCGCGCCAGCATGCCGAGACGCGCGCCGTACACTCCGCCGACGGCGACGGGCGGGTGACGCTGAAGCACGGCGAGACGATCTACACCCTGTCGCGCCGCTACGGCGTGCCCGCCCAGGCGATCATGCGCGCCAACGGCATCACCAGCGCCTCGGACGTGACGGCCGGCCGCCAGATCCTCATCCCCGCCCATGACGGGAGCGCGGGGCGGCAGGCGATGGAGGACAGGACGATGGGCCATGCCGCGGTGGCGGCGAGGCCTGCGGCCCGTCCCCTGATGGTGCCCGGCAGGACCGAGCGCGTCGCCGTGCTGTCGGACGGCGGCAAGGCGGATATCGGCCACAGCGGCGGCAGCGCCGCGCGGCCGGCGCCGAAGGCGGGTTCCGACGGTGCCTACGTCGTCAAGAGCGGCGACACGCTCGCCGGCATTTCCCGGCGTACCAATGTTTCGATCGACGCCCTGAAGAGCGCCAACAACCTCTCCGGCAGCGCCATCCGCGTCGGCCAGAGGCTCGCGCTGCCGCAGGGCGCGGAGGCCCCGGCGAAGGCCGCGCCGAAGCAGGAGGTGGTGACCGGCTCGACGCCGAAGCCGGCTCCGGAACCGGCGAAGGTGGCCGCCGCGGCGCCGAAGACGGCCCGCCAGGAACCGGCGCCCAAGGCCTATTCGCCGCCCGCCAAGAAGGAAGAGCAGCACGTCGCCGCCGCCGGGTCCGACGCCAACGCCAAGGTTGCCAGCCTGACGCCGGAATCCTCGGGCATCGGCAAGCTGCGCTGGCCGGCCCGCGGCCAGATCGTCGCCCGCTTCGGCTCGACCGAGGACGGCCACCGCAACGACGGCATCGACATTTCGGTTCCTGAGGGCACGCCCGTCAAGGCGGCGGAGAACGGCGTGGTCATCTATTCGGGCAGCGGCCTGAAGGAGTACGGCAACACCGTCCTCATCCGCCACGACGACGGCCTCGTGACCGTCTACGGCTACGCCAAGGACCTCAAGGTCAAGCGCGGCGACAAGGTGACCCGGGGCCAGGTGATCGCGGATTCGGGCATGAGCGGCGAGGCCAACCGCCCGAAACTGCATTTCGAGGTCCGCAAGGACGCGACCCCGGTCAACCCCTCCACCTACCTGGACTGACCGCCAGCCACCGCGAGCCGATTTCGCGCACCCGTATCGCAAGGCGCCCGCCCCCAGTTCGATCTCCCCCCTTGAGGGGGGAGATTGGTGGGTGGGGCTACCCGCACGGCGCGCCATCGGTCGCCATTCTATACAGCACCCCGGCGCGAGCCGCTCTCGCCCTATCGCCCGCCGCATCGGGGGGCGGTTGCCCCAGTCCGATCTCCCCCCTTGAGGGGGAGATGTCCGGCAGGACAGAGGGGGGTGCGCGGCGGTCGCGGCGGGTGCACCCGGCCGCGTTTTCCAGCCGCCGCGAGACGGCGGCCGGAGGCCTCAGTGGAAAAGTCGCGCTGGCATCCCCTGCCGCCACCACCGGAGACCCCCCTCTGTCGGCTGCGCCGACATCTCCCCCTCAAGGGGGGAGATTGGTGGGTGGGGCGGGCTGCATGGCGTCCATCGGCCGCCACGCGCTTTTGCACCTGCCGCATCGCGGGGCGCTCGCCGTGAGCCGATTTCGCGCCGTCGCCCGCCGCATCGTGGGACGCCTGCCCAAGCCGATCTCGCGCCGTCGCCCGCCGCATGGCGGGGCGCTCGTCCTCGTCGACGGTCTTTCGAAATAATTCGGAATAGGAATTGATTCTCTATTGGCGATGTGCGATAAGGCGCTTGCCCCTGCTGCTCGGGCGGATCTGCAGACGATCGGATGCGGGCAGGGGACGGCGCTTCGGGGCGGGATCGGTCCGCTTCGGAGGAGCCTCGCAAGGGACGGGTGCCCTCGGAAGTCGAGTTCGGCGGATTTCGGGGAAATGGGGAAGGGCAGGAGGTTCGAGGTAATCCTGTCGAAGGCCGGTGGCAGCGAAAGGGCCGGCGTTCCCCGAGGAAGCATCCGGAAACGAGGACCGGTTGGCAGGAAATCAATCCTGGCTGTCGGCGTCGGCGGGGCACGGGGGACCGTGCACCTTTCTTACCCTTAATTCGGCACGGTCCTTCGGCCCCGCACCCGAATTAACCTTCATGCCTCTGCAGCGAAAGCGGGCGAGAGAACGACGGCGCGCGGCTGGGGACGGGACAGGCTCCCCGGCGGCGTCAGTCGTCGAGCGACTGGCCGAGGCGGCCGGCGAGGTCCTGGACGAACTGCCAGGCGACGCGGCCGGAGCGGGCGCCGCGGGTGGTCGCCCATTCGAGGGCTTCGGCGCGCAGCTCCTCGGGCGGCACGTCGAGGCCGTAATGGGCGGCGTAGCCCTCGATCATGGCGAGATAGTCGTCCTGGCTGCATTTGTGGAAGCCGAGCCAGAGGCCGAAGCGGTCGGAGAGGGAGACCTTCTCCTCGACGGCCTCGGAGGGGCTGATGGCCGTCGAGCGCTCGTTCTCCATCATGTCGCGCGGCAGGAGATGGCGCCGGTTTGAGGTGGCGTAGAAGATGACGTTGTCCGGCCGCCCCTCGATGCCGCCCTCGAGCGCCGCCTTCAGCGACTTGTAGTCGGTGTCGTCCTTGTCGAAGGACAGATCGTCGCAGAAGAGGATGAACCGGCAGGCGCTGGCGCGCAGCAATCCCATCAGCCGGGGCAGGCTGTCGATGTCCTCGCGGTGGATCTCGACGAGCTTGAGGCGGGGCCGGCCGGCGGGCGCCCCGGCGAGGACGCTGGCGTGCGCCGCCTTGACGAGAGAGGACTTGCCCATGCCGCGCGCGCCCCAGAGGAGGACGTTGTTGGCGGCGTGGCCGCGGGCGAAGCGCTGCGTGTTCTCGAGCAGGATGTCGCGGACCCGGTCGATGCCGCGGATCAGGCCGATGTCGATGCGGTTCGGCCGCGCCACGGGCTGCAGATGCGCCGACTCGGGGACCCAGACGAAACAGTCGGCCGCTTCGAGATCGTTCGGCGCGGCCTTCGGGCGGGCGAGCGATTCGACGGCGGCGGTCAGGCGGCGCAATTCGGCGAGCAGGGCTTCGAGGCTGGTGTCGGTCACGGTTCCGGATCCTGGGCGGGGCCCCGCGCAAGGGCGAGGCCGATAAAATCGGTGCGAGGAGGGCCGTTACCATGGCCTTCGGCGGCCGAAAAGGGTATGAGCGCGGCAAAGCGCAGCGGCAGCGCCCGGGCGGAGTTGCATTCGACCCCGGTGTTACTGTATGCGGCAGACCCAATTGTCGGCCTTTCGGGCCGAGGATCTTGCGAGGAGCCCATATATGTTCGTAACTCCTGCCTATGCGCAGGCCGCCGGTGCCGCCGGCGGCGGCATGGAAATGGTCATGTCCATCCTGCCGTTCATCCTGATCTTCGTCATCATGTACTTTCTCATCATCCGGCCGCAGCGCCAGCAGATGAAGAAGCGCGAGGAGATGCTGAAGAACATCCGCCGCGGCGACCAGGTCGTCACGGGCGGCGGCATCATCGGCAAGGTTACGAAGGTGGTCGACGACAAGGAAGTCGAGATCGAAATCGCCGAGGGGACCAGGATCCGCGCCGCGCGCAGCCTTCTCTCCGAGGTCCGTGTGAAGGGCGAGCCCGTCAAGGAGTAGCCCCAATGGCGCGGTAGAAGGTTTCTGCCGCGGCCTTTCTGGGAACAGCTCCTGCCCGGCTGCCATTGCTATCGAGAGTTCGATGCTTCATTTTTCCCGCTGGAAGACAATCCTGATCTGGCTCGCCGTGGTGGCGGGCATCGTCTTCGCGTTTCCGAACGTCCTGTCCAAGAAAGAGATCGCCGGCCTGCCGTCCTGGGTGCCGCACACCCAGATGACGCTCGGCCTCGACCTGCAGGGCGGTTCCTACATCCTGCTGCAGGTCGACCGCGGCGACATCGTCAAGGACCGGATCAACGCGACCGTCGACGACGTGCGGCGGCTGCTGCGCGACAAGGGCATCGGCTACACCGGCCTCGGCCGCAAGGGCCAGGGCGTGCAGGTGCGCATCCGCAAGCCGGACGACGTGGCGAAGGCCAAGGACGCGCTCGCCGACCTGACCAAGCCCGTCAACGCCGGCGTCTTCGGCAGCGGCAACGTCGAGGAAGTGGCGATCACGGAGCCGCAGCCGGACACGCTCCGGCTGGCGCTCACCGACAACGGCATCGAATACCGGGTGCGCTCGGCGGTGACCCAGTCGATCGAGGTGGTGCGGCGGCGCGTCGACCAGCTCGGCACGACGGAACCGCTGATCGAGCGGCAGGGCTCGAACCGCATCCTCGTCCAGGTGCCCGGCCTCGGCGATCCGCAGCGGCTGAAGAACCTTCTCGACCAGACCGCCAAGCTGACCTTCCAGATGGTCGACACGTCGGTCCCCGTCGACGAGGCGGAGAGCGGCCATCCGCCGGCGGGCGACGAAATCCTTCCGTCGGTCGACAACCCCAAGCAGAAATATCTCGTCGAGCGGCGCATCCTCGTCTCGGGCGAGGACCTGACCGACGCGCAGGCCGGCTTCGACCAGCGCACCAACGAGCCGATCGTCTCCTTCCGCTTCGACACCAAGGGCGCCCAGCGCTTCGGCCAGGCGACGCAGAAGAACGTCGGCAAGCCTTTCGCCATCGTGCTCGACAACAAGGTGATCTCGGCGCCGGTCATCCGCGAGCCGATCCTCGGCGGCAGCGGGCAGATCTCCGGCAACTTCACGGCGCAGAGCGCCAACGACCTGGCGATCCTGCTGCGCGCCGGCGCGTTGCCGGCGACGCTGAACGTGGTGGAGGAGCGCACCGTCGGTCCCGGCCTCGGCGCGGACTCGATCGCCGCCGGCGAGATGGCCTCCATCATCGGCGCCATCGCGGTCGTCGTGTTCATGATCGTCGGCTACAGCTTCCTCGGGGTGCTGGCCAACATCGCCCTCATCGCCAACCTCTTGATGATCATCGCGCTGCTGTCGATCCTCGGCGCGACGCTGACCTTGCCCGGCATCGCCGGCATCGTGCTGACGATCGGCATGGCGGTCGATTCGAACGTGCTGATCTACGAGCGCATCCGCGAGGAGCACCGGGCGGGGCGGTCCATCATCCAGGCGATCGACGCGGGCTTCAGCCGGGCGCTGGCGACCATCCTCGACGCCAACATCACGACGCTGATCGCGGCGGTCGTGCTCTTCTACCTCGGGTCCGGTCCGGTGCGCGGCTTCGCCGTGACGCTCGCCATCGGCATCCTCACATCGGTCTTCACCGCCTTCACGCTGACGCGCTGGCTCGTTGCCGAGTGGGTCCGGCGCCGCCGCCCGAAGGAGCTGCCGAAGGCACGCATCTCGGCGCTCGCCGACGGCGCGAACTTCCGGTTCATGGGGATCCGGCGCTTCACCTTCGCCATGTCGATCGCGCTGTCGCTGGCGACGGTGGTGGGCCTCTTCACCGTCAACATGAACTACGGCATCGACTTCACCGGCGGCACCATGGTCGAGGTGCAGGCGAAGGGCGAGACGGCCGACATCGGCGCCATCCGCTCGACGCTGACCGGGCTGGACGTCGGCGGCGTCCACGTGCAGGGCTTCGGCTCTCCGCGCGAGGTGCTGATCCGCGTGCAGGCGTCCGCCGACACCGACGCGGCGCAGCAGCAGGCGATCAACAGCATCCGCGGCGCGCTCGACAAGGACTACGTCATAAGGCGGGTCGAATTGGTCGGCCCGACGGTCTCCTCGGAGCTGGCGCGGGCGGGGACGCTCGCGGTGCTCGTCGCGCTGCTCGCCATCCTGATCTACATCTGGTTCCGGTTCGAATGGCAGTTCGCGCTCGGCGCGATCATCGCGACGATCCACGACGTCATCATGACCATCGGGATGTTCGAGGTGACGCAGATCCAGTTCGACCTGACGAGCATCGCGGCCGTCCTGACCATCGTCGGCTATTCGCTCAACGACACGGTCGTCGTCTACGACCGGATGCGCGAGAACCTCCGGCGCTACAAGAAGATGCCGCTGCCGAAGCTGATCGACCTGTCGATCAACGAGACCCTGTCGCGCACCGTGCTGACCTCGACGACGACGCTGATCGCGCTGCTGGCGCTCTTCATCTTCGGCGGCGAGGTGATCCGCTCCTTCACGGCGGCGATGATCTTCGGCGTGGTCGTCGGCACCTATTCGTCCATCTTCATCGCGGCACCGGTCCTGATCGTCTTCAGGCTGAGGGGCATGTCGCAGCGCGGCAGCGAGGCGGAAACGGCGGAAGAGGCGCAGAAGCCCGGCGCCGCGCGGACGTCCGCATAGGGCCATGGCGAAAGGCATCGAAATCCGCGATGCGCATTTTCCCGGCCGGGCGCCGATCGACGCCTACGGCAACGGCGGGTTCCGCTTCGCCGACATGTCGCACCGCGGCTCGATCCTCTGCCTGCCGTCCGGCATCCATGGCTGGGACATGGCGGAGGGCGATCCGCTGACGCCGGAGGCGTTCGGGCGCGTGCTCTCGGAGGCCGGCGGCATCGAGGTGCTGCTGGTCGGAACCGGCAGCGGGATCCGGCCGCTGCCGCGGGAGCTGAAGGAGGCGCTGCGGGCGCGCTCCGTGGCCAGCGACCCGATGAGCACGGGCGCGGCCGTGCGCACCTTCAACGTGATGCTGGCCGAATCGCGGGCGGTGGCCGCCGCGCTGATCGCGGTCTGAGGCCGGCCGCCGATGGCCGCCAGCGACGCCGATTTCGACCACTGCCTGAACCTCCTGCGCGAGACGGACCGGGACCGCTATCTCGCCTGCCTGCTGGTGCCGGAGGCGCATCGCGGCGCCTTCGCGGCGATCTACGCCTTCAACGCGGAGGTGGCCCGGGTCCGGGACGCGGTGCGCGAGCCGCTTCCCGGCGAGGTGCGCCTGCAATGGTGGCGCGACCTCGCCAACGGCACGCCGTACGGCTCGCCCGAGGCCAATCCGGTCGCCGCCGCGCTCGGCGCGACGATCGAGCGCTACGGGCTGCCGCGGAGCTCCTTCGACCGCGCCGTCGAGGCGCGAACGTTCGATCTCTACGACGACCCGATGCCGGACCGCACGAGCTTCGAAGGCTATGCCGGGGAGACGGCGTCGGCGATCATGCAGCTCTGCGCGATGGTGATCGCGCCGGAGGCGGCGCGCGCGGCGAGCGACGTCTCCGGGCATGCGGGCGTGGCGCTCGCCGTCGCCGGGGCGATGCTCCTGATGCCGATCCACGTGGCGCGCGGGCAGCTCTACGTGCCGGGCGACATCCTGGCGGCGACCGGGCTCGACCGGGAGGGCTTCCTTTCCGGGAGCGAACCGGAGAAGCGGGCGCGGGCGATCCAGGCCTTTGCCGATCTCGGCCGCGAGCACCTGGAAAAGGCGCGGCGGGCGCTTTCCGGAATGCCGCCGGAGCTCTTTCCCGCATGGCTGCCGGCGGCGCTTGCCGGCCCCGTGCTGCAACGGGCGCGGCGCCTTCCGGCCACGGTTCCGGATCGCGGCATCCGGGCGGCGCAGTGGCGGCGGCAATGGTGGCTCTGGCGGGCGTCGCGGCGCGGGCGCTTCTGAGGCGCGCCGGAACCGCCTCACGGGGGTGCAGGGACTTGCTTTATCCCGCGATGGTTGCCATCCTCGCGTCAGGCAACCGACGGGCGGAGGCGGCTCATGAACATCGGTACCATTGCCAGTCTGCTTCTCATAGTCGCCATCGTCCTGTTGGCGGCGGTGCTGGTGAGGCGTCGGGCGACAAGCGAGGGGGAGGATCCCGGGAGCGCGCTTCTCGACTTCGGCGCGGCCTTTCCGGATGCGGCCGTGAGGGACGTGGTGTGCACGGCGGACGGGGCGGCGACGTTCCTCCGGCTGGCGGACGGGCGGACCGGACTGGTCCGGACGGTGGGCGCGCGCCGGGCGATCAGGCTGATCGAGCCGGGAAGCGTGCGGGCGGAAGGACCCGCCGGCGAGGACGGCCGCGGCATCGCCCTGGGCGGCGAGGGCGGCGAGATGTTTCTCTTCGCCCGGAGCGAGGATGCGGCCGAGGTCCTGCTGTGGCTCTGTTCGTCCTACGCGGCGGCGGAACCTGGCGCCGGCGGCGCCGGGCGTTCGCCGCTTTGAACGACGTCCCCCGGTCGTGGAACTTGCGAACGCGCGCCCGGGGACGATCCGTGCGCTTCTCCGGACGGAAAAGCGGTCCCCATTTTTCCGGGAAGCGATTTAGATAGGCCTCATTTATCGTCTGCTATAAAAGATCTGTCTTTTTGGCCGGAAGTCACGCAATTCCGATGGATTTTGAGGCTTTTTTCGCCGAAATCGGGCTGATTTCCGGAAAAGTGTGGCGATGGTTTGACCCGGTGGGCTCAATATTGCAAACTCCACCTGTCAATGCGCATCCCTCGTCCAGGCGGGGCGCGCGGTCCTAGCGAGCGGGGCTGTTTTCCAGAAACGACCACCAATCGGCGACCCGCAGTTTCGACCGTTTGCAAATTCGGCGATTTGAAGCAAATCATCAGGGAGTACACAATGAGAAACAAGCGCACGACAACGGCTATTCTGGCCGCCGCAGCCGCAGCCATGACGATCGCGGCCGGATCCGCGTCGGCGGCGTCGCTCAAGGATCTCAAGAGCAAGGGCACGATCCGCATCGCGATCGCCAACGAGATTCCCTATGGCTACATGGACATGAACGGCAAGGCCAAGGGGGCCGGCCCCGACGTCGCCGCGCACATCGTCCACGCGCTCGGCATCAAGAACATCAAGTGGGTGACGACGAACTTCTCGTCGCTGATCCCGGGGCTGCAGGCCGACCGGTTCGACATGGTCGCGGCGGAGATGGCGATCAATCCGGAACGCTGCAAGAAGGTGATCTATTCCGAGCCGAACAGCTCCTACGGCGAGGGTCTCCTCGTCAAGAAGGGCAACCCGGACGGCGTCACCGCCTATTCGGATTTCGCCAAGGGCGACAAGAAGGTCGCGATCATGGCGGGCGCCGACCAGCTCGACATGATGCAGAAGCTCGGCGTGCCCGAGGGGAACATGATCACCATCTCGTCCAATGCCGACGCGATCTCGACGGTGGCGACGGGCCGTGCGGCGGCCTATGCGGCGACCGGCCTGACGGCCGCGCAGCTCGCCGGCAAGAGCAAGAAGGTGCAGATCGTCCAGGATTTCAAGGATCCGACGATCGACGGGAAGGAAGTCCGCAGCTGGGGCGCCTTCACCTTCGCGCAAGGGTCCACGGACCTGCGCGACGCGGTCAACAAGGAACTGGCCAAGTACAAGAAGACGGCGGCCTGGAAGAAGGATCTCAAGGGCTACGGCTTCACCGACGCCGACGTGAAGGCGTCGATGCAGAAGACGACGGAGGAACTCTGCTCGGGCAAATAAGCACCGTCAGGGCAACGGAATGCGGACCGGGGGAAACCGCCCCCGGTCCGCGCGTCACGGACCAGGCACCGGCTGCCGCATGATCGGGGACCTGCGATGCAGTGGACCACCTACCTGCCCCCGCTCCTGGAAGGGGCATGGGTCACCGTCGAACTGACGGTCTTTTCGACGATCCTCGGGGCGATCTGCGCCTTCGCGTTCGGGATCGGCAAGCTCTCCCACAACTGGCTCGTCAAGGGCATATCCGTCGTCTACATCGAGGTCTTCCGCGGGACGTCGCTGCTGGTGCAGCTGTTCTGGCTCTATTTCGCGCTTCCGCTCGTCGGGCAGGCGATCGGCATCGACCTCAGGCTGCCTGCGGTGGTGGCGGGCGTGCTGGCGCTCGGCTTCAACATCGGCGCCTACGGGGCGGAGGTGGTGCGCGGGGCGATCCAGGCGGTTTCGAACAACCAGTACGAGGCGGCGCGGGCGCTGAACTTCACGCCGCGGCAGGCGCTGTGGCGGATCGCCATTCCGCAGGCCGTGCCCGAAATGATGCCGACCTTCGGCAACCTGGCGGTCCAGAACCTGAAGGACACGGCGCTGGTCTCGCTGATCAGCCTCGGCGACCTGGCCTTCCGGGCGGAGCGGATCCGCAACTTCACCCAGGACAGCGTGACCGTCTACACCATGGTTCTCTTCATGTATTTCGGGCTTGCGCTCGTCATGACGGCCTTGATGAAGGGGCTCGAATATTCCGTCGGACGCTGGAAGACGGCAGGGGAGTAGCGCCATGCTTTTCGGCATTCACTGGGATACGAGTTCGGAGTGGGCCTTCGCGATCTCCATCTTCCCGATCCTCATGCTCGGCCTGCTGGTCACGATCGAGGCGACCATCCTCGGCTTCTTCGTCGCGGCGATCCTCGGCCTCGTCCTGGCGGTGCTCAAGGGTGCGCCGACGCGGTTCGTCTCGTGGCCGGCGAACCTCGTCACGGAGTTCCTGCGCGACACGCCGCTGCTGGTGCAGCTCTTCTTCCTCTACTACGTGCTGCCCGACTACGGCATCATATTGCCGGCCTTCCTGACGGGTGCGCTGGCGCTCGGCGTGCAGTACAGCGCCTACATGTCCGAGGTCTACCGCGCCGGACTGGAGGCCGTCACCCGGGGGCAGAAGGAGGCCTCGCGGGCCCTGAACCTGACGACGACGCGGACCTTCACCCACATCGTCCTTCCCCAGGCGATCCCGCGCATCATCCCGGCGCTCGGCAACTACCTCGTGTCGATCATGAAGGACGTTCCGGTGCTTTCGGTCGTGACCGTGCTCGAAATGCTGAACGTGGCGAAGATCATCGGCGACCGGACCTTCGACTACCTCGTTCCGCTGTCGATGGTCGGCGGCATCTATCTCGTGCTGACGCTCGTGGCATCGGCCGGCGTGCGCTACCTCGACGTCAAACTCCCCAAGATAGGGATACCCCTGAAATGAGCGAGCCCATCATCAAGTTCGAGAAGGTCGTCAAGAGCTTCGGTCCGATCACCGTGCTCAACGAGCTGGATTTCGAGGTCGCGCCGGGCGAGAAGGTGACGATCATCGGGCCGTCGGGGTCGGGCAAGTCGACCGTGCTGCGCATCCTGATGACGCTCGAGAAGATCAACGACGGCGTCGTCTATGTCGGCGGCGAGCCGCTGTGGCACGAGGAGCGCGGCGGCAGCCTGCATCCGGCGAGCGAGAAGCACCTGCACAGGATGCGCGAGCAACTCGGCATGGTGTTCCAGCAATTCAACCTCTTCCCGCACATGACCGTCCGGCGCAACATCACGGAGGCGCCGGTGCGGGTGCTCGGGCTTTCCAAGAAGGAGGCGCGGGAGCGCGCGGAGGAGCTTCTCGCCATGGTGGGGCTGGCCGAGCAGGCCGACAAGTACCCGCACCAGCTCTCCGGCGGCCAGCAGCAGCGCGTCGGCATCGCCCGGGCGCTCGCCATGCGGCCGAAGGTCATGCTGTTCGACGAGCCGACCTCGGCCCTGGACCCGGAACTGGTCGGCGAGGTGCTTAACGTCATCCGCCACCTGGCCGAGGAGCACGACCTGACGATGCTGCTCGTCACCCACGAGATGCAGTTCGCCCGCCAGGTCTCCGACCGGGTCTGCTTCTTCGACAAGGGCAAGATCAAGGAGGAGGGCCCGCCCGAACAGCTCTTCACCGACCCCAAGGAAAGCCGCACCCGCGAGTTCCTCAAGGCCGTCCTCGACCCCGACTGACGCGCCGCCCCGGCCCCTCTCGTCGATCCGCATCCGCTGCGCGCCGCGGTGCCGTCGCTGCTCGCCTGGGCCCTCGCCGTTGCACAATTCGCGCTGCCGGCGCCCGGCCGCTGCTGCCGGCGCCCGGCCGCTGCCGCCGGAGACCCCCCTCTGTCGGCTGCGCCGACATTTCCCCCTCAAGGGGGGAGATTGGAGGGTGGGGCGGCGGCACGGCACGCCATCGGCCACCACGCAACTTGGCACCCTCCGCATCGCAAGGCGCCCGCCCCAGGCCGATCTCACGCAGTCGCCCCCCGCATCGCAGGGCGCCCGCCCCAGGTCGATCTCCCCCCTTGAGGGGGAGATGTCCGGCAGGACAGAGGGGGGTGTGCGGCGGTGGCGGCGGGTAATTGCAGTTGCCGGGCTCAGTGGCGGGACTGGAGGGCCCAGTGGAGGACGTGGAGGCGGAGGGCGGAGGAGAGATTCTGCCGGGGCGGGCGGGATGCGTCGATTTCGGCGACCAGGCGGGCGAGCGGCAGGGATCGTTCGTCGGCGATGCGCTGGAGGGCGTGCCAGAAGCCGTCCTCCAGGGAGACGCTGGTGCGGTGGCCGCGGATTGCGATGGAGCGTTTGCGGTTCATTCGGGCGGGCGCTTCGGGCCGGGGGGCGAAATCGTGGCACCTTCGGTGAGCGGCGGGGCGCGAAGGACGAGGTTACGAGCGATCCGCTTCGTCCGGCTCCTGCGGCTTCTCGAGGTCCTGCGGCTTCTCGATCCGGCCGGCTTCGTGGCGGCGGGTTTCGTTCTCGTTGAGGGCGGAGGTCAGCCGCCGTTCCTCCCGGGTCCGGCCGTGCGCGATGCGGTTCTGCTCGGCCTGCCGTTCCTTCTCCGCGCGCTGCCGCGACTTTCGGAAGCGGCGCAGGTTGACGGGATCGGGCACGGATCAGTTCTTCTTGCGGAAGGAATCGAGCGATACCACGTCGGCGCCCGGCGCGCCGGGCTCGGCCGCACCCTCGGACGGCAGATCGGAGGGGGCGGGCTGGCCCTCCTCGACGGCGCCGTCGACCACCTGTTCCTCGCCCGAGGGATCGAACTCCAGCTCGAAATTGACCGATGGATCGTAGAAGCCGCGAACGGCGGAGAAGGGAACGATCAGCCGCTCCGGCACGTCGGAGAAGGAGAGGCCGATCTCGAACAGCGTTTCGGTCACCTTGAGGTCCCAGAACTGGTGCTGGATGACGATCGTCATCTGCTCCGGATATTTCGACTTCAGGTGGGGCGAGATGCGCACGCCCGGCGCACCGGTGATGAAGGTGATGAAGAAATGATGATCGCCCGGCAGATGGCCCGTAGCGGCAACCTCGGAGAGAACCTTGCGGATGACGCCGCGCAGGGCGTCCTGGGCGAGGATATCGTAGCGGATATGGTCCTGTGGCATGCGTTCTTCGTCTCTGCCTTGTTGGTTGCCCGGCTGCGTCGGCGGCCTTTAGCGATTCTCTATAAACCATTCCGCGAATGAGGTGGAGGCTTCTGTTGCCAGGTGCCTCCGGACCCCGCCTGACGATGCGAACCGCCAGGAGTTCAATCGGAGCTACCGAACCGCATTACGCGGCGAGGCGTGCCCCCGCATAGTTGTTGTCGTTTGCAACTATGAGTTTGACCCGATAACGGTGGTATCATGCCGGGCAAAAAATCGATCTTTACACCCTCGTCGATCCTGTTTCGCCCCCATCAACAGCCGGCCTTGGTCGCTTAGGCCGTCCGCCGGCTCTTGGTGGAGGCGCCGGGTACCGCCCCCGGGTCCGATAGGCTTATTGCATCAACCGTTTATTGCCATAGTCGCTTGCGCGACATTCAAGATATAATTGCTGCCGCCCGAAATGAAAAGGGGTGCCGTCGCACGAGCGCCGACAATTGCAGCGGCAAGGCGCCGTGAACGACCGCCCGACAGGGAGAAATGCCGATGGTCGACCATCTCGCAGACGTCCAGCGATACGACGGCGAGGCGAGGCCGGAGACGGTGGAAAGGATCGTGCGGCACCTCGGAGTTGCACTGCGCAACCGCGATTCGTCGCTGGTTTTCTGCTCCGACGACACGGAGCTCGAGCGCATCAAGGAGAAGTGGTGCGAGAAGAAGCTCGGTGCCGGCGGCGCGGCGGCGGAGGAGGCCGTGGCGCGGGCCTGCGAAACGATGGCCGGCGACCGCAACAAGTCGCGCGTGACATTCTATTATCTCTGCGTCCGCCAGCTCGGGAAGCTGGACGGCATCTAAGGCGGGCACGGGCGCCCAAGCGGTCGATTGTCGGTGGCGCGGCGGGCGGCGAATGGTCTATGCTCGGCGACAGAATCAGAGCCTCCGGGTCGTAAGCCGGCGACCCGTGCGAGCGGCTAATTTTCCGTCAATTCCGGTCTTCCGGGTCGCCTGAACGCCATGCCGAGCCATCCCGAGCAGCAATATCTCGATCTCATGGCGCAGGTGCTCGCGTCCGGCGATCCCCGCGTCGACCGCACGGGCGTCGGAACGATCTCGCTCTTCGGCGCGATGATGCGTTTCGACATGTCGGACGGCACGGTGCCGATCCTGACGACCAAGCGGGTCTACTGGACGCTCGCCGTCAAGGAGATGCTCTGGTTCCTCACGGGCGAAACCAACATCCGCCCGCTCCTGGCGGAGAAGGTGCGCATCTGGTCCGACTGGCCGCTCAAGAGGTACCGGGAGGCCACCGGCGAGGACATCTCGCAATCGGCCTTCGAGGCGCGGATCGTCGAGGACGAAGCCTTCGCCGAGGAATGGGGCGACCTCGGCCCTGTCTACGGCCGGCAGTGGCGCCGCTGGCTGGACGCGGAGGGCCGGGAACACGACCAGATCGCGGCGGTCGTGCGCGCGCTCCGCGAAAATCCGTCGAGCCGGCGCATCCTGTTCCACGCGTGGAACGTGCCGGACATCCCGCGGATGGCGCTGCCGCCCTGCCACATGGTCTACCAATTCCACGTCACGCGAGGAAAGCGGCTCAACATGCTGATCTTCCAGCGAAGCTGCGACCTGTTGCTCGGCGTGCCCTTCAACCTGACCGGCGGGGCGGCGCTCCTGGCGATGCTGGCGCAGCAGGTCGGCATGGAGCCGGGCGAGCTCGTCTGGGCCGGGGCCGACGTGCACCTCTATTCCAACCACATCGAACAGGCCCGCGAGCAGCTCTCGCGCGAGCCGCGGCCGTTGCCGAAGCTGTCGCTCCTGCGGAGGCCGGACTCCATCGACGGTTATGCCATCGACGATTTCGAGGTGACCGGCTACGAGCCGCACGCGCCCATCGCGGCGCCCGTGGCGGTCTGAGGTGAGGGGCGTGGCGTCGGAGAAAGCGGAGATCGCCATCGTCGTCGCAATGGCCGAGAACGGCGTGATCGGGCGGGACGGCGGCCTTCCCTGGCGGCTGTCGTCGGACCTGAAGCGCTTCAAGGCGCTCACCATGGGCAAGCCCATCGTGATGGGCCGCAAGACCTGGGACTCCATCGGGCGCGTGCTGCCGGGGCGCCCGCATGTCGTCGTCTCGCGCAATCCGGGGCTGGGGATCGAGGGCGTGGAGACGGCCCGGTCGCTGGACGAGGGGCTCGCCAAGGCGGCGGATGCGGCGCAAAGGGCCGATGCGGGCGAGATATGCGTGATCGGCGGAGGGGACATCTACGCCCAGGCGCTGCCGCGCGCGGCACGTCTCTACGTGACCCATGTCGAGGCGACGGTGCCGGGCGATACGCGTTTTCCGGACATCGCGCAGGCCGACTGGGAAGCGGTCCGGGAGGAACGGCTGCCCGCCGACGAGCGGAATTCCTACCCCACGCGCTTCGTCGAATACCGCCGCCGGGCGCAGTGACGTTCACTAATTTGCCTTAAATCCGATGGGGATAGTCGACCGTGCGTTGAAAGGGGGCGTCCGCATGCATATAACCGCAGTGGATTCTCGGGATAGCGGACCGGCCGATTGGGTTGCCGGCGAGCGCTCTGCCCGCATGCGGCGCAGAGAACAGCGGATGGGTGAAGGCGAATGCCTTGGAGCAGTCAGAACGGTGGCGGCGGCGGTCCTTGGGGCAGCGGCGGCGGCGGCAACAACCAGGGACCCTGGGGGCAGGGTCCCCAGCCGCCGCGCGGCGGCGGCGGAGGCGGAGGCAAGCCGCCGGATCTCGACGAGATATTGCGGCGCGGACAGGAGCGGCTGCGCGGGGTGCTGCCCGGCGGCGGCGGCAGCTCGTCGCTCGTCGTCCTGGCGGTCGTGGCGGTGCTCGTCATGCTCTGGCTCTTCAAGGCGGTCTACACGGTGCAGCCCGACGAGCGCGGCATCGAATTGCGCTTCGGGGAACCGAAGCAGCAGGTCTCCATGCCCGGGCTCCACTTCCATTGGTGGCCGTTCGAGACGGTGGAATTCGCGCCGATCGTCGAGCAGGAGATGAACATCGGCGGCGAGCGCACGGGCACCAATTCGGGCCTGATGCTGACCGGCGACCAGAACATCGTCATGGTTGACTTCAAGGTGCTCTACGCGGTTTCGGACCCGCGCCAGTACCTCTTCGACGTCGCCGAGGTGCAGGACACGCTGCGCCAGGTTTCCGAGAGCGCCATGCGCGAGATCGTCGGCCGGCGGCCGGCGCAGGACATCTTCCGCGACCACCGCGCGGCGATCGCCACGGAGGTTCACGACATCATCCAGAAAACGATGGACGACTACAGGGCCGGCCTCACGATCAACACGGTGTCCATCGAGGACGCGTCGCCGCCGCGTGAGGTCGCGGACGCGTTCGACGAGGTGCAGCGCGCCGAGCAGGACGAGGACCGCTACAAGCAGGAAGCCCAGCAATATTCCAACCAGAAGCTCGGCCAGGCGCGCGGCGAGGCGGCCCAGATCCGCGAGGCGGCCAACGCCTACAAGCAGAAGGTGGTCAACGAATCGAAGGGCCAGTCGCAGCGCTTCCTCTCGGTCTTCAACGCCTACAGGCAGGCGCCGGACGTCACGCGGCGGCGCATGTTCCTCGATACGATGGAGCAGGTGCTGCAGGGCAGCAACAAGGTGATCATCGACCAGAACGGCAACGGCCAGGGCGTGGTGCCCTACCTGCCGCTGCCCGAACTGCAGACGCAGCAGAAGCAGGGCAAGGGAGGTTCCAAATGAACAATCGTCTCCCGGTTCTGGCGGGCATCGCCGCCGTCATCCTGCTCGTGCTCTACAACTCGTACTTCATCGTCAATGCGCGCGAGCAGGCGATCGTCGTGCGCTTCGGCGAGATCCAGTCCGTGGAGGCCAAGCCGGGCCTCTACTTCAAGCTGCCCTTCGGCTTCCTCGACGCGGATCGCGTCCAGTTCGTCGACGACCGCGCGCGGCGCTTCGACCTGGACAATATCCGCGTCCAGGTTTCGGGCGGCAAGTTCTACGAGGTCGACGCATTCGTCGTCTACAGGGTGACCGACGCCCGCAAGTTCCGGCAGACGGTTTCCGGCGAGTTCGACTCTGCCGAATCGCGCCTGCGCACGCGTCTCGATTCGGCGTTGCGCCGGGTCTACGGCCTGCGCAATTTCGAGGCGGCCCTTTCGGAGGCGCGGGCCTCGATGATGCGGGAAGTGCGCGACCAGCTGCGTCCGGCCGCCGAATCGCTCGGCATCACGGTCGAGGACGTCCGGATCCGGCGGACCGACCTCACCAAGGAGGTGTCCAACCAGACCTACGAGCGCATGAAGTCGGAGCGCCTGGCCGAGGCGGCGCTCATCCGCGCGCGCGGCAACGAGGCTGCACAGCGCATCCGCGCCGTCGCCGACCGGCAGGTGGTCGAGATCGTCTCGCAGGCGCAGCGCGATTCCGACATCGCCCGCGGCGAGGGCGACAAGGAGGCGACGCAGATCTACGCCAAGGCCTATGGCGAGGATCCGAAGTTCTACGACTTCTACCGCTCGATGAACGCCTACAAGCTGTCGCTCGCCTCCTCGAACACGACGCTTGTCCTGTCGCCGAACTCGGAATTCTTCGATTTCTTCCGGAATTCCAACGGCGCCGGCGAGGACTCCATGAAGGGCGAGAAGAAGGACCTTTCCTCCGTCCTGAAGCCGTCGACGCCGGCGCCGCCGGCCAGCGACGCGGCCCGGCCTTCGGGCTCCGCGCCGCGGCCGCAGCCGCAAACGAACGGCGACGCGGCGGCCGGCGGGCAGGCACCGGCGCCGGGCGCCTCGCAGCCCGGAACGGCATCGGGGCAGTGAGACGGTGGGAACGTCGGACTTCGTCGTCGGCCTGGGGCTGTTCTTCGTCATCGAGGGCCTGATCTACGCCTTCGCGCCGGGCCTGCTGCGAAGCGCTGCGCGCAAGCTGCCGTCGGTGAGCGACGGCCAGCTGCGGGTGGCCGGGGCGGCGGCGGTGGCCATCGGCGTGGCGATCGTGTGGATCGTCCGCCGCTAGAGTGCGTCTGCGCCTCACAAAATCGCGAACGTTCGGCGTCCGCGACGCGGGCGCCGAGGGCTGCATCGTCTTCACGCCGTTCCGGCCGGAAAGCCGGGCTTCCGGTTTTGCCGAAAATGCTCGCGACCTTTCCTGCCTTCTCGCAAATATGATTGGATCCCCCTCAATTCGGCCCTATCTTTGCCTGAGGCTTTCAGAAGCCGATCGAGGGAGAGATCCGACCATGGCGCGCGCCGTCATTCCCACCGTTCGTCGACTGGCCTTCGCGGCCGTACTGGCAGGCCTGGCGGCATCGCCGGCGCCGGCCGAGGATGCCGCCGCGCCCCCGCCCTCCGCGGCGGCCGGCTCGTCCGTGAAGGCCCCGGCGCCCGACGTGCGCAAGCCGATGGCGCTGCAGCCGAAGGGGCCGGCCTCGGTCGCCGATCTCGCGGCGAAGCTTCTCGGCGCCGTGGTCAACATCTCGTCGTCGCAGACGGTCGCCTCCGACGACAACGTCGCCCCGCCGAAGCTGCCGGAAGGCTCGCCGTTCCACGATTTCTTCGACCAGTTCTTCAACGGCAAGGACGGACACCGCCTGCCGTCGGAGAAGGTCGATTCGCTCGGGTCCGGCTTCGTCATCGATCCGAGCGGGCTGATCGTGACGAACAATCACGTCATCGACGGCGCCGACGACGTCGAGGTCAACTTCACCGACGGCGCGACGCGCAGGGCGAAGATCCTCGGCATCGACAAGAAGACCGACCTCGCGCTCCTCAAGGTCGATGCCGACAAGCCGCTGCCCTACGTGCAGTTCGGAGATTCCGTCAAGGCGCGCATCGGCGACTGGGTGATGGCGATCGGCAACCCGTTCGGGCTCGGCGGATCCGTGACGCTCGGCATCATCTCGGCGCGCGGCCGCAACATCAACGAAGGGCCCTACGACGATTTCATCCAGACCGACGCGGCGATCAACCGCGGCAATTCCGGCGGTCCGCTGTTCAACATGGAAGGCCAGGTGATCGGCATCAACACAGCGATCATCTCGCCGAGCGGCGGATCGATCGGCATCGGCTTCTCCATCCCCTCCGAGATCGCCGGCAACGTCGTCGACCAGCTTCGCAAATACGGCGAGACACGCCGCGGCTGGCTCGGCGTCCGGATCCAGCCGGTGACCGACGACATCGCCGAGAGCCTCGACATGCCGAAGGCCGAGGGTGCGCTCATCGCCGGCATCATCAAGGGCGGGCCGGTGGACGACGGCTCCCTGGAGACCGGCGACGTCGTCATCCGGTTCGACGGCAGGGAGATCAAGGAAATGCGCGACCTGCCGCGCATCGTCGCGGAAAGCCCGATCGGCAAGGAGGTCGACGTCGTCGTCGTGCGCAAGGGCAAGGAGCAGACCGTCAAGGTCACGCTCGGACGGATGGAGGGCCGGGACGAGCAGGTGGCCAAGATCGACGGCGCATCGAAGGACAAGCCGACGAAGAACAGCCAGTCCTCCGTGCTCGGCATGACCCTCGGCAAGCTGGACGACGCGGCGCGGAAGACCTTCGGCATCGCCAAGGACGTGGACGGCGTGGTGGTCACGGCCGTCGAACCCAATTCGGCCGCGGCCGAGAAGCGGATCGCGCCCGGCGACGTCATCGTCGAGGTCGCGCAGGACCAGGTCTCGACGCCCGAGGACGTCATGAACGAGATATCCGGCCTCCGGGACGACGGCCGGCGCAACGCCCTTCTCATGCTCGCCGACAAGACCGGCGAACTGCGCTTCCTGACGGTGCGGATGGACTGAAGCCCGTCACCGGTTCACGGGCTGCGGCGTCATTCGACGAAATCGGCTTCCCGATAGCCCTGGATATAGAGCAGGCCGGTCAGGTCGGCGTGGTCGAGGCGACAGCCGGCGGCGGCGGCGACGGCGGGTTTCGCATGGAGCGCGACACCGGTGCCGGCCAGCTGGAGCATGCCGAGGTCGTTGGCGCCGTCGCCGACGGCGATGGCGTCGAAGGGGGCGATCCCGAGGGATCCGGCGATGTCGTGCAGCGCGTCGATCTTCGCCTGGCGACCGAGAATCGGGTCCGCCACTTCGCCGGTGAGCGTGCCGTCCTTCTCCACGAGCACGTTGGCGCGGTGCTCGTCGAAGCCGAGCGCTTCGGCAATCGGGCCGGTGAAGAGCGTGAAGCCGCCGGAGACCAGCGCGCAGTAGCCGCCGCCGGCCTTCATGGTGGAGACCAGCGTCCGCCCGCCGGGGGAGAGCGAGATGCGCGTGCGGAGGACCTTGCCGACGACGTCGACCGGCAGGCCCTTCAAAAGGGCGACGCGTTCCCGCAGCGCCGGCTCGAAGGCGATCTCGCCGTTCATGGCGCGCCGGGTGATCGAAGAGACGCGGTCCCGGACGCCGATCTCCTCGGCAAGCTCGTCGATGCATTCCTGGCCGATCATGGTGGAATCCATGTCGGCGATCAGAAAGGTCTTGCGCCGCCCGGCGACTTCCTGCACCACCACGTCGACGGGCGCGCCGCCGAGGGCGGTCCGCAGCGCACGGTCGATCCCGGCGGCGTCGGCGCCGTCGGCGAGGTGGAGGTCGCAGGCGAGCGATCCGGCGAGCCAGTCGATGCGATCGGTTTCCACCGCATCCGCGGCGTGCCGGACGGTTTCGGGCGTCAGATCCCGGCGCGAGGGATTGGAGACGAGCGTGGCGACGAGAGCCATCGGGCGGAAACTCCTGGCGGGGTGCGAAAAGGCCGGCGAATGGATGCGATCCTGATAGCGGGACCGACGGCCGCGGGCAAGTCGGCCTTGGCGATGCGCCTGGCCGAGGCGCATGGCGGCGTGATCGTGAACGCGGACTCCATGCAGGTCTATGCGCCGCTCGCCATCCTGACGGCGCGGCCCTCGGCCGAGGATCTGGCCGCCGTCGAGCACCGGCTCTACGGCCACGAAAGCGGCCGGGCCGCCTATTCGACCGGTGCGTGGTACCGCGACGCGGCCGAGGTGCTTGCCGGCATCCGCGCCGCCGGCCGCATCCCGGTGGTGGTCGGGGGCACGGGGCTCTATTTCCGCGCCCTACTCGGCGGCCTGGCGGACATGCCGGCCATACCCGGCGACGTCCGGGACCGCTTGCGCAGGGACCTTGCCGAGTTCGGCCCGGCGCGGCTGCACGGCGAACTCGCCGCGCTGGACCCGGAGACCGCCCGCCGGCTGGACGAGGGGGACGGACAGCGCATCGTCCGGGCGCTCGAGGTCTTCCATGCGACGGGGCGCTCCATCCGCTTCCTGCGGGAGCGGGCGGGGGTCCCCCTCGTCGATGCGGAGCGGGCGCAGGCGGTCCTGGTGGCGCCGGACCGGGCGGTGCTGCAGACGCGCATCGCCGACCGGGTCCGCGCCATGATGCGCTCCGGCGCGGTCGAGGAGGTTCGGGGCCTGCTCGCGCTCGGGCTCGACCACTCCCTGCCGGTGATGAAGGCGATCGGCGTGCGGGAGATCCGCGCCCTCCTCGAAGGCGAGACGGACATGGCGACGGCGGAAGAGCGGATCGCCGCCGCGACGCGGCGTTATGCGAAGCGCCAGATGACCTGGTTCCGCAACCAGCCGGGACCGGCCTGGCGGATTTGCGACGGGCAGGAGAAATGATGCCGGCGGCACATTTTGATCATGGAAATTAAGCTTACCCTAACCGGGCTCCCCTAGGCTGGGAACCGGGCCCGGGGAAGACAAGTTTTCAGTCATGCGTTTTCACAAAGCAGAATGGTTCTTCGCGTTTTTAATGACGCTGGTCGGGCTTTCCGGTTGCTTCAGCGCGATCGCCTTCACCCGATCCGCCCACCGGCAGTTCCATGGCTCTCTTGCGCCGGACGGGCTTCAGCAACTCAGTTTCATGGCGTCCGTTTTCGCAGGCCTGGCCGTGGTTTGCGGGATTCTCCTCGTCTATCCGGTCATCCGGCGCGGCCTGCGCGAGCAGGGAAAGCTGAAGGAGATGACGGAATCGCTCAGCGAGCGCTCGCAGAACCTGGAACAGGCGGCCACGACCGACGGCCTCACCGGGATGCACAATCGCCGCTATTTCGACGATGCGATGGCAGAGTACCTGAAGGCCTTTCGCGAGATCGGCCGGCCGGTGGGGATGATGATCCTCGACCTCGATCACTTCAAGGCGATCAACGATACGCACGGACACGACGTCGGCGACGAGGTGCTCAAGCGGGTGGCGGCCTGCCTGATGGAGTTCACCCGGTACCACGACGTGGTGGCGCGGCTCGGCGGGGAGGAGTTCGCCGTCCTCTCGCCCAACACGTCGCAGCGCCAGCTTCACGCGCTTGCAGACCGGATCCGGCTGGCCATCTCCGACCTGAAGGTGGTCTCGGGGAACGTCACGCTGCGCGTCACGGTGAGCATCGGCCTGGCGACCTGGGACGGCCGGGAAGCGGGTGCGGACCTCTACCGGCGCGCCGACAAGCAGCTCTACGAAGCCAAGCGCCAGGGCCGCAACCGCGTCTGCGCATAGGGCGCGCTTTTCGGGAACCGGTCGTCCGTCCGCGGGTCCGCCGCGCTAATCGCACGGCGTGACCCGTCGTTTCACCATCGTTTCGCCGGGGCGACGGAAGCGTCAGGACTTTTCGCGCGTGGGCTTGCGCAGGAGCAGCGAGCGGATGTCGGACCGGCCGAAGGCCGCGTTCGGGCGGGCGCCGGGCCGTGCGCCGGGTTCGGCGGCGGCCGGTTCGCCCGGCTGCGGGCGAGGGTGGACGTCGTCGTGCCTGCGGGTCGGATACCGGCGGGGCCCGTCGTCCGCTTCCGCCTCGGGCGGAGCGCGGCGGAGGGAAGGCTCCGCCGGCGGAGCCGGAGAGGCCTCCGGTGCTTCCGGAGGCGCCATGTAGGGGTCGTCGCCGGGCTGCGGGGCGAGGGCGGGAGCGGCCACGGACTGCGCCGCCGCATCCTGGGCGGAGATGGCGCGGAGCCCCTGGACGACGGCGCGCAGGTCGACGCTGTCGGCGTCGCCGGCGTTCTCCGGCAGCAGGGAATTGGCCCTGGGAAGCTGGTGCGCCTCCAGCCGGGCGAAGCGCATGCGCATCGGCACCGCGACGGCCTCGCCGAAGGCGATCGCCTCGCCGTTGCCGATGGAGGAGAGGAAGCTGGTGGTGGAGGTCGAGGAGTCCGGGATGGCCGAACGGATGATCTCCTGGTCGCGCTCGTTGCTGAGGCGCATGGCGAAGACGGTCGAGCACTGGGACAGGATCGTGGGATCGAGCTCGCCCGGCCTCTGGGTGATCACGCCGAGGCTGACGCCGTACTTCCGGCCTTCCTTGGCGATGCGGGCGATGGCCTGGCGGGTCGGGACGAAGCCAAGCGTCGGATCGGCCGGGACGTAGCGGTGCGCCTCCTCGCAGACGACGAGAATGCGCACGCCGCCATTGCTCCACACGGCGACCTCGAAGGCCATGCGGCACAGGACCGAGGCGACGGAATTGACGACTTCCGAGGGGATACCGGACAGCTGGAAGGTGGCGATGGGCCTGCCCTTGCTCGGTATCCGGAACAGCCGGCCGATCGTCTCGGCCAGGGTGTCGTTGATCGTGTTCGTGAAGAACATGAAATGGAAGCGCGGATCGTTGATCGCCGACGCGACGCGCGCCTTGAGCTGGCGCAGGTGCGGCTTCTCGTTCCGCCCGTCGAGCCGGCCGATCCGTTCGTCGATGAGCGCCAGGAGGTCGGCGATTCGGTAGGGCACGGGGGTGTCGGCCGTCAGGGTGGACTTGTCGGTCGCCCGGCGGAACTGCAGATTGTCGGCGGCTCCCCGGAAATTGCGCTTCGCCTCGGGTATGAGGTCGCGCAGCACGTCGACCTCTTCGGGGACGCCCGGCCGGCCGCGGAAGATGACCTCGACGAACTCCTCGAGCCGGAACAGCCAGAACGGAAGCTCCAGCGTGTCGGTGTCGATGACGACGGAGGTGTTCGGGAAGGCGGCGGCGAACTCGTTGTGCGGATCGAGGATGACGACGCGCAGCTGCGGATCCGTGGTGATGACCTTGTCGAGGAGCAGCGCCACGGCGGTCGACTTGCCGACGCCGGTGGTGCCGACGATGGCGAAATGGCGCTGCAGCATCGAGGGGACGTGGATGACGGCGTCCATCGACTGGTCCTGCGTCAGGGTGCCGACGATCGCCGTGTCCGACTTCTCGATCGCGTAGATCGCCCTCAGATCCTCGGCCCGCAGCCGATGGGCGATCGCGCCGAGATAGGGATAGTTGGTGATGCCGGCCGTGAATTGCGGGCGGCCGTCCGAGCGCGTGCGGATCTCCCCGAGGAGCTCGACCTCGAAGCGCAGGACGCTGTCCCGGCTTTCCAGCCACGCTTCCTGGCGGGTCTCCATGGCGTAGACGAGCGCGACGACGCGGTTTTCGCCGACTTTGATCGAAATCAGCCGCCCGACGGACCACATCTCGGCGAGGCTGGTATCGCCGGAGGTCGCGACGGCGGCCACGATGGCGCGCGAGCCGTCGCAGGAGACGACCCGGCCGAGCAGTCGGTTCGCCGGCTGCAGCCCGTCGCGCCTTTCGTCACCGGTCATGTCTCCGGCTGTTCTCTCATCGACATCCTGCACGTTCGGGACCTCGCCAAATCGTTCGGCCGAGGGTAGCGCCAAACCCTTAACAACGGGTTTTGCCGCCGCGCCGGGCGGTCAAGAGGATTGACGCGGGGCCTCGAGGCGATTAGGACTGCGCAGATGATATTCAGGACCAGAGACATTCTCGTAGTAGGCAGGCGCATGGGCACGGTGGTGTAACCACCCGGCGGCAGTCACCCATGCGCTACGGAAGGCTCCTCGAGGGGCCTTTTTTTGTGCCATGACGTAAATCGACGGGCGTTGAGACGATGACGGAAAAAGAAGCGCAGGACAGCACCGAGGCGGCGGATCGGATCACGGGGGCGGAGATGGTCATCCGCGCCCTCCGCGACAACGGCGTCGAGCACGTCTTCGGCTATCCCGGCGGGGCGGTCCTGCCGATCTACGACGAGATCTTCCAGCAGGACGCCGTCAAGCACGTGCTCGTCCGCCACGAGCAGGGGGCCGGCCATGCGGCGGAGGGCTACGCCCGGTCGACCGGCAAGCCGGGGGTCATGCTCGTGACCTCGGGCCCCGGCGCGACCAATGCCGTCACCGCCCTCCAGGACGCGCTGATGGACTCCATCCCGCTCGTCTGCCTGACGGGCCAGGTGCCGACCACGCTGATCGGGTCGGATGCCTTCCAGGAATGCGACACCGTGGGCATCACGCGGCCCTGCACGAAGCACAACTGGCTGGTGAAGAACGTCGACGATCTGCCGCGGATCATTCACGAAGCCTTCCGCATCGCGACGACGGGGCGGCCCGGGCCGGTCGTCGTCGACATTCCGAAGGACGTCCAGTTCGCCACCGGCACCTATGTCGGTCCGTCGCCGGTGCTGAGGCAGAAGAGCTACCAGCCGCGGGTTGAGGGCGACCTCGACCTGATCCGGGCGGCCGTGGAGCTGATGACGAAGGCGACGAAGCCGATGATCTACTCCGGCGGCGGCGTCGTGAACGCCGGGCCGGAGGCGAGCCACCTGCTGCGGGAGCTGGTCGACCTCACGGGCTTCCCGATCACCTCGACGCTGATGGGCCTCGGCGCCTACCCGGCCTCGGGGGCGAACTGGATGGGCATGCTCGGCATGCACGGCACCTACGAGGCCAACATGGCGATGCACGACTGCGACGTCATGCTGTGCATCGGCGCGCGGTTCGACGACCGCATCACCGGGCGGCTCGACGCCTTTTCGCCGAATTCGAAGAAGATCCACATCGACGTCGACCCGTCCTCGATCAACAAGACGGTGCATGTCGACATCCCGATCATCGGCGATGCCGGGCGGGTGCTGGAGGACATGGTGCGGCTTTGGCGCGCCTCCGCCAAGGGGCTCGACGCGGCGCGGCTGAAGGCCTGGTGGTCCGAGATCGACCGGTGGCGGGCGCGCAAGTCGCTCGCCTACAAGCCGCATCGCGACGTCATCATGCCGCAATACGCGATCGAGCGGCTCTACGAGCTGACGAAGGGGCGCGACACCTACATCACGACCGAGGTGGGCCAGCACCAGATGTGGGCGGCGCAGTTCTACGGCTTCGAAGAGCCGAACCGGTGGATGACCTCCGGCGGCCTCGGGACGATGGGATACGGCCTGCCGGCGGCGCTGGGTGTGCAGATCGCGCATCCCGACAGCCTCGTCATCGACATCGCCGGAGACGCCTCGGTGCTGATGACCATGCAGGAGATGTCGGCGGCCGTGCAGCACGAGGCGCCGATCAAGATCTTCATCCTGAACAACCAGTACATGGGCATGGTGCGGCAATGGCAGCAGCTCCTGCACGGCAACCGCCTGTCGCACTCCTACAACGAATCGATCCCGGATTTCGTCAAGCTGGCCGAGGCCTACGGGGCGGTCGGGCTGAGGGCGGAGAAGCCGGACGAGCTGGACGACGCCATCCAGGAGATGATCGACGTCGACAAGCCGGTGCTCTTCGACTGCCGTGTCGCCAATCTCGCCAACTGCTTCCCGATGATCCCCTCCGGCCGGCCGCACAACGAGATGCTGCTGCCGGACGAGGCCACCGACGAGGCGGTCGCCGGCGCCATCGACGAGAAGGACCGGTCGCTGGTCTGACGGACGGCGAAGCCAGGCCGCCACAGAGACAATCGCTCGAGGAACGAAGATGAACGCCCAGCTGCAACCGACGGGATCGGCCTATTTCATCGAGAAGGAAACGGAGAGCACCGAGACGCACACGCTGTCCGTGCTCGTCAGCAACGAGCCCGGCGTGCTGGCGCGGGTGATCGGCCTGTTTTCCGGCCGCGGCTACAACATCGAGAGCCTGACCGTGTCGGAGACCGAGCACGAGGCGCATCTTTCCCGCATCACGATCGTGACGAGCGGCACGCCGCACGTGCTCTACCAGATCCACGCGCAGCTCGAGCGCATCGTGCCGGTGCACCGGGTGGTGGACCTGACGGTCAGGGCGCGCCAGCTCGGCCACGACAAGCCGCTCGAGCGCGAGCTCGCCATGCTGAAGGTGCGCGGCAAGGGCGAGCACCGCGTCGAGGCGCTGCGCCTTGCGGATGCGTTCCGCGCGCAGGTGATCGACGCCAACCAGGATCATTTCATCTTCGAGATCACCGGCCGCGTGTCCAAGATCGAGCAGTTCATCGCCATCATGAAGCCGCTCGGGCTGGTCGAGGTCTGCCGCACCGGCGTGTCGGCCATGAACCGAGGCCCGGACGGCATGTGAGGCCGCCCTCGCGGCCGTCGCCACCCATCGGGCCGGCTGATGCCGGCATCACATCTTGCGATTGGACGGGACGAGCCGGCCGGGCGATTGTCGCGACCGGCTCCATGAGGAGACAGCCATGCCGCCGGATACCGTTCTCGCGCTTTTCGTCTTCACCCTCGTCGGGACGATCACGCCGGGCCCGAACAACGTCATGCTGCTCGCATCGGGCGCCAATTTCGGCTTCCGGCGGACCTTGCCGCACATGTTCGGCATCTGGTTCGGCTTTCTCTCGCTGCTGGTTGCGGTCGGCTTCGGGCTGGGGGCGCTGCTGACGGCCTTTCCCGCCTTCCACCTCGTCCTCAAGGTCGCAGGCGGCCTCTACCTCCTCTTCCTCGCCTGGAAGATCGCATCCAGCCGCAAGGTGAGCGGCGCGGCGTCGCAGGCGCGCCCGCTGGCGTTCCACAGGGCGGCCCTCTTCCAGTGGGTCAATCCCAAGGCCTGGGTGCTGGGCGTCTCGGCAATGGCCGTCTACGCGAAGCCGGACTCGGTCGTGCTCTCGACGTTCTTCGTGGTCGTCTGCTTCGCGCTCTCCGGGGTGGTGTCGGCGCCGATCTGGACCGGGTTCGGAGCCACGCTGCGCGGATGGCTCGGCGATCCGCGCAGGCTCAGGATCTTCAATCTCTCGATGGGCGCGCTGCTCGTGCTGACGCTCATTCCGATGATGCGCTGAGTTTCCGGGGAGGGCGGCGGTTCCCGCCCCGCTTCAGAACCCGAGGCTCTCGTCGGCATAGAAGGTGTTGAGGATGGAGATGCGCGGCTTCGTCACCGCCGTGCGGATCTTCGGGCGGCCGTGCCAGCTCATGCGGAACAGCGAGTGATAGGCCTTCAGGACCACGAAGGCGTAGCCGACATTCGGCAGGAAGGGCAGCGTCTTGACCGGTTCGAGACCGTAGGAGGAGGGATGCAGGAGCCCCTTCGCGGAGGCCTTGTAGAGCGTCGTGCCCAGCTCTTCCTGCGTGTCGTCGGAGGGGCAGTAGAGCTGCATCGTCACGACCTTCTTGCGCGCGTCGGGATGCGGCTTGATCTCGTAGCCCTCGACGTCGCGATAGACGACGGGCTTGGCCACGAGCCGGAGGTCGTCGGCGCTCTTCGCCTTGTCGCCGCGGGCGCGGATGGCGAGGCCGTCGCCGAGGCGCCGGCGGATGGCGGTCTCCACCTCGGGCGAGGTCAGCGTGGCCGAAACCGCGGACCAGAGCTCGCGGAGCTCGGGCTCGATGCGGTCCAGGTTCTCGCCGTAGATGCGCAGCGCCGTGCGGGTGCCGTCGCCCTTGATGTTGTCGAAACCGTTCGACGGGACGGAGGCCAGGAGGTCCCGGTAGACGTCGGCGGGAAAGAAGTCGCGGAAGAAGATATGCGGGAAGGGCGCTGAGAAGTGGTCGGCCTCGTCGAGGCTTTCGACCGCATGGGCGATCAGGCGGCCGGACAGGGCGGCCGTTCCGGACTCGGCGGTGGCGGGCGTGGACATGGCGCTCTAGCGTCCTCTTTCCTGCATCCGCGGCGGAATGCCGCGTGGCCCGCTTTTAGCCGCGGGCGCCTTGCGTGACAACAGGATTGCGCCCTTGTGCGCGGGGCCGGAAAGACGGATGGTCCGGCTTGCTTGCCCGGCGGTCCCGTCCGGGCCCGGATCGAGAGGCAGCGCGATGGACGAGCGACCAACCTTCCGCGACGTCGAGGCGGCGGCACGCCGGATAAAGGGGGCGGCGCTCCGGACGCCGGTGATGACGTCGCGAACGGCCGACGCCGAATTCGGCGCCGAGATCTTCTTCAAGTGCGAGACCTTCCAGCGCACCGGCGCATTCAAGTTCCGGGGAGCCTTCAACGCGCTGTCGAAATTCGACGCCGCCCGGCGCGCCGGGGGCGTGGTGGCCTATTCGTCGGGCAACCATGCGCAGGCCATCGCGCGCGCGGCCGAGATCCTCGGCATCGCGGCGACGATCGTCATGCCCGAGGACGCGCCGGCGGCGAAGATGGCGGCAACCCGCGGCTACGGTGCCGAGGTGGTGACCTACGACCGCTACACGCAGGACCGGGATGCCATCGGCCGGCGGCTTGCCGAAGAGCGCGGCATGACGCTCGTCCCGCCCTTCGACCATGCCGACATCGTCGCCGGGCAGGGGACGGCGGCCATGGAGCTCATCGAAGAGGTCGGGCCGCTCGACTGCCTGTTCGTCTGCCTGGGCGGCGGGGGACTGCTTTCGGGGTCGGCGCTGTCCGCCGGAGCGCTGTCGCCGGGCTGCGCCGTCTACGGCGTGGAACCGGAGAGCGGCAACGACGGCCAGCAGTCCTTCCGGCGCGGCGAGATCGTGCGGATCGACACGCCGAAGACGATCGCCGACGGCGCCCAGACGACTGCGCTCGGCCGAGATCACCTTCGCCATCATCCGCGACACCGTCGCGGATATCCTCGCCGTGTCGGACGACGAGCTCGTCGATTGCATGCGCTTCTTCGCCTCCCGCATGAAGATGGTCGTGGAACCGACCGGCTGCCTCGGCCTGGCGGGCGCGCGGCGGATGCGGGCCGGCCTCGCCGGCAAGCGCGTCGGCGTGATCGTCAGCGGCGGCAATGTCGACATGGATCGCTTCGCCGCGCTCGTGGGCCGACCCGCGAACTGATTTCGAGGCGGCCGGACCCGACGGATCCGGCCGCGGATCTGGAAGCGCTTATCGTCTTACATTTACGCGCTTCCGGACGGAAAACCGGTTTCCACTTTTCCTGGAAGCGCTCTAGTTCGACGGAGACCAGGCGTCGAGGCGGTCGATCTTTTCCTTGCGGCGCTCGTCGGGCGATTTCGACCAGTCGCCGCCGAAGGAGGCGGATTCCCAGGAGCCGTATTCGGGGTTGGGCAGCATGATCCAGTCGTGGCCCCAATGGTCCTGCGCCGCCTTGTAGGCGGCCATGCGCTCGTCGGGCGAGCCGCTGGCCTTGTCGGTGAAGTCGCCGAGATTGTCGCCCAGCATCATGACGACGCGGTAGTCCTTGGCGACGACTGCGTCGCGGCTGCCCTTGGCCGATTTCCAGTCCGGCTTCTCGTGCTCGAGGAGCACGGTGTCCACCTTGTCGTCGAGCGGGAAGCCGAGGCGCTCGAGGTTCTCGCGGGTCGCCTTCTCCTGGTCGCCATTGCGGTTGGAGATGTAGAAGATCTCGACGCCCTTCGAGGCGGCGTATTTGAAGAAGTCGACGGCGCCGGGTTCGGCGCCGGCCTTCTCGTCCTTGACGTATTTGTCGTAGTCCTTGCCGCTGTAGCCTGTGTTGCGGGTGACGAGCGAGGCTTCGTAGACGTTGTTGTCGATCGCCGTCTCGTCGAGGTCGGCGATGAGGGCGACGGGCTTGCCCTCGAAATCCTTGCCCTGCATGTCGGGCAGGGCGGTCCAGGCCTTGTCGGCGAGGGCCTGGTCGAGCCGCATCTTCGCCAGCGCGTAGATGCCGTCGACGGTCGCCTTGTACTCGACGGATTTCTGCATCCAGAGCGTGGCGTTGAGAAGGTCGTTCTGCGGCACGGCGCCGGCCTTGGCGGCGTCCGCGGCGCCGGCCGCGCAAGGGGCGGCGAGACCGGCCGCAAGGGCCGCCGCGAGGCAGTGGCGCATGGTCCGGGCGCGGGGACCGCATGTGCGAAGGGACATTCGTTCGTTCTCCTTTGGGGCGGGGCGTGCCGGGCGGCACGGCGAGCCTACGTCGCGCCCGCGGCGCGGTCAAACCCGGAGGAGGCACTCCGAGCCGGCCGATCCGGCTTGCTCTTTGGGCGCGAATCCTGCCAGTTGGGCGGATGGATTTCTCACCGCAACAGGACGCCGCGCTGAAGGCCGTCTCGCAATGGCTCGCGGCCGGCCAGCCGCAGATCTTCCGGCTGTTCGGCTATGCCGGCACGGGCAAGACGACGCTGGCGCGCCATTTCGCCGAGCATGTCGACGGCGACGTGCAGTTCGCCGCCTTCACGGGAAAGGCTGCGCAGGTTCTGCGCTCGAAGGGCGCGACGAACGCCAAGACCATCCATTCGCTGATCTACCGGCCGCGGGGCGAGGAGGAGGTGGCGGACGAGGCGACGGGCCGGACGTCGATCTCGCCGATGTTCTCGCTCAACCGGCAGAGCCCGGTGGCGAAGGCCGCGCTGATCGTCGTCGACGAGTGCTCGATGGTCGACGAGGCGCTCGGGCGCGACCTGATGAGCTTCGGCACGCCGATCCTCGTCCTCGGGGATCCGGGGCAGCTGCCGCCGATTTCGGGCGGCGGCTTCTTCACCGACCACGAGCCCGACTGCCTGCTGACGGAGATCCACAGGCAGGCGCGCGACAACCCGATCATCGCGCTGGCGATGGAGGTGCGCGAGGGCCGCGAGATTTCGGCCGGGGACTGGGGCACGGCCCGGGTGATCGGCCGGCGCGAGGTGACGCAGGACCTCGTGCTCGCGGCGGACCAGGTGCTCGTCGGCACGAACCGCACGCGGCGGCGCTACAACCAGCGCCTGCGGGAGCTCAAGGGCTTCACGGCCGCCCATCCGCAGGCGGGCGACAAGCTGGTCTGCCTGCGCAACGATCCCGCCAAGGCGCTGCTCAACGGGTCGCTGTGGCAGGTGATGACGTCGTCCCGAGAGACGACGAAGCCCGGCATCAACCTCCTCGTGCGCCCCGAGGTCGACGACATGGACCGCGGGGCGGCGAAGGTGAAGCTGCTGAAGGCGGTCTTCGAGGATCCCGATGCGGAGATCCCCTGGTCGACGAAGAAGCGGTACGACGACTTCGACTACGGCTACGCGCTGACGGTGCACAAGGCGCAAGGGTCGCAATGGGACGAGGTGGTGCTCTTCGACGAGAGCTTCGCGTTCCGCGAGACGCGGGAGCGCTGGCTCTACACCGCGATCACCCGCGCGGCGGAGCGCCTGACGATCGTGCGGTAGCGGTTCTCAGCCCTCGGGTTCCGCCGCGTCCAGCCAGGTCCAGGCGGCGGCCTCGTCCCCGGCGTCGAAGTGCTTCATCTCGATCGACAGCAGCGGGTCGAAGAGGCGGACCATCCCGGCGATCCAGCCCGGGCCGCCGACGACGGCATAGCGGCGGATGTGCCTCAGCGCCCTGGTCTTGGCGATCATCGTCGTCTCGCGGGAGATGACGTTCCAGTCCCAGCCGTCGTAGCCGACGAGGCGGATGAGAAGGTCGACCCGCGGATGGCGTTCGTAGGCCTCGGCGAGGAGGCCGTAGACGGCCTCGACGTCGGCGGCCGTGATGTGGCCGGTCACCTCGAAGGCGTAGAGGTCGTCGCGCGGCGTGTCGATCCTGCGGATGTTCTCGGCTTGCATGCTCACGGCGCCAACTCCTTTTATCGCGAGGGCATGGACGGGAACCCCTGTTCCGATCCGATCGTTTTCTATATGGGTATCGCCCCGACAGCCCGCCATCCGGACGACCGACATGCCCACGAAGCTATCCGTCAATCTCAATGCGATCGCCATGCTGCGCAACCGCCGCGACCTGCCCTGGCCGAGCGTCACCGGTCTCGGCCGGATCGCGCTTGCGGCGGGGGCGCACGGGCTGACCGTCCATCCGCGTCCCGACGAGCGGCACATCCGGTTCGCGGACCTGCCCGAAATCCGGGCGCTGATCGACGACGAATTCCCCGACGCGGAGTTCAACATCGAGGGCTATCCCTCGGAGGCGTTCCTGCGGCTCGTCGAGAAGCACGAGCCCGAGCAGGTGACGCTGGTGCCGGACGATCCGCGCCAGGCGACGTCCGACCACGGGTGGGACTTCTGGAAGAACCACGACCTCCTGAAGCCGATCGTCGCCCGGCTCAAGCGGCAGGGCATGCGCGTCTCCCTCTTCGCCGACGGCGATGCCGACGAGAAGCAGATCCGGCTGGCGCGCGAGACCGGCGCCGACCGCGTCGAGCTCTATACCGGGCCTTACGGCGGCACCTACGACGATCCGGCCGCTGCCGCGCGCCTCGTGGAACGGCTCGGGCAAACGGCGGACACGGCGATCGAGGCCGGCCTGAAGGTCAATGCCGGCCATGACCTCACGGTGGCGAACCTGCCGGCGCTGGTGAAGCGGATTCCGGCACTGGCGGAGGTTTCCATCGGCCACGGACTGACCGCGGACGCGCTCGAACACGGCATGGCCGAGACGGTGCGGCGCTTCCTCGCCGCCTGCGGCAACGGAGGCTGAGGCCGGCGACGGATCGATTCCGCGCATGGCTGGCATCAGCAAAACTGACTTGACCGTCCGGCGCGGTTCGGAAAAAAGAAGGCCTGCCGTCGCGACGGCGGGCTCCCGGCCTTCGGACGCATCCCGATCGCGCCGGGGCCGTTTCGATCCCGCCGCTCTTCACGATCCGGCCGGACCCATCGATCCCGGATGAGCACCATGACCCAACGCCTGTTCAAGACAGCCCTCGTTCTCGGCCTGCTGACGGCCATCGGACCGTTCGCGATCGACATGTACCTGCCGGCGCTGCCCTCGATCGGCGACAAGCTCGACGCCAGCATTCCCCAGGTGCAGGCAAGCCTGATGGCGTTCCTCGGGGCGGTGGCCGTCTGCCAGATCTTCTACGGGCCCGTCAGCGACATGGTCGGGCGCAAGCCGCCGCTCTATTTCGGCCTCGTCGTCTTCATCTTCGCCGCGGTGGCGGCCTCGCTGGCGCCGTCGATCGGCTGGCTGATCGCGGCGCGCTTCGTGCAGGGCGTCGGCGCCTGCGCGATGATGGCGATCCCGCGCGCGGTCGTTCGCGACTACCACACCGGCCCCGACGCGGCGCGGCTGATGACACTCCTGATGCTGGTCTTCAGCGTCTCGCCGATCCTGGCGCCGCTGACCGGCAGCCTGATCGTCGAGGCGTGGAGCTGGCGGGGGATCTTCGTGCTGATGGCGCTCTGCGCCGTCCTCGGCATCGCGCTGGTGGCCTTCGCCATGCCGGAGACGCGGCCGAAGGAGAAGCGGCTGGACAGCAGCCTCTCGAGCGCGCTGCGCAGCTACGCCGTGCTCGTCGGCGACCGCCGGTTCATGGGGCTGAGCTTCATCGGCGGGTTCGGCATGGCGAGCTTCTTCGGGTTCCTGGCGAATTCGTCCTTCGTCTACATCGACCATTACGGGCTCGATCCGACGCATTACAGCTTCGCCTTCTCGATCAATGCCGTGGCGTTCATCGGCGTTTCGCAGTTCACGGCGAACCTGGCGCGGCGCTACGGCTTCAACCGGATCATGCGGGTCGCGGGGGCGAGCTATTCGGCGATCACGGTGGCGCTGCTCGTCCTGTTCCTCGCCGGCGTCGACCGGCTCGACGTGCTGATGGTGTTCCTGTTCTGCGGCTTCGGTTGCCTGGGGCTCATCATCCCGTCCTCCGCGGTGCTGGCGCTCGACGACCACGGGCCGATCGCCGGAAGCGCGTCCGCGCTCATGGGGACCGTGCAGATGGTGACGGGGGCGATCGTCATGGCGATCGTCAGCGCCTTCTTCGACGGAACGGCGGTGCCCATGGTGGCCGGGATCGCGGCCTGCGCGGTGATCGTTCTGGCGCTGACGGCCGTGACACTCCGCCTGCCGGCGGCGGTGCCTGCCGGCTGACCGGCGTTGCGATCCGGTCGGATCGCCGACGCCCACGCGGCCCCTTGACAGGGCGCGCGGGATTGGGCATTCCGGCGCGAACCGTACCGTACGGTACTTTCGGGGCCGACATGCTGACCTTCACCCGCCCGGACGCGTCGTCCGAGGATCCGCAGACGCCGTTCACCCGCCGCCAGGCGGCGGTGCTCGAGGCTGCGCTCGGCCTGCTGGTCGAGGGCGGCGAGCGGGCGCTCACGACGGCCGGCGTGGCGCGGGCGGCCAACTGCTCCAAGGAGAGCCTCTACAAGTGGTTCGGCGACCGCGAAGGCCTGCTTTCGGCCATGGTCGCCTTCCAGGCGAGCAAGGTGCGCACGTTCGGGGAGGCCGACGTGCCGCCGACGCGCGAGGCGTTCCGGGCGCATCTCGTCCTCTTCGCCCGCGACCTGCTCGAGGTGCTGTCCGGGGAGGTGTCGGTGGCGCTCAACCGGCTGGCCATCGGCAAGGCCAGCCGCGAGGACGCGGCACTCGGCAAGATCGTCCTGCAGCGCGGCCGCCGGACCATCGGCATTCGGGCGGGGGCGTTCCTCGACGCCGGCCGCCGGAAGGGGTTCATCGCCTACGAGGAGCGCGAGGCGGCCTTCGGCGCGCTCTACGGGCTCATCGTCGGCGACCTGCATGTGCGCCTCCTGCTCGGCGAGACGCTGGGCGAGGAGGAATCCGACTTCGCGGCGCGTGCCGAGCGCGCCGTCCGCCAGTTCTTCGCGCTCCACGCCCCGGCTTCGGGCGCGGAGCGGACATGACCAGCCAGACTGCAATCTCAAAGGGAAGGAAGACCAGAATGCGTGTCTATTACGATCGCGACGCCGATCTCAACCTCGTCAAGGGCAAGAAGGTGGCCGTCATCGGCTACGGGTCGCAGGGCCGGGCCCATGCGCTCAACCTGAAGGACTCCGGCGTCAAGGACATCGCCGTCGCTCTGCGCCCGGGCTCGGCGACCGCCAAAAAGGCCGAGGCCGACGGCCTGTCGGTCAAGACGGTGGCGGAGGCGGCCGCGTGGGCGGACCTCATGATGATGGCGACGCCCGACGAGCTGCAGGCGGACATCTACCGCGACGAGATCGCGCCGAACATCCGCGACGGGGCGGCGATCGCCTTCGCGCACGGCCTCAACGTCCATTTCGGCCTGATCGAGCCGAAGGACACGATCGACGTGCTGATGGTGGCGCCGAAGGGGCCGGGCCATACGGTGCGCGGGGAATACCAGAAGGGCGGCGGCGTGCCGTGCCTGGTGGCGGTGCAGCAGGATCCTTCGGGCAACGCGCTCGACCTCGGGCTGTCCTACGCCTGCGCCATCGGCGGCGGCCGCTCGGGCGTCATCGAGACGACCTTCCGCGAGGAGTGCGAGACGGACCTCTTCGGCGAGCAGGTGGTGCTGTGCGGCGGCCTGGTCGAACTGATCCGCAACGGCTTCGAGACGCTCGTCGAGGCGGGCTATGCGCCGGAGATGGCCTATTTCGAGTGCCTGCACGAGGTCAAGCTGATCGTCGACCTGATCTACGAGGGCGGCATCGCCAACATGAACTACTCGATCTCGAACACGGCCGAATGGGGCGAGTACGTCTCGGGCCCGCGCATCATCACGCCGGAGACCAAGGCGGAGATGAAGCGGGTGCTCAAGGACATCCAGACGGGCAAGTTCACCTCGGAGTGGATGCAGGAATACCGCTCCGGCCTCGCCCGTTTCAAGGGCATCCGCAGGGGCAACGATTCCCACCAGATCGAAGAGGTCGGCGAGAAGCTGCGCGGCATGATGCCGTGGATCAAGTCGAACGCGCTCGTCGACAAGACCAAGAACTGAGTGCCGGACCCGGCCCGGACCGGCGGCGTGGCCGCCGGTCCGGACGGGCGGGCGCCGAGGCCGGAGGAGCCATGCCGCCGCACGATCGCGTCGTCGCCCTGAACCGGGTCGATCTCGTCCATTCGGCCGAGCCGCATCCGTTCCACCTCGCCAACCGGGAGCGGGCGGCGGAGAACTGGCGGAGCGAGCTCGGCGCCCGGCCGATGCTGTTCGACGGGGCGGTCATGCTGGCCGACGGGGCGAGCGTGGCGGACGGCGTGTTGTCCGCGACGTGCCATCTGGTGCCCTATTCGACGTTCCTGCTCTGGCGCAAGCTGCGGCCGGTGGAGGGGACGCTCCACGTCTTCGCCATGGCGTTGCCGGTCGGTTCGGACGGCGGCGTGCTGGTCGCGAGAATGGCCGGGCATACGGCCAATGCCGGGCTCGTCTACTGTCCGTGCGGGTCCTTCGACCGGCTGGACATCGCCGGCGGGCGCTTCGATGCCGACGCGAACATGGCCCGGGAGGTGGCGGAGGAGACGGGCCTCGATCTCGGCGATGCGGAGGCGGCCCCCGGCTACGGCCTCCTCGAGACGGAGGACGGGCTCGCGGTCGTCGTGCGCGCCTTTCGCTTCGCGGAAGAGACGGCGGACCTCGCCCGCCGGGCGGAGCGCCATATTGCCGCACAGTCGGAGCCGGAGCTCGCCGGCGCGCGCGCCGTCATGGCCGGGGACGGCATCGGGCCCGACTTCACCCCCCACATGGCGCCGATCCTGGCCTGGCACTTCTCGGGCGGAACCTCGGCAGAGGCGCACGTCCGACCCAAGACGTGAAATAGGGGGTTGCCGCGGCGCGGCGCGTTGGACAAGCTGCACACGCAAGGGGCGGGTCCCGTCTCGAATACAGAAAATGCGGCCGGGAACGGAACATTGAGCCGAGATTACGCGATCTACGACGTCTTCAGCGACCGGGTGCTTGCGGGAAATCCGCTGGCGGTGGTCTTCGATGCCGAGGGACTGGACGACGGGCGGATGCAGGCCATCGCCCGGGAATTCAACCTGTCGGAGACGATCTTCCTCTTTCCGCCCGACAATGCCAGCCACAGCGCGAAGGCGCGCATCTTCACCACGGCGCACGAGCTTCCCTTCGCCGGGCACCCGACGGTCGGCGGCGCGATCGCGCTGGCGGAGCGGCGCCACGGCGGCGACGCGACGTCGCTCGATCTCGTGCAGGTGCTGGAGGAACCGGTCGGGCCGGTGCGCTGCGCCATCCGGCTCGACGGGGAGCGGCCGGGCTTCTGCGAGTTCGACCTTCCGCGGCTCTCCAGGGAACATGCGGTCGAGATCGAGCGCGAGGCGGTGGCCGCCGCGCTGGCCGTGGGGCCGCACGAGATCGGCTTCGAGAACCACGTCGTCGGCTGCTGGAGTGCGGGCGTCCCCTTCGTGCTGGTGCCGCTGCGCAATATCGCGGCCGTGGAGCAGGCGCGGTGCGACGCCTCTCTCTGGGAGGCGCTGGCGCCGCTCGTGGACGGCCGGCTGGCCTATGCCTACGTCTATTGCAGGGGCGGGCGCAATCACGATGCATCGTTCCACGCGCGCATGTTCGCGCCGCATGACGGCCTCGGCGAGGACCCCGCGACCGGAGCTGCGGCGGCGGCGCTTTCCGGTGCCATCCACCGATACGACGACCTGCTCGACGGCCATCATTCGCGGCTGATCGAGCAGGGCGTCGAGATGGACCGTCCCTCGCTCATCCACCTCCACATGGACGTGGAAGGAGGCAGCATCGTCCGGGCCCGCATCGGCGGCCAGGCGGTGCGCATCGCCGAGGGTCGCCTCTCGGCCTGACGCCGCCGCCCGCAAGGGGCGGTCGCGCCGAGAAAAAAGTGCCGCCGCGATCTGGACATCCGCCAACGCGCCATCTATATCGCCGTCAGATCGCTTTCGGCGATCCGAGTGGGTGTGTAGCTCAGTTGGTAGAGCAGCTGACTCTTAATCAGCGGGTCCACGGTTCGAGCCCGTGCTCACCCACCATTCTTTCCCTTTCATTTCCCTTTGGGGATGCAACGAAATCAGTGGCTTACGGGCCGTTGATGTAGCGATTTGCGGTTATCTTCAGTTGCCCGGCATGCGTCGATTGCGGCCAAATCTGTTGACGTACCACTCTGGTACCATTCTCGGAAACCAATCGGCCTGTCTCGATTCGTGAACAGGCTTGGTGGAATCGCTTGTCGCGCTGGACGCCATCCCGGATCTCTTCACCGTCGACTGACGGCTACTTTCCCTCGACGTCGAGGAGCGTGAGGAGGCCGTTCTCACCTCGCGACATGGACCGGAGGCCCGCGGCCGACAGTCCTCCGGCAATCATGCAGTTCTTCTACGCCACCAGATCGCACGGATCCTGAGCTGGTCGGTCTCCCTACGGAGAGCCGGTTTAGCTAGACTCCAGCGCCCTGGCGATACGTCATCGGAACGACGAGAGCGGTCGAGTGCGAGGATGATGTGCCGGCGGCCTGCAAGATTTCGAGGGGAGAGGTGGACCTCCGGACGTCGTTCGCCTATCCATCCGGTCATGACCGACACCGTCAGCAAGGAAGTCCGAAGCCGCATGATGTTGGCGGTAAGGGCCAAGAACACTAAGCCTGAGATGGCAATCCGGCGTGGGCTGCACGCCATGGGCTTCCGGTACGCTCTGCACTCCACCCTATTCCCAGGCAAGCCGGACATGGT
Source organism: uncultured Alphaproteobacteria bacterium (assembly GCA_963838155.1). GTDB lineage: Bacteria > Pseudomonadota > Alphaproteobacteria > Rhizobiales > Rhizobiaceae > Pararhizobium_B. The sequence continues at coordinate 501,251 of CAWIQE010000004.1, forward strand.
GCTGCCTAAATACAAGGCCGTTATCTTCGTTCATGGTTGCTTTTGGCACGGGCACGGATGCCCAGAGTACCGACCGCCGAAATCCAGGCGGGATTTCTGGAGACCGAAGATTGAGAGCAACAAAGATCGAGACGCCACGTCTCTTGCCTCGATTGAGGCCAAGGGCTGGCGGAGCCTCGTCATCTGGGAATGCTCGCTGAAGAAGAGGAAGGGTGCTGATGCGATCAAAGCCGCAGCGGAGTGGCTGAGAGATTTCAGCCCTTCCGGCGAGATAGGCTATCCTTCGTCGGAGTCTTGGTCGCCCTCATCCTCGGGCGGGACCAATGCGACTTCCTTCCCTTCGAAATAGTCGGTGAGTTCCCGCTTGATTTCCTCCAACGACAACAGGTTGTCGGGAAGCTTCGTGAACGCACGCCGTCCGGGGTGGAGCATATCCCACCGAGACTTTCGCTGATTCTCCCTCCCGGCCCCCGGGGTGTTGTTGCCGATGCCGTCTATGAGGACATTCCAGATCGGCTGGAAGATTTGGATCATCATGCTCTCGCCGAGAGGGATCCAGACATCGTCGACGACCAAATGCCGGAACGAAAAATCGTTGAGGTCATGCTCCGGAAATGGAACAGAACAAGAACATGGTCAAGCGGGAATGACGTAGCCCCTCTCATTGACCGCGCGGTACATCATCTCGTTGAACGTCAGTCCTCGTCCGGCAAGCCGCTCACCGATCCACGTCAGGACCGTCACGGGCATTGAGTTGCCGCAGGCCTTGTAGCGATGCTTGTCGGCCGCGACCTCCTGGCCGTCGAACGGCACCGCCGTCCAGCCGTCTGGAAAACGCTGCAGGCGTTCAGCTTCCAGTGGGGTGATTGACCGCACCACCCACTTCCATCCGAACGGTTCGGCTTCCGATCTTGGCACTTCCCGCTTGTGGATGACCGCAGGCGGGTTGTGCGCGTTCGCCGCCTTGAGCGCATAGACGATGTTCTTGCGATGGCTGGCGCGGGAGTCCATGCCGAGGACGTGGACGTCGGTCAAGAACTTTAAAGGAGCGCTTGCTTCAGCCGACCCGCGAAGCCGGACGACTTCAGCTCGCGCCGCCGCAGTAGACCCAGGATCGATTTCCGGCTCAAAGAGTACTTCCGCAGGATCTCCTCGCTGTCGAGTTGCTCCAACTCCAGCAAGAACCCAGAACTCGACGACGTGACTGGGAGCAGTCGAAAAATTGCAAGTCGAGGGTGCGCCATGCGATGCTCGCGTCTGGTCCATCAACTCGATCCGCACCCTTCCATTTTCCCCTTGGTGCGACCAGCGGATGGCGGCGCTCTCCGGCGAGGTATGCCAGCATGTGTCCGAATGCGTTGTTTTTGTCACTGAGAATCCCCGTTACGTTTTCGAAAAGAACCCACTTCAGACCATTGATCTCGCGCATCCGCTCGGCGAGCCGTACGAACTCAAGCGTAAGCTGCCCTCGGCCGTCATCGGTGCTGCCGCGCTTGCCGGACAAAGAGAATGCTTGGCACGGTGGGCCGCCCTCAAGGAGATCGACTGGGCCGAGCGCACGCAAGTCGTCGTCTGATATCTGCGAGACGTCGCCGAAATTCGGGATCCCGGTGTCGGAAAGGTTCGCGTACGCATCACGGCCGTGCCCGAATCCTTCGGGCAGATATCGCGGAGCCGACGCGCCACAGCGGGCCGTCAGGACATAGCATGGAAACGGCTCGATCTCGCAATAACCGACGAACTCCCAATTGAGAGGACGCCACGGCGAATGCTTCCATGCTGCCGTCGCCGCCGATATGCCGCTGAATGTCGAAAATACTCTCATCAGCCCCCCCTGTTTCCCGCCGTCGGCGTACCGCACGCCGATGAAGAAATGGTTGGCCGTCGGCGGCTCTGGCGCAAATCCGCCGGCGAAAACGTGAGCCCTTCGTTTACCCTGCGATCGCGAACCGGCTAGACGTCGGACTCCCGAGCCCGCTATGAGGGTAGCCAGCAATGGGCGCAACCGAAGGAGGTCGTCATGTTCAACTCCAGGAATCCTGCAGGGCAGGCCGTCGGCGAACTCGGCCTCATCTTTACTGGACTCGCCGTCGGCGCAATGGGATGCCACGAACGCGGCCTTGCTGCCATCGATGCCGGCCGCCAGCGCCGTCAAGAGGAAGCCCGCGCGCGGGCAGAATACTTGGCGTATCTCGACCACGAGGACGTCGCGGACGTCGCGCGGGCTGCGCTTGAAGAAGTCGCGCGGCTTCAGGTGGAGAACGCGAACCTGAGGGAGGCGTGCCAGCAGCGGCAAGCGCACATCGACCGCATCCGGAACCGTCCGCGTCCTGCCGCCGCTGCGTAGTGGGGCGTCAGGCGGCGCGGTAGTCCTTGCCCTGCGCCATACGGTTGCGAATGCGTGACTGCAGAATGTCGAGCGTCGACGTCTCCGCAAGGCCTCTGGCTGCCGCTTCGTACGTCTTCGGCAACTCGAGTCCGACGATGCCGCACTTCTGACCTTTCGCCGCCCGGGAACATGCGGCCGGGCCAGCCTTCGCCAGCCTCCGGAGATCGTCGTCGGAACGGTCGAGCAGCCAATCTTTCACGTGATCCGGAACGCCATGGAGGTTCATGGACCAGCGCGTATCACTGGGTTCGCACGCATACGCATGGACGATCTCTCCGATCGACGACACCTCCGACATCGCCTGGCGCGATCCCTCATGCCGCGCGGCCGCTTCCGCGAAATCCTCGCGCAGGTCCGCCGCTGACGTCCGCTGTGAGGCGGTAGCGTTACGTAACGCTCGCGTTGTCGAAATGTGCAGGACCTGGGGGCAACAAATCCATTGCAAGGGCGATGTCGGCTACCACGGTGCCGGAACAGGAAGGGGAGTCCAATAGAGTGTTGATCGGCATCGCCCTTGGCCATCCAGAAGCCGTCTTTCCGCAGACCACCCCGATGAAGACATTTGGCCGGGTGACCAGCGCGACTTCAAAATCGATCGTCAGGAAGCGACCCCCATCTTTGCCATTCGGACCGAGTTTGTCGCCGACCAGAACCTGCCGTTTCTTCAGGGCCGGAGGGAAGAAAGGGGCCGCCCGCATCCAGTCGTATTCATCGGCCCAATTGGGGCAGCCGACGTCCACATGGACTGGGAGTCCGCCTGTGAGCCCACAAGCAGTAGCGCGACTAGGATCGAGTCAGCGATCATGCTCGCATCCTCTTGGGCGTCCCGTACCGGTCCAGCGCCCACAACAGCAGTGCGAAGAGCAAATGCGGCACGAAGGACGCGACGATGATCTTCGGACTGACTGCGAGGCCCGCGAAACCCCAACCGACGACGGGGAAGAAGACAGCCAGGATGGCGAGCCACAATGCGAAGCCAAGCGCCAGGGCGGGGCCGAGGCCGCGCCGCGGAAAAAACCGCACATAGACCAGGCACCAGAAGGTCACGTAGGCGGCGTGGAACAGGAGCCCGACGGGCAGCGGCAGGGTGCGCCCCAGCACGGTTTCGGCGAAGGCAAGCGACGGCGGCTTCGGGAACGGCGACAGTCCCGCTGCCGTCGCCCCGAGCATGACCGCGGCGGTCAGAATGGCGACGAGGATGCCGATCCCGATGCCGCGCAAGATGGAGCGGTCGTCTCTGTCAACCACAGACATTGTCGCCTCCCTTCGCCCGCAACGCCGAACTGCAACCGCATCCGGCTTCTGCGGCCGCGGCTCTCATGAACGGCGCAAGGATTGTCTCGATGTCGTCCGACACCTTTTCCGGAACGCTGATCACAAGCGTGACGGCGTCTGTCGCCTCCTTCAGGTCGAACGAAAGGAATGCGCAACACTGTCGCTCCCGGCGCACCATTTCACGCACGGGCGCGGCATGGTCCGGCCTGTAGGTCAGGACAAGCGAACGCTCTTCCAGCCGGGCAGCGATCAGGGCGGCACGGTTCAGGTCGGCGATCCATGCGAGACGCCCGTGCCATGCTTCTGTGTCCAGCGTGCATGCCACCGTCCGGTCGGCTGTGGCCTCTTCCATGTGGTCTTCCTTTCCTTGAAGGTTGGAAGCCGGTAGGCTAGCTCTTCAAGTTACTTGAGGTTCAAGCCCTTACCGGAGGACATCATGGCGCTAAGGATCGGAGAACTGGCGCGGGTGACGCGCACGAACCCGCCGACCATCCGCTACTATGAGGAAATCGGCCTACTGCCGCCCGCCGACCGTCGCGTGGGCGGCCAGCGCTGCTACGGCGAGGAAGACCGCCAACGCCTGACCTTCATCCGCCAATGCCGCGAGTTCGGCTTTCCGATTGCGCAGGTCCGCTCGCTTGTGGAATTGACCGAAGACGGCGGCAGGTCATGCATGGACGCGCGAACAGTCGCGGCCGATCATCTGGCTTCCGTCAGGGAGAAGCTGGCGGAGCTGAGGAAGCTCGAGCGCAACCTCACCGAATACATCGCGCGGTGCGATGCCGCCTGTTCGGGCGGGCCGGGGCCGGACTGCGTGATCCTGAAGGAAATGGCCGGGCCAGCCAGCGAGAACGCCTCGCGGCGGCCCGGGCACAGGCGTCGATGACCCGGACGGCGCTTGTCTATGCCGCCGCGGCCTTCCTCGAAATCGCCGGCTGCTTCAGCATGTGGCTGTGGCTGCGCGAAGGCAGGACGGCATGGTGGATCGCTCCGGGCACGCTCTCGCTCGTGCTCTTCGCCGGGTGCCTGACGCTCGTCGACACCAACCTTGCCGGGCGGGCCTATGCCGCCTATGGGGGAGTCTATATCGTATCGTCTCTCCTGTGGCTGTGGACCGTCGAAGGCGTGCGTCCAGACCGGTGGGACGCCGCCGGAGCCGTCATCTGTCTCGTCGGGGCAGGAATCATCCTGTTCGGCCCGCGCGCCGTGTCGTAGACGGTGAGACCGCTATCATGGGCACTGCTTCGCGCGTCGGCACTTCCAGTTCAAGCAGATCGAAGCCTCAAGGTGTCATAGCGGCTGTGTGGGCCGCGACACATTGGAGGCTCGGCAAGTGCTGGAATTGATGAAGGAAAGCGAGGGCAAAATCGTCGTGTTCCGCGCAACAGGGAAGCTGTCGAGGAAGGACTACGACGAGGTGCTCGGGCCGAGGCTGGAAGACCTGGCGCGGCAGTTCGGCCGTGTGCGGGCCCTCGTCTACATGGACGACGGCTTCAAGGGCTGGAACCTTCCCGCGGCCTGGGCCAACACGAAGCTCGACATGCGCTACCGGGCCGACCTGGAAAAGGTTGCGATCGTCGGAGCGCCCGGTTGGGAGGAAAGGTGCGTCAGGATGGCAGGCCTGCTGATGAAGGGCGAACTGCGGACTTTCCGGGCAGACCAGCTTCCAGCGGCATGGGATTGGGTTAAGAGCCAACCTTGACGCCGCAGCCACCGACCGCAGCCGGAAGCCCCAGCGCGCTGAATCAACCAGTCAATGCCCGTGCGAAAGCGCGCGCACGGGCGCATCGTCGGCGGAGGTGCCGTGATCCGGCGGGGCGTTCACGGCCGGTACCCGCAGCAGCCTGAGCGCGTTGGCCGTCACCAGAACCGTCGCCCCCGTATCGGCGAGGATTGCCGGCCACAGCCCCGTCAGGCCGACGATGGTGGTGACGAGGAAGACCGCCTTGAGGCCAAGCGCGATCGAGATGTTCTGCTTGATGTTGGCCATGGTGCGTTTCGACAGCGCGATCATCTCGCCGACGTCGCCGACCCGGCCGTGCAGGCTGGCCGCGTCACCGGTCTCCAGCGCGACGTCCGTGCCGCCGCCCATGGCGATGCCGACATCAGCGGCCGCAAGCGCCGGCGCGTCGTTGATGCCGTCGCCGACCTTGGCAACGATCAGGCCCTCACGCCGCAACTCGCCGACGATCCGCTGCTTGTCCTCAGGCATCAGGTCGGCGCGGACCTCGACGCCGAGCTTCCGGCCGATCGCCTCGGCGGTGCGGGCGTTGTCGCCGGTCAGCATCACCGTGCGAATCCCTTCCGCCCCGAACGCCTTCATGGCCTGAAGTGCGTCAGGGCGCGGTTCGTCGCGCATGGCGATCAGGCCAAGGACGGCGTCGCCCGCGACCAGGACGGCGACGCTCTTGCCCTCGTCGTGCAGGGCACGGGCCTGCTCGTCCATCTTGGCATTGATCGTGGTGCGTTCCGCGGCCGCGGCAAGGGATCCGAGAAACAGATCCTGGCCATCGACCCGTCCCGTTACGCCCTTGCCGCCGACGGCCGAGGCATTTTCGACTGTCGGAAGCGTGCCGGAGCAGTCCTTCGCGCGTGCCAGTATCGCCCTGGCGAGCGGATGGCTCGATCCGCTTTCCAAAGCGGCTGCAAGACGCAGCGCTTCGCCGTCGTCGCTGCCGAAGGCAATAACGTCGGTGACGGTCGGCTTGCCTTCGGTCAGCGTTCCGGTCTTGTCGAAGGCGACGGCGTTGATCTTGCCGAGTGTCTCAAGCACCGCGCCGCCCTTGATCAGCAGGCCTCGGCGCGCGCCGGCTGAAAGCGAGGCGGCAATCGCCGCCGGCGTCGAGATGACCAGCGCGCAGGGACAGCCGATCAGCAGGATGGCGAGCCCCTTGTAGATCCACTCGCTCCACGGTGCTGCGAAGGCGAGCGGCGGCACGGCGGCCACGAGGGCTGCGACGACGACCACGCCCGGCGTATAGTAGCGCGAGAAGCGGTCGATGAAGCGTTCCGTCGGAGCCTTCAATTCCTGCGCCTCCTCGACGAGGCGCACGACGCGGGCGATGGTGTTGTCCTTCGCAGCGGCGGTCACACTCACGCGCAGCGCCTTGTCGCCGTTGATCGTCCCGGCGAACACCGTGTCATCGGCCTTCTTGAAGACCGGCGTGCTTTCGCCCGTCACCGGTGCCTGGTCGACTGCGCTTTCGCCGTCGAGCACGACCCCGTCGGCGGGGATGCGGTCGCCCGGCCGGACGAGGACGGTCGCGCCCTTCGCCAGGCTGTCGGCAGGGACTTCTAATGTCGACCCGTCGTCATTGACGCGCAGCGCCGTCTTGGGCACGAGATCGCTCAGCGCCGAAATGCTGGATCGAGCCCGTCCGGCAGCCACGCCTTCGAGCAGTTCGCCAAGCAGAAACAGGAAGACGACGACGGCCGCTTCCTGCGTCGCGCCGAGCGCCACCGCACCGACGGCGGCGATCGTCATCAGCATCTCGATCGAGAACGGCGCTCCGGCGAGCCAGGCCCCCATGATCGCCCGCCGCGCGACCGGGACAAGACCGATCAGCATCGCAAGGCCGAAGAGCCAAGGGCCGACGGCCGGAAGCATTTGCGCCACGGCCGCCGCAATGGCGAGCGCGACACCGGTTGCGACCGTGATCCGGATCTTGCCGTCGCGATACCACGGCTCGGCGGCTGGTTCTTCGCCGGGCGCGGTAACGCCTTCAGCATGGCCATGATCGTGATCATGCTGGTGCACATGGCCGTGTTCGTGCTCGTGGTCATGCCCGCAACAGGCCGCGCCCGAGGCTTCCGGCACCGCTTCGTCGTCGGCGAGCCGGCTGGTGCCGTAGCCGAGTGCGCCCACGCGCTTCTCGAGCTTGTCGAGGTCGGTCGACGGATCGTGGCTGACGCTCATGCTGCGCGTCGTCACCGAAACCCGGACGTCCTCGACGCCTTTCACCCGCCGCGCGGCTCCGTCGATCTTCGCGGCACAGCTCGCGCAGTCCATGCCGTCTACCTTGAACCGCGTGACGAGCGAGCCGTCGCCGGCAGCGGGCAAAGCGGCGTCCTCCGCGGCATGAGCATCGCCGAGCCCGTGGTCGTGGCCATCGTGTTGCGAATGCGCGTGCTCGTGCGGATGATCGTGGCCATGGCCATGGTGGTGGTCGACGTCATCGCAGTGGTGATGATGATGGTCATGGTCATGCGCGTGGTCGCAGCACGCTTCGCCGACAGGCTCCAGAAGCGCATCCTCCGTCGCCAGCCGTTCGGCACCGTAGCCGAGCGCGCGAACGCGCTTCTCCAGCTTGCCGAGGTCGGCGCTTTCGTCGTGATCCACGGTCATGCTGCGGGTCGTCACCGAGACCGCGACGTTGCCGACGCCCCTGACCCGGCGGACCGCGCCCTCGATCTTGGCGGCGCAACTCGCGCAATCGATGCCGTCCACCTTGTAGCGGGTCTGGATTGCTTCCGTTTCCATGGCCAATTCCTTTCCTTCGCGACCGGCTTCCTTCATCGTTGCAGGGAGCCTAGCTCCTATAGCGGTTAGAGGATCAAGGGCCTTGTTCCGGACTTGGAAGGCAGGCCGGACCGAGCCTTGAATCGGCGATGAGCCGAGCTTAGGTTCTCCAGCGGCTAGAGAATCAAGAGGTGCGAGAATGAAAGAAGTTCCGATCGGCAAGGCCGCCGCGGCAAGCGGCGTCAAGGTTCCGACTATCCGCTACTACGAACAGATCGGCCTGCTTCCGGAAGCGCCGCGGACCGACAGCAACCGCCGTCTTTACGGCGAGCCCGACATCCGCCGCCTTGCCTTCATCCGCCACGCCCGCGAACTCGGTTTCGAGGTCGACGCAATCCGCACGCTGATCGACCTGCAGGAGCATCCGGCGCGATCCTGCGCGGAGGCCGACGCGATAGCAGCCGCCCGGCTCGGAGATATCGAGACGCGCATCGCCAAGCTGCATTCCCTCAAGCAGGAACTGGAACGCATGGTAGAGTGCAGCCGTCATGGCCGCGTGCGCGATTGCCGGGTGATCGAGATCCTCGCCGACCACGACAAGTGCCTGCACGAGGCGCACTGACAATCAGCCCATCAGTTCATCGAGCAGCAGAAGCGCCAGGAAGCCCATACGCCGCTTGTGAACGTTGCGCCCGGATTTTTCCGCGTTGCGAAGACCGCGCCGAGCACAGCCAGGCAGACCGGAACGATCGTATAGAGCAGCGGCATCTCAGTCCTCGTCCGTTCGCGGGTTCATCGCCTGATCCGGAGCCGAACCCGTCCGTTCGGGGGACGATGGCCAGTCCAGGCTCTCGATCGCGGCGGAGCCAGCGACCTCGCTTCGGTTCATGGAAAGGCCGATCACTCCGACCAGGATGGCGCTCGAGAACATCACCGCGGCGAAGAGGGCAAAGCTGCCCGCCATGAAGACGTTCTTCTTCCTCGCCTGGGCGATCAGGGCCTCGCCTGTCGAGGGGTAGAGCATGGCCGCCCAGTTCGAACCGGTCCATGCTGTCCGGCGCTTCTCCACCCGCTCTTCGTTCAGGCCCATGGCATGAATGGTCATTGTGACCGCCAGCAGCGCTGCGAGCGCGCTTGCCACCCAGATGATCAGGCCGCCGACCTGCTCGTCGCCAAGAGGTGTCGTTCCGAAAAATCGAGCGTCGACGCCGTAGGCCGGATAGAGGACGGTCTGCTTCAGCGTGGTGTAGGAGCCGAGCGCGATCGAGGACAGCATGACCAGCCAGAGCATCATCAGGCGATGGCCGTAGGGTGCTCCCTTCGGATCGGGCCGCGTGTCGAAGACGCGGAACCAGAAGAGGATCCCTGTGAGAAGGAAAGACGCGTGCATCGCCCCGTGAAGCATCGGAGCGTTCAGCGCGGCATCGTGGAAGGCCGGCACCTCCCAGAATGCGATCGTCCCGATGAAGAGCACGGTGGTGAAAACCGGATGCGAAAGACAGGAGAGGACAGCGCGCAGCGAATCCCTGGCGAGCAATCTGCCGATGCGCCTTCGCAATGGCCGTGGCAGTCCGGCAATCAGCGTCGGAAACGGTCGGGAGGCGAGCATGAGCATCGGGCTTGCGAAGCGCAGCAGGAAGAACTGCCCCTGATGCGCATAGAACAGGCCGGGTGTGACCGCCGTCAGGGGCGGCTCGAGCGCGAGAGCCAGAACGCAAAGTCCAGCCATGAAGGCGGTCGAACGCAGCAGGAAGCCGGTATCCCGTAAGCCGCGCCTGCGCCAGCCATTGGCGAAGACGAGGGCGACGGCAAGGATTGCCACAAGGGGAGCAAGGGAGATCATGGTCGTTCCGGTGGCCGCTCAGAAAAACCTTGGCACGCGCGCCATGTATTCCTCGTAGCTGCCGCCGTAACGCTCCTTTAGCCATGGTTCCTCGGCAAAGGGCGCGAGCACCGCGGCCAGGCATCCGAGCAGGGCCGGAATCACCATCGGAGCCGAATTGCAAAGCACTGTCGCGCCGGCAATGACGAGGACGTCGCCGAGATACTGCGGATTGCGGCTCCAGCGATATGGGCCAGCGGTGACGAGCCTGTCCTCGATGCCGACCGTGGCGACCGTCCCGATGCGGCCCGCTCCCCAGAAGGCGAGCAGGTTGCCCCCAACGAAGGTGAGGCCGCCGGCCACCAGAGCGACGAAGCGCGGCAGTCCAAGTGTTCCGAAGCTTGCCGCTCCGAGGACAAGACTCGACGCAACATAGAGAAAGACGAGCATCCAGATTCCCCAGAAGCGCCAGTCGCTTGTCCCGGCGTCGGGTGGCCAGACACGACAGCGCGGCACGAGTGCCGAAAGAGCAATGGCTGTGACGAGAAGACCGCCTGACAGCGCCGCCGCAGTTAGAAAAGCGATATCCAGGGCACCGTGCAACTTAGTCTCCCTCGCATACGATGGTCCAATGTCCGGCCACCGTACATTCTCGAGCCGCTATAGGATCAAGGCCGCGGTGATCGGCCCAAGGCACCCGATGGTCGGGCAAAGCAACATTGGGACGATGCCGTCCTACCGGGCGGCTTTCCCCTGCAATGAAGTAACCTGGAACAGCAGGTTCAGCGCCGCAATCTGCGTTACGGCCACGAAAGCAACGAGCCATGCGGTGGATACCGGATAGAGGAAGCCGATGATGGCCGAGCCCGCGAGCCAGGCCAGCCCGTATCCGGCCGCGAAAATGCCGTAGCCCTCACCCCTGCGCGACCGCGGCACCAGGTCGGCGACCGCCGCCCGCATGGTCAATTCGTGGACGCCGGCGGTCGCGCCCCAGATGACGGCCCCGATCCACACCGCTGTCGCATCGCTCGAAAACGCAAGAACCGGGACGGCAATCGCGAGCGGTGTCGCCACGGCAAGCGATCTCAGGCCGAAACGGTCGTAGAGCCGGCCGGAGACAAGCGCCGCCAGCCCGGCCGCCGCCATCGCCGCCGCGTAAGTGACCGGGATCATTTCGTCCGGCAGCACCCGCGCCACATGCATGTGAAAGGCGAGGACGGCGAAGGTGGAAAAGCCGACCATGCTGAGGCAGGTAAACGCCAGATAGAACCAGAACTGGCGCGGAAGCGGCGGCTTCGCCGATGCTTCGTCGGAGCCGGGGCGTTCCGCGGCCGGCTCGTAAGCCTGCGGTCGCGGCACCGAGCGCCTCAGCCAGCCAAGCACGAGCAGCGCCAGGATCCCCGGCACGGCGAGCACCGCGAAGCCGGCCCGATAGCCGGAAAGCGCGATCATTCCGGCGACGATGAGCGGGCCGATCAGCGCGCCGGTCTGGTCGAGGAACTCGTGGATCGCGAAGACCGTGCCGCGGCCGAAATCGACGCTGGCGGAGGCGAGCATGCTGTCGCGAGCGGGCGTGCGCACTGCCTTGCCGAAGCGCTCGGCGACGACGAGCGCGGCGGCCTGCCAGAACGCCTGGGAGACGGCGAGAAGCGGAACGGCAATGATGGTGATGGCATAGCCTGCGATCGACAGCGGCCACAGCCGGCCGGTGCGGTCCGCGAGTTTGCCGCTCGGCAGCCGCAGAACTAAAGCAACCGCCTCGCCGAGCCCGGTGACCAGCCCGACGAGCACCGCAGACGCGCCAAAGGTCGCAAGATACGGACCGGTGATCGCCCGCGCGCCTTCGTAGACCATGTCGGCGAGCATGCTGACGACGCCGAAGGCGACGACGAAACGTATCGGCGTCAGGCGGTTGAACCGGCCGTTCTTTCGGTTATCCAAGGCATCGTCCTTCCCGTCTCACGAAACAACCAGGGCGGGCAAAGCTTCGACTGTCACCCTGGGACACTTCTCGCAGAACGAAAGCCTGCCGTCGGGCAAAATTGGGGCTGCGACCGAAGGGAGCGCCGCCAGAGCTTTCAATTCCGCCCGCGGCTTCGGCGGGCATTGGTCTGGATGCCGTCGGCCTCCGATTCAAACCGTTCCACCGGCTCCGTCATCGCGCATCGGTCCTTTGCAGAACTGCGTAGACAAATACCCTACCCCCCTATATATATTGATCATTCGTCAGGGAAGGTCGCAGATGTCGCACACGATCAGGGAAAAGCAGAAGCTCGTCGCCCGCATCCGCCGCATCCGCGGCCAGGCGGAGGCCGTTGAACGCGCGCTCGAGGCCGAGATCGGCTGTGCTGACGTGCTGATGCTCGTCGCGTCGATGCGCGGGGCGATCAACGGGCTGACGGCGGAACTGATGGAGGACCACATCCGCCATCACGTCGTCGATCCCGACCGCGAAACCGACGCAGACCGCGCACAAGGGGCGGCCGAACTGATCGACGTCGTGCGCACCTACCTGAAATAAGGTCACAACGGAATGAATTCGCTTCTGCGCTGGTTCGGCTTTGGCGAAAGCGCCGCCGATCATCACGGCCACCACCATCACCATAACGGCGACGCGCACGCCCACGGACACACGCACGGTGTGGTCGACCCGTCGATCGCGACGACGGCGGAGGGCATCCGCGCGGTCAAGATCTCGTTCCTGATCCTGGCCGTTACGGCCCTGCTGCAACTGATCGTCGTTTACGTCTCGGGCAGCGTGGCGCTGCTTGCCGATACGATTCACAACATCGGCGATGCGACCACCGCGCTGCCGCTCTGGCTTGCCTTCTCGCTGGCCCGGCGCAAGCCGACGCGGACTTTCAACTACGGTCTCGGCCGGGTCGAGGACCTTGCCGGGATAGTCATCGTCCTGATCATCCTCGCAAGTGCCGTCGTCGCCTTTTACGAGGCCGTCGACCGCCTGTTCCATCCGCACGCCGTCAGCAATCTCGGCTGGCTTGCCGCCGCTGGCGTCATCGGCTTCCTTGGCAATGAACTGGTCGCCATCTTCCGCATATCAGTCGGCCGCCGGATCAACAGCGCAGCACTCATTGCGGACGGCTATCATGCGCGTACCGACGGGCTCACGAGCCTTGCCGTCGTTCTCGGCGCGCTTGGTGTCTGGCTGGGATTTCCTCTCGCTGACCCGATCATCGGGCTGGTGATCACGGTGGCGATCCTCGGCATCGTCTGGCAGTCGGCCTCGGCCGTGATGCGCCGGATGCTCGACGGAATCGAGCCGCACGTGATCGATGAAATCGAACATGCCGCCGAACACGTCGACGGCATCGAGCGGATTGCAGAGGTGCGAGCCCGGTGGATCGGCCACCGCCTCCACGTGGAGGCCGTGGTGATGGTGGCAGCGGATGCGACGGTGGAAGCCGGAGACCGGATAAAGGCCGCTTTGAGGCAGGAACTGGCGGAGCACCTGCCAGCGATCGCAGGTGCAATCGTCGAGACATGCGCACAAAGCGGTTCCTGATCCGTCGTCCCCCATGAGACTTTCGCACCGGGTGGCAGCGACTGCGCGACTTGCGGACGAGAGTTCTGAAAAGCGTCCGTCACGGAGGCGGGGAGAGGACGCCCACGACGAAGCCGATGGCAAGCTCCTCCCGGAACATCGGCCATTCCACGAGGAGGTTCTGGGCCACCACGATCCGGGCCTCCGGCTTTTTCAGCCATCGAACCAGGTCTCGCTCTCGGCGGTCGTCGACGTGCGCCCGTCGCCCCCGACGTTTCGAGGCTTTGTGCCTTCTCCGGAGAGCTTCAGGTTTGAGCGCTTCAATGGCGAGGAACTTGATGGTGCGAAGCGATCTTGCGGGCGCGCCTTTGCGTCCATAGCGACAGCGCAGCGATCGTACCCGCGATCGGCAGAATCCAGTCTTGCGGTATCGAGAGAAGGAGAGCGGCGCTGCCACCGATGATCGACCAGGACAGCGGGACCGCCCACAGCCACCATGAGATGCCCTCCTTCGCGAGCAGCAAGCAGGCCACGGTGAAGATCGTGAGAGGGCATGGCGTGACGCCAAAAAGCGGGATGGCCGGCCAGGTCTCGCCCGCTGCGATGCCCAGGATCGGGTAGAGGCAGAGGGCGTAGAGAAGGAGCACTCCCGCGAGCCAGGACCTGCGGTCGTTCCGGAACGAAATCGTCGGTGGCGAAGGACCGAGGCCACGGTGAAGAAGCAGGACTGCTTGGACGACGAAACCCAGTCCGAAGGCGTAGGCGGCCTTGTTGATCGCCGAGAAGAAGGCCCAGTGGTAGGCGACGCCCGTCCACAGCCACATCAGTGCCAGAACCGAGAAGACAATCCTGGACCGGCGCACCGTGCCGCGGAGCATCCCCGCGACAGCAAGCAGGCCGAGGACGAAGGCGACGATCTGCACCGGCCAGATCGCGTCGTTGTAATCCGCGAAGACCGCAAGGAACTGCTGGCGCGTGAACGGGAGCATGGCCTCGACCTGGAATCAGGGCGTGACGGTGAGGTCCGTCACCATTCCCGCCGCGTAGTGTCCTGGCACGTTGCAGATCAGCAGGTAAGAGCCGGGGGCCAGATCGACGTCGAGGAAGCCCGTCGCATTCGGCCGCAGATCGCTCACCTCGCCGAGGGACTTGATCTGGTCCTCGGCCACGCGTCCCGTCTCGTAGTCGTAGGGAAGCGGCGCGTCGGGGCTGTCCACCGCAACGACGATCATCTCGTGCACGATGCCCTGCGACCAGTTGGTGACGACGAAGTGCGTCTTTCCCGCCTTGACGGAGGCGTGATCGGTCCTGATGGCCATTCGGCCCATTCCCATCATGCCGCCGCCTGGCCCCATCATGCCCCAGCCATGGCCGTATCCGCTTCGCCTCTGCCCCATCATCGAGCCGCCCGGGCTGCCGGGGCCTGCGCCCCAGCCCATCATGCCCCAGCCGCTGCTTCCTCCGCGCCCCATATTGGCGGACATGTCGATCAGGCCGACCCGGACCTCTGTGGCCGAGCCGGCCGCAAGGGAGGGAAGGGGCGCGAAGGCGAAAAGGAAGACAAGCGCGGCAAGCGAGGTGGACCAGCGTTTCATGACGGTTCTCCAGCGATCCTGTCCTGGAACTGTCTGCCATTCCTCCAACCCACGTCTTGACCCGCGTCAAAAGTCCGTCGCCATGATACCCGTCAGGAGTTCGGACGGGGCGATCGCCCGGCTGTCGAGAAGCGAAAGGCGGAAAGCCTTCGCCTCCCGCCTTTCAACCGTTACTGGATGGCTCTTCTTACCGGCTCGCCTGAAGCGCCATTCGTGCCAACAAGCCCTTCATCAATTCGATCTCCATCTTCGGTTCGGCCATGATATGTCTGGCAAGCTCCCTGGCCTCGGGGCTGGAGCGCCTTCGACATGTCGACCGCACCCTGGCGGTGAGGGATCGTGCCGAGAAGGAAGGCCGGAGCCGGGCACGGGCTTCATCGATGTTGATTGTCAACAGTGACAGTCGCGAGCAGAAGGCTGCCAGATGGGAGGCGTTGGTGGCGTTGTGTCCGCCCCCGACCCGCTCGCAGCGATCTTCTGCACGGCGGCCAGGTCCCTCGAAGAGAACAGGAACGCGCGCCGGACATCATCGGGGGGTCATTCCCCGTGGAAGGCGTCAGGTCGCTCAGGAGAAGCGGCCTCCGCATCACTTGTTGGCCGAGCGCAGGCATGGTCTGGCTGCTCCAGAAACCATGTCTCGACTGTTCCCTTTCCCTTGACCTCGACTGGGCCACGCGCCGCCAGAACAAATTGTCCCTTCAGCGCCAGTGCGGTTTCCGGGGCGACATGGATGTGCCCTGGGGAGGGCGCGAAGCTGTCCTGTCCAAATAGGGTGAGATTGGCCGGAAGTTTCTCACAGGCTGTCGGCGGTGGTTTTCATGTCAGCCGCATGTCGGGCGGCGGCGGCCCGTCGCGTTTCCCCGCGACGCCTGGCGCGACGTGCGTAAAGGAAAGTCCACAGGGCAAGCGCGCCTGTAGTGCCATAGCCAAGGACCGGATTGACGATCAGGTATTCGCGGATGCTCAGTTGGAATACCAGCACCACGGAAACCGCGACATCGGCAAGGAGACCCAAGCCCCAAACGACGGTCATCAGCGTCATCGTCCGGCGAAAGCCGGAATGAACCTGAAGCGCCTCGAATTTCTGTGCTTCGCTGTCGGACTTGCGGCGCATGGTTGCGCGTGCGAGTTGGTAGATCATTGGCTTGCCGATCGCCGCGGAAGCGAGGAACGCCAGCCCGATAACCCCGGTGACCAGCTTCTCGCGCAACTGAAGGAATTTGGCTCCGCCGCCGCCGAGCATCGCCAGAAGCGACATGCCAATGCCGCTCACCACCAGCAAAGACAGGGCGTCGACCCGGCGATGGCGTGCGAACTCGACCAGGCTCCACAGGATCGGCGGCACCGACGAAGCGAGCAGCGCGCGCACCTCGCCGAGCGGTGCTTCTGCGTAATTGTAGATCGCAAACGGCAGAATGAAATTGACTAGCGCCTCTACCACGCCGTGGCCGGCATGATCGCGCAGGTAGCGGATGGTGCGGCTGGTCAGGCTTGGACTTGCGTGCACAATGGCTTCCTTGTTCGCCATGCCGGAAGGTCGCGTCTGGGGTAGCGGCGATAAGGTCATCCCCGGAACGTCTCGCTCCCCATCGATACGGCGAAATCGAA
Source organism: uncultured Alphaproteobacteria bacterium (assembly GCA_963838155.1). Taxonomy (GTDB): domain Bacteria; phylum Pseudomonadota; class Alphaproteobacteria; order Rhizobiales; family Rhizobiaceae; genus Pararhizobium_B. The sequence continues at coordinate 517,901 of CAWIQE010000004.1, forward strand.
GCCAGTTTCAACAAGCAGGCATTTTGAAAGTTGAACGACCGAAATGAGAGTACAGAGGTAATTTCAGCCACGGCGACCGTCTCTGGAGTGATCCGGAGCTGAGCTGGAGAGCAGTTTGTCATCCTGGTCACGTGAACGGCAGCTTTCCGGGTTTTGCGATCCGGAAGGGGTCAGGAAGAAATCCACCCCGATCAAGACATTTGCCCTGACGGCCGGGGTCACTTCAAAATACGTCGGCAGGAATCGACCCCCATTGTTGCCGTTCAGACCACCTCCAATTCTGACCGAAACCTGCCATTCATTCAGTGCTCTGTTCCATCATGCAGTCCATCCGCCGTCTATGGTCAGACTTGCACCAGTCATGTAGCCCGCGCCGGGACCGGCCAACCAAGCGACCAGATCCGCGACTTCGTCTGGCTTGCCGATGCGGCCGAGCGGCAACTTCGGCACGATCTGCTCCATGAGATCTGCGGTCATGTCGGTCTCGACCGGACCCGGCTGGATATTGTTGACCGTGATCCCCCTTGATGCGAAATCGAGGGACGCGCCGCGCACCAGTTGTGCAACGGCCGCCTTCGTCATCGCGTAGACGCTGGAACCGGGTACGCCGATATGCCCGGCGGTGTTGCTGCCGATCGTCACGATACGGCCGCCGTCGAGCATATGGGGAGCGGCGTAGTGGATGGCGGCAAAGACTCCGCGCACATTGATCGCCACCATGCGGTCGAAGTCTGCCATGGCGAAGCGGTCGACGGTGCCGCCCAGAAGGATCCCCGCATTGACGACAAGAACGCCCAGCTTTCCGAAGCGTTCGACTGCGGCCTCGACGGCCAGGCGGATTTCTTCCGGGTCACCGCTGTCGGCGTGAAGCGGAAAAGCGCTTCCGCCGTCGGTTTCGATCTCGTGTGCCAGTGCATCCGCCCGATCTGGCGAACTGTTGTAGGTAAAGGCAACCGGGCGTCCCGCTGCCGCGAGATGGCGTACTATCGCAGCGCCCATACCGCGGGAGCCTCCGAACACCATGGCGGGGGAGTGGGCTGCGAATGTTTCGGTCATGACGGTAGTTCCTTTCAGCAGGTTCGGCCGCCGGTCGCAGATCGACGTCTGCGCGCTTTCGTCCGGCATTGCTCTTGAAGTTCATCGGCTCGCCGCCGCGGCAGCCGCGATAATCGCATTGGCTACAGCTTTGGGATGGCTAAGCATCGCCACATGGCTTGAGGCAACATTGAAGACATTGGCGTGCATCGCGGCGGCCATGGTTTTCTGGAGCTTTGGCGGGATCATCCGGTCGTTTCCGGTGACAACGTCCCATGCAGGCTTCTCATGCCAGGCCGCGTGCGTGACCTTGTCCTCAACGCATCCGGCTGCCCACGGACCCTGCGTGATCGCCACCAGTTCGGTCTCTGCGGGAGGCAGATCCTGAGCGAAATCCGTCTTTACGCCCTTGAGCGAAAGAGTCAGATTGCCGCCGCTGTCCGTGCGCAGGAAGGGAGCGTAGGCGGGCGACGGTCCACCAGCCGTCATACTGGCGATGGATTGTCCGTCGTCTGGAGCGAAGGCGGCCACGTAGACGAGGGACTTCACCTTCGGATCGTTGCCAGCCTGCGTGATGACCACGCCGCCCCAGCTATGTCCCACGAGCACGACCGGGCCGTGAGCTGCTTCGATCGCGCGCCGCGTCGCAGCGACATCATCGGCAAGCGACGAAAGCGGGTTCTGGACAGCGATGACATGCAAACCGCGAGCCCGCAGCAGGGGGATTACCTTTTGCCAGCTTGAGCCGTCGGCAAATGCCCCGTGAACGAGGACGACAGTTGGCTCGAGCACCGCAGCGCTTGCGATGGAGGCGGTGAACATGGCAGCCGCCATTGCGGTGCCGGCAAGAAGCTTTTTCATTCAGTTGGTCCTTTCATGGAACCGGACGCGCGCCGGACTTACTCGGGCGAACAGCGCCCCGGTCATCAGACGAGCCTGATCGCGACGTCGATATTTCCGCGCGTAGCCTTGGAGTACGGGCAAAGCAGATGCGCCCGGTCGATTACTGCCTGTGCCGTATCGCGCTCGATACCGGGCAAGCTGATGTCGAGACGGGCCTGAAGAACGAATGCATCACCATTCATGCCGAGATCCACTTCGGCATCGATGGCGGTTTCGGCTGGCAATGCGACTTCCATGGCGCGTGCGGCACGCGCCATTGCGCCCTCGAAACAGGCCGACCAGCCGGCCGCAAAGAGTTGCTCCGGGTTTGTGCCGAGGCCCTGACCGCCCGGCGTCGATAATTTGATGTCCAGCCGGCCGTCGTCACTGTGCGAAGCGCCTTCCCTGCCGCCGGTGGTGTGGGTGCGCGCGGTATAGAGGATTTTCTCGATCTTACTCATGTTGTTCGTTCCTGTTCGTATCATTGTCGGACATCGCTCCGTCAGGGCCGGGTCGCGACCCGTGCCGGCTGGCGAAAGCGAAAATCAGAGATGCCCAACGTCGATGATAGCCCGGGCGAACGCCTGCGGCGCTTCCTGCGGTAGATTGTGTCCGATACCGCCTGTGATGACGCGATGCTGGTATCTGCCTGAGAATTTCGCAGCATAGGCGCTGGCGTCCGGATGGGGAGCACCGTTGGCGTCGCCTTCCATTGTTATGGCTGGCACGCCGATGTGCGGCCCCTTGGCGAGACGTCTTTCGTATTCGTCATATCTGGCTTCACCATCTGCCAGTCCAAGCCGCCAGCGATAGTTATGGATCACGACGGCGACGTGGTCTGGATTGTCGAGCGCCACTGCGCTTCGGTCGAAAGTGGCATCGTCGAAGTGCCAGTCAGGGGAAGCGATCTGCCAGATGAGCTTCGCGAAGTCGTGCCGATACCGGTCGTATCCAGCGCGGCCACGCTCGGTGACAAAATAGTACTGATACCACCACTGCAACTCGGCCTTTGGCGGCAACGGTTTCGCCCCGGCCGCCTGACTTCCGATCAGATAGCCGCTGACGGACACCATCGCCTTGCAGCGTTCCGGCCAGAGCGCAGCCATGATGTCGACTGTCCGCGCGCCCCAGTCGTAGCCGGCGACAATCGACTTCTCGATCCCGAGTGCGTCCATGAATGCGATTGCATCGACAGCCACTGCGGACTGCTGTCCATTGCGCATTGTTGCTTCAGAGAGAAAGCGGGTGGTGCCGTGGCCCCTGAGATAAGGAACAAGGACCCGGTAGCCCGCCGCGGCCAGGATTGGCGCAACTTCGACATAGCTGTGGATGTCGTAGGGCCATCCGTGAAGAAGGAGAACAGCGGGCCCATCAGAAGGTCCAGCTTCGGCATATCCAACATTCAAGAGGCCGGCCTTGACCTGCTTGAGCGGTCCGAATTCACGAACTGGATCGCTGTTGAACGCACGCGGAACGGCCGCCCCAGAGGGCGGGTTCTCAGCATTCGCGATTCCCGGGCTTCCAAACTGGACCGCGGCCATCACGGCTGCCGTCACACCGAAAAGACGTCGTCTGCCGTGATCGATGTGTTCTGCCATGTCACGAGGTTCCAGAGCTTTGCTCTTCATCTCGATGCTCCTGTGGTTATTGTTCATGGGCTCACGCGGTTTCTCGATTCCGCGAGATCAATAGAAGTCGGTGATGTTTCCGCCGGGCTGCCACCGCTTGGCACCGACCTCGTGGTCGAGGCGTTCGCCAACAACCGACTTCGCTTCCAGGAAGGATTCGAGACCAAAGACTCCGAATTCGCGGCCGATCCCCGATTGCTTGACACCACCAAATGGAGCCCGCAGATCCGGCGTCGTCCGATTGATCAGCACCGTGCCGGCCGATAGCCGGGCCGCCAGTTGTCGAGCGCGCGCCAAATTCGCGGAGTGGACGTAGGCTTGGAGTCCGTAGATCGAGTCGTTGGCGATCTCGACTGCGTCATCCTCGTCCCGGTAGGAAATGATCGACAGAACGGGGCCGAAGATCTCCTGCCGGGCAATGTCCATGTCGGTGCCGACGTCCGTGAAAACGGTCGGACGGACGAAGTATCCTTTCTCAAGGCCTTCCGGCCGACCGGGACCGCCAGCAATCAAGGTTGCTCCCTGTTCGATACCGCTGGCGATGAATCGCTGAATGCGGTCGTATTGTGCTGCATTCGCCAATGGTCCGATCACGGTTTCCGGATCCGCGGGGTCTCCGACTGTCAGTCCGGCCGCCGTCGACCTGACGATGGCTTCCACTTCCTCCATGCGACTACGAGGCACCAGGAGGCGTGTGCCCGCGATGCAGGCCTGACCGTTATTCTGAAAGGCGCTATTCAACGCCAGCGACACCGCCTCGGGGAAATCTGCATCCTCGAGCAAGATGGCGGCCGACTTCCCGGAAAGCGACAGGCTCACCCGCTTCATCGTTTCGGTCGCGGCCCGTGCGATCATCTTGCCCGTCCCGGTCGAGCCGGTGAAGGAGATGCGTACAACGTCCGCGTTGGTGGCGAGTTCGTCGCCGACTTCGTCGCCACGCCCGTTGACGATGTTGAAGGTTCCGGCGGGCAGACCGGCAGCATGCAGGGCCTCGGCAACCACTTGCGTTTGCAGTCCGCTCAACTCGCTGGGCTTGATGACCGTTGCGCACCCGGCCGCAAGTGCCGAAGCAAGCTTGCTGCAAATGGTGCCGGCAGCGGCGTTCCACGGTGCGATTAAGGCGGAGACACCGATCGGCTCCATGATGACCTCGGCTTCGCCAAGGCGGCGACAGAATTGATAGTCTTCGAGCGTTTCCCGGGCAAAGCCGAAGCAGTCCGAGGCATATTGGCTGATCCATCGGGCGCGGCTGACCGGTGCGCCGTATTCCTCGATCGTGGCGTCGCGAATGTCGTCGGAGCGCCGAAGTATTGCGCGCTGCAGGCTCTCAAGCATGTCGAGCCGCTCGGCCTTCGTACTGCTTGAAAGCTCCGCTTGGGCCCGGCGCGCGGCCGAGATCGCGCACCGTGCGTCTGCCCGGCTTCCAAGACGGAGGGTGCCGATCCGCTCCTCGTTTGCCGGATTGACGATTTCGAGCACTTCACGTCCAGTGACCGGCACAAATGCACCGTCGATATAGGCTGTGTCGATCGAAGGCATCTGGATGCTCCTGTTCGAGCAGTCGGTTTCGATGTCGCCGATGTAGAGAATCTCGGCTAGGGTGATAATCGGGACGTTTCGCGACAGGCCATCCGGAAAATCAGGACAATGCACAGGTCAGCTCTGGTCGAACTCGAAGCGGTTCTCGCCGTCGCCCGCCACCGGAACTTTCGCGCGGCTGCCGACGATCTCGACGTATCGACCTCGGCCCTGAGCAACGCTGTCATCGGACTGGAGGAGCGGTTGGGGATCCGGCTTTTCAACCGGACGACACGCAGTGTTGCGCTGACAGAGGCTGGTGAACGGTTCGTCGAACAGATCGGGCCGGCCGTATCGGATATTCGCCGCGCAATGGACGCCGTGAACAATCGGCGCGCGACACCGAAAGGCACGCTGCGCATCAACAGTTCCACTGGTGCGGCGCGCTGGATCCTCGCCTCACTCTTCGTCGAGTATTTGCGCCGTTACCCGGACATGGATGTCGTCATTTCGGCCGACGGACGCCTTGTCGATATCATTGCCGACGGCTGGGACGCAGGCATACGCCCGGAAGGTGTCGTTCCGCGCGACATGATCTCCGAACCGATCGGCCATGAGGTGCGGTTCGTCGTGGTTGCCTCTCCCGACTATCTTGCCGCGCATGGTGTGCCAAAGGCTCCGGACGATCTGGAGAGGCACGAGTGTATTCGCGCGCGCATGCCAAGTCGTTCGGTGTCGCCTTGGGAGTTCTTTCGCAACGGCGAAAGTCTCACGATTGATGTTTCCGGACGCCTGACACTGGACGAACCGACGCTGATGCTGGAAGCAGCCCGCGCCGGTGTTGGCCTGGCCTATCTGGCTGACCGGTATCCGGCGGAGGATCTCAAGACGGGAAGGCTTGTGCAGGTTCTTGACGGCTGGATGCCCCCGGCTTACGGACTTTGCCTCTATTATCCGGGGCGCAGGCACGTCCCGGCCGGTTTAAGGGCGCTTATCAACCTGATCAAGGAACAGCGCCGCGGTCTGCGGAAATGAAAGCAGCCGATACCTGTCGCCACTCAGGCACGGGAGTCGTCCCCTCCCTGCAACTGCACACGACGAGCAATCCCGATGGCCTCCAGAAAAGCCTCGTCATGGCTGACTACCAGCAGTGCACCGTCATAGGCGAAAAGACCAGCTTCGAGAACTTCAAGCGAATCGAGATCAAGATGGTTGGTTGGTTCGTCAAGGATGAGAAGTGCGGGTGGTTGCGTCCGACCCAGAACGCAGGCCAGTCCAGCCCGCAGCATCTGGCCGCCGCTAAGAGTCCCCGCCTTCTGTCGGGCGGCGTCGGCACGAAACATGAAGCGTGCGAGCGACTCCCGGCAGGCATTGTCGCCGGCCTCCGGGTTGATCTGCCTGAAGTTTTCGAAGATCGACAAAGTCGGATTGAGCAGACTGACGGTTTGATCGAGCATCGCGACATCTGCTTCGATCGTCACACTGCCGCCCCATGGCCGAAGGGTGCCATTCAGGATTTTCAGCAGCGTCGATTTCCCTGCGCCGTTCGGCCCTGTGATCGCGATTCGCTCTGGCCCAACCACGGACAACGAGAAGTCCTGCAGGACTGGTCGATCGGCATCATAGCCGGCCTTGACCCGGTCGAGTTCCAGTACCTGCTTTGCAGGAGAAAGGCAGGTAGAGGCGAGCGTAACGGAAAACGGTTGCAAGACCTCGATCTTCTCCCGAGCCTGTAACAGGGCGCTGCGTGCCTGTTCATGCCTTCGGGCCGCCAGTCGCGCGTGCCCACCGCTCGCGTCTTGGCTGCGGTCTTTGCGGCCGCCCGCCAAAATACCCGGCATTCCGCCTCCTGCTGCATTCCTCGCGCCGCGACTGTCAGAGCGCATCTTTCGTTCCGCCACGCGTTGCGCTTTTCGATCAATCTCGACAAGCCGCTTCTCGGCATCGACCAGTTCATACTTCTCCGCTTCCAGTTCGGCTGCCTTGCGATCGCGATAGGTGCTCCAGTTGCCGCCGTAGCGTCTTGCGCCGAGCGAATTCAGCTCCACGATTGCATCCATCGTGTCGAGAAGTTCCCGATCATGACTGACGACGATCGAGCCGCCGCTCCAGTTTGAGAGAAGCGAAATCACCGCTGCTCGACCATCCCGATCGAGGTTGTTGGTTGGCTCGTCAAGAAGCAGGAAGTCGGGTTCGGCGAAGGTCAGTGCGGCCAGGCATGCCCTCGCGACCTGTCCGCCGGACAGATCCGCGAGTGGCCTCTCCAAAGATGTGTGCAATCCGACATTTGCGAGCGCTTTGACGATCCGGTTTTCAAGCGTCCAGTCCACAGCTGCCAAATCGTTTAGTGTCGCCTCGCCCCGTTCGGCACGACGGACAATCTCGACCTGCGCGCGGGCTTCGAACAGGTCGGCAACAGTCTTGTTGACCGAGGATTCAACAGCCTGTGAAAGGAGAGCTAGTTTTCCAACGGTCGAAATCCTGCCGGAGTGCGGCGGAACTTCGTTGGCAATCGTCTTCAGCAGCGTCGACTTGCCGATTCCGTTCCGACCGACAAGACCGGTTTTCTCAGATCCAAAAACGAGATCGAGATTATCAAGAAGTAGGCGACCGTCAGGAGTGCAGAGTGCGAGGCTGGAAAGAGTTATGGTTGGCGAACTGGACATGGATTTCCCTTGAAACAATGCGGTCAAGCGTTGCGTCGGCGGAGAAATCCATGTCGGTAATTCCTTGCGTCTCGATAGCCGGTCGCAAATAGGCCGGCACCGGCTTGGGATCAAGGCAGAAATAGCATTGGAGCTGCAAAGCCCTCGATGCGCGTTGCTAAAATCCCCCCAAGCAGGTGGAAGCGAACTGGCGCGGTGACTGGCAGTTTTCCTGGCTTGGCCATCCAGAAGTGGTCAGTCAGCAATCCACCCCGTAAGTGTCTCCGCAGCCTGGTCTGAGGAATTCGGAGGCAGTCGTCCGACACCGCCTGACGACTGCCTCGACGTCAGATTTCCGTACGCTCCGCAAGGAGCAAGGCGTCTTCGACGTCGACGCCGAGGTACCTGACCGTGTTCTCGATCTTCGTGTGTCCGAGCAGAATCTGGATCGCGCGGATGTTTCCGGTTGCCCGGTAGATCATTGCAGCCTTCGTCCGCCGAAGTGAGTGCGTGCTATATTCTGCCGAGCGCAGTCCGATAGCAGACACCCATTCATCGACGAGACGAGCATACTGTCGAGTGCTCATATGGTTCGCATGATCAATTCGGCTCGGAAACAGGTAGTCGGCAACCGCTCCACCTCGACGTTCGAGCCATGACAACAGGCTGGCGCGAACATCGGTGGTCAGCTCGAACTGAACCGGCCGGCCGGTCTTCTGCTGCACGACGATTGCTCGGGTCCGAATGTCGGCACCTGCAACAACATCGCCGATCTTGATCTTGACGAGGTCACATCCACGAAGCTTGCTGTCGATCGCCAGGTCGAAAAGCGCGCGATCTCTCAGACGTCCTTCTCGATCGAGGAAAAAGCGGATTGCCCAGATCTGCTTCTGCGTCAGCGGTCGCTTCGTGCCAACGGTCTTGCCAGCGTTCCAAGCGGCTCGACCTTGGGCGGCGGGATCATAGCGTGAGTAGCCCATCTTCGTTCTCCTTAGCCTTGATTGGCCAAGGAGAAAATGATCGGTAGGATTGAAGGTCTGGAGGCGATAAGCGGAGATAATTTGCGTCACTGAAGGCGGGCTGTCTTCTGCCTGTCCGGTCTCAGGTGGGAAGCCGGTAAGAAGACATCGGTCGCGCGCATGCGATGGCGAACCTTTGGAGGGTGACCTCTCGTGTCGTGGTCAAGTTGCGAGGCAGGGAGCACGGCACAATCGCGCGGAAGACCTCACGGCACGACCTTCGTGATCGTGTCATGAACTGCGGCAATTTCGCTCCGGTAGCGGATTTCGACATTGGCGGGCAGCGCCTTCGACAGCTCGCGTTCGATGTCGCCGCGCATCCCCGATGCCGTGCAATTCCCGGATCGCGCAACTGCCGGTGCCGACAGGAATCGGTGTGTCGAAGTAATGAGACATCAGGTCTTCTCCGTTGAATTGGCATCATGCACATCACATCCGATGCGCAGACGGCGGTCAGGCCGGACGGCCCGCAGCCGGTTTGCGCTCGGCAAGCGGCTCATTTCCCGGCTCGCTCGATTATGCCGGCCCGATAGCGACGGTCGCGCGCGCCTCATCGCGACCGCTGAGTGACATGCTCCGCCAGGACCGCCGACGCCGCCGGACACATTCCCGGCGGCGGCGTCGCTGGAGGAGCTTTCGCGTCTTCTTCGACGGAAGACGCGGCCGGCATCACTCCGTCCCGTGGCGACCGCGAACACGCTCCAGAAGCACCGGCACCGGTCGACGGATCGTGTTGGTTACCGTGGAATGCTCCTGCGCAAACGCGATCAGATCTTCCAGTTCCTCGTCAGGACAGTCGGCCTCGACCTGAAGCCGGACCCGGATTTTCTCGAATTCCGGCGGGACCGTCTCGTCGAGGCCAAGAGCACCGCGCACATCAAGGTCGCCCTGGATCTCGGTCGAGAGCTCGCGAAGCGTGATGCCGCGTGCCGTGGCGTGGAGCACAAGGGTCGTCGTGATGCAGCCGGCGAGCGCGTGGAGCAGAAATTCGCCGGGATTTGCCCCCGCGTTGCTGCCGAGAAGGATGGGCGGTTCGTCATGGACATACTCGAACGCCTGCCTTCGCGATTTATCCTCGCGCCCGGCTCCGTAGAAATCCTGTATCGTGGAGCGGTTCTCGGTTCCGTTCTTCCACCTGTTGCGGACGCGGAACTGAAAGTGCGCGAGGCTCCGGTCCGCCTTCAGGGCGGCGACGGTGCTAATGGCCGCCTGAACATCCAGACCATTGATCCTGGCGGGCATCGTAACTGCTGCTTGGGGGTTCATCTTGCTGATTCCTTGTTTCCAGTAGGTTCCAACTTGCGGCATGAAAATTACCGCTGGACATCCACCGCAGTCAGATCGAATTTGGCGAATAATGGTCCTTTCGTGCCACTATCGAGGCGGCTTGATGAGTGAAGCCACTCCCGGAACAATCGAGGCCCTGATCGTAGCACTGCACGAGTCCGCGGGCTCTGCCATCTACGGGCTGGTCGACGTACTCGCGTCGACGGGCACACTCTGGCGCGAGTTGATCGGAGACGAGCCCGGCCGGATGCTGATCAGGCCCAGGATCGTCTCGTTATCGAGCGAGCCGTTCCTTTGCGGAAACGGCATTCCGGTGCGTCCCGATCTCACGATCCACGAGAAGTCCAGTGCGGGCATCATCGTCGTTCCGGAGCTTTGGCTCGCGCCGGATGATGATCTCAAGCATCGATACGAAGAACTGAAGCAGTGGCTTCGCCAACGCCGCCACGCCGGCGCTATCGTCTATTCGGCCTGCTCGGGCTCGGTCTTGCTGGCGGCTTCGGGGCTGCTCGACGGAAAGGCGGCAACCTCGCACTGGGCCTATGCCGATCTTTTCAGACGCAGCTTCCCGGAGGTGCATTTCCTTCCCGCGCCGAACATCGTTTTCGCCGATCATGGCGGGCGTGTGGTGACGGCAGGCGGAGCAACCTCCTGGCATGACCTGGCGATCCACATCATTTCGCGGCACTGCAGTCCCGGAGAGGCGCTGCACATCGCAAAGGCCTATCTCCTTCAATGGCACGGCGACGGCCAACTCCCCTATGCAAGCCTCGTCAGACGACAACCGCATGCCGACGCCGCGGTCCGCCAGGCCGAGAATTGGTTGGCCAGGCACTTTGACGAAACTCGGGCCGTCGCCTCGGTCGTGGCAGCATGCGGCATCGCCGAGCGCAGCCTGAAACGCCGGTTCAAGAGGGCGACCGGGATGGCGATCATCGACTACGTCCAGAACCTGCGCATAGAGGCGGCAAAGAGGTTGCTCGAATTTACCGACAGGTCCTCCGACGACATCTCGGCGCAGGTCGGATATGAAAACGCCGCGTTCTTCCGGCGGCTCTTCAAGCGCCTCACCGGACTGGGACCGGGGGAGTATCGCCGCATGTTCGGCCCGATCGGCAATGCGGAGCACCTTTTTGGCGGCATGGAGGATGCCTACGGGCGTCTTGCAGCCGTCGACACACCGTCGAAGCTCGAAGGGCTTGAAGGTGGAATGACCTCGGCACGTTAGGGATCGGGGCGATCCAGCGCCGTTGCCGCGGTCACGGCGACTGCCCTCCCGGAGGTCGGGATGAACTGGCTCGCTGGAACGGTTCTGCTTCCGAAAGGATGTCTCTCGCATTTCCGTTTCCGCCGGTCGCCGCCAATACGATTGGCAACCGCGTCTTTGTCCGGCCGGTTCTCAGGTTGGCGAGGGGCCGAAGCGCAATGCGCGAGGGCCGAGGCCCGATGCATCGTGATCGGGCGGGTGCGCACGGCCGCCGTCCTTAAGGTAGCCGCGGACGGAGTTCGTTATCGCGGAATGGATGCTTCACCTCGTCAAGCGGTTCCAGCGTTGCAAGGACCTGTTGGCGCAGCCAACGGTGTTCGGCCGAGGCCGTGTTGCGCCGGTGCCAGTAGAGGAACTGTCGCGCGAGCGGAAGATCATGGGGCAGCCTGTAGCAGGTGATGCCCAACCGGCTCGCAAGCGACGTCGCGAAGCGAGAGGGAAGGACGCCGATCAGGCCGCTCTGCGCGATGGCGCGTGCGACCCCGTAGAAGGTGGGGACGCTGAGGGCCACATGCCGGCTGCGGCCGAGCCTGGCCAATGCATCATCCTCCATGCCGTGCAGATTGCCCTGCGGCGAGAACAGGACGTGCGGGATGTCGCACAGAAGATCCATGGGAAATGTCTCGCCCGGGCGAATACCGGCGCGCCCGACCCGGGAATTTGTGCTGGAGGCGACCGCCAGGAAGGAGGTGTGAATCGCGGCTGTGCGCATCGCCCAATCCGGTCCCGGCAGGCCGGGATACAGGCCGATGTCCACGGTCCCTTCGCCGATGTTCCGGAAGAGGTTTTCCTCCGGACCATAGACGAGTTGCAGCTGCACGGCCGGTGCGACGCGGCTCAGCAGATCGATCAGTGTCGGAACAAGCAGCTCGGAATAGTAGTCGGTCGCGAAAATCCTGAAGGCGCGCTTGCAGGTAGCCGGGTCGAAGGTGTCGGGCCGGCTCAGGGCCGCTTCAAGTTCGTCGAGCACCTTGCGCAGTTGATCCGCCAGGCCCTCGGCATAGGCCGTAGGCACCATGCTGTTCCCCTGCCGCACGAACAGCGGGTCCCCGAGCGCCCGGCGAAGTCTGCCGAGGCCGGAGCTGACGGCGGGCTGGCTCAAGTGCAGGCGCTGGCTCACGCGGGTGGTGTTCCGCTCGCGCAGCATCGCATCGAGTATGCGCAGCAGGTTGAGATCGAATGACTGGAAATTCATGCGGTTGATAGCGGCTATTTCGTACGGCGATTTCCGCACATTACACGAAAATGGCAATAGTCGCCTCGCGCCACCGGCCGGCGGCCCAAAGCACGCTGATCCCTTGATCAGCCCAACGATGGGACAATCGAGATGAACACGCATTTCAGGAACGACACCGTGACATGGCAGGGATCGACCTACAGGATCCTGCTCACGGGCGACATGACCGGCGGGCAACTGGGCATGTTCGAAGCCGTCGCCGCGCCGGAGGCCGGACCGCCTCGTCACATCCACAGAAACGAAGACGAGACCTTCTACATCCTGTCCGGGGAGGCGATATTCTGGCTGGACGGGGAGGTCCGCAACGTCGGGCCCGGCGACGTCGTCTTCGCTCCGCGCGGCAAGCCGCACACCTTCCACGTCGTCGGACCCAATCCGGCACGGTGGGTGACCGTTCTCACGCCGGGCGGCATGGAAGCCTTCTTTCTGGATATGGCCGGGAAGGACTACCACATCCCGCGCGATCTCGCCGACGTAAGACGCATTGCGGCCGGCTATGAACTGGAGTTTGTCGGACCGCCGCTTGGAGCCTGAGTCGAAAGGAGCAGGAAGAGGGCGGGCGCAATGCGGCCGTCCCCTTCTGGCGCTTCCGTTGCGCCGGTGCGGCACCCTTGCTTCTTGCTGTTCAGCCCAAGGACACGTCGGAGTCGGCTTCAGCCCTTCATTTCGTACTCGCTTCCCTTGGTCCTGCGTGCGACCGACGACGCTCCGTGGGGTCAACGAGATCGCGCAAGGTCTGGCACAGTGCCTCGTAGCGGCTCTTGCCGACCCTCGCGGCCCATTCCCTTTCAACCTCGGCATGGATGCCGACGGCGGTCTCGTGCAGGCGGCGACCCCGTTCCGTCAACCTTACGATGCGCGCGCGATTGTCAGAGGGGTCGGCTTCCAGGCCGAGATAACCCAGACTTTCGAGGTCGCGCAGGAGGTCGTTGACACGCTGCTTGCTGATTTGTGCATCCGCTCCTACCTCCGTCGGCCGCCGACCTTCCGGACCCGGCCAGCGGAACAGCGTGACATGCGGCGGCCGCAGGTCCGCGAAACCCGCGGCAACGACACCGGTGTAGATGCGCGTGCGGATTTCCTGCAGTCCCCAACGGAGCAGGGCCCCGATCTGCACCGGCGGAACCGCGTCGAATGGCGCGTCGCTTGACATTTAGTACGCTTTCCGTATCGTAATTCGTATGAAGTCCATACTAAATCAAGTTCATGGATTCAGCAACGAGGGGTTAGGGCATGACCGATGTGAGCCGGGTACGGCATCTTCCGCGAAACGCGGGTCGTTCATTCGCGCATCTGGGGACGGCGATCACCTTCAAGGATGAGCCGACAGCCAATGGGGACGCGCTTCTCATGTTCGAGATGCGCATGCCCGGCGAGCACGGGGTGCCACACCACCGGGAGAAGAACCACGAATCCTTCTATGTCCTGGAGGGCGTGCTCGAAATCGAGGCCGATGGAAGCCGCTACCGGCTCGAAGCCGGCGATTTCCTGAGCATCTCGCCCGGCGTGCGGCACGCCCTGCGCAATCCCGGGCCCGAATGGGTGCGGGCGCTCACATGGGTCTCACCCGGTACGCAGCATGTCCGCTTCTTCGAACGCCTTGGCGAGCCCATCGACAATCCGCTGAATCCGCCGCAGCCGGATGGTCCGCCCGATCTCGAAGAACTCGTCGCCGTCGCCAGGGAATGCGGAATGGAGTTCGGGCCGGCATAGAGCCGACGCGGCAGAACTCCGCTTTGCCACCGCCGATCCTTAGCGTGCGCCCGGCACGGGAGCGTGCATTCAGGCGGCGGTCGAAACCCGCGGCCGACGGAAGGTGGGCCGCATCTGCTTCCGGGTCTCGATCAGCACGAAGAAGCCCGCGCCCGTTGCCACGATGATGAGGCCGTCGTGGAGCGGCACTGCCTGCGTACCGTATTCGGCCGAACGCGGTCCGATGGCAGACACCCGTTTGCCGCGGCCTGGAAACAAGCTGATGGGCGACGGCAACCCTGTCGCGAGCAGGCATCGATGTCGCAGCCCTCGGCCGCGCGCCCGGAGGTTACGCTGGGCATCGGCATCGGAGCGGCCGGATCTGGCGCGGGGGTCGGGAGCCCGTGGCTCGGAACCGGATGCGTTGCAGCCTCTGGCTGCTGGCGGATCATCAAATGCTTGATTTCGGGGCGGCACTGGGCAATTCTGCCTGCCTCGGACAGGCCAACGGGAGACCCTGCGACAGCTGCCAACCAGCGCGGGTCGCGGTCTCGACAAGCCGCTCATCCGGTCCGCACCTGGCATACCCTGATCTTGCGATTCACTGGACGGAAGTGGCAGGCGATGTTGGAAACGGACACGATGTTCGCGGGTTCAATCCCGGAAAACTACGACCGCTACATGGTGCCGTTGATTTTCGAGCCCTATGCCGAAGATCTCGCTGAGCGAGTGGCGCTTCCGTCACCCGGCGCTGTTCTCGAAATCGCGGCGGGCACGGGAGTCCTCACCCGTGCGCTCGCGCCGCGGCTTATGCCGGATGCGCGCTATGTCGTCACCGACCTGAACCAGCCGATGCTCGACTTTGCCGCTTCACGTCAGGCACCGGACAGTCGGATCACATGGCGACAGGCGGATGCCATGGCTCTGCCGTTCGCAAATGCGAGTTTTGATGTCGTGTGTTGCCAGTTCGGCGCGATGTTCTTTCCCGATCGCCCGGCCGCCTACCGCGAAGCCAGGCGGGTCTTGAAAGCCGGCGGGCATTTTGTGTTCAGTACCTGGGATCGGATCGAGGACAACGACTTCGCGAACGACGTTACAAATGTTCTTGCGAAGATCTTTCCGAACGATCCGCCGCGGTTCATGGCGCGGACGCCGCATGGCTACCACGACAAGGCAGCGATTTGCCGCGACCTGGAGGCAGCGGGTTTTTCCCGCGTGGCGATTGAAACGGTCGCTGCACTGAGCCGGGCGGCATCAGCACGCATAGCGGCGGTCGCCTATTGCCAGGGGACGCTTCTGCGCACCGAGATCGAGGCCAGGGATGCGGGCAGGCTGCAGGAGGCGACCGACCTTGCCGAGTCCGCGATTGCTCAACGGCATGGCAGCGGGGCAGTCGCTGGCAAGATCCAGGCACATGTCATCCGGGCGATGGCCTAGTTTTCTTCTCCCAAGCTCGCACTGCGTACCTCGGGGAGGATGAAAATTTGCTCTTCCGCGGAGACGGCCACTCTCTCGCCGTTCGTCCGGACACCGCCATACTCAAAAGTGCCTGAGAGGCGGTGCCAGCCCGGAAAAGCAGCCACGCGGCTCCCAGGTTGCCCTCTGCAGGTCGTGAATGGCCGGAACCGAAACGCATTGCTGTTAAGTGCACCGCTCACGCGAATGGCTGCTCCCCGGCTTTGCCGTCCGGAAGCAGCCAGTCCGCAAATCACCCCGAGCAGGACGCTCGCCGTTGTGTTCGGCGTCGCTCCAAAATCGGCTGGCGGGAAGCGACCCTCGTTCCGGTCGCTAAACACGAACTCGAGGCACCCCCGGAAGCAGTCATCCGTTCATGTCGCACCTTGGGTCCGTCCAACCGGCTTGATGCTGGGCAAGATATCGTCGCTCCACGCGTGTTGGCAGCGATACGGCGCAACATTGGCAAATGGAACCAGGCCGTTTCATGGAAACGCAGCGCGGCTTCCGGCCGGATGATGGCAAGGGTAGCCTGTAACCTGTCGGACGTCAGTCGGGCGATACAGACAGTCCCGCGAGAAGCGGCGCGTAGGCGGCGAGCCTGCGGGATACGAACTCGGTGACGAGCCGCACGCGTTTCGTCTTGCGGGTCTCTCCCTGCGTGAGCAGCCAGAGCGTTCCATGCATGGGCAGGCCGGCGCCCGGCACCCTCACCAGCAGGGGGTCGGCATCTCCGACGAAGCACGGCAGTTTCGTCATCCCGATCCCTTGCTGCACTGCAGCGATCTGCGTCTCCGCGTCCGGGGTCCTGAACGGAACCCCCGAGGTGCGAACCTCTGCCGCGTGCGCCCAGTCCGGAATTCCATGATCGTCTATGACGATCCACCGGATGGGGTCGGTCGCGCCGGAACGCCATGCGGCCAGTCGATCGCGAGACATGTAGACGCCGCTGAACAACTCCGGTCCCTTCAGTCCGTGAAGATTGAGCGGCAGGTTCCTGCGGTCGGCGACAATGCGGATCGCGACGTCGGCCTCCCGGTTGGTCAGATTCGCCACCTCGCCCGACGACCGGATTTCCATCTCGATATCCGGATGCATACGTGCGAAGTCGGCGAGATCCGCCATGAGCAGATGTGTGGCGAGGAACGGTGGAAGCGTCACCCGTAAAAGCCCGCGCGCTCTCTGGTCGCGACCGAAGACGCGTGTCTCCAGCAAATGCGATGACGCTTCCATCTGCTCCGCGAACTCGAGGACCTCCTCGCCCGCGGTCGTCAGGCGGTAGCCGGAAGGCAGCTTCTCGAACATCTGCGCGCCAAGGCGTTCCTCGAGCTGAGCGATGCGTCGCAGCACGGTCGAGTGGTTCACCCCGAGGCGCTCGGCGGCGGCTCGGACCGAGCCCCCACGCGCGACGGCAAGAAAGTAGCGAACGTCGTCCCAGTCGATCATGGTGCAATCCCGCACCGAGGGGTGCGCCTTCCAAAGCCCGTATCTAGCACACCGAGCAGCGGTACGGGCGCTCATCATAGCCTATGTCGACGAGCACGGCCCAATTCCGAACGGCGGACACTGATCGTCGCGGCTGGCGGCACTCGTCCATCCGGATCGATTTCGCACCACCGATATGCGCGCTTCCGCACTCAACAACTGACGCCCGCGGACCCATTTCGAGGTTCTCGGAGGCAGATGCCGTCCCGACACCACGAAAAGGAGAAGTCATGGGAAAGCTTGAGGGCAAGGTTGCGGTCATCACGGGCGGCGCTACCGGCATTGGCCGCGCCGCAGCAAAGCGCTTCATCGAGGACGGCGCCTTCGTCTTCATCTTCGGCCGCCGGCAGGAAGCGCTCGACGTCGCCGTGGCCGACCTCGGGCCCAATGCCCGCGCGGTGAAGGGCTCGGTCTCCGATCTGGCCGACCTCGATCGACTCTACGCGGCGGTGAAGGCCGAGCGCGGAACTCTCGACATCGTCTTCGCCAATGCCGGGACGGGAAGCCTGCTTCCGCTCGGCAAGATTACGGCCGATCACATTGACGAAACCTTCGACACCAATGTGAAGGGTACGATCTTCACTGTCCAGAAGGCGCTGCCGCTGATGGGCGAAGGCGGTTCGATCATCCTGACGGGATCGAGCGCCGGCACGACCGGCGCCCCGGCATTCAGCGCCTACAGCGCGAGCAAGGCGGCAGTCCGCAACCTTGCGCGAAGCTGGGCGGAAGACCTCAAGGGCACCGGCATCCGGGTCAACGTGCTGTCGCCTGGGCCGACGGCTACAGAACTTGCGGTGGAAGCGGTGGGCGAGGAAGGCATGAAGGTCTTCGCCTCGATGAATCCGCTCAAGCGCATGGCCGATCCGGCGGAGATCGGGGCGGCGGCTGCCTTTCTCGCGTCGTCGGACAGCAGCTTCATGACCGCCAGCGAGGTCGCCGTCGACGGCGGCCTGGCGCAGCTCTGACACCGGCGCGGTCAACGCCTGACCCACACACACACCGAAGGATAGAAGACTATGAAAAAGCTAGAAGGCAAGGTCGCCGTCATCACCGGCGGAAGTAGCGGGATCGGGTTGGCCACGGCCAAGCGCTTCGTCGAAGAAGGCGCGCACGTCGTGATCACCGGACGACGGGAGAAGGAACTGAAGGAGGCCGCAGCCTCCATTGCGGGAAACGTTACGACGGTCGTGGGCGACGTGTCGCGCTTGGAAGATCTGGATCGGCTCTATGCCGTCGTGAGGGAGGAACATGGTCACATCGACATTCTCGTCGCGAACGCAGGTGCAGGGACGATCGCCCCGCTCGCGGAGGCGTCTGAGGCCCATTTCGACCAGACCTTCGATGTGAACGTGAAGGGGCTGTTCTTCACGGTCCAGAAGGCGCTTACGCTCTTCAAGGACGGTGGTTCGATCATCCTAACCTCCTCAGTGTCCAACATCATGGGGCTGCCGGGATTCAGCACCTACGCCGCGAGCAAGGCCGCGGTGCGAAGCTTCGCCCGCGCCTGGACGCTGGAGCTGAAGGATCGCAAGATCCGCGTGAACTCAGTGAGCCCCGGACCCATCGATACACCGGCGTTGGCGACAACGACGGGCCTTACCCGCGAGCAAGCCGAACAAGCGGCCGCCCAGTTCGCTTCGCAGGTCCCCATGGGTCGCAGGGGTGAGCCAGAGGAAATCGCGGCTGCCGTCACGTTCCTTGCTTCTGACGAAAGCTCTTACATCACCGGGGTGGATCTCGCCGTCGATGGAGGCATGGCGCAAGTCTGACCCCCGGCATCACACAAGATCGGAGAACATCATGAGCTACGCAATCATCGGCTTCGGCGAGATCGGCCAGACCCTGGCCAGGGTATTTGCCCGAAGCGGCATCGACGTGTCCGTCGCAACTACGCGCGACCCGGAAAGCTTTGCATCCGCCACGGTCGCGATCGGCCCCCAAGTCACTGCCAAAACGCTCGCGGAAGCCGTCAAGGCGGACACCATCTTCCTGGCCGTCCGGTTCCAGTCGCACCCGGATGTCGCGAAGGCGCTCCCTTCCTGGCAGGGGAAGATCATCGTCGACGTGACCAATGCCTACGGCGTGCCCGATGAAGAACTGGGCGGACAGCCTTCCGCAAGGGTCGTCGCGCGGGCCTTCACTGGCGCAAGAGTGGTCAAGGGCTTCAATCATCTGGTCGCCGCCGTCCTCGACCAGGACCCGGCCGTACATGGTGGCAGGAGAGTCGTGTTCCTGGCGAGCGATGATGACGCTGCCGCAGCTGAGATCGCCGCACTTGCGGAAAATCTCGGTTTTGCGCCGATCAAGCTTGGCGGACTTGCAGAAGGCGGACTGCTCGTCCAGGCGCGCGGCAATAGCTGGGGTCAACTGATCTTTAAGGACCTGGTCAAGTTCGGCTGATGTGGCTCTAGCCATGACGGGCGTAGGAACTCCCACGAAGTTCTGAACTAGAGCTGACCGCGTGCCAGAGCGTACGCGGTCAGCCTTGTGTGGTGGACATCAAGAATCTTTCTGAATGTCGGCCTATCGCGGCTTCATGCCAAGAGCGGCCAGTCCGTTTCCCACCCCGTAGCCGATGTTCGTTGACGGCATCGGCATGCCTGGAAGAGGAAATTATTTCCGGCGGGAATGGGGCCGGCTGCCGACCGCCCGCTCTTGGCTTTTGCTCAAAGACAGCTGACCTTTGGCCCAGCCCCTAACCAGAATGTGGACGACCCATCGCCAACTACGGGTCGTCCCTCTTTCTTAGACTCTGCATGAAGATTGCCACCGTTGAAGCTCGTCGACCAAACGACGAGGATCACAGGATCCGAGGATCGCTCGCCACGTGTGGAGTTGAGCACCTGACGCGAGCGGCACCTGTAGCCGGACATATTAGCCACGCTACTACACCCGTGGCGACCCACCGCCCGCTCACCGTCGCGATTACAGCTTACGGCTCCAAACCGTTTCGCTCGGCCGTGGAGGTGGTGGTGCTTTCACCCGTTCCCCGATGAAGGTCGCTAGCGGGCGGATGGCCTCGTGCTGGCTGGCCTCCTCAAGAGCGGCCATGTAACGGTCGCGCTGATCGAGCGGTACAACCGTCCATGGGAGCCCTGCCTCTGCAAGAAGCGTGTTCATGAGGAAACGCCCGCATCGTCCATTTCCGTCGGGAAACGGGTGGATGTAGGTGAAAAGAAACGGCGCGACGACTGCTTTCACTCTGGGATCGGGTTCGTCGCCGATGCATTCGAAAAGCGCCTCCATGGCATCCATGATCGCATGAGGAGGCAGCGGGACGTGGGATGACCCTTGAAGATAGACGTTGTGATCGCGATAGCCCGCAAGCTTGTGCGCAGCGATGATGCCCGCCTGGACCGATGGCTGGAACATCGCGCGAAACCAGTCCTGATGCCTGTCCGAAAGCAGTTCGCCCGATGGAGCGCCTTCGAGGATCTTCTGGACATCGGCCTTCACCTCTTCGAATGCCAGGCGATAGCCCTTCGCGGCCATGGCATTGCGCGCGTCTGCGTCGCCCGCATGCTCCTCCGGGTTCCAGGAGCCTGACCGTACCCGCTCGATGAGTTCTTCCGACACTTGGTAGCCCTCAATCGAAAGCGAATTTAGGGCATCGGCCACATACCTTTCCTCGATCTCGTCCATGTAGCCATCGATGTCGTTGATGAGCCTCGCCTCGACGTCGATGGCGGCGACCGCATCGGGGGCCATGCGGGCCCACATGTTCTTTATCCGTGTCGCGGCCGGAGCTGCTGCCTTGCGGGTATCCAGCAACGCGTGAGCACGGTCATCGAAGGGGTTCTCCTCCAGGACGGTGTATCCAGCCGCTGCCATCGACGAAAGCACCTCGTCGGCGTCGCGGATGCGGCCGAGGTGCCGAAGAGCGCCCGCGATGCGCCCCGCGACCGTGCTCATGCCATTCGCAAGCAGGATGCGGAGCAGAGATGCGGGCCCCCTCACTGAACCGATTACGGCGATGAGGTCGGTGGGCACCGTGGTCCAGCTGACCTTCGCGCTGTTGATGACGGCTGCCTCCTTGGTCATCACGCGCTGTCCGCCATGTTCGACTGCATCGTCCAGGGCAGCCACGCGTAACAGGTAGAGCGAGGTGTTTCCCGGCATTTCCACTAACTGATTGTTCGCCGCTGGGCTCCTGACGATGATCTGCTTCGCGATCGACCAGTTCTCTGCCCATAGAGCCACCGAACTTTCAGCCGACAGGCACCAGTTCTGGCCAAACCGGTCACTCAGGTACTCGCGGATAAATTCCCAGTAGACGGTGCTCCAGGCTGCGTCGACGCGCCGCCTGTCCGAAGGACGCGAGTTGACGGCAAGCCAGCCACGCATGATCTCTTCGACGAAGCCGGCCTTAGTCAACCGTTCCCTATGAACCCGGCTCAACGCATCGCTCCGGATCACCGACCTCGTCCCTTTCTCGGTGATCCCGCGCAACTCGTTGAGGGAGGTGGCAAGAAGTTCGTTCGGCGTCATGCCTGGCATTATGGCTCCTGCGGACATTGTTATGGGGAGTATCCTACACTAATTTCATGCATTCCCCCAACACTAATTTTCTGCATTGATCGGACACTAATCTGATGTGGCGGAGCTACACTAATTAGATGGTGCAGCCCGCCGGCATTGTAGCTCTTGATGGCCGAACTCACGTTGCAGCTCGTGCAGAGCAGTCTGGTTCGCCGTCGCCTCTTGCCGACCTCCGATAGAGGGCGGTCAGTGCTGCGCCAGGTCGACGTGCTGTTGTCGCAAGGTCGGTCGGTCGCAGAAGCGGTGCGCTCGATCGGCGTGACGCAGTTCACTTACTATCGCTGGCGCAAGGAATTCGGCGGCCTGAAGAGCGATCAGGTGAAGCGGCTGAAGGAGCTGGAGAAGGAGAACGAGCGGCTGCGCAAGGCCGTCTCGGACCTGACGATCGAGAAGCTGGTCCTGAAGGAAGCGGCAGCGGGAAACTTCTAAGCCCCGCCCGTCGCCGCCGCTGCGTCGACCACGTCACGGCGAAGTTCTCCATCTCGGAACGCTTCGCCTGCCGTGTCCTCGGTCAGCCTTCGCCAACCGGACAGCGACGCGGAGATCGCGGCCGCGTTCACTTCCCAGGCCGTTCCACGACCTATTCCTGCACCACGCCTCTCCGGCTTCCTCCACGGCTCGGACGAACTCCGGAGCCAGGTCTAGACCGGCGAGCACCGCCGCCACAGCCTCTCCTGAGGTTTGCGAAGAGGGAATGCGCCCGAGCAGTGCGTACAGCGCGGCCGGATCCGCCATTCGGATCAAGGCGAGCTCCGCGCTGGCCCTACCTTTTCCGCGCCGGACCGAGACCGCCCCGCAACGCTCGGCCTCGGCCAGGCGGCGGGTGAACTCGTCGTAGTCGGCAACGGATGCAAAGCCGTGACGGTCCGGCTTGGCGAAGGGAGCGATGGATCCGCGCTCGTGCCTAAGCAGCAGGTCGGCCAGGAGTTCGTTGGCGTCGGTGAAGGTCCGCGCCATGCTATTCCGCCGCCATCAGCTCGCGAACCCTGGCGTCGTCCATAAGGTCGGGGTTCACGGCGTCGATTTCCTCGCGAACGCGTTCCTTGATGCTGACGACCGTCGCCGTGGACTGGTCCTGGAACTTGTCTACTTCGACGACGGTGTCCATGTGGGCGACGATCGGGCCTTTCTTTTCGAAGGGCGCGGCGATGATGACCTGGATGCCGAGCTTCTCGAAGTACCGGAACATCTGGCGCTGATTCTTGCCGTCCATCTTGGAGAATGCTTCATCGAACAGGGCAAGCGCCATCCCCTTCTCTGAATGGGGAGAAACCGAGCCGAAGACGGACGCGAGCGACGCCCCGATAGCAACGTACAACGGCAGCTGCTTCTCGCCTCCCGACCCGCTTTGCCGTCGCGCTTCCCAGCGCGTCTTCCGGCCCGTGTGGATGTTTTCCATCATGATCTCGAAATTGTAGAAGTTGCGGTAGTCCTCGAACAGGGAGAAATCCCGGTCCGGATCTTCAAGGATCTCGCGCAGTTCGGTGAGCGTCTCGTAGTGCGGGGAGTCCTCCGGAATTTCGTCCGCGAAGAGAAGCGCGAGGGAATCTTCCAACTCTTTGCTCAGCTCCACCGCCTTGAACAACGGTTCGAACTCCGCGCCTCTCGTACGCGTGAAATAGTACCTCTCGTCCACGAAGGGATGGGGCCGGAGCGCGGCGTTGAGGTCGTCGATCTCCCGGCGCATTTTGGTGATGCGTTCGGTCACTGCATGAAGGAACTCACCCCGGAAGAGGGACGAAACCTTTTCGGACGCCTCCTTGGCCTTCTCGCGGTGCTGGCGGAGTTCGTTGCTCTCGATGGCCTCGATTTGGATCTTGACCCACGGCATGACCTCGCCGAGCAGCGGGCTTTCCGCACCCACCTGGGAGCTGCGCCCGAAACGGTCGTCCGAGAAGAAGCGGTTGAGTTTCCCGACGGCCGACCTGTCGTGACGTTCCCGGTCCTGGTCGGCCTGTTTGGCCGCGCTGGCCGCGGCGGCAGCCAGCGCGCGGTGAGCGGCGGATGCGGCAGCCGCGGCCGCGGCGCTCCCGGGAGCGCTGGCCTGCTTCCCTCCCGCTTCGGCGAGCCGCTGCCTGTAGAGGTCCGCCCCGGAAAAATAGGCGAAGCGCTTTTTCATGCCGCGGTAGAGGTTCCTGGTGTATGCCAGGTTCAGCCACGAACCTACAACGTCCGACCCCTTTCGGAGAGCGTCTTCTGCGTCCTGGATGTCGCGGTTGTTCAACGACATCCGCTTGCCGATGGAGCGGATTTCCTCTTCCCTGCGCCTCGCGAACGCCTTCTGGGCGTCGAAGCGTTCCTTGAGGCCGCCGTCTCCTTCGGCCTGGATCGCCTGGACGTGTTCTTCGGCTTCCCGCTTGTCTTTTTTGGCCGACGCAACCTCGGACACCAGTTCTGCGACCGTCGCCCGCTCTCCGCCGGCAACGATGCTCATGTCGGCATTCGACCTGGACACGACCCTGTACTGGGACTCAAGGACGCCCATGTCGTCTGTCTCCCGCTTCAGCTCGGTTGCAATCTGCTCCGCGAGACGCGCCTGTGCGACCTTGCCGATTTTGTGACCAGCAGGATCGACATTGAGATGATAGCGGGTCAGCGAATTGTCGTAGAGACCGTCGGTCATTAGGGCCCGTCCCGGCCTGTCGAAAGCGTCCATCGTTTCCGCCAGGCGCACGCCGCCGAAACGCCTGACGATGAACGCCATGGCATCCTGGTCGTCGGAGCGAATGACCGAGGGAAACTTGTCGCTGTCGAAGTGCTCGACATCCCGGGAGAGCTTGTTGATGCTGACGAGCGAAGCGCCGCGGAACTCCCGGCGGCCGTCCTTGAATATCTCGGACGCCCGCCGGATGTCGGCGCGGTCAACGAAGATCGCCTCCCTGTCCCTGCCGATCAAAGCTTCCGCCGCGGCGGTCCATTTCTCGTCGGTCACCTCGATCAGGTCGCACAGCGGCCGGGGGTCCATACCGGCAGACTGCAAGGTGCGCATCAAGTGGCGCGTGGGCTGGGCCAGATATGAGAAGCCGCCCTGCTCACCGTGTCCGGCAAGTGCCTTGAGATCGGCAATCCTCTCCCTTTTCTTGGCCACCTTGTCTGCCAGTTCGGCTCCTAGCTGCTCAAGGCGGCCGGTGATGCTGCCGCTCCGGCCGGAGAGTGAGGCCTCGGCCGCGGCAACGGCATCGCTCGCGCCCGACGCCTTCAGTTCAGCCATTGCAGAACAGTACGCAGCAAGGGCGTCGCCATCCTCCCTCGGCAGGTGCCGGCAAAGGACTTCCAGCCGGCCTGCGGCGGCAATGCGCCTGTCGAGATCCTGCTGGGACCGGAAACGCATCTTTTCGCTGCTGTCCCGAATCTTCTGCCAGCGGTCGACACCCGAATTCGCGGCATGTTCGGCCAGCTGCTTCTGAAGCTTGTCGGCTTCGCGGTCTGCCTCCTTCTTCGCTTCTGTCGCTGCGTCGAGGTCTTCCTGGTCCGCAGTGCTGCGGCTCCTCGCTTCGGCAATCTTGCAGACCTGCTCGACGTTCGCAGCCTTCGCAGCGAGCCAATTGGCGCGGTGCATCACGAACTCTTCGGTCTCTTTCCTGTCGACCGCAGAGGCGAGGCCGTCGAGATCCTCCTTGATGTCCTTGAGCGCGGCGAAGGCAAGCTCCAAAGGCCCAAGAAAAGAGCTGTTCTGTACGCTGATCGACGTGATGACGACCGAAGGAACGCTTGGCTCGGTGTCGGAAATCCGCGATTCCTGGGCAAGGCATGCCTGTCTCAGCGCTTCCGCCGTCGGGCTGGCCCATTTGACCCAAGACGAGTGCTTGCCAAGGTCGGCGTGATCTTCCCGGCGGTTATCGGACGTCTGGATGCAGGCGATGCGCTTGTGGCCCCACGCCTTGTCTTTCCCGGCGAGAATATTGAGCGTCCCTGCTTTCAGCCCGTCCTTTGATCCGTCGAGATAGCCTCCGACGCAGGGCATGTCCTTGTATTTGGGGGCCATCCCGCTGCGGAGCAGAGAGAATTTGCCCTCGCTGCTGACGTTGGGAAGAATGATATAGCGGTCCTTGAGCCAGCTGTGTTCGTCCAGCTTGGACTTCAGGGTCTTCAAGGAATCGATGTGATCGAGGCGCTCCGTCTGGACTGTCTTTTCGTCACCCGCCGGAGCAGGCGTGATGGTCAATGCCGTCAGGACGGCATCAAATCGGTTGTCCTCGAAATCCGCATCCAGCAGCAGGATCGCCTGGCAAGG
Organism: uncultured Alphaproteobacteria bacterium; assembly: GCA_963838155.1. Classification (GTDB taxonomy): domain Bacteria; phylum Pseudomonadota; class Alphaproteobacteria; order Rhizobiales; family Rhizobiaceae; genus Pararhizobium_B. Next base: position 543,824 of record CAWIQE010000004.1, read on the forward strand.
CACAGCGAGAGTCAGCTCAATTCCCGGGAAGACAACAATACGTTCGCGGTCCTGCAGGGGCTCACCTTCTGCATCCGTTTCCTGCGCGGCCGCTTTCCGGACATATGGTACGAAGGCCATGTCGTGGTGGTCGGTGATGGCAATGGCGTCCAGACCCTTCTCCCGGCACGCCGCGATGAGAGCGGCGGCATATTCGGCACGGTCCTCGTCATCAATACGCGCCTGACCTGTCCATTGGCGGTCCCTTGGGCTGTGGACCTGAAAATCGCAGCAAAAAAAATGCGCGCCCTTATCCAAACTGTTTGCAAATTCCTCGCCCATGCTTACGCCCCCCCAATCTCGAGTGAACTTTCGATGCTCTTCGTCTCTAACCCACCGCACTGACGCAATGGAGCAGCCGGCCCGATCATGAGGCAGGATCAAGATAACCGACGCTACGCGGGCGTGGCATCTGTCCCTGACCAGCCTTTGCCGGCCGGATTGCCCTTTTCATTGCGCAGGTGTCAATTGTTTAGGAGAGTGACGCCAGTGTCAGTCCACCGTGCCGGGTTTCCTGATCAGCGACCCGCTGGTGCCCGTTGCCCGCACAGGCCTCAGATTGCCGGCAAGCAGCGCCCCCCAGCGCCGCAGCTAAATTTTGGTCGCCCCGAGCGCATGAGGCTGCTTCAATGGCTGCGCCAGTTTTCCCAGCTGAATCGCAATTTCTTTTCTTCGAGAATCGCTATTTTTTTGCGGGACATGGAAATACAAGCACTTATCTGAATCGCTCAGAATTTGGCTCGACAGCTGTTCGTACTCGCCGATCACTGCGGAGGTCCAGATTTCCATCGCACGGCGCTTCAAGGCGAGGTTCTGGGCCGCGCCGTAGGCAATGCGCGTGATGCGGGCCTGGCGCTGCGCAATGTTCTCGCTTCCGTCGTCGAGGTTGCGCTCGTCCTTGACTTCGTGTGCGAGTACGACGCTCGATCCGCCAGGGATGCCTGCGTCGTCCATGGCTTTCGTCAGTGAACGCCGGACGTCATGCATCGACCACCAGTCGATGCCGCATTCAGCAAGCAGGTCGCGGGATTCTCCGGACTTCTTCGAGACACCGTCGCGGCCGGCCAGCTTGTAAAGGATGCTGTAAGCTCCCGACTGTGTGACATGCACGCCCGGCTTCCTTGACGACGGGAACGCGAACCCGGAGCCGTCGAATTTCTTGTTCGACTGCCTGATCCGGTCGACCAGATCCCAAGCCGCAGCGGGAACGGGAAGGACATGGACCTTGCCGCCCTTCATCAACGTCTCGTCCCAGGCCGCCAACATCCAGCCTGGGTTTTCCGGATCGGGAACAACGTGTTCCGGAAGCAATGACATCGCCGCTTCGGCGCGCTGACAGCACAGCACGATCCACCACAACCCCGCCAGCGTTCCTGGGTAGACGCCGTATGCCGACCCCTTCTGTCGGCCCGGCAAGGGTTTTTCGAGATAGTGCTCGGCAAGTACTAGGGACTTGGCCAGGGCTTCGAGCGTCGGACGGCGGGTCCTTGCCTGCAATGTGAACGGAACAGAAAGCATCCGCCACCATGGTTCCGGCACCGTCTCCAGTCCGGACAGGCCGGAGTGGTGGGCGTTGCAGTGTTCCAACACCGCGCGAGTGTACGCGACGACCTTCTTCGCGCTTGACGGCCCGGCGGATTTCAGCACGGCGTTTCGCACGGCTTCGATTTCGCCGCGCTTTAGCATGCTCGCCGCGGTGCCGGCCGCCGCGGCGAACTCCGGGCGGTTGAAGGTCAGCCGGACGTCCTTGACCGTCTTCGGCTTGATCGGCTTCTCGGCGTTCTCCGCAGTCTTGTCTTCGATGTATTGCTCCACGCACTGCATCAGGCTCCACGTCGTCGGCTTTGGCTTCATCGCCTCGATCGCCTGCCTCACGTCTTTCGTGGCATGGAACGCCGCGAGGAATGAGTCGATCTTGGTCGGGTCGTCCTTGAGGATTGCCTTCACGTGCGCGTGCACCTCCCGCGCTTTGGTGGGTGCAGTCATCTTCCAGGGGTCGTCCCTCGGGAACGCGACGCCGATGAGCTTGGCCACGGAATTGGTCTTGCAGATCCAGACCACTTTCTTTCCGCGCAGCCGCAACGTGAGCCCCTTGTTCGACTGGTCGAGCCACTCGTGCACCTTGCCGTCCGGCGGCCCGCCCGCCTCTGCGAGCTTGGTCGCGGCTTCGACGTCCTTGGCATTGATGATGGTTCTCGTTGACGGCATCAGGCGGCACCTCCAAAATCCGTACCACTTCTGTACCACTCACAAGCCGTTGACAAGGCCAGATATAGCGAAGCCGCATCAGGCAACACAAGCGAGGTGGTCGGGACAATTGTTGACATAAGGTGCTGATTTCCTTGCGTAAAATGTGGAATATCAAGGGCTTACGCATCAATGGTCGCCCGGACAGGAATGTCTGTCAATGCCAGACATGCTGACTCTTAATCAGCGGGTCCACGGTTCGAGCCCGTGCTCACCCACCACTTTTCCCCTTGTTGCTTTTGTGCCGACTGCCGAGATCGCCGAGAAGCAGGTCCGCTCGGTCGCAGCTTCTCGACTGGAGCGGCATCCCGCCTGGAAATGACGGCATCTATCGACATCGCGATCATGGTGTCCCGCGAAGCGAGGCGATTGGCGCCGCGCTCCACAGGCCTTTTTGCCCTGCAAATATGTAGCAAAATATATCGAAAAGTGGCAAAGCTTGTCATTATTCAGCGAAAGTCCGGAGGTTCGGATGGCTGATCGCACTTACAACCCTCGCGTCGACATCCTGCCGGCGCAACGCCGCGCGTTGATCCTGGAGCGCCTGCGCGTCGAGAACGCGGCGTCGATCCAGGACCTCGCTGCGGCGCTGGGTGCCTCGCCGTCCACCGTGCGGCGCGATCTCGACTACCTGACGGAGCGTGGCTACATCGAGAGAACCCACGGTGGGGCAATCATCCAAAGCGTGCCGACCACGCGGTTCGAGCCCGAGGCGTCGATTGCCGCGGAGACGGCGCGGGCGCAGAAATCGGCGATCGCGGCCGTCGCCGCCCGGCGGGTTTCGGCGGGGCAAAGCGTCCTTTTCGACGCCAGTTCGACGGTGCGCGAGGCAGCGCGGGTTATCAGCGGGCTGGACCTGGCCCTGACGGCGGTCACGAACGACATCGCCTGCGCCATGATCCTGTCGAACGCAACCGCGATCCACACGATCGTCGCCGGCGGTGCGATCCGTCCGGGTTCGACGACCCTGGTCGGTTCGCCGGGCCAGGAATTTCTGGGCAGCATCCACGCCGACATCGCCTTCGTCGGCGTCCATACGGTGGCGGATTCGGTCTTCACGGAGACGTCGCTCGAGGTGGCGGCCATGAAGAAGCGCATGATTGCGGCAGCGCGGAAGGTCATCGTCCTGGCGGATTCCAGCAAGTTCGGGGGGCAGAGCTTCTGTGAAATCTGTTCCATCGAAGAGGTCGACGAAATCATCACCGACGACGAACTGCCCAAATCGACGAGGCGGGACTACGAGGCGACGGGCGTCGCCTTGACGATCGCCCGGTCGGACCCGGAGAGGGTCGATTGATCGAGGACATCCGTATCCTTGCGGACGATCTGTCCGGGGCCCTGGATGCCGCGGTCTGCTTCGCCGGCGGACCGAAGGCCTTGCCCGTCACGCGAGCGCTCTCCCGCAGCGACGCGTTCGCGTGCTCCACGGGGGCCCGGGATCTTTCCGCCGATGCGGCTTCGGAAGCCTTTGCCCGCAACCTGCCCTGGCTGCTTTCGGCCGGTCGGCCGTTCCACAAGATCGACAGTCGCCTGCGCGGTCGCGCGGCCAGGGAAATCGCCGCGATCCGGGATGCGGCGCCCGGCCGCCCCGTGATCGTGGCATCCGCGCTGCCGTCGCAGGGGCGTATCGTCAGGTCCGGCCGGGTTCTCTCGCGCGAAGAGGCGGGTTCCGGGTGGAGCGTCGAGCCGACGGACCTGGGCAGGGACCTTCGATGCCTCGGCCACGATCCGACGATGCGCCCGAACGGCGCGGCCGACGTCCCGCCGGGCATCGGGATCTTCGACGCCGAAACCGATTCCGACCTCGACCGGATAGCGGCCTGCGCGCTCGGCCGGCCCGATGCCATTCTTTGCGGGTCTTCCGGCCTTGCAGCCGCGCTTGCGCGACAGATGAAGCTGCCGACGCCCCGACACTGGACGACGTTCGACCGCCCCATGCTCATGGTCGTCGGGACGGCGCATCCAAGGACACGTCTTCAGGTCGATCGTCTGAGGGCCCTCGATCCGTTGATCGTCCACCGGATTTCGACCGACGAACCGGCGTTCGGGGACGTGGCCTCGGCACTCGGGCAGGGGCGGGGCCAGCTGATCGAGCCCCTGCTGCCCTCCGCCGAACCGGACGGGATTCCGGTAAGGGTCGGGCGGTGGCTCCGGGAGGCGGCGATCGCGCTTCCGCGGCCGGGAAGCCTTTTTGCAACCGGGGGCGAGACCCTCGATCGACTGGCCGAAAGCCTCTCTGCCGAGGGGCTGGCGCTCGTCGGTCATTTTGCCGAGGGCATACCCGTCAGCCGCTTTCTCGGCGGCCGGTGGGACGGACTGACGGTCGTTTCGAAGTCGGGCGGCTTCGGGTCGGACGATCTTCTCGGTCGCCTTATGTTTGAACGGTTTTGAAATTTATAGCGAGCTATTGACAGTTTTTGGAATTTTTTGCAAAGTTCGATAACCGAGATCGTTCGCTTGATCTCGCGGCTCGTAAATTCGTCAGGAGACACCGTGGCTTCACTCGCGATCACTGTCGGCGACCCCGCCGGGATCGGTCCCGAAATCGTCGTGAAGGCCGTCGCCCGCTGTCGTGACCGATTGAAGGGCGATGCCCTCCGATTGATCGTGGTCGGTTGCGCGGAAGCGCTCGACGTCGCCGCGGACCGTCTCGGCGAGCCCGCACTGGCCCGTCACGACGATCCGGACGCGGTTTCCGGCGCCGGCGTCATTCCCATCGAGCCCGATACCGGAGCGCCCGAGATCGGCGTCGTGAGCGCGGCGGCCGGACGTCACGCGTACCTGGCCATCGAGCGGGCGGTGGAACTGACGCTGGCCGGCAAGATCGACGGCATCGTCACGGCGCCGCTGAACAAGGAGGCGCTGAACCTTGCCGGCTATGCGTTCGCCGGACACACCGACATGCTGGCCCATCTCACCGGCGTTTCGGGATCGGTGATGATGCTGGCGCATGGCGATTTCCGCGTCACGCACCTGACGACGCATGTCCCGCTCGCGGACGTTCCCAAGCTGTTGACGCCCGAACGGCTCAGCCACACGATCGACCTGACACTGGATGCGCTGAGGCGGCTCGGAATCGCATCGCCGCGCATCGGCGTCGCCGCCCTCAATCCGCACGCCGGCGAGGGCGGGATCTTCGGCCGGCAGGATATCGAAGTCACCGCGCCGGTCGTGGAACGGTTTCGCAAGGACGGTGTAGAGGTCGACGGCCCACTCCCGGGAGACACCGTCTTCGTCAAGCTGCGCGGCGGTCGCTACGACGCCGTCGTGGCCATGTACCACGATCAGGGGCACATTCCGGTCAAGCTCCTCGGATTCCATACGAATCCGGAAACCGGTGCCTGGGACGCGCTGAACGGTGTCAACGTCACGCTCGGCCTTCCCATCATTCGAACTTCGGTAGACCACGGAACCGCATTCGATATTGCGGGAACCGGTGCGGCCAATGCCGACAGCCTGGTCGAGGCGATCGACTACGCCGTCGCGCTTGCCGGCGCGCGCCGGACCGGCTCGGCCGCGGAGCAGGCATGAGGGAGACAGAGATGCGCGACGAGGTACCATCCGGCGAAATGCTCGTGGACGGACGTTTTCGCAAGACCGGCGAGACGCGTCCCGTGGTCAGCCCGGCCACCGGCGAAGCATTCGCCGAGGTTGCGCTTGCGGACGAAGCGTTGACGCAGGAGGCCGTCGCGGCGGCCAGGCGCGCCCAGCCTGCATGGGGGGCGCTGGCGCCGCTCGAGCGTGCGGGCTACATGCGCAAGATTGCGGAAACGATCCGGGCCGGCGCGGAGACCTATGCCCAGCTGATCGTGCGCGAGCAGGGAAAGCCGATCAACGAGGCCCGGGGGGAGGTGGCCGGCGCCGCGGAATTCTTCGACTTCTTCGCCGAATATGCCCGGCGCATACAGGGCGAGATCCTGCCTTCGGACCATGCCGGAGAGCAGATCTGGATCCAGCGCGTGCCGGTCGGCGTCGTCGGCGCGATCATTCCCTGGAACTATCCCTTCGCGCTCGTCGCCCGCAAGGTGGCGCCGGCGATGATCGCGGGAGATACGATCGTCCTGAAAAGTCACGAGGACACGCCGCTTTCCGCGCTGGCTATGGCTCGCATATTCCACGGTGCCGGCGTGCCAGCCGGCGTCGTCAACATTCTGACGGGCACCGGACCCGTCGTCGGCGAGGCGCTTTGCGCCAACGCCGATCTCGACCTGATCACGATGACCGGCAGCGTCCCGACCGGCAAGCGGATCATGGGGAACGCCGCCCGGAACCTTACGCCCGTATCGCTCGAACTCGGCGGCAAGGCTCCGTTCATCGTCATGGCCGACAGCGACGTGGACCTTGCCGTGCGCTCGGCCGTCACGTCGCGCTACATGAATTGCGGCCAGGTCTGCATCTGCAACGAGCGGACCTATGTCGAACGGGCGGTCTACGACGAATTCGTGGAGAAGTTCGTCGATGCGAGCAAGGCGCTCCGGATCGGAGATCCGCTCGAAGACACGACCGACCTCGGGCCCAAGGTAAGCCTTGCCGAACTCGAGAAGGTGGAGAGGCGCGTCGCCGAGGCCGTCGAGCAGGGCGCGGAGATCCTCATCGGCGGCAACCGCCCGCAGCACCCGCCGCATGCGGGAGGCTTCTACTACAATCCGACGGTCATCACCGGCGTTCGGCCCGACATGTCGATCATGACGGACGAGATCTTCGGCCCGGTCGTGCCGATCATGCCCTTCGACACGTTCGACGAGGTCGTGGGGCACGCCAACCGAAGCCGCTACGGGCTTTCGGCGTATCTCTTCACCAACGACATCACGAAGATCATGCGCACGGTCAACGACGTCGCGTTCGGCGAGATCTACGTGAACCGCGTCGGCCCGGAGAGCCTGCAGGGCTTCCATGTCGGCTACCACGACAGCGGTCTGGGAGGCGACGACGGCAGCCACGGACTGGAGACGTATCTGCGCAAGAAGACCGTCTACATGAACTATTCCGGCGCGCCGACGAGCGCGCTGATGCCCTACGGGGGCTGACAGGCTTCTATTAACCGATCGAAAACGGGAGGATATCAACCATGAGACTACTGCATTCCATTGGACTGGCCGCCGCGGCCGCCGTCCTGCTCGCTTCCCCGGCGCTCGCGCAGGAACTCGAAGAACATCCCGCCGGAGGCCGCCGCTCTGCTGGAGCCGTTGCCGATCTCGCCGACGGGCCAGGTCGTGCCGGGCTACCCGAATGGTGCGCCCGCTTCCTCGCCGGACGTCCTCAAGCTTTCCGACAAGGACATACAGGAACTGAAGTCGAAGAACTTCACCGCCGGCATAGTCATGCACACGATGGACGCGGGCTGGCCGACGCTCCAGGTCGCAGGCATCAAGACGACGCTGGCGAAGTACGGTATCAAGGTCGTCGCCGTGACCGACGCGAAGTTCGAGCCCGGCACGCAGATCAGCGATCTGGAACAGATGATCGCGCGCAAGCCCGACGTGATCTTCTCGATCCCGATCGATCCCGAGAGCGAGGCTACCGCCTACAAGAAGGCGTCGGCCGCCGGTATCAAGCTCGTGTTCATGGACAACGTTCCGAAGGGCATGGCGCCCGGCAAGGACTACCTGACCGTGGTCGCCTCCGACAACGAGAAGAACGCCTACTACGCGGCGCAGGAACTCGCCAAGGCGATCGACGGCAAGGGCGAGGTCGGCATCATCACGCTGGTCTACGACTACTACTATTCCGTCGCCGCCCGTAAGGTCGGTGCCGAGAAGGCCTTCAAGGAGCATCCGGGCATCAAGCTCGTGGGCGTCGGGACGTTCGCCACGCCTGAAAAAGCGTACGGCGTCGCGACTGCGATGCTGACGGCCCATCCGGACCTGAAGGGCATCTTCGTGGCCTGGGACACGCCCGCGCAGCAGGTGGTGGCCGCAGCCAAGACGCTCGGCCGCAAGATCATCGTCACCACGAACGATCTCGCGCAGGACAGCGCCCTGAACGTCGCTCGCGGCGACTTCCTCGCCGTCGGCGCGCAGCGCCCCTACGATCAGGGCGTCACGGAGGCGAAGGCCGCGGCCGTCGGTCTCCTGGGCAGGAAAGTCCCGCCCTACATCGAGGTTCCGACCCTCAGGGTGAAGAAGCTCGATCTCCTGAGCGCGCTGGAGCTGGTGACCAAGGAGCCGGCGCCGAAAACGGTTGTCGATCTCTGCAACGGCGAATGCTATTGAGGCATGTGCGTGACGACGGCCTTCGCGGCCGTCGTCACGATCAGGTCGATGGAAAATGACAGGTTCCGATCCGAACAGGCCGGCGAACGCGCACCCGCTCGTCGAGATGAAAAACATCGTCAAGCGCTTCGGACCGGTGGAAGTGCTGCGGGACGTCAGTTTCGACGTCCGTCCGGGTGAGGTCCACGCGCTCCTGGGCGGCAACGGAGCGGGCAAGTCCACCCTCATGAAGATCCTGATGGGCGTGCATCGCGCCGATTCGGGGCGGATTCTCGTCGACGGCGACGAGGTCACGCCGACCGACGTCGGTGCCTCGCTGGGGCGTGGCGTGGCGATGATCTTCCAGGAGCTCAGCCTGCTGCCCAACCTGAACGTCGCAGAAAACATCTTCTTCGGCCGGGAACCGGTGAAAAGCGGTTTCCGGATCGACCGCCGCGCGGTTCGCAAGAAGGCGGGCGAGCTGCTGGCGGGACACGGATTTTCCATTCCGGTCGACGCCACCATCGAAAGCCTGCCCTTCGCGCAGCGGCAGGTCGTCGAAATCGTGCGCGCCGCTTCCTTCGGGGCGCGGGTGCTGGTCATGGACGAGCCGACTTCGGCGCTGACGGCGCGCGAGGAGGAAAAGCTCTTCGAACTGATCGGGCAGCTCACGAAGCGCGGCAACGGGATCGTCTACATCAGCCATCGCATGGGAGAGATCATGCGCGTGGCCGATCGCGTCACGGTCCTTCGTGACGGGCGCAGCAGTGTCCCGATCCCCATCGCCGAGGTGCGCGTCGACGACATATCCAGGCAGATGAGCAGTACGGCGCGCGCGGTCGAGGCGGTCGGCCCGGCGCCCGCTTCGAGGGCTGTCGTCGATCCCGATGGACCGCCGGTGCTGCGCCTGGAGAATTTCGGCACGGCGCGTACGTTGAGGGACATCAGTCTGGCGGTGATGCCCGGGGAGATCGTGGGCGTCGCCGGCCTGGTGGGGTCGGGACGTTCGACGCTCTGCAAGGCCGTCGCCGGCCTCCTTCCGGACGCCAGGGGAACCGTCGAGGTGGAAGGCCGCGGCGTTCGGCCGGGCAGGCCCTCGGCGCTGCTCGGAAAGGGCATCGGGTTCGTTCCCGAGGATCGGCGGCTCGAGGGCCTGGTGACCGACCATTCGCTGGAGGCCAACGTCGCGCTACCCAACCTCGGACGCGTCTCGAGCGGGGGTACCCTCGGGATGGTGTGGCGCAACCGGGTGCGCGCGCTCTTCGAATTCGGCACTGCCGACCTGGCGCTGGTCGCCCGGAGCCCCTCGCAGCCGGCGGCCGAACTGAGCGGCGGCAACCAGCAGAAGGTCGTGGTCGGCAAATGGCTCGCCGGAAAGCCGCGGCTCCTGATCCTCGACGAGCCCACGGCCGGCGTCGACATCCGCGCGAAGGCGGACATGGCGGCGGCACTCAGAAAGGCGGCGGCGGAGGATGGCGTCGGCATCCTGATCGTCAACTCGGAACTGGATGAAATGACCATGCTCTGCGACCGGATCCTGATCATGGAGCGCGGGCGGCTGACCGGCAGCGCGCCGGCGGGGATCGAGCCAGCCGGGCTGCAGGCCATTCTCCTCGGAGGCAACACCGAGTCCACGGAAAGACGGAAAGTTCAATGAGCGACGCATCCCGATTCGAAAAGCCTGGCCGGAACGCCGCCGTCGTGACGTTCCTTCGCGACCACGTAACCTACGTCATCTTCGGGCTCGTCACGCTCTACTTCGTGTTCACCGCACCGAGCTTCGCCTCGGTCACGACGGCCGAAGCCATCCTGAGGATCACGGCGATCGTCTCGATCATGGCGGTGGGCATGACGTTCGTGATCATTTCGGCCGAGATCGATCTCTCCGTCGGATCGATGGCCAGCCTGTCCGGCATGATCGGCGCGCTGATGCTCCAGGCGGGGTTAGGCTGGATCCCGGCAATCCTCTTGACGCTCGCCTTCGGCGGCGTGGTCGGCGCCTTCTCGGGGTTGCTCGTGACCTGGCTGCGGATTCCGTCCTTCCTGGTCACGCTCGGAATGCTGTCGATCCTTTCGGGCGTCGCGCTGACGATCACGGGTACGCGGCCGGTCCCGATCGTGTCGAACGACTTCACCCAGACGCTGTGGGACGGATCGGTCGTCGGCGTGCCGGTACCGATCATATGGACGGCGGTGATCGCGATAGCCGGCTTCTACGTGCTTCACCTCACGCCGCTCGGCAAACGGGTCTTCGCGACCGGGGGCAACGTCGTGGCGGCCCGCTTTTCCGGCGTGCGGACCAACCGGATCAAGCTGCTCGCCTTCACGCTCTCGGGCGTCACGGCTTCGCTTGCCGGGCTGATACTGGCGGCGCGCAGCACGGCGGGCAATCCCAGTCTCGGGGCCGGCCTGGAACTCGACGTGATCGCGGCGGTGATCATAGGAGGCACGAGCCTCTTCGGCGGCCGCGGCAGCATCATCGGTTCGGTGGTCGGCGCGATCTTCATCGGGATCGTCGGGTTCGGCCTGCTGGTCATGGGCTTTTCCACGTCCATCCAGGAAATCATCAAGGGCGCGATCATCATCGGTGCCGTCGCCCTCGCGCGACGCTGACGGATCGGGAGGAAGAGCCGTGACGAAATGGAGGATGGCCTACCACGCCAATTGCTGGGGACCGCTCGGCGGCGACCCTGTCGGCGTTACCTCGATCAGCCAGCTGACCTACAGGACTTTCGGGGACATGGCCAAGGCCGCGTCCGACATCGCGGAAGCGGGTTACGAGGGGATCGAATTCTTCGACGGCAACGTGCTGGACGGGTGGGACGACGGCTACAAATCCATGCGCCGGCTCCTCGACGAGACGAAGCTCTCCCTCGTCGCCGTCTATACCGGCGGCAATTTCATCTTTCAGGACGTTCTCGGGGAAGAGTTGTCCCGTGTGGAGAAGGCCGCGGAAGCCGCCGAGGCGCTCGGAGCCGAGCATCTCGTGGTCGGCGGCGGCGCGCGGCGCTTCGACGGCACACGGGAAAAGGACTACGACGACCTTGCCCGCGTGCTCGACGGCATCGATGCGGCCGCCCGGAAACGGGGCCTGGTGGCCCACTACCACCCGCATCTTTCGACGATCGTCGAGGGACCCGACGAGGTGCGCAAAATCTTCGCAAAGACCGGCATCGGTTTCTGCCCCGACACCGCTCATCTCGCGGCGGCAGGCGGCGACGCGGCCGCCATGGTTCGCGAACATGCCGACCGCATCACCTACGTCCACCTGAAAGGCTTGCGGCGCGAGCCCTTCGCCTTCGTACCCGTCGGCCAGGGCGATTGCGACAACGCCGCCGTCATCGCAGCCCTCAAGGACATCGGCTACGAGGGCTGGATCTGCAACGAACTCGACAGCTGGCCGGACCCTGCGGGCGGGGCCCGGGAGAGCCTGGATTTCGTCAATTCCGAGGCCGCCAGAACCTGACGCCCGAGTGCGGATCCGGGATGCCAAACGGAAACCCGGGAGGAGAAACGACATGGCAGACACGTTCTTCACGCCTCGTCAGCGCGCGACGGTGGAGGCCGCGATGGCCCGCATCATCCCGACCGACGAGACGCCCGGCGCACGGGAAGCCGGCTGCGTCGCCTTCGTCGATCGCTATCTGTCCGGAATCGGTTTCATCTACGCGAAACCCGACGGTTCGGGTTTCGAGGACCTGAAGGGAAGGGCGGCCGAAGCCTGGGGTCGCCGCATCGAGATCATGCGGCAACGGTATGCGGACGGGATCCTAGACCTCGAAACGCGCGCGCAGGACATGTTCTCCGCCGATTTCGCGGACCTTGCGCCCGAGCGGCAGGACATCGTCCTCAAAGCGGTCGAGGAAGAGGAAGCCTCGGGAGGGGATGCCGCCGCCTCCGAGGGTAGCGACGAGCCCGCCCTGCAGCAGACGTCGACCGAAGTCGATCTCGGCTTCTTCTCCCTGCTCGTCGCCCACACCCGGCAAGGCTTCTATTCCGACCCGGTCTATGGCGGCAACAGGGACCGGATGGGCTGGAAGGCCATCGGTTTCGACGGTCCCCGCTCGCTCGCTGACGTTCACGCGGGTCGCTACACGACCTTGCAGTATTTCGCCGCGGGAGAAGCGGAAAAGCTGAAGGAGTTCCACGATGGCCTCTAAGCCGGAACGGGCCGAAGTCGTCATCATCGGGGCAGGGGCGTCGGGTGCGGCCGCGGCAAAGGTCCTCTGCGAAGCGGGTATCAAGGTGGTAGCCCTGGAAAAGGGGCCGTGGCGGCAGAAAGAGAGCTTCGGCGGCGACGAGCTCGCAAACGTCAACCGCTACAATCTCTGGCCCGATCCCATGCTCAACCCGAGGACCTGGCGGGAAACGGCGGCGGACAAGGCCAAGGTGAGCCTGTTCTGTCCCGTGCCGCAGATGGTCGGCGGGGGGACGGTCCATTGGCAGGGCTGGCTGCCGCGCTTCACGGAAAACGACTTCCGGCTCCGGACGATCGCGGGCGACCTCCCGGGGGCGAGCCTCGCCGACTGGCCGATCACCTACGACGAGCTGGAGCCGTACTATCTCAAGGTGGAGTGGGCCTTCGGCGTTTCCGGCGAGGCGGGGGCCAACAGGTTCGAGTCCCGCCGCTCGGGCGGCTATCCCTGTCCGCCGATGCCGGTATCGCGCTACGTCGAGAAATTCCACGCGGGGTGCAGCGCGCTCGGCTGGAATTCCTTTCCGCTGCCCCAGGCCGCCCTTTCGCGTCCCTTCAACGGGCGCAGGGCGACCGTCGTCAGTGCCTTCGCGCAGCAGCATGGCGACCCGACGGGAACGCGTTCCTCGGCGCTCAACGTCTTCGTGCCGGACGCGCTTGCCAGCGGCAACTACGAACTGCGGCCGGAATGCATCGTGCGCGAACTGGTCCTCGACGGACGCGGCCGCGTCAAGGCCGCCGTCTACGAGGACGGGAACGGCGACGTCGTCGAGCAGGAAGGCGATCTTTTCATCCTGGCCTGCGGAGCGGTCGAGACCGCGCGCCTCCTGCTCCTGTCGAAGTCGGCAAGGTTCCCCAAAGGGCTGGCGAACGGAAGCGACCTCGTCGGCCGCAACGTCACCTTCCACGAATATTCCGCCGCCGTCGGCACCTACGAGGATCCGGTCTACGCATGGGCGGGAGGCGGGTATGTCAGCGCGTCCACCTTCGAGCACTACGAGCATGACGAGGCGAGGGGATTCGTCTCGGGAGGGCACCTGGCGGTGGCCGGCGTGGGGATTCCGCTTCCGATCAACTGGCATCTGCCAGGTGCGCCTACCTGGGGAGCGGAAGCGAAGCGGATCGATCGCGACTATTTCAACCATTCGCTCGCCGTCGCCATGGTGCTGCACGACATGCCGCAGCACGACAACCGCGTCGACCTCGACGACGAAGTGGTCGATGCCTGGGGCCTTCCGGTCGCGCGCATCACGCTGAAGCCACATAGGAACGACATCGACCAGGGCCGCTATCTCATCGATCGCGGCGCCGACATTCTGGAAGCGAGCGGCGCATCTAACGTTCGAAAGGTCTATGCCGACAGGATAACGGGCAACTGCTCCCACCAGCACGGTACGGCCCGCATGGGAGACGATCCCGCGACGTCCGTGCTCGACAGGTGGTGCCGGGCCCACGAGGTCGAAAATCTCTATGCGGTCGACGGCTCGCCGTTTCCGACGGCGACCGGTGCAAATCCGACTCTCACGATCATGGCGAATGCCTGGAGGGTCGCCGAAAGGATCGTTCGGGAGCGCGGCAACGTCACTGCCTGAAAAGGCTTTGACGTCAGAAGTTGCGGCCGTATCCGGCCGCCCAACCGCCGTCGACCACGAGCATTTGGCCGGTCAGGTAGCTGTTGGCCGGGTCGCATAGGAAGAGCACGGCGTTGACGACGTCGGCGATCGCACCCGGCTTGCCCGATGGAACATGGCTCAGCATGTGCTCACCGCCGCTGATGAAGCGGCCTTCGTCGCCGACGATCGCGCCGGCCGCGACGGCGTTGACCAGGACCTTCGGGCCAAGCGACATGGCAAGCGTTCGCACCGATGCCATGGCTGCCGCCATGGCGGCGGACTCGTCCGGATCGCGCCGGATCGCCACCGCAGCTGCGGCCGACAGAAGATGAACGACCCTTCCGCCCTTGGCGCTTGCCATCCGGTGACCAAGCTCTTCCGTAGCCGCCGTCAGCCGTGCGCTTCCTGCCGGACTGGTCGGATGACCGACGATGAGGCAGTCGGGAAGGGGAGGACTGGCGGAGTCGTCCAGGTCGGCGAGAAAGATCTCTGCCTGATTTTCTTGAAGGGCCGCCTTCAGGGCCGCGGTGACGGGGCCGGAGGGTCCCAGGACGAGGATCGACAAACCGGCGAGATCGACCTTCATCTGCTGCTCCCTTGACTATCCTTGGTGGATTTCATCGCCTGTCCTGTTCCGATCGACCGGGTCACATCATGAAACCGGCGGTCCAGCCGCCGTCGACCGTCAGCACCTGACCGTTGATGTAGCCGCTGGCCGGCGACGCCAGGAAAAGCGCCGCCTCGGCTATCTCTTCCGGCGTGCCAGGACGGGCGAGCGGAATGTGGTCCATGAAGGCGCGCATCCGGTCATGGAACCGGCCATCCTCGCCATAGAAGAGTTGTCGCGTGCCGTCGGTCAGGATCGAGCCGGGCGCTATGGCATTGACTGCGAAGCCGCGGTCGCCAAGCTCGAGCGCCATGGCCCGGGTCAGGTGCACGATCGCTGCCTTGGCGGCGGCGAACGGCGGCTGCAGGCGCATTGCCGCCAGTCCCACGACAGACGCAATGTTGATGATGCGCCCGCCGCGCCCGCTTGCGATCATCGGCTGAAGCGCGGCTCGGCTGACGAGAAACGTTCCGTCGAGATCGATGCCGACGATGCGGTGCCATTCGTCGACGGGGAAGCGGTCGATCTCCACGCGATCGCGGAACGTGTTGACGCCGGCGTTGTTGACGAGGATGTCGATGCGACCGTACCGCGCCATGATCGCCTCGACGGCTGCGTCGACGGCAGCGGCGTCTCGAATGTCTGCGGACAGCGCAATGGCGTCGGGAAGCGCGTCGGTCGCCGCCTTTGCGCCATCTGCGTCGATGTCGGCGATTGCGATCGACGCGCCATTTTCCGCGAGGCGGCGTGCGATGGCATTGCCGATGCCTTGGGCGCCACCCGTCACGAGAGCGACTTGCCCCCGAAGATCGCATTGCATGACGGACTCCTCTCGGACAACTGCTATTACAATACTATAATAGCTGACGACGTCCAACCCGGCGAATTTCTCTTTTGCGGATATGAGAACTCATCAGGCAGGGTTCCTGAAGGACGGGAAAGCGGTGTGGGCCGCGGATTCCGATGATGCTGGTCTTGCCGATGTTAGCCGATTAGTGTGCTTCGGCCGAGCATCTGGAGGACACATGGTCGACCGCGGCGACACGAACGGAAAGCGCGGGACTTCGAAGGCGCGGCTTGGCGTGCGACAGATCGCGAAGCAGGTGGGGGTTGCACCGATCACCGTGTCGCGGGTCCTTTCAAATCCCGACCTCGTCTCGGACAAGACCCGCAAGAAGGTCGAGGAGGCGATCAAACGATCCGGCTTCGTGCCGAGCCGTGTCGCCTCCAGCATGCGCGGCAGCGGCCGCATCATCGGGACCGTCGTGCCGCCGCTGATCAACTCCGGGATTGCCGAACAGGTTCAGGGCATGTCCGACGAATGCCAGGACGGCGGCTATTCGCTGCTTCTGGTGCAGGGGGAGTTCACGCCGAACGAAGAGGAGCGTGCGGTGCGCACGCTCCTGGGCTGGCGGCCGGCCGGTATGATTTTGCAAAGCTTCGTCCAGTCGGACGAGGCGCGGAGACTGCTCGAGGGAAGCAGTCTTCCAGTCGTCGAGATTTCCGAAGTGAAGGGTCGCAGGCCGATCGGGCTTGCCGTCGGCATCTCGAATTTCGAGACCGCCTATGCGATGACGATGCATTTGGCGGGCAAGGGATATCGCCGCATCGGCTTCGTCTCGACCCCGATCCATGGCAACGACCGGCTGCAGCAACGCCGCATCGGCTATCACGCGGCGCTCGCCGACGTCGGCATCGCCAACCACGACGATCTGGAGGTCGAGGTACCGCTGACGGCCCGTGGCGGTGCGGAGGCGCTGGTCCGTCTCACGGAGCGGCATGGAGATATCGATGCGATCTTCTTCTCGTCCGACACGCTCGCGCTTGGTGCGGTGCAGGAATGCCATCGCCGCGGCTGGACGATTCCCGGGCGGATCGGCATTGCCGGTTATGGCGACGCCGAGTTCGCGGCGGAGCTGTTCCCGCCTCTGACGACGGTGCGTGTCGACCGCTATCAGATGGGGCGCCATGCCGTCAGAAGGCTGCTCGGTCTCCTGTCCGGCGAGAGCGATCAGCCGGCTGTCACCAGCATCGGCTTCGAGATCGTCGACCGCGAGAGCGCCTGACCCGTCGCCTGCCTATCCCGCCGCCGTTTCGCCCGTGCCGCGAGAGCCGAGCCGGCGCTCCCAGCCGTTTTCGTGCACGTTGAGAAAGGCCTTCGGGTCGTAGGGATGTGCCCTGACCACGTCGATGTCGAGATCGATGCCGAGGCCCGGCCCGTCGGGCAAGGACAGATGGCCGGTCTGCGGATCGATCTCCGGGTGCCAGGTGACGAGGTCGGACGTCCAGGCTTCGTTGAATGCGTCGAAGTGCTCCTGGATCAGGAAATTCGGAACGGCGGCGGCCAATTGCAGGCAGACGGCGGTGGCGACCGGTCCGCCGCTTTGATGGGGCGCTATCATGCTGCCGTGAGCGGCCGCCAAGGCGGCCACGGCCATTGTCGGCGCGATGCCGCCCAGCGACATCGGCTCCGGCTGGAAGATGTTGACGCCACCGCCGACGGCGAGCGTGTAGAACTGGCCGACGGTGTCGTACATCTCGCCGGTGGCAACCGGGATGGGCGAGCGGCGGGCCACTTCGTGGACCGTCTCCTGGCGGTCGCGCGACGTCGGTTCCTCCCACCAATAGATGTCGAGATCGGCGAACTTTTCCGCCGCCTTCAGCGCGGCGATCTCGGTGAAGCGTGCGTGGACATCGATCAGGATCCGCGTGTCGGGGGGCAGGCCGTCCCGCAGTGCCCGGCAGATCGCGTAGGAAAGCTCCAGTTCGTCCCGGTCGATCATTCCCTGTGCGACGCCGAACGGGTCCAGCTTCAGTGCCTTGAAGCCCATTCCGGTCGCGGCCCTGCCGGCTTCGAGGAAGGCTTCGGGGGTACGCTCGGTTCGATACCATCCGTTGGCATAGCCAAGCACGTCGTGGCGCATTCGACCGCCGAGGAGCTGATGGATGGGCGCGTCCAGGCTCTTGCCGAGAATGTCCCAGCAGGCAACCTCGATCGCCGCCATGATCGTCCGGTGAATGTGGCCTCCGTCGAGCGAGACGCTGTCGAGCAGGCGCTTGGACAGCGCGTTTATCCGACGGGGATCCTGGCCGATCGCCAGGTGCTTCAATTCATGAATGCCGGCTTCGGTCGTGCCGATGAAGCCGTTGAGCGTTCCTTCGCCGATGCCGTGGATGCCCGCGTCGGTGAGAACGCGTACGAACAGCCAGTTCTTCCAGCCGGTCCCGACGGTGTAGGTCTCGATATCCGTGATCCGCATGGCTCATGCTCCTCGGGACAGTCCGGACAGCCTGTCGATCATCGCTTCCGTGGTGATGCCGTAGCGTGTCTGCAGATAGGGGACCGACCCGCATTCGAGGTAACGGTCGGGCAGCCCGATGCGCGACAGCGGACGGGCGACGCCCGCCTCGAAAAGCGCCTCGGCGACGAGGCTGCCGAGACCGCCCGCGACGACATGGTTCTCGGCGCTGACGAGGTGGTCCACCTCGTCGGCGAAGGCGGTGACCGCGTCCGCGTCGAACGGCTTGATCGTCGGCACGTGCAGCACGCCGACGGAGAGGCCGCGCTTCCCGAGCACGGCTGCCGCCTCGAGCGCGCGCTGCGTCATGAAACCGGTCGACACGATGCCGATGTCACGGCCGGCGCGCAGGTGCCTTGCCTTTCCGATGACGAAAGGCTCGTTCTCGTCGAGAACGACGGGCACCTGGCCGCGCAGCAGGCGCATGTAGACCGGCCCCCTATGGTCGGCGATCGCGCGCGTCGCCGCGGCTATCTCGCTGGCATCGCAGGGATCGAGGACGACCAATCCCGGGATCATGCGCATCAAAGCGAGATCCTCGATGGCCTGGTGGGTGCCGCCGTAGCCGTTCGTCAACCCCGGAAGTCCGGCGATGATCTTGACGTTCATTCCGGAGTGGGCGCAGGCGATCGCAATGAAGTCGTAGGCCCGCCGCGTGGCGAACACCCCGTAAGTCGTCGCGAACGGAGTCTTGCCGGAGCGGGCGAGACCGGCAGCTACTGCGACGAGGTTCTGCTCGGCCATGCCGACATTGAAGAAACGCTCCGGGAAGGCGTCGCGGAAGGGGAGGATGTCGGTGTATTTGCCGAGGTCCGCGGTCAGGCCGACGATGTCGTGACGCTCGCCGGCGAGCGCGGCCAGCGCATGGCCGAAGGGCGCTTCGACGAGACGACGACCGGCCGCGTCGTTGGCCTCCTGACCCATCGCCAGCGTGCGCCCGCCCGTCTTCGGTTCACTCATCGGTTCAGTCCAGTGCTGGCTTCGAAGTCGGAGATGACGCCGTCCCACTCGCTCACGTCGATGCGGAAGAAATGCGTCCTCTCGCTTTGCGCGATGCGCGGGACGCCGGCGCCCGGGAGCGTGCGGAGCACAATCGCCTTGGGGCGGCCGTTGCGCGGCCGGGCCTCGGCCAGCGCCTGCGCGACTGCGGCCATGTCGTTGCCGTCGATGTCCACGGTGTCCCAGCCAAAGGCACGCCACTTGTCGGCGACCGGTTCCATGTCGAGGACGACGGGCCCGTCGGCCTGGATGCCGTTGCAGTCGACGAGGGCGACGAGACCGTCGAGCCCGAAGTGCCCGGCGGACATGGCGGCCTCCCAGGTCGCACCTTCCTGCATCTCGCCATCGGAAAGCTCGATGAAGACGCGGGCGTCCGACTTCGACAGGCGCAGGCCGAGGGCTTGGCCGACCGCCTGTCCGAGGCCGTGTCCGAGGGACCCGCCGATCATTTCGACGCCCGGGGTCGTGTCCATCGTCGACATGTCGAGGCGGCTGTCGTCCATTCCGTATGTCGCGAGTTCCTCGACCGGCAGGATTCCGGCTTCGGCGAGCGCCGCCCAAAGTGCGATCGAGTAGTGCCCGGTCGACAACAGAAAGCGATCCCGATCGGGCCAGCCGACATTTCCGGGATCGTAGCGCATCTCGTGGAAGTAGAGGGCCGCAAGCACGTCCGCGATGCCGAGTCCCTGGGCGATATAGCCCTGGCCCTGTCCGCGCGCCATCTCGAGCATGTGGCGGCGCAGCCGCGTTGCACGCCGCTGCAAGGCGGCGACATCGGCGTCCCCCGGCGGAGAATTTCGGAGCATCGTCGTCAGTCCTTGTCCAACCCGCCCGACATGTTCAGTCGCTCGGCGGTCATGTATGCCGGTGCGTCGAGGGCCAACCAGACGACGGCGGCGGCGACCTCGGCGATTTCGGCGCGCCGTCCGAGAGGCACGCGCCGGGTCCGCTCGTCGAGGAAGGCCTGCAGGTCGTCGCGTCCGCCGAGCCGCGCCAGATCGGCTTCCGTCGACCGCTGCATTTCGGTGTCCATCATGCCGGGCGCCACGCTGTTGACGAGGACGCCATAGGGGGCGAGCGCGACTGCGCCGGCCCGGGTGATCGAATCGACCGCCGCCTTGCTTGCGGTGTAGGCGGTGTAGTCCGGCAGGGCCATCCGGGAGCCGGGCGAGGTGATGTTGACGATGCGTCCGCTGCGCTGTTTAGACATGATGTTGCCCGCAGCCTTGCAGGCCATGGCGAGCGCGGTGACGTTGAGCGCGAGCGTCTTCGTCCAGGCCTCATGGGTCGCGCCGAGAAACGGCTCGATGACGCCATAGGCGGCATTGTTGACGAGGACGTCGAGACCGTTCCAGAGCTGCGAGGCGCGCTCGACCGCCGCTTCGGCGGCGCCCGGTTTCGTAAGGTCGCCAGCGATCTCCGCCACCTCGCCACCTCTCGCGCGTGCGTCGTCGGCCGCGCGGTCGAGGCCTTCGACATCGATATCGGCGATGCACAGCCGGCAGCCGCGAGCGGCGAACTGGACCGCCATCTCGCGGCCGAGCCCGCCGGCCGCGCCAGTGACGAAAACGCGTGGAGCTGTCGGATCTGCCACGATCGCCTCCTCCCTCGGCTTCTGTGAATTGACCGAACTGATACCGGTACCATATTCTGCTGTCAACGGTTTGGGAGGGTCTCAGGCGCGACCGTCCGTTCGCAAGGGGAGGAGTGTCGAGATGAAGGTTACGAGGATCGAGACGCTGAGGCTGCGGGAATTCCCGTTCCTTATCTGGGTGCTCGTCCATGCCGACGACGGCAGTGTCGGAACGGGCGAGACGTTCTGGGCGCCCGCTCCGGTCGCCGCCTACATCCACGACAACGTCGCTTCCTATCTGCTGGGAACGGACCCGCGCGACATCGAGTTGCACGATCGCGTTCTCGGCAGCGTCTATGTCGGAGCGCGAGATGCCGGGGCGGAGGTCAGGGGCAATTCGGCCATCAACCTTGCGCTCTGGGACCTCTACGGACAAGCGACCGGCGAGCCGGTCTGGCGCCTGCTCGGTGGCATGACCAACCGCCGGGTTCCGGTCTACAACACCTGTGCGGGTTACGGCCATGTCCGTGCCACCGGCCGCAATGCGCTTTTCGAGCGGACCGAGGACTGGTCGCTGAAGCCGGGCGACGTTGACGAGGGACCCTACGAGGATCTGCTCGCCTGGCGCTACAACGCCGGCGACCTCGCCAGGAGCCTTCGTTCCGAGGGCATCGGCGCCATGAAGATCTGGCCATTCGATATTGCCGCCGAGGCCTCGCGCGGCACCCGGATCTCCCTGAGCGACCTCGACCGGGCGCTGGAGCCGTTCGCCAAGATCCGCGAGGCCGTCGGGCGCGAGATGGAAGTCATGGTGGAACTGCACGGACTGTGGACGCTGCCGCCGGCGCTGCGGATCGCGGAGGCGCTCAAGGATTATGACGTCGCATGGCTCGAGGAACCGATCCGCTACAACGAGATCGACGCCCTGTCGGACCTCGCACGACACACGGCGATCCCGTTGGCGGCGAGCGAGCGCCTTGCCTCCCGGCAGGTCTTCCGGCAATTGATGGCCCGTCGGGCGGCGTCAATCATCATGATCGATCTCGCCTGGTGCGGCGGCCTGTCCGAGGCCCGCAAGATCGCCAATCTGGCCGAGGCGTACGAATTGCCGGTGACGCTTCACGACTGCACCGGACCGGTCGTCTATGCCGCAAGCTGCGCGCTGTCGGCGACGCTGCCGAACGTCAACTACCAGGAAGCCGTTCGAGCCTACTACACCGGGTGGTACCGCGAGATCGCGACGGCCCTGCCGGTCGTCGAGAACGGCCATGTCTCGCCGCTCGACGGGCCGGGGCTCGGCCTGGCGTTGAGGCCGGAAGTCTTCGAGCGCGAGGACGCGATCCTGCAGGTCAGTGCGCTGTAGGATCGTCGAAAAGTTTCCATTCGCGCATAGACATTATGCTATTATAATCTTTATAATTGCTGGCGGCGCCGGTGCCGGCGTCCCGAAGCGTCTGGAGGGCGGAGGAGAGAGGCATGCCAAGGTCCACGGCGGGCAAGCGAGAGCGCGCGGGAGCGGCGCAGAACCTGCCCGACAAGGCGTTGCTGCTCGATCTTTTCGAGTGGATGGTATTGCTGCGCAAGTTCGAAAGCGTTGCGCAGACGGCCTGCCGGAAAGGCGAGACGCCCGGATTCCTCCACCTCTATATCGGCGAGGAGGCGACGGGCGTCGGCGTCTGTGCCCACCTGCGCAAGAGTGACTGGATCACCTCGACACATCGCGGCCACGGTCACGCCCTTGCCAAGGGCGCGGATCCTCGTCGCGTCATGGCCGAACTCTTCGGCCGTCGCGACGGCATCTGTGGCGGCCGTGGCGGTACCATGCATCTTTACGACCGCTCCGTCGGGCTGTTCGGGACGAACGGCGTCGTTGCGGCCGGCATCGGCCACGCCGTCGGCGTCGGCATGAGTGCGCGAATCCAGGGGCGCGACGATATCGGGGTGGCGTTCTTCGGCGACGGCGCGACCAACCACGGCGGATTTCACGAAGCGCTCAACTTTGCAGCCGTGCAACGGGCACCTGTCGTCTTCGTCTGCGAGAACAATTTGTATGCCACCGCAACGCCGCTCAGGGACGTTACGCTAAATCCGGAAATCGCAACGCGCGCAGACGCTTACGGCCTGCCTGGCGTCGCTGTCGACGGGAACGACGTGCTTGCCGTCTGGCAGGCGATGAAGGAAGCGAGCGAACGGGCGAGACGCGGCGGGGGACCGACCCTGATCGAGGCCAAGACCTATCGCGTCGTCGGGCACCACGAGGGCGATCCGGTCGCGGGCACCTATCGCACGCAGGAAGAGATCGATGCCTGGGTGAAGCGCGATCCGGTGGCGATGTTCCGCGAGCGAATCGTCAGGGAATACGGGGTCGCGAGCGAGGAGGAACTGGCCGAGATCGACCGGCGCATCGACCGCATCGTTTCCGATGCGCTGGAATTCGCGCGCAACTCGCCGGAACCCGATCCGGCCGAATTGCGCCGCCACGTCCTCGCCGAGCCGATCAACCCGCCCGAGGCCTTGCGGCCTTCCGTCGCCGGTGAGACGCGCCAGCAGGGCTGGCTTGAGGCCGTACGGGACGGGATTGCCGAGGAGATGCGCGCCAATCCGGCAATCCTTTATTTCGGAGAGGGGACGGGCGAACGCGGGGGCAGCTTTGCCCACACCAAGGACCTCTGGCAGGAATTCGGCGCCGAGCGGATGGTCGACACGCCGATCTCGGAGCAGGGGTTCACTGCGGCTGCCGTCGGCGCAGCCGCGACGGGAACCAGGGCGGTGTCCGATTTGATGTTTGCCGACTTCGCCTTCGAGACGATGGGCCAGATCGTCATGCAGGCGGCGAAGCTGCGCTACATGAGCAATGGCGGCATGAACGCGCCCGTCGTGATCCGCGCGGCTGCCGGCGCCTTGCGCAGTTCCGGCCCGCACCACAGTGGGCTCTACCACCCGATCTTCGCACAGATGCCGGGCCTGGTCGTCTGCGTGCCCTCGACGCCGGCCGATGCCAAGGGATTGATGAAGACGGCGCTCAGGGCCGGTGATCCGGTGGTGATGCTGGAACCGAAGGCGCTGTTCGCCTCCAAAGGAGACGTTCCGGTCGGCGAGCAT
Source organism: uncultured Alphaproteobacteria bacterium (assembly GCA_963838155.1). GTDB lineage: Bacteria > Pseudomonadota > Alphaproteobacteria > Rhizobiales > Rhizobiaceae > Pararhizobium_B. Next base: position 567,689 of record CAWIQE010000004.1, read on the forward strand.
TACGTCCCTTTCGGCGTGGCGCGTATCGCCCGGCAGGGCCGCGACATCACCATCGTTGCGGCGGGGCAGATGGTCCAGCGTGCGCTGGAAGCGGCCGACCGGCTTGCCGCGGAGGAGATCGAGTGCGAGGTCGTCGATCCGCGGACCATCATGCCGCTCGATATCGGGACCATCGTCGCGAGCGTGCGCAAGACCCATCGCCTGCTCGTCGTCGACGAAGCCTGGGCGATGTGCGGGCTCGGCGGCGAGATCGCCCAGTCGATCAACGAACTGGCCTTCGACGAGCTCGACGCGCCGGTGGGTCGCCTGCACAGCGCCTCGACCAGCCATCCCTTCGCCCCCGTGCTCGAGCGCGCCATGCTCGTCGATGCAGATCGGATCGTCGACGCCGCGCGCAGCGTGATCGAGGGCCGGCCGCCGATACCGGACCACTGGCGCGCTCCCGGCCTCAAAGCGGCCGTGGAGTTGCGCGCGCCGCGGCCGGAGGCGCCGACCCCGGCGCCGGCTCCGCCGGACCCGGCCCGAAGCCGCGCTGCCGCCGCGAACGGCGCCGTCGCCGAAAGCCGGGACGGCGACGAGCCGATCACCATGCCGTTCGGCGACCTGACGGTGAGCGAAGGTACGGTGGTGAAATGGCTCAAAGCGCCGGGCGATCCGACGCGGGTAGGCGAGGTCGTCGCAGAGATCGAGACCGACAAGGCCGTCGTCGAGATCGAGGCGCCCGTGACCGGCACGCTCAGCGTCATCGACCAGCCGGTGGGGGCCGTGGTGCCGATGGGCGGGCGGATCGGTGGCGTGACGCCGTCGCAGGCGCGGCGGAACGGGTCCGCATAACCGTGAAAGGCTTCAGGCTGCAATGGAACATGTTCGCCGGATCGTTGCCTCGCCATTTGCAAAGCGTCTCGCGCGCGAACGCGGCCTCGATCTTGCGGCCCTAGAAGGCAGCGGGCCGAACGGCCGAATCGTGGCGGCGGACCTGCCCGACGAGGCGGCGGCCGTCGAGCCGCCGCCGGCCGCGCCGGAGCGCGCCGATCGGTCGGCGGCGCCGGCGGTCCGGCCGGCCGCCTTCACCGTCACGACGGACCTTCGTCCGGCCGAGGCGCTCCTGGAGACGCTCGAGACGGCGGGCCTGGTCTTCGACGTGCAGGACGTCCTGCTGCGCGCCGCGGCGCACAGTCTCGGCGTCGGCTTCGGTCACGAGTCGACGATCGTGCTCGAGCTCGCGGGGAGGCGGCGGCGGATCGCCGATGCGCCGCGATCGATGCTCTCAGCGCTGCGCAAGTGCCGTCTCGACGGGGCTGCCGAGCCTGTGGAAGCCGGAGCGGGGACCCTCGGCCTTCGCTTCATCGCATGCGAGGGCATCCGGCCGACCATGCTGCCGCTGGCCGGCGGCGAGGCGATGCGGTTGGTCGTGACGATCGACGTCGGCCGGTCGGTGGCGGACTGCCTGCTGATTTTCGACCCGCAAGCCGTTGACGAGGAAAACGCGATATCGTTGCTTGACGCAATGCGGCGCTCGCTCGAAGCTCCGCTGCGGCTGCTGGCCTGAAGGCGCCACCGCGCTCCGGCCGTCGCCAAGGGGAAAAGGGAACTCATTCTAACGCCGATGAGGTTGGCGCTATCGCATGGACAGTGAGGAGAACGACATCAGTCTCTTGCCGCAGCGCGCGCTCGTTCGGTCGAACGGGCCGCTCTACCGCCAGCTTGCCGGGATCCTGCGCGAACCGATCGCCAGCGGTGCGCTGCCTGTCGGCGGGGAGCTGCCCAAGGAGGCGCTGATCGCCGATCGATACGGCGTCAGCCTCATCACGGTGCGGCAGGCGCTGCGCGATCTCGAAAGGGACGGGCTGATCCGAAAGCGTTCGGCCAAGCCGGCCGTCGTCACGGCCCGCACGCCGCCGGTGACGCTGAGCTGGAGCTTCAGCAACTTCGCCGACATCGCGGCGTTCACGAAGGATTCGCGGCTCGACGTCCGCTCCTACCGGCTGGAGACGTCGCCAATCCTGCAAAAGCATTTCGCCCTGGCGAAGGGCGAAGCCGGCTACTGCCTGCGCGGCGTGCTCGCGGTCGGCGACCAGAAGAAGGCCCAGATCACCTCCTATTTCCCGCCGGACGTCGGCAAGATGCTGAAACGCCAGGACTTTACCGATGCGCTGATATTCCAGTCGTTGCAGAGGCGGCTGTCGCTGCGCCTGGAGGTTGCCCATCTCACCATCTGCGCCGAGGTGGCCGAACGGGGTATCGCCGAGGAACTCGACGTCGATCCCGGCAGCCCGATCCTGACGGTCGAGATGCTTTACCAGACGGCCGACCAGCGCAATGTCGAGTTCACCGTCGCGCGTCATCCGGCGCATCTTTTCCGGATCACCTACGACGCGCCCAACGATCTCGGTTAGAGGCTTCGCGGCGCCGCTTCGGGCTGCCTGGACGAGCCGCCCGCCGACGCTTTCTGCGGTGGACAGCCTTATAAAATTATAATAGCATGATAGCTGTTACCGCACTGCGGGCTTGGAGGATGTCGGCACCGGGACGGCCGTTTCGGCGCGTTGACAGGGGTCATTGGTACCGGTAGCATTTTTTGTTGCTGTCATGATCGAAGGCGGCTTCGGCCCGGCCGGATCAGACGGGGAACCGAGGAGGAGAGTCATGATGATGAGACGGCTCATGGTCGGGGCGGTCGCCTTGGCCTCGGCGGCGATATACCTGGCGCCGGGCCCGGCATACGCAGCCGCCAAGAAGTCCTATGTGATCTATCTGTCGAACAACTTCGTCGGAAACGACTGGCGCCAGCAGATGGAGCGTGTCGCCAAGGTCTCCGTCGAGAAGGGGCCGCTGAAGGGACGGGTCGATCTGCATATCGAGAATGTGGAGAACGCCGTCCAGGCCCAGATCAACTCGCTGAACAACATCATTCGGCAGAAGCCGGACGCCATACTGGTGGACGGCGCATCGGCGACCGCGCTCAATCCGACGCTCAAGAAAGCCTGTTCCGCCGGCATCGTCGTCGTCAGCTTCGACCAGACAGTCACCGAGCCCTGTGCCTATGCCGTCGCCTCGGACTGGGATCGCATTCCAGCCGTGATGGCCGAATGGATGGCCGACCAGCTTCAAGGCAAGGGCAATGTGATCGTCGACCGGGGCCTCGCCGCCGCGCCGATATCCGCCCAGCTCGAGAATGGCTACAAGAAGGTGCTCGAGAAGTATCCCGGCATCAAGATCGTCGGGTACTACAACGGCAAATATGCGCTCGGACCGGAGCAGTCGGGCGTCGCCTCGCTCCTTGCCGCCCATCCGAAGATCGACGGGATCCTGACGCAGGGCTATGGCTCGGGAGCGATCCAGGCACTGAAGGACGCCGGGCGGCCGGTGGTGCCGGTCACGGCCTTCTCCTACAACGTGTCGGCGGTGACCTGCGTTCAGACCAAGGGTGCCAAGTGCATTCTCGGCTCGAACCCGGCGTATCTGTCGAGCGACGCGATCAGGCTCGCCGTGCAGATCCTCGACACCGGCAAGAAACCGTCCAGCCGCTCGGTTGCGGTGAAGGGCGATTTCCTGAGCACGGATCCTTTCAAGTCCAAGCTCTATCCGGACGCGAAGACCGTGAAGATCGAAATCGGCAAGAACGCCTTTCCGTCGCAGCCGCCGGGATTGACGCTGCCGATCTCGCCCAGCTGGGTCGACATCTCCGCCGCCGAGGCTGCGGGCTCGAAATAGCCTTCCATCGCGCACGCCCCCGGGCTCGATCGCCCGGGGGACGTCGCAACGAGAGCGGACTCGTGGACCTGATCGACGTCAAAGGCCTTCAGAAACGCTTCGGGGGCATCACCGCGCTCGATGACGCCAGCTTTTCGGCGCGCGAGAACGAGGTTCATGCGTTGCTCGGAGAGAACGGCGCAGGCAAGAGCACCTTCATACAGATCCTCGCCGGCACGCTGGCCTATGACGGCGGCAGCATCGCGCTTCGCGGCGAACCCTACCGGCCGGAAGACCCGAGAGCGGCAGAGAGGAAGGGCATCGCAGCGGTCTTCCAGGAGCTGTCGCTCATTCCCGACCTTACGGTCGAACAGAATATCTGGTTTCAGCGGGAACCGCGCACGCGGCTGCGGACCGTCGACCGGCACGCCTTGCGGCGGAACACCGAGGCGCTTCTCGATCGCTACGGCTTTCCGGACCTCGTACCCGGTCGCGAATTGCGCCGGCTCACGCTTGCCGAGCAGCAAATGGCGGAGATCGCCAAGGCGCTGGCGAAGGAGCCGAGCATCCTTATCCTCGACGAGGCGACGTCGGCGCTGCCGGCCCGCGAGACGGAGTGGCTTCTCGCGCTGACGCGCCGGCTTGCCGACGAGGGGCGCCTCGTGATCTTCATTTCGCACCGCATGACCGAGGTGCGGGCCATTGCCGACAGGGTCACGATCTTCCGAAACGGCCAGACCGTCGGGGTCCATGACGCGAAGGATGTCTCGGACGACCAAATCGTGACGGAGATGCTCGGCCGGCAAATGAAGCGGCTCTATCCCGAGCGCGTGGCGACGGCGACCGGGCGGGTGGCGCTCAAGGTGCGCGGTCTTTCGTGCACGCGGCGGCTGGCCGCCGTGGATTTCGATCTCCACGAGGGCGAAGTTCTCGGCGTCGGCGGCCTGCAGGGGCATGGCCAGCGCGAACTGTTCCGGGCGCTGTTCGGGGTCGCCAAATCGAAGGGATCGATAGAGTTGTGGGGCCGGCCCGCCGAGCTCGCCAGCCCCCGCAGTGCGCTGAAGGGCGCCGATGGTGTCGCGCTCGTTCCGGAGGATCGGCGGGACGAAGGCCTGTTGCTGACCAAGAGCGTCGGAGACAACCTGACCCTGTCGGTGATTTCGCGGTTTTCGTCGAACGGTTTCCTCGATCGCCGGAAGGAGACCGCGCTGGTGCGCGAGATGATCGACTTCCTGAAGATCAAGGTGAGTAGTCCGGACCAGGCGGCCGGCACGCTCTCGGGCGGAAACCAGCAAAAGGTGGTCTTCGGCAAGATGCTGCTGACCCAGGCGCGGGTTCTCCTGCTTTACGACCCGACGCGCGGTGTCGACGTCGGCACGAAGGGCGAGATCTTCCAACTGATGCGCGATCTCGCGCGCCAGGGCTACGCGGTGCTTTTCTATTCGAGCGATCTTCCGGAACTCGTCAACGTCGCCGATCGCGTCCTGGTCCTGCGTGAGGGCCGGATCGCCGCGACGCTGACGGAAGGCCACATTTCCGAGGCCGACATCCTTAGGGCCGCGGTGTTCGATGCCGAGGCGGCATGATCGCATGACCATGTCCGTCGTTCACTCTCGGGATCGCCAGGCCCCGTCGCAGAAGAGCGGGGATCTGAAATTGCGCCTTCTCGATCGGGCGCCGCTCTTCGTCGCACTGGCGATGCTGGTCGCCATCGTCGCCGTCTACGGCTCCCTGCAGAGCGGCGTCTTTTCGCTGGACGAGTTCAACACCGACACGACCGCAGCCCTGACGCTGATGCTGGCCGCTACCGGCCAGACCATCGTTCTGACCCGCGGCGGTATCGACCTTTCGATCGGCGGCACGATCTGTCTCGGATCGGTCGTCGCCGCGACGCAGTTCGGCACCGATCCCGGGAACATCGTTCTCTGGAGCGTCATCATCCTCGCCCTCGGCTTCGTCATCGGGTCGCTGAACGGGCTGCTGCTCTCCGTCCTCAAGCTGCAACCTTTCCTCGTTACGCTCGCGACGTGGTCGATCCTGAACGGAGCGGCGATGCTGATCCTTCCCACGGACGGCGGCACGTTCCCCGACTGGTGGATCGGCTTCGGCTACCTGAAACTATTCGGCCTGACGGCTCCCGTCTGGCTGCTCCTGGCGTTGATCGCGTTCTGGATCTGGTTCGCCGGAAGCGCCGTCGGCGGGATGATCAAGGCGACCGGCTCGAGCGAGCGTTCCGCTTTTCTTTCGGGCGTTTCCCTCCTTCGCGTCAACGTCGCGACATATGGCCTGTCGGGCTTCTTCGCCGCCGCGGCCGCACTCTATCTGACGACGCAGACCGGCGCGGGATCGCCGACGATCGGCACCGACTACATCCTGCCTTCGGTCGCCGCGGCGATCATCGGCGGCGTCAGCCTGTTCGGCGGGCGTGGACATTTGATCGGCACCGTCATCGGAGCCTACATCCTGACGCTGATCGGCAATCTCGTCTTCGTGCTCCATATCTCGAGCTATTGGCAGCCGGTCGCCTCGGGCGTCATCCTGCTGGTCGCGGTGCTCGCAAGCTCGATCGCCGAGAAGGCGGCGAAGGGGCAGGGCGAATGACGGCTTTCCTCGTGCGCAACCGGCTGATCCTTTTCGCGTATCTGGGCGCGATCCTGCTGTTGCTGGTCACGTCGCTGTTCTCTCCAGGCTTTCTCGCTCCGTCGAACCTGCGATCGACGGTCGTGCTGGCGGCCTTCGTCGGGATCGCGGCGATGGGGCAGACATTCGTCGTGATCGGTGCCGGCATCGACCTTTCGATACCATGGGTGCTGAACTCGGCTGCCGTGCTGATGACGTTGATGTGCGGCGGGCAGGACGGGCCGTTGCTGTGGGTCGTGCCGCTGGTCCTTGCCGGCGGCGGCCTGATCGGGCTCGTCAACGGAGTGGGCGTTGCGCTGTTCGGCGTGCCGCCGATCATCATGACGCTTGCGGCGAACGTCATCTTGCAGGGCATAATCCTCGTCTTCACCGGCGGCTCCCCGACACCGCCGGCGCCGGAGCTCGTCAAGTATCTGGCCGTCGGCCGGATCGGTGCGTTTCCGGCGATCGTCTTCATCTGGGCGGGGCTGACGATCGTCGCTTCGCTGTTGTTGTCCAAGGTGGCCTTCGGGCGTCACCTCTATGCGCTCGGCACAAGTGCCACCGTCGCCGAATTCTCCGGCGTCCCGATCGTGCGGACGCGCGTCCTGACCTATGTGATCTCCGGCGTGACGGCCGCGCTCGCGGGCATTCTCATGACCGGCTACTCCGGTCAGGCCTATCTCGGGATGGGTGATTCCTACCTGTTCACGTCGGTCGCCGCAGTGGCGATCGGCGGCGCTTCGATCCTCGGCGGCAATGGCCATTATCTCGGCACCGTAGCCGGCGCGCTGGTGCTGACCATCCTGACGGGGCTGCTGCCGGCGCTCAACCTGTCGAGCGGCGCGCTGCTGATCGTGTACGGGGCTGTCATTCTCCTGACCGTCTCGCTGGCGAGCGAAGCCTTTGCCGGACTGCTCTCGCTTGTCGTCAGGCCGGCAGGATCACGGAGAGACGGAAGGAAGACCGATGGTTGACATCACCTGCGTCGTCGACGCGCGCGCCGAACTCGGCGAGAGCACGCTGTGGGATCCCGGTCGCGAGATTCTCTGGTGGGCCGATCTCTGGTCGAAGAAGATCCATTGCTACGACCCGGCAGACGGTTCCGACCGGACCTGGAACACGCCAGAATACATCGGCTGCCTCGGCCTTCGCGAGAAGGGAGGGCTCGTCGTCACGCTGGCATCCGGCTTCTATTTCTTCGATCCAGCCGCGGGCGCTTTCGAAGCGATCGCCGACCCGGAGGCCGGTCGCCCCGAGACGCGCTTCAACGACGGCAAGCCGGACCGGCAGGGCCGGTTCTGGTCGGGAACGATGTTCGAGGTGCCGGGCAAGCCCATCGAGTTCGTCGGCGCGCTTTATCGGCTCGACGCCGACCTGTCGGTGCACAAGATGATCGACGGCATCGGCTGCAGCAATGCGCTGGCCTGGAGTCCCGATAGCCGCACCATGTATTTTTCCGACAGCCATGCGGGCGCGGTATGGGCCTACGACTTCGATCCTGAGACCGGGGATATCTCGAACCGCCGGACCTTCATCGACATGCGCGACAGCGGCGGCGTCGCCGACGGAGCTACGGTCGATTCCGAGGGCGGCTATTGGGTGACGGTGCCGGTCACCGGGAAGGTCCTTCGGTACGACCCCGACGGCAAGCTCGTGCAAACGGTGGTCCTGCCCACCGACCTGCCGACCTGCTGCGAGTTCGGCGGCAGGGACCTCGACACGCTCTATGTCACGACGGCGGTGCTCAAGCGCCCGGAGTTGGAGCTGCGCGGCCAGCAGAATCCAGGTGGCCTCTTCGCCGTGGACGTCGGTGTGAAGGGGTTGGTCCTGCCCCCCTTCAAAGGTTAGTGCGCTTCCAGGAAGAGCGGAAACCGCCGCGCGTCGTCTCCGGCGATCTTCATCGCGCGAGCTTGTCCGTCCTTTCGCGCAAGCGGGCAATTCCATCGGCGTCGAGAACCGAGATCGTGGTGCGGTATCGGCGCTTTTCGCCCGGCTGCAGCACGATCAGCTCTCCGGCGTCGCGGACCGATTCTCGACCGAAGCCGTTGGTGCACGGCTCGATGCCGACCGCGTATTGTCCCTCGCCCATCATGCGCCATTCGATGAGGCGGGGCATGGTGCCGGCGTCGTACCGGACGCTCATCGCCGTGCCGCCGAACAGGCGCGGATTGCAGATGCCGACCTCGACCTCACCATTCTCGTCGGCCACCATGTGGTGCTCGAAGGTCTGCTGCACCCAGTCCCGTTGCGGCGCGATGAAGCGCGCCCAGGACTTGCGGTTCGCGGGGTCGGCCGTTCCGAAGAGCAGGTCGGGCGGTCCGGCGGTCGGTGCGATGAGCTCGGAACCTTCGCTGACGAAGGGGAAGCCGATGTTCATGTGGTAAAGCATCATATGCTCGGTCGGCAGGTAGCCGCGGTTCTCGACGATATCTTCCATGGTGAAGGAGGAGAGACCGAGTTCGGTCCGATAGGTTCTCGTCAGCACGAGATTTTCGCCATATGCCTGGGCCTGGGTAACCCGTCCGGCCGCCTCGATCAGGAGCCGATCGCCTTCCCATCGCTGGCCGAAGGAAACGAGTTCGGCCGGAATGAGCGCCGCGCGGTCGTGGACGCCGTAGCGCTCCGTCGGCCGTGCCGGGAAGTTGTAGTGCGCCACCGAGGCTTCCTCGGGATTGCCGATATGGACGAGCCCGCAGGTGTTGTTGAGGCCGCCGAGCGCCGTGCGCAGCCAACCGAAGCCGCCTTGATCTTCGAAGAACCAGGGTGCGGCGAGCATCGTCGGCGGTATCCAACCGAGGGAGGCGCCGCGGAATTCGCAATGGCCGACATCGAAGCCTCGTTCCACGCCGACCTCGAAGGAAAGGCCCGTGCCGGTGCGGAACTGCAGGTAGCGAACGCCCCGGGAGGGACCGTCGCCGGAGGCCAGCAGCCGCACCCCGGCCAGCTGGGTGTCGTGACCCACCCGCCTGCGCAACTCGGCACCCGTGTAGTCGGCATCATATAAGAACATGGCAATCCTCCCGATGTTATCGGTATCATATTTGTTTCGCCTCTCTGGACGCAATCGGCGGAATGGGCTGTAATCGCCCAGATCTTGGAGAAGGGGTGACCGTGCCGGTCCATGAGAGAAGCAACCGCCTGGGCTTCGGGGCGACCATGGCGGAGGTCGCGGAACTGGCGGGCGTCACCAAGATGACCGTTTCGCGCGTGTTGCGACAACCCGAGAAGGTGACGCCCGAGACGCGCAAACGCGTGGCGGAGGCGATCAGCCGCCTCGGCTATGTGCCGAACAAGGTTGCAGGCAGCCTGACGGCGGGCACCAGCGGCATTGTCGGTGCGATCGTTCCGACCCTGCGCCATTCGCTCTTTGCCGATACGCTCGAGGGCATCGCGAGCGTTCTCGCAGCGGCCGGCCTCGATCTCATCGTCTCATCGAGCGCCTATCGTGCCGACAACGAGGAGAGCCAGATCCGTGCGATGCTCGAGCGGCGGCCGGACGGCCTCATCCTGACCGGCCTGACGCACACGGGGGCGGCGCGGCGCTTGCTGCGCTCTTTCGCCATTCCCGTCGTCGAGACGTGGGAAACGGGCGACGCGCCGGTCGACATGGTGGTGGGCTATTCCAACAGGGAGGCGGCCCGGGCCATGACGGGCCGGCTGATCGGTGCCGGTTACAGGCGTATCGTTTTCGTCAACGGTCCAAGCCACAACAACGAGCGCGCGCGCCACCGCGCCGATGGCTATGCGGCGGCCATGCGCGAGGCCGATCTGCCGCCGTTGCCGATCCATGTCGTTCACGACGAGGATGCAATCCTGCCGGAGACCGGGGCGCGGGCGCTGAAGACCATCCATGCCGGCGATCCGACCGTCGAGGCCATCTTCTTCACCAGCGACGTGTTCGCGGTGGGTGCGGTTCAGGCGTGCGGCGAGCTCGGCTTGTCGGTTCCCGAAGACATCGGCATTGCCGGCTTCCACGACCTGGAGATCGGCCGGGTCATCACACCGCCGCTGACGACGGTCCACGTTCCGGCACTGGAAATGGGCCGGCGGGCCGGCGAGATGCTTCTCGCCCGCCTGTCGGGTGTCCCGGATCGTGTCGAACGGGAAGAGCTCGATTTCCAGATACTCGAGCGCGCCAGTACCCGACGCACGGGTCGGGCGGGGTAAGGGCCCAGGTGCATCCTCCCGTCCGAGCTTTCTTGACGCCCCTCGAAGTTACCGGTAACATTTCTTCCGTGTCCATGATTGGGCAAGCGCGCTCGCCTTTTCGTGCGGGCGGACAAGGGAGGAACGAAACGTGCTGAAATCGATTGCTGCGGCAGTCGCGGCGACTGCCATGCTGGCGTCCGGAGCGCTGGCCAAGGACAACATCACGGTCGGCTATATCCTGATCGATCTTTCGAACCCGTTCCATGTCGGTCAGGTTCAAGGCGCGAAGGAGGCAGCCCGCCGCGAAGGCTTCAAGCTCGACATCGCCAGCGGCGAGGGGGATGTGACGAAGCAGATCCGCGCCATGGAAGACATGATCAACCAGCATGTCGACGTGATCTCGATCAACTTCATCGACGCCAAGGCGTTCGGCCCGACGATGAAGAAGGCGGAGGCAGCCGGGATCCCGGTCGTCTGCCTGCATTCCGACATCCCCGGCTGTACGGCGACACTGGGTTTCGACGAACGCCACACCGGCAATATCGTCGGCGAATACGCGGTCGAGCTCTTGAAGAAGCGCTACGACGGCACCGCCAAAGGCGAGGTCGCAAATCTCGAGGGACTGCTCGGGCAGGGCCTGAATACCGACAGGTCCGGCGGCTTCACCGACGTGATGGCGAAATATCCCGACATCAAGGTCGTCGCCCAGGAGCCGACGAGCTGGGATCCGACCAAGGCCGTTTCCATTACCGAGAACTGGATGACGGCCTATCCGCACCTCGACCTGATCTACGGCAACAGCGACAGCCTTACCGTGCCGGCGTCGAAGGTCCTCAAGCGTGACGGCAAACAGAAGCAGGTCATGCTCGTTTCGGTCGACGGCACCGAACCGGGCCTGAAGGCCGTCAAGGACGGGACCATGGAGTGCACCGTGATGCTCGCACCCCAATATGCCGGTTACTGGAAGGCCTATTTTCCCTATCTCGTCGCCAAGAAGGAGAACGACGGCCGCAGCTACCTCATCCGCGGCGTGCTCGTCACCAAGGCCAATGTCGACGCCGCGCTGAAGCTGGCGAACGATCAGGTCAACGATATGCAGAAGTTCCCCTTCAAGAAGCCGCTGACGGACATCGTCAAGATGTACTCTCAAAATTGAACCGTTGCTGCCGCAGTCGATGCGGCAGCACCTTTCCATTCGAAGATGGTGGGAGCGATGTCGGTGGGGCTTCCGGGCGCCGGTGAGGCGTCCGGTCAGGACGAACCGGTTCTCGTAGCCGATGACCTGACCAAGCGGTTTCCGGGCGTCGTCGCGCTGGATCGCGTCTCGTTGACGCTTCAGCCGGGCCGCGTGCATGCGCTCGTCGGCCAGAACGGCGCCGGGAAGTCCACACTCATCAACATCCTCTCCGGGATGTACGCGCCCGACGCGGGCACGCTGAGGGTCGACGGGGAGCCGGTATCGATCCCCGATGCACGCCGCGCGCACGATCTCGGCATCGCCACGGTCTATCAGGAGCTCAGCCTGCTGCTCAATCTGACGGTAGCGCAGAACCTGGCGCTCGGGCGCGAGCCGAGACGTGGCGGGCTGTTCGACGTCCGTCGCATGCGCGAACACGGTGCCACGGTGCTCGGCCGCATGGGGCTCGACATCGACCCCGAAATCCGTGTCAGCCGTCTCTCGCTGGCGCAGCGGCAGATGATCGAGATCGCGAAGGCCCTTTCGACGACGCCGAAGATCCTGATCCTCGACGAGCCGACCGCGCCGCTCGGGTCGAAGGAGGCCGAGCAGCTGTTCGGGGCGATCGGCCGCCTCAAGGCCCAGGGCGTCGCGATCCTCTATGTGTCTCACCGCTTCGCCGAGGTCGTCGCGCTGTGTGATACGGCCACGATCCTGCGCAACGGCAAGCGGGTTATGACCACCGAACTTGCCGGCTGGTCGGAGGCAGACCTGACGGATGCCATGATCGGGGCACAGTCGCGGCGCTATGAGCGGCAGGCGCATGCGACGGGGGAGGCGGTGGTCTCGCTTGGCGGCGTGTGCCACGGCGAGCGCGTCCGCGACGTCAGCTTCGATCTGCGTCGAGGCGAGGTTCTCGCACTGACCGGTTTGCTCGGCGGGGGCCAGAACGAGATCGCGCGCATGATCGGCGGTGATCTCGCCGCCGATGCGGGCACATTGCGTGTTTCCGGAACCCCGCGTGCCTTCGCCTCGCCGCACGAGGCGGTCGCGGCCGGCATCTGCCTGATGACGGAGGACCGCAAGAACGAAGGTATCCTTCCGAACCGATCGTTGAGGGAGAACATCGCGATCGCGTCGCTGTGGGAGCGCAGCCGTCTTGGCGGGCTGGTTCGTGCCACCGCCGAGCGCGCAGCGGCGCAGCGTGCCGCCGACGAACTCGGTGTCGCCGGCGCGTCGCTCGAGACGCCCATGCGCTCGCTATCGGGCGGTAATCAGCAGAAGGCCCTGCTTGCCCGCTGGCAGCTGGCCGACACCGACGTCTTCGTCCTGCTCGAGCCGACGCGCGGGGTCGACGTCGGTGCGCGGTCGGAAATCTACCGCCGGCTCGGGGAACTCGCCAGCGAGGGCAAGGCGGTGCTGATCGTCTCGTCCGATCTGGTCGAGGTGCTCACCGTCGCCGATCGCATCCTCGTCGTGCGCGACGGCCGCATCGCCGCCGAGACGCGACCCTTCGAGACCGACGAGGAACGGCTGAATCTTCTCGTCCAGGGCGTGGGGGCAGCGGCATGAGCATCGCCAGGCTGGCGCGGCCGCAGCCCGGCCGCAACGCGGTCGTCGATTTTCTCGCCCGGCACGCAATCACCATCGCGGCCGTCCTCTTCTGCGTCGGCTTCGCCATGACCTCGCCGGCCTTCGGGACGCCGGAAAATGCCGTCAATATCCTCAAGCAGTCGGCATCGGTGCTTGTCCTCGGCCTTGCTATGACGCTGGTGGTGATGGTGGGCGGCATCGACCTGTCGGTCGGCTCCGTCGTGCTTGCCGCTGCTGCCTTTTCCGGGATCGGTCTCGCCGAGAACCTGAACCCCTTCCTCGCCGTGCTGATGGGCATCGGAACGGGCGCCTGCGTCGGCCTCGTCAATGCGCTGCTGATCGAGGCATTGAACATCAGCCCGGTCATCGTCACCCTCGGAACGATGATTGCAGTGCGGGGCTTCGGGCTGGTGGCGCTCGGCTATTATCACTCATGGCTCGATGTCGGCGGACCCGTCTTCGATCAGCTCTCCGGCGGCACGGTCCTCGGCTTTCCGATCGATGCGCTCGTTTCGCTCCTGGCAGCTCTCCTTGTGTGGGCGCTGCTGCGGCTCACCGTGTTCGGCCGGGCACTGCATGCCATCGGCGATGCGCCGGTGGCTGCCCGTTTCGCGGGGCTGCGGGTCAGGGTCCTGAGGGCGTTCGCCTATATCGGCTCCGGCGCGCTGGCCGGGCTTGCCGGTGTGATGGTCGCCGCCCGGATCGGTTTGATCAGCCCATCGGTCGGATACGGGTTGGAGTTTTTCGCCATTGCGGTCGTGGCGCTTGGCGCCGGAGGACTGCCGGCCGGCCGCGTCACGGTCTGGCAGACGCTCGTCGGCGTGCTGATCTTGATGATGATCTTCAACTACATGACGCTGAAGGGCATCCCGGGCACCTGGCAGACGACTGCCACCGGCATGCTTCTGCTCGCGGCAATGGTCGGCGGACGGCTCTTGAATCGAAGTGCCGGTGCGGACGTCTCCCTCGGGGAGGCCTTCGAAGACGACGTTGCCGAAACCTCCCGCGCCGGCGCGGCGCTGACGCGCGGTTCGCTTGCCATCGCCACCGTTCTTCTCGCCGCCGTCTTCGCGTTCATCACGCCGAGCTTTCTTACGCCCGGCAATCTCGCCGCGCTCTTCGAGCAGAACGCGACGCTCGCCATCGTTTCGGTGGGCGCGACGATCGGCATCGTTTCGCGGGCGATCGACATCTCGCCCGCGTCGGTGATGGTGCTCGGCTCCGTAGTTGCCGCCCTGAGTGCGGCGCACGGGCTACCGGTCCCGTTCGCCTTGATCGTCGGCATCCTCACCTGCGTCGGTGTCTATGCGGTGAACGGAGCGATCGTCGGGGGACTCGGCCTGGATCCGCTGATCGTCACGCTCGCGGCCTGGATCTGGGCACGCGGGCTTGCCGTTTCGCTCACCAATGCTTCGACGATCGCCTTCGACGGCGGTTTCGTCGGACTGATGAACGCGCCGGTACTCTTCGGACTGACGCCGGCCGTGCTTCTGGTCGGTTTCGCCTTCCTCGCGGGCTGGGTGATCCTTGCGCGGCTGCCGATCGGTCTCCGGATCTATGCGCTCGGCGGCGACCCCAAGATGCTTCGACAGGCAGGCATCGACGATCGCTGGCTCCGTTTTCGCATCCTGGTGCTCATGTCGCTCTTCACCGCGGGCGGCATGCTGGTCCTGCTCGGTAGGCTCGGTGCGGCGGCGCCGACCGCCGGCTTCGGGCTGGAGCTCGATGCGATCGTCGCGGTCATCATCGGCGGAGCGTCGTTTAGAGGCGGCACGGGCCGGCTTCGCGACAGCGCGATGGGCGTCGTCTTTCTCGCCATCCTGAACGACGGGCTTCAGGGGCTGCAGATGGGCGACGCACAATTCTACCTGATCAAGGGCACGGCGATCCTGCTGGCGCTGACGATGCGGTCGCTCGCGCAGCGCCATTTCTCGCAGCGGCGGAGCGCGTCGAGCTTGAAAAGCAACTGACCTGTCCAGCGTGGAGGCCGATCCATAATGAAGATCACCAAGCTCGAGACTTTCCTCGCCAACGCCGGGCAGCGCAACTACCTGTTCGTGCGGCTGACCACGGATACCGGGGTGAGCGGGCTCGGGGAGGCGACTCTCGAATGGCAGGAGCGGGCGGTCGAGGTGCTCCTCAACGAATGGGTGGCTTCGCGGATCATCGGCAAGGATCCGTTCGACATGGAGGCTGTCGTCGGCGACATGATCCGTGACCAGTATCAGGGCGGCTCGACCGTCATGACGGCGATCTCGGCCGCCGAAATCGCCATGTGGGACATCATCGGCAAGACGACGGGAGAGCCGGTCTACCGCCTGATCGGCGGTCGTGCCAAGCGTGACCTGCCGGCCTATGCCAACGGCTGGTACGGTTCCTGCGAGACGCCCGAGCAGTACGCCGAACGGGCGCGCGAGGTGGCGGCGCTCGGCTATCGGGCGATCAAGTTCGATCCTTTTTCGACGGCGTGGAAGAAGCTCGACGAGGCCGAGGAAGACCGGGCGCTTGCCATCGTCGAGGCCGTCAGCCAGGCGGTCGGTCCCGAGGTCGGGCTGATGATCGAGATCCACGGCCGCCTTGCCGCGGGCGACGCCATCCGCTTCATTCGAAAGCTGGAAGGTCTGCGAATTCGTTGGTGCGAAGAGCCCGTCGCGCCGGAGAACGTGGAGTTGCTGAGGGACGTGAGGCAAGCGACAAACCTGCCGATCTCGTCCGGAGAGCGGCTCTACACACTGGCAGACTTCGACCGCCTTATCCGTCTCCGGGCCTGCGATGTCGTGCAGATGGACGTTTCCCATTGCGGCGGTATCGGAATATCGAAGACGATTGCGCGGATGGCGGCGGTGAGCGATCTGGCGATTTCGCCGCATTGTTCAGTCGGACCTGTCGCGTTGGCGGCCGCACTTCATCTGGCATGGTCTTCCCCGAACATGCTGATGCTCGAGAGTTTTGCCGAATTCGACGTCGACTGGCGCAACGATCTCGTCTTCGGATGGAACCCGCTCAACCGTGCCGAGTTTGCGTTGCCGGATACTCCGGGGCTTGGTGTCGAACTCGACGAAGCGGCGATAAGGGAGCATCCCTACAAGCCGCTGGCATTCCCGTCGCTATGGGACGGGAATTGGCGAAACGACTTTACGGGCAGCTCGAAATTGTCCCAAGCATAGTGGGTTCACCCGGACTCTTGGTCCCGTCTGTGTATCAAATTCAATTGCGCGGTGACGGGTTATCTAGCCAATGCGATACTGCAACGAAATTCCGCGACCCCATGTTTCGTTGCGACCTTGCCTCCGCTGCTTCCCGGCACCGGAGGCATTTCTTTCCAGATCCCAAAGCGAGCGGCTCATCGCAGGCCGCATATCCTTTGGCGAGATTGGCGGAACCCGCAGGGACCCGGCCGCGTCGGATCATCGACCGGTAACCCGTCCGGCCATCGGCTGCTTCCGTTCGGGGAAGGGAAGGCGCGGAGAGGACTGCGGCGGACCGCGGGACGTCGGCCTTCTCCTGTTCGAATGCTGATGAACGGCCGGGCCTCGATGTTTCGTTCGCCGCTGTCCGGAGAACTCGGCCATGATGGAACCTGCTGCGGCGTAGTGGTCTTTTGACGGTGCACAGATCCTGAAACATAGACGCAGGAATCGAAGATGTGGGAATGGCTGAAAGACAACTATCTGCCGGTGGCTGCGTCCATCCAGATGCTGTCGCTGCTCGTCTGGGCTCTCTATGTCGAAATCTTTCTCATCGGGCATCGCCATCGCCGTCGGCCGAACATTCTGATCAACCGCGGCGGGGGGCATACGCTCGATGCCGCGTGCGTGGTAAGCAACATGAGCGAGGAACCCTTGTACATACAAGCGGTGCTCGCAACGCTGAGGACCGATCTTGACCAGACCGACTACGATGAAGTCGTCTGTTCGCTGAGCGACCTCGATGTCCATGAGGACGCCGGTGGTGACCGACGAGCGCAATTTCTTCAGGGACCGCTCGGCAGTGGCGAGATGCTGGAACTCGGAAGCTTTGGGGGAATTGCAGAAATGGCCGTCCGGAACGAAAGCGGACGGTCTTCGCGCGCCTCGATACAGGCACTCGACGAGATCACCTTGACGGTCGTCGCCTCATATACGGGCGACGGGCGAACGGTGGCTGCCGAGCGTTCCTTCAACGTCGAGGAGTTCGAAGGACAAAAATTGCTGTATGCCCAGTCCTTGCCGACCCGCCAGATTTCATCCCGCCGTCGCATCCGCAAACTCGAAAGGACGCTGGAGAAAGACCTGCGAAACGCCGCGGCACGCAGGGCAGAAAGGCGGAGCAGCCGTCTTCACGCTGCCTGAATTCATGCAGTGAAACCGGGCCATTCTCGAAGTCTTCGTATCCCCCCGGTGACGAGCTCACCGGATGCTTACAAGTCTTCCGCCCGTGCCCACGGTGCTGCTCGATTGCGGGTAGGCCGACCTTGTCGCTCTGATCGTCCTTCGCGGCGCCGGCCGCGCTGCCGCACGTGCTGCCCGTCGTGTTGCTGTCCGTGGCCGAACCCCCGGTGTCCATCGTCGAGGCAGAACCCGCGTCGCCCGAGCCTGAAGCGAAGCCCGGAAAAGGCGCAGGTCGAGGCGGTTCGCGCTTTCAGACACGTTGCGTGTCACAAGCGTTACCCGACTACGAATTTGCGCGATCCCCAGCCGCGAACCGCCAGAATTCGTGGAATCCCGGTGCTGGGCTACCTCGATGATCTTCTCCTTCTGCCGATCGGCATCCTTCTTGTCGTCCGCATGGTCCCCGAGAGCTTGATGACCGAGTTCCGCGAGGAGGCGCTGCGGCTGGAGACCAGGCCGGTCAGCAGAACCGGCGTGGCATTTGTCGTCGGCATCTGGCTCGCCGGCGGCGGACTTCTCCTATGGCTGTCATGGCCCTTCGCGGGAAAAGGCATCTGACCCGGACCGCGCGCGTGCTCTTTCGGCGGCTGGCGTCGCGAAGCAAGCGGGACAGCTCTTGCCCCAGTCTTTTTTTCATCGACAGGCTTGCCCAAGAGGGACGCTGCTCGGAAACTATCGCCGAGATCGCTTCGCGAGTAGGCGATACGACGAACCCGAGCGCGCCCGCAAGGCGGTGGCGACCGGCTCGGAAGTTTCGCCGTTCCGTCGAAAGTCCAGGACCGCACAGTCCGGGCATTCGTCCGCAATCCGTCCCGCGAATTTCCGCTTGCAACATCATAAAAAATCGTTTCTATAGGCGGCATGGCGCTAGAGAAACGTTTCGATATTTCCTAGCGGCGATGTTTTTGGGAGGACTTCATGGTCGAAGGGCGCCTTCTGCGGGCTTCCGGCATCGTCAAGCGCTTCGGCAACATGACCGCGTTGAACGGGGTGTCGCTGAGTGTCTCAGAGGGCGAGGTTCACGCGCTGGTGGGAGAGAACGGCGCGGGCAAGTCCACGCTGATGAACATCATCAACGGCGCGCTCCAGTCGGATGAGGGAACCGTCGAGATCGACGGCGTGCCCGTCTCTTTTTCCGGGCCTTCCGATGCGATCGAGCACGGTGTCGCGATGGTGCATCAGGAACCGAAGCTTGCCGCGCCCCTGACCGTGGCAGAGAACATCTACATGGGGCGGCTGCCGCGGAAGCGCTGGGGCGCGGTCGATCGCGCGGAACTCCATGCTCGTGTCGGGGCCGTGCTCGAGAGCATCGGGGTCCCGCTCGCGCCGGACGCGGCCGTGTCGGGGCTCACGATCGCCTCGAGACAGTTCGTCCAGGTTGCGAAGGCCGTTTCACTCGATGCCCGCTTGATCATCCTCGACGAGCCGACGGCGAGCCTGACCCCCGTCGAGGTGACGCAGCTCTTCGAGCTTGTTCAGCGCCTGAAGGCGAACGGCGTCGCCTTCATCTACATTTCCCATCACCTGGACGAAATCTTCCGCATTGCCGAGCGTGTCAGCGTCCTGAAGGATGGCGAGATGGTGTCGTCCGGCGCCGTCGGCGAGACAACGAAGGCGGAACTCATCCGGGCGATGGTCGGAAGGGAACTCGGTTCCCACTTTCCCGATCATGTCGAAAGGGTGTCGGGCGATGTCGTCCTGCAGGCGGAGGGCATTTCCGGTCCCGGCTTCGCAGATGTCGACCTGCGGTTCCGGCGCGGCGAGATCGTCGGCCTGGCCGGCCTGATCGGCTCCGGCAGGACGGAACTTGCCAGGGCGCTGTGCGGCGCAGCGCCGATACTGGCGGGGCGGCTGAAGCGCGGCGACCGGGCGATCCGCCTGAGGAGTGCCGCGGACGGCGCGAAGGAGGGAATCGCCTATCTTGCGGAAGACCGTCGCGATTCCGTCGTGCGCCCGCTGTCGGTCATGCAGAACATCACGCTGGCCGCGCGCACGGATTTCGCTCGCCGGGGCGTGATCAATCATGCAAGGGAGCGCGCCGTCGCTCGGGATTACGTGGAGCGGCTGCGCATCCGCACGACCGGCATCGATCAGCCGGCCGGTGAGCTGAGCGGTGGCAACCAGCAGAAATGCGTCATCGCGAGATGGCTCATGCGCAACAGCGAGCTCGTCATTTTCGACGAGCCCACGCGTGGGATCGATGTCGGCGCCAAGCGCGAAATATACGGCCTGATCCAGCAACTCGCCGCCGACGGTCGGGCCGTCCTGATGATTTCATCGGAACTGCCCGAAATCCTCGGGATGTGCGACCGCGTCCTCGTCATGCAGTCCGGCCGCCTGAACGGTGAGCTCGCAAGGAGCGAAGCCACCGAGCGAAGCATCCTGGAACTCGCCGTCCCGCACACAAAGGAGGATGCCGCCCATGCCTGATCGCTATGGCGCAAAGGAGGCAACGATGACCGCAAGCAGCATGACGGGTTCGGCCAGGCGTTACGTGATGCACTACGCGGTGGCGTGGAGCAACGTCTTTGCCCTGCTGATCCTGCTGGGTATCGGTGCTGCCCTGTCTCCGCATTTTCTCAGCATCACCAACCTGTTCAACGTCCTTCGCGGCGCCAGCATGGTCGGCATCGTCAGCGTCGGGATGACCTTCGTCATCCTCAACCGGGGCATCGACCTGTCGGTCGGATCCCTCGTCGGCGTCTCGGCCATTCTCGCCGCCGGGCTGATGCCGTACGGCCCCGCCGGCTGGCTTCTGGCGCCCATCCTGGTCGCCTCGCTCTTCGGCCTCGCGAACGGCCTGCTCATCACCGGCCTGCGGCTGCAGCCGTTCATCGCTACGCTCGGCACGATGATCTTCGCGCGCGGATTCGTCTATGTGTATTGCGACGGCAGCCCGATTCTCGCGTCCGACGCCCCGGCGTTCTTCCGGTTCCTCGGCTCGGGATACGTCGGTCCGGTCCCCATGCCGGTCATCATATTCGTGCTGATCGGCATCATCGCCGCGTTTGTGCTCCGGAGCACCATCTTCGGTCGCGAGGTCTACGC
Organism: uncultured Alphaproteobacteria bacterium; assembly: GCA_963838155.1. Lineage (GTDB taxonomy): Bacteria > Pseudomonadota > Alphaproteobacteria > Rhizobiales > Rhizobiaceae > Pararhizobium_B. The sequence continues at coordinate 588,341 of CAWIQE010000004.1, forward strand.
GGTCGGCGCGAACGAGGAGGCGGCGCGGCTGTCCGGCATCGAAGTCAAGCGCAATCAGGTGCTCGTCTACGTCATCAGCGCGTTCCTGGCCGGTATAGCGGGCATCCTGATGACCAGCCGCCTGACCGTCGGCGATCCCAACAGCGGCAACCTCTACGAACTCGACGCGATCGCTGCGACGCTCATCGGCGGAACGACGTTCGACGGCGGAGTCGGCGGTGTCGGGGGCACGCTGATCGGCGTGCTTATCCTCGCATTCCTGTCCAACCTCATGAATCTCGTGGGTGTTTCCCCGTACACGCAGATGCTGCTCAAGGGCGTGATCATCATCGTCGCCGTCGTCGTCAGCGAAGTGCGCAAGCGCTGAACCCCGAAACCCGCATGACATCAAGCCAAGGAGGAATGGCACCATGACAGACGAAAAGAACCAGGTCTTCAAGATAAGCCGTCGAGGCGTGCTCCGGATCGGAGCGGCTGCGACCGCCGGGGCGCTCTCGACCCCCTTCATCGCACGCGCCGGAATGGCCGCCGACAAGGACGTCTCGGGAAAGACCATCGGCTTCTCGCAATCCTACGTCACGACGAACTGGATCAAGGACCAGCGGGAAGGCGTGATCCAGGGCGCGAAGAAATACGGTCTGAACACCGTGATCACCGACGCCAATCACTCTCCGGCCAAGCAGATCACCGACCTGGAGGATCTCGTCACGCGCGGCGTCGACGTGATTCTGATCTCCACCTACTTCTCCGAGGCGATTGCGCCGGCCGTCCGCGAGATCAACCGTGCCGGCATTCCCATCGTCGTCCTGAGTTCGAACCTGACCGGAGACGTCGACTACACGGTCCATCTCGGCACCGACACCCTCGCCACCGCCAAAAAGGCCGGCGAATATTACGTCAAGCGCTTGAACCGGAAGGGAAAAGTCATCCAGATCATCGGTTCGCCCGGCTCGACGGTCAACCAGCAACGAGGCGAAGGCTGGCACGATGTCATCGACAAGGTTCCCGGTATCGAGGTCGTGGGAAAGGTGAACGCCGACTACGACCGCGCCAAGGCGCTTCGCGGCATGGAGGACATGCTCCAGGCCCACTCGCACATCGATGCCGTCTACACGCACTCCGAGGACATGGCCATGGGCGCGCTGCAGGCGGTTGAGGAGGCCAATCGCCTCAAGGAGATGTGGATCACCGGCTATGACGGCGTCAGCCCCGAAATCCTCAAGGACATCTACGAGGGCAAGATTGCCGGCGTCTGGTACTACGCGCCCTTCGGTACGGAGTCCGTCGATGCGGCCGTCGCGATCCTGCGCGGAGAGAACGTCAAGAAGGACTACCTCTTCTCCTCACCGTTCATCGGAAAGGACAACATCGGGGAGTTCTACGACGAAAAGACCGGGAAGGCGAAGATCGTGAGGTCGCAGTTCCACGTCTGATCCGGCCTGCCGAAACCGTCTGCGGGCGGAGTCCCGCCCGCAGACATCGGCCGTCGGTCCGCGCGGCGCCCGCACGAAGCCCCGCAGGCAAGGAAGGGTCTTCGAGGCCGGTACGGCCGGAAATAGAAACGTTTTCTGATTGTCGCTCTCGCCCGCCGTTCCGGCCGCGGCGACAGCAGCCCGGAGAAGCTCGTTGAAGCGAAAGCTCGTATCGTTGGAAAGGGCGCTGTCCCCCGTCGGGTCCGGCGCCTCGCTGACCCTTGGAGGGTCGCTGTTGCGTCGCCCGCCGAACGCGGCCGTACGCCACCTCGTTTCCCGCGGGGTCAGGGATTTGACGGTCCTGACGTGGGCGGCGACGACCGCGGTCGATTTCCTCGCGGCGGCCGAAGCCGTCCGGCGCTGGGAGGGCATCTATGTGGGCCTGTTCCACCACGGCCTGGCGCCGAACTTCAGGCGCGGCGTGGAGGAGGGCCGTATCGAGGTGCGGGACTTTTCCGAGACGGCCTGGGTGGCGCGGCTGAGGGCCGCCGCGCAAGGCCTCGAATTCCTCCCCATCAGGACGCTTTTCGGATCCGATCTCGCCGCCCGCAACCCGGACCAGATCCGGACGTTCTCCTGTCCGTTCAGCGGCGAGCCGCTCCAGGCGGTCGCGGCCGCGCGCTCGGATTTCACGATCATCCACGGCTACGTCGCCGACGAATTCGGCAACGTGCAATGGCCGGTCGTGCGGGACACCGACGACGTCGACCAGCTGATCGCGGCGGCGGCGGGGCGGCTGATCGTCACCGTCGAGAGGATCGTGCCTCATGACGTCGTCAAGAGGCAGCCGTCACTGACCTATATCCCGGGCAACTGGGTCGAGGCGGTGGTCGAGGTTCCCTACGGCGCCCATCCCGCGGCGTGCGACACCTTCTACGACGAGGACGATGCCCACCTCGCCGATTACGTGGCGCGCTGCAAGACGGCCGAGGGCGCCCGCGCCTATGTTGACGAGTTCCTGCGATCCGCGCCGAACCAAGGGCGCTACATCGACAAGGTGGGCGGCTTGAACGCCTTGCGGGCCCTCGACGTCGCGGAAAGGGTCTGAGTCCATGCCGAACCATACTGCCAACGAGCTCCTCGTCAGCTACCTGTCGCGCCAGATCGCAGACGACGACCTCTGCTTCGTGGGCGTGGGAACCAACGGCCGCGCCTTCACGCTCGCCGTCGGCGTCCCGCTTGCCGCCGTTCGCCTTGCCCAGTTGCGGCACGCGCCCGGCGCCGCGGTCTATTGGGGCAACATTCTCGAGCCGGACCTCTCCGTGATCCCGGAGACCTTCAGCCAGGACAGCTTCACCCGATGGCCCGCCGCCGCATGCCCGGCCGACACGGGCATGAAGTGCGACATGCTCTCGCGCCGGAAGTTCGACGTCTGCTTCAACAGCGCCGCCCAGATCGACCGGTACGGCAACATGAACATCACGGCCATCGGCGACTATCGCCGCCCCGATGTCCGGCTCGTCGGCTCGCTGGCCCAGCCGGAGCACGCCGCCTTCGTCCGCCGTCCATACATCCTCATGGACCTGGACCGCCGGAGTTTCGTGGAGAAGGTCGACTTCATCACGAGCGTCGGTCATCTGCGCGGAGGCGATTCGAGGGTCGAAGCCGGCCTGCAGCCCGGCGGCCCGGCACTCGTCATCACCGACAAGGCCGTCTTCGATTTCACGGAAGACGGCCGGGAACTGCGGGTTCGTTCGCTCCATCCGGGCGTCCGCCTCGAGGAGGTGGTCCGGAACATGAGCTTCGAGCCCGTCATCCCCGACGACTTGCCCGTGACGGAGGCTCCCGGCGAGGAAGAGCTGGCGCTCATCCGCGGGCAGATCGATCCCGATACCATCCTTCTACGCAACTAGGTGAATTCAATGTCCAGTCCACTTTCCGGTCTGAAAGTCCTCGATCTGTCGCGGTTCATCGCCGGGCCGCTTTGCGCGATGCTCCTCGGCGATCTCGGCGCCGACGTTCTGAAGGTCGAGCGGCCGCGGACCGGAGAGGACGCGCGTCTGGTCGGGCCCTATATCGGCGAGGAGAGCATCTACTTCATGATGTTCAACCGCAACAAGCGGAGCATGACGCTCGACTTCCGCAACCCGCGCTCGCAGGCGCTGCTGCGCGATCTGGCGGCGAAGGCCGACGTCCTCGTGGAGAACTTCCGGCCGGGAACCATGGAGAAGATGGGGTGCGGCTGGGAGGACCTGCGGGCGATCAATCCCCGTCTGGTCATGGCCCGGCTGTCCGGCTACGGCCAGAACAATTCGATGACCTCGGAGCCCTGTTTCGACGGCATCGCCCAGGCGATCAGCGGCATCATGGACCTGACCGGCCAGCCCGACGGCCGGCCGACCATGGCCGGAACGTTCCTCGTCGACTACGCGACCGGCCAGAACGCGGCCGTCGGCGTGCTCGCGGCGCTGAACGAGCGTCACCGGACCCGTCAGGGGCAGATGGTGGACGTCAGTCTCGTCGGCGGCGCCACGTCCATGCTGATGACCGCCATTCCCGAATTCCTCGTCAAGGGCCGCGAAATGAAGCGGACAGGCAACCGCGACCGCTACGTGGCTCCCGCCAACACCTTTCGTACCGCCGACGACGCCTGGATCCACATCGTCGGCGGGAGCGACGTGCACTTCCGTCGCCTCGCGCGAATGATGGACAGGCAGGACCTTCTCGATGATCCCCGCTTCGCGACGCTTCCGGCAAGGCTCGAGAACGTCGAAGCGATCGAGGCGGTGGTCGCCGACTGGGCGTCCCGTCATACGGCTCAGGAGGTCCTGGCCGCCCTTCGGGTCGCCGAACTGCCGAACGCCAAGGTCCGGTCCATCTCTGAGGTCGCCGGCGATCCCTACATGCGCGAAGCCGGCCACATCGTCGACGTGGTGCACCCGACGGCAGGCACGGTGCCCATGAGCGGGCCGACGATCCGACTCAGTTCGTCGGAGGTGGCCGTGAACCTGCCGCCGCCGACGCTCGGCGAACATACGGCTGTGGCGCTCGAGACCTGGCTCGGTCTGACGGAGGGCGAGATCGACGACCTTCGCGACGCCGCCGCCATCTGAGGCAGCACCGACCGTCTCATTCGAGTTCAAGCATCAAGGAAGGCGAACAGATGAATACCGATCAGGCTCAGGCCGCTTCGACGCGGGCCAACATCAGCGGCGCGCACACCATGGCCGCGGCGCTTCGGCGCCACGGCGTCGAAATCGTATTCGGCCAGTCGATTCCGACGGCCCTCTTTCTTGCTGCTCCGGACCACGGGATCCGGCAGATCGGGTACCGGACCGAGAACGCCGGTGCCGCGATGGCCGACGCATACGCCCGCATCTCGCACCGCGTGGCGGTGGTGACGGCCCAGAACGGCCCGGCAGCCACCTTGCTGGTCCCCGGCCTTGCCGAGGCGTACAAGGCCTCCGTGCCGATCGTCGCCATCGTCCAGGACGTTCCGCGCCACGCCGTCGAGAGGAACGCCTTCCAGGAACTGGACCATCTCGAGCTCTTCAAGGGGGTGGCCAAGTGGATCCGCCGCGTTCCGGATGCCGACCGGATCGAGGATTTCGTCGACATGGCCTTCGCGGCGGCTGCTTCCGGGCGTCCTGGGCCCGCCGTTCTGATGGTGCCGATGGACATACTGGACGATGCGCCGAAAGGTGCGGGGAGATCCCGCGGCGCCTCGCTCGGCCACTTTCCCCTCGACAGGTGCGCGCCGGATCCCGCCGCCGTCGCCGAGGCGGCGGATCTTCTGGCGACGGCCGAACGGCCGGTCGTCATCGCGGGCGGCGGCGTGCATCTGTCCGGTGCGGCCGAGGAACTCGCGGCCCTGCAGGAGGCCGCGGGGCTGCCGGTCGCCACGACGCTGATGGGCAAGGGGGCGATCGACGAGACCCACCCGCTCTCGCTCGGGGTCGTCGGCTATTTCATGGGCAAGCGCGGGCGCTCGCGGCACCTGCGTTCGATGGTCAGCGAGGCCGACGTGGTGCTGCTCGTCGGAAACCGCACCAACCAGAACGGAACCGACAGCTGGTCGCTCTATCCCGAGGGGGCGAGATACATCCATCTCGACGTCGACGGACAGGAGATCGGCCGGAACTACGAGGCGCTGCGGCTCGTGGGCGACGCGAAGCTCGGCCTTCGGGCGCTGAAGGACGCGCTGGCGGAGCGCGATCCCTCGGGACGCCGGTCCGGTCGGGCCGACCTGGAAAAGGCGATCGCCGACGGTCTCGCGAAGGGACGTGCCGACGCCGAGGCCGAGGAGGGTTCCGCGGCTTCCCCCATCCGCCCGGAGCGCCTCATGAGGGATCTCGACAGCATCCTGACGCCGGAAACCATCGTCCTTTCTGACGCCAGCTATTCGGCGATATGGATCGGCAACTTCCTGACCTCTCGCAAGCCCGGAATGCGTTTCATTACGCCGCGCGGCCTCGCGGGACTGGGCTGGGGGCTTCCCTTCGCGCTCGGTGCCAAGTGCGCGCGGCCGGATGCACCGGTATTCGTCCTCGCCGGGGACGGTGGCTTCGCCCATGTCTGGTCCGAACTCGAGACGGCCAGGCGTACCGGGCTCAACGTCGTCCTGGCCGTGCTGAACAACCAGATCCTCGGCTACCAGAAGCACGCCGAGAAGGTGATGTTCGGGAACTACAACAGCGAGATCTGCGATTTTTCCAGCGTCGACCATGCGGCGATCGCGCGGGCCACCGGCTGCGCCGGGGAGCGGATCGAGAGAGCCGAGGATTTCCTCCCCGCTCTCGAGAAGGCGTTCGCCGCCGACACGACCACGGTCCTCGATGTCGTGACGGACGAGCGTGCCTACCCCCCGATCACGTCCTTCAAGGACAGCAAAGTCCTGCAGTACTAGGAAGAGCGACCTTGCCATGAAGAAACTGATGAACGCTGCCGATGACTTCGTCGACGAGATGCTCGACGGCCTCGTCCTGGCCACCGGCGCCCTCGAGCGCTGCGGCGAGGAGGGGCGGGTCGTCCGGCGTGCGAGGCAGAAGGAAAAGGGCAAGGTCGGCGTCGTCTCCGGTGGCGGTTCGGGTCACCTGCCGCTTTTCACCGGCTATGTCGGGGAAGGCCTGCTCGACGCCTGCGCCATCGGCAACGTCTTCGAGGGGCCGACGGTGGCGTCCTGCATGGACGCCATCCGCTCTGCCGATGGCGGGAAGGGGGTGCTGAGGCTCTACGGCAACTACGGCGGCGACCGCATGAATTTCGACATGGCCAGCGAATTCCTCGAGGGCGACGGCATCGAGACGAGTACCGTGCTCGGGATCGACGACGTGGCCAGTGCCGGTCCCGACGAACGGGAGAAGCGCCGCGGCGTCGCGGGCATCCTGTACGCCTACAAGGCAGCGGGGGCGAGCGCCGAAAGCGGCGCTTCGCTCGCTGAGGTCACCGCCGTGGCGCAGAAGGCCGTCGCAGCGACGCGGTCGATCGGCGTCGCCCTTTCGCCCTGCCAGGTTCCCGGATCGGACCGGCCCTCGTTTTCGCTGGGCGAGGACGAGATGGAGATGGGCATGGGGATACATGGCGAGCCCGGCATCTGGCGAGACACGCTCAGGCCCGCCGACGCGGTGGCCGACGAGATGATCGACCGGCTTCTTGCGGATCGCCCGGAAAAAGCGGCCGGCAAGGTTTCGGTTCTGGTGAACAGCCTCGGCGCGACGCCGCTCGAGGAACTGTTCATTCTCTACCGGCGGGCTGCTTCCCGGCTCCGTGGCGAGGGACTTGAGGTCGAGCGCCCTCTCGTCGGCCACTTCGCCACCTCGATGGAGATGGCGGGCGCCTCCATCAGTGTCTGCTTCCTCGATCCGGAACTGGCGGCGCTGCTCGCCGCCCCCTGCGACTGTCCGTTCTGGAAGGTGCGGTGATGGCGATGACGGGCGCGGACATTGCCGAGTTCGCACGCCGCGCGGACTCCTCGATCGGGCCTCTGGAGCAGGAGTTGAATGCCGCCGACGCAAAGCTCGGCGACGGGGACACGGGTACCATGCTGGCGCGGGTCGTCCGGCGGATCGTCGCCCTCGAGATCGAGGACACCGCCGATGTCGGCGCGGTCTGCTCGGCCTTCGCGCGTGCCGCCGCGGCCGCCACGGGTTCGAGCCTGGGCACGCTTCTTGCGACGGCCCTCCTGACCGTCGGGCGGGAGACGAAGGACGTCGGGGACGTTCCGCAATCGGCCTATGCCGGACTGGCCGTTGCTGCCAGAGACGCCATGATGGCGCGCGGCGGTGCGCGGATCGGCGACAAGACGATCGTCGATTCGGTCGATGCGATTGCCGCGGCACTGGCCGGCATGTCTCCCGGCGATGACGCCGGGGCGATCGTCGCGGAGGCGGCCGAAGAGGCCCTGGAGACCTTCCGCGGGCGCCGCAACCTCGTCGGCCGAGCGCGCATGTTCGCCGATGCGACGGTGGGAAAGGACGATCCGGGCATGCTCGCCGTCGCCCGACTGGCACGCGCCATCGTCGACGGAAAGGTGGCGGCTCGCTGAGGAGCCGGCCGTGGGGTCGCGCCCCTACCGGGCGGAAATCGACGCCATCGGGTTTTGCGGTTTGGAACAGGAGCCGCGCTCGACGAGACGTGATTCGACGATGATCTCGGCCGGTCGGTCATCCTGCTTCCCGCGTATGCGCTCCAGAAGCAGTTCGGCGGCGGCGACCCCCATCCGGCGCTTCGGAAGATGAAGGGTCGTAAGGTTGATCTGTCGGAGTCCCGCCAGGAGAATGTCGTCGGAGCCCATCAGCGACAGGTCGCGTGGAATGTTGAGGCCGAGTTCTATGGAAGCGTCCTGTACGCCGAGAGCGCAGATATCGTTGCTCGCGATGATCGCGGTCGGGGGATAGCCGAGGCGGACGAAGTAGTGCATGGCGTTGTAGCCGGCACCGACCGTGTAGTCGCCGCGGAAGACCAGTTCCGCGTCGCCGTCGCAGCCGAGATCGGCCGCCACCTGCCGGAACGCGTCCAGGCGTTCCATGGCGGTGCTCGATGCGCCCGGCCCGGTGATGAGCCCGATGCGGCGATGGCCGAGATCGTGAAGATAGCGGACGCTCATCTCCATCCCCTGGGCGTTGTCGGACCCCACGTAATCGTCCTCGAACCGCCGGCTGCGCCGCTGTATCAGGACGAAGGGCGTGGTGCCGTCGAGGAGATCGCGAACCTCGGGTTCATCCGAGTGCTGCGAGATGAAAACCATGCCGTCGACCTGCCTGTCGAGCAGCGTGCGCATCTGCCCGATCTGCTTCTCCAGTATCTCGTCCGTGTTGCCGAGCAGGATCGTGCAGCCCTCGCGGACGGCGACGTCGTCGATGCCCCTTATGAATTCGGTCAGGGCAGGGTTGCTGACATCGGAGACCAGCACACCGATCGTCGAACTGCGCCTCATCCTGAGGGACTGCGCGAGGGCCGACGGGCGATAGCCAAGGCGCATGGCGACCTCCCTCACATGCCGGCGAGTTTCCTCCTTGACGTAATGTTTCCCTGCGAGCGCGTTCGACACCGTGGAGACGGCATGGCCGCTGGCGACCGCCACATCCCTGATGGTCACGCGTCCCTTGTTCGTCATGCCGTTCCCCTCTTCTGGACGAAGCGTTTCCCAGTCGCTCCGCGACAAGACCATTTAGCATGATTGATACCAACTACTAAACGTTTCTTGAAATATGGCGACCCTGCAGCGCAACGCCAGGTGGCAGGAAGGGATGGGGAGCCGCGAAAAGGCGGCGCCTTTCCTTTCGGAACGGGCCGGCACGCGAATTTCCCTTCTTTTTTGACGCAACTTAGCGGTTGACGCAATAGAGAAACGTTTCTACAAGCGTTTTGAACACGTCTTTCGGAGGCCATTGGCGTGCCGATGGCGGCGATGGCCTCGAATGAATGCAGGCACGAAGATGAAGCAGAAACTGGTGCCGCTCGCCGATGCGATCGGCCGTATACCGCCCGGCAGCCGGGTTGCCTTCGGCGGCAACATCATGCGACGCCAGGTCAACGCTGCGGTGCGCGAGATGATCCGCCAGGGCATCGGCGACCTGGAGGTCTACGCCTTCGCCAACGGCTTCGCGGTCGACATGCTCGCCGCGGCCGGGCTCCTGAAGCGGTACGAAGGCGTTTATGCCGGGCTCTTCTGGCACGGACTCGCGCCGAGCTTCCGCCGCGCGGTCGAAGCCGGGCAGGTGGAGGTTCGGGACTTCTCCGAGTCGTCGATCGTGGCCCGGTTCCAGGCGGCGTGCTCGGGAGCCGGCTTCATGCCGGTCCGCGCCATTCTCGGAACCGACATGGCCGTGCAGGACCCCGAAATCGTGACCGAGATCGAATGCCCCTTCACGGGCCGGATCCACGCCGCGGTGCGGGCGATCGAGGCCGATTTCACGATCGTTCACGGCTATTCCGCCGATATCTACGGCAACGTCCAGTGGCCGCTTCATCGCGACGCCGACGACGTCGACCAGATCATCGCGCGCGGATCCCGCCGCCTGATCGTCACGGTCGAGCGGATCGTCGACCACGAGGAAGTGAAGCGCAGCCCGAACCTGACCTACATTCCGGCGCAGTGGGTCGAGGCCATAGTCGAGGTGCCATACGGTGCCCATCCTCTGGCCTGCGACACCGTTTACGACGAAGACGAGGACGCGATCCGCAGCTACGCGGAGGCGGGCCGGTCGCCGGAAGGGGCGGCGGCCTATCTCGACCGCTTCGTCCGCCAGACCGCCTCGCACGAAGACTATCTGGCCGCCTTCGGCGGCATCGGCGCGCTCGACGCCCGCCTCGGCGTGGGAGGGAGATGACGGCGATGCCGGACTATTCGACCAACGAAATCATGGCCGCTGCGATTGCCCGGGAGATTGCCGACGAGGATCTCGTCTTCGTCGGGGTGGGCACCGCCGGCCGCGCCTTCACCCTGGCCGTGGGCCTGCCCGTCGTCGCCAGTCGGCTGGCCCAGGAAGGGGACGCGCCGCACGCCTCGATCTACTGGGGAAACCTCCTTTCGCCGGATCTGGACGCGATGCCGGAAAAATGGCTCCAGGACGCCTTCACCCGCTGGCCCTGCGCCGCGCAGCTCGCCGACACCTCCCAGAAGATCGACATGCTCGGCGCCGGGCGCTTCGACGTCTCCTTCGAATCGGCCGCGCAGGTCGACCGCTACGGCAATCTGAACATCACCCGCCTGAACGACGGGGAGGGTCGGCTGAAGAAGCGTCTCGTGGGGTGCCTCGCCCAGCCCGAGCACCTGGCCTTCGTCCGCAAGCCGATCGTCGTCATGGATCTCGATCCGCGGAAGTTCGTGGCCGAGGTGGACTACGTGACCAGCTTCGGACACCAGCGCCGCGGCGTTCGCCGAGAGCGCTACGCCCTGCCGGGCCCGGGCCCTCAGCTCTGCATCACCGACAGGGCGATCTTCGACTTCAACGGAGCGGACCACGGGATGCGCCTGCGCTCGCTGCATCCCGGCGTTACCACCGAGGAGGTGCTTGCCCTGATGAGCTTCGAACCGGAGATCGCGCCGGACCTGGGCGAAACGCCGGTTCCGACGGAGGGGCAGCTGGAAGCCATCCGAACGCGCATCGACCCGTCCGGCTCGCTTCTGCGGGCATGATCGGGGACAGGAGGACCGAGCGATGACGAGGAACACCAGCGACTACCGGGAGGCCGGGAAGTGACGGGCATGCTGCCGCCGCGCCGGACGGAACCATTCGGCGATCGCAAGCTGGTGACGATGGCCGAGGCGGCCTCGCTCGTTCCGGACGGCACGCGCCTGGCGGTCGGCGGCTTCGCCAACTACCAGCGTCCGATGGCCTTCGTCCGCGAGCTGGTGCGCCAGCGCCGCCGCGATCTCGTGCTGGTCGGCACCGTCAGCGGCGTCGAGGCAGACATGCTCACCGGTGCCGGCGCGCTCCGGCGCATCGAAACGTCCTATATCGGGCTGGAGAAATACGGGCTGGCCCGCAACGTCAGGCGGGCAAGCGAGAGCGGCACGCTGGAAATCGTCGACTATCCGGAGATCCTCAGCTTCGACCGGTTTCGTGCCAGCCGGGAGAACTTTTCCTTCTGGCCCTGCGCATATCTCGGCGGAACCGACATCCTCGCCCGCAATCCGGACATCAAGGCCTTCGACTGTCCGCTGACGGGCCGGCGGCTTCATGCCATACCGCCTGCCGCGCCGGACGTGGCCGTGATCCACGCGATCGCCGCCGACGAGAGGGGCAACGTCCTGTGGCCCTCGCGCCGGCTGATGCCCCAGGAACTGGATCTCGACATCGCCGGAAGCTCGGACACCCTGATCGTGACCGTCGAGAAGATCGTCACGGAGGACTTCGTGCGCCGCAACGCGGACCTCAACATGCTCCCGGCCTACCGCACGACTGCCATCGTCGAGGCGCCCTGCGGCGCCCATCCGACGCCGGTGCTTGGGCGCTGGCTGCGCGACGAGGCACATTTCGCGGAGTACGTGGAGGCGTCCTCCTCCGAGGAGGCCTTCGAGGCGTATCTCGATCGCTGGGTCTTCGATGCCGGCAGTCAGCAGGCCTACGTGGCCGCGCTCGGAAGCGATCGGCTGGCCGCCCTGATGGAGCTGGATCTGATATGACGCAAGGCGAACCTTCCGTAGCCGAAATCATAGCCGTTCAGCTGGCGCACAGCTTCCGGGACGGCGAAGTCGGCTTCACCGGGCTTGTAACCGGGGAAGCGGCGACGCTCTACGGCACCTGCATACCGCTGGCCGCCATGTCCCTGGCCAAGCTGACGCATGCTCCGAGGCTGACGATCCTCCTGGCAGGGTGGTCGCACAATCCGGACCTCTCGTCGCTCGAATCCATGCCGGATTCGGAATTCGACGCCGTCCTGAGGGATCTGCCCTGCGAGGCCAGGACCATTCGCTATCCTGGACAGTTTTCGTTCAAGCGCGGCCATGTCGACTTCGGCTTCAGCTCGGGCGTGCAGCTCGACCGCACCGGCTGCCTCAACAGCGTCTGCATCGGCGAACACTCCCGGCCGAAGGTCAGGCTCGTGGGCCCGATCCTCCAGCCCGAGCACATGACCATATTCCGGCGCGAGTACATCATGCTGCCGCATCACACAAAGCGGGTCTTCGTGGAGAAGGTCGATTACGTCTCGGGCGTCGGATACCCGGGCGGGATCGCCGGCAGGCGCGAGCTCGGGATCGAGGAAGGCGGGCCGGAATGGGTGGTGACACCGTCCTGCATCTTCGATTTCGACAAGGTCAAGGGCGAGATCCGCTTGAGATCCATCCACGACGGGGCAGGGCGCGACCGGCTTCAGGAGGCCACCGGCTTCGAAATTCCCGGGCTGGGGGACGCACCGGTCACGCCGCGGCCCACGGATGCCGAACTGCAAATCCTGCGCGAACGCGTGGACCCGCGCGGGATCCTGCTTGGACGCGGCAGCTAGCAGCCTCGAACGCGTGGCATAGCCTCGTCGGCCGCCCTGACGGCCGTTTCGCGCGCGCGAATGAACCGAAAACGGAGCCTGTCATGGTGGAAATCCCTTCGTCAGCCACTTCGCGCGACCTCGTCAAGAATGCGTCGCCGGCCGATGCGAAACTCTTGCGCTGGGGCATCCTCGGGACCGGCGCGATCGCCCGGCAGTTTGCGGCGGCGCTTTCGAGGAGCAAGTGGGGGAAGCTTGTGGCCGTGGCCAGCAGGGAGCCCCGAACCGCGACCATCGAAGAGTTCGGGCAGGTGCCTGTCGGCAAGGGATACGACAGCCTCCTGCAGGACGGGGACGTCGACGCGGTTTATATCGCCACGCCGCACCCGTCTCACGCCGAACTTGCCATCCGCGCCGTAGAAGCCGGCAAGCACGTCCTTTGCGAGAAGCCGATCGGCATGAACGCCGCGGAGGCGGCCGGGATCGCCGATGCGGCTCGGTCCTGCGGCGTGACGGTCATGGAAGCCTTCATGTACCGCGGGCATCCACAGACGTTGAAGCTTGTCGAGCTTCTCGAGGCCGGCACGATCGGAAAGATATCGCTTATCCAGGCGAACTACGGTTACCGGACGGCTTTCGATCCGCGCAAACGTCACTTCGATCCGGAACTGGGAGGCGGAGCGATCCTCGACGTCGGCTGTTACTGCGTCTCCGCTGCGCGGCTCGTTGCCGGCATCGCCGCCGGCCGGCCGTTCGCGGAGCCGCTCGAGGTCAAGGCGGTCGCGGCCTTTTCCGAAACCGGGGTCGATGAGCGCACCGGCTGCGTCATGCGGTTTCCGCAGGACATCGTGGCGCAGGCCACGGTGAGCATCACGACGGTTCAGGAACCGCGCCTTCTCATCCACGGCACCGAGGGCATGATCGACGTCCGTTCGCCATGGTTCTGCTCGGGCAAGGAGGGCGGCACCAGCGAGATCGTCGTCAGGCGACCGACGGGAGACGAGGTGCATCGGATCGAGTGCGGGGAATGGCTTTATGCGCTCGAGGCGGACCTCTTCGCCGAGAGCGTGCGGGCGGGTTCGATCCCGTGGCCCGCTCCGAGCCTGGACGACACGATCGGCAACATGCGGGCCCTCGATGCCTGGCGCAGGGACATCGGCTTGACCTATCCATCCGAAGAACCCACCCGCCGCGTCACCGTGGCCGGTCGCCCGCTTGCCCGCAAGGCGGCGGTGCCGATGCCTTTCGAAGAAAGGCTGGGCCTCGACAAGAAAGCCTCGAAACTGGCGATCGGCGGCATGATGCTGAAGACCTTTCCGGACGCCTCGCTGGTCTACGACGCCTTCTTCGAGGCGGGCGGGACCGTCTTCGACAGCGCCTATGTCTACGGGCAGGGGCTGATGGACCGCCTGCTCGGGCAGTGGATGAAGAGCAGGGGCGTGCGCCACGACGTGATCGTCATCGCAAAGGGAGCCCACACGCCGCACTGCCGTCCCGACGCCATCGCCCCGCAGCTCGACGAATCGCTCGACCGGATGCAGACCGATCATGCCGACCTCTATTTCCTGCACCGCGATGATCCTTCGATACCCGTCGGGGAGTTCGTCGACGTACTCGACGGCCTGCGCAGGGCAGGGCGCATCGGCCGCTTCGGTGGCTCCAACTGGACGATCGGACGCATCGAGGAGGCGAACGCCTACGCCCGCGACAACGACAAGTTCGCGTTCGAACTGCTGTCCAACAATTTCAGCCTGGCGGAAATGGTGGCTCCGATGTGGGCGGGGTGCATTTCCTCCTCCGACGTCGACAGCGCCGCCTGGCTGGAGCGCACCCAGACCCCGCTGTTCGCCTGGTCGAGCCAGGCCCGCGGGTTCTTCACCGACCGCGGCGGGCGCGACAAGCTCGACGACAAGACCCTCGTCGAGAGCTGGTACAGCGAAACGAATTTTCGCCGCCGCGACCGGGTGCACGAACTGGCGGCGCGGCTCGGGGCGAGCCCGGCTCAGGTCGCGCTCGCCTATCTCCTGGCGCAACCCTTCCCGATCTTTCCGATCATCGGCCCATCGACGCTTGCGGAGCTTCGGGACTCGATGGGAGCGGCCGAGGTGCGGCTGACCCCCGACGATGCCGCGTGGCTGCGCGAGGGCGCGAGCGCGTCCTGAGCGCTCGCGGGCGTCCCTACATGGAGATGGACATGCACGACGTTTCCAGGCTTCCCCTGCTTTCCGAGCTCAAGCGAGGCGATCATCTGCTGCGCCCGGACTTCGACAATTTCGCGGTCCCCGAAGAGTTCGCCCCGGCGCGCTACCTGGCCGACGACGCCGCCATCAAGTCCTATTGCTATGCGGTCGACTGCTACGATCCCTGGTATTTCGAGGCTGTCGCCCCCTTCGGGTACCGTCTGGCGCCGAGCGCCATGGTGCTGAAGGAACTCATGTGGTTCTACATGACCCGCTACGATCGCACGCTGATCCGCGGCTTCCACCAGCGCGAGGCGGTGCGTTTCCACAGGCCGGTGCCGGCGGGCACCGAACTTGTCTTCACGGGCAGGAACCCGCGGAAATACGTGCGGCGCGGGCGCGGCTATCTGATCCATGAAAGCGAGGCGCGCGACGCCTCGGGCAATCTTTATGTCAGCCAGTCGAACACCGAATTGATCTCCATGTCGGTGCAGAGGGAAGACGACGCCCCGGCCGACGTCGGGAGCTCGCACCGTATCGAACCGCGCTGGTCGCCCGAGGCTCGCGTCGTCGCGCGTGCGTCGGAGAATCCGTGCATCGACGACCGGCTGCCGGAGGCCGTGAAGCGTCCCGATCGCGCCCAGGTTGCCGTCTTTTCCGGAATTGGCGACGACTTCCTGAACATCCATACGGACCGGCGCGTCGCCGGTGAGATGGAGTTTGCCGAAGTCGTGGTGCAAGGGCTGATGAACGTCTGCTGGCTTTCCGAGGAACTGACACGCTGGTCCGGCGGCGAATGGCTGAGCACCGGCAGCATGAATGCGACCTTCCTCAAACCGATGCTGGCAGGCGAGACGACTCGGCTCGGGTCGCGCGTGAGCGAGGTCGACGGTGGCAAAATCGGTCTCGAAACCTGTTTTACCGGCACCGAAGGCGAAGTGCGGGCGGTCGCGTCGGCAGTCCTTGGAGGCTGACCGCGCCGGCATCGATCGGAACTCCTGAACGACCGTCCTTCTCTGCAGGGTAGAATCTGGTTCCACGGCACAATCGCGCCGGTCGCGCCACCGAGGTCACGGCGGTCCGTGGATTCGACCGCGCGGCGGATCCCGCGAACAGGGGCGTATTGATTCCAGTCAATGACGATATCGCCGAGCGCGCCGACACTGTGGGACGATGAACCCAGGGAGCCGGACATGAACATCACCGATGCGATGCACGAGGGCGTGGAATGGGTCGGGGCCGATACTCCGGCCGTCGAGGTCGCAAAGAGAATGCGCGACAAGGACGTCGGGGCGATTCCCGTCGGCAAGAAGGACCGGCTCGTCGGCATGATCACGGACCGGGACCTGGCGATGCGGGTCGTCGCCGAGGGCAAGGATGGCTCGTCGCTTGCGGCCGAGGACGTCATGACGCGCGGCATCATCTACTGCCGCACGAAGGAAACGCTCGAAGACGCCGTACGACTGATGGAAGAACACAAGATCCGGCGCCTGCCGGTCCTCGACGAGAACAAGCGCATGGTCGGCATGCTGAGCCTCGGCGACATCTCCCACAAGGCCGATCGCGGGATTGCCGGCGAAGTCCTGCGCGCCGTCGCCGACCATCACGAATAGGAGCCGCCCGACCGGCTCGCGGGATATCCGATGGACGTCGCACCGCCGTCATCCCTGTTCAGCGTACGCGGCGTGACCAAGGTCTATCGCAGCGGCGCCGTGGAGGTGCACGCCCTGCGCGGCGTCGATCTCGATCTTTACAGGGGGGAACTGGCGGTGCTGCTCGGGCCGTCCGGGAGCGGCAAGTCGACACTTCTCAACATTCTCGGAGGCCTTGATCGCGTCTCCGGCGGTCGGGTCCTGTTTCGCGGCCAGGACCTGACGGCGATGTCGGATCGCCGGTTGACGCGGTTTCGGCGCGATCATGTCGGCTTCGTCTTCCAGTTCTACAACCTGATCCCGAGCCTGACGGCGCTCGAGAATGTCGCACTTGTCTCCGAGATCGCGCCGGAGCCGATGCCGGCGGAAGACGCGCTCGCAATGGTCGGCCTGCGGGAGCGCATGAACCATTTTCCGGCCCAGCTTTCCGGCGGCGAGCAGCAGCGCGTGGCGATCGCCCGGGCCATCGTCAAGCGACCGGAAGTGCTTCTGTGCGACGAGCCGACGGGTGCGCTCGACTCGCGCACCGGCATCCTCGTGCTGGAAGCGCTGACGAGCATCAATTCCGACCTCGGCACGACCACCGCGATCATCACGCACAATGCCGGGATACGGCGGATCGCGCATCGGGTCTTTTCCTTCGTCGACGGACGCATCGTCGAGAGTACCGTCAACGACGTGCGTGTCGATCCGGCGGAGGTGACGTGGTGATGCTGTCGATGCTCGACCGCAAGCTGATGCGCGACCTTCGCCGGCTCTGGGCGCAAGGCCTGGCGGTCGCGCTTGTCATGGCCTGCGGTGTCGCCACGATCGTTCTCGCGCTCGGCGCCTACCGCTCGCTGGAGCAGACCCGGGCGACGTTCTACGATCGCTATCGTTTCGCAACGCTCTTCGCCTCGGTCACGCGCGCACCGCTGCACCTGAAAGACAAGCTGCTTGCAATCCCGGGAATGGCCGCCGTCGAATTGAGGATCGTCGATCGCGTGCTTCTCGACATGCCGGGCATGCCGGAGCCGGGCACCGGCATCGCCGTCTCGATCCCCGATATCGGCGTCGGCAGCGTCAATCGGCTCTATCTGCGCTCCGGCCGCCTGCCGGATCTCGAACACGCCGATGAAGTGGCGGTCTCCGCGCCGTTCGCGGCCGCCCATCACCTGCATCCAGGCGATTCCTTTCACGCGCTGATGAACGGCACGCGCCGGACGCTGAAGATTTCCGGCACCGTCCTGTCACCGGAATATGTGTACGCGATCGGGCCGGGGGACATGGTGCCGGATCCCCGCCGTTTCGGGGTTTTCTTCATGCGTCGTCGCAGCCTCGAGGGCACGCTTGACATGGCCGGCTCGTTCAACGACGTGGCGGCCATCCTGGCCAGAGGGGCGGACGAGGCCTCGGCGATGGCGAGGATCGACGCCATCTTGAAGCCCTACGGCGGAACGGGGAGCTACGTTCGAAAAGACCAGCTTTCCAATGCCTTTCTCGACGGTGAGTTGACGCAACTGCGCGCCATGGCCCTCATCATCCCGCCCATCTTTCTCTTTGTCTCGGCCTTCCTCGTGAACATGGTGCTGTCACGGCTGATTGCACTGGAACGCGAACAGATCGGCCTGCTCAAGGCGGTCGGCTTTTCCAACGGGGCCGTCGGCTGGCACTACGCCAAGCTCGTCATGGCAATCGCGCTCGCCGGCCTTGCGCTCGGCAGCGTTGCGGGAGAACGGCTGGGCCATGGCCTGACCATCCTCTACGGCCGGTTCTACTCGTTTCCCTTCCTCGTCTTCCTGCAGAGCCCCGACCTCTATGCGATTGCGGGTGCATCGGTCTTGGCGGCCGCTCTCGTCGGAACGATCAGGGCGTTGTGGCTGGTCCTCGTTCTCTCGCCGGCCGTGGCGATGCGGCCGCCGGCTCCCACGCGCTATCGCAGCCTGCTTTCGGCGGGGTCGTTGTTTCATCGTCTCTTCTCCGAACTGACGACGATGGCGCTTCGCCATCTGATCCGCTGGCCCCTTCGCACCTTTCTGACGGTCTTCGGCACGTCGCTTTCGATCGCGCTCCTCGTCACCGCGCTGTTTTCCTCCAACTCGGTCCACTTCATGATCGACACCATCTTCTCCCGGACGGAGCGCCAGGACGCCTCCATCGCTTTTGCGCACGAGCTGGGACCGGGCGCAGTGCAAGCCGTGGCGGCAATGCCGGGGATCCTGTCGGTGGAGCCCTACCGGACGGTGCAGGTGGTCATGCACCACGGCCACTATCGGCGACGCCTGGCGGTGACGGGCTACCCGCCTCGGCCGGATCTCGCGCGCTTGCTCGACGTCGACCTCGATCCCGTCGAACCGCCGGCCGAGGGGCTCCTGCTTTCCGAACGCGTTGCGAACCTGCTGCATGTGGGCGCGGGCGAAACGGTCCGGCTCGAACTGGTGGAACAGGAAGGCCGAACCGTCGAGGTTCCGGTGGCGGCGGTCATCCAGAGCTTCGTCGGCCTGACGGTTGCCATGCGTCTCGATGCGCTCGATCGGCTCGTCGGCCAGGGGCCGCGCCTTTCCGGGGCCCGTGTTCGCGTCGACGCCGGTCGCCTGCCTGCCTTCTACGAGGCCGTCAAGCGGACGCCGTCGGCGGGGTCGGTCGCGCTTCTCGGGATCTCGCGGGCGCGCTTTCGCGAAACGATCGACGAGAACATCGACATCATGAGAACCGTCTACGTGGCGCTCGCCGTCATCATCACCTTCGGCGTGGTCTACAATTTCGCCCGTATCCAGCTCTCCGAGCGGGCTCGCGAACTCGCCAGCCTGAGAGTCCTGGGCTTCACGCGGGCGGAGGTGTCGTCGGTCCTGCTGATCGAACTCGCGGTCATCGTCGCGCTGGCGCAGCCGCTCGGTTGGTTGCTTGGCTATCTCTTTTCCTGGTCGGTGACGCGCGGCTTCGAAAGCGACCTGTTTCGGGTGCCGCTGATCGTCAGCAGCGCCACCTTCGCGACGGCGAGCCTCGTCGTGCTTGCCGCAGCGCTGATTTCGGCGTTGATCGTCCGGCGGCGGATCGACCGGCTCGATCTCGTCGGCGTACTCAAGACGAGGGAATGACGATGCGCCGAAGATGGGTCAGGCCTTTGGTGCTTGCCGTGGTCGCCGGCCTCGCGGCCAGTGGATTCTATTGGGCGTTGAAGGAACGACCGGTCGAGGTCGAGACGGCGATCGCCAGGCGGGGAACCATGACGGTGACGATCGATCAGGAGGGCGTCACGCGCATCCGGAACATCTACGCCGTCTCCGCGCCGGTCGCCGGTCATCTCGACAGGCCCGTACTCGAGGAGGGAGACAGCGTGCGAAAGGGCGAGACGGTCATCGCGACCGTCCGTCCGCTGGCGCCGCCGTTCCTGGACGAGCGCGCCCGCGCCGAGCTTCGCGCACAGATCGACGCGTCGCGTCTGGCCATCGCCCAGGCCGAAGTGGAACGGCAACGGGTCCAGACCGCGCTCGCTCTTGCGCGGTCCGATTTCTCTCGGGCGGAGCGCCTTGCGGCGTCGAACACCGTCTCGGGACGCGCGCTCGAGAAGGCGGCCAACGACGTCGCCCTGCTCGAGGCCGAGGAACACAGCGCCACCGCCGCGATCGGCGTGAGAAGGGCCGAACTCGCCAGCAACCTCGCAAGACTTGCCGAACCGGGGCAGGCGGCCGTCAAGCCGGAACGGCAAAGCTGCTGCATCCGCCTGACCTCGCCGATCGACGGGCGGATCCTGAAGATGCATCTCAAGAGCGCCCTGGCAGTGGCCGGCGGGGCGGTCATCGCCGACGTCGGCGACCCGGCCGATCTGGAGATCGTCGTCGACCTCCTGTCGAGCGATGCCGTGCGGGTGCATCCCGGCAGCAAGGCGATCATCACGGAATGGGGCGGCGGCCACGACCTTGCGGCGACCGTCCGCCGGGTCGAGCCGGCCGGCTACACGAAGGTATCGGCGCTCGGCATCGAGGAGCAACGCGTCAACGTGATCCTCGACCTGGACAAGCCCGAGCCAAGGCTCGGCGACGCCTATCGCGTCTTTGCCCGCATCGTCAGTTGGCAGGCAAGCGACGTCCTCCTGGTGCCGCTCGGGGCGCTCTTCCGGACCGGCGACGACTGGAGCGTCTTTCGCGTCGAAAACGGGCGCGCGCGTGCGACCCGGATCGCGGTCGGCCACATGAACGGCGACACCGCGGAAGTCACGGGCGGGCTCGAGCCGGGGGACAAGCTCGTCCTCTACCCGGGAGACACGGTGAAGGACGGCGTCTCCATCGGGGAGCGCGGGGCTTGATGCCGATCAAGGACGGCTCCTCACGCATTCCATAGAGTTCGGCCCTGCCAACGACAAATCCGGGCGCCGGACGGTGCCGCAATGGGGCTCGCAATGAATGCCAAGCACGGCCTGAACATCGGCTACTTCTTCATGGCCTTGCTGGTCATCTCGCTCTTCCAGCTCTGGATGGCGTATCGACAGGTCGCGACGATCTCCTACAGCGACCTGACGCGGTACGTCGAACAGGGCAAGATCGCTTCCGTGACGGTTACGCCGACAAGCGTAAGGGGCGTCTTCAAGCAAGCGATGGACGGCAAGACGCAGTTCTATGCCGCGCGCGTCGACCCGTCGATCGCGGCAAGCTTCGAAAAGGCCGGCATCAAGGTCACCGGCGGCTCGGACGAGAATTGGCTGTCGACGCTTCTGTCCTGGGTCGTGCCGATCCTCCTGTTCTTCGGCATCTGGATGTTCGCCTTCCGAAACATCGCCGAGCGGCAGGGCATGGGCGGTCTCATCAACATCGGCAAGTCGAAGGCCAAGGTCTTCGTGGAGAAGGATACGGGCGTCACCTTCGAGGACGTCGCCGGCATCGACGAGGCCAAGGCGGAGCTTCAGGAGATCGTTTCGTTCCTGACCGACAAGGACAAATACGGCCGCCTCGGGGCGCGCGTGCCGAAGGGCATCCTGCTCGTCGGTCCGCCGGGAACCGGCAAGACGCTGATGGCCCGTGCGGTCGCGGGCGAGGCGGGCGTTCCGTTCTTCTCGATCTCCGGATCGGAATTCGTCGAGATGTTCGTCGGCGTCGGCGCCGCACGCGTGCGCGATCTCTTCGAGCAGGCACGCAAGGCCGCCCCTTGCATCATCTTCATCGACGAGCTCGATGCGCTCGGGCGTGCACGGATGCCGGTCGGCGGACTTGGAAACGACGAAAAGGAGCAGACGCTCAATCAGTTGCTCGCCGAACTCGACGGGTTCGATCCGCGCATCGGTATCGTGCTCCTGGCCGCCACGAACCGGCCCGAAGTGCTCGACGCGGCGCTGCTGCGGGCCGGACGCTTCGACCGGCAGGTCGTGGTCGACCGGCCGGAGCGCAAGGGCAGGGCGGCCATCCTGAAGGTCCACACGAAGACCGTGAAGCTCGGCCCCAAGGTCAGCCTTGACGAGGTCGCGGGCATCACGCCGGGCTTTTCGGGCGCGGACCTCGCCAATCTCGTCAACGAGGCGACCATCCTGGCGACCCGCCGTGGCGGCGACCGTGTGACGATGGACGACTTTACCGCCGCGGTGGAGCGCATCGTCGCCGGCGCGGAACGCAAGAGCCGGCTCCTGACCCCGGCCGAACGGGAGCGCGTCGCCTATCACGAGATGGGTCATGCGCTCGTCGCCGCCTCGATAAGCGGCGCCGATCCCGTGCACAAGGTGTCGATTATCCCGCGCACGATCGGCGCGCTCGGCTACACCATGCAACGCCCGACCGAAGATCGCTTCCTCATCAATTTTTCGGAACTCAAAGGGCGCATGGTGATCCTCATGGCAGGGCGCGCGGCCGAGGAGATCGTCTTCGGCGAAGTCTCCACCGGTGCTGCCGACGATCTGGCGAAAGCGACCGATATCGCCCGGCAATGCGTGACGCGCTTCGGCATGAGCGAGAGCCTCGGGCAGGCCGTCCTGGAGGAACAGCGCATGCAGTGGCTGGGCGACGGGCAGGCGTTGCAGGCGCGTCAGAAGGACTTTTCGGAGGAGACCGCGCGCGAAGTCGATATCGCCGTGCGAAAGCTCTTGGACGATGCCTATTTCGAGGCCAAACGCCTGCTCAAGGCGCAATTGCAGAATCTCAAGGCAGGCGTGGTGCTGCTGCTGGAGCGCGAGACGATCACCCCGCTCGATTTTCCACCGCTCGCGGGCGAAAGGAAATCGGTCAGCGCCGTCGCCTGAAACGGCGCCGACAGTTTCCGGCATTCGGGTCTTCCATGGGTCGCTTGGGGGATCGGAGGAGCGGTCGACCGTCGATCGGCCATGCGCGATGGGGCGTTCGGCGATCTCGTCGACCGAGTTGACCCCGGTCAATGCGCCGGCGCCGTCGGACATGAGATCGTGTTCCTGAGATGGGCCGCCGGCCCTGTCCGCTTCAGGAGAGCACCATGAACGATTCATCGTTGCGCCAGGACATCATCGACGAACTGGATTTCGAGCCGAGCGTCGACTCGAGCCATGTCGGCGTCGCAGTCTCGGATGGCATCGTCACCCTTTCCGGCCATGTGGCGACCTATGCGGAGAAGGTGCGGATCGAGGAGGTCGTGTGGCAGGTGCGCGGCGTCCAGGCGATCGCCGAGGAAATCGACGTGCGGCCGGCCGGCATACATCGTACGTCCGACGACGAGATCGCCAAGCGCGCATTGAACCAGATCAAGTGGAGCACCGTGGTGCCGGACGGCGTCATCCATGTGAAGGTGCACAATGGCTGGGTCACGCTGTCCGGTGCTGTCGACTGGCAGTACCAGAAGAGCGCAGCCTACGAATCGGTCCGGAGGCTGGCCGGGGTGCGCGGCGTCTCGAACCTCGTCGAGATCAAGCCCGCCGTCAGCGCCGGGGACGTCAGGACGCGCATCGAGGAGGCGCTGAAGCGCAACGCATCGGTGGAGGCGCATACGATCGAGATCAAGGTCGGCAACGACGGGCTGGTGACGCTCGAAGGGCGCATCAAGGCCTGGCCGGAACGCTCGATCATCGAGCGCGCCGCGTGGTCCGTTCCCGGCGTGAAATCCGTCGAGGACCGTCTGACGCTATGAGCGCCCAGACGACCGGCCCGGGCGGTCCGGTCCGCACCTTTCCGCCCAAACCCCGCCCCAGGCCAAAGCCCCGGCCCGGCACCGGCAGCGGTGCGGGCCATCGAAAGCACATGCGGTCATGCTCGCAGACCTCCTGATCGGGACGGGGATGATCGCGGCGACCGTCATTATCCACACATTCGGCCTGATCACGGTGACCCGGGTCATGGCGGCATTCGTGACCCGCTTCCGCATGCACGGGCACAGGAGCCGCACGCTTGCGATGATCAGCGTCGTCATCGGTCTTTTTGCCGTGCTGACGGTAGAGATCTGGCTTTGGGCCGTGTGCTACACGGTGGTCGGAATGATCGCCGACTATCCGACGGCGCTTTATTTCTCGACGACGACCTTCGCGACCGTCGGCTTCGGCGATGTCGTGCCCACCCCGGCATGGCGGCTGCTCGCGGCACTCGAGGGCATCAACGGTTTCCTTCTCATCGGCTGGTCGACCGCCTACCTTGTGTCGGCAGGCACGCGGATCGGACCGTTTCGCGCCGGCGAACATTTTTAGGGAGGCCGGCAATATCGCAGTGGCGCGGCTGCCGTAGCGGGGTCAGGTTCGGTGCAGGCTGGCGCTCGCGCCCGCGGCCAGTTCGATGATTTCGGCGGTGATTTCCTCCTGCCGGGCGACCCGTTGCGTCATCTGCAGATCGTTCAGGGTGTCCGCGATGTGACTGCGGGTCGAGGTCATGGCGGCCAGCCGCGCTTCGCTCTCGGCGGCGAAGGAATGCAGCGCCGCATTGCACAGTTGGGCATGGACGTAGTCGGCGAGCAGTGCTTCGAGGACGGTTTCGACGGGGAGATTCAGGAGGCGCGGGGCCGGCTCCACCGGGCTGCGGAATCCCTCGAATTCGACGGGCAGCAGCCGCTTGCGGACGATTTGCGCCCTCTTGCCCGCCGCCATGGTGGTGAAGACGACCTCGAGCGCGTCGATGCGTCCGGTGCCGAGCCCTTCGTAAAGGGCCCGGGCGAGGCGATCGGCCAAGGGCGGAACGCCCGTCGAATGCGGTGGCATGGCGCCGATCCACGAGGCGGTCAGGCCGTTGTCGCGGGCGAGGACCGATCCACGCGTTCCCAAGAGGAACAGTCTCGCCGGATCGACGCCGGCGCCGAGCGAACGGAGAACGCGCTCGCTGAAGGCGCCGGCAAAGCCCTGTTCCGCGAGGAACACGACCAGGGCGGGGGCCCGGTTTCGCCCGGCCGAACGCGAGTGTTCGTAGGCAAGGGCGGGCAGCAGTGCCGCAATGCCCCCGGCGATCGTCTGCGCGTAGCTGTCGACGGCGTTGAGTTGATCGCGTGCCTGTTGCGCCCTGGCGGCCGCGATGCCGCGCATGGCATTGACGACGGAGCCGAGCTTGCGGATGCCGTCGATCCGCGCCGTGATGTCCGCCAGGCGCTCGGTCACGACGGTTTGCCTGGTGCGGGGTCGACGGTCGGCGCCATCGAGGCGGCACGCCGCCGCAGCGCGTCGAGCAAGGCACTCCGGTCCATGTCCGTCATCCGTCCCGTTTCGACGATGCCGCGGACGGCACCGGCCGCCTGCGTCCCCAGCCAGTCGGACAGATCGGCGCGAAACGCGCCGATCGCCTCGGGCATCAACGCGTCCAGCAGGCCGTTCTGGACCGCCAGGACGATGGCCACTTCCTCGACGAGCGACTGCGGCTGGTGCTGGCCCTGTGCGAGGATGGCGCGGATGCGCTCGCCGCGAAGGAGCTGGCCGCGGATGTGCGCATCGGAAATGCCGCCGAAGCGCGTGAACATCTCCAGTTCGAGAAACTGGGCGTAGTCGAGCCGAAGCGACTTTGCCGCCTCGCGCAAGGCGCGCGCCTGCGTCTTGCCGCCGACCCGGCTGACGCTGGTGCCGACGTCGACCGCCGGCTTGTGTCCTTCGTCGAACAGCTTGGAGTCGAGCACGATCTGCCCGTCGGTGATCGAGATCAGGTTCGTCGGGATGTAGGCGCTGAGGTTGCCGGCATTCGTCTCGGCAATCGGCAGAGCGGTCAGCGAACCGCCCCCATGGGCCTCGGACAGCTTGGCAGCCCGTTCGAGCAGGCGCGCGTGGACGTAGAATATGTCTCCCGGATAGGCCTCGCGACCGGGTGACTGGCGTGTCAGGAGCGCAATCTCGCGGTGGCTCGCGGCATGCTTCGTCAGATCGTCGATGACGACGAGCGCGTGACCGCCGCGATCGCGGAAATACTCGGCCATCGTCATGCCGGCGAAAGGCGCGATCCATTGCAGGCCCGGTGCGGTGGCGGCCCCGGCGACGACGATGATCGTGCGATCCGGTGCGCCGTTCGACCGTATGGCCTCGATCGCGCGCATGACGCCGGAGCTCTTCTGGCCGACGGCGACGTAGATCGACACGATGTCGCTGGTCTTCTGGTTGATGATCGTGTCGACGGCGATCGTCGTCTTGCCCGTTGCGCGGTCGCCGATGATGAGTTCGCGTTGACCGCGGCCGAGAGCGAACAGCGTGTCGATGACGAGCAGGCCCGTCTGGACCGGCCGGACGACCGCCTCGCGCGCGATGATTTCCGGCGCGGGGCTTTCGATCGGCGCATGAAGCTCGGCGTCGATCGGCCCCTTGCCGTCCAGCGGCCGCCCGAGCGGATCGACGATGCGCCCGAGCAGTCCGGGTCCGACCGGCACGCGCACCACGTCGCCGCTGCCGCGCACGATCGAGCCCGCCGCGACGGTCTCCCCGCCGTCGAAGAGCACGCAGCCGATTCGCTCGGGTTCGAGGACTTGCGCGAAGCCGACCTGACCGCCCTCGAAATGCAGCAATTCATCGAGCCGCACGTCCGGCAGGCCCGATACGAAGGCAAGGCCGTCGGCGACTTCCTCGACGCGTCCGATTTCCTCGGCCCGCGGGCCGAGTGGCGCGGCGGCGACGTTTGCCTCCGCCTGCCCGAGCCATGTCTCGGCCGCGCTGCCGTCCTCATCCTTCATCGGAAATCTCCTCGAGGATCCGGTCGAGATCGGCGCGCCAACTGTTGCGGAGGCTGAAGTGGCTTCCGTGCAGTTCCATGCCGGCGATCAGCGACGGATCGATCTCGAAGGTCATGGCCGGACGACTTCCGATTGCGCCTGCGATTTCGCTGCGCACCCGCTTCCGTTCGGCGTCGTCGAGAGGGCGCGCCGTGACCGCCACGAGTTTCATGCCGTGCGATGCGAGCGAAGCCTTGGCCGTCCCGTTGAGATCCCCGGCGGCCTTGACCAGCCACCCCAGAAATGCCGCGTCGACCGCAGGCCCGTCGAGACGCGCCGCAAGCCTGCCGGCGATCGTGACGGCCAGCCGGGCGGAGCGCGCCGTCCAGGCCTTCCGCTCGGTCTCGCGTTCCGCTTCCACCGCCTGGTGGGCCTTTGCTTCCAACGCGGCCGCATCCTTGCGGGCCTTCTCGATAATGGCGGCGCGCTCGATCTCGGCCTCCTTTCGCGCGCCGGCGATGATGGCGTCCCGTTCCGCTGCAAAGCCGGCGCGGCTGCCGGCGATGTCCGCGGCGGCTTTTTCGAGCTCCCGGTTGCGCGCATCGGCTTTGGCGAGTGCCCCGGCAATGGCGGCCCGGCGCTTCTCGACGATGCCGACCACGGGCGCCCAGAAGAAGCGTCCGAGCAGCCAGACAAGGACTGCGACGTTGATCGCTTCGAGGCCGAGGGTCCACCAGTCTATCGTCATATCGGACTTCTAGATGAGGGGATTGGCGAAGAGCAGGAGCAGCGCGATCACGAGACAGTAGATCGCCGTCGTCTCGATCATCGCCAGTCCGACGAAGAGCGTTCTGGAAATGCTGTTGGCGGCTTCCGGCTGTCGCGCGATGGCGTCCATCGCGGCGGCGACGGCGCGGCCTTCGCCGAGCGCCGGCCCGAGGGCCCCGAAAGAGACGGCGAAGGCCGCGGCGACGATGCTCACGAGGGCAATCCAGTTCATTCCAGTTCCTTTCGGGCGCTTCGTTGACCGCGCCGCAATGAACACCATGGCGAGGACGGAGAAGATGTAGGCCTGTACGGCGCCGGTCAGCAGGTCGAGCGCCATGAAGGGGATCGGCACCAGAAGGCCGGCGAGGGACAGGACGATACCGATGACGAAGACGCCGCTCATGACGTTTCCGAACAGGCGAACCAGCAGCGAGAACGTCCGCGTCAGGCTCTCGACGAAATTGAGCGGGATCATGAGCGGTGTCGGTTGTGCGAAGGTCGCAAGATAGCCGCGGTTCCCGCCGGCACGGATGCCGAAGACGATGATTGCGACGAAGACGAGGAGGGCGAGTGCCGCGTCGGTTTCGATGTGCGCTGTCGGCGGTTCGACGCCGGGTACCAGCGAAGACCAGTTGGCGGCGAAGATGAAGACGAAGAGCGTGCCGACGAATGCGGATAGGGCCCCGGCTCGAGCTTCATGGTGTCGCGGATCTGGCCGTCAACGGTCTCGACGACGAGCTCGACCGCGGTCTGCAGCCGGCTCGGTCTCAACGCAAGTCGGCGCGTGAGAAGGATCGCGGCGACGACGAGAACGGCCATCGGCCCCAGGTTGCGGCCACCGTAGAGGTGATCGGCACGGGGCCGAGATGGAAGAGAACCGTCGTGGCGAGCGGCGATTTCATGATGCCGCGCCTTCGCCCGCCCGAATGACGGCGAGCCGCCCGATCGTGAGGCCGGCAGCCGTCGCAAGAAGCGGAAGCGCGCCCTCCAGGCTGACCAGCACCAGCGCCCCGCCCGTCAGGGCGATCCGTCCGGCCACAAGCGCGACCGCCTGTCCACCGCGGGCATCCACCAGGGCCTGTGCCGTCCGGCGCACGGCGCTGAAATGCACGATGCCGAGCGCCACGCCCAAGGGGAGGTGGCTGAGCAGAACGGCCGCCGACAGCCAGTCCGGCAGCGAAGCGATGCCCGGCATCATGCGCTGTTCACCCATTTCCAGGCCGACCAGCAGCCAAGGCCGAGGCCGGCCATCAAGAGGGGCCCGGTCCAGAACAGCCTGGTTCCGAAGGTGCCGTCGAGCCAGCGCCCGGAGAAGAGCCCGATCAGCGTGGGGACGACGATGATCCAGCCGAGCACGCCGATCTGGGCGAGCCGGCGGCCGAGCGAAGGCTCACCCTTTTCGAGCCAGGAACGCCGGCGCTCGATGCGCCGACCGGCACCTCCTCCACCAGGCGATCCTTCCCGTCCGGCTCATTCTTCATGATGCCGTTCCGAGGCCGGTGGTTCCGTGCTTGCGCAGGTTCTGCATGATCTGCCGGATCGCCGCGAGATGCAGGCGGGTGCTTTCCGCCTGCTCGACACGCTTGGTCTCCAAATCGGCATGGAAGCGGGCG